>CAWHUZ010000001.1:0-357459 GCA_963832685.1 uncultured beta proteobacterium
TGCGGCGCGCGGCCGCGCAGGCCGTGGCGCAGTATGGCCGGCGCGCGCTCGCGCGCCAGGAACGCAAGGCGCTGCGCCACGCGCAGCGCATCGACTGGAACGACCCCGCGGCGCGCCACCGGCTGCGCATCCTCGTCAAGCGTCTGCGCTACGCCTGTGAATTGTTCTCAGACATTCTTCCTTCCAGGGCCGCGCGGCGTTATCTGGACAGGCTGGAGTCGGTGCAGGACGTCCTTGGCGAGCTGAACGACATCTCGGTCGCAGGCCGCCTGCTGGAGGAGCTCGGCATGGGAGCGAATCCCGAGGGCGCGGCATTCGTCCAGGGGTGGTTCGCGGCGCGCCGGGGCTTTCTGGTCGATCGGCTCGCGGTCGTCTGGCGCTCGTGGAAGAAACTGTCGCTTTTCGCCTGACCCGAACGCGCGCTTCCCCGTCAATGCCTAGGGACGTTCGAGCGCAGGCGGTCCCGCGGCCCCGGTCTGCGGCGCGAGCCTCAGGTTGCGGCGGTAGACGAGCCAGTAGCCGATCGCCAGCAGCACCGGTATGCAGGCGAGCGTCGCGACGGTGTCGTCCGGGTCCAGCAGCACGAGCAGCGAGAGCGCGGCGAGCACGAGCCGGATCGCGGCGTCCTGCGCCCGCCCGCTCGCGTATCTGGCCTGAAGGCTGAAAGTGATGCCGATGGTGGCGGTCAGGATCAGCAGCGCCGCGCCAAACTGCTCCAGGCCCGGCTTGATGACGAGTTCGGGATGGACGAAGACGCCCGCCATCAGGGTGAACAGCGAGACGCAGATCTGCACCGAGCGCCACAGCGTGACGTAGAACGACGCGTTGGCGATCTTCGAGGTGATCGCGGCGGTCACGGAGGTCGGAGGCGTGAGCTCGCCGAACACCGCGAGGAAGAACGCGAAGAAGTGCACCACCCAGGGATTGACGCCGATCTTGATGAACGGCGGCGCGATCACGATCGCGACCAGGATATAGGTCGGCGCCGGCGGCAGGCCCATGCCGAGCACGGCGCCGAAGATGAACGCCATGCCCACCATGGCGGCCATGTTCACGCCGGCGGCATCGATCAGCAGCGCGCCGAGCTTGGTCGGCACGCCCGTGATCACGAGCGCGCCGGTCATGATCGAAAGGGTCGCGAGCAGCAGCGCGATATCCGCGATCATGTCGATGTAGGAGTCGAGAAAGCGCCGGACTGGCGCCAGAAACGCGCTCAGCGACCAGCGTCCGCGCCGCAGCAGCGGCACAACGTGGATGAGCAGCAGGGCCGCGCCGGCGGCGTAGAACATGTAGAGCGCCGCGAACATCGGCGCCAGGAAGATGGTCGCCATCAGCGTGACCAGGCCTCCGACCACGAACACGAAGGCGCCGATGTTGACCTTGTCCTGCCACCCGAGCTTCTCGGCGCCGGCATCGGCGACAAGATGGGTGCGGTAGTGGATCGAGAGTAGATAGACGGAAGTCGCGACGGTGAGGTAGTAGATGAGCGCCGGGACCCAGCCGCGCGCGACGACGTCGAAGTAGTCGACGCCGAGAAACTCGGCCATCAGGAACGCGGCGATCCCCATCACCGGCGGCATCAGCTGCCCGCCCATCGAGGACGCGTTCTCGATCGCCGCCGCGGTGGCGGGCGGCAGTCCGGCGTTGATCATCGCCGGAATGGTGGCCGAGCCGACGGTGATCGAGTTGGCCGCGCCGCTGCCGCTCACGGTGCCGATCGCCATCGAGCCGATCACCGCCGACTGCGGGATGGCGTGCGCCGAGTGGATCGAGACGCGCTGGGTCGCGCGCAGAAGAGAGTCGATGCAGCCGAAGCCGCGCAGCAGGCTCAGCACCAAGCAGGAACGAGCCGATTACCGTGAGCGCGATCTGCGGCAGGCGCGAGAAGATGCCGGTCGCCATTTCCACGCTGCTGGCAGTGATGACGCGGTGCCAGGGCAGGCCGGCATGGTAGAACATGCCAGGCACCATGTAGCCGTACACTGCGTAGAGGATGAGCGCGATATTCAGGATGAACAACGGCATGTGGCGCTTGCGCGCGTACTCGATGACCAGCAGCGTCATCACGCCGCCCACCGCCATGTCGGCGGTGTTCCACATGCCCGCGCGCTCTTCGCCCAGCGCCATGTAGTTCGTGTTCATGTACCACGCACAATAGAGCGAGAACAGGCAGTAGGCGCCCGCGATGAGGTGGTTCGCGAGCGCAGGGAGCCTGGGATAGAGATCGTTGAGGCGCAGCGCGCGCAGGGTGAACAGGACGTAGGTGACCGGGATCATCGTCATCGCGAGCAGGGTCGGCCCGCCCAGCCCGGTCCAGTAGTAGAACAGCATGTAGCCGAGGAACGCGATCGCCGCCGCGTAATAGACGCAGTCGAGCGCGAACGGCGTCTGCCGCGACGACACCGTTGCGCTCATGGCGATGACGTCTTCAGGCGGCTAGGGCTTGGCGACGTTCGCGTCCCACTTGCTGTCCCACACGCCCTTCGCCTTCATGTACTTGGCGAGACCCGGGTGGATGGGAACGAGATCCCAGGTCGATTCGAGCGCCTGCTTCTGGAACGCGGCCATCTTGCCGCCGCTGATCTGGCGGAAGCTCGGGTCGAGCTTGGCCAGCTCGTCGGCGTGCGCCTCGATCACGGTGAGCATCTTGTACATCTCGTCCGCGGACAGGATGTGGCCCAGGTCGAAGCCCCAGTAGAAGGGCAGCAGGACCACCCTTTTGACGTAGATGTCCTTCTTGTGAAAGTTGTCCGGGTCGACCTGCTCGATCGTGAATCCTGCCGCCTTGAGCTTCGCGAGCTCGTCCGGGCTCGGGTTGAGGGCCGCCCAATCGACCGCGAGGGAGGCCTGCGCGATCCACGGCGGCGGGGTCTTGCCGCCCGCGGCGTAGATGGTCATGCCCCTGATCGAGCCCGAGTTGAGTTGCGAGCCCACGGTGGACAGGTCGACCTGCTTGTAGATGTGGTGCACGCCGACGGCGGCCATCGCGTTCTCGAGTTGCCTGCGGGTGTCGAAGGGCAGCGGGCCGGTGTAGACCTCCTTGCCCGAGAGGTCCTCCCACTTCTTGATGCTGTCCCGGTCGCTTGCCTTGATCGCGAGGCCGACATCGAGCGTGTAGCACCACAGCGACTGGATCAGTGGCTGCTTGATATTGGGCCTGAAGCCCTTGAAGCGCCCGCTGTCCGCCTTGAGCTCCTTCAACGCCACGTCGGAGCCGTAATAGCCGTCGAACTCGCCCGTCGCGTAGCCCTTCACGGTCGTCACCGCGCCGGGCGTCGGCAGCACGGAGATGCGCAACTCTGGCATCGCCTTGTTCAGGACGCTGGCGAGCACGACCAGTGCCTTGCCCCCGGAGGAGCCGACGGGACCCGTGCCCCAGCGGATGTCCTTCGGTGCCGACCAAGCGGCGGCGCTTGCGCCGCCAAGCAATGAAGCGACCGCGATCGCGGCCATCGTGCGTTTAATCATGTCTGTCTCCTCCTCCGTAATACGCGTCGTGAATGTTGACTGCTTCAGAATTCGAATCCGCTCCGCGCGCGCAAGGTCCGCGTCAGATCGCCGGTGAGCAGGGCCGCAAGGCGCCGAGCGAGATCCGATGCCGCTGCCGTCGCGCACACCGCGGCCGAATACACGGTTGCCAGTTCGAATTCCCCCGGCAGCGGTCCGACCAGAACGACGCCCGGCGTGATCGCGATCTCGGTGATCTGGGTGCAACCGAGCAGGCCGCGGCCGGGCGCGTGCGACATTGCGCCCATGGCGGCGGCGCCGCTCGCGTGAGGGCGAAGACGCGGCGCGAGCGCCTCGCGCACGCCCAGGCGATCGAGCACACTCGCGAAGTGAATTCCCGCAGTGGCCCGTTGCGGATCGGGAAAGTAGATCTCGCGCGCGGCGAGCAGCGCCGCGCGCAGCGCCTGCCCGCTCGAGATGTCCGGGACCGTGTCGCCCTGCTTCACTGCGACGCCGGTGCGCACCCGCCCGAGGTCGGCGCAGGTATCGGCGAGCACGCGCCCCGCGGCCGCCAGCTCGGCGACCAGCGCCTTGGTGAGGATGATCAGGTCGGCAGGCTCGCCCGTCAGCAGCCGGTCCCTCATCGCTCCGACCGGGCCGAAGCTGCCGACGATCTCGGCCCCGGTCTCGGCCCTGAACTGGGGCGCGAGGGCTTCGACCACCCCGTGTGCGGCGCCCCCGCTCAACAGTCTCAGCTGCGGCGCCGTCATGCCTTCGTCCCCGCCATTTGCCCCTCTCTCGCGTGGTCGAGCGGCTTTTAGCACAACGTCTTCGCGGGCGTCCATGTCCGCCGTCATGCTTTCGCTGTCACCCATCCTGTGATGAAATCGGCCGCATCGACAGCGAACGGGAGCGAGACATGAAGATCTGGATCCTGGCGGCAAGCGTTGCGCTCGCCATTTCGGCCTGCGCGGGCATTCCGAACGAAGAGGCCTTCAAGGCGAAGGTGAGCACCTGGCAGGGCCGCAACGCGGATGATCTGGTCAAAGCGTGGGGCCTGCCGAACAGCACCCTGCACACCGCCGGCGGCGGAATGGTCTACACCTACAACAAGGGTGATCCCATCGCCACGTCATGCACGGTGGACTTCATCGTCAACGCGGAGAAGAAGGTTACCGCCTGGCGCTACGCGGGCACGACCTGCCGCACGACCTACTAGGTAGAAGCGATCGAATCGTCGTGCCAGCCGGCGCCGACAACGATCTGGGCCGCAACGCGCAGCAGGAGGCGCTCAAGCGCGCGCCGCCCACCACGCCGCACAGCCAATCCTTCGCCGTACTCGCCATCGCGGTGCTGGGGGTGGTTTACGGCGACATCGGCACCAGCCCGATCTACGCGCTGCGGGAATGTTTCGCCGGCAAGAATCCGATCCCGGTCAGCCCCGCCAACGTGCTCGGCGTGCTGTCGCTGGTCTTCTGGACCCTGCTGCTCGTCATTTCGCTCAAGTACATGGTCTATGTGCTGCGGGCGGACAACCGGGGCGAGGGCGGCATGTTCGCACTGATCGCGCTGCTGCGGCCGGATCGCGATCGGGACAAGTGGTACCGCCGCCTCCTCATCCTGCTCGGAATCCTGGGCGCGTCGATGCTCTATGGCGGCGTCATGATCACGCCCGCGATCTCGGTCTTGAGCGCGGTGGAGGGCCTGCAGGTCGCCGCGCCTGGACTGCGCGAGTATGTGATTCCGATCACGGCGGTGATCCTGTTCGCGCTGTTCGCGGTGCAGCGGCACGGGACAGCGAAGGTCGGCGCGGTGTTCGGGCCGTTGACGCTGGTCTGGTTCGCGGTTCTTGCGCTGCTCGGTGTGCGCGGCATCCTCCAGGCGCCGCAGGTGCTGTTTGCGGTCAACCCCTGGTACGCGGTGCGGTTCTTTCTCGACAACGGCTGGACCGGCTACTTCGTACTTTATGCGGTGTTTCTGGTCGCCACCGGCGGCGAGGCGCTGTACGCGGACCTGGGGCACTTCGGGCGCAAGCCGATCCGCCAGGTCTGGTTTGCGCTCGTGCTGCCCGCCTTGCTGCTCAACTACTTCGGCCAGGGTGCGTCGCTGATCGCGAACCCCGGCGGAGGCTTCCATCCCTTCTTTCAACTGGCGCCGGCCTGGGGCCTTTACCCGCTCATCGTTCTCGCCACGGCCGCCACCTGCATCGCGTCGCAGGCCGTGATCACCGGCGCTTTTTCGCTCACGCGGCAGGCGGTCCATCTCGGGCTGTTGCCGCGGCTGGTCGTTGCGCAGACTTCGGCCGACGCGCGGGGCCAGATCTACGTGCCGGCGGTGAACTGGTTGCTCATGGCAGCCGCGATCGGTCTGGTTCTCGCGTTCCGCTCTTCGGGCAACCTGGCGGCGGCCTACGGCGTGGCGGTCAATTCCGCCATGGCGGTCACCACGGTGCTCGCGTTCAACGTCGCGCGCGAGCGCGGCGGCTGGAGCTTCGCCGCGGCGCTCGCCTTCCTGCTTGGATTCCTCGTCATCGACCTCGGTTTCCTCGGCTCCAACCTGCTCAAGATTCCCGATGGCGGCTGGCTGCCGGTGCTGATCGGGCTTGTGTCGTTTACCGCCATGACCACCTGGCGCCGGGGCGCAGGCCTGCTAGCCGAGCGCATCGCCGAGAAGACGCCGACGCTCGAAACGTTCATCGGGCGAATTGAGGGCGAGCACGTGCCGCGGGTTCCCGACACCGGCGTATTTTTCACCGGCCGCCTGGACCAGACTCCTCCGGCGCTGCAGCAGTTGGTGCGGCACACCGGCGTGCTTTACCAGCGCGTGATCATTCTTACGGTGGTGATCGAGCCGCAGCCGAAGACCGACCCGGAGGAGCGAATCGAAATCAAGGACCTTGGCGCCGGCTTCCATCGCGTGGTGCTGCACTACGGATTCATGCAGGGGCCGAACATCCCCTCCGAGCTGGCGGCGGCGGAGGGACTCGGCCTGACGACCGATATGGACAAGGTGCACTACATCATCGGCCACGTAGACTTGATGGCGGGGCGCAAGCTGCGTGGCATGGCTCGCTGGCGCGATCGGCTTTTCGTACTCATGGCGAGCAACACGCAGGATGCGACCGCTTTCTATCAGATTCCGGCGGCCCAGGCGATGAAAGTGGGGCTGCAGGTGGGTATTTGACATAGCGCAAGCTCCGGGGCGCGCCGGGGACCTTAGAATCCACCTTATAATCTCAGGTCTTAGCGCATTTTTGGGGTTTCATGGCGCTTTACGCACTCGGACTGAACCACCAGACCGCCCCGCTCGATATCCGCGAGCGGTTGGTGTTTCACGTCGAGCGCATGCGCGACGCGCTGGGCGAATTGCGCCGCAGCCTCGCCTCCGAGGCTGCGATCCTGTCGACCTGCAACCGCACCGAGCTCTACCTTGCCGCCGAGCAGCCGTCGGCGGCCGCCGACTGGCTGGCCAAGTACCACAGCCTGCGGCCGGACGACATCACCCCGTACATGTACACCCTGACCAAGGAGCAGGCGGTGCGCCACGCCTTCCGGGTCGCTTCCGGGCTCGACTCGATGGTGCTGGGCGAGCCGCAGATCCTCGGCCAGATGAAGGACGCGGTGCGCGAGGCTCAGGCCGCGGGCACGCTGGGCACCGTGCTGCACAAGCTGTTCCAGCGCTCCTTCGCGGTGGCGAAGGAAGTGCGCAGCAACACCCAGGTCGGCGCCAACAGCGTGTCGATGGCGGCGGCCACGGTGAAGCTGGCGGCGCGCATCTTTCCCTCGCTGCACGAACAAAAGGTGCTGTTCATCGGCGCGGGAGAGATGATCGAGCTGTGCGCGACGCACTTCGCGGCCCAGGGGCCCGCGCGCATCGCGGTCGCCAACAGGACCCTCGAGCGGGCGGGCCAGCTCGCGCACCGCTTCAACGGCCAGGCGATCGAACTCAAGGCGCTCGGCGATCACCTGCACGAGTACGATGTGGTGGTGTCGTGCACCGCGTCGTCGCTGCCGATTCTCGGCAAGGGCCTGGTCGAGCGCGCCCTGCGCGCGCGCCGCCGCCGCCCGATGTTCATGGTCGACCTCGCGGTTCCGCGCGACATCGAGCTCGAGGTCGCCGAGCTGGACGACGTGTTCCTCTATACGGTGGACGACCTGGGCGAGATCGTGGCGGCGAATCTCGACGCGCGCCGCTCCGCGGTCGAGCAGGCCGAGGCGATCATCGAGACCCAGGTCGGGCAGTTCATGCACTGGATGCAGGTGCGCGAGACCGTGCCGCTGATCCGGGCGCTGCGCGAGCAGGCCGAGCAGGCGCGCCAATACGAGGTGGAGCGCGCGCTCAAGCTGCTGCAACGCGGCGAGGACCCCAGGCGGGTGCTCGAGGCGCTGTCGCAGGGGCTCGCGAACAAGCTGCTTCATCCGCCTACGCAGGCCCTGAACGAAGCCGCGGGCGAGGAGCGCGAGCTTCTGAGCGAAACCGTCGCGCGCCTGTTCCGCATCAACCGCTAGTGAAAGCGTCTTTACGCGCCAAGCTCGACGGCCTGGCCGCGCGGCTCGCGGAGCTGAACGGCCTGCTCGCCGCGGAAACCGCGACGCGCGACATGGACCAGTTCAGGAAGCTCTCGCGCGAGCACGCGGAGCTGAGCGGGCTGGTCTCGCTCTACGGCGGGTTCTGCCAGGCCGAGCGCGACGCCGCAGCGGCGCGGGACATGGCGCTCGATCCGGCAACGAGGTCGTTCGCAGAGGACGAGCTGAAGGAGGCGCGCGCCACGATGGAGCGCCTGGAGCGCGAGCTGCAGCAGGTATTGCTGCCGCGCGACCCGAACGACGAGCGCAATACCTTTCTCGAGATCCGCGCCGGCACCGGCGGTGACGAGTCGGCCCTGTTCGCGGGCGACTTGTTCCGCATGTACACGCGCTATGCCGAGCGCCAGGGCTGGCAGGTGGAAATCATTTCAGAAAGTCCCTCGGAGCTGGGCGGCTACAAGGAGGTGATTGCGCGCATCATCGGCCAGGGCGTGTACTCGAAGCTGAAGTTCGAGTCCGGCGGACACCGGGTACAGCGAGTTCCGGCGACCGAGGCGCAGGGGCGGATCCACACCTCCGCCTGCACCGTCGCCGTGCTGCCCGAGGCGGACGCGATCGACGACGTGGTGCTCAACCCGGCCGAGCTTCGCATCGACACCTTCCGCGCCTCCGGCGCCGGCGGGCAGCACGTCAACAAGACCGAGTCGGCGATCCGCATCACGCACCTGCCGACCGGGATCGTGGTCGAATGCCAGGACTCGCGCTCACAGCACAAGAACCGCGAGAAGGCGCTTTCCGTGCTCGCGGCACGCATCAAGGACAAGCAGATGCGCGAGCAGCAGGCCAAGACTGCCTCGGCGCGCAAGAGCCTGGTCGGCTCGGGCGACCGCTCGGAGCGGATCCGCACCTACAACTTCCCGCAGGGGCGGGTGACCGACCACCGGATCAACCTCACCCTGCACAAGATCGACCGCATCATGGATGGCGAGCTGGACGAGCTGATCGGCGCGCTGCGCGCCGAGCACCAGGCGGAACAACTCGCGCTGCTCGCCGAAGAAGCGGCGTGAAGCTGCGCGACGCGCTCGCCGGCTGCGGCCTAGAGCCGCGCGAGGCGCGGCTGCTGCTCGCGGAGGCGACCGGGTTCTCGGAGGCGAGCGTGCTGGCGCACGCCGAGCGCGACGTTCCTGCGCAAGCGGGCGCGATGTTCTCGGACTGGGCCGCGCGCCGTCGCGCCGGGGAGCCGATCGCCTACCTGCTCGGGCGGCGCGAGTTCTACGGCCTGCCGCTGGCGGTCACGCCGGCGGTCCTGATCCCGCGCCCCGAGACCGAGCTCCTGGTCGAGCGCGCGCTGGCGCTGCTCGCGGGCATCGACAACGCGAGCGTGGCCGATCTGGGGACGGGCAGCGGCGCGGTGGCGCTGGCGATCAAGCACCATCTGCCGCGCGTGCGGGTCGTCGCCACCGAGGCATCGGCTGCCGCGCTGGAAGTGGCCAGGCGCAACGCGGCGCAGCTCGCGCTCGCGCTCGAGCTGCGCCTGGGACACTGGTTCGAGCCGCTGGGGGGCGAATGCTTCGACCTCGTGGTGTCGAATCCGCCCTACGTGGCCGAGGCTGACCCGCACCTCGCCCGGGGCGACCTGCGTTTCGAGCCCAGGGACGCGCTCGAGGCGGGTCCGGATGGGCTCGACGCGCTGAGCGCGATCGCGGGTGGCGCGGCTGCGCATCTGCGCCCCCGCGGCTGGCTGCTGCTCGAGCACGGCCAGGGGCAGGACGCCGCGGTGCGCGAGCTTCTGGCGCGCGCCGGCTTCAGTGGCGCGTGCAGCTGGCCCGACCTCGCCGGCATTGCGCGGGTTACCGGAGGCAAGTTAAAATCCTGAGCAAATTGCTCAACTATTTCCCCGGGAGTCCAACATGAGCGACGCGCAGCAATTGATCAAGGACCAAGTCACCAAGCATCCGGTCGTGCTGTACATGAAGGGAACGCCGCAGTTTCCTCAGTGCGGGTTCTCCGCCATGGCGATCCAGGTGCTGCAGGCGAGCGGCGTGAAGGAGCTGTTCACGGTGAACGTGCTCGAGAACGCCGAGATCAGGCAGGGAATCAAGGAATTCGCCAACTGGCCGACGATCCCGCAGCTCTACATCGGCGGCGAGTTCGTCGGCGGCAGCGACATCATGCGCGAGATGTACCAAAGCGGCGAGCTGAAAACGATGCTAGAGGCCACGAAGCAGCAGGCTTAGCGCCGCGCGCACCTGCCCGAGGTAGCCGCCGCCGAACAGGTTGAGGTGGTTGAGCAGGTGGTAAAGGTTGTACAGATGCTTCCTGGTGCGATAGCCGGGATCGAGCGGCCAGGCCTCCTCGTAGGCCGCGTAGAACGAGCGTGGAAAGCCGCCGAACAGCTCGGTCATCGCCAGATCGGCCTCCCTGTCGCCGCGGTAAACCGCCGGGTCGAACACCACGGGCGCGCCGCCGGCGAGAAACCCGGTATTGCCGCGCCAGAGGTCGCCGTGCAGCAGCGAGGCCTCGGGCGCGCGTCCGTCGAGGAGTTGCGGGAGCGCTTCGAATATTCGTTCCACCGGCTCCCTGATTTCCCCGTGACCGTTCGCCATGGCGAGAGCGAGCTGCGGCGCGAGGCGCCGCTCGCGCCAGAACTCGATCCAGTCTCCCGTTTCTGAATTCTGCTGCGCGCTGGCGCCGATGAAGTTGTCGCGCGTCCAGCCGAACCGCTCTCCAGTCGCGAGGTGCAGCGACGCGAGCGCGTGCCCGAGCGCGGCGTAGTCCTCGCTTGCGCCGAGTTCGAGCGCTTCCAGCGCCAGAAACGCATGCCCCGCGGCGGTGCCGTGGGCGAGCGGCTCGGGTGCGCGCATGCCCGCGGCGCGCAGCGCCGCGAGTCCGTCGGCTTCCGCGGCGAAGGCGTCGGCGAAGCGCGGCGCGTTCAGCTTGATGAAGATCTTCGCGGCGCCCGCGTCGACCAGGTAACAGCTGTTGATGCAGCCGCCGGAGACCGCGGCCACCGACTCGAGCCGGGCGCCGCGGCCGAGCGCAGCCGCTGCCGCCGCTTCGAGCGCCGCTCTCGTCGCCAAGTCAGGCTTTTCTCTTCGCTCCGAGCCGCCTGTGCGCGCGCCGCACGGCGGCGCGGACCTGTCCCGGCGCGGTGCCGCCGACGTGGTTGCGGCTCGCCACCGATCCTTCGGGAGTGAGAAAGCGGAACACGTCGCGCCCGATCTCCGGCGAGTAGCGCTGCAGCGTCTTCAGCGGCAGCTCGGACAGGTCGCGGCCGGCCGATTCGGCCTCGCGCACCGCGCGCGCGACCGCCTCGTGCGCGTCGCGAAACGGCAGCCCCTTGCGCACCAGGTAGTCGGCGAGATCGGTCGCGGTCGAAAATCCCGCCATGGCTGCGCCGCGCATGGCCCCGGCAACCGGCTCCAACCCACCGACCAGCTCGGCAAAGACCGCGAGCGAGTCCTTCACCGTGTCGACGGCGTCGAACAGCGGCTCCTTGTCCTCCTGGTTGTCCTTGTTGTAGGCGAGCGCCTGGCCCTTCATCAGCACGAGCAGCGCGACCAGGTCGCCCACTACGCGGCCGCTCTTGCCGCGCACCAGCTCGGGAACGTCCGGGTTCTTCTTCTGCGGCATGATCGACGAGCCGGTGCAGAACCGGTCCGGCAAGCTCACGAAGCCGAATTGCGGGCTTGCCCACAGCACCAGCTCCTCGGCGAAGCGCGACAGGTGCACCATGAGCAGCGAGGCGAACGCGAGGAACTCGATCGCGAAGTCCCGGTCCGACACGGCGTCGAGAGAGTTCTCGCACACGCCGTCGAAGCCGAGCTCGCGCGCCACGCGCTCGCGATCGACCGGAAACGTCGTGCCCGCGAGCGCCGCGGCGCCCAGGGGCAGCTGGTTCAGGCGGGCGCGGCAGTCCGCCAGCCGCCCCCTGTCGCGCTCGAGCATCTCGAAGTAGGCGAGCAAGTGGTGGCCGAAGGTCACCGGCTGCGCGACCTGCAGATGCGTGAAGCCCGGCATCACGACCGCGGCGTGGCGCTCGGCCTGCTCGAGCAGCGCGCGCTCGAGCGCTTCCAGCCGGGCGCGGATCGCTTCGATCTCGGCACGCAGCCACAGTCGAACGTCGGTCGCGACCTGGTCGTTGCGCGAGCGCGCTGTGTGCAGCCTCTTGCCGGCGTCGCCCACGAGCGCGGTGAGCCGCCGCTCGATATTCAAATGCACGTCCTCGTCGTCGAGCGACCACTGGAACGTCCCGGATTCGATCTCGCGCCGGACCCGCGCCAGCCCGCGCTCGATCGGGGCGAGGTCGGACCTGGCGATGATGCCGCAGGCGGCCAGCATGCGGGCGTGCGCGAGCGAGGCATCGATATCGTAGGGCGCGAGGCGGCGGTCGAAGGAGACCGAGGCGGTGAAGCGCTTGACGAGCTCGTCCACCGGCTCCGCAAAGCGGCCCGACCACGGCTTCGCGTGAGCCGCGGCGCGGCCTTTCTTATTGCGGCGGGCTCGAGGCGGCCGCTTGGAGGCGGGTGGGGCCATGGGGCATACTGGGATCACGCGGCGCGGCGATGACAAGTATAAGACAAAACGTTTACCCGGACGCCCTTCCCGACTTCCGCAACCTGGGCGTCATCGCGCGCGTCCTGCTCGGCGTGAACGTGCTCGCGCTCGCCGCGGCGGTCTACGCGGCGCCCGCCTGGCCTCAGTTCATCGAGCAATTCGTCGGCGCCGCCGCGTACCTCGAGCCGCTGCTGCTGGGCAGCGTGGTGCTGCTCTACGCCGGCGCGCCGCTGCTCGCGCGCCTGCCCTACTGGCCTGGCTGCGCCGCGGTGCTTGGGCTGGTGCTGCTCCTGGCCGCGGGCTCGCACGCGTGGTGGGTGGGCGCTCCGGGGCTGCCGCGCACGCTCGCGCTCGCCGCGCTGGTGGTGATCCTGCTGCTCGGTTACCTGCGGCTGCTCGCCAAGGCCTACTCCCCGGCGCTGGCCGAGGCGCGACTGCAGGCGCTGCAGGCGCGGATCCGGCCGCACTTCCTGTTCAACAGCCTGAACGCGGTGCTGGCGCTGATCAGGCGGGATCCCAAGCGCGCCGAGCGAACGCTGGAGGACCTGGCGGACCTGTTCCGGACCCTGATCTCCGACGGACGGCAGTTCGTGCGCCTGGCCGACGAAATCGCGCTGCTGGAGCGCTACGCGAGCATAGAGCAGTTGCGGCTGGGTGACCGGCTGCGGGTCGTGTGGGAGCTCGACGCAGCGCCGCCGGACGCGCTGCTGCCGCCGCTGCTGCTGCAGCCGCTGCTGGAGAACGCGATCTACCATGGGGTCGAGCCGGGAACCGGCGTCGGCGAAGTGCTGGTGCACATCGAGCAGCGCGGCGAGCGGGTGCTGGCGCGGGTGGAGAACCCCTACTTTCCGGAACACCAGCACCGGGCGGGCAACCGCATGGCGCTGGCGAACATCGGCGAGCGGCTGCAGCTCTTTTTCGACGCCGAGGCGCGCCTCGAGGCAGGCGTGCACGGCGCGCGCTACGTAGTGCAGATCGAGCTGCCCTACCGCTCGCGCGAGGCGGGGCGCGCGTGAGCGAGCTGGCCGTGTTCATCGCCGACGACGAGGACCCCGCGCGCGCGCGCCTGCGCGAGCTGCTGGGCGACATCGCGCAGGAGGTTCCCACGCGCGTTGTGGGCGAAGCGCGCAACGGAATCGAGGCGATCGAGAGTGTGCCGGAGAGCGGCGCGCAGGTGCTGCTGCTCGACATCCAGATGCCCGGGATGGGGGGGCTCGAAGTCGCGCGGCACCTCGCGCGGCTGGAGCGGGGACCTGCCGTGGTGTTCGTCACGGCTCACGACCGCCACGCGGTCGAGGCATTCGAGCTGAACGCGCTCGACTATCTTCTCAAGCCGGTGCGGGCCGAGCGGCTCGCCGCGGCGCTGCGCAAGGCGATGGCGGCGGGCCCGACGGCGGACGCGCCGCTCGCGCGCGCCGCGGACCAGGCGCGCGAGTATCTTTCCGCCGCGGAGCGCAACCGCATCCAGCTGGTTCCGCTGCGCGACGTGGTCTACTTCAAGGCCGAGCTGAAGTACGTGACGCTACGCACGCGCGAGAGGGAACACCTGATCGAGGAGTCGCTGATCGCGCTCGAGCGCGAATTCGCCGACCGGTTCGTACGCGTCCACCGCAACTGCCTGGTCGCGAAGCAGGCGATCCGTGGGTTCGAGCGCGCCGCCGACGAAGAAGACGAGCCGCGCTGGCTGGTGGTGCTCGACGGGATCGAGGAAAAGCTGCCGATCAGCCGCCGCCAGTGGCCGGCGCTACGCGACCTGATGGCGGAGAAATGAGCGCCCGCGCCTGGTCGATGCGGCGCTCCAGGTAGGTCAGATAGAAGTCGGGCAGGGTCAAACCGACCAGCGGCTCGGCGAGCGCTGCGCCGTCCGCGCCGAAGAAGGCGATGGTCGGCACGACGCGCACGCGTTTCGAGGCGGCGAACGCCGCCTGCGTGGTGCGGCGGCCGGCGAAGTCAACCAGGGGAGCGCCGCTCGTGATGTCGATTTCCACCACGCGCAGCCGATCGCGTTGCGCAGGATCGGCGATCATCGGCTCGATGTAATCGCGCCGCGCGCGCTCGCAGTAGGAGCAGTCGGGCTGGGTGTAGAACACCAGCAGCGGCGCACGCGCGACCTGCGCCTCGCGCGCGGCGCGCGCGAGATCCGATGCGGGCGAGATGCGCTGCGCCGCGGCTTGCGCCGCGAGGCTGCATGCTAGAATGAAAAACAGCGTCCGCACAGAATGAACTCCCCAACATCGCGCCCCGTCGAGCGCGTCGTGATCGCCACGCGTCGCAGCCGGCTCGCACTGTGGCAGGCCGAGCACGTCAAGCAGCGCCTGGAAGCATTATATCCGCGCCTCTCGGTCGAGCTGCTGCCGTTGTCGACGCGCGGCGACGAGCTGCTTGAAGTGCGGCTGGACAAAGCCGGCGGCAAGGGGCTGTTCGTCAAGGAGCTGGAGACCGCGCTCGAGGACGGGCGCGCCGATCTCGCAGTGCATTCGATGAAGGACATGCCGGTGGAGCTGCCGCCGGGCTTCGTGCTCGCCGCCATCACGGCGCGCGAAGATCCGCGCGACGCGCTGGTTTCGACCCGCTACGCGGCGATCGCCGAACTGCCGGCCGGCGCGGTGGTGGGCACTTCCAGTCTGCGCCGCGCGGCGCAGATCGCGGAACGCTTTCCGTCGCTGCGGATCCACACCCTGCGCGGCAACCTCGACACGCGGCTGGCGAAGCTCGATCGCGGCGAGTACGACGCCGTGGTGCTGGCGGCGGCGGGGCTGAAGCGACTCGGCCTGGGCGCGCGCATCCGATCGCTGCTCGAAGTCGCGGACAGTCTTCCGGCGGCCGGACAGGGCGCGCTCGGCATCGAGTGCCGCGCGGATCGCCCGCAGGTCTCGGCATTGCTCGAGCCGCTCGCCGACGCGGGAACCAGCGTTTGCGTGCGCGCGGAGCGCGCGGTGAATCGCGCGCTTGGCGGCAATTGCTCGGTCCCGCTGGGAGCCTACGCGGAGCTCGGGGGCGCGCGGCTGCGCGTGCGCGCGCTGGTCGCCTCTCCCGACGGACGCCGCATCGCCCGCGCCGAGCGCGAAGGCGACGCGGCCGACCCGGAGCGCGTGGGCGACGAGGTGGCGGCGCTGCTGCGCGAGCGCGGCGCCGCTGAAATCCTCGCCGACCTCGCGGCGAGGGAGTGAACGGCGGCCCGCTGCAGGGGCGCGGCGTGCTGGTGACGCGCCCGCGCGAGCACGCGCAGGGGCTCGCGGCGCTGATCGAGCAAGCGGGCGGCAGCGCGCTCGTGTTTCCCGCGATCGAGATCGAGGATCTGCCGGACCTGCGCCCGATCCTGGCGCTTATCGACCGGCTCGACGATTTCGACCTGGCGATCTTCATCAGCCCGAGCGCGGTGCACAAGGCGCTCAACCTGGTCCTCTCACGGCGCGGCGCGCTGCCTTGGCCGTCGCGCTTGCGCGTCGCGGCGGTCGGACGCGGCAGCCGGCGCGAGCTCGAACGGCAGGGCTTCGAACAGGTCGTGGCGCCGCAGGCGCACGCCGACAGCGAAGCCCTGCTCGCGCTCGCCGAGCTGACGGACGTCGCGGGACGTCGCGTCGTCATCTTTCGCGGAGACGGCGGACGCGAGCTTCTCGGCGACACGCTCGCGGCGCGCGGCGCGGCGGTCGAATACGCCGAGTGCTACCGCCGTGCCAGGCCGCGCGCGGACAACGCGCCGTTGCTTGCGACCTGGGCGCGAGGCGGCGTCGACGCGGTGACCATCTCCTCCGCCGAGGGGCTTTCCAATCTGTTCGATATGCTCGGCAAGCTGGGACAGCAGTGGCTGCGCACGACCCCGCTTTTCGTGCCGCATCCGAGGGTGGCCCAGGCCGCCGCGCGACTCGGGGTCGGCAAGGTCATCGTGGGCGGCCCCGGCGACGCGGAGGTGCTCGAAGCGCTGGTTGCATACTTTCGCCCGCCGAAGTAAAAGGATGGCGCATGGAGCCCGCCGAGAAGCAGGAAGCCGCGACCCAGGAGACGCCCGCGCCGGCACCGCAGGCGACGCCGACACGCCGCGGCGGCATGGTGCTGGCCTGGCTTGGAATACTGGTTGCCGTCGCGCTGGCGGCGTTCGCCTGGTACGACGCGCGCGCCCGCATCGACGCGACCAGGGCCGAGCTGGCCCGCCACCTGCGCGACATCGAATCGGAAAGCCGCGCCGCGCGCGCGCTCGCGCAGCAGGCGCAGGAATCGGCCAGCCAATCGCAGGCCAAGCTCGGACAGCTCGATTCGCGCCTGACCGAGCTGCAGGGCCAGAAACAGGCGCTCGAATCGCTCTACCAGGACCTGCTGCGAAACCGTGACGAACTGCGCCTGGCCGAGATCCAGCAGGTTCTGACCATCGCTTCGCAGCAGCTGCAGCTCTCGGGCAATGTGCACGCGGCGCTGCTCGCGCTGCAGTTCGCAGATTCGCGCCTGGTGCGCGCGGACAGCCCCGATCTTCTTCCCATACGACGCGCGATCGCGCACGATATCGAGCGGCTGACGGCGGTCCCGGCGCTCGATTTGACGGGATTGAGCCTCAAGATCGACGGCCTCGCCACGGCCGTGGACGAACTGCCGCTTGCATTCGAAGAGCGCGCGGCGCCGGCCAGCGGCGGCGCGGCCGGTGGCGCGGCGCCCGGCTCCGGGGACGAGGCATTTCTGGTCCGCCTGGGCGCCCAAGTATGGCGCGAGTTGCGCCAGCTGGTGGTGCTGCGCAAGGTCGATTCGCCGGAGCCGCCGCTGTTGCCGCCATCGCAGTCGTACTTTCTGCGCCAGAACCTGCGCCTGCGCCTGCTCGACGCGCGCATGTCGATGCTGATGCACGACGAGACGGGATATCGGGGGGATTTGCACGCCGCGCAGACGTGGCTCAAGCGCTACTTCGACCTGCGTTCGAAGCGCGTCAGCGACGCGCTGGCGCAGCTCGATCAGTTGCTGTCGGTTTCCCTCGACCTGGAGGTGCCTTCCATCTCCGAGACCCTCGAGGCCGTGCGCAACTACAAGGCGCGCGGCGCGCGCGGCTCCTGAGCGTGGCGGGGGCGGCATCATGAGAGCGCTATTCTGGCTGCTTGCGGTATTCGCGGCGGCGGTGGCGCTGGTGATCTTCGGCCGCGCCCAGGACAGCTACGTGCTGTTCGTCTATGCGCCCTACCGGCTCGAGATGTCGCTGCTGTTCTTCGGCTTGGCGCTGGCTGCCGTGTTCGCGGCGCTGTACGTCCTGGCGCGGTTCTCGCACCACGTTTTAGCGTTGCCGGCGCAGGTGCGCAACTTCCGCCAGCGGCGCCGGCGCGAGCGCGCGCAAACGGCTCTCGCAGCCGCGCTGCAATCCTACTTCGAGGGCCGCTACGCGCGTGCGGAGAAGGAGGCTGGCGAGGCCCATTCTTCCGGCGCGTCGCCGGGTCTGGCCGCGCTGCTCGCCGCCAGGGCGGCGCATCAGATGCGCAACTTCGAGCGTCGCGACGAGTGGCTGGAGCGCGCGGCCGCGGAGGGCGAACAGCTGCAGGTGGCGCGCATGGTGTCGCGCGCCGAGCTGGCGCTGGAGGAGCGCGACTACGCCACGGCCCGCGACGCGCTCAGGAGCCTGCACGACACGGGACCGAAGCACATCGCCAGCCAGAGGCTGCTGCTGCGCGCCGAGCGCGGCCTCGGCAACTGGGAGGAGGTGCTGCGAATCACCGCCCAGCTCGCCAAGCGCGACGCGATCGCGCCGGCCGCCGCGGAAGAATACAAGGTGCAGGCCTACGTGGCCCTGCTCGCGCGCGCGGCGGCCGACCGCGCCGCACTCGAGACGCGCTGGCGCGAAATTCCCTCGCGCGACCAGGTCCTGCCGAGAATTGCCGCCGCCGCCGCGCGCCACGCGGCCGCGCTCGGGGCGGCGGCGCTGGCGCGCGACATCATCGAGCGCAGCCTGGCCTCGGAATGGAGCGCGCCGCTGGTCGCGCTTTACGGCGTGCTCCCGGCGCTGGACGCCGCGGAACGCGCGGCGGAGGCGCGCCGGCGGACGGAAAAGGCGGAGAAGTGGCTGCACGAGCGGCCCGAAGACCCCCAGTTGCTCGCGACCCTCGGGCGCCTTTGCGCCCATGCCGAGCTGTGGGGCAAGGCGCAGAGCTACCTGGAAGCGAGCCTCTCGTTCGAGGAAACGCGCGCCGCGCACCTCGAGCTGGCGCGACTGGCCGAGCGCACCGGACGCGAGGCCGATGCGCAAACCCACTTCCGCCGCGCCGCGGAGCTCTCGGGCGCCTAGACCCAGTCTTTGGCGACGAGGTAGTCCCGGTAGAGCGCCTCCTCGGCGCTGCCCGGGGCGGGCTTCCAGTCGTAGCGCCACGCGACGCGCGGCGGCATCGACATCAGGATGGATTCGGTGCGCCCGCCCGACTGCAGCCCGAACAGCGTGCCGCGGTCGTACACCAGGTTGAACTCGACATAGCGCCCGCGCCGGTAGGCCTGGAAGTCGCGCTCGCGCTCGCTGTAAGTCAGGGCGCGGCGCCGCTCGATGATCGGCGCGTAAGCGGTGAGAAAGTGATCGCCGACGGAGCGCATGAGGGAGAACGAGAACTCGAAATCGCGCTCAGCGAAGTCGTCGAAGAAGATCCCACCGACGCCACGCGGCTCGCCGCGGTGCTTGAGGAAGAAGTACTCGTCGCACCACTTCTTGAATCGTGCATGCAGCCCGGCGCCGAAGGGCTCGAGCGCGCGCTTGCAGGTCGCATGGAAGTGGTGCGCATCCTCGTCGAAGCCGTAGTAGGGCGTAAGGTCCATGCCGCCGCCGAACCACCACACCGGCGCCTCGCCTTCGCGCGTGGCACAGATGAAGCGCACGTTCATGTGCACCGTGGGGCAGTAGGGATTGCGCGGGTGCAGCACCAGCGAAACGCCCATGGCCTCGAAGCCGCGGCCCGCGAGCTCCTGCCGTACGGCGCTCGCCGAGGGCGGAAGGCGCGGCCCGCTCACGCGCGAGAAGTTGACGCCGCCGCGCTCGAACACCGCGCCATCCTCGATCACGCGCGTCAGGCCGCCTCCGCCTCCTTCGCCCGGCCTGTGCCAGGGATCGCTGCGGAAGCTCCCGCCGTCGAGCGCTTCGAGCGCGGAGACGATGCGGGCCTGAAGGCCGGTGAGAAAGGTGGCGACCGCTTCCGCGTCCATGCCCGGGCTAGCCCCTTGCCTTCAGCGCCCGCGCGCCGATGTCCTTGCGGTACTGCATGCCGTCGAAGCGTATCGCGCCGACCGCGTCGTAGGCGCGGCCGCGCGCCATGCGGATTGAATCGCCCAGCGCCGTCACGCAGAGCACCCGCCCGCCGCTCGCGACCACGCGCTTGCCTTCGAGCCGCGTGCCCGCGTGGAACACCCGACACTCCGCGCCCGGCTCGGGCAGTCCCTCGATGACGGCGCCCTGGCGCGGATTGTCCGGGTAGCCTTGCGCGGCGAGCACCACCCCGAGCGCGGTGCGCCGGTCCCACTGGACCTCGGCGCGCTCCGCGCGGCCCTCGAGCGCGCGCTCGAACAGGGCGAGCAGATCCGACTTCAGGCGCATGATGATCGGCTGCGTCTCGGGGTCGCCCATGCGGCAATTGAACTCGAGCGTCTTCGGGTTGCCGGCCTTGTCGATCATCAACCCGGCGTAGAGGAAGCCGACGTAGCGCGTGCCGTCCTTTGCCATGCCCTGGACCGCGGGCAGGATGATCTCGCGCATCACGCGCGCGTGAACCTCCGGCGTGACGACCGGCGCGGGCGAATACGCCCCCATGCCGCCGGTGTTCGGTCCCTCATCCCCGTCGCGCAGTCGCTTGTGGTCCTGGCTGGTCGCGAGCGGCAGCGCGTGCACGCCGTCGCACACGACCATGAAGCTCGCTTCCTCGCCCTCGAGGCATTCCTCGAGCACGACGCGGGCGCCCGCGTCGCCGAAGCGGTGCTCGAGCAGCATCATGTCGATCGCCGCGTGCGCCTCCTCCACGCTCGAGGCGACGACCACGCCTTTGCCGGCGGCGAGTCCGTCGGCCTTGATCACGATCGGCGCGCCGTGCCGCTCGACATAGGCCTTGGCGTCCGAGGCGTTGTCGAAAGTCGCATGGCGCGCGGTCGGGATGCCGTGGCGAACCATGAATTGCTTGGCGAAGTCCTTCGACGCCTCGAGCTGCGCCGCGGCGCGCGTCGGGCCGAATATCCTCAGGCCCGCGTCGCGGAAGGCGTCGACCACGCCGGCGGCGAGGGGCGCTTCGGGGCCGACCACGGTCAGCTGGATGCCCTCGCGCCGCGCGAACTCCACCAGCTGCGGGATGGCCGTAATGTCGACGTTTTCCAGCCCGGGCTCGGTCGCGGTGCCGCCGTTGCCGGGCGCGACGAACACCATCTGCACGCGCGGGCTCTGCGCGAGCTTCCACGCAAGCGCGTGCTCGCGGCCTCCCGAGCCGATCACGAGGAGCTTCATTTCAGTGCCGGAAGTGGCGTACCCCGGTGAACACCATCGCCAAGCCGCGCTCGTCGGCGGCCGCGACGACCTCGTCGTCGCGCACGCTCCCGCCCGGCTGGATCACCGCCAGCGCGCCCGCGTCGGCGACCACGTCGAGCCCGTCGCGGAACGGGAAGAAGGCGTCCGAGGCGACCACCGAGCCTGCGAGGGCGAGTCCCGCGTTCTGCGCCTTGATCGACGCGATGCGCGCGCTGTCGACGCGGCTCATCTGCCCGGCGCCAACCCCCAGAGTCATGCCGCCGGCGCAAAACACGATCGCGTTGGATTTCACGTACTTGGCCACGCGCCAGGCGAACAGCAGGTCGGCGAGCTGCGCCTCGCTGGGCGCCTTTTTGCTCACGATTTTGAGGTCGGTGCGCTCGATCCTGCGCGCGTCGGTGCTCTGCACCAGCAAGCCGCCGCCGACCCGCTTGAAATCGTGCGCCTGGACGTCGTGCGCGAGCGGAACCTCGAGCACGCGCAGGTTCTGCTTGCCCGCCAGGAGCTCGCGCGCATCGGGCTCGACGCGCGGCGCGATGATGACTTCCGCGAACTGCTTGGAAACGGCTTCCGCGGCCGCGTGGTCGAGCGCGCGATTGAACGCGATGATGCCGCCGAAGGCGGAAACGGGATCCGTCTTGAAGGCCTTCTGGTACGCCGCGAGAAGATTTTCGCCGACCGCCGCGCCGCAGGGGTTGGCGTGCTTGATGATCACGCAGGCCGGTTGCGCGAAGCCCTTGACGCATTCCCACGCCGCGTCCGCGTCGGCCACGTTGTTGTAGGACAGCTCCTTGCCCTGCAGCTGGCGGTAGCTGGCGAGGCCGCCCGCGGCGGGCTTCTCGTCGCGATAGAAGGCCGCGGACTGGTGCGGGTTCTCGCC
Organism: uncultured beta proteobacterium; assembly: GCA_963832685.1. Taxonomy (GTDB): domain Bacteria; phylum Pseudomonadota; class Gammaproteobacteria; order Burkholderiales; family SG8-39; genus DAHVFK01. Next base: position 21,866 of record CAWHUZ010000001.1, read on the forward strand.
GTAGCGCATGTCCTGCGATTTGCGGAACTGAAGGCTCAGCACGTCCGGATATTCGCGCCGCTTGCCCTCTGCGTCGAGCGAGAACAGATAGTTCGCGATGGCGCCGTCGTAGGACGCCGTATGCGCGAACACCTTCTTGGCCAGCGCGAGTCGCGTCACCTCCGACACCGCGCCCGTGGCGCGAATCTCCTCGAGCACGCGCGCGTAGTCGGCCGGATCCACCAGGACCGCGACGCCGCCGTGGTTCTTGGCCGCGGCGCGCAGCATGGCCGGGCCGCCTATGTCGATGTTCTCGATCGCGTCCTCCAGCCCGCACTCGGGGTCGGCGACCGTCGCCTGGAAGGGGTAGAGGTTCACCACCAGCAGGTCGATCGGCTCGATGCCGGCTTGCCGGATCGCCGCCATGTGCGTCGCGACGTCGCGCCGGGCGAGCAGCCCGCCGTGAATTTTCGGGTGCAGGGTCTTCACCCGTCCGTCGAGCATCTCGGGAAATCCGGTGTAGCGCGAGACCTCGGTGACGGGAACGCCTTCCTTCTCCAGCAGCTTCGCGGTGCCGCCGGTGGACAGGATGGATATCCCGAGCTCTGCGAGCGCGCGCGCGAATTCGACCGCGCCCGCCTTGTCTGAAACGCTGATCAGCGCCCTGGCGATTCGCTCCATCGTTGCGCAGGCGCCGCGCGGCGGCCCTCAGCCCTTGATGTGCAATCGCTGCATCTTGCTGCGCAGCGTGTTGCGATTGATGCCGAGCATTTCCGCCGCCAGCGTCTGGTTGCCTTCCGCGAACCGCAGCACCGTCTCGATCATCGGCTTCTCGACGTTCTTCAGCACCATCTCGTGAATCGCGGTCGGCTTCTCGCCGTCCATATCCTTGAAATAGCGCTCCAGCGCGCGCCTGACGGCGTCGGCCAGGTCGTTGCCGCGCGTGCTCATGCCGCGAGCCTCCGTGCCGCGTCGCGCCCGTCGTTCGCCGCCTCGGCCAGGCGCTCGAAGTACGCGCGCACGGCGTCGAGCTGGGCCTGCGCGGTTTCGATGCGATTCGCCTCGCGCCGGAACTCCTCCCCGCGCGGCAGGCCGCTCACGGTCCAGCCTATGTGCTTGCGCGCGACGCGGCAGCCCTGCTCCTCGCCGTAGAGCGCGTAAAGGCCGGCCAGGTGTTCCAGCAGCACCTTGGCGACCTCCTCGACCGCGGGCGGCGCCGCGCGCTCCCCATGCGCGAGGAAGTGCTCGATCTCGCGGAAGATCCACGGCCGGCCGTGCGCCGCGCGGCCGATCATCACGCCGTCGGCGCCCGTGCGTTGCAGCACTTCACGCGCCTGCTCCGGCGTGCGGATATCGCCGTTTGCGATCACGGGGATGGCGAGGCGGGACTTCACCTCGGCGATCGAGTCGTATTCGGCTTGTCCGGCAAAGCCGCAGGCGCGCGTTCGGCCGTGAATCGCGAGCAGCTGGATGCCGGCCGCCTGCGCGATGCGCGCGATGCGCGTCGCGTTGCGCCGCTCGGGGCTCGGGCCGGTGCGGATCTTGAGCGTGACCGGGACTGCCACGGCGCCGACCACCGCTTCGAGGATACGCGCCACCAGCGCCTCGTCCCCGAGCAGGGCGGAGCCGGCGTAGACGTTGCAGACCTTCTTCGCCGGACAGCCCATGTTGATGTCGATGATCTGCGCGCCGCGATCCACGTTGTAGCGCGCGGCGTCCGCCATCATCGCCGGGTCGGCCCCGGCGATCTGCACCGAGATCGGCGCGGCCTCGCCCTCGTGGTCGAGCCGCAATCGGGACTTGCGCGAGTCGCGCAGCTCCGGGCGCGACGTCACCATCTCGGACACGGCCAGGCCGGCGCCGAAGCGCCGCGCGAGCTGGCGGAACGGTCGGTCGGTGACGCCCGCCATCGGAGCGACGAACAACGCATTGCGCAGCACGTGCGCCCCGATTTTCATGCCCTGTCAGCGGTTGGAGTGTTCGAGAGGAGGAAGAATTCTAACATCGCGCTTTGATCATGGAAGCGCCGACGGCCCGTAGATCATGCGCCGCGCAAAGAATCGGCGCGCCGGCGGCAACGTGTCGAGCACGGTCAGCGCCAGCCCGCGCGCGGCGCTCGCGGCCGGGTTGCTGCCGAGGAAGCCCCGCGCCAGCAAATCGGTGATGCGTATGGTGGCGCCCGCGTCGAGGCGGCGCCGCGCGGCGAACAGCTCGAGCAGCGCAGGATCGCCGGGGTCTTCCGCGTCCTGCAGCGTGGCGGCGAGTTCCCACGCGTCGCGCAGGCCGAGATTCAGCCCCTGGCCGGCGACCGGATGCAGTGTCTGCGCCGCGTTGCCGATGAAGACCTCGCGCGCGCCGACGCGCGAGGCGCGAACGCGCAAGGCGAGCGGATGCACCGCGCGCCCCTCGACCGCCAGCGCGCGTCCGATGCGCGCCCCCGCCGCGCGCATGAGTTCGGGCAAGAAGGTCTCTGGAGCAGCCGCCGCCAGGGCGCGCGCGCGCTCGGGCGGCGCGCCCCACACGAACGCGTAGCGCCCCGCCAGCGGCAGCAGCGCGAGGGGGCCCCCGGGGGTGAAGCGCTCGTAGGCCGTGGTACCGGACGGCGGTTCGGTCTCGAGCACGCCGACGACGGCTTCCTGCTCGTAGCGCGTCTCGCGCGCATCCTCCGAAATGCCTTCGGCGTGCACCACGCAGCGCGCCGGCAGCGCGCCCGCCGCGACGCCACGCCGGATCTCGATGCCGCTGGATTCGAGCCGCGCGCTGAGCGCGGCGGCCAGGTCGCGGTATTCGACTACGTAGCCCAGGGCGGGAACGCCGGCGTCGGCGGCGCAAAGGCGCGCGCGCCCGAAGCCGCCCGCCTGGGAGACCAGGATGGTTTCGATCGGCGTGGGCGCCAGCGCCGGCCAGGCGCCGACGCGCTCCAGGATCAGGCGGCTCGCGTAGGACAGCGCGAGCGGGCGCCGCCCGGCAGCGCCGCCGGCGCCATCCGGCTCGCGCGCGAGCACCACCACGCGCTGCGCGGAGGCGCGCAGCGCGAGCGCGAAGCTGCAGCCGACCGGACCGCCGCCGACGACCAGAACGTCAATGGCTTGCGCGGGCATCGCGCATCAGGGCTTCGATCTCCGCCGTCTGCTTCGGCGCCCCCTGAGTGATCACCTCGCAGCCCACATCGGTCACGAGGACGTCGTCCTCGATCCGCACCCCGATGTCGCGCAGCCGCTCGGGGACGTCGTCCGCCGCGCGGATGTACAGGCCGGGCTCGACCGTAAGCGTCATACCCGGCGCTAGCGCGCGCCATTGGCCGTCGCGCTTGTATTCGCCCGCGTCGTGCACGTCGAGCCCCAGCCAGTGGCCGGTCCGGTGCATGTAGAAGCGCTTGTAGCTTTCCTTTTCGAGCGCCTCGTCCAGGCCGCCGGAGAGAAGCTTGAGGTCGAGCATGCCCTGCGCAAGCACGCGGACCGCGGCGTCGTGCGGCGCGTTCCAGGCGTTGCCCGGCCTGATTTCGCTCATCGCCGCGACCTGCGCCGCGAGTACCAGCTGGTAGACGTCGCGCTGGGCGCCGCCGAATTTCCCGCTGACCGGGAAGGTGCGCGTGATGTCGGACGCGTAGCCCTCGAGCTCGCAGCCGGCGTCTATCAGCAGCAGATCGCCCGCGCGCAGCTGCGCTTCGTTCGAGACGTAGTGCAGCACGCAGGCGTTGGGACCGCCCGCCACGATAGGCCAGTAAGCGGGGAACTGCGCGCCGTTGCGCCGGAACTCGTACAGCAGCTCGGCTTCGATCTCGTACTCGTAGCGTCCCGGGCGGGTCGCCTGCATGGCGCGACAGTGCGCGGCCGACGAGATCGAGGCCGCGCGCCGCATCAGGGCGAGCTCGTGCGCGTCCTTGATCAGGCGCATCTCGTCCAGCAGCGCGCGCACGTCCTGCACCCGTTCGGGCGCCTGCACGCCGGCGCGCGCCTTGGCGCGGACCGCGTTCAGCCAGCGCATCGACCGCGCGTCCCACTCGGGGTCCGCGCCGAGCGGGTAGAGCAGCGCAGGCTGGTTCTCCAGCAGCTGGACCATCGTCTCGTCGAGCGCGCCGATCGGGTGCGACTCGTCGAAGCCAAAGCGCTCGCGCGCCGCTTGCGGGCCCCAGCGGAAGCCGTCCCAGGTTTCGCGCTCTTCGTTGCGCTCGCGGCAGAACAGGATCGACTTCGGCGTGTCGCCCGCGACGATCACCAGCGCGGCCTCGGGCTCGCCGAAGCCGGTGAGATGATAGAAGTGGCTGTCGAAGCGATAAGGATAGTGCGAGTCGCGGTTGCGCACGCGCTCCGGAGCGGTGGGGATCACCGCGACGCCCGCGCCCATGCTGCGCACGAGGCGGTCGCGCCGGGCCTGGTAGACCGCGCTGTCGGTGGCGTACATGTCCATGCCTGCCTCACTCCTCCTTGTCGCGCCCAAGCTGCGAGTCCAGCAGCTGCGCCCAACGTGCCGCAACTTCGTCCAACGGCGCCCGCGCGCGCCGCGAAAGCTCCGCCAGCGCCGCCGCGAGCGCATCGCGCCGCGCCCCCGCTTCCAGCTCGACGAGCGCCTGCGTGCACTGCTCGAGCAGCTCGCCCGCCGCGATCGCCGTCGCGAGCGCGCTCTTGAGCCGCTCCCGCGGCTGCGGGATCCAGCCGCTGCCCGCGCCGAGCGACGCCAGCCGCTCGCCCAGCTCCATGATGCGCTTTCGCAGCCGCGGAAGCGCGCCGAGCTTCGACGACTGCGCGCCGCCCCAGACCGCACGGTCGGCAAGCACAAGCCAATCGCGGCGCAGCCCCTCGATCCACTCCGGATCGCAGGCGAGCGCCCGGTCGACCGCGTCAGCGTCCAGCGCCATCGCGCGCCGCCAGCAGCGCATCCAGCGCCGCGAGCCGTTCGGCCGTCCCGACGTCCTGCCACAGGCCCTCGTAGAGCTCGCCGCCGATCCGCCCTGCCTCGGCCGCCGCCCGCAGCAGCGGCGCGAGCGGCGCCCGGGCGCCGGGCTCGATGCCATCCACCAGAGCGGGCGACATCACGGCGATGCCCGCGTAAGTGTAGCGCGTGCCGGCGCCGTTTCCGACGCTGCCCGATGCGAGGCTGAAATCGCCCTGCGGCCGGTGCGCCGGGTTCGGCACCAGCACCAGGTGCGCAAGCCGCCGTCCGAGGCGCGCGCCGCGCAGGCGGGCGAAGTCGCACTCGCAATACACGTCGCCGTTCACCAGCAGGAACGGCGCCTCGCCCAGCCTGGCGCGCGCGTGCGCGATCCCGCCCGCGGTTTCGAGCGGCTCCTGCTCCCGCGAATAGGCGATCGCGACGCCGAACGCGGCGCCGTCGCCGATGCGCGCCACGATCAGGTCCGCGAAATGCGAAACGTTGATGATCACCTCGCGCAATCCGGCCGCGGCGAGGCGCTCCAGGTGCCAGGCGAGCAGCGGCTTGCCGCCTACCTCGAGCAGCGGCTTGGGCAGCCGGTCGGTCACCGGACGCAGCCGTTCGCCGCGCCCGGCGGCAAGGATCATCGCCTTCATTGCGGTTTCCCGCAGACTTCGTCCAGCAGCCGCGCGAGCGGAGCGAGCGCGGAGTAGCGCCCCGCCGCCGCGCGCGCATAGCCGATGAAGCGCGGCGTGTCCGCCAGGTAGCGCGCCTTGCCGTCGCGGTAGGTCAGGCGGGCGAAGATCCCGAGCACCTTCAAGTGTCGCTGCAGCCCCATCCATTCGAAGCTGCGGTAGAACTCCGCGAAATCGGCGTCCACCGGCAGCCGCGCCCGCTTCGCCGCGTCCCAGTAGCGCGCGCACCAGTCGATCACGCGCGCCTCTTCCCAGCTGACGAAGGCGTCGCGCAGCAGCGAGGCGATGTCGTAGCTGATCGGGCCGATCGCCGCGTCCTGGAAGTCGAGCACCCCGGGGTTCGGCTCGCACAACATGAGATTGCGCGGCATGTAGTCCCGGTGGACGTAGACCGCCGGCTGCGCGAGGGCGCTCGCCGCGAGGCGGCTGAACGCGTCTTCGAGTACGGCGCGCTGGGCGTGGCTCGGCGTGAGCCCGAGATGCCGGCCGAGGTACCACTCGCGAAACAGGTCCATTTCCCGGCGCAGCAGCGCCTCGTCGTACGGCGGCAGCTCGCCGGCGCGGGTCGCGAGCTGCCAGCGCACGAGCGCCTCGATCGCGTCGCGGAACAGCGCGTCGGCGTTTTGCTCGTTCAGGGCGGCAAGGTAGGTCGTGCGGCCCAGGTCGGACAGCAGCAGGAAGCCATGCGACAGGTCCTGGGCATGGATCTCGGGCGCGTTCACCTGCGCTTCGCGCAGCAGCCGCGCCACGTGCACGAACGGCCCGCAGTTTTCCTTGTCGGGAGGGGCGTCCATCGCGACGAAGCTGCGCCCGTCCGCGAGCGTGGCGCGGAAGTAGCGCCTGAAGCTCGCGTCTTCGGAGGCTGGGGCGAGCGCAAACGCGGCGCCCGGGAGCTGCGCCGCGAGCCAGCGCTCGAGCGCGTCGAGGCGTACGTCCACGAGTTTCGTTGCGAATTCCGCCGAATTGTGAGATTTTAGCACTCAAGAATCACCCCTTCCCCTTCCGCCTATGCAGCACCGCTTCGCGCGGAAGCTGGCCGGTCCCGGCGCCTGCTTCGCGACGCTGCTTGTCATCCTTTGCGCCGCTTCGGGCGCGAGGGCGCAGGAGGACGGCCCCACCACGATAGACGCCCAGAGCATCGAAGGCGTGTCGGAGCTCGAAGTGGTGGCGCGCGGCAAGGTCGAGCTGCACCGCGGCGACCTGAGCATCTTCAGCGACTATCTGAAATTCAACCAGGAATTCGGCCGGGTCGAGGCGACCGGCGGCGTGCGACTGCAACGCGACGGCGACAGGTTCTTCGGCCCCAGCCTTCGCTACGACACCAGGATCGACACCGGCGAGCTGGAGAAGCCGACCTTCGTCATCGAACGACAGCAAACGTCGCGCGGGACCGCGGACCGGATGGAGTTCCTCGGCAAGGACCATCTGCGCATGGAAAACGCGACCTACACCACCTGCCGCGCCGACCAGGAGGACTGGAAGCTGCTGGTGGGATCGCTGGACCTGGACTTCAACACGGAGGAGGGACATGCGAAGAACGCGAAGCTGCGCTTCCTCGGCACTACGATCGGGTACCTGCCGTACGCCTCCTTCCCGCTCGAGGACCAGCGCAAGTCGGGGTTGCTCACGCCCTACTACGCGCAGAACACGCGGCGCGGCCTCGAATTCGGCGTTCCGTTCTACTGGAACATCGCGCCGGAGCGGGATGCGACCTTCACCACGGTCTACATGTCCAAGCGCGGCGAGCAGCTCAAGACCGACTTCCGCTACATCGACCGCAGGTACAAAGGGGAGCTCAAGGTCGAATACCTGCCGAACGATACGGCCTTCGGCTCGTCGCGTACGGGCGTATCGCTGCAGCACGAGCAGCAGTTCACGCCGCAGCTGCGCGGCGTGCTGGACCTGAACCGGGTGTCCGACGACGCCTATTTCGTCGACCTGTCGTCCGAGGTAAGGCAGGTCTCGGTCACCAACCTGCAAGGCGACGGTTACCTGACCTACGGCGGCTCGCTCGCGGGTTTCGGCTACGGCGCGACGGCCAGAGTACAGCGCTTCCAGACGCTGCAGGATCCGCTGGCGCCCATCGTGCCGCCTTACGACCGGGTGCCGCAGCTCAGCCTGTCGAGCAGCCGCAACGACATCGGCGGCTTCGCAGACGTCAGCCTTCCGGCCGAGTACGTCAGGTTCAGCCACCCGACCCTGGTCCAGGGCGCGCGCACCTCGCTCGACCCGACCATCTCAGCGCCGCTGCTCGCTCCGGGTTGGTTCCTGACGCCCAAGCTGGGGCTGCACTACGCCACTTACAGCCTGACCCGCATTGCCCCGCCACAGCCCGACCGCCAGACAGTGTCCATCCCCTGGATGAGCCTGGACAGCGGGCTGGTGTTCGACCGTCCGGTGCACTGGTTCGGCGGGAGCTACACGCAGACTTTCGAGCCGCGGGCCTACTACGTTCGCGTTCCCTTCCGCGACCAGAGCCAGATCCCGCTGTTCGATACCGGCCTCGCCGACTTCAACTACGCGCAGATCTTCAGCGAGAACCGCTTCACCGGCGGGGACCGCTTCGGCGACGCCAAGGAGCTGACGCTGGCGTTCACCTCGCGCATGCTGACCGGCTCGGGGCAGGAAATCCTGCGCGCCACGCTCGGCCAGCGCTTTTACTTCGCGGACGAGCAAGTGGGGCTGACCGCGGCGTCGGCGCTACGGACCTATAAGCATTCGGACATGCTCGCCTCGGTCGGCGGTCACATTGCGCACGACTGGACGTTCGACGCGACGACGCAGTACGACCCGCGCGAGCGGGTGACGCAGCGCTACAGCGCGTCGGTCCGCTTCGCGCCGGAAATCGCGAAGGTCATCAATTTGAGCTACCGCTTCAACCGCGACCCGACCAATCCCATCAGGCAGGTGGATCTTTCCGGCCAGTGGCCTGTCAAACCGGGCTGGTATGCGGTCGGACGGTACAATTATTCCTTCCTCGACGGACGGTTGCTGGAAGGCACCGGCGGAATCGAGTACAACGCGGGTTGCTGGGTGTTCCGCGCGGTCTTCCAGCACCTGCAGGCGGCCACGCAAGTGGCTTCGACCGGCTTCTTCTTTCAACTCGAACTCAACGGCCTCGGGGGCATCGGAACGGATGAAACGACCAACATACTCAGGCGCAGCGTGCCCGGCTACGCCGTCACCAATCCGCGCGACCAGACGCTCGTCCCGCCCAGCCTGCATCCGCAGCTGCCGTTCAAGCAGATCTTCTAGGAATCCCCGATGCGCAGCCTGATCGCCGCTCTGGTCGCGTTGTACTGCGCGTTCCCTTCCGGCGCCCTCGCGGCGCAGCCAGTGCTGGTGGACCGGATCGTCGCGGTGGTGAACAAGGAAGCGATCACCATGTCGGAGCTCGACGACCAGGTGGCGTCGGCCGAGCGCCAGCTGCGGCGTCAGGGCACGCCGCTGCCCGACCGCGCCACGCTCGAGCGCCAGGTGCTGGACCGCCTGATCCTGCTCAAGGCCCAGTTGCAGCTGGCGCGCAGGACCGGCGTGCGCGTGGACGAAGTGCAGCTTGATCGCTCGGTCGAGCGCATCGCCGAGAACAACAACATGACGCTCGCCGCGTTCCGCGCCGCGCTCGAGCGAGACGGCGTCTCGTTCGACAAGTTCCGAGAGGAAGTGCGCGACCAGATCTTCCTCACCCGCCTGCGCGAGCGCGAAGTCGACGACAAGATCCAGGTGAGCGACAGCGAGATCGACCAGTACCTGGAGCGCAACAAGGACGCGTCGAAGCGCATCGAATACAACGTCGCCCATATTCTGGTGCGGCTGCCCGACCAGGCGAGTCCGGAGCAGATCGAGGCCGCGCGCGCCAGGGCCGAGAAGGCGCGCGCCGAGGCTCTCGCGGGCGCCGATTTCGCCAAGGTGGCCGCCAGCTACTCGGACGGTCCGGACGCGCTCAAGGGCGGCGAGCTGAGCTGGCGCTCCGCGGACCGCCTGCCGGAGCTGTTCACGGCGGTGCTCGCGGATATGCAGCCGAACGGCATCAGCGCGGTGCTGCGCAGCCCGGCGGGGTTCCACGTTATCAAGCTGCTCGGCCGGCGCGACTCGGAGGACGCCGCGGGACCGCCGGTGAAGCAGACGCACGTGCGCCACATCCTGATCCGCACCAGCGAGGCGGTGTCGCAGGCCGAGGCCAAGCGCAAGCTGGAGGACCTGCGCGAGCGCATCGTGCGCGGGGGCGCGAGTTTCGCCGAGCTCGCGCGCGTGCACTCGGAAGACGGCAGCGCCGCGCGCGGCGGCGACCTGGGATGGCTCTACCCCGGGGATACCGTGCCCGACTTCCAGCGCGCGATGGACGCGCTCAAGCCGGGCGAGATCAGCCAGCCGGTGAAGACGCAGTTCGGCTGGCACCTGATCGAGGTGCTGGAGCGCCGCACCGCGGCCATCACGCCGGAGCGCCAGCGGCTGCAGGCGCGCGAGGCGCTGCGCGAGCGAAAATCCGCCGAGGCCTATCAGGAGTGGCTGCGGCAGCTGCGCGACGAGAGCTACGTCGAGATCCATCTCGGGGACCGCTAGCGATGGGCACGCGACGGCCCGTGATCGCGCTCACTTCGGGCGAGCCCGCGGGCGTCGGGCCGGAGCTGTGCGCCATGCTGGCGCGCGAGCCGCTGCCGGCGCGCGTGGTGGTGCTGGGCGACGAGGGCCTGCTCGCGCAGCGCGGTGCGTTGCCCGGCACGATCGCGATCGAGCACATTCCGCTCGCCGCGCCCTCGACCGCGGGCAAGCTCGATCCCGCGAACGGCCGCTACGTCCTCGCGCTGCTCGACCGCGCGGCGGACGGCTGCCTGGCGGGCGAGTTCGACGCGATGGTCACGGCACCGGTCCACAAAGCGGTGATAAACGATGCCGGCTTCGCGTTCACGGGCCATACGGAGTATCTGGCCGCGCGCGCCGGAGTGGCGCACGTGGTCATGATGCTGGTCGGCGGGGGATTGCGCGTCGCCTTGGCGAGCACGCACCTGCCGCTGGCGGAAGTCGCGCGCGCGATCACGCGCGACGGCCTGATCGATACCCTGCGCGTGATCGATCGCGACCTGCGCCGGCGCTTCGGCATTGCGCGCCCGCGCATCCTGGTCGCGGGACTCAATCCGCACAGCGGCGAGTCCGGCCACCTTGGCCGCGAGGAAATCGACGTGATCGAGCCCGCCGTGCTGGCAGCGCGCGCGGAAGGCATCTCGGCCGAAGGGCCGCTTCCGGCGGACACGCTGTTCGTGCCGGAGCGGCTGCAGCGCGCGGATTGCGTGCTCGCGATGTACCACGACCAGGGGCTGCCAGTGCTGAAGTTCGCCAGTTTCGGCAAAGGAGTGAACGTCACCCTGGGATTGCCGTTCGTGCGCACCTCCGTCGACCACGGCACGGCGCTAGACCTTGCGGGCAGCGGCCGCGCCGATCCCGGCAGCCTGCTTGAAGCCCTCCAGCTTGCGATCAAGCTCGCACCGTCCGCGTAAGCGCTTCGGGCAGCATTTCCTGCACGACCGGCAGGTGCTGGGGCGAATCGTCGCGGCGCTCGCGCCGGCGGCGCACGACCTGGTGGTCGAGATCGGGCCCGGCGAGGGCGCGCTCAGCCGCATGCTGCTCGAGCGCGTGCGCCGGCTCGAGGCGATAGAGATCGACCGCGACCTCGTCGCCCGCCTGAGGGCCGAATTTCCGTCCGAGCGGCTCGCGGTGCACTGCGCCGACGCGCTGCGGTTCGACTTTTCCGTGTTCGCGCCCCGGATGCGCCTGGTCGGCAACCTGCCGTACAACGTGTCCACACCGCTTCTGTTTCATCTCGCCGGCTTTGCGGAGCGGGTGCGCGACATGCATTTCATGCTGCAGCGCGAAGTGGTGGAGCGGATGGTGGCGCGGCATTCGACGCCAGAGTACGGCAGGCTGTCGGTGGCGCTGCAGATGCGATTCAGGATGGAGAAGCTGTTTCGCGTTCCGGCCGGTGCGTTCCGCCCGCCGCCGAAGGTGGAGTCCGCGGTGGTGCGCCTGGTGCCGCTTGCGGCCGGGGAGCGGCCGGAAGTGGACTGGGCGGTCTTCGCGAAGACCGTCGCGGGCGCTTTCTCGGCGCGCAGGAAGAAGCTGTCCAACGCGCTGCCGCTCTGCGCGGCGGACTTCGCCGCGCTCGGCATTGACCCGGACCTGCGGCCCGAGAACCTCTCGCCGCAGGACTACGCGCGCATCGCGCGGCGGCTTACTTGCGCTTCTCGATGAACTCGATCTTGTAGCCGTCGGGATCCTCGACGAAAGCGATCACGGTCGTGCCACCCTTCACCGGGCCCGGCTCGCGCGTCACCTTGCCGCCCTTCGCGCGCACCGCTTCGCAGGTGCCGCGGATATCGTCCATCTCGATCGCGACATGGCCGTAGGCGCTGCCCAGGTCGTAGCTGCCGACGCCGTAGTTGTAGGTCAGCTCGATCACCGCGGTTTTATCCTCGGTGTCGTAGCCCACGAAGGCGAGCGAATATTTCTGCTCTGGCCGGTCGGTGCCGCGCAGCAGCTTCATGCCCAGCACCTCGGTGTAGAAGCGAACCGAGCGGTCCATGTCGCCGACCCGCAGCATGGTATGCAAGAGTCTCATCTAAGCCTCCCTATGGTTGCCATCAGGATACCGCGGCCGGCGGGCAGAGCGACAACTGCTGCTCCTCGATCCACTGCTCCGCGAGCGCGTTGATTCTCTTGGCGTCGCGCCCGGCGCTCTCGATCGCAGGGCCGATGCGGACCGTGATCGTTCCCGGACGCTTCAGGAAGGCATTTCGCGGCCACAGAAGTCCCGCATTGTGCGCAACCGGCACCACCGGCGCGCCGCTGTGCTCGGCCAGCATCGCGCCGCCGGGCTGGTACTTGCGCCGCTCGCCGGGCGGAATCCGCGTGCCTTCGGGAAACACCACTACCCAGAAGCCCCGCTCGAGCCGCTCCTTGCCCAGACGCACCAGGCGACGCAGCGCGGCGGTGCCGCGCGAGCGGTCGATCGCGATCGGGCTGGTCAGCGCCAGGCCCCAGCCGAAGAACGGTATCCATAGCAGCTCGCGCTTGAGCAGGTAGACCTGTGGCGGGAAGATGACCTGGAAGGCCATCGTTTCCCACGCCGACTGGTGCTTGGCGAGGATCACCGCGGGCCGCGGCGGCAGGCGCTCCAGGCCCTCGACGCGCCAGCGGATGCCGCACAGCACGCGCGCGAGCCACACCACGAGGCGCGACCATCCGGAGATGATGCGGTTGCGGGTGAGCGGCGGCAGCGGGAAGGTGAGCAGCGCGATGGCTGCGTAGGGCGGCGTGACCAGGATCAGCGCGAGCGCGAACAGGCCCGAGCGCAGCAGCATCATGGCGCGAGGTGCTCGGCGAAGGCGGCGAGGTCGGCGAACACCTGCGTCCCGCGCGGCAGGTCGCCGGCGTCCTGGGTCTTCTTGCCATTGCCGGTGAGCACCAGCACGGGCCTGGCGCCCGCGGCCGCCGCGGCCTGAAGGTCTCGCACCGCGTCGCCGACCATGTACACCTCGTCCAGCGGCACGTTGAAACGGCGCCCGATCTCGAGCGGCATCCCGGGCCTGGGTTTGCGGCACTCGCAGTCCGAATCGGCCGCGTGAGGGCAAAAGAAGATCGCGTCGATGCGCCCGCCCGCCTGGGCCACGGCGCGGTGCATCGCGTCGTGGATCGCGTTCAGGGTGCTCATGTCGAACAGCCCGCGCGCGATGCCCGACTGGTTGGTGGCGACCACGATGCGGTAGCCGGCCTGCGTCAGGCGCGCGATCGCCTCCATGCTGCCCTTGATCGGCTTCCACTCCTCGGGCGACTTGATGTACTGGTCGCTGTCGTGGTTGATCGTGCCGTCGCGGTCGAGAATGACGAATTTCATGCCGCCAGCCTGGATATGTCGGCGACGCGGTTCATCGCCTCGCGCAGGTCGGCCAGCAGCGCAAGCCGGTTCCTGCGCAGGGCGTCCTGCTCGACCATGACCATGACCTTGTCGAAGAACTCATCGACCGGCGCCTTGAGCACGGCGAAGGTCTTGAGATAGCCCGTGAAATCGCCTTTCTGAAACAGCTTGTCGGCAGCGGCGGACGCCTCTTGCAGCGAATCGAAAAGCGAGATTTCGGCCGGTTCCTTCAGCGCGGCGCGCTCGAGCTTGGCGTGGGCCTCACCCTTCGCCGCCGCCTGTCGCAGGATGTTCGCCACGCGCTTGTTTGCCGCGGCCAGGCTTTCGGCTTCCGGCAGCGCCTCGAAGGCCTTCACCGCTTCGAGCTGCCGCGGCACCAGGCTGATCTGAGCCGGGCGCTGGCTTAGCACGGCGTCGACTTGCAGAGTCGAGAATCCGCGGTCCTTCAGGTAACCCGAAAAGCGCTCGAATATGAAAGTCTCGAGGTCCGTGTGCGCATCACCGATCTGGCCGTTGAGAACGGCGAATGCGTCGTTCACGAGTCCATTCAGCGCGAGAGGGAGCTGGTTTTCCACGACGATTCTGATGACGCCCAATGCGGCCCGCCGCAGGCCGTACGGATCCTTCTCTCCGGTCGGCTGCTCGCCGATGCCGAACAGGCTCGCGAGAGAATAGAGCTTGTCGGCGAGCGCGACCGAGCAGGCGATCGGCCCCAGCGGTAAGCGGTCGCCGGCAAAACGCGGAAGGTAGTGGGCTTCGATCGCGTCCGCGACATCGCCGGGTTCGCCGTCGTGCCGCGCGTAGTAGGCGCCCATGACGCCTTGCAGCTCGGGGAATTCGCCCACCATTCCCGTCAGAAGGTCAGCCTTGCAAAGCCACGCTGCGCGCTCCGCGAGCCCCGCGTCTGCGCCGAGCGCGCGCGCGATGCGCCCCGAGAGCAGCTGGATGCGTTCGACCCGCTCGAGCTGGCTGCCGAGCTTGTTGTGGTAGACCACCTTTGCGAGCCGGGGTACGCGCGCTTCGAGCCGCGTCTTGCGATCCTGGTGGTAGAAGAATCGCGCGTCCTCGAGGCGCGGCCGCACCACCCGCTGATTGCCCGCGACGATATGGCGCGGGTCGTCAACCCGCATGTTCGACACGATCAGGAACTTTGGCTGCAGCCTGCCGCCCGCGTCGAATAGGGGAAAATACTTCTGGTTCTGGCGCATGGTGAGGATGAGGCACTCCTGCGGCACCTCTAGAAACGCGGCGTCGAAGGCGCCCGGGTAGACGCTGGGATGCTCGACCAGCGCGGTGACCTCCTGCAGCAGGTCGGCGAATTCGCCCAGCTCCGCGCCCAGGCGCTTCGCCTCGGCGCGCAGCTGGCGCTCGATCTCCGCGCGCCGCGCCGCGAAGTCTGCAATCACCATGCCGTCGTCGCGCAGCCGCGCCTCGTATTCGTCCGCGTTCTCGAGCGCGATCGGCCCGATCGCCATGAATCGATGCCCGCGCGTGGTGCTGCTGGCGCAGACGCCGAGCACGCTGCCCGGGACCACGCGCGCGCCATGCATCATCACCAGCCCATGCACCGGCCGCACGAATTGCGCTTCGCCGTCTCCCCAGCGCATCATCTTCGCAACGGGCAGCTTGCCCAGCGCCTGTTCGACGATTTGCGCGAGAATGGATTCGAGCTCCACCCCGGGCAGGGTGAAATTCGCGACCACGATCTCGCCCTTGGCGGTCTGGCGTCGCTCGAGCGACTGCGGCGAGAGCTTGTGCTTCCTGGCGAAGCCTTCGACGGCCTTGGGATTCGAGCTCGGCGGGCCTTCGACGGAATGTTGCGCCTCGAGCGCCTTGGCGCGCACCCCGGGTATGAGAACGGCAAGTCTTCTGGGGGTCGCGAACGCCCGGTACTTGGGATCGCGATCCGTCAGTCGATGCTTGATGATCTCCGACACGACATTTTCGGCGAAGGCGTCGGCAAGCCTCGACAGCGACTTCGGCGGCAGCTCCTCGGTGAGCAGCTCGACGAGAAGGCTTGCCTCCATCACGACCCGCCTTTCGCCATCGGGAACCCGAGCCGTTCGCGCGATTCGTAGTAGGCCTGCGCCACCGCGCGCGACAGGGCGCGCACCCGGCCGATGTAGGCCGCGCGCTCGGTGACCGAGATCGCGCCGCGCGCGTCGAGCAGGTTGAAAGCGTGCGAGCACTTCAGGACCATCTCGTACGCGGGCAGCACGCATTGCGCGTCGACCAGGCGCTTCGCCTCGGCCTCGAACTGGGAGAAGTGCCCGAACAGCATGTCGGCATTCGACAGCTCGAAGTTGTAGCGCGACTGCTCGACCTCGTTCTGGTGGTAGACGTCGCCGTAGCTCACCCCGGGCGTCCAGACCAGGTCGAACACGCTTTCCTTGCCCTGCAGGTAGAGCGCCAGGCGCTCGAGGCCGTAGGTGATTTCGCCCAGCACCGGCTTGCACGGCAGGCTCCCCACTTCCTGGAAGTAGGTGAACTGGGTGACTTCCATGCCGTCCAGCCACACCTCCCAGCCCAGGCCCCAGGCGCCGAGCGTGGGCGACTCCCAGTCGTCCTCGACGAAGCGGATGTCGTGCTGCTTGGGATCGATTCCCAGCGCGGCGAGCGATTCCAGGTAGAGATCCTGGATGTTCGCCGGCGAAGGCTTGAGCACCACCTGGTACTGGTAGTAGTGCTGCAGCCGGTTCGGATTCTCGCCGTAGCGGCCGTCCTTCGGCCGGCGCGAAGGCTGCACGTAGGCCGCCTTCCACGGTTCGGGGCCGATCGCGCGCAGGAAAGTCGCGGTGTGGAAGGTTCCGGCTCCGACCTCCATGTCGTAGGGCTGCAGCAGGGCGCAGCCCTGGAGATCCCAGAACTGGTTCAGGCGGAGGATGAGCTGCTGGAACGTGAGCATGACGAGCGCAGAATCTTACCGGCTTCGCTTCGTGCGTGCGACGAGCCGAGCGAGTGCGAGCATGGCGAGCGCCGCCGCGAGCGCCGGCCAGTCGGCCGCGCGCGAGTACGGCGTCGCGCCCTCGTATCCCCGCGCTTCGACTTCGAGCCTGCCGACCGCGAATTCGGGCAGGCGCGCGAGCACACGTCCGTCGCGGCCGATCGCGGCGGTGATGCCGGTGTTGGTGGC
This sequence comes from uncultured beta proteobacterium, assembly GCA_963832685.1. Classification (GTDB taxonomy): domain Bacteria; phylum Pseudomonadota; class Gammaproteobacteria; order Burkholderiales; family SG8-39; genus DAHVFK01. Next base: position 38,454 of record CAWHUZ010000001.1, read on the forward strand.
GGTGAGCATCATGCGCCCGGTCTCGAGCGCGCGCATGCGCGCGATCTCCAGGTGCTGCGCGGGCGCGAGCGAGTCTCCGAACCAGGCGACGTTTGAGACGTTCACCAGCAGAGTCGCGGCCGGAAGCGCGCGCGCGATCGCGGCGCCGTAGGCATCCTCGTAACAGATGTCCATCGCCACGCGCTGGCCGGCGACCGCAAGCGGAGCCTGGTCGGGCGCGCCGCGCGAGAAGTCCGCCAGCGGAATGGACAGGATGCGCACGATCCAGCCGAAGCCCGGCGGCATGAATTCGCCGAAAGGGACCAGGTGCACTTTGTGGTAGATCTGCCGCGACGAGGTTCCCAGGCTGAGCACGCTGTTGTAGTACTCGCCGGGCGCCGCACGGGTCGGCACACCCAGCAGCAGATCGCCGCCGTTGCGTCGCGCAGCGTCGCCCAGCCGGCGCAGGGTTTGCGGATCGATGCTATCGAGAAATCGCGGCAGCGCGGTCTCCGGCAGCACGATCAGCTTGGCATCGCTGCGCTCGGCGAGGCGGACGTAGGTCTCGAACGTGTTCGCGTAACGCCGTGGGTCGAATTTCAGTTCCTGCGGAATGTCGCCTTGCAGCAATGCGGCGCGAAACGGTGCGCCGAACGCTGTTGTCCACTCGATCTGGCGCAGCGCCCAGCCTGCGGCTAGCACGGCGGTGAACGCGGCCACGCAAATCCAGCGCGCGCGCCCGCGCACCACGCACCACAGCAGGCCGGCGCACACGAGCGTCGCGAGCGATATGGCGTATACGCCGCCCAGCGGCGCCAGGCCCGCGAGCGGCGTGTCGACGCCCGCGTAGCCGGCCGAAAGCCACGGGAAGCCGGTGAACAGCCATCCGCGCAGCCATTCGAGCAGCGTCCACGACGCCGGGATGACGAACGCGGCGCGAATCGCGTCTGGTGCCTTGACGCGCGCCTGCAGCCAGCCCGCGAGCGCGGGGTAGAGCGCAAGAATGGCGCAGAAGGCGAGCGTGGCGATGGCCGCGAGCGGCGCCGGCATGGCGCCGAAACGGTGCAGGCTGACGTAGACCCAGGACACGCCGCAGCCGAACAGGCCGAGCCCGAAGCAGAATCCGGTGCGGAACGCGTCGGCGGGCCTGGGCGCCTCGATCCAGAGGTGGATCAGCGCCGCGAATCCGAGCAAGGCGAGGGGGTAGAGGCCGAGCGGCGCGAACGCGCCGACGGTCACCGCGCCGGCCAGCAGGGCGACTGCCGCTGCCCACCACCGCGTCACTTCGGTTTTTCGACCAGCAGGGTGTAGACGCGACGGCTGTCGGCCCGCAGCACCTGGAACCGCAAGCCGCCGATCGTCAACGCCTCGCCGCGCTTCGGCAAGCGCCCGAGCTCAGCGATCACCAGCCCGCCGATGGTGTCGACTTCCTGATCGGAGAAGCGGGTGCCGAACGCGGCGTTGAAGTCCGCGATCTGGGTCAGCGCCTTGACCCGGAAGCGGCCGCTCGACTCGGCCAGGATATTGTCGCTTGCCTCGTCGAAGTCGTACTCATCCTCGATCTCGCCGACGATCTGCTCCAGCACGTCCTCGATGGTCACCAGCCCGGCAACGCCGCCGTACTCGTCGGCCACGATCGCCATGTGGTTGCGGCTGGCGCGGAATTCGCGCAGCAGGACGTTCAGGCGCTTGGCCTCCGGCACGAACACCGCGGGGCGCAGCATCTCGCGCACGTTGAACTCCTCCTCGCCGGCGTAGTAGCGCAGCAGGTCCTTGGCGAGCAGGATTCCGATCACGTCGTCGCGGTTCTGGTCGATGACCGGGAAGCGCGAGTGCGCGGTCGAGATGAGCTGGGGGATGAAGGTTTCGATCGGCTCGTTGATGTCGATCACGTCCATCTGCGCGCGCGGGATCATGATGTCCCGCACCTGCATTTCGGACACCGTGAGCGCGCCTTCGATGATCGACAGCGCGTCGGCGTCGAGCAGGTCGCGTTGGTGAGCCGAGCGCAGCAGCGCGATCAGCTGCTCGCGGTCCTCGGGTTCGCGCAGCAGCATTGCCGAAAGGCGCTCGAGCAGGCTGGGTCGCGAAGGGTCGTTCATGCGCAGCGGCTCATTCTACCGTGTAGGGGTCGCCCAGGCCGAGCCGGCGCAGGATGCGGATCTCGGTGTTTTCCATGCGCGCGGCGTGGGCCTTTCGCTCGTGATCCAGGCCGCGCAGGTGCAGCACGCCGTGCACCACCAGGTGGGCGTAGTGCGCCGCGAGCGGCTTGCCCTGGCGCCGGGCCTCGTGCGCTATCACCGGATGGCACAGCACGATGTCGCCGCGCAGCGGTCTGCGGCCGTAGCTGAAGCTGAGCACATTGGTGGCGCGGTCCCGGGCGCGGAACGAGCGGTTGAGCCGGCGACCCTCGGCGGCGCCCACCACGCGCAGGGTCACTTCGAGCTCGCCACGGTACGCCGCGCGCGCCCAGGCGCGCAGCAGTACGGCAGAGGGCGCACCGCGTACGGCGCGCTGCACTGTGACACTACCTCGTCGGGGATTGTTCGGAATGCTTCTCGTAGGCATCGATGATGCGCGCCACAAGCGGGTGGCGCACCACGTCGTTGGCGCCGAACTCGGAAATTGCGATGCCGCGCACGTCCGACAGGATGCGGCGCGCCTCGATCAGCCCGCTCTTCTGGCCGCGCGCGAGATCGATTTGCGTGACGTCGCCGGTCACGACGGCCTTTGCGCCGAAGCCGATCCGGGTGAGGAACATCTTCATCTGCTCGGGCGTCGTGTTCTGCGCCTCGTCCAGGATGATGAAGGCGTGGTTCAGGGTGCGGCCGCGCATGTAGGCGAGCGGCGCGAGCTCGATCGTGCCGCGCTCTAGCAGCTTGCCGGTCTTGTCGAATCCCATCAGGTCGTACAGAGCGTCGTAAAGAGGGCGCAGGTAGGGATCGACCTTCTGCGCCAGATCGCCCGGCAGGAAGCCCAGCCGCTCGCCGGCCTCGACCGCGGGGCGCACCAGCACGAGTCGTTTCACGCTGTCGCGCTCGAGTGCGTCGACGGCGCAGGCAACCGCGAGATAGGTCTTCCCCGTTCCCGCCGGACCGATGCCGAACGTGATGTCGTGCGCCAGGATGTTCTTCAGGTACTGCACCTGGTTGACCGTGCGGCCGTGCAGGTCGGCGCGCCGCGTCAGCAGCTGGGGCCCGGCGCTGCCGGGCGCGGGCGCATTGCCGCGCATCATCTCGCTCAGGCCGAGCTGGATGTCGTCGATCGACAGCTCGCCGGTCGCCCTGTCGTAGAGTCCCGACAGGGCGCGCGCGGCGCGCGCCGCCTGCGCCGGCTCGCCGCGGACCGTGAAGTGCGCGCCGCGGCGCGCGATCGCGACGTCCAGCGCGGACTCGATCTGGCGCAAGTTCGTGTCCAGGGCCCCGCACAGTCGCGCCAGGCGCTGGTTGTCGAGCGGCTCGAACCGCACTTCAACCGGCTTGGGGGAGAGGCTACGCGTCACCGGCGGCGCGCGTTCCCTAGGCCTCGCCGCGAAGCGAGTGCGACCGTGCGGCGGTGATCCGCAGGTCGACGAAACGCCCGACGAGCTCGCGGCCGCCGCAGAAGTTGACCACCCGGTTGTTGTCCGTTCGGGCGGCGAGCTCCGCGGGATTCCTGCGCGAAGAACCTTCCACCAGGACGCGCTGCACACTGCCGACCATGCGCTCGCTGATCGCACGCGCCTGGGCGTCGAGCAAGGCCTGCAGGCGCTGCAGCCGTTCGAGCTTTTCGGCCTGCGGCGTGGCGTCCGGCAATTCGGCCGCCGGTGTGCCCGGGCGCGGGCTGTAGACGAAGGAGAACGAGCCGTCGAAACCCAACTCGCGCGCCAGCTCGAGCGTCGCTTGAAAGTCGGACTCGGTTTCGCCCGGGAAGCCGACGATGAAGTCGGAAGTGAGGCTGAGGTCGGGCCGCGCTTTGCGCAGGCGCCGCACGATCGAGCGGTACTCGAGCGCCGTATAGCTTCGCTTCATCGCCGCCAGCACCCGGTCCGAGCCGGACTGCACCGGAAGGTGCACATGGCCGGCGAGCCGCGGCAGCTCAGCGTGCGCGAGGATCAGCCGCTGCGTGAATTCGCGAGGATGCGAGGTGGTGTAGCGCACCCGCTCGATGCCGTCTATTTCGGCCACGTAGCGCAAGAGCTCGGCGAAGTCCGCGCACTCGTTCTCGATTTCGCCGCGCCAGGCGTTCACGTTCTGGCCCAGCAGCGTGATCTCCCTCACGCCGCGCTCCGCGAGGCCCGCGATCTCGGCGATCACGTCGTCGAACGGGCGCGAAAATTCCTCGCCCCGCGTGTACGGCACGACGCAGAAGCTGCAGTACTTGCTGCAGCCCTCCATGATCGATACGAAAGCGGAGGCGCCCGCGACGCTCGCGGGCGGAAGCGCGTCGAACTTCTCGATCTCCGGGAAGCTCACGTCGACCTGCGCCCGGCCGCTCGCACGCCGTCGCTCGAGCAAGTCGGGCAGGCGGTGCAGCGTCTGTGGTCCGAACACGACGTCCACGTACGGCGCACGCTCGACGATCGCGGCGCCTTCCTGGCTCGCGACGCAGCCGCCGACCGCTATCATCAGGCGCGGGTTGGCGCGCTTGAGGTGCTTGACCCGGCCGAGATCGGCGAACACCTTCTCCTGCGCCTTCTCGCGCACCGAGCAGGTGTTGAACACGATGAGATCGGCGTCATCGGGCTGCCCGGTCGGGGCGTATCCCCCGCTCCGCGCCAGCACGTCGGCCATCCGGTCCGAGTCGTACTCGTTCATCTGGCAGCCGAAAGTGCGGATATAAAGCTTGCCGGGCATGGGTTGGTCGTCAGTTGCCCGGGTCGGGCTGCGCGGCTTCCTCGGGCGACAAAAGCCAGATCCGGATCGGGTTTCCTTGCGCATCCAGCAGAAAGCGGATCGGCGCGCCGGGCGGCAGCGCCGTCGGCACGATGCCGCGGTTCGAGGCGTCGCGGATCTGCGCCCCGGGGGCGAGCAGCACCCGCTGGCCGTTGATCTCGACCAGCATGCCCTGCACGTGGCGGATCTCTCCGCGCTGCGCGTCGGCGGGAATGGAGCGCAGCTGCGCCGCCGCGCTTGGCGGCAGTCCCGCGAGCAGGCAGAGCGCGACCGCCCGCGTGAGCTTGGCAAGGGTCATCGAGATGGCCTCCGGGTCCCTATTCTAGAGGAGGGGCGTCGCAGGCAGGTGCAAAGGGGTTGGTGGCGAATCAGGGACTCGAACCCCGGACACACGGATTATGATTCCGCTGCTCTAACCAGCTGAGCTAATTCGCCTCCGGAAAGGGCGCGAATTGTCGCCTTCGGCCGCTTTCCGGTCAAGCGCGTGCTCTATGCACGCATTAGTGCGGCCGCCTTGCCTTTTTCGCTTCGCTTCGCTTAAATGATTGCGGCACTGCCGCAATACAAAAGCGAAGCAAAACCAACACCTTGTTTCATTTCTCGCAAGGGAATTTTGCATCATGAAAATTTGCGTCGTCGGCGCCGGGGCGATCGGCGGAATGCTCGGGGTGAAGTTCGCGCTCGCGGGGCACGCGGTCACCCTAGTCGCGCGCGGGCCCAACCTGCGGGCGATCGCGGCCGACGGCATGCGGCTGCGCATGGCCGACGGCAGCGAGCTGCATGCCGGCGGCGTGCGCGCGGCGGGATCTGTCGCCGAGGCAGGCGAGCAGGACGTGGTGATCCTGGGCATGAAAGCGCACCAGGTCGCCGCTGTCGCGCACGACCTGCCGCGGGTGTTCCACCCCGAAACGGTGGTGCTGCCGATGCAGAACGGCATACCCTGGTGGTACTTCCAGCGCCTGCCTGCCGGCAGCCTGGCGCGGCCGTTCGAAGGCGAGCGCGTCGCGGCGGTCGACCCGGACGGGGTGGTCGCGGGCGCCGTCGACCCGCAGCGGATCATCGGCTGCGTGGTCTACCCGGCGGCCGAGCTGATTGCGCCGGGCGTGGTGCGGCACGTCGAGGGCGAGCGCTTTCCTCTGGGCGAGCTCGACGGGCGGGAGACGCCGCGCGTGCTGGCGCTGTCGGAAATGTTCGCCGCGGCCGGCCTCAAATCGCCGGTGCTCGCCGATATTCGTTCCGAGATCTGGCTCAAGCTGTGGGGCAACCTCACTTTCAATCCGATCAGCGCGCTTACCCATTCCACGCTGGCCGACATCTGCCGCTTTCCGATCAGCCGCGAGCTGGCGGCGAACATGATGCGCGAGGCGCAGCAGGTGGCCGAGCGGCTGGGCGCGCAGTTCCGCGTTCCGCTCGAAAAGCGCATCGCCGGGGCCGAGAAAGTCGGCCGCCACAAGACCTCGATGCTGCAGGACATCGAGGCTGGGCGCGATCCCGAGATCGACGCGCTGGTCGGGGCGGTCATCGAGCTTGCCGGCCGGGTCGCGGTCCCCACGCCGCACATCAGCACGGTGTTTGCGCTGGTCAAGCTGCTCGGCCGCACGCTGAAGGAAGACAAGGTCTATATCCGGGCCCAACCCGCGCCCGCCTGAGCGAACGCGACGGCTACAATGGGCGCGTGAGCTTCGATCTCATCGTTGTTGGCGGCGGCCTGGCGGGGGCGAGCTTTGCCCGCGCGGCGCGCGGGTTGCCGACCGCGCTCGTCGCGCAGGCGCGGCGCCCCATGGTGCCGCCGGAGGCGCCGGGCGGATTTGACTCCAGGATCTATGCGCTCAGCCCCGGCAATGCCGAGTTCCTGCGCGGATTGAAGGCATGGCAGAGCATCGACCCCGAGCGGCTGACGCCGGTGTACGCGATGCGGGTGTACGGCGACGACGGCCGTTCCCTGCTCGAGTTCGACGCCTACCGCGCAGGCGTCGACGCGCTGGCCTGGATCGTCGAGGACGGCATGCTTCAAGATGCCCTTTGGCGCTCGCTCGAGGCGCGCGACGGGCTCGAAATCGTGTCGCCGGCCCAGTGCGAGCGGCTCGAGGTCGGCGCCGAGCATGCGACGGTGCACCTGCGCGGCGGCCGGATCTTGCGGGGAAAGCTGGTGGTGGGCGCCGACGGCGCGAACTCGTTCGTGCGCGAAGGGGCCGGTCTTGGGGCCGCTGAGCGCCCCTACGGCCAGACGGCGGTGGTCGCGAATTTCGCCTGCGAGCGGCCGCACGCCAACATTGCGCACCAGTGGTTCCAGGGCGGTCCCGTGCTTGCGTTGCTGCCGCTTCCGGGCAGCCACGTATCGATGGTCTGGTCGGTGGCCGATGCCGATGCGGCTCATCTGCTGGAGCTGGGCGCCGAGGAACTATGCCGCGCGCTCGAGCGGGCTTCGCACCGGGTACTCGGTGAACTGACGCTGGTTACGCCGGCGCGCGGCTTTGCGCTCAGGCGGCTGGCGGCGGGAGGGCTGGTTTCGCCGCGCGTCGCGCTTATCGGCGACGCGGCGCACGTCGTGCACCCGCTCGCGGGCCAGGGAGCGAACCTGGGCTTTCAGGACGCCCGCGCGCTGGCGGAAGTGCTTGCCGCGCGCGAGCCGGTGCGCGACCCCGGGGAGTTGCGGCTGCTGCGGCGCTATGCGCGCGCCCGAGCCGAAGCTGTGTTCGCCATGGACGCGACGGTGCACGGCCTGTACCGGTTGTTCGCGGCCAAGGGCGGCGGAGTTTCGCTGCTGCGAAACGCCGGATTGAACTTGACCGACCGGGTTCCGGTCTTAAAGAACATTCTCATGCGCCAGGCGATGGGATGAGGCGCGCCGGAGATCACGTAATGCTCTTTCGTACCTTGGCGCTTGCCGCCCTCTGCCTTGCCGCCCTGCCCGCGCGCGCCGACGAGGCGCAGATCCGCAAGGTGATCGAGTCCCAGCTGGACGGCGCGCGCGTCGAGAGCGTTCAGCCGGCGCCGCTGCCGGGCCTGTACGAGGTGGTGATCCGCAGCGACCATGGGCCGCGGATCGTCTACACGGACGACCAGGCGACGCGCATCATCTTCGGCAACATCTACGACGTCAGACGCGAGCGCAACGTCACCGAGGAACGGATGGACAAGCTGCTCGCCATCAAATTCGACAGCCTGCCGCTGCAGGACGCGGTCAAGATCCACCGCGGCAACGGGCGCCGGGTGCTGGCGATGTTTTCCGATCCGTACTGCCCCGCGTGCCAGCAGTTCGAGACAGAGCTCATACGGGTCGACGACATCACGATCTACGTTTTCATGTACCCGGTCATTCATCCGGAGCTGGCGGAGCAGTCGGAGGCGATCTGGTGCTCGCCCGACCGCGCCAAGGCGTGGCTGGATCTGGCGCTGCGCCGCAAGCGTCCGAGCGCGAATCCAGACTGCGCCAATCCGCTCGCAAAGAACCTCGCGCTCGGCCGGCAGCTCGGCGTGAATTCGACGCCCACCCTGTTTCTCGGCGACGGCCAGCGCCTGCGCGGCGGCCTTTCGTCCGCGCACCTGGCGGCGGCGCTGGACGGCGTCTACCGCGACCTGAAGGTGAAAGCCAAGTAGCGCGTTACGGCCGCGGCGGCGGCTCGCCGCGCGGCCACAGCAGCCACATCCTGCCCTGCTGGCGCATGCGCCCGGCCAGCGAGCCGGCCTCGGCGCCGCTGCCCCAGAAGAAATCCGCGCGCACCGCGCCTCGGATCGCGCCGCCCGTGTCCTGCGCCACTACGAGCCGCTCCAGCGGCTCGTCCGAGAGCGGAGCGGTCGTCGCCAGGTACACGGGAGCGCCGAGCGGGAAGTAACGCCGGTCCACGGCAATGCTGTACCCCGCGCTCAGTGGCGCGCCCAAAGCGCCGATGGTGCCGCCGTCCGCGGGCAGCTCGCGGAAGAACACGTAGCTTGGATTTTGCGCCAGCGCCTGTTGCAGAAGGTCGGGGTGTGCCTGCGCCCATTGCTTGATGCCTTCCATCGACGCCTGCTCCAGCGGCAGTTCGCCCCGCGCCACGAGATAGCGCCCGAGCGAGCTGTAGGGGTGGCCGTTCTGGTCCGCGTATCCGACGCGGATGCGGGACTCGTCGTCGAGGCGTATCTGGCCGCTGCCCTGGATCTGGAGGAAAAACAGCTCGACCGGATCCGCGACCCAGGCGATCACCGGCGCCTCGAAGCCCGCGCCGTGAGCGTCGATTTCGGCGCGCGAGTAGTACGGGACCAGCTTGCGGCCGTCCAGTCGTCCGCGCAGGCGCATCCCCTTGAGCTCCGGATACAGGCTCGAGAGGTCGACGTCGACGAGGTTGTCCGGGACGCCGTAGATCGGGTAGCGGAAGCGGTCGCTTGGCTCGCGGCTCCCGTCCAGCAGCGGCTCGTAGTAGCCGGTCACCAGCCCGGTGCTGGACCCCTCCGGCGAGACGACGGAATATGCAACGAACGTCGCCTCGAAGAAGCCGCGCGCCGCGGCCGCATCGTCCGGCGGCAACGAGCGGGCCGCGTCGCAGGCGCGCGCCAGGGAGGGCACCGCCTGCAACCTGGGGCAGCCGGCCAGGAAAGCGCGCAGGCTCGGCCCGAGCGCGGCCGTCCCCCATCCTGGAAGCTCGGCGAACGTCGTCGCCACGTAACGCGCCGCAGTCGGCGGCGCAGGCGGCAGCGGAACGCATCCCGCGGCAAGTACAATCGCAACCAAGGCGACCCGGGGAAAGCGCGCAATGTGGTTCGTTGTCATGGAAATCGGGCTGGCACTGGTGCTCGTATTCCTGATTGTCTCGCTGACGCGTCCGCGCAAGCAGGACCGGAACGACGACCAGCCGCCCTCGGCGTCAGGTTAAGCGCTTCTCGAGCTCGATCAGTCTAAACCAGCCGCGCAAGAGCGCCGGCTCGTCGCTTACCAGGTTAAGCCCCGCAACCCCGGCGAGCACTTGTTCGAACACCACGTCGGTGCGAGTGGCGATTCGGCGCGCCACCGGATTCAGCGCGCGCCGCAGCCACGCGCGCTGGCCCGGCCGCAGAAACTTGTCCAGCAGCAGCACGCGACCTCCGGGCCGCAGGACCCGCGCAATCTCCGCCAGACAGCGCACCGGCTGCGGGACGACCGCCAGGATCAGGTGCAGCAGCGCCGCGTCGAAGCTCGCTTCGGCGAAAGGCAGCGCCTGCGCGTCGCCCTCCACGAAGCCGATGTCCAACGGCCCGCGGCGCGCCACGGCGCGCGCCAGCATCGCGCGCGTCAGGTCGACGCCGACGTAGCGATGCATGCGGGGAAGCAGCGGCAGGTCGAGCCCGGTGCCGATGCCGGCGAGCAGAACTTCGCCGCGGGCACGGCGCTGCAGGCGGGCGATGCTGCGGCCGCGCGCATGGGCCAGGGCACCCTGCACCGCGAGGTCGTAGACCGGCGCCAGCAGGCGGTAACTGTGCCGCAGGCCCGGCGCCGGCATACTCGCCTTCAGTGCAGCACGCGCGGAACCGACAACGTGAACTCGGGGATCGGCGCCTCGAAGCGGGTGCCGTCCTCCGCCACCATCTGGTAGCTGCCGCGCATGGTGCCGACCTGGGTCGCGATCGAGGTGCCGCTGGTGTACTCGAACTGCTCGCCAGGACGTAGCACCGGCTGGGCGCCGACCACGCCCAGGCCCCGGACCTCCTGCACCAGGCCCTGAGCGTCGGTGATGATCCAGTGCCGGCTGATCAGCTGGCCGGTGACCGTGCCCACGTTGCGAATGACGATGGTGTAGGCGAACGCGTAGCGGTTCGAAGTCTCGTCCGATTGTTCCGGAAGAAACTGCGTCGTGGCGCTGACCGCGATCTCGTAGCGCTTCTCCTGGCCCATACGCGCATTGTAAACTGGCTGCACCATGACGTTCCGGATCGCACCCAGCATCCTATCGGCGGACTTTGCGCGGCTCGGCGAGGAGGTCGCGGCGGTCGCCCAGGCCGGTGCAGACATCGTCCATTTCGATGTCATGGACAACCACTACGTTCCCAATCTCACGATCGGCCCGCAGGTGTGCGAGGCGTTGCGCCCGCATGTCTCGCTGCCGATTGACGTCCATCTCATGATCAAGCCGGTTGACCGCATCGTGCCGGACTTCGCCAAGGCGGGCGCCAACATCATCAGCTTCCATCCGGAGGCGAGCGAGCACGTCGACCGCACCATCGGTCTGATACACGAACACGGCTGCAAGGCCGGACTGGTGTTCAACCCGGCGACGCCACTGAACTGGCTAGACCACACGCTCGACAAGCTGGACCTGGTGCTCATCATGTCGGTCAACCCCGGGTTCGGGGGCCAGCGCTTCATCGCCTCGATGCTGCCCAAGATCGCGGAGGCGCGGCGGCGCATCGACGCCGCGACGCGCGCGAGCGGAAGAGAAATCTGGCTCGAAGTTGACGGCGGCATCAAGTCCGACAACATCGCCGAGGTCGCGGCCGCGGGGGCCGACACCTTCGTCTCGGGGTCCGGGGTGTTCGGCACGAAAGACTACGCGGCGACCATCCGCGACATGCGCGCGCACCTGGGCGCGGTGCGCCGCGCGGCGTGATTCGCGCCGCGCTCGTCGATCTCGACGGTACGCTTCTCGACACCGCGCCGGATCTGGCCTCGGCGGCGAACGCGATGCTGGACGAGCTCGGCATGCAGCGACTCGACCCGGGCCAGGTGCGCGACTTCATCGGCAAGGGAATCCGCGCGCTGGTGCGCCGCTGCCTGGCGTCCGCCGGCGGGCAGTCGCCGAACGACTCGCTCTACGAATCGGCGCTGGAGCTCTTCGCGCAGCACTACGAACGGCTGAACGGCTCTTCCTCGACTCCCTACCCGGGAGTCGAGGAGGGGCTGGCGGCGATGAAGTCGCGGGGCCTGCGCCTGGCCTGCGTCACCAACAAGGCGTCGCGCTACACCGATCCCTTGCTCGCTTCGAGCCGCCTCGCGGGATATTTCGACCAGGTGGTCACGAGTGACCGTGCCGGGCGGCGCAAGCCCGACCCGGAACCGTTCCTGTTCGCATGCCGCGCGCTCGGCGTTTCTCCGCCCGAGGCGGCGGTGATCGGCGACTCGGCCAACGACGCCGAAGGCGGGCGGGCGGCGGGTTGCCGCGTGCTGCTCGTGCCCTACGGCTACCGGGAAGGGCAGGATGTACGCAGCATAGAATGTGATGGTATAGTCGCCTCGCTAATTGACGCCGCAAATCTTCTCTCGCCCCAGTCGTGAGCCACCACCTGACCGGAATCTGCAGCACCCGCTGGCGTAGCTGGCGCTTCTGGCGCCGCTAGACCAACACGGCGCCCCCGCGCGGCACGGGCGGCGCGCGAAGCACAGGCCGCGGTTTCCGGTTCATCCAGTTTCAGGTGGAGAAGTGACATGACTGAGCTTGATTTCGAAAAGCTCGCAACGCAAGGATTCACGCGCATTCCGGTCGTCGCGGAGGTGCGCGCCGATCTCTACACGCCGCTCGCGGTCTACGCCAAGCTGGCAAACGGGCCGTACTCCTACCTGCTCGAGTCGGTGGTCGGAGGCGAGCGCTTCGGGCGCTATTCGTTCATCGGCCTTGCCTGCGCCGAGCGCATCGAGGCCCGTGGCAGGACGGTGCGCAGGCTGTTGCGTGACGCGCGCGGAGCCGACGTATGCCTCGAGCGCGTCGAAGATGCGGATCCGTTCGCGTACGTTCGCGCCTACCTCAAGCGCGATCGCGTCGCGCCGGTGCCGACCGCGCTGCGCTTCGGCGGCGGCCTGGTGGGCTATTTCGGCTACGAAACGGTGCGCCACATCGAGCCGCGGGCTCTGTCCGGCGAAAAGCCGGACCCGCTGGGAACGCCCGACATGCTGCTGCTGGTCTCGGACGAGCTGGCCGTGGTCGACAATGTAATGGGCAAGCTCTACCTGGTGGTCTACGCCGACCCGCAACAGCCCGACGCCTACCGCGCGGCAAGCGATCGGCTCGAGCGGCTTCGGTCGAGGCTCCTCACACCGCTGCCCGACAGCATGGTGCTCGCGCTCGCGGTCGAGACGCCGGGAGGCGAGCCGGCGCCGCTCAGCCGGACTTTCAGCGAGGAAGGGTTCCTCGAAGCGGTCCGGCGCTGCAAGGAGTACATTTACGCCGGCGACTGCATGCAGGTGCAGGTGTCGCAGCGCACGACGCGACAGTTCGAGGCGCCGCCGCTCACGCTCTACCGTGCGCTGCGCGGACTCAATCCGTCGCCCTACATGTTCTACTTCGATTTCGGCGATCACCACGTGGTGGGCGCGTCGCCGGAGATCCTGGTGCGGCTCGCCGGCGAGGCGATAACGGTGCGCCCGATCGCCGGTACGCGGCCGCGCGGGCGCACCGAAGAAGAGGACGCGCGAGCCGCCGAGGATCTGCTTTCCGATCCCAAGGAACGGGCCGAGCACGTGATGCTGATCGATCTCGGGCGCAACGACGCGGGACGGGTCGCCGCGACCGGCAGCGTTCGAGTCACCGAGAAGATGGTGATCGAGCGATATTCGCACGTGATGCACATCGTATCGAACGTGGAGGCCAAGATCGCCCCCGGCCTGGACGCGATCGACGTGTTCAAGGCGAGCTTCCCCGCCGGGACCGTAAGCGGCGCGCCGAAGGTGCGCGCGATGGAGATCATCGACGAGCTCGAACCGGTGAAGCGGGGCGTCTACAGCGGTGCCGTCGGTTATCTGGGATTCAACGGCGACATGGACGTGGCGATCGCCATTCGCACCGCGGTGGTAAAGGACGGCTTGCTTCACGTTCAGGCGGCCGCGGGCATCGTGGCGGACTCCGATCCGCAGTCCGAGTGGCAGGAAACGCAGCACAAGGCGCGCGCGATCCTTCGCGCGGCCGAAGTCGCGGCGGCGGAGTACGCCTCCGGCGCGGGCGCGGCGCAGGGCAAGGCGCCGCAGGCTGCGTCCCGCTAGGAGGCTCCCATGCTACTGATGATCGACAATTACGACTCGTTTACCTACAACCTCGTGCAGTACTTCGGCGAGCTGGGCGAGGACGTGAAAGTGCTGCGCAACGACGAGGCCTCGGTCGAGGACGTCGAGGCGATGTCGCCGGCGCGCGTGGTGCTTTCGCCGGGTCCGTGCACGCCGAACGAGGCCGGGATTTCGCTCGCCTTGATCAAGCGACTCGCGGGACGGGTCCCGATCCTCGGCGTATGTCTCGGGCACCAGGCGATAGGGCAGGCGTTCGGCGGCCGCGTGGTGCGGGCAAACCAGGTGATGCACGGCAAGGTCTCGCACATACGGCATGACGGCGAAGGTGTGTTCGCCGGCGTTCCGCAGGATTTCATCGCCACGCGTTACCACTCGCTGGTAGTGGAGCGCGAGTCGGTTCCCGCCTGTTTGGCGGTCTCCGCCCGTTCCGAGGACGGCGAGATCATGGGTCTGCGCCATCGCGAGCTCGCGATAGAAGGCGTGCAGTTCCATCCCGAGGCCCTGCTCACCGAGCACGGCCACGAAATGCTGAAGAATTTCCTGCAGGGGAGGGCGCTTCAATGAGACAGATTACGATTGCGGAGGCGATTCAGCGCACCGTCGAGCACAGGGAGATCTTCCACGACGAGATGCTGCACGTCATGCGCCAGATCATGCGCGGCGAGCTGACGCCGGCGCAAATTGCCGGCTTTCTCATCGGCTTGCGGGTCAAGAAGGAGACGATCGGGGAGATCGCCGCCGCTGCCCAGGTCATGCGCGAGTTTGCCACGCGGGTCGAAGTGGAAGACGACCGGCACCTGGTCGATATAGTCGGAACCGGTGGCGACGCCGCGCACACCTTCAACGTCTCGACCGCGGCCGCGTTCGTCGCCGCCGCCTCCGGGGTGCGGGTCGCCAAGCACGGCAATCGTGCGGTGTCTTCGTCGTCGGGGAGCGCGGACGTGCTCGAGGCGCTGGGCGCCAATATCATGCTCAGTCCGCAGCAAGTCGCGGCGAGCATCGAAAGCGTCGGCCTTGGCTTCATGTTCGCGCCGTCGCACCACCTGGCGATGAAATACGCGGGCCCGGTGCGCAAGGAGCTCGGCGTGCGCACCATCTTCAATATTCTTGGCCCGCTCACCAACCCGGCGGGCGCGCCGAACCAGGTGCTGGGAGTGTTCCATCCCGACCTCGTGGGCATCCAGGTGCGCGTGCTGCAGCGCTTGGGCAGCAAACACGTCATGACCGTGTACGGGCTGGACGGGCTGGACGAGATCTCAATCTCCGGCGAGACCATGATCGGAGAGCTGATCAAAGGGGAGATCCAGGAGTACACGGTTCACCCTTCGCAATTCGGGCTCGAGCTTTACGACCGGCGCGCGATTCAGGTCACCACCGTGGACGAATCGAAGCAGATGGTGCTGGCGGTGCTCGAAAACCAGCCCGGGCCCGCGCTCAACATCGTGCTGCTCAATGCGGGGGCGGCGATCTATGTCGCCGGCGCGGCGAAAACGCTGGGCGCCGGCATCGAGCGCGCCCGAAAGGCGATCGCCAGCGGCGACGCGAAAAAGAAGCTCGATCAGTTCGTGACCCACACGCAGCGCATGAAGACGGGCTGAAGATGGCCGACGTCCTGCAGCGGATTCTCGCGGCCAAGCGCGAGGAGATCGCAGCCGCCAAGCAGGCCAATTCGGCGCGCGAGATCGAAGCGCGTGCCCGAGGCGCGGCGCCAACGCGCGACTTCGTGGGGGCCATTCGCGCCAAGCGTTCGGCCGGTCGGCCCGCCGTGATCGCCGAGATCAAGCGCGCGAGCCCCTCCAAGGGGCTGCTGCGCGAGGATTACGATCCCGCCGCGATCGCGCGCAGCTACGAGGCGGCCGGCGCCGCCTGCCTGTCCGTGCTCACCGATCGCCAGTTCTTCCAGGGGGCTCCGGAGCACCTGATCGCCGCGCGCGCCGCCTGCGCGCTGCCGGCGCTACGCAAGGACTTCGTGCTCGAGTCCTACCAGGTCTTTGAGGCGCGCGCTCTCGGCGCGGATGGCATCCTTCTGATCGCCGCGGCGCTCGCGCCGGAGGCCATGCGCGAGCTCGAGCAAGTCGCGCAGGAGCTCGGGATGGCGGTGCTGGTCGAGATCCACGACGCCGCCGAGCTTGACGCCGCGCTCGGCTTGGGCACTCCGCTGCTTGGCATCAACAACCGTAACCTGCGCACCTTCGAGACTCGTCTCGAGACGACGCTTGAGCTCCTGCAGCGTGTCCCGAGCGAGCGCATCGTCATCGCTGAAAGTGGAATACTCAGCCCTTCAGATGCCCTCCGTCTTTGGCAAGCTGGGGTGGGTGGATTCCTCGTCGGCGAAGCCTTCATGCGCGCCCCGGATCCCGAAATAGCGTTCCATGAACTGTTCCGTTTGGTTATAACAGATTGATTTTAATAAATATAAGTGAGGAGCCTGGGCGTGTTGTTTGCGGGCAACATCGTGTCCACCAAAATAGGACATAAGTCAACTAACCGTTGCTCTTACGCCGCGGCGACGGGCACAATTAAAGTAACTTCTCAGGTGAGGGGTTGAGGCGGGGCGCCATAAGCGCCCCAATTCTTTCTAACAAGTGGAGAGATTGATGAACAAAAAGCTAATGGCTGCAGCTGTCGCAGGCGCGCTGGCGATCCCGGGCGTGGCGCTCGCGCAGTCGAGCGTAACGCTGTACGGCACCATCGACACGGGTATCCGGAACCAGAGCAAGGTGATCAACGGCGCCAATGACGGCACCGTGACGTCGATGACCGACGGCGAGTACAGGACCAACCGCTGGGGCATGAAGGGCTCAGAGGACTTGGGCGGCGGGCTGAAGGCGAACTTCACCCTGGAAGGGCAATACTCGTCGGACACCGGCCTTGCGCCGGGGAACTTCGCTCGTAAGTCTGTTGTCGGCCTGTCGAGCGGCGATAGCAGCTTCGACCTCGGACGCGACTACACGGTGAACTTCAAGGAGTTCGGCATTTATGACCCGTTGAGCTACAACTACACGGGTATTACGCCGAACGTCCGCTTCACCGCAGGCGTGCGTTCGAACAACCTGATCACCATGGCGACCGGCTTTAACGGCGCCCATGTGCGTCTCGACTACGCGCTTGGCGAAGCAACCGGCAGCAGCTCGGCCAACCGCCGCGTCGGCATCGGTGGCGACTTCGGCGTCGCCGGCTTCACGATCGCGGGTGCGTACTCGGACACGAAGAACGCCACGGCTACCGGCTCGCAGAAAGACGCGACCATCGGCGGCAAGTACAGCATGGCAGGCTTCACGTTCCGCGCCGGCTACTCGCAGACGAAGTGGGATGCAAACTTCGGTTCCAACGGCGGAGGCGGGAACGGTGGTTGGTATGCCGCAGGCGCTGCTGGAAACCTGGAAAAAGCGCGCATGATCTCGCTGGGCGCTGCGTTTGACTTCTCGTCCAGGCTCACCGGCCGTATCGCCTACTACGACATCAAGTCGACAGGCTTCGCGGCAGCTGACGACGGAAAGCTTAAGGATACCGTGTTTGCGGTGGACTACGATCTGTCGAAGCGTACGACGGTGTACGTTGCACTCGATCACACCGCTCTCGATGGTAGTGGGGTCGGCGCTCCGATCGACGGCAGGCCAAGCAACGACGGCACCACCGGCGTCAGCGTGGGTCTGGCGCACGTGTTCTAAGCGAAAACGAACAAGCAGAGCTTAAAAGCACGACCAAGCCGCCCTTCGGGGCGGCTTTTTTTTTGCGCCTCACAATCCGCTAGGATGTCGGACATGATTGACGACCGCTGCGTCATTGACCGCCTGATAGCAGGAATGGATCTCGCGCTGAGAGCCGTCGCCGGGGTGCATCGTGCGCAGCGCCAGTCGCCGGCGGAAGGCCTGGAAGAGGGGGCGCTTGACGAGCCTGAGCGGGCCCGCGCGGCCGCGCTGATGCGGGTAAACCACGTGGGAGAAGTCTGCGCGCAGGCCCTTTACCAGGGGCAGGCGCTTACCGCGCGCGACCCGGGCAACCGGCGGGCGCTCGAGCACGCGGCGTCGGAAGAGCAAGATCATCTCGCCTGGAGCGCGGCCCGCATCGGCGAGCTGGGCGGGCGGCTGAGCATCGCAAACCCCCTCTGGTATGCGGGCGCGTTCACGATCGGCGCCGCGGCCGGAGTACTTGGTGATCGATGGAGCCTCGCGTTTCTGGCCGAAACCGAGCGGCAGGTGGAGAGGCACCTTTCCGGCCATCTCGAGCAGCTTTCCGGCGTCGATGCGCGAACCAGGGCGGTAGTCGAGCAAATGCGCGTGGACGAGGCGCGCCACCGGGACACCGCGATCTCGCTCGGCGCCGCAGAGCTGCCAGCCCCGGTGAAGAGCGCGATGCGGCTCATGTCGAAGCTCATGACGACGGTGGCGTACCGGTTTTGAGTGTGCCGGGAGGGACAGGCGTCCCGCCCCCTAGTCCTCGACGATCTCGAAATCCTTGCTGATCTCGGCGGTCTTGCCGAGCATGATCGAAGCAGAGCAGTACTTTTCGTGCGAAAGACGGATCGCGTGCTCTACGAGGTTGCGCTTCAAGGCCTTGCCACGGACTACGAAATGCATGTGGATGCGCGTGAACACCTTCGGGTCGCCGGCGGCACGATCCGCTTGCAGCTTGACCTCGCATCCTGTGACGGCCTGTCCACTCTTGCGCAGAATGAGGACGACGTCGTAGGCGGTGCAGCCTCCGGTGCCCGCCAGGACAAGTTCCATCGGACGCGGCGCAAGATTTCGGCCGCCGCCTTCAGGAGCGCCGTCCATCGCGACCGCGTGATTGCTCTCGGTTTCGGCGAGAAATGTCATCCCGTGCGTCCACCTGACAGTGCATTCCATCCCATAATCCTCACGAAATCAGATATTTGTGCATCGCACTACAAATAGCCCGGGCGACACCATGGTATTATCCGTCAAGTCGTCTAAACGAGCTTCGAAGGCGAACTATTACTTTTGTACAATCAAAGCGATGTGTGAATTCTGCCTAATATTAACAAGCCTAATTCAGCCATTATATTTTCGATTTTGCAATGCAGCATAGCAGCCGATACGATTCATTCCGTCGTGGGGTTCCACCCCTCCTCCGGAGCCTCACGAGTTTGTCTCCTCCACCCTCCTCCTTTGGTGGATTCAACGCGACTCGCATGAGTCGCGTTTTTTTTGCGCGCTCGGCGCGAAGCTTTGACGCCGATTGGCTATTCCCAGTAAAATCGCGCTCTTTTCCTAGAGTTGCAGCACCATGAGAACCTATTCGGCGAAGCCCGGTGAAGTCAACAACGACTGGTACGTCGTAGACGCCCAGGGCAAGGTACTCGGCCGTCTCGCGGCGCAAATCGCGGCCCGCCTGCGCGGCAAGCATAAGCCCGAGTACACGCCGCATGTCGATACCGGCGACTACATCGTGGTCGTCAATGCGGCCAAGATCCGGGTCACCGGAAAGAAGGCCGAGGACAAGAAATACTACCGCCATACCGGCTACCCTGGCGGGATCCGCGAAATCAACTTCGCGAAGTTGCACGCCAAATATCCAGGGCGAGTCCTCCAAAAGGCGGTCAAGGGAATGTTGCCGAAGGGCCCTCTGGGAAATGCGATGCTTAAGAAATTGAAGGTATATGCCGAGGGTGCGCACCCTCATTCCGCGCAACAGCCTAAAGCTTTGGAAATCTGAGGTCGAGACAATGGTTGGCGACTACTACTACGGCACGGGTCGACGCAAGAGCGCTGTCGCGCGCGTGTTCATCAAGACCGGCAAGGGCCAATTCGTCGTGAATGGCAAGCCCGTGGACGAATTCTTCGCGCGGGAAACCGGTCGTATGATCGTTCGCCAGCCGCTGGAGCTGACAAAGAACCTCTCCAGTTTCGACATCAAGGTCAATGTCTACGGAGGCGGGGAAAATGGCCAGGCAGGCGCCGTTCGCCACGGTATCGCGCGTGCGTTGATCGAGTATGATGCAACGCTCAAGCCCGTGTTGAGCGCTTCAGGACTGGTGACGCGTGATGCGCGCGAAGTGGAGCGAAAGAAGGTGGGCTTGCACAAGGCGCGGCGGCGCAAGCAGTTCTCGAAGCGCTGAGAGAAGGGACCTTCGGTCCCGGTTCCCAAAAAGCCGCCCACGGGCGGCTTTTTCGTCTGCGGGGCGTTTTGTTCGGGGTAACCAATGATCAAGGCAGGAATAGTCGGCGGGACCGGATATACGGGCGTGGAGTTGATGAGGCTGCTCTCGCAACACGGGGGGGTCGAACTCACGACGGTGACTTCTCGCAAAGACGCGGGCACGCCGGTGGCTAGGATGTTCCCGAGCCTGCGTGGACACGTGCCACTCGACTTTTGCGAGCCCGATCAAGCGGCACTGGCGCGTTGCGACATAGTGTTCTTCGCGACCCCGAACGGAGTGGCCATGACCGAGGCGCCGCCGCTCCTCGAAGCAGGTGCGCGCGTCATCGATTTGTCCGCAGACTTTCGCATCCGGAACGTCTCGGAATGGGAGCGCTGGTATGGAATGAAACACGCGTCGCCGGAACTCCTGCCGGAAGCGGTATACGGCCTGTGCGAGGTGAATCGCGCCACTGTTCGCGAAGCCCGCCTGGTCGCCAATCCGGGCTGTTATCCGACGGCAGTACAGTTGGGCTTTTTGCCACTGGTCGAGGCCGGAGTCGTCGACCTCGACCACCTCGTAGCCGATGCCAAATCCGGAGTCAGCGGGGCGGGACGCAAGGCCGAGCTTCATCTCTCCTTCTCCGAAGCGTCCGACAATTTCATGGCCTACGGGGTGCCGGGTCACCGGCACTGGCCCGAGATTCGCCAAGGACTGGCGCAGGCCGCCGGGCGCGAGGTGGGGCTCGTCTTCACTGCGCATTTGACCCCCATGATTCGCGGCATACACGCGACTTTGTACGCGCGGATCTCAAGCGAGGTGGATTTTCAGTCCCTGTATCAGCAGCGTTACGCCGCCGAGCCGTTCGTAGACGTAATGCCTGCCGGCAGCCATCCTGACACGCGCTCCGTACGGGCGGCGAATCTGTGCCGGATCGCGGTGCACCGGCCGAGCGAAACTCCATCCAGATCGGACACCGTGGTCGTACTCTCGGTTATCGACAATCTGGTGAAGGGGGCGTCGGGGCAAGCGGTGCAGAATATGAACATCATGTTCGGGCTGCCGGAGTCAACGGGACTCGGACAAGTTCCCATTGTCCCGTAGCGCAAGCGAATAGTGCGCGGACTTCGAAAGCTGCGTAAGCGTTTCGGCATCACAGCCCCCCGGGTTGCAGTGCGGACCGAGGTCCCGTGGCATTTGCGCTGGCTCGGGATCGCAATCATTCTCGCGATCGGGACAGCGCTTGCATTCTGGATGTACGACGCGGGCCGCCGCTTTGCCGGATTCGACCGTGATCAGGTGGAGCAGAAGCTCGACAAGGCAAGGACCGAGCTGGAAGCGGCCCGCAGCGAACTGAAGCGGCTGCGCGCAATCGCCAACGCGGCGGGCAGTCAGCTTTCGATCGAACGCACCGCCCAGGAACGTCTTGCGCAGCAGATCCGCACGCTCGAGCAGCAAGACGGACAACTGCGGGAGGACCTGGCGATCTTCGAGCGCATGCTCACGTCGGATCCGCGCAACGTGCCCGCGCTGGCGATCTACCGCTTCGAGGTCACTCCGGACGTGCTCCCGGGCGAATTCCGCTATCGGATGCTGCTTCTGACTTCAGGCATGCGGCGCGATCGGGAATTTGAGGGGCGGTTGGAGCTGGTTGTAAGCATGACTGAAGATGGCAAGAGTGCTATCATGAAATTCCCTGAACCGACCGATGCGAGCGCATCGGCTTTCCGTTTTACATTCAAGTACTTCCGGCGCGTCGAGGGAACGTTCCGAGTTGGACCGAAGGCTAAGGTCGAAAGCGTGCAGGTCCGGGTATATGAAGGCAACTCAGACCAGGCGCGTGCGACGCAGACGGTCAATCTGGGCTGATGGAGGATGGCAAAAATGTTTCGGAAGGCAAGCAAGCCGCAGAATCGGATCGACAGCCTGATTGGTGCGACCACCAGGATCGAGGGCAACGTGTTCTTTAGCGGTGGATTGCGGGTAGACGGCATGGTGCGCGGAAATGTCGCCGCGCTACCCGACCAACCGGGGACCCTGGTTGTGTCGGAGCAGGCGCGAATAGACGGCGAGGTACAGGCCGCGCACGTGGTGGTGAACGGCACCATCAATGGTCCGGTAAACGCGTCAGAATCGCTCGAACTTCAGACGGGCTCCCACGTCAAAGGCGATGTGCACTACAAGAGCGTAGAAATGCACCAAGGCGCGGTGGTCGAGGGCAGGCTGGTCCACCACGGCGCAGAATCAAAGGCGATCGAGCTGAAACTGGCGACGGGCAGTTAGTCGGGGCGACGCGCGATCCAGAGGACTGGAAATAGCCGCGTTGACCTAATGGGGATCGGAGCGGGATAATTTGCAAGTGAATATCCAGGAGCAAGGAATGAACGCAGTTACCGAAATGCCGGCGCCGCTGATCTTTACCGACAACGCCGCAAACAAGGTCAAGGAGCTCATTGAGGAAGAGGGCAATACCGAGCTGAAGCTGCGCGTGTTCGTCAGCGGCGGCGGGTGCTCCGGGTTCCAGTATGGCTTCACCTTCGACGAAGTCCAGAACGAGGACGACACGGCGATGGAGAAGAATGGCGTAACGCTTCTGATCGACCCGATGAGCTATCAATACCTGGTCGGGGCCGAAATTGACTACCAGGAAGGTCTCGAGGGCGCCCAGTTCGTGATCAAGAATCCGAACGCGACGACGACTTGCGGTTGCGGCTCTTCCTTCTCGGCTTGAGCGCGGTCTGACTTTAGAAAAGGGGGCTTCGGCCCCTTTTTTGTTGCCCGCCCTATTTCGGATATACCGCGCCAAGCACGCGCGGCCCGCGGGCGCCCGTAACGGCGGGCAGACTGGCAGGCTTCCCATCCAGCGCCATCTTCGCGAGCCAGGCGAACGCGACGGCTTCCACCAGCTCGGGGGACAGTCCGAAGAGCTCGCTCGAATCGATCGGCAATGGGGCGGATAGGGCTCTCAGGCGCTGCACCAGAGCCAAGTTGCGCACGCCGCCGCCGCATACGATCAATCTGCCTGCCCCGGCACAGTACCGCCGCCATGCGTCCGTCACGCAGCGGGCGCTGAATTCAAGCAGTGTCGCCTGCACGTCGCGAGGATCCAACGCGTCTACGCCGCATGCTGAAAGCCAGGCCGCATTGAAAAGATCGCGCCCGGTACTCTTCGGGGGCGGTGTCGAGACGTAGGGCTCGCCCAGAAAGCGCCCGAGCAGTCGCTCGTCCACGCTGCCTCCGGCGGCCCAATCGCCGTTGGTGTCCATCGGCACGCCGAGATGCTTTTGCGCCCACAAGTCGAGCAGGCAGTTGCCTGGCCCGCAGTCGAACCCCGCGACATCCCCGGATCTCGGCAGCCAGGTTAGATTGGCAATGCCTCCAAGATTGACCACGACCCGATCCTCTTCGTGGCTCGAGAAGGCGTAGGCGTGAAATGCGGGCGTCAGAGGTGCACCGTGCCCCGCCGCGGCAATGTCACGCTGGCGGAAGTCGGCGACGACCCGAATTCCCGACAGTTCCGCCAGCAGCGCCGCATTGCCGATCTGCACGGTGTATCCGATTGCCGGACGGTGGCGTACGGTTTGTCCGTGGCAGCCGATCGCGGCCACGTCCTGCGCGGACGCACCGGCGATGTTGAGCGCCGCCGCCGCCGCGTCGGCGTAGCGACGCGCGAGCTCGTTGCCCAGCAGCGCCGAGCGATGGATTTCGTCGTGTCCCGGCGTGTTCAGCGCGAGCAGCTCGGCGCGCAGCGTCGGGTCGAACGGAAGATGCGCGCCGGCCAGCGTACGCACGCGCTCCGAAGAGAAATCGGCAACAGCGGCGTCGACCCCGTCCAGGCTGGTGCCCGACATGATGCCTATGTAGAGTCGTTGGCTGGGCACGGCGTCCGCGAAACCCAGGCGGACGCGCTATTCCAGCAGCGCGACGGTACTTGCAGCGAGCAAATCGAGTTGCGTGACGAGCGGCTGCGCGTAGCGGCGGAAGGCGGGGAGTTCTCGTGCAGGAACCGGGAAAGCGGCCGGCAAAGCGACCGCTAGTGGGTTGCGCGCGACGCCCGCAATACGGAACTCATAGTGCAAGTGTGGGCCTGTCGCCCATCCGGTCTGCCCGACGTAGCCGATGATGTCGCCCTGCTCGACGCGCGCGCCTCGGGAAATGCCGTGCGCAAAGCCTCTCAAATGACCGTACACGGTGCTGTAGCGGCTCCCGTTGCGCAGGATGATCACGTTGCCGTAGCCACCCTTGCGCCCCGCGAACTCGACTACACCATCGGCCGTTGCGCGCACGCGCGTACCCAGCGGAGCGGCGTAATCTACGCCCTTGTGCTGGCGCCAAATGTGGAGGAACGGGTGCTTTCGAGCGCCGAAGCGCGAGCTGATGCGCGTGAACTCGAGGGGTGCACGCAAAAACGCCTTGCGCAGGCTCTGTCCATCGGACGCGTAGTAGCCGCCCTTGTCGTTCGCGTCCACGTAATAGAGCGCCCGGAATGTCCTTCCCTTGTTGACGAACTCGGCCGCGACAACCCGTCCGGCGCGAATCGGCCGTCCGTTAAGGTAATGCATTTCGTAGACCACCGAAAACCGGTCGCCCCTGCGCAGATCGCGATAGAAATCGATGTCTCCGCCGAAGACGTCGGCGAGCTGGATCGCGACGCTATCCGGAATGCCCGCGGCGTCCGCGGCCTCAAACAGCGAAGAACGTATCTGGGCGAATCGGACCAGCCTGTTCGTTTCAAAATTCGCCGGCTCATCCCCGACACGAAACCTGTCCTCGTCCGGAACTATGTTGCGAACGGTGTCATACCCGTTCAGATAGCTCATGCGAAGCAGCTCGCCCGCGGGAGCGACTTTCGCGGTAACAACCGTGCCGGGACGCAGCAGGTGAAGCGTGCCCAGCTTCACCAATCTAGTGGATTCCGAATTCTCGATCCCGAGCTTGTCCAGCAGGTCTCCCAAGGTTTCGCCGCGCTCCAGGCGCGCTTGACGGACGTAGCTGTCGGGGGACGCAATGAGCGCATCCTGCGGGATAACAACCGATTCCAGCATCGCCCGTTCGTCCGTCGGCGGCAGCTCGGTCGCCGGCGCGATGGTGGCAAATGCCGCCACCACGCTTGAAAGAACGAGCGCGATCAGCACGGCGACTCGCGCGGTGCCTGGACGGGGAAACAAAGACGCTTTGTTCACGATCGCGATCGAACTCCATTTTCCAGCTAAAATCAGGCGCCTGCCGGCGTTCCTTAAGGCTGGCGCAGTGTAACAAACTTTGCCATACAGGCAAACCAACAAAGTCCCATCTTGGCGCGCTGACATGACCCAAATTGCGCACGCAATGGAGCTGATAAAGCGAGGATGTGACGAACTTCTCGTCGAGGAGGAGCTCGCCAGAAAGCTCGCCTCCGGGCGCAAGCTGCGCGTCAAGCTCGGCCTAGATCCGACGGCTCCGGATCTGCATCTGGGCCACACGGTCGTGATCAACAAGCTGCGTCACTTCCAGCAGCTCGGGCACCAGGTGCAATTTCTGATCGGGGATTTCACCGGAATGATCGGCGACCCGACCGGAAAG
This sequence comes from uncultured beta proteobacterium, assembly GCA_963832685.1. GTDB lineage: Bacteria > Pseudomonadota > Gammaproteobacteria > Burkholderiales > SG8-39 > DAHVFK01. The sequence goes on from CAWHUZ010000001.1 coordinate 63,916, forward strand.
AACCAGACGCGTCCGCCGCTCACGCGCGAGGAGATCCTGCGCAACGCGACGACCTACCGCGACCAGGTCTTCAAAATTCTCGATTCCGGCAAGACCGAGATCCTGTTCAACTCGGCCTGGTCGGACAAGCTTGGCGCCGAGGGCATGATCCGCCTGGCGGCGCGCTACACCGTGGCGCGCATGCTCGAGCGGGATGACTTCGGCAAGCGCTTCCGCGGCAATCAGCCCATCGCGATTCACGAGTTCCTCTACCCTCTCATGCAGGGCTACGATTCGGTTGCGATGAAATCCGACGTCGAGCTCGGCGGCACCGACCAGAAGTTCAACCTGCTGGTCGGGCGCGAGCTGCAGAAGGACTTCGGGCAGGAGCCGCAATGCATCGTCACGATGCCTTTGCTTGAAGGGCTGGACGGTGTCAACAAGATGTCGAAATCCCTGGGAAATTACGTGGGCATCGCCGAACCGGCCGGCGAAATCTTCGGCAAGCTGATGTCGATCTCGGACCAGCTGATGTGGCGCTATATCGAGCTGTTGTCGTTCGAGCCCATGCAGACCGTACGCAAGTGGCGGGAAGAAGTGAGCGCCGGGCGCAACCCGCGGGAGATCAAGGTGCTGTTTGCCAGAGAGATCGTGACTCGATTCCATGACCGCCGATTGGCGGACGAGGCGCACGCGGAGTTCGAGCAGCGGTTTCGCCACGGCGTTCTGCCGCACGACATGCCGCAGGTGACGCTCAAGGTCGGGGACGACGGATTGGCCGTTCCGCAGATGCTGAAGCAGGCGGGACTTGTGCCGAGCGTGTCCGAAGCGCTGCGCGTGATCGAGCAGGGCGGAGTCAGGCTCGGCGGGGAACGGCTTTCCGACAAGGGGCTCCGGATCGCGCGCGGCGAATCCGTCGTCGCGCAGGTCGGCAAGCGCAAGTTCGCGCGTATTACGCTCGAGTGAGGCGATCCGTGGCGAACCGCCCCGTGTACGAAGTCTATGCCGTCAAGTACGCGCATCACGAGCGCAGGGCGGGAGAGAATTTCATCGGCGGTGATCCGCACGACGGGCCCATGCCCCTCGACTATTTCGTCTGGCTGGTGCGCGGCGGCGAGCGCGTACTGGTGGTCGACACCGGGTTTTCCGCCGCGACCGCCGCCCGCCGACAGCGCAACCACTTGCGTTGTCCGACGGAGGGCCTGCGCATGCTCGGAGTGGAGGCGGACTCGGTGCGCGACGTCGTGATCACGCATCTACACTATGACCATATTGGCAATTTCGACCTCTTTCCCGCCGCGACGTTTCACCTGCAAGACGACGAGCTGAGCTATGCCACCGGGCGGCACATGTCCCACCGGGTCTTTAGCGGCGCGTTCGACGTCGAAGACGTGGTCGGCATGGTGCGCAACGTGTATCGCGGGCGTGTGCGCTTCCACTGCGGCGACGCGGAATTGTTCCCGGGCGTTTCGTTGCACCTTATCGGCGGGCATACGAAGGGGCTGCAGGTCGTGCGGGTTGCTACCCGTCGCGGGTGGCTGGTTCTCGCTTCGGACGCGAGTCACTTCTACGCCAACATGGAGCAGGAGCGCCCGTTCCCGATCGTGTACTCGGTTGCCGACATGGTGGCGGGCTACGGCCGCCTGCGGAAACTCGCCGATTCGTCCGCGCACATCATTCCCGGCCATGACCCGGAGGTCCTGTGCCGCTATCCTGCGGCATCGAAGGATCTCGAGGGCATAGTCGCCCGGCTCGACTGACGCCTGGGAAGCCCTCAGAGCGCGGGCGGCGAGGACGGCGTATGATTCCAGGAGAATTGCGCCAGGAGCGACGCTAAGAGGCGGCGAGAACTTGGAGGAGGAGAAGTCCGCAAGAGGCGACCTCGCTATGGGCGGTCCGTCACCCGGCGAGGACACAAAGTCGAAATAGGTAACAACAAGACTCGACGCCGGGCCCCGCGCCCGGCGTTTTTGTTTTCGTCGCCGGGATTGTGCTACAAGCACGACATGAGCTTCGACTTCGACGAGCCGATGGACCGCTCCGGCACGTGGAGCGCGCGCTGGGAGCGCTACGCACGTCGTGACGTCATTCCCCTGTGGGTGGCCGACACTGATTTCCGGGCGCCACCGGCGGTCCTGAAGGCCTTTTCCGAGCGCGTGGCGCACGGCGTGTTCGGCTACACCGAGGTTCCGCAGGCCCTGCGCGCCGCCGTCGTGGAGCGCATGCGTGAGCTTTACCGCTGGCACATCGAGCCTGGCTGGATCGTGTTCCTGCCGGGAGTGGTCCCGGGGCTGCACCTGGCGGCGCGATACCTGGTGCCGGCGAACGGCCACGTGCTGGTGCCAACGCCGATTTATCACCATTTCAAGCGCGCGGTCCAGCTTGCGCCGCGGGAACACAGTGACGTTCCGCTGGTGCTGTCGTCCGGACGCTGGGTATTCGACGAGGACCGCCTCGCACAGGCCGTGCGGCCGGACTCGAAGCTGCTTTTCCTGTGCAACCCGCACAATCCCGGAGGCACCATCTTCACCGGCGCGGAGCTGGCGCGGCTCGCGGCATTCGCCGAGCGCCACGATCTGCGAATCTGCTCGGACGAGATCCACGCCGACATCCTGCTCGAGCCGGGACGGCCGCACGTGCCGATCGGGAGCCTTTCGCCGGAGATTTCGCGCCGAACGGTGACGCTGATGTCGCCGAACAAGTCGTTCAACTTCCCGGGCGCGGGCTGCGCGTTCGCGATCGCGGAGGATCCCGAGATGCGACGCGCAATCTCCTCGGATCTGCATGCGACGGTGCACGACGCGTCGGTGTTCGGCTACGTCGGTGCGCTCGCCGCCTACCGCGAGGGAGGGCCCTGGCTCGACGCGCAGCTCGAGTACCTGCGCGCCAACCGCGACCTGGTCGAGAACACGGTAGCGGGCATGAAGGGACTCGCCATGGCGCACGTGGAAGCGACCTACCTCGCCTGGATCGACGCCGGCGCGCTCGGCGTGGCCGATCCTCAGGGCTTGTTTCTCGAGCACGGCGTCGCCCTTTCACCTGGAGCGCAATTCGGCGCGCCGAACTTCGTGCGGTTGAATTTCGGCACACAGCGCGCCCTGCTCATCAAGGCGCTGCAGCGCATGGGCGGCGCGCTCGAAGCGCGCGGCTAGCTCCTCCCGCCGGCGCGCAGTGCGCGCGCCGCGGTCAGCACGCGCTCCAGGTGCGGGTCGCGCACGCCGAGCGCGTGCATATGGGCGAGGGTGCGATGGAGGTATTCGAGATTGTGTCCGCGCTGCCCGGTGCCCTGAGCCACCAGCCGGGCGGTCTGCGCGAGATCGAGGTCGAACACGGACTGGCGGTGACGGGGGTCGGCGACGAAGCTCACGGCATGCACCGCGCGCCGCCTGCCGAGGCGCACGCGTAGCAGCCGCGGCTGGTACACGCGATTGCGCATTTCCCTTTGCCACAGCTTGGCAAGCACCGCCGGGGCCGCCGCTGCCGGAACCCGGAACGCCATCCCCCAGCACGATCCGCCGCGGCGCAGGCCCAGCACCAGGCCGGGGCGGTCCGGCGTGCCGCGGTGCCTGTGCGAGTAGATGCACAGCGAACGATGGTAACCGAACACCAGGCCGGCAGCCTTGTCGCAATACCGAAATCCGGGCGACCACATCAATGAGCCGTAGCCGAAGATCCACAAGTCGCCCGGCGGAAGTTGCGGAAGAAGTTGCGCGACGGTCATTTCGATATGGCGTGGCCCCTCATTTTGCTATCGTAGCCGACATCGCGATGACGACGAGATTCTGAACGATGCGCAAGATATGTCTCGCGCTGCTACCGATGCTCGCGGTGTTCGGCGTGTCGGCGCAGAGCCTGCGTCCCTCGCCGGGGATCGAAGCGCCGGCGCTCGAGCTCCCTGGGGCGGACGGAAGCGTATATCGTCTTTCGGCCTATCGCGGCAGGGTTGTGTTGGTCAGTTTCTGGGCCAGCTGGTGCGAGCCTTGCCGCGAGGAGATGCCTTCGATCGAAGCGCTGCGCCGCTCGCTTCGCGGCATGCCCTTCGTGGTCCTGGCGGTAAACGAAGGCGAGAGTGCGCGCACCGCGCGGCGCTTTGCCGGCGCGGCACGGCTGAACGCGCCGCTGCTGCTCGATCAGGACGGCGCCGCCGCGCGCACCTGGGGCGCACGCGCCCTTCCCAGCGCCTACATCGTGGGCCCGGACGGCGTCGTCCGTTACAGCCACGTCGGCGCGCTCGACTGGTCCTCGCCCGCCGTGCGCGCGGCGATCGTCGAGCTCATGCCGAGGTCGCCACTGCAATCGGCGTCGTGCTCGCCGCAGCGGACCTTGACGCCGATCAAGGTGTCGCGGTCCGCCGCGACCAGACTCGAAATTGAGGCGGCCGGGCTTGCGCTCTCGCGCGGCGCCTGAGACCGTATATGGATATAGGGAGGGAACGATGTGGAAGATGATCTTGCTTGCACTGCTCGCGGCCGCGGCACCGGCGCACGCGCAGCAGGCCACCTACGCGGTGAAGCTGATGACCCCGGAGACGGCGTTGGTCGCGGCACAAGCGGCTCTGAAACGCTGCCGCGCACTCGGGTACCAGGTGGCCGTGGCGCTGGTCGATCGGAGCGGCACGCCGCAGGTGGTGCTGCGCGACCGCTTCGCCGGGCCCCATACCGTTCGCACGGCGATCGGCAAGGCGTGGACTGCGGCCAGCTTCAGGACCGACACCAGCGAACTGGTGGAGTTGACGCAACCAGGCAAGCCCCAAAACGGGGTGCGCCAGCTGAGAAACGTCGTTGTGCTCGGAGGCGGAAAGATGCTGCAGAGCGGCGGCGCGCTCGTCGGCGCGATCGGGGTGTCGGGCGCGCCCGGCGGTACCGAGGACGACCGCTGCGCGGCCGCCGGGATCGAGGCAGTGCGCGAAGCGCTCGAGTTCTGAGCGCGCGTCAGAGCAGCTTGCCCGGGTTCATCAGCCCGAGCGGATCGATGGCGCCCTTGAGCGTGCGCATGAGCTCGAGCTCGAGCGGCTCCTTGTGGCGGCGGATTTCCTCGCGTTTCAACTGCCCAAGGCCGTGCTCGGCCGAGATCGAACCGCCGAGCGCGTCGACGACGCCGTAGACGAGCCGGTTCACCTCGCCTTGGCGGCCGATCAGCTCCTCGGTGGCGGCGGCGTCGGGCATGGCGACGTTGAAGTGGATGTTTCCGTCACCGATGTGGCCGAAGGCGTAGATCAGCGCGCCGGGAAAAGCGCTCTCCAGCGCGGCCGAAGCGAGCTCGATCAACTCGGGGACGCGCGACACGGGCACGGACACGTCGTGCTTGACGTTGCGGAACTGGGCCTCGGGGATCGTGTCGCGCATCCTCCACAGGGCGCGCGCCTGAGCCTCGCTGTGGGCGAGGGCAACGTCCTCCAGCGCGCCGCGCTCGGCGCATTCGAGCAGCGCCTGCTCGGCGAGCGCCTGCAACGCCGCCGGCTCCCCGACGTCGGCCAGCTCCGCGAGCACGTACCATGGGTGCCGCCCTCCTAGCGGATCGGGAGTGCCGGGAGCATGCGCGAGAACCGCGTCGACGCATGCGCGCGACACGAGCTCGAACGCGCTCAATCGTTCGCCCAGGCGTCCGCGCAGGCGCGACAGGAGCTCAACCGCGCGCGCCGGGCTCGCCACCGCGATCCACGCGGTCGCGTCCGCCGACGGCTTCGGATACAGCTTCAGGACCGCGGCGGTGATGATGCCAAGCGTTCCCTCGGCGCCGATGAAGAGCTGTTTCAGGTCGTAACCGGTATTGTCCTTGCGCAGTCCCCTCAGCCCGTTCCAGACGCGGCCGTCGGGCAGAACGACTTCGAGCCCGAGCACCTGCTCGCGCGCATTGCCATAGCGCAACACGTTCACGCCTCCGGCGTTGGTCGACAGGTTGCCGCCGATCATGCAGCTGCCTTCTGCGCCGAGCGACAGCGGAAACAGCCGTTGCGCGTCGTCCGCGACGCGCTGGATATCGGCCAATACGCACCCCGCCTCCGCAGTCAGCGTATCGTTCAGCGTGTCGATCGCACGAATGCGATTCAAGCGCGCAAGCGACAATACGATTTCGCGCCTGGTGCCGGTCGGCACCGAGCCGCCGCACAATCCCGTGTTGCCTCCCTGAGGCACGAGCGCGACGCCTTCGAGCGCGCAGCGTTTCACCACCGCTGCGACCTCGGAGGTGCTCGCGGGGCGCACCACGCATTCGGCGTCAGCACGGTACTGGCGCCGCCAATCGCCGAAATACGGCGCGGTATCCTGCGGCTGCGTAAGCACCTGCTCGCTGCCGACGATGGCAGCGAGCCGGGCGAGGAGACTGTCTTGCGGCATCTATCAGATGTTCCTTGACGCGGATTTTGGCACACCTTACTTTGGGGCCGGAGCTTGGACGACGGAAAGCGTGACCCGAAGATGAAGAGATTGCGCACCCTGCTGCCCGCGCTGCTGCTGGCGCTTGTGCCCGCCTGCGCGCCCGCGCAGACGCCTGCCGTGGTCGTGGGCGCCGCGCTGGCGCAAACCGGGCAGCTCGCGGATCTTGCGGCGGACTACCGCAAGGCGCTCTTGTTATGGCTGGACGAAGTCAACGCCGCCGGCGGGCTGCTCGGACGGCGCGTCGAACTGCGCCTGCTCGACGATCGCTCGGAGGCCGTGACGGCGGAGCGGCTCTACGATCGCCTGGTGCGCGAGCACCATGCGGACCTGCTGATCGGGCCGTTCGGCTCCGCCGCGTCGCGCGGCGCCGCCGCCGCCGCGGACCGCGCGCACAGGGTGCTGATCAACGCGACCGGCGCCACGCAGTCCGTGCTGAGAGCCGGTCACAGCTATGTATTCCAAGTTGCGGCGCCCTACGCCGAGTATGGCGCGAGCGTGCTTCAGCTCGCGCGCCGCGCGGGCTATCGCAGGTTGATCATCCTCGGACGCGACGACCCGGCGTCGCGCGAAATGGCCGAGCACGCGGCGCGCGAGGCGCTCGCGCGCGGCATGAGCACCGGCGCAGCACTGACCTACGCGCGCGGCTTGGCCGATTTCAGCCCCCTGGTCGAGTCGGCCAGGGCGGCGCGCGCCGAAGCCTGGATCGCGTTCGGCGAGGCGACCGACGCAGCCGAGATGGTGAAGACGTTCAAGCGCCTGAACTACGTGCCGAAGATGTTCTTCGCGCAGGGCGCGGCAGACCCGCGGTTCATCGCGGCGGTCGGGCAGGACGCGGAGCAGGTGATGGGCATGAGCGCCTACGAGCCTGTCTTCGCGACGCGCGGCAACGCGGAGTTCGTCAGGGCGTTCAAGGCGCGCTGGTCGACGCTTCCCGGCCTTGCCGCCGCCGAAGGCTACGCGGCGGGCGAAGTGCTCGCGGAGGCGGTCCGGAGCGCCGGCACGCTCGACCAGGACAAGCTGCGCGCGGCGCTCGCCGCGCTGACTACCGAAACCGTCCTCGGCGGGTATAAGCTCGACTCCGGGAGCGGCGGGCAGCTCGGCGCCCGGCCGGCGCTGATACAGATCCTCCGGGGGCGGCGGGAAGTGGTATGGCCGGACACGCTGGCGACCGCCATGTGGCGGCTGCCCTACCCCAGCTGGCAGAAGCGCGAGATTCTGCCGAAATAGGAATCCCCATGGCTCTCAACCGCACGTTTCTCTTTGCGCCCGGCAACCATCAGCGCCGCGTCGAAAAGGCGTTCACCGTCGGCGCCGACGCGGTGATTCTCGATCTGGAGGACGCCGTGGCGGTCTCGGAAAAGCCTGCCGCGCGCGAGGCGGTCGCGACGGCCCTCGGACAGCCCCGTCGCTGCCGCGGCTACGCTAGGGTGAATGCGCCGTCGACTCCGTTCTGCTACGCGGACCTGGTCGCGGTGATAGGAAAGGGCAGCGACGGAGTGGTGCTGCCGAAGGTCGAAAGCGCGGCCGACCTGCACGCGATCGACTGGCTGATGGCCAACCTGGAACGCGAACACGGGGTCCCGGTCGGCTCGATCGATCTGATACCGATCATCGAGACCGCGGTCGGGATGCAGCGCATCGACCGCGTGGTGCAGGCACGCGGCCTGCGGCCCTACGAAGGGCGCTGGCGCGTCAAACGGCTCGCCTTCGGCGCCGCCGACTACGCGTCGGAGGTCGGTCTGGCACCGGGCCTGGACGAGCCCGAACTGGCGGACGCGCGTTCGCGGGTGGTGCTCGCCTCGCGCGCCGCCGGCCTCGAAGGGCCCCTGGACAGCCCCTGGTTCCACTTGCGCGAGACGGAGGCCTTCGCGCGCGCACTGGAGCGAAGCCGGCGCTGCGGCTTCCAGGGAAGGCTTTGCATCCACCCGGACCAGGTGAAGGCGGCGAACGCCGCCTACGCGCCGAGCGCGGAGGAAGTCGCGCGCGCGGAGCGTATCGTGGCCGCGTTCGACGCCGCGGAGGCGAGCGGCGCGGCGGCGATCCAGGTCGACGGACAGATGATCGACTATCCGGTCGCGCACCGCGCCCGCGCGGTGCTGGAAGCTGCGCGCGAGATCGACGCGCAGCACTGTTGACTCACCGCTTGAGCGGCGCGACGCCGTCCCTGCGGGCGGTCGCGTTGCCGCTCGGCGCGACCCTGGCGGTGCAGACGCTGGTCGCGCTGGCGGTGTATTGCGCGCCGGTCATGGCGCCGGTGGCCGCTCCGGCGCTCGGCCTGGCGCCCTCGGCGATCGGCTATTTCATCGCCATGGTCTACTTCGGCAGCATGCTCGGCAGCGTCACCTCCGGCGGATGGGTCGCGCGCTTCGGGCCGATTCGGGTAAGTCAGATCGCCCTTGCGCTGAGCTTTGTCGGTCTCGCCTTCAGCGCGACCGCCTGGCTGCCGCTGGTTGCGCTCGGGGCCATTGTCGTCGGCCTGGGCTACGGCCCGGCGACCCCGGCCAGCTCGCATATTCTGGCGCGCGCTTCGCCTCGCGGCTTGATGGCGTTGACGTTCTCGGTCAAGCAGACCGGCGTGCCGCTGGGCGGGGCGATCGCCGGCGCGCTGGTGCCGGCGATGATCCATGCTTTCGGCTGGCGCAAGAGTGCGCTCGCGATCGGCCTGGCCTGCCTTGCGCTGTCGTTTGCGATCGCGCCGCTGCGGCCGCGCTACGACCGCAATCTGAACCGCAAGGCGTCGATCTCCGTGCGCTCGGCGTTCGCGCCCGTCGCCATGGTGCTGAGCGAGCGGCCGCTGAGGGAAATGGCGCTCACCTCGTTCATCTACGGCGGGGTGCAGATCACCCTGGTCAGCTATCTGGTGACTTTCCTCACCGACACGTTCGGGATGCGGCTGGTGCTGGCGGGCCTGGTGATGGCGGCGTCGCAAGTCGCGAGCGTGGTCGGTCGCGTGGTCTGGGGCGTGGTCGCCGACCGTATGCTCTCGCGGCGCAGGATGCTCGGCTTGCTCGGAATGGGAATGGGACTTTCGGCGATTGCCACGCTCGGCGCGGGACCGCAGTGGCCGGCCTGGCTGCTGTTCACCTACGCCGCGGCGTTCGGCGCCACCGCGGTCGGCTGGAACGGCGTCTACCTCGCGGAGGTGGCGCACCTTGCGCCGCAAGGACAGACCAGTCAGGCCACCGGCGGCTGCCTGTTCTTCACCTTCCTCGGCGTCGTGATCGCGCCACCGCTGTTCAATCTCGTTCTTTCGCTCGCCGGCAGCTACGCCGCCGCGTACGCGGCGTTCGGCGTGCCGTCGATCGCGATCGGCGCGCGCCTTCTGCTCGGCCGGCCAAGCTAGAATCCGGCGCCATGGGATCCGTCATTCTGGTCCACGGACTGTGGCTGCCCGGGCTTGCGATGTCGCCCCTGGCCGGCCGCCTGACGCGCGCCGGCTACCGCTGCCGCCTGTTCGACTATACCGGGCGGGAGTTGCCGCTCGCCGCGAACGCGGAACGGCTGGCGCAATTCGCGCGCGAGGTGGGGCGGGCGCACTTCGTCGGCCACAGTCTCGGCGGGCTGGTGGTGATGGAAGCGCTCAATTCGGATCGTAATCTCGCGCTCGGCCGCGTAGCTCTGCTCGGCACGCCGGCACGCGGCTGCCTTGCGGCGCGACGGCTCGCGAGCTATGGATTCGGGCGCTGGATGCTGGGCGAAAGCGAGGCGCTATGGCGCGAAGGCCGCGCCGCGCACTGGGACCGAGCGGAACCGCTGGGCATCATCGCGGGCACCTATCCGTTCGGCCTGGGCCGGACCCTCGGGCGCCTTCCCGGAGCGAACGACGGCGTCGTATGCGTCGACGAGGCGAGGATCGAGGGCGCGGCCGCGTTCACCGTGCTCCCGGTGAGCCACAGCGGGATGCTGATTTCGGCGCGCGTGGCGCGCAGCCTGATGACTTTCCTCGAGACGGGTGGCTTCCCCGCACATGCGCGTTAGGTGGCTCGCCTTCGCGGCGCTGCTCGCGCTCGCGGGCTGCGAATCGCTGTCCTACTACGCGCAGGCAGTGGGCGGACAGCTCGAGCTCATGCGCCGTGCCCAACCGCTGGACGAATGGATCGCGAATCCTGCCACACCTCCCGCGTTGCGCACGCGGCTGGAGCTCGCGGCGCGCATGCGCGAATTCGCCTCGCGCGCGCTCGCGCTTCCGGACAACGGCAGCTACCGTAGCTACGCCGATCTCGGTCGGCCGTACGCGGTCTGGAATGTCTTCGCAGTCCCCGAATTCTCGGTGCGTGCGGTCGAATCCTGCTTTCCGATAGCGGGCTGCGTCGCCTACCGGGGGTTCTTCGCGCGCGCCGATGCCGAGCGCTATGCCGCGAACAAGCGCGGCGAGGGGCTGGACGCATTCGCCTACGGCGTGCCCGCGTACTCGACGCTGGGCTGGTTCGACGACCCCCTGCTTTCGACCTTCATTCACTACCCGGAATGGGAAGTTGCGCGGCTCATTTTCCACGAGCTCGCGCACCAGATCGTGTACGTGAAGGGCGACACGACCTTCAACGAGTCCTTCGCGGTGACCGTGCAGGACGAGGGCGTGCGGCGCTGGCTCGAGTCCCAGGGGCGCAGCCAGGAGCTCGCCGCGTTCCGCGCGGCCGAGGCGCGCAACGACGAGTTCGTTGGCTTGATCGGGGACGCGCGCGCGCGGCTTGCGCGCATCTACGCCCAGCCGCTCGCACCGGCCGCGATGCGGTCTGCCAAGCGCGCCGAATTTTCGGCCCTCGCCGCGCGCTACGCCGCTCTGAAACGACGCTGGGGCGGCTATGCCGGATTCGACCGCCTGATGAATGAGCCGAACAACGCCCTGCTTGCCTCGGTTTCGGCCTACTCGCAGCTGGTGCCGGGATTCAGGCGCGAGCTCGAGGCCGCGCACGGCGACCTCGGCGCGTTCTATGCCAGGGTCAAGGCGCTCGCGCGCCTGCCCAAGGCGGAACGCAACGCGCGCCTGGCTAGCGGGCCGTCCAGCCCAGGTCCATCGTGAGCGCGGCCCCGGTGATCGTGCCGGCCGCCTCGGAGCAAAGGTAGGCGGCGAAATCCGCGACCTCGGCCGGCTCGATCAGCCGCTTCACCGCCGCGGGCGCGAGCATGATCTTTTCGATCACTTCCTCGGGCGAGATGTTGTTGGCCTTCGCCTGATCCGCGATCTGCGCGTCGACCAGCGGCGTGCGCACGTAGGCCGGGCAGATCGCGTTCACCGTGATGCCGAACTCGCCGCCCTCGAGCGCGGCGGTGCGTGTCAGGCCCACCAGGCCGTGCTTGGCCGAAATGTAGCCAACCTTGTACGGCGAAGCGACGAGGGCGTGGATCGAAGCGATATTGACCACCCGGCCCCATCTTTGCTTCTTCATCGCCGGCCAGCAGTAGCGCGTGAGCAGAAACGGCGCGGTGAGCATGAGCGCGATCATGCGCTGCCACTGGTCTTCCGGGAAATCCTCGATCGGCGAAACGTGCTGGAAGCCGGCATTGTTGACCAGCACGTGGACCGTGCCGTGCGCCTCGAGCGCCGCGTCGACCAGGCGCCTGCATCCGTCGCGCTGGGTGAGGTCGGCGGCGAAGAACAGGCCGCCGATGCGCGCGGCGTGCTTTGCGCCCGCTTCCTGGTTGACGTCGGCGAGCACCACCTTGGCGCCGTCTGCGGCGAGCCGCTCGGCGCAGGCGAGCCCGATTCCGCTAGCGGCTCCGGTGACGATCGCTACCTTGTCTTTCAGCATCGGTCAGCTGATCTTCGTGTTGACCCATTTGTCGAACGCGGGACGCTCGAGCAGACGCTTGTGCCAGGCCGAGAGGTTCGCGTAGGCGGGGCGCTCCAGGGGCAGGCTGAGCCACAGGTGCAAGTGGCAGCCGAGGGGAATGTCGCCCATGGTCAATTGTCCGCCGGCGATGAAGGCCCGCCCGGCAAGCGCGGCGTCGACGTAGCCGGCGAGCTCGCCGCATTTGTTCGCGGCTTCGTTTATCGCCTTCATGTCGCGCTGTTCGGCCGGGGTGCGCACCAGGCCCCAGAACACCGGCCGGAACGCGGGAAGGAAGCTTCCGCCGGCCCAGTCCATCCAGCGATCGGCGTCCGCCCGCACGCGCAGGTCCTCCGGCCAGAGCTTGCCGGCGCCGTGCTTGGCCGAGAGGTAGCGCACAATCGCGTGCGACTCCCACAGCACGAAACCGTCGTCCTCGATCGTCGGCACCAGGCCGTTCGGATTGAGCCTGCGGTACTCGGGCGTGTTGACCACGCCGTACTGCATGCCCGCGTCGGTACGCTCGAACGGCAGTCCGAGCTCCCCGCAGCACCACAGCACCTTCCTCACGTTGACCGAGTTGGCCCGGCCCCAGATCTTGAGCATTGCCTGTCCTCCCTCAGAAGCCGACGGCCTGGCCGTCCCGGCGCGGATCGCTCGCGGCGAGGTAACCGCCGTCCAGCTTCCAGATCATCTGCGCGCATCCGAACTGGTTGTAGTCGTCGACCGTGACGATCCTGTGCCCGCGACGCTTGAGCTCTTCAATTGTCGCGGTGGGGAATCCGCCCTCGACGCTCACGTCGATGCCCTGAACCCAGCGAAAGCGCGGCCCGTCGCTCGCGGCCTGCGGATTCTGGCCGTAGTCCGCGATGCGCACCATCACCTGCGTGTGGCCCTGCGGCTGCATCGTTCCGCCCATGACGCCGAAGCTCATCACCGGCGCGCCGTTCTTGCTCACGAACCCGGGGATGATGGTCTGGTAGGGGCGCTTGTTCGGGCCGACCCGGTTGGGGTGGCCGTCCTTGAGCACGAAGGTGGCGCCGCGGTTCTGGAGCGAGATGCCGGTGCCCGGCACCACCACGCCCGAGCCGAAGCCCATGTAGTTCGACTGGATCATCGACACCATCATCCCCGAGGCGTCGGCGGCGGTGAGATAGACGGTCCCCCCCTTGGGCGGAGTGCCGGGCGCGAAGGGCTGTGCCTTCTTCATGTCGATCAGCTTCGCGCGCGACGCGAGGTAGCCCTTGTCGAGCATCCGGGCGGGAGGGAAGGGCATGTAGTCGATGTCCGCGACGTAGGCCTGCGCGTCGGCGAAGGCGAGCTTTACCGCCTCGATCTGCAGGTGCACGCTGTCGGCCGAGTCGACCGGATGGCTCGCGACGTCGAAGTTTTCCAGGATCCCAAGCGCGATCAGAGCGACGATGCCCTGGCCGTTGGGCGGCAGCTCGTGCAGGGTGTAGCCGCGGTAGTCCATGGTCAGCGTGTCCACCCAGTCCGGCTCGTGCGCGGCGAGGTCCGAGGCCTTCATCACCCCGCCGTTGGCCCTGGCGTGCGCTTCGAGCCTGTCGGCGAGCTCGCCCTTGTAGAACGCGTCCCCCCTGGTGGCGGCGATTTTCTCGAGCGTCGCGGCATGTTCGGGAAAGCGAAACCGCTGTCCGGCCGCCGGCGGCTTGCCATCCGGCAGGAAGGCCTCGGCGAAGCCCGGTTGCGACTTGAGCTCGGCGACCTGCGCCGCCCATTGCTTCGCGATCGTCAGCGACACGAGGTAGCCGTCGCGCCCGTAGCCGATCGCCGGCTCGAACAGCTTCTCGAACGCCAGCTTGCCGAAGCGTGCGCTCAGCTCGCGCCAGGCCGAGACGCAACCCGGCACGCTGACCGAATTCCAGCCGCGTACCGGAACGCCTTTCTGTCCGGCAAAATAGTCCGGCGTCCAGCCGGCGGGCGAACGGCCCGATGCGTTCAGTCCGTGCAGCTTGTTGCCGTCCCAGACGATGGCGTAGGCGTCCGAGCCGATGCCGTTGGATACCGGCTCGACCAGCGTCAACGTGATCGCGGTGGCGAGGATCGCGTCGACCGCGTTGCCGCCGGCGACCAGCATGCGCAATCCCGCCTGCGCGGCGAGCGGCTGCGAAGTGGAAACGACGTTTGCCGCAAACAGCGGCTTGCGCGGCCAGGCGTAGGGCAGCTCCCAGGAAAACGGCGTCATCGATCAGTTGGTCTCGTGTTCGAAATCGAGCACCACCCGGCCGAGGATGCGGCCGGCCTTGAGCTCGTCCAATGTGCGATTGACCTCGCCCGCGGGCCGCGTCTCGACCGGCGAGGGCTTGAGCTTCTTCTTCCTGGCGAGCGCGACCACCTCCTTGAGCTCCTGCAGATCGCCGACGTAGGAGCCGATGATGCCGATCGCGCGTTGCGCGATCGGGGGCAGCGGATAGACCAGCTCACCGCCGAACAGGCCGCACAGGACGTAGCGCCCGCCCTTCCTCAGCGCGCCGATGCCCAGCTGCGCGGTCGCCGGCATGCCGACGAAGTCGATCGCGCCCGCGAGGTTGCCCTGCGCGAGCCCGGCGAGCTTCTGCGCGGCGTCCGGCGCGCGCGTATCCAGCACCAGCTTCGCACCGAGCTTTCGCGCCGCCGCGAGCTTGGACTCGTCGATGTCGCAGGCGATCACGTTCTTCACCCCCTTGGCCTTGAAGATCGACACTGCGATCAGCCCCAGGCCGCCGCAGCCGAGCACCGCGACCCAGTCGCGAGGCCCCGGCACGGGCAGCTTGTTGATGCCGCTGTAGGCGGTGAGCGCCGAGCACGCGAGCGTCGAGGCGAAGCCTTCTTCGATGCTGCCCACGTCGAGCAGGTACCTCGGGTGCGGCACGAGAACGTGAGTCGAATACGCGCCGGCGCGGTTAACGCCGAGAAAGCGCGAGCCCGAGACGCAGTAGTTGTCCTTGCCGGCCTTGCACACCGCGCATTTGCCGCAGCCGATCCACGGATAGACCAGGCGCCTTTGCCCGATCTTCAGGCCCTTGGCGGCCTTCGCCGCCGCCGGGCCCATCGCCTCGACCACGCCGAAGGGCTCGTGCCCCATGGTAAACGGCGGCACGCAGCCGCGCTCCTTGACGTAGAAACGCTTGCCGCGTCCCCAATCGAAATAACCGTCCCAGATGTGAAGATCGCTGTGGCATACGCCTGCACGCGTGACCCGCACCAGCACTTCGGTGCCGGTGGGCTTGGGCGTCTCCTGCAGCACTCTTTGCAGCGGTTTGCCGTGTTCGGTGACCTGCCAGCTGAGCATTTCCTTCTCCTTATTCCTTGGATGCAGCAGTGAGCGCCTGGTCGATGTCCCACAGAATGTCGTCCAGCGACTCGATGCCGACCGACATGCGCACCATGTCGGGCGTGACGCCGGCCTTCAGTTGATCCTCGTCGCTCATTTGGCGATGCGTGGTCGAGGCCGGGTGAATGATGAGCGTCTTGGCGTCGCCGATGTTGGCGAGGTGGCTCATGAACTGCGCCGCCTCGATGAACTTCTCGCCGGCCTTCGCGCCTCCCTTGACCCCGAAATTGAGCAGGCCCGAGGCGCCCTTGGGCAGGTATTTGCGCGCGAGCGCGTGGTACTTGCTGCCCGGCAGGCCGGGATAGTTGACCCACGCCACCTGCTTGTGGCCCTCGAGAAACTTCGCTACCGCCATGGCATTTTCGCAGTGGCGCTCCATGCGCACGTGCAGCGACTCGATCCCCTGCAGCAGCAACCAGGCGTTGATCGGCGACAGCGCGGGGCCGAAGGTGCGCATGATCTCCATGCGTGCCTTCATGGTGTATCCGAAGTCGCCGAAGGTCTCGTAGAACCGAATGCCGTGGTAGCCCGGCGACGGCTCGGTCATTTCCGGAAAATTGCCGTTGTCCCAGCGGAAGCGGCCCGACTCGACGATCACGCCGCCCATCGTGGTGCCGTGACCGCCTATGTACTTGGTGGCCGAATGCACCACGATGTCGGCGCCCCAGTCGAAGGGGCGGCAAAGGTAGGGCGAGGGCACCGTGTTGTCGACCACCAGCGGGATTCCCGCCTCGTGCGCGATCGCCGCCAGCGCTTCGATGTCGACGATGTTGATCAGCGGGTTGCCCAGCGTCTCGGCGTACAGCAGCTTGGTTTTGCCCGGGCGGATCGCGCGCTGGAAGTTCTCCGGCTCATCCGGGGCGACGAACGTCGTTTCGATGCCGAGCTTATGCAGATTCACGCCGAGCAGGGTGTGCGTGCCGCCGTACAGCGTCGAGGCTGACACGATGTGGTCTCCGCCCTTGCACAGGGTCAGTATCGCCACCACCTCGGCGGCCTGTCCGGTCGCGCAGCCAAGCGCGGCGCGGCCGTTTTCCAGCGCCGCCATGCGCTCCTCGAATACCGCTACGGTGGGATTCGAGATGCGCGAATAGACGTTGCCGAAGGTCTGCAGGTTGAACAGGCTCGCGGCATGGTCCGCCGAGTCGAACACGAACGAGGTGGTCTGGTAGATCGGCGCGGCACGCGCCCCGGTCGCGGTGTCGGGAATCTGCCCGGCGTGCAGGCACAGCGTCTCGATGCCGAATTTTCTGTCAGCCATCGCGCCATTCTACCGGCGCGACGGTCACGTGGACCTCGAGCGTCTGCTCGCCGCCGCCGAGGATCACACCGCGCATCGGCGTGACGTCGCTGAAATCCCGTCCCCAGGCGAGGGTGACGTGCTCGTCGTCGACCAGGCAGTTGTTGGTCGGGTCGAGGTCGACCCAGCCCGCCGCGGGGTCGTGCACCGACACCCAGGCGTGCGAGGCGTCCGCGCCCACCAGCCGCGCATGCCCCGGCGGCGGGGTGGTGAGGATGTAGCCGCTCACGTAGCGCGCCGGCAGGCCAAGGCTGCGCAACGCGCCGATCATGAGGTGGGCGAAATCCTGGCAAACGCCGCGGCGCCGTCCGAGCACCTCGCGCAGCGGCGTGGCGACGCTGGTGGCCGCGTCGTCGAACTCGAAGTCGGCGTGGATGCGGCGCATCAGATCCGCCGCTGCGTCGAGCAGGCCGCGGCCCGGCGCGAAGCTGGGCGCCGCATAGTCCGCGAGCGCGGAAAAGATCTCGACGTGCGGCGACTCGAACACGAACTCGGTCGGCTCCAGTAACGGCGGTGCGTCGAGGCTTCGCAACCGGTCGCGTACCTGCTCCCATCCCATTGACGGTCCGGCGAGCGGGTCGGCCTCGCGCGGCGCGATGCTGACCTCGGACTCGGTCCGCACGCTGAGCGCCAGGTGCGGGGCGGCGAAGAGCGCGCGCGCCACCGGATTGCCGAAATAATCCTCCGCCGTCGTAAGCTCCACGGGCTGCGGTTCGATCTCGATCCGATGCGCGTGGCGGGATTGGCGCGGCAGCAGGCGCGGCGTGAGATGCATGAGCTGCTGCGACAGCAGCACCGGGCTGGCGTACTCGTACTGCGTTTCGTGAACCACCGATAGGCGCATGACTCAGGTCGCGAAAGTCTGGCGGTTGATCTCGCCGGCGTGCACGAAGAAGCGAAGCCCGAGCTGCTCCGACAGACGGTAGGCCGCGCCGAACCATTCGTCCAGGAGCTGCAACAGCCGCCCGCTGCCGTGCTGCAGGTCGGTCTCGGGATCGAGCGTGCGCAACGCATCGACCGCGTCTTCCAGCCGCTCGTCGCCCGCGTAACCGACCGCCACCGCGATGCGCTCGAGATAGTCGTGCAGGCCGTTCAACTGGAAGGCGATCGAGCGCGGATTGGTCTCGTCGCGCACCAGCAGGTCGAGCACCGGCAGCCAGTCCGGCTGGCCCACGTAGCGCGCGCGGTAGGTGAGGGTGGAGTCGGCCAGCTCGAGCAACCAGCCGAGGTCCGATTCGCGCGGCGCCGACAGCGCCTGCGTCAGCGCGACGCACATCCACTGCAGGCGCTCGATGCGACGCCCCATGGAGAGGAACCTCCAGCCGTGGTCGCGGGTCATGCCGTCGAGCGCGAAGCCGGACAGAGTCATGAGCGAGACGATCACACTGTCGAGCTCGGAAAGCGCGTCGGAAAGCGCCAGCGGCTGGCCCTTGCGGCGCGCGACGCTGCGCATCATCAGGTTGAGCGAGCGCCAGTTGTCGGCCGACATCAGCTCGCGCAGATGCGAGGCGCTGCGCGCGAGCAGCCTGAGGTTGGCGGCGAGGCCGGGTTTGGTCTCGTCCGTGATCGCCGCGCGCAAGGCGCGCGCCAGCGCCACGTCGTCCGCGCCGCCCGAGGTGTCCATGATTTCCACGTGCGCGAGCAGCCCGGCGATCCCCGGCCACGCGCGCTCGCGTTCGCTGGTCGACTCGTCGATGATGTGCCCGAGCGCTACGCGCAGCAGCCGGGCGATGGAATCCGAGCGTTCGGCGTGACGGCCGAACCAGAACAGGTTTTCGACCACCCTGCTCGAAAAGTTGATCCCGGTGCGCACCAGGTCCCGCGGGGTGGTGGCGCGGCGCAGCAAGCTGAACGTGCTTACCGGGCCGGAAGACAGCACCCAGGTATCCTTGCTCGCGCCGCCGCGCTGCATCGACACCACGCGCGCGTCCGGGCCGGTGGCCACGCGCGTCAGCCCCCCGGGCATCACCGCATATCCTCGCGGGCTGGCGCAGGCGTACGCGCGCAGGCCCGTGGCGCGCGGGGCCAGCTCGCGCCCGTTCTCCCGCTCCCACACCGGCGCCTGCGACAGATGCACCAGCTCCTGCGCCACGTAGTCGCGCGGCCTGGCGCGCATGCGCGCGACCAGCGCAGCGCGCTCCTTCTCGTCCAGGTCCTGTCCGAACACCGGCTCCACGCGAAGCTGCGGAAAAGCGGGCTTGATCACGAGGTGATCGAGGCGCGCAATCGCGTTCTCCAGTGCCGCCGGCTCTCCGCACCACCAGGTGGCGACCGAAGGCATCTTGAGCGGCTCCCCGAGCAGCCGCTCGCACAGCCGCGGCAGGAACCCGAGCAGCATTCCCGATTCCAGGATGCTCGAGCCAAGCGCGTTCGCCACCAGCACGTTGCCGAGCCGGATCGCCTCGACCAGGCCAGCCACGCCGAGCGCAGAATCGGCGCGCAACTCGAGCGGATCGCAGAAATCACCGTCCAGGCGGCGCAGAATCGCGTGCACGCGGCGCAGTCCGGCGAGCGTCTTGAGCCAGACTTTGTCCTCTCGCACCGTGAGATCGTTGCCTTCGACCAGGGCGAAGCCGAGGTAGCGGGCGAGGTAGGCGTGCTCGAAATAGGTTTCGTTGTAGGGGCCGGGGGTGAGCAGCACCGTGAGCGGCGCGCCGTCGCCCTCGGGCGCCCATTGCGCCAGGCTGTCGCGCAGCGTGGCGAAGAATTGCGCCAGGTGCTCCACCTTGAGGTCGCGAAACAGGTCCGGAAACAGGCGCGAGATCACGAGCCGGTTTTCGAGCGCGTAGCCCGCGCCGGAAGGCGCCTGCGTCCGGTCGGCCATCACCCACCAGCGGCCGTCGGGCGCGCGCGCGAGATCGGCCGCGTAGAGGTGCAGGTGGGTGCCGCCCGCGAGCCTGGCGTTGCGGCAGGGACGCAGGTAGGCCGCGTGACCGTACACCAGTGTGGGAGGCAGCAGGCCTTCCTGCAGCAGGCGCTGTTCGCCATAGACGTCGGCGAGGATCAGATTGAGGAGCTGCGCGCGCTGCGCGACCGCGGCCGCGATCTGGGCCCACTCCTCGGGCGGCAGGATCAGGGGCAGGACGTCCATTTCCCACGGGCGGTCGGCGCCCTCGGGATCGGCGTAGACGTTGTAGGTGACCCCGTTCTCGCGCAGCTGGCGCTGCACGGCCTGGATGCGGTCCTTCATCAACGCCGCGGGGGCGGCGGCGAGCTGCTCGAACATCGGACGCCAGTGCGGGCGCGGCGTCCGGGGCGCCTCGAGCATCTCGTCGTAGCGCGAGGGCGAAAGCCGGTAGTCGGAGAGCAGCTCGCGGGACATTTTGAGGAAAAAGCGCGGGGTGGAGGGTAGCACAGGGCGGGCTGCAACCCGCCTTCGCCTAGCCGCGGCGCAGATCGAGCGTGAAGGGAAAGTTGGGGTTGCGCTCTTCCGCCACGACCTCGAGATGTCCCGGCGTATGTCCGATCTTGAAGAACCTCGCCAGGCGCCGTCCTTCGGCCTCGTAGGCGTTGACCGGGAAACTGTCGTAGCTGCGGCCCCCCGGGTGCGCGACGTGGTACTGGCAGCCCCCCAGCGACCTTCCCATCCAGGTGTCGACCAGATCGAACACCAGCGGCGCGTGCGCGCCGATGGTCGGGTGCAGCGCGGACGGCGGATGCCAGGCCCGGTAGCGCACCGCGCCGACGAATTCGCCGACCTTGCCGGTCGGCGCCAGCGGCACGGCGCGGCCGTTGCAGGTGAGGACGTGCCTGTCGCCGACGATCCCCGCAGCCTTCACCTGCAGTCGCTCGACCGAGGAGTCGACGTAGCGCACGGTGCCGGCCGGCGCGCCTTCCTCGCCCATGACGTGCCACGGCTCGAGGGCGGCGCGCAGCTCCACCCGAGCCCCGAGCGCCGCGAACTCGCCGTAGCGCGGAAAGCGGAACTCGTGATGCGGCGCGAACCACGCGGCTTCGAGCGGGTAGCCGAAATCGTTCAGTTCGGCGACCACGTCCTCGAAGTCCTGCCACACGAAGTACGCCAGCATGAACCGGTCGTGCAGCTCGGTGCCCCAGCGCTTGAGATGCCGCGGGCGGTAGGGTTTTTGCCAGAAGCGAGCGACCAGCGAGCGAAGCAGAAGCTGCTGCGTGAGCGACATGCGCGCGTGCGGCGGCATTTCGAACGCCCGCATTTCGAGCAGCCCGAGCCTGCCGGCGGGGCCGTCGGGGGAGTACATCTTGTCGATGCAGAATTCGGAACGGTGCGTGTTGCCGCTCGCGTCGATCAGCAGGTTTCGGAGCGCGCGGTCGACGAGCCAGGGCGGGCACGATCCCTCCGCGACCTTGCGTTCCAGCTCGCGCAACGCGATGCCGATCTCGTACACGGAATCGTTGCGCGCCTCGTCGATGCGCGGCGCCTGGCTGGTCGGCCCGATGAACAGACCGGAAAAGAGGTACGACAACGACGGATGGTTGTGCCAGTAGCCGATCAGGCTCGCGAGCAGGTCCGGGCGGCGCAGGAACGGGGAATCTGCGGGAGTCGCGCCGCCGAGCACGAAGTGATTGCCGCCGCCGGTGCCCGTATGGCGCCCGTCGAGCATGAACTTCTCGCTCGTGAGGCGCGACTCGCGCGCCGCCTCGTAGAGAAAGGTCGTGTTCTCGACCAGTTCGGGCCAGCTCCGCGCCGGCTGCACGTTGGCTTCCAGCACACCCGGATCGGGGGTGATGCGCAGTACCTCCAGGCGCGGGTCGCGCGGCGGCTCGTAGCCTTCGAGCACGACCGGGAAGCCCAGGTCCTCGGCGGTCGCCTCGACCGCGGCGACCAGTTCCAGGTAATCCTCGAGCGCGGCCGCCGGCGGCATGAACACGTACAGCACGCCGTGGCGCGGTTCGGCGCAAAGCGCGGTGCGCGTGATCCAGGCGGCGGATTCGAGCAAGCCCGGCTGCGGCTCGGAACGGCGCAAGGCGCGCGGCGCGCCTCCGCCGGGGGCGCGGTACGGGTGTGCGATCTCGTGGTAGGGCGCAAGCGGCGCAACGCTCTGGAACGGATCGGGCGCATGGATCCAGGGGTAATCGGACTTCGCGACCCATGGCTGCGATTCCAGCGGCAGGCGCAGTCCGAGCGGCGAATCGCCGGGAATCAGGTAGCAACGCTCGTCGCGCAGGAACCAGGAGCCGCTCTGCCAGCGGGCGCTGGGCGCGTCGCCGCGCGCGATCGGCAAGACGTGGCCGGTGATCTTGTCCAGGCCCTGGCCGAACACGCGCCGCAGGCGCGCGCGCTCGAGCGGGTCGTCGAGCTTGGAGTCGAACGGATCGACGTTCGCTGGCAGGCGGCGCTCGCGCCACAGGTAGTACCAGGTGTCTTCGTAAGCGGGAAACACGTGCTTCGGGTCGATCCCCAGCTTGGCCGCGAGCGCGGCGAGGAAAACTGCCGCTTGCGTTTCGCTCGCGCCGTAGTCCACGCTCTCGTCCGCGAACAGCGCCGCGTTGTCCCACAGCGCCTCGCCGTCCTTGCGCCAGAAGCAGCTCAGCGACCAGCGCGGAAGCTGCTCGCCCGGATACCACTTGCCCTGGCCGTAATGCAGCATGCCCTTGGCGGCATAGCGTGCCTTGAGCTTCGCCAGCAGGCCCGCGCCCAGAAGCCGCTTGCGCGGCCCCAGCGCGTCGGTGTTCCATTCGGCGCCGTCGTGGTCGTCCACCGAGACGAAGGTCGGCTCGCCGCCCATCGTGAGGCGAACGTCACGCCCCTCGAGATCGGCGTCGATGCGGTGCCCGAGCGCCTCGATGCTCTCCCACTGCGCGTCGCTGTAGGGCTTGGTGACGCGCGGCGCTTCCCACACGCGCTCGACGCTCATCGAATGCGAGAACCGCGTTTCGCAATCTTCCGAGAGCCCCGTGACGGGCGCGGCGCTGCCGGGCTCGGGCGTACAGGCGAGCGGAATGTGGCTCTCGCCGGCAAACAGCCCCGAGGTCGGGTCGAGCCCGACCCAGCCGGCGCCGGGCAGGAATACCTCGCACCACGCGTGCAGGTCGGTGAAGTCCACGTCGGTGCCGGCAGGTCCTTCGAGCGGCTTGACGTCCGGCTTGAGCTGGATCAGATAGCCCGAGACGAAGCGCGCGGCGAGGCCGAGGTGGCGCAGCAGCTGCACCAGCAGCCAGCCCGAATCGCGGCACGAGCCGCTCGCCAGCTCCAGAGTTTCCTCGGGCGTCTGCACGCCCGGCTCCATGCGGATCAGGTAGCGCACGTCGCGCGAAAGCTGCAGGTTGAGGGCGACGAGGAAGTCCACCGTCGGGCTCGGTTCCCGCGGAACGGCGGCGAGGTAGCGCTTGAAGCGCGGCGTGAGCGGCAGCTTCACCATGTACGGCGACAGCTCGTGCAGCTGCCATTCCTCGTAGACGAAGGGAAAGTGGTTGGCGAATGGCTCGAGGAAGAAGTCGAACGGGTTGATGACCGACATCTCGGCCACGAGATCGACCTCGATGCGGAACTCGCGGGTCCGTTCCGGGAACACCAGGCGCGCGAGCCAGTTCGACTGCGGATCCTGTTGCCAGTTGATGAAGTGCTGTTGCGGCGAAACCTTGAGCGAATACGCGAGCACCGGGATGCGCGAATGCGGCGCCGGGCGCAGTCTCACCACCTGCGGGCCGAGCATGACCGGCCGGTCGTAGCGGTAATGCGTGACGTGATTGAGGGCGACGTGGATCGACATGGTGTCGCGAGCGGCCCTAGCCCTGCTGCTGCTGCTGCAGCTGGGAGTTGACGCTCATGGCCTCGGTTCCGCCGCCGATGCGCATGCCGCGAATCGGACAGGCATCGAGGTGGTCCGCGCCGATGGCCACCTTGACGTGGCGCTCGCCGATCGAGCCGCCCAGGGCGACGTCGAAGCTGCGCCAGCGCTCGTCGACCCAGGCTTCGGCCCAGGAATGGCCCACGTTCGGTTCGCCGGCGCGCTCCGGCAGGTAGACGAAGCCGCAGGCGTAGCGCGTCGGGACGCCCAGGTGCCGGCAGCAGGCGATGAACACGTGCGCCAGGTCCTGCGGCAATCCGCTGCCTGCGGCAAGCGCGTCGGCCGCTCGGGGATAGAAGCCTGTTGTGCCGATCTTCGGCTGGATGCGTTGCCTCACCGCCTCGGCCATTTGGCGCAGCCCGGCGCGGGTGTGCGCGCCGCGCCGGAAACCCTCGGCGAGCGCGGCGATCGACTGGTCGGGTCGCGTCAGCCCGGTGGCGCGCAGAAACAGAAGCGGCGACAGCACCTGCACCGAGAAATCGGAAGGCTCGTCCTCGACCGCCGCCGTCTCGACCACGCCGGAAGCCACGATGCGGATCTCGGAGACCGACTTGTCGAGCGTCAACACGTCCAGCACGTTGCCGTAGCCGTCGCGCGTGCGCACCGTCGGCGCGGGAGTGTCGAGCTGCCACTCGAGCACCTTCTGGCGGGCGGTGTCGCGCGGCACCAGGCGCAGGTACTGCGTCGACGAGCGCACCGGCGCGTCGTAGACGTAGCGCGTCTCGTGCGTGATCGCGATCTTCATACGGTCCCCAGATAGGCGCGTTGAATGCGATTGCCCAGCTCGATGATGTCGACCAGAACTGAAGTCAGGAATCCGTGCAGCCCGCCCTGGAATATTTCTTCTATGTCCGCGTGCGTGAGGCGCGCCAGCAATTCGACCGCCAGGCGCTTTGCGGCATGGTCGTGCTGCCCCACGATGCGCTCCAGAGCGAGGTTGATCTGGTCAAAGCACGCCGCCAGCGAGCGAGGCATGCGGCGCTCGAGAATCAGCAGCTCGGCCACTTTGATCGGAAAGATCTGGTCGCGGTAGAGCGCGCGGTAGCTCTCGAACGCCGAGACCGAGCGCAGCAGCGCGGTCCACTGGTAGTAGTCAAGCGCGCCGCCGACGTCCTGCACCGTGGGCAGGAGGATGTGGTATTTCACGTCCAGGATGCGCGCGGTGTTGTCGGCGCGCTCGAGAAAGGTCCCGATCCGGGAAAAATTGAAGGCTTCGCCGCGGACGATGGTTCCGTAGGTGACGCCCCGGAAGAGGTGGCTTCTTTCTTTCACCCAGTCGAAGAACTGCGTCGCGCCCGAGCCGACGGCGCGCTCGCGGCGCATGCTCCTGACCTCGAGCCAGGTCGCGTTGAGCGTTTCCCACATTTCCGAGGTGATCTGCCAACGCACCGCGTGCGCGTTCTCGCGCGCGTCGCGCACGCAGGAATAGATCGAGCTGGGATTGGTCTCGTCCAGCGCGAGGAAGGCGATCAACGCCTCGAGCGTGAGAGCCTGGTGCCGTTCTTCGAAAGCCTCTGCCGTGCCGGTGATCGAGAGCGGCGCAAGCAGGTTCTGCTCCTGGCGGTCCTTGGCGCCGAACAGCACCAGATTCGACGTCACGCCGAGAATACGCGCCATGTTCTCGGCGCGCTCCATTTCGCGGCTCATCCAGAAAATCCGGTCGGCGACCCGCGACAGCATCAGTCGACCACCCAGGTGTCCTTGGTGCCTCCGCCCTGCGACGAGTTCACCACCAGCGAACCCTCCTTCAGCGCGACGCGCGTGAGCCCGCCCGGCACCAGCTTTATTTCTCGCCCGGAAAGCACGAACGGACGCAGGTCGACGTGGCGCGGGGCGATGCCGCGCTCGACGAAGGTGGGGCAGGTGGACAGCGAAAGGGTGGGCTGGGCGATGTAGTTCGAAGGATTGGCCTGGACCCGCGCGCGGAAGATCTCGATCTGCTCCTTGGTCGCGGCCGGCCCGATCAACATGCCATAGCCGCCGGAGCCCTGCACCTCCTTCACCACCAGCTCGGCAAGGTGATCCAGGACATAGCCGAGATCGTCGGGGCGCCTGCATTGCCAGGTGGGGACATTCGCGAGCAGCGGTTCCTCGCCCAGGTAGAAGCGGATCATGTCCGGCACGTAGGGATAGGTCGACTTGTCGTCGGCCACGCCGGTGCCGATGGCGTTGGCGAGCGAGACGTTGCCCGCCCGGTAGGCCGAAAGAAGCCCCGGTACCCCGAGCAGCGAGTCTTCGCGGAACGCGAGGGGGTCGAGGAAGGCGTCGTCCACGCGGCGGTAGATCACGTCGACGCGTTGCCGTCCGCCGGTGGTGCGCATATAGACCGAGCCGTCCTTGACGAACAGGTCGGAGCCCTCGACCAGCTCGACCCCCATCTGCTGCGCGAGGAAGGCGTGCTCGAAGTAGGCGCTGTTGAACTGGCCCGGAGTGATCACGGCGACGCTTGCCTCGCGCATCTGGTTCGGCGCGATGCTGCGCAGGGTCTCCAGCAGCAGCGCCGGATAGTGCTCGACCGGATACACGCGCTGCTGTTCGAACAGTTCCGGGAACAGGCGCATCATCATCTTGCGGTCTTCGATCATGTACGACACGCCCGAGGGCGTGCGCAAATTGTCCTCGAGCACGTACCAGCGCCCGTCGTCGTGCCGGATGAGGTCGACGCCCGAGACGTGCGAGTACACCTGGTGCGGCAGGTCGAGGCCCAGCATCGCGACCTGGTAGGCCTCGTTGGCGAGCACCTGCTCGGCCGGGATCACGCCGGCCTTCAGGATTTCCTGTCCGTGGTAAATGTCGTGCAGGAACCGGTTCAAGGCCGTGACGCGCTGCTTGAGGCCCCGTACCAGCAGCTCCCACTCGGCCAGCGGAATGATGCGCGGAATGGTGTCGAAGGGAATCAGCCGCTCGGCGCCCTGGGCGTCGCCGTAGACCGCGAAAGTAATGCCGACGCGATGGAACAACAGGTCCGCCTCGCGCCGCTTCTCCCTTACCCGCTCCGGCGGCGTTTCGGCGAGCCAATTTGCGAGCGCGCGGTAGTGTGCCCGGACGTCGTCCGGGGCGGCGTGCATCTCGTCGTAGTGCGGTCGTTCCAACGGCGCCCCCAATTGGACGGTCTCAAAGCAACCGACGTGCCAAGCACGCTGCGGCCGTGGGCTCAGGGACTTACCGTAGGAGGCGGAGCAAGGCGCACCGTGCTGGTGCGCCCGGAACTCAGGACGAGCTGCCTGAGTCCTCGTCCTCCGGCGGCGTCGGTCGCCCCGCGACGGGATCGAGCCTGGAGGCCGCCCGGCGGTATTCCGACGGCGGTATGCCGACCTGGTGCAGGAAAAACCGGGTGAAGTTGCTCTGGGCCGAGAATCCCAGCTCGGCCGAGACGTCCGCGATCTTGGCGCGGCCGGAGGCCAGTCTCGAGATCGCGGTTTCGACACACAGCATGTCCAGGTACGCGCGCGGCGAGCGGCCGGTGCAGACCTGGAACAGGTCGTAGAAGCGCGAGCGCGACAGGCCCACCTGGCTTGCCACCTCGTCCATGTTCATGTCCTTGTTCGGTCGCGCGCGCAGCAATGCGATCGCGCGCCGGATGCGCGAGTCCTCGAAGCGCGAGCCGCGCCAGAGCGGCGACGACGCGCGACGGCGGGCGATGTAAGTGTCGATGATCGACAGCACCAGCTCCTGCAGCATGAACTCGAGCCGTTCAGGCGACAGGAACTGGTCGTTCACGATCTCGACCGCGAGCGTGTCGGCAAGCTGCCGTATGCGCGGCGTGATCTCCTCCCGCCGGCGCGGGAAGACCTGGCCGCCGTTGGCGCCGAATACCGCCGGGAAGCTGTCGCGCAGCCAATCGCCCGAGGCCTGCAGCACCAGCATCCGCGTCGGCGCGGAGTCCGAGGGGCGCCGGTCGGCGTGCGCTTCGTCCGCGTTGACGAAAGCGATGTCCCCGCGGGTAAGCGCGACGACTTCCTCGCCGATCAGGTAAGCGGAGTCGGCGCCGTCGTACTTGAGCAGGATCGTGGGCTCGGGATGCGCGTGCGGCGTCCCGGACGCACTGACCTCGAGCAGGATCAGGCGCCCGAAACGCCCGTCGAAGACGCGGATCGGCCGATTCATGATGATGACAGCATACGTTCCCGGCGCGGTTCGCGCTAGTGGCTGCGGGGCGGCGCCTCAATACGCCAGCCAGCGCGGCCGTTTTGCCGAAATGACCCGCGTATTCACCCCCATCCAGTTGAGCCCGCCGAACAGGCGGCCATGCTCGATCTTCATGCACCGGTCCATGACCGCGTCCAGTCCGGCGCCGCGCGCCTTTGCGGCCGCGGCCTCGTTCTTTACCCCGATTTGCTGCCAAAGGACCTTCGCCCCGATCGCGACCGCCTCGTCCGCGATCGGCGCCACGTCCTCGGTGCGGCGGAACACGTCGACCACGTCGATCTTGACCGGGATCTCGCCCAGCTTGGCGTAGCAGGTCTCGCCCAGCACTTGCTTGCCCGCGTAGCGAGGATTGACGGGAATCACGCGATAGCCGTGCTCCTGGAGGTACTTGGCAGCGAAGTAGCTCGGCCGGAACCAGTCGGCAGAAAGCCCCACCACCGCGATGACCCGGTTCTCGCGCAGGATGCGGCGCAGCGTCTCCACGTCGTCCATGGCGCCAATATACCGCAGCAGGCTGCGCCTATAATCGGACGGTCCGCGATCGGGGAGGAACGATGTACGTCGAAGAGCGCATGTACCTGCTGCATCCGGGCAAGGCGCCGGAATATTTCAAGAATTACGAGGCCGAGGGCATGGCGGTACAGCTCAAGCACCTGCCGCACATGGTGGGCTACTACGTGACCGAGGTCGGGCCGCAGAACTTGGTGATCCACCTGTGGGGCTATGACGACCTCAACCAGCGCGAGAGGTGTCGCGCCGCGATGCAGGCGGACCCCGCCTGGCAGGCCTACCTGCCGAAGGTCAGGCCGCTGATCGTCAGCCAGGACACGCGCATCCTCAAGTGCGCGCCGTTCTTCGTCGAGCGGCTGAAGAAAATGCTGGCGGCCGCAAAGTGAGCGCACAGGTTCATCCCCAGGTCGCGGCCCTGCTCGAGCGCGTGGCGCGCTCGGCCCTGCCGCCGTACGCCACGGTGCCGCCGTTCGTCGCGCGCCGGATGTACCGCGACACGCGCGGCGCGCTCTCGCCCGCGCCCCCGGACGTGGCCGAAGCGAAGCTTCTGCTTGCGCCGGGGCCCGGCGGCCCGATACCGCTGCGCGCCTACCGGCCGGCTGGCAGCGCGGCGGACGAGGTGCTGCCGGCGCTCATGTACTTCCACGGTGGCGGCTGGGTGATCGGCGATCTTGACACGCACGACGTGGTCTGCCGCCAGCTGGCGAACGGCGCGCGTTGCGCGGTTGTTTCGGTCGAATACCGGATGGGGCCCGAGAGTCCTTTCCCTGCCGCGGTCGACGACTGCGTGGCCGCGACGCGCTGGGTGGCGGCCGAGGCGGCCGGGATGCGGGTCGACCCGAAGCGGATCGCGGTCGGCGGCGACAGCGCCGGAGGGAACCTCGCCACCGTCGTGGCGCTCGCGGCGCGTGACGCGGGTGGCCCCCCGCTCGCGTTCCAGCTGCTTGTCTATCCCGCGACCGACCAGCGCGCGGGCCACGCCTCGGTCGAGCGCAACGGCGAAGGCTACCTGCTCACGAAGCAGGCTATGGAATATTTCCGCGGCCACTACCTGCCTCGGCGGCAGGACTGGCAGGACTGGCGCGCCTCGCCGCTGCTCGCCGCCAGCCTCGCCGGGCTGCCGCCGGCGCTCGTGATAACGGCCGGCTTTGACCCCCTGGTGGACGAGGGCCGTGCGTACGCGGAGCGGCTCGCGGCCGAGGGCGTGCCCACCGAGTACCGCGAGTATCCGGACATGGTGCACGGTTTCCTGCTGCTGGGCGGGGTGCTCGACACGGCCAACGCGGCGGTCGGCGAGTGCTGCAAGGCGCTGCGCGCCGCATTCGATGGAGCGAGATAATGCAGCAGCAAGACCTCGAGCTTCGGCACGGCGGCAAGATCCTCGCCGATGCGCTCGTGGGCCACGGCGCGAAGATGGCGTTCGGCGTGCCGGGCGAGAGCTTTCTGCCGGTACTGGATGGCTTGTACGACGTGCGCGACCGCCTGCGTTTCATCGTCTGCCGCCAGGAAGGCGGCGCCGCGTACATGGCGGACGCCTGGGGCAAGCTGACCGGCGAGCCCGGGATCCTGTTCGTCACGCGCGGCCCGGGGGCGACGAACGGCGCGGTCGGCGTGCACACCGCGTACCAGGACTCCACGCCGATGGTGGTGTTCATCGGCCAGGTCGGCAACGACTTCGCCGAGCGCGAGGCGTTCCAGGAGATCGACTATCGCCGCATGTACGGGCAAATGGCGAAATGGGTGGGGCAGATCGACCGCGTCGAGCGCATCCCCGAGTACGTCAGTCACGCCTTCCACACCGCGACCGCGGGCCGTCCCGGCCCCGTGGTGCTCGCGCTGCCGGAGGACATGCTGTTCTCCGAGGCCGCGGTGGCCGACGCGCCGCGCTACAAGCCGGTGCGCCCGGCGCCGTCGGCACGCGACATGCAGGCGCTGCAATCCCTGCTTCAGGGTGCCGAGCGGCCGTTCGTGCTGGTGGGCGGCGGCGGCTGGTCGCGCGCGGCCTGCGACGGCCTGCGCGCCTGGGTCGAGGCGGGCGGCCTGCCCGCCGGCACCTCGTTCCGCTGCCAGGACCTGTTCGACAACCGCAGCCCGAGCTACGCGGGCGACGTCGGCATCGGCATCAACCCCAAGCTCGCCCAGCGGGTGAAGGAGGCCGACGTGCTGCTCGTGGTCGGCGCGCGCCTGGGCGAGATGACCACCGGCGGCTACTCGCTGCTCGAGGTTCCGGTGCCGCGGCAGAAGCTGGTCCACGTGCACGCCGGCGCGGAGGAGCTCGGGCGCGTCTACCAGGCGACGTTGCCGATCAACTCGGGCTACGCAGAGTTCGTCGAGGCGCTCGCGCAGGTCGCCGTCGACGGCGGGCGCTGGCGCGAGCGCACGCGCGCGGCGCGCGCGGAGTTCGAAGCCTGGACGCAGCCGCAGCCGATCCCGGGCAGGCTGCAGTACGCGGAAGTGGTCAAGTGGCTAGACGGCGCGCTACCCGAGGACGCCATCGTGAGCGGCGGCGCGGGCAATTTTTCGGGCTGGGTGCACCGCTACTTCCGCTACAAGGGATTCCGCACCCAGCTCGGGCCGACCAACGGCTCGATGGGCTACGGCCTGCCGGCGGCGGTGGCGGCGAAGCTCGCCGACCCCGGGCGCACCGTGCTGGCGGTGTGCGGCGACGGCGATTTCCTGATGAACGGCCAGGAATTCGCGACTGCGGCGCAATACGGCGCCGCCATCATCGCGCTGGTGGTGAACAACGGCATGTACGGCACGATCCGCATGCACCAGGAGCGCGAGTACCCGGAGCGCGTCAGCGGCACGGAGCTCAAGAATCCTGATTTCGTGGCCTACGCACGCGCTTTCGGCGGCCACGGCGAGCTGGTCGAGGAGACCGCGCAATTCGCACCCGCCTTCGAGCGCGCGCGGGCGGCGGGCAAGCCGGCGATCATAGAGCTGCGCATCGACCCCGAGGCGATCACGACCAGCACCACGCTGTCGAAGATCCGCGCGCAGGCGCTCAAGTCAGGGCGATGAACTCCGGATCGTCCTGCTGGTCGCGCTCGAACTTCAGGAAGTCGTAGTACCCGCAACGCGCGCTGTCCGGATAGTCGCGGCACACCTGGGGACGCGATTCGTACACCGTGCAACGGCGCGTGTCCTGGTCGAGGAACTGGCACACGCTGTCGAACACCTTGTCTTTGCGGTGGCGCAGCACCTGCGCCTTTTCGCCGGCATCGTATTTGGTGAAGCGTTCCCTGGCCTGCTCGAACGTCAGGCCGAAGTGCTTCGCCAGCCGTGCAATGTCGCGCTTGCCGATCTCGATCAGCGGATAGCTGCAGCAGTAGCCCGGGCACTTCGCGCAGTTGTAAGTGCGGCGAGGGTTGCCGCTGTGGCGCAGCGCGTTCTTTACCGGTATCGGGAAGGGCCTGCCGTTGTTCATCTTTCGGCGATCAAAAAAAGAAGTCGCGCATTGTACGCGAGTTGTCTGACGAATTTTAGCGTTAACCCCTTTCGCACTGCCGTTCGTTTCACTCCTGCATGGGCACGCCATTTCGGCGGGCGCCAAAGCGAAAGGAGTAAGCATGAACAAGCTCAAGATCCTGTGCGCGGCCCTGGCGGTCGCGCTATCCACGCAGGCCAGCGCCACCGGCGGGCTGGTTGACCTGGGCGTGTACGACCGCGCCGAAGCGCGGCGGCTGCCGGTGCACTGGCACCAGGGCCACGCCTACGTCGCGGGCCGGCCGGGCAACGAGTATCGCCTGATGCTGCGCAACCGCAGCGGCGAGCCGCTGCTCGCGGTCGTGTCAGTGGATGGCGTCAACGTCGTCACCGGCCAGAATGCCGACCCGCGGCAAAGCGGCTACGTCATCGCGCCGGGGCGAACGGTCGAAATTCTGGGCTGGAGGAAGAGCCTTGCGCAGACCGCCGCGTTCTACTTCACCGACCTGGCCGATTCCTATGCGGCGCGCAGCGGCCGGCCCGACAACGTCGGCGTGATCGGCGTGGCGTTGTTTCGCGAGAAGCGGTCGCGCCCGCCGGCGGAGCTGGGTCGCGCCGAGGAAGGCGCCGCGCCGCGCCCGGCGGACGCCGCGGGCAGGCTCGGCACGGGCCACGGCCGGCGCGAGAATTCCCCCGCCCGCTACGTCGAGTTCGAGCGCGCGAGCCCGATCCCGGTCGAGACCGTCACTCTGTACTACGACAGCAGAAGCAATCTGCTTGCGCGCGGCGTGCTGGGCGAGCCGCAGCCGTTCCCCGGGTTCGTCCCCGATCCGCCGGGAGTTACACTACCCCGGCATGGAGGCCACGGATGAACAGTTGATGCTCGCCTACGCGGCGGGCGACGCGGCGGCCTTCGAGAAGCTCTACGCGCGGCACAGGGGGCGCCTTTACCGCTTCGTGCTGCGCGGCATCAGGGAGCGTGGCATCGCGGAAGAGCTGTTCCAGGAGATTTGGATGCGCGTCATCGAGGCGCGCCTGCGCTACGCGCCGCAGGCGCGCTTTACGACCTGGCTGTACACCATCGCGCACAATCGCATGGTCGATCATTGGCGCAAGCGCGGGCTGAGCGTCGTGCCGCTCGCGCGCGACGACCCCGACGACCCCGCGCCGCCTGAGCCGGCCGCCGAGGCCGCGCGCGAGCCGCAGCGCCAGGCCGAAACCAATCAGCAGCTCGAGCGCCTGGCGCGCGCGCTCGACACCCTGCCGCCGGTTCAGCGCGAAGCATTCCTGATGCGCGAGGAAGGCGGGCTTTCGCTTGCGGAGATCGCTACCGCGACGGGCAGCAACCAGGAAGCGGTGAAGAGCCGCCTTCGATATGCGGTGGCCAAGCTGCGGGAGGCGCTCGATGGCTGAGCGCGACGACGACGACCGGATTGCCGCGCGCTACCGCGCGCTCGGGCGCGAGGAGCCGCCGCGCGAGCTCGATGCGAGGATCCTCGCGGCCTCGCGCCGCGCGACGAGATCGCACAGCCGCCCGCGCCGATGGGCGCTGCCGTTGTCGATCGCGGCGCTGGTCGTCTTGTCGGTGAGCGTGACGCTTCAAATGCAGCACGAGCGCCCGGAGCTCGCGGAGCAGGCGAGTGCGCCCGCGCAAGCGGGCAAGTCCGTCGCGCCGCCGCTACCGGCGGCGCCGGCCCCGTCAGCGGCGGACAAGGTGATGCGCGCCCCCGCCCCGGAGCGTAGGCTGGAGAAATCGGCGGCGGGCGCGATGGCACCGCAGGCGCATCCCTCGCTGGAGTCGAGCGGCGAGCCGCCCGAGCGCTGGCTGGCTCGCATCGCCGAGCTGCGCCGGGACGGGCGCGACGAGGAGGCCGACCGCCAGCTGGCCGAATTCCGGCGCCGCTATCCCGGCTACCGCATCCCCGAGGCGATGCGGGCGAAGGTCGAGAAGCGCTAGGCCGGCGGCTTCTCGCCCGCGGCCTGCAGGAACACGGCGCAGGCGTCGAGCCCGCCGAGCGCGCCGCGCCGCGCAGCCTGGTATTGGCTGCGCACCAGGGCGGCGATCGGAGTCGGCCGGTCCAGTTGCTGCGCCATGCCGAGGAAGTAGCGCAGATCCTTCTCCATCAGGGCGAGCTGGAACTGAGGCTTGAAATCGCGCTGGAACATCATCGGCATCTTGCTTTTCAGCAGGCGCGATGCGGCCGCGCCTTCGCCGAGGATTTCCAGCGCCGCCTCGCGGCCGATGCCCGCCGCCTCGGCGATCTGGACCGCTTCCGCGATCGCGGCGGTCATGGTGCCGGAGAGCATGTTGTTGATCAGCTTGACGGTGGCCCCGGCGCCCGAGTCGCCGGCGCGCTTGGCCATGCGGCCCATCGCCGCAAACAGCGGCTGCGCCTTGTCGAACGCCTCCTGCGGTCCGCCGACCATGAACACGAGCTCGCGGCCCTGCGCCTGCTTGAGGCTGCCCGAGACCGGCGCGTCGAGGTAGACGCAGCCCCGCGCGGACGCTTCGCGCGCGACCTCGAGCGCCATCGCCGGCGTATTGGTGCTCGAATCGATGATGATGCAGTCTTTCGCCGCGCCGCCTACCGCGCCGCTCGCGCCGAGCATGACTTCGCGTGTCGCGTTGTCG
Organism: uncultured beta proteobacterium; assembly: GCA_963832685.1. Taxonomy (GTDB): domain Bacteria; phylum Pseudomonadota; class Gammaproteobacteria; order Burkholderiales; family SG8-39; genus DAHVFK01. The sequence continues at coordinate 98,161 of CAWHUZ010000001.1, forward strand.
TCGGAAACGATCGAAACCGCGAACTCGGCGTCCTTGAGGGCGGCGGCGGGCGAATCAGCGACTTGCGCGCCGCTTTCGGCCAGCGCCCTGGTCTTGGCACGGTCCCGGTTGTACAGCCGCAGCTTGAATCCCGCCTGCTGCAGGTTAGCGGCCATGCGCGATCCCATTGCGCCCAGCCCGATGAATGCCACCGTCGTCATGTCGCCTCCTAGTGCGAAAGAATCTTGGAAAGGAACTGCTGCGCGCGTTCCGAGCGCGGCGTGCCGAAAAATTCCTCTTTGGTCGCGTCCTCCACGATCCTGCTGGCATCCATGAAGACGACGCGCTGCGCGACGCGGCGCGCAAAGCCCATTTCGTGCGTGACCACCATCATGGTCATGCCGTCCTGCGCGAGCTGCACCATGACGTCGAGCACCTCGTTGATCATCTCCGGGTCGAGCGCGGACGTGGGCTCGTCGAACAGCATCGCAACAGGGTCCATGCACAGCGCGCGGGCGATCGCGACGCGCTGCTGCTGGCCGCCGGAGAGCCTGCCCGGGAGCTTGTCGGCCTGATCCTTCAGGCCCACGCGCTCGAGCAGCGCGAGGCCCTTGGTCTGCGCCTCGTCGCGGCTGCGGCCGAGCACTTTGATCTGTGCCAGCGTCAGGTTCTGCGTCACCGTCATATGAGGGAACAACTCGAAATCCTGGAACACCATGCCGATTCGCGCGCGCAACTTCGGCAGATCGGTCGCCGGGTCGCCCACCGAGACGCCATCGACCGTGATGCTTCCCTTCTGGAACGGCTCGAGGCCGTTGACGCATTTGATGAGCGTCGACTTGCCGCTTCCGGAGGGGCCGCAGACCACCACCACCTCGCCTCTGGCCACTTCGACGGTGCAGTCCGCGAGCACCTGGAAGCTTCCGTAGGACTTGCTGACGTCGCGAATCGAGATCATTCGTTTCGCCGGTTCGTTGACGGGGCAATATCGGCAAGCCCGTCCGGCGTGTCAAGCGACCTTATATATAATCGACGCCAGTCGCAATCCGCGCTACGGGAGAATCCGTGTCCGATCCGCAGAAGCTCTGGGAGCCGTCGCAGCAAGCGATCGAGCGGGCGCAGATCACGGAGTTTGCGCGCTGGATCGTGCGCCGCCTCAAGCTCGACCTGAACAGCTATCCCGATTTCTATCGCTGGAGCGTCGACAACCCCGAGGAGTTCTGGAGCTCGATATGGGAGTGGTGCGGCGTGATCGCTTCGCGCAAGGGCTCGACGGTGCTGGTCGACGGCGACAAGATGCCCGGCGCCAAGTGGTTTCCCGAGGCGCGGCTGAACTTCGCCGAGAACCTGCTCCGGCGCGGCGACCTCGGCGATGCGCTGGTGTTCTGGGATGAAACTGGCTTCCGCCGCCGCGTCACCTATGCGGAACTCTACAGCGACGTGTCGCGCGCGGCGCAGGCGCTGAAGGCGCTCGGACTGCGCGCGGGCGACCGCGCCGCGGCGTTCATCCCCAACATGCCGGAGACGGTGGTGTTCGCCCTGGCTGCGATTTCGCAGGGCATCGTGTGGTCGTCCTGCTCGCCGGACTTCGGCACCGACGGCGTGCTCGAGCGCTTCGGCCAGATCGAGCCGAAGGTGCTTTTTTGCGCCGACGGCTATCTCTACAACGGCCAGCGCCACGATTCGCTCGAGCGGGTGCGGGAGATCGCCGCGCAGCTGCCGAGCGTGCGCAAAGTCGTAGTGGCGCCGAACCTCGAGCAACGGCCCGATGTATCCGACATCCCGAACGCGGTGGTGCTGGAGGAATGGCTGCGGCGCCACACGCCCGGCGACATCGACTACGCGCAGATGCCGTTCGACCATCCGCTCTACATCCTGTTTACCTCGGGCACCACGGGCAAGCCGAAGTGCATCGTGCATGGAGCGGGCGGCTCCCTGCTCTCGGGACTGAAGATGTACAAGCTGCAGTTCGACGTGCGTCCCGGCGACCGCTTCTTCTACTACACGACCTGCAACTGGGTGATGTGGAATTTGCTGTTCGCGGGGCTCTCGGCCGAGGCGAGCCTGATGCTGTACGACGGCTCGCCGTTCGCGCGCGGCGCGCGGATATTGCTCGACTTCGCCGCCGAAGAGCGCTTCACCCATTTCGGCACGTCGGCGAAGTTCATCGACGCGATGGCCAAGCGCGGCCTCGCGCCGCGCGAGACGCACGATTTGTCTTCGGTGCGCATGATCATTTCGACCGGCTCGCCCCTGGTGCCCGAGAGCTACGACTACGTCTACTCCCAGGTGAAGGAGGACGTGTGCCTTTCGTCGATCTCCGGCGGAACCGACATCATGGCGGCGTTCGCCGATGCCAACCCGGTCCTTCCGGTATACCGCGGCGAGCTGCAGTGCCGCTCGCTCGGCTTCGCGGTGGAAGTATTCGACGAACAGGGCCAGCCGGTGATCGGCAAGAAGGGCGAGCTGGTGTGCACCAGGCCCTTTCCGTCGATGCCGCTGGGATTCTGGAACGACCGCCGCCACGAGAAGTACCACGCGGCCTACTTCGACAAATTCCCGAACGTCTGGTGCCACGGCGACTGGGTCGAGCTGACCGAACGCGGCACCATGATCGTCTACGGGCGTTCCGACGCGACGCTCAACCCGGGCGGAGTGCGAATCGGCACGGCCGAGCTCTACCGGCAAGTGGAGAAGATCCACGAGGTCGAGGAAGCGGTCGCAATCGGCCAGCTCTGGCCTCCGGACAAGCCCTCGGACACGAGGGTGGTCCTGTTCATCAAGTTGCGCGACGGGTACGCGCTGGACGATGCGCTGGAGGAGCGGATCCGCAAGGGCATCCGCGACAACGCCACCCCGCGCCACGTGCCGGCCAAAATCATCCAGGTGGCGGACATCCCCCGCACCAAGAACAACAAGGTGGTGGAAATCGCGGTGCGCTCGGTCGTGCACGGCATGGCGGTGGGCAATACCGACGCGCTCGCGAACCCCGAGGCGCTGGAGCTGTTCCGCGACCTGCCCGCGCTTCAGACCTGAGCGCGGCTAGTGCAGCGTCGCGTGGCGGCGCTCGTAGATACCCTGCAGCAGTCGCAGCGAGCCGAGGCTGATCGCGCGGTGCGTGAGGGCGTGGCCCAAGTCCTCGACGATATCGAGCGTGACCGGTACGTGCAGCCCGGCGAGCACGCGCGCGGCGCGCTCGGCATGAACGCGCGAGACGACCGAGTCGAACTCGCCGTGAACGAGGTGGATGCGGGCGTCGATGCGCGCGCCGACCTGGGGCAGACTTGCGAAGCGCGACGAAAACGCCACTACCGCGCCGGCCAGCCCGCGCAGTTTCTTCACCGCTTCGAGCGCGACCGTACCACCCTGCGAGAACCCGATCAGCACGGTGCGGCTCGCCGCAACGCCGATGTTCGTCTGTTCTCGCCGCACCAGATCCTCGATGTCCGGCAGCACCGCCGCCACGCGCTCGAGCCTGTTGTCGGGCGTCAGTCCGCGGGTCGGAAACCAGTCCTGGGCGTCGCCGCCGCTTGCGCCCGGCTCGAAGCCGCTCGGCACCACCAGCGCGGCGCTGGGGAATCGTGCCTGGAACTTGAAGGCGATGGGGATCATCGACTGCGCGGTGGCGCCGCATCCGTGCAGGAAGACGAACAGGTGCCTGGCCGCGTGTTCGCCGGGAGGGGTGAACCGGAACACGCGACCTGAGGACATGCTGACGATTGTCACCCCGCTGCCCGCGTTCTGTAAACTCCCAGGCCTTCGCCTCAAGCGCGGTCGCGCGAAACTGTGAGGAAGATCATGAGCAGGAAGCAATTCTTGTCGGCGTTCTGGGCGCTCGCCCGCCCCTACTGGGTATCGAAGCAGCGGCGCACGGGGATCGTGCTGCTCGCCACCGTGGTGGCGATGTCGCTCGGCCTGGTGTGGCTGAACGTCCAGTTCAACCATTGGTACAACGATTTCTACAATACCTTCCAGACCAAGGACCAGGGCGAGTTCTACCACCAGCTGTTGAGGTTCACGCTGCTCGCCTTTGCCTACATCATCGTGTGGGTGTACCAGGTCTATCTGCAGCAGATGCTGCAGATCGAGTGGCGCACGTGGCTAAACGATCACTTTCTCGCCGATTGGCTCGAGGACCGTGCCTATTACAGGATGCAGCTGCTCGACCGCGGCACGGACAACCCCGACCAGCGCATCTCGGAGGACCTGCGCATATTCGTCGACAGCACGCTCTCCCTCGGGCTCGGCCTGCTGTCCGCGGTGGTCACGCTGGTGTCGTTCGTGACGATCCTATGGACGCTTTCCGGCGTGCTGAGCTTCACCGTCGCGGGTACGCATATCTCGGTCGCAGGATACATGGTGTGGTTCGCGCTGCTGTACGCGATCGGCGGCTCATGGCTCACGCACCTGATCGGAAGGCCGCTGATCCGGCTGAATTTCGACCGGCAGCGCTTCGAGGCCGATTACCGTTTCTCGCTGGTGCGCCTGCGCGAGAACAGCGAGGGCGTCGCGCTCTACCGGGGCGAAGGCGAGGAAGTGGAGAATTTCCGCGCGCGCTTCGGCAACGTGATCGGCAACTGGTGGCGAATCATGCGCAAGCAGAAGCAGCTCGGGTTCTTCACCATTTCCTACGCCCAGCTCGCCGTCATCTTCCCGTTCGTGGTCGCCGCGCCGCGCTTCTTCTCCGGCGCGATCGCGCTCGGGGGACTGATGCAGATTTCCTCCGCCTTCGGCCAGGTGCAGGGCGCATTGTCCTGGTTCATCGATGCCTATCAGCAGTTCGCTGCGTGGAAGGCCACCGTGGACCGGCTTACCGGGTTCACCGCCACGCTCGCGCGCGTGCGGGAGGAGGCGGCGCGGCTGGACGGCGACCGCGTCGAGGGCGCCGGCTCGGCGCTCGCAACGGACGGTCTCGCACTCGCGCTGCCGCAGGGGGAGGCGCTGCTCGCGCCGACCACGCTCGAGATCAAGCGCGGCGAGCACGTATTGGTCACGGGGCCCTCAGGTGCCGGCAAGTCGACGCTGTTCCGTGCCCTGGCCGGGATCTGGCCCTACTGGCGCGGAAGGATCGCGCTGCCGCGCGGCGCGCGGCTGCTTTTTCTGCCGCAGAAGCCCTACCTTCCAATCGGTACCCTGAAGCACGTGGTGTGCTACCCGGGAGACCACCGCGCGATCGGCGATGCCGAGGTGCGCGAAGCGCTGCAGGCGGTGGGGCTGGGCCGGCTCGCGGACGACCTGGACCGCCGCGAAAGCTGGGCCCAGGTGCTCTCGGGCGGCGAGCAGCAGCGGCTTGCGTTCGCGCGCGCATTGCTCAACCACCCGGACTGGCTGTTCCTGGACGAGGCGACCTCGGCACTTCCCGACGAGGACCAGGCCGCGCTCTACCGGGTCGTCGGCGAGCGCCTTCCCGGCGCGACGCTGGTATCGATCGGACACCGGGCGAGCCTCCCCGGGTTCCACGAGCGACGGCTTTCCTGGCAGACCTCGGGCGAAGGAGCGCCGCGCCTAGCGCCGGCCTAGGCCGAGCGAGAAAACGCTGCGATCAGGCTGCCGCACGGCGGCGTGGTTCTCCCAGGGCGTGCTTGAGATAGCGTCCGGTGTAGCTTGTCTTGCTGGCGGCGAGCTGTTCCGGACTGCCTTCGGCGACGATGCGTCCGCCGCCGTCACCGCCCTCCGGGCCGAGGTCGACGACCCAGTCCGCAGTCTTGATCACGTCCAGGTTGTGCTCGATCACGACCACCGTATTGCCGGCGTCGCGCAGCCGGTGCAGCACGCCGAGCAGGAGCTTGACGTCGTGGAAATGCAGCCCGGTGGTCGGTTCGTCGAGGATGTACAGCGTGCGGCCCGTATCGCGCTTGGACAGCTCGAGAGAAAGCTTGACGCGCTGGGCCTCGCCGCCCGATAGCGTGGTTGCCGACTGGCCGAGGCGCACGTAACCGAGGCCCACGTCGAGCAGAGTATGCAGCTTCTTCGCGATCGCCGGCACCGCAGCGAAGAAATCCGCCGCTTCGGTTACGGTCATTTCGAGCACGTCGTGAATGTTCTTTGCGCGGTAGCGGATCTCGAGCGTTTCCCGGTTGTAGCGGCGGCCGTGGCAGACGTCGCACGCTACGTATACGTCCGGCAGAAAGTGCATTTCGACCTTGATCAGGCCATCTCCCTGGCAGGCCTCGCAACGCCCGCCCTTGACGTTGAACGAGAAGCGCCCGGGACCGTAGCCGCGCGCGCGCGCTTCGGGCACGCCGCAGAACAGGTCGCGGATGGGAGCGAAAAGCCCGGTGTAAGTCGCGGGGTTCGAGCGAGGCGTGCGTCCGATCGGGCTCTGATCGACGCTGATCACCTTGTCGAACTGCTCGACCCCGGTGATCGAGTCGAATGGGGCCGGCTCCAGCGCGCTGCCGTAGAGCTGGCGCGCGACGGCCGCGTACATGGTGTCGTTGATCAAGGTCGACTTGCCTGAGCCTGACACCCCGGTCACGCACACGAACAGGCCGAGAGGTAGATCGAAGTCGACGTTCTGCAGGTTGTTGCCGCGCGCGCCTCGGATCGACAGCCGCTTGCGGCCGGGCCGGCCGCGTCGACTCGGTACGTCGATTTTGAGCGCTCCCGCGAGATACCTGCCGGTGAGAGATTCCGTCTCCGCGATGACCGCCGCCGGCGTTCCCTGGGCGACCACGTGCCCGCCAGCCTCTCCCGCCCCGGGGCCCATGTCGATGACGTGATCGGCGGCGAGGATCGCCTCCTCGTCGTGCTCGACCACGATCACCGAGTTGCCGAGATCGCGCAAGCGCTTGAGCGTCTCGATCAGGCGCGCGTTGTCGCGCTGGTGCAGGCCGATCGAAGGCTCGTCCAGCACGTACATCACGCCGGTCAGGCCGGAGCCGATCTGGCTTGCGAGCCGGATGCGTTGCGACTCGCCGCCCGAGAGCGTCTCCGCCGATCGGTCGAGCGACAGGTAATCGAGGCCGACGTTCACCAGGAATTCGAGCCGGTCCGCGATCTCGCGCACGATGCGCTCGGCCACTTGGGCGCGGGTGCCGTCCAGCCGCAAGCCGCGAAACAGCTCCAGCGTCTGGCGCATCGGGACATGGGAAAATTCGTGTATCGACTTGCCGTCGAGCAGGACGTGACGCGCCTCGCGTCGCAGGCGCGCGCCGCCGCACTCGGGACAGGACTTGTGGTTCAGGTACTTGGCGAGCTCCTCGCGCACCACCACCGAGTCGGTCTCGCGGTAGCGGCGCTGCAGATTGTTGACGATGCCTTCGAAGGCGTGCTCCTTGACCGTACTGCGGCCGCGCTCGCTCAGATAGGAGAAGGCGATCTTCTCCCTGCCGGAGCCGTACAGGATCAGGTTCTGCACCTTTTCGTCGAGTGCTTCCCACGGCTGCTCCACGTCGAAGTGGTAGTGCTTGGCCAGCGACTGCAGCATCGAGAAGTAGAAATGATTGCGCCGGTCCCAGCCGCGGACGGCACCGCTCGCGAGGCTCAGGTTCGGGTGCACCACCAGGCGCTTCGGGTCGAAGAACTCAACCGTGCCCAGACCGTCGCAGCCCGGGCATGCGCCCATCGGGTTGTTGAACGAGAACAGGCGCGGCTCGAGCTCGGCCAGGGCGTAGCCGCACACGGGGCAGGCGAACTTGGACGAGAACAGATGTTCCTTCCCGCTGTCGGATTCGACCGCGATCGCGCGCCCCGCGGCGTGGCGCAAGGCGGTCTCGAACGATTCCGCGACGCGCTGCTGCACCCCGGCTCTGACCTTGAGGCGGTCGACGACCACTTCGACAGTGTGCTTGACGTTCTTCGCCAACCGCGGCGCGGCGTCCAGGTCGAACACCTTGCCGTCGACGCGCACGCGAGTGAAGCCCTGCGCTCTCAGCTCGTCGAACAGGTCCGCCTGCTCGCCCTTGCGGCCTTCGACCACCGGCGCGAGGATCAGCAGCTTGGTGTCTTGCGGCAGCGCAAGCACGTGGTCGACCATTTGCGCCACCGACTGCGCCTGGAGCGGTAGCGCGTGGTCCGGGCAATACGGCGTGCCCACGCGAGCGAACAGCAGGCGCAGGTAGTCGTGGATTTCGGTCACCGTGCCGACGGTCGAGCGCGGATTGTGGCTCGCCGCCTTCTGCTCGATCGCGATCGCCGGAGAAAGTCCCTCGATCAGGTCGACGTCGGGCTTTTCCATCATTTGCAGGAACTGGCGCGCGTAAGCCGACAGCGACTCGACGTAGCGGCGCTGGCCTTCGGCGTACAGGGTATCGAAGGCGAGAGAGCTCTTGCCGGAGCCGGAGAGCCCCGTCATCACAACAAGCTTGTTGCGCGGCAACTCAAGATTCAGGTTCTTGAGGTTGTGGGTGCGTGCGCCGCGTATGCGAATCGTGTCCATGTGGCGCCGCCGGCGGGGGCGGCTGAGAAACTAAACCTGCTACTATAACGAGTTCCCGGCAAGTCGTTCCACTCCTTCGTTGTATCGTCTTTCTGGACACTGAATTCACGCCATGGATTCCGAACGCATGAGTCCACAGGAGAGGCGGGCTGGCGCCTCTCTCGCCTCGCTGTTCGGCCTGAGGATGCTCGGGCTGTTCCTGATCCTGCCGCTGCTCTCGGTCGACGCGCACAAGCTCGCCGGCGGCGACAACATGACCCTGGTGGGCATCGCGCTCGGCGCCTACGGCCTGACGCAGGCGTTCCTGCAGATTCCGTTCGGCATGGCGTCCGACCGCTGGGGGCGAAAGCCGGTGATCGTGGTGGGTCTGCTGCTTTTCGCCGCGGGCAGCTTCGTAGCCGGGGCGGCGCACAGCATATACGTGGTGATCGCCGGCCGCGCGATCCAGGGCGCGGGGGCGGTTTCATCGGTGGTCGTCGCGCTCACCGCGGATCTCACGCGCGAGCGGCACCGCACCAAAGCGATGGCGATGATCGGCAGCACGATCGGCCTTGCGTTCGCGCTGTCGCTGGTCGTTGCCCCGCTGCTTTATCGCTGGATCGGGCTGAGCGGAGTGTTCTACGTTACCGGCCTGCTGTCCTTCGCCGCGATCTGGCTGCTGTTTGCGATCGTGCCGAATGCAGTCGAGCCCTCGCGTGCCGAGCAGCCCGCACGCGCGCGCGACCTCCCGTCTCTGGTCATGCAGCCCGAGCTCATGAGGCTAAACGTCGGGATCTTCGTGCTGCACGTGTCACAGATGGCGATGTTCGTCGTGGTTCCGCCCATGCTGGTCGAAGCGGGCCTTGCGCTGCCGGCGCACTGGAAGTTCTATCTTCCGGTCGTGCTGGCGTCGTTCGTGCTGATGGTGCCGGCCGTCTTCTATGCCGATAGGCGCAATCACCACAAGACGGTCCTGCTCGGCACCATACTTCTGCTGGCGGCGGTCGAAGTCGGGCTGGCAGCGGCGCCCGATCGCATCATGCCGCTCGCCGGCCTCATGGTGGCCTTCTTTCTCGCGTTCAACGTGCTCGAAGCGCTGCTGCCGTCCCTGGTCTCGCGCATCGCCCCGGCGCACGCGCGCGGTACGGCGATCGCGGTGTACAACACGACCCAGACCCTGGGCCTGTTCGTCGGCGGCATGATCGGAGGCTGGCTGGCCAAGAATCACGGTCCGCAAGCCGTGTTCAGCACCTGCGCGGGATTGGCCGCGATATGGCTGCTGGCGGCGGCAGGGATGCGCCCGCTGGCGCCAAAGCGTGTCAACGAACTGGCCGAGTCCGACGTTTCCCGTTCACGGGGAGCTTGAGTGCGCAGGCTGCTCGAGGTGAGACAACTCGCAAATGGGGAGGTTTGAATGGCTTCAGTGAACAAGGTGATTCTGGTCGGCAATTTGGGGCGCGATCCTGAGACACGCTACATGCCGGATGGCGCGGCGCTCACGAATGTGTCGGTCGCCACGTCCTACCAATGGACCGACAAGGCGAGCGGCGAGAAGAAGGAAGATACCGAGTGGCACCGGGTGGTGTTCCGTGCCCGCCTGGCTGAAATCGCCGGGGAGTACCTCAAGAAGGGATCGCAGATCTACGTCGAGGGGCGATTGCGCACTCGCAAATGGCAAGACAAGGAGGGCCAGGACCGATACACGACCGAGATCGTCGCCGACACGATGAAGATGCTCGGCTCGCGCGCCGGCGCGGGCGAACCGCGCAACGAGCCGCCGCGCGAAGCAGCGGCGCAGCCGGCCGCGGCCGAGCCAAAGGCGGCTGCGGCCAAGAAGCCGGCGGGAAAGTTCGACGACATGGAGGACGACATCCCGTTCTGACCTATAATGCGCCCCCGATCGCAGTTGAAATCAGTGTGTTAGGGGCATCGCGATGCCAATCTACGAATATCGTTGCAGCGAGTGCGGCTTCCAGGACGAGTATCTGCAGAAAGTCTCGGAGCCGCCGCTGAGCGTCTGCCCGTCGTGCGGCAAGGCGACGTTTCAGAAGCTGCTCAGCGCCGCCGGCTTCCAGCTCAAGGGCAGCGGCTGGTATGCCACCGATTTCCGCAACAGCGGCTCGAAGGCGGCCAAGCAGGAAGATTCGAAACCGGGGCCGACGGGCGATTCAAAGCCGGGCGACAAGAAAGACGCCAAGGCCGGGTCGGATGCGAAGCCGGAAGTGAAAGCGAAAGCGAAATCCGAGGCGCCGGCGTCGGGCGGGGGCGGCACCCCGGCCTGAACGATATAATCGACGACTTTCACCCTACGCGACGCGCGCGCCGCGACGGGCCACCCCGCGGCCGGCCCTTCGGACCTTGAAAAAATACCTGATTACCGGTCTTCTGATCTGGATCCCGCTGGTCATCACCATCTGGGTCCTGAAGCTCGTGGTCAACACTCTCGACCAGAGCATGCTGCTGCTGCCGCAGCACTGGCGCACCGAATACTGGCTCGGCGTGCATGTTCCCGGGCAGGGCGTGCTGCTTACGATCGTCATCGTGTTCGTCACTGGCGTGCTGGCGGCGAACTTCATCGGCGAACGGCTGGTGCGAATCTGGAACGAGCTGCTGCACCGCATCCCGTTCGTGTCGTCGATCTACTCGAGCGTCAAGCAGGTTTCGGACACGCTCTTTTCGTCCACCGGACAGGCGTTCCGCAAGGCGCTGCTGGTGCAGTGGCCGCGCGACGGCACGTGGACGATCGCTTTCCAGACCGGCGTACCGGGCGGGGACGTGGTGAATCACCTCAGGGGCGACTTCGTCAGCGTATACGTTCCCACCACGCCGAACCCGACCGGCGGCTATTTCGTGATGCTGGCGCGGGCCGACGTGATCGAGCTCGACATGAGCGTCGACGAGGCCTTGAAGTACATCATTTCCATGGGCGTGGTGTCGCCCGCGGGCAGGACCGACAGGCACGCCGCGTCCGGCGGTGCCCCGTAACGGGCGAGAGCGCTTGCGAACGCACTACTGCGGCGACGTTTCGGCCGACCTCGTCGGGCGCAGCGTGACGCTGTGCGGCTGGGCGCACCGCCGGCGCGACCACGGCGGCGTGATCTTCATCGACTTGCGTGACCGCGAGGGCCTCGCACAGGTAGTGTTCGATCCGGACCGGCCGGAAGCTTTCGCCACCGCCGACCGCTCGCGCAACGAGTACGTGCTCAGGGTTACCGGCACGGTGCGCCGCCGTCCGCAAGGCACGGTCAATCCGAATTTGCGCTCCGGCGAGGTAGAGGTCCTGGCGCGGGAAGTCGAGGTGTTGAACGTCTCCGCGCCGCCGCCGTTCCAGCTCGACGACGACAACCTTTCGGAGACCACGCGCCTCACTCACCGCGTGCTCGACCTGCGGCGCGAGCCGATGCAGCGCAACCTGCGGCTTCGTTACCGCGTCGCGATGGCGGTGCGCCGGTTTCTCGACGCTCAGGGCTTCATCGACATCGAAACTCCGATGCTCACGCGCTCGACGCCCGAGGGCGCGCGCGACTACCTTGTGCCCTCGCGCGTGCACCCGGGGGAATTCTTCGCGCTGCCCCAGTCCCCGCAGCTGTTCAAGCAGCTGCTGATGGTGGCGGGATTCGACCGTTACTATCAGATCGTGAAGTGCTTCCGCGACGAGGATCTGCGAGCGGATCGTCAGCCGGAATTCACCCAGATCGACCTTGAAGCCTCCTTCATCGACGAAGCCGGCGTCCAGGCCATAAACGAGGCGCTGATCCGGTCGGTGTTCAAGGAAGTGCTCGGCGTCGATCTCGAAAACCCGTTTCCGCGCATGACTTACGCCGAAGCGATGTCGCGCTTCGGCTCGGACAAGCCGGATTTGCGCGTCGCGCTCGAGCTCACCGAGCTCACGGACCTGATGAAGGCGGTCGATTTCAAAGTTTTCCGCGGCGCGGCAGACATGGCCGGAGGACGGGTCGCGGCGCTGCGCGTGCCGAAGGCGGACCTGACGCGCAAGGAAATCGACGACTACACGGCGTTCGTCGGCATCTACGGGGCCAAGGGCCTGGCCTACATCCGCGTGAACGACCGCGCGAAGCTTCCGGATGGGTTGCAATCGCCAATCGTCAAGTTTCTTCCGGCGGACGTGCTGGCGAAGATCTTGGATCGCACCGGCGCGCAGAACGGCGACCTGCTCTTCTTCGGCGCCGACCGGGCTAAGATCGTGAACGACGCACTCGGCGCGCTGCGCGTCAAGCTCGGTCACGACAAGGGCTACGCCGAGCAGGGATGGCGGCCGCTGTGGGTGGTCGACTTCCCGATGTTCGAATGGGACGATGAGGCGAAACGATGGGCCGCGATGCACCATCCCTTCACTTCGCCCAAAGACGGACACGAGGACCTTCTCGCCACCGAGCCCGGCAAGGCCCTTTCGAAGGCCTACGACATGGTGCTGAATGGTTCGGAGATCGGCGGAGGGTCGATTCGTATCCACCACGCAGAGGTTCAATCGAAGGTGTTTCGCGCGCTTGGCATTTCGGAGGCCGAAGCGGAGCTCAAGTTCGGCTTCCTGCTGGAGAACCTGCAATACGGCGCGCCGCCCCACGGCGGAATTGCCTTCGGACTGGACCGCATCGTCGCCATGATGACGGGCGCGGAGTCGATTCGCGACGTGATCGCGTTTCCGAAGACGCAACGCGCGCAGTGCCTGCTGACGCATGCGCCGAGCCCGGTGGACGAAAAGCAATTGCGCGAGCTCGGCCTGCGCCTGCGAGACAAACCCAAGGCGTGAGCCTCAAGATTCCCGTATCGGTCCTGGTGGTCGTTCACACGCCGGCGCTCGACGTTCTGCTGCTTGAGCGCGCCCTCAGACCTGGATACTGGCAGTCGGTGACGGGCTCGATCGACTGGACCGACGAGCCGCTCGAGGATGCGGCGCTGCGCGAGGTGCGCGAAGAGACCGGAGTCACGGCATCGCCCGCGGATCTGCTGCGCTGGAACGTGATCAACACCTTCCGCATCTGGGGAGAATGGAGTCATCGCTTCGTCCCCGGCACCACGCATAACACCGAGCACGTCTTCAGCCTCCAAGTCGCGGAGCGGCTGGCGGTTGTGCTGGCTGCGCAGGAACACCTCTCCTACGCCTGGCTGCCGTGGCACGAAGCGGCGCGAAAGTGCTTCTCGTGGTCGAATCGCGAGGCAATCGAAATGCTGCCGCAGCGGCTGCGAATCGCATTGGCGTAGAATTCCGCCCCTATGTCAGACAAAGCAGAGGCCGCGCCCGAGCCGGCGCCGCCTCCGGTGGAGTTGGCGGCACCCTGGCAGCCAGATCCCGAAGACGACGAACCGGCCGACGGCCGCGGCTTGAAGCAGGGCCTGCGACGCCCGCACCGGCTGCATCAACTTCTTTCGCCCCGACGCTGGCTGCAGCGGTTGGTGTTCTGGGGTGGTGCGATCGCCGTGGCGGGCGTGGCGATGCTGTTCGCGATCGGCGCCGAGCACGCCAACAACGTCCTGCACTTCGGCCTCGCATGGTCGCCGTATCTTCAACTTCTGCTCACACCGCTCGGCATCGCGCTGGTGGTCGCCGCGACGCGCCAGTTTCCCGGCAGCGAGGGTTCCGGGATTCCGCAGACCATCGCGGCGCTTTCGGTCGCCGATAACGTCGAGCGGGGCCGATTGCTCAGCCTTCGCACGGTCGCGGGCAAGATCCTGCTCACACTGGTCGGCCTGGCGGCAGGCGCGTCGGTCGGACGCGAGGGCCCCACGGTGCAGATCGGCGCCTCGATCATGCACGCGATGGGCAAGCTGATCCGTTTTTCTCGGCACGACATGGAGAAGGGGCTCATCCTGGCCGGGGGCGCGGCGGGCGTCGCGGCGGCCTTCAACACTCCGCTCGCGGGCATCGTGTTCGCGATCGAGGAGATGAGCCGCTCCTTCGAGGAGCGCACCAGCGGCACGATCCTCACCGCGGTGATCGTAGCGGGCGCCGCGTCGCTCGCGGTCCTGGGCGACTACACCTATTTCGGACATACCTCCGCCTCGTTCGGATTCGGGCAGGCGTGGATCGCGGTCGGCGTGTGCGGCGTGGCGGGCGGGCTTGCCGGGGGAATCTTCAGCCAGCTCCTGGTGATGTCCTCGCGCGGTCTGCCGGGAAAGCTCGGAACCTTCGCCCGCGAGCGCCCGGTGGCGTTTGGCGCCGCATGCGGGCTGCTGCTCGCCGTCATCGGGCTCGCCTCCGGCGGCACCACGTACGGCACCGGCTATCACGAGGCGCGCAAGATCGTCGAGAGCACCGAGGCGCTTCCGGCTAGCTACGGCATACTGAAGCTTCTCGCCTCCCTCGTGTCGTACATAAGCGGAATTCCCGGCGGACTGTTCTCGCCTTCGCTCGCGGTCGGCGCGGGACTGGGCGCCAACCTGGCGCTCGTCGTGCCGTATGCGCCGGCGGCCGCGGTGGCCCTGCTCGGAATGGTGGCGTACTTCGCCGGCGTGGTCCAGGCGCCGATCACGGCCTTCGTGATCGTCATGGAGATGACCGACAACCACGATATGCTCCTGCCGCTGATGGCGACTTCGCTGATCGCGACCGGCATTTCGCGCCTGGTGTGCAACGAGCCGCTCTACCGCGCGCTCGCCTTGCCGTTTCTCAAGCGTTCCAACGCGACGTCCCGGGTCCGTGCGTAGCGCTGACGGTGCCCAGGCTGCGGGAGGTCCTGAGGTGACGACATGAATGGGCCGCTGCGCATCATCACGCTGAATGTCCACAAGGGCCTGTCGCAATTCAACCGGCGCATGGTCATCCACGAGCTGCGGGAGGGCTTGCGCGCGCTCTCGCCGGATATCGTGTTCCTGCAGGAAGTGTTGGGTTTGAACGAGCGCCACGCGTTACGCTTTGCGACCTGGCCTCAGGCGCCGCAGTACGAGTTTCTCGCCGAGGACCGCTGGCAGCACGCATACGGGCGAAACGCGGTCTACGACCATGGACATCACGGCAACGCGATACTGTCGCGCTTTCCGATCCTGTCGAGCTCGAACGCGGACGTTTCAAACCATCGCTTCGAGAAGCGAGGTCTTTTGCATTGCGAAGTCGCGGTGCCGGACTGGCCCCACAATCTGCACTGTCTGTGCGTTCACCTTTCGCTGCACGAGCGCGGGCGCCGCAGGCAGCTCGATGCGATCGCGGGGCGGCTCGAGGAGATCGTTGCGCGTGGCATGCCGGTGATCGTCGCCGGCGACTTCAACGATTGGCGACAGCGCGCAACTTCGATCCTCGCGCGGGGGCTGGGCATGACCGAGGTCTCAACCGCTCGAGGTGGACGCGCTGCGCGCACGTTTCCAAGCTTCATGCCGTTTTTGCGCCTGGACAGGATCTACATCCGAGGCTTCGACGTCGTCGCCGCACGCGTGCACCGGGGCGCGCCATGGTCGCTGCTTTCGGACCATCTCGCGCTCGGCGCGGACCTGAAGCGAATTTAGCGCATGCGGTTCGTTCCGGGCAACCACCTGCAGCTTCTGCGCAACGGCGAGGAATACTTCCCGGCGCTTGTCGCCGCGGTGGACGGGGCCTCCAACGAGATATTCCTCGAAACGTATATTTTCGCCGACGACGAGGCGGGTAGCCTGGTGGTGGACTCGCTCGCCCGCGCGGCAGCGCGCGGAGTGACGGTGCACGTTTTGCTGGACGGCTTCGGCGCGCGCGACTTCGCAACCCGATTTCACGCCGTGCTCCGGCAGTCTGGCGCCCACCTACTGATCTTCCGCCCGCAGATCAGCCCTTGGACGTTGCGGCGCGGCCGGCTGCGGCGTATGCACCGCAAGTTGGCCTGTATCGACGGGCGCATCGCGTTCGTGGGTGGCATCAACGTAATGGACGACCACGATGCGGCCGGCCAGAGTCCCCCGCGCTACGACTACGCGGTGCGGATCGAGGGGCCGCTTACGGAAGAGATTCGGGCGGCGGCGGCACGCCTGTGGGCGCGGGTGTCGTGGGCTACGTTCGGGCGTCGCTGGCCGGGCTTCGTGGCGCCGTCGAAGAGAACCTGGCGCGCGACGCCTGGCGCGCCGGCCGCGGTGCCCGGAGGGCAGCGCGTGGCGCTCGTGGTGCGCGACAACCTGCGCCATCGGAACGATATCGAGGACGCTTACCTGCGCTTTATCGGCGAAGCGCGCGCGGAGATCGTGATCGCTAATGCGTACTTCTTTCCCGGGCGAAGCTTCCGGCGTGCGTTGGTGGACGCCGCCGGCCGGGGGGTACGCGTCGTGCTGTTGCTGCAGGGAAAGGTGGAATACCCTCTGTTGCACTACGCGTCCCGTGCGCTATACGGCGCGCTGCTGGACGCCGGCATCGAGATCCGCGAATACTACCGAAGCTTCCTGCACGCCAAGGTGGCGGTCTTCGATGGCAGCGTCGCCTGCGTGGGGTCCTCGAATATCGACCCGTTCAGCCTGCTGCTCGCGCGCGAGGCGAACGTGTTCGTGGACAACGCGGAATTTGCCGGACAGCTGCGATCCAGTATCGAGGAAGCCATGCGCGACGGTTCGCTTGCGCTGCCGCCCCGGCAATGGAACCGACTTCCGCTATGGCAGCGCGCCCGCATCTGGATTGCCTACGGTATTGCGAGGCTGCTAACCAGCCTCGCGAGTCTCGAGCCCTACCATTGACCGGCGTCGGGTGCGTGTCAGTCCGGACGGCGCCCGAACATGCCCCAGCCTTCGAAGGTCATGACGGTCTCGCCGTTCTGGTTTACCGCCTCCGTGCGCGACTTGACCAATCCCATGTCGGGGCGGCTGCTCGAAGGGCGCGCTTCGAGCACCACGCGCCGGTAGGAAATGGTATCGCCGGCATGCACCGGCTTGAGCCAGCGGACGTTCTCGATCCCGGGCGAGCCGAGGCTGGCGCTGCGATTGATGTAGTTTTCACACAGCAGGCGCATCGCGACCGCGCAGGTGTGCCATCCGCTCGCGATCAGGCCGCCGAAATAGGTGGCCTTGGCGGCCGCCGGGTCGATGTGAAACGGCTGCGGATCGAACTTGCGTGCAAAATCGATCATCTCCTGTTCGACGAAGGTGTGGCTGCCGATCGGCACCGTCTCGCCGACCTTGAAGTCTTCCCAGTAGATAGTCTTGCCGGCGTTCAAGATTGCGGGGCGATGCGCTCGTAGCGCCCGATGCGCTCGCGTAGTTCCTGCGGCAGCGGGGCAGGCGTCATGCTCGATGGGTCTGCGTTGACGTAGATCAATTCCGCGCTGACGAGCGCCGCAGGGGCCGGATCCGGCTCGTCGCGGAAGATCTCGAAATGAAAGGTCATGCTGCTGCGTCCGAGCCGGCCGACCCGGCAGCACACCGCGAGCACGTCGTCGTAGCGCGCGGAGCCCAGGTAGTCGACGGTCGCCTTCCGCAAATAGACGTCGTTGGCGTACTTTTCGACGTAGCCGTGCGGGTAGGGCAGGCCGATCGCGCGCCAGTATTCGGCGATCGAGGTGTCGATGTAGGTCAGATAATGGCCGTTGAACACGATTTTCTGCATGTCCACTTCGGCCCAGCGCACCCGCAACTGCGGCGCGCAAACGAAGTCTTGCCGGGGCATCCTAGACGGGCGGAAAAATTGCTGGCAACATCAGATGGATACAACAATAAATTACAGTCTAAACCAAAGGAGAGCTGTCATGGTGCGTAACATCCTCACGGCGGCCGTGCTCGCCCTGGTGGCGCCGCTCGTTTCGGCGCAGGACACGATCAAGATCGGGGTCGTCGGGCCGATGGCTTACGTCCAGGGCGAGAACCACTGGATGGGGGCAGAGCTGGCGCGTGACGACATCAACAAGGCGGGCGGCATCTCTGTTGGCAGCAAGAAGATGAAGGTGGAGCTGATCCGCGCCGACAGCAACGAAATCCAGTCGGTCTCGGACGCCACCAACGCCATGGAGCGCGTCATCACGCGCGACAAGGCCGATTTCGTGGTCGGCGGCTTCCGCTCCGAGGCGGTGCTGGCGATGCAGGAAGTGGCGATGGACTACAAGAAGCTGTTCCTCGGCTGCGGCGCGGCGGACGCCAAGCTCGGCCAGAACGTCGAGACGAACTACGACCGCTACAAGTACTGGTTCAGGGTCACGCCGACCAAGTCGGCCGACCTGGGCCGCACGCTGTTCGCGGTGCTCGGCAGCATCGCCGGGCAGATCCGCGCTGATCTCAAGAAGGAAACGCCCAAGGTGGCGATCGTCGCCGAGAAGGTGGTGTGGACGCAGGGCATCGTCAAGGCGCTGCAGGCCAACCTGCCGAAGATGAAGATGGAGGTGGTCGGACTGTGGCAACCCTCGCCCACGGCGACCGACGTCACGGCCGAGCTATCGGCGATTGATCGTGCCGGCGCCGACATCGTGTTCACCGCGGTCTCGGGCCCGGTCGGCATAGTCCTCGGGCGACAGATGGGCGAGCGCAAGATGAAGGCGATCGCCTTCGGCATCAACGTCGAGGCGCAGAAGGACGGTTTCTGGGAGGCGACCGCGGGCAAGGGCAACTTCGTTTCCACGCTCGACACCTACGGCATGGTCGAGGTCAGCCCCAAGATGATCCCGTTCATGGAGGAGTTCCAAGCGCGCTTCCACAAGTCGCCGACCTACAACGCCGCGACTTACGACGCGATCATGGATCTCAAGATCGCGATCGAGCAGGCCGGCAGCACTGATGCCGACAAGCTGGTGCCCGTTCTCGAGGGCTTCAAGAATGTAGTCGGGACCTCGGGGACCCTCCCTGCTTGGGACAAACGCCACGACCCGGTCTGGGCGATCGGCGAGAGCTCCGGAATCGCGGTCGAGTGGCAGGACGGCAAGAAGGTGCCGTTCTGGCCGCCGCAGGTGAAGGGCATGCAGCCCTTCAAGCTGCCGTGAGACGGGCCGCCGGCCGCTGACAACGGCCGCCCGCCTTCAGGCGGGCGGCTTTTTTCGCATGCTGCAGGACATCCTCATCACCGGCCTGGTCAATGGCGGCGTCTATGCGCTGCTGGCGATCGGCTTTTCGCTGATATTCGGCGTGGCGCGCATCGTCAACATCGCGCATACCGCTTTCTACATGCTCGCGGCGTACTGCTTCTACACGCTGCTGGTCAGATTGCATCTGCCGGGCGCGCTGGCGGCGGCGATCGCGGTCGCCGCAGTGACCGCACTCTCGGTGCTGTGCTACAGGCTGGTGATCGAGCCCGTGCGCGAGCACGAATCCGCGGTCCTGATCTCGACCATCGCACTGGCGCTGATATTCCAGGAACTGATGCTTTACGCGTTCGGCGGCAACTTTCTCGGCATCCCGTCGGCCGTGGACGGAGTGCTGACGGTGTTCGGCGTGAGCATTCCCTACCAGAGGCTGCTGATCCTGGTGGTTGCCGCGGCGATGCTGGCGGGGACGTGGTTTCTGCTCTACCGCACGCGGCTCGGGCTGGCGATCCGCGCTACCGCGAACGACCTGGAGGTGGCGAACCTGATGGGGATGAACGTGCATCGCGTCGCGATGGCCACGGTCGCGGTTTCGGTGGCGCTTGCAGCCATCGCCGGTGTGGTCGTGGCGCCGGTGTTCGTGGTCGATCCGTTCATGTGGCTCACGCCGCTCGTTACCATGCTGGCGATCGTTGTGCTCGGTGGACTGGGCAGCCTCAAGGGCAGCCTGATCGGCGCGTTGATCATCGGCTACGTCGAGGCGATCACCGTGTTCGTGCTGCCTCAGGGCGCCTTCCTCAAGGGTGCGGTGGCGCTGTCGATCATGGTTGCGGTGCTGCTGGTCCGCCCGGAGGGGCTGTTCGGGGTGGTGTTCGAGGAGGAGCGTTGAGCAACCCGCTCGTGTACGGCGCGCGCTGGGCCTGGGCGAACCTGCGCAACGAGGTGCTGGTGCTGCCTTCGCGCACGCTGGCTTTGCTGTGGGTCGCGGGCGTTCTGCTGCTGCCGCTCGTCTACGGCGATCCGTACATCCTGCGCATCGTTGCCATGACCTGCGTGTTCGCCATCTTCGCTGCCAGCTGGGACCTGCTGGCCGGGTACGCCGGGCAGATCAATTTCGGCCACGCGCTGTTCTTCGGCGCCGGCGCCTACACCTCCGCGCTGGTCTCGATCCGCCTGGGTGTGGCGCCCTGGCTCGGCGTGGTGGCGGGAGGGGCGATGGCGACGCTGTTCGGCTTCGCGGTAGGTTACGTGTGCCTGCGGCTGCGCGGCTCCTATTTATCTCTCGCCACGCTCGCGTTTCCGCTCATCGCGCTCGGCCTGTTGTTCGCGTTTCCGGATTTCTCCGGCGGCGAGCTGGGCGTGTCAGGCGTGCGCTCGCTCGCCGTGTCGCGCACCGCCAACTACTACATCATCGCCGTGGTCATGATCGTCCTGGTGTTCGGCATGTGGAAAATCGCCGACTCCAAGTTCGGTTTGGTGTTGCACGCGATCCGCGACGACGAGGTTGCGGCGCGCGCGTCGGGGATCAACACCACGCGCTACAAGCTTGCGGTGTTCGCGATGTCGGCGTTCGCCGCCGGGATCGCCGGTGCGCTCTACGCGCACTTCCTCAGGGTGGCCGGACCGTCCACCCTCGAGGTCGCGTTGTCCTTCCAGGTCGTGATCTGGGGCATCTTCGGCGGCGTGGCGACGATTTACGGCCCCGTGGCCGCGGTGTTCATCCTCTACCCGCTCACGGAGTGGCTCGGCAGCTTCAGGGCTTTCGGCGAGCTGCGCCTGTTGATCTTCGCCGTGATCGTGTTGCTGGTCTTGCTGTTCATGCCGCGCGGGCTGACGCCCTGGGTGCGGGACAAGCTCGAGACGCAGTGCCCGCGCTGCAAGCAGCGCAACAGCTCGTGGCGCTCGGCCTGCCGCCTGTGCGGCGCGCCGCTGAGACTGGGCGCCGCCGCGGCTCAAAGCCCCAGGTAGCCGGCGCGCAGCGTTTCGTCGGACATCAGCCGCTCGGCGCTGCCGGCGGCGACGATGCGGCCCTGCGAGAGCACGTAGTTGCGTGCGGCCATGCGGAAGACCTGGCCGACCTCCTGCTCCACCAGCAGCACTGGAACGCCGTCGGCATGGATCTGCGCGATCGCCGCGAACAGTTCCTCCCGGATGCGAGGGGCGAGTCCGAGAGAGGGCTCGTCTATCGCCAGCAGCTTGGCCTCGAACATGAGCGAACGAGCGGTCGCGAGCATCTGCTGCTCTCCGCCGGACAGTGTGCCGGCGACCTGATCCTTTCTCTCCGCGAGCCGGGGGAACAGAGCGAAGCAGCGCTCAAGTCGACGCTTCGTCTGCGTCGCGTCGCGCGACAGGTAGGCGCCGGCGAGAAGGTTTTCCAGTACCGTGAGCTCGCGGAACGGGCGCCGGCGCTCGGGACAGTGCACCAATCCGCGCATGCGGATCTCGTGCGCCGGAAGGGCGTCGATGCGCTCGCCGGCGAAGCGGACCTCGCCCTCGAGTACGATGTCGCCCGTAGTTCCGCGTTTCATGCGCTCCTCGAACCGCACCAGCCCGGAGAGCGCGCGCAACAGCGTGGATTTCCCGGCCCCGTTCGGTCCGACGACGCCGACCAGCTCGCCGGCCTCCACCGTCAGCGACACGCCGTTCAGGATCACCGCCCTGTCGTAGCGCACGACGAGATCCTTCACCTCAAGCAGCGGCATGCTCGGACCCCAAGTAAGCCTCGATCACCTTCGGGTTCTTGACCACTTCGGCGGGAGTGCCGTCGGCCAGGATTTCACCGTAGTTGACTACGATCACGCGATCGACGATTGACATCAACTCCTTCAGCTTGTGCTCGATCATCAGCACGGCGGGGCCCTCCGAATGCAGGCGCCCGAAGCGCCCGCCCTTGTGCAGCCGCCTGATCGATTTGGCCAGCAGCTCCGATTCGGCCGGGTTGAGGCCCCCGAGCGGCTCGTCGAGGAGCAGTAGCTCCGGCTCGGTGGCGATCGCGCGTGCCACCTCGAGGCGCTTGAGGTCCCCCTGAGAGAGCGCCGACGCCGGCTCGAGTGCCATGTCGGAGATGCCCACGAATTCGAGCGCATCCATGGCTTTGGCCTCGATCTTCTTGACCCATTCGCCACGGCTCTTCGCGCGCGGGGACAACAGCGGCACCATCACGTTGGCGATGATCGGCAGGTGGCGGAACGGGCGCATGTTCTGGAATGTTCCCGCAATGCCCCGGTTCACCACGTCCCATGGACGCAGGGAGGTGATGTCTTCGCCATTCAAAACGACGCGCCCGGCGTCGGGGCGCAGAATCTTGGTGATCAGGCGCAGCAGGGTCGTCTTGCCGGCGCCGTTGGGGCCGATGAGGCCGACGATCTGGTCACGCCGCAGCTCGAAGCCGACGTCGTTCACCGCGGTCAAGCCGCCGAAGCGCTTGGTCAAATGTTCGACAATGAAGAACGGCGCTGACATGCTTCGTAGTTCTCTGGCGAAAC
Organism: uncultured beta proteobacterium; assembly: GCA_963832685.1. Classification (GTDB taxonomy): domain Bacteria; phylum Pseudomonadota; class Gammaproteobacteria; order Burkholderiales; family SG8-39; genus DAHVFK01. The sequence goes on from CAWHUZ010000001.1 coordinate 120,891, forward strand.
GTCGCAGCGATCTTAGCGCATATGGGTCGCAGTCATATTGGCACGCTAGAATTGACATACTCAACTGCCTGAGCCGCACCGGCCCGCGACACCTGTTCATGGCGCACGACGATCCCCCTCCGAGCGGACCCGAGCATGACCGGTTCCTCGATGAAATGGACGGTGCGCTGACCGGGTGGACTGATCCCGCGCAGCGTCTGCGCGATGCACTGGCTAACAACGAGCTGCAGCTCTATATCCAGCCGATCGCCAAGCTCGGGGAAAACCGGTTTGTCATGGCGGAAGTGCTCGTTCGGCTGCGGGAGGAAGAGACGAAGATGCTTCCACCGGGGGATTTCCTGCCGGTGTTCGAGCACTTCGGGATGATGCCCGACCTGGACCGCTGGGTCGTGAGCCAGATGGTTCAACGGATAGCGCGCCACGCGCCAGGCGGGTTCCGGCACTTCAATATCAATGTCGCCGGAAAGACGTTGCTGGACAAGCAATTTCCGGAACATGTTTCCCAGGCGCTGCGCCAGTTCGGGGTGGTCGGCCAGGCCCTATGCTTCGAAATCGACGAGATCGACGTCCTCGGCCGCCTGGATGCCGCGGTGCAGTTCGGCGTGGCGGTCCAAAAGATTGGATGCCAGGTGGCGATCGATGGTTTCGGCCGGCGCTCGGCCTCGTTTGCGCCCCTGAAGAGCCTGCGGGTGGACTACATCAAGGTGGACGGGTCGATCACGCGCAACATCCTCAGCAGCGACAGCGCACTAAACAAACTACGGACGATCGTGCGTGTGGCGCAGACGATCAAAGTCGGCGTGATCGCCGAGTTCGTGGAGGAAACCGAGGTACTCGTGCGCCTGTTCACCCTGGGCGTGGGCTACGCCCAGGGATTCGGCATTGCGCGACCTACGCCGATCGACGAGCTGCTAGCTCCGTAGCGCACGGCGCTTACTGGACCGCGCCCTCGTCGCGGAGTTCTCGGCGCGACACTTTGCCGACGTCCGTTTTCGGCAGCTCGCCACGGAATTCGATGATGTGGGGCAGCTTGTACTCGGCGAGATGCTGGCGGCAATACGCCTTGATTTCCTCTTCGCTGAGTTTGCCGCGCGCGTCGCCTTGAAGCACGACGATCGCCTTTATCAACTGGCCGACGGACGGGTCAGGTACGCCGATCACGCCCGCCGCCTTGACCTGCGGGTGCGCGTACAGGACGTCTTCGACGTCCTTGGCAAAGATCGAGTAGCCCTTGTACTTGATCAGATCCTTGGAGCGATCGTAGAAGTGGAAGTAACCCTCGTCATCCATGCGAACGATATCTCCGGTGCGCATCCAGCGCCTGCCGTCGCGCTCGACGAATGAGCTCGCGCTTTCATCAGGACGCTTCCAGTAGCCTGACATCACGTTCGGACCGCTCAACAGCAATTCTCCGGTTTGGCCTTGCGGCACGGCTTCCAGCGTTTCGGGGTCTACCACCGCGGCGAGCATGTTCGGTACGGGGCAACCAAACGAACCGGTCTTGGGACGATCAAGCGGGTTGACGTGACTCGTGGCGCAAGTTTCGGATAGGCCGTAGCCTTCGATGATGCTCGAGCCGGTCCGCTGAGCCCACTCCTTCATGGTCGATTCGTGCAAGGTATCGGCGCCCGAGAGCACGAGCTTCAGGCGCCGCCAGTTGACCTTGTTGGTGTCTTTGTGGTCCTTGAGATACTCGAACAGCGTCGGCACGCCGTAGAACACGGTCGCGCGGTAGCGCTCCATTGCCGCAAGAATTGCCTCGGTGTCTGGATTGGTGAACAGGACCAGGAGGTTGCCCTGCGTAAGTCCGTTCAACATGATCACGACTTGCCCGTAGATGTGGAAGAAGGGAAGGAACGCGAGGATCACTTCCTTGCCTTGCTCGAAGCCCGGGAATGCCGCCTGTGCCCCCGTTTGCGCGGCGATCAGGTTGTAGTGCGTAAGCATTACCCCCTTGGGATGGCCTGTTGTGCCGCCGGTGTACGGCAACGCGGCAACGTCAACCTGGGCGTCGATTTCGACGCGCGGCGGGTTTGGCGGATTTGCCTTCAGAAGGTCCTGCAGCCAATGCAGCTTGCTGTCCGCCGGAATCTTCGGCGACCCGAGATTGACCTCGGAAAACAGTTTCGCGAGAGGTCCCTTGCCGAGCACACGCTTCAGCGCGGGAAGATACTCGCCCACGTTCGTCACGACCACGAAGTCGAGCGCGGCGCCTGACTTGGCCACCTTGTCATAGAGAATGTCTTGGCAGATGATCCCTCTCGCGCCGCTGTCCTCGAGCTGGTAACGCACCTCGTGACTGGTGTAGACAGGGCTAATCGGCGTCACGGTGGCACCGCACTTCAGCGCTGCAAAGTACGCGATGATGAACTGCGGACTATTGAGAAGGTAGAGCGCGACGCGGTCGCCTTTCTTCACCCCCAGCTTCGCGAGGGCGCAGGCGAGCCGGTCGGTCGTATCGCGCAACTCGCGATAGGAGATCTCTCGGCCGTAGAAGACCACCGCCGTGCGCCCGGGAGCCCGCTCGGTGGCCTCGTCGAACATTTGCGGCACGGACTTAAGCGGAACGTCGACGGTCGGGGATACGCCCTTCTGATAGAACTTCAGCCAAGGCTTTGCCAGATAGGCGTCGATTGCGTCCATTGGTTCCTCCTGCCGCGATTCTAGCCGTGAAGCAGGTGCGCGACGCCTAGCGACTACAATGACCCGCTATGGATCGGGCGGTGATCCGCGCGCTGGCGAAATGGCCGGCTGTGCCGGCGGTGTACGGCTGGCTCGCGCTGGACGAGCGAGGCTGCTGGCGGCTTCGAAACCCTGCAAGCGGTGACTTTGAGCGCATCGGCAATGCCGCGCTGCGCGAGTTCATCGGCCGGAACTACGCCTCGGATCCACGAGGCTGCTGGTATTTCCAGAACGGACCGCAGCGTGTCTACGTGCGCCTCGCCTGTGCTCCGCTCGTGTTCCGCCTAGACCGCGGGGGGCTCGTCGACCATCGCGGGCTAGCGTCCGGACCCCTCTCTGGCGCCTGGCGCGACGAGCGCGGCGCGCTGATCGTCGCCTGCGAGTCGGGGCTCGGGAACCTGGACGACCGGGACCTTCTTGCGGCCAGCGAATTGATAGATGAGTCAGGCGCCGACCTGTGGTTCGATTGCAAGGCCGGACGCGTCCCGCTTGGCAGGGTTTTACGGTCCGAACTGCCGGGTCGGTTCGGATTTGTGCCAGAACCGCGTCCCGACGAATGAGGGCTGCGGAATTGGATTGAACGGGCGTCACTTCCGGCCCGCATAATCCTTGACGCTATACAAAAAACCCCTTTATAATCCGGCCTCTTTTTTGCACCTGGGCGACAGCGGGTGGTCAACGCGGTCGCCCGGTTCGTTTCTGGACACGGAAAACAATGCCTACCGTCAATCAGTTAGTGCGCGGCGTGCGAACCGCCCGGCGCCCGAAATCGAAGGTGCCGGCGCTTGCCGGTTCGCCCCAAAAGAGAGGCGTATGTACCAGGGTCTACACGACCACGCCGAAGAAGCCGAACTCGGCCCTGCGTAAAGTCGCCAAGGTCCGGCTCACCAACGGCTTCGAGGTGATCGGCTACATCGGCGGCGAAGGGCACAACTTGCAGGAGCACTCGGTGGTGCTGATCCGCGGCGGTCGGGTGAAGGACCTGCCGGGGGTGCGCTATCACATCGTGCGCGGTTCGCTGGACACGCAGGGGGTCAAGGACCGCAAGCAGAGCCGCTCCAAGTACGGCGCCAAGCGGGTCAAAGCCGCCTGATCCCGGCCAGACAGAGGAAATCATGCCCCGTCGCAGAGAAGTCCCGAAACGCGAGATCCTGGCGGATCCGAAGTTCCACAATACCGACGTCGCCAAGTTCATCAACGTCTTGATGACCCGCGGCAAGAAGTCCGTGGCGGAACGCATCGTGTACGGCGCGTTCAATGTCATCAAGTCCAAGGCCGGGAAGGACCCGGTCGAGGTTTTCACGCAGGCGGTGCAGAACGTGAAGCCCGTGGTCGAGGTCAAGAGCCGCCGCGTGGGTGGCGCAAACTACCAGGTTCCGGTGGAAGTGCGGCCGGTGCGCCGCATCGCGCTCGCCATGCGCTGGATCCGCGAAGCGGCACAGAAGCGCGGCGAGAAATCAATGACCGTGCGCCTGGCTGGCGAATTGCAGGAGGCGGCGGAAGGGCGCGGCGGCGCGATGAAGAAGCGCGAGGAAGTTCACCGTATGGCGGACGCCAACAAGGCGTTTTCGCACTACAGGTTCTAAGGCTTGGCATTAGCGGGTTGCGCCCCAATATATTGGGCTCCCGAACGACCAAAGGATGGGCATTGCCGTGGCACGTAAGACTCCAATCGAGCGCTATCGCAACATCGGCATCAGCGCGCATATCGACGCGGGTAAAACCACGACCACCGAGCGCATCCTGTTCTACACCGGCGTGAACCACAAGATCGGCGAGGTGCACGACGGCGCGGCGACGATGGACTGGATGGAGCAGGAGCAGGAGCGCGGCATCACGATCACCTCTGCGGCGACCACCTGCTTCTGGAAGGGGATGGACCTCAGCTATCCGGAGCACCACATCAACATCATCGATACCCCGGGGCACGTCGACTTCACGATCGAGGTCGAACGTTCGCTGCGCGTGCTCGACGGTGCGTGCATGGTGTTCTGCGCGGTCGGCGGCGTGCAGCCGCAATCGGAAACGGTTTGGCGTCAGGCGACCAAGTACCGGGTGCCGAGGCTCGCCTTCGTCAACAAGATGGACCGTATCGGCGCGAACTTCTTCAAGGTCTACGACCAGATGAAGTTGCGCTTGAAGGCCAACCCGGTCCCCATTCAGCTGCCGATCGGGGCCGAGGAAAAGTTTCAGGGCGTCGTCGACCTCGTCACGATGCAGGCGATCTATTGGGACGAGGCGTCTCAAGGGATGAAGTTCGAGCGCAAGGATGTCCCCGCCGATCTCGCTGAACAGGCCAAGGAGTGGCGCGAGAAGATGGTCGAGGCCGCGGCCGAGGCGAACGAAGAGCTGATGAACAAGTACCTCGAGTCCGGCAAGCTGTCGCTCGAGGAACTCAAGCGAGGCATCCGCATCCGCACGCTCAACAACGAGATCGTACCGATGATGTGCGGTTCCGCGTTCAAGAACAAGGGCGTGCAGGCGATGCTGGACGCGGTGATCGACTATCTGCCCTCGCCGGCGGACATTCCGCCGGTGAAGGGCCAGAAGGAAAACGGCGAACCAGACGTGCGCAAGGCGGAGGACGGTGAGCCGTTTGCGGGGCTGGCGTTCAAGATCGCGACCGACCCGTACGTTGGCCAGTTGACGTTCGTCCGTGTTTACTCCGGCGTGCTGAAGTCGGGTGACACCGTGTACACGTCGGTGCGTGGCAGGAAGGAGCGGGTCGGCCGCCTGTTGCAGATGCACGCGAACGAGCGCAAGGAAATCAAGGAAGTCCGCGCGGGGGACATCGCGGCGGTGGTGGGGATGAAGGATGTCACCACCGGCGAGACGATTTGCGACGTCAACAAGGTCATCACGCTCGAGAAGATGGAGTTCCCCGACCCGGTCATCTCGCAGGCGGTCGAGCCGAAAACCAAGGCCGACCAGGAAAAGATGGGCGTCGCGCTCGGGCGCCTGGCGCAGGAAGACCCCTCTTTCCGCGTGCGTTCCGACGAGGAGTCGGGCCAGACGATCATCTCCGGCATGGGCGAGTTGCATCTCGAGATTCTGGTCGATCGGATGAAGCGTGAGTTCGGAGTCGACGCTTCAGTTGGCAAGCCGCAAGTTGCCTACCGTGAGACGTTCAAGAAATCGCTCGAATCCGAAGGCAAATTCATCAAGCAGTCCGGTGGCCGCGGGCAGTACGGTCACGTCTGGCTCAAGCTCGAACCGCAGCCCGCGGGCAAGGGATACGAGTTCGTCGATGCAATCAAGGGCGGCTCGGTCCCGCGCGAATTCATCCCGGCGGTGCAGAAGGGCATCCTGGAGGCGCTGCAGGATGGCGTGCTCGCCGGCTATCCGGTGGTGGATGTCAAAGCGACATTGTTTGACGGTTCTTACCACGATGTGGATTCGAACGAAAACGCGTTCAAGATGGCGGCCATCTTTGCGTTCAAGGATGGCATGCGCAGCGCCACGCCGGTGCTGCTCGAGCCGATCATGGCGGTCGAGGTCGAGACGCCGGAAGAAAAGATGGGCGACGTGATGGGCGATCTGTCGTCCAGGCGCGGTGTCATCCAAGGGATGGATGATCTGCCGGGCGGCAAGGCGATCAAGGCGGAGGTACCGTTGGGCGAGATGTTCGGATATTCGACGACACTTCGTTCGCTGACGCAGGGCCGCGCCACCTACACGATGGAATTCAAGCATTACGCCGAGGCGCCGCGCAGCGTCGCAGAGGCAGTTATCAGTAGCAAGAAGTGATCATAGGAGCCGGGGAAGAGCGTCATGGCAAAAGGCAAATTTGAGCGGACCAAGCCGCACGTGAACGTTGGCACGATTGGGCATGTGGACCATGGCAAGACGACGCTGACGGCGGCGATGACGAGTATTTTGTCGCAGAAGTACGGAGGCGAGGCCAGGAGCTACGCGCAGATTGACTCGGCGCCGGAGGAGAAGGCGCGCGGGATCACGATCAACACGGCGCACGTGGAGTACGAGACGGCCAAGAGGCACTACGCGCACGTGGACTGTCCGGGGCATGCGGACTACATCAAGAACATGATCACGGGCGCGGCGCAGATGGACGGGGCGATTCTGGTGGTCTCGGCGGCCGATGGGCCGATGCCGCAGACGCGCGAGCACATTTTGCTGGCGCGCCAGGTCGGGGTGCCCTACATCGTGGCGTACCTGAACAAGGCCGACATGGTGGATGACAAGGAGCTCTTGGAGCTGGTGGAGGTGGAGGTCCGGGAGTTGCTCTCGAAGTACGATTTTCCCGGGGACAAGACCCCGATCGTGATCGGCTCGGCGTTGAAGGCGCTCGAGGGCGACAAGGGCGAGCTGGGCGAGGGATCGATTCTGAAGCTCGCGGAGGCGCTCGATGCCTACATTCCGACCCCGGAGCGGGCGATCGACGGGGCGTTTCTGATGCCGGTGGAGGACGTGTTTTCGATCTCGGGCCGGGGCACGGTGGTCACGGGGCGCGTGGAGCGCGGGGTGATCAAGGTGGGCGAGGAGATCGAGATTGTGGGGCTTAATCCCACGACCAAGACGGTGTGCACGGGCGTGGAGATGTTCAGGAAGCTCTTGGACCAGGGTCAGGCGGGCGACAACATCGGGGTGCTGCTGCGCGGCACCAAGCGCGAAGAAGTCGAGCGCGGTCAGGTGCTGGCGAAGCCCGGCTCGATCACGCCGCACACCAAGTTCGAGTGCGAGGTGTACGTGCTCTCGAAGGAAGAGGGCGGGCGGCACACGCCGTTTTTCAACAACTACCGGCCGCAGTTTTACTTCAGGACCACGGACGTGACGGGCGCGGTGGAGCTGCCCGCGGGCACCGAGATGGTGATGCCGGGGGACAACATCAAGATGGTGGTGACGCTGATTGCGCCCATCGCGATGGAGCAGGGCTTGCGCTTTGCCATCCGAGAAGGCGGCAAGACCGTCGGTGCCGGCGTCGTCGCCAAGGTCATCGAGTAAGGATCATGCAAAGCCAGCGCATCCGCATTCGTTTGAAGGCATACGACTATCGCCTGATCGATCAGTCGGCGCTCGAAATCGTCGACACGGCGAAACGTACGGGCGCGGTTGTGCGTGGCCCGGTGCCGCTGCCGACGCGACGGCAGCGTTTCGATCTTCTTCGTTCGCCACACGTCAACAAGACTTCACGCGAACAGCTGGAGATTCGTACGCATTTGCGACTAATGGACATAATTGATCCGACAGACAAGACCGTCGATGCGCTGATGAAGCTCGACCTGCCTGCCGGAGTCGACGTAGAAATCAAGGTGCAGTAGGTAACGAGGATTACAAATTTTTTTCCGGCTCTCTTTTTTGCCGGAGCGCTAGATTCCCGGGAGACCGGGTGGTTGACTGACAGGAAGGCCGGCCAATTGCAGCCGGCGCCTCAAGAGAGGTTAAGAAAATGACAATTGGACTCGTCGGCCGCAAGGTCGGCATGACGCGCATCTTTACCGAGGACGGCGATACCCTCCCGGTAACGGTTCTCGACGTGTCCGACAACCGGATCACGCAGATCAAGACGCCCGACAGCGACGGCTATGCCGCCGTGCAGGTCGCGTTCGGCAAGCGCCGGGCCAGTCGTGTCGTCAAGCCGCTTGCCGGCCATCTCGCCAAGGCTGCGGTGGAAGCGGGCCACACCCTAAAGGAATTTCGCGCCAGGCCGGAGGAGCTCGCCGACCTCAAGGTCGGCGCCAAGCTTGGCGTCGAGCTGTTCAAGGTCGGACAGAAGGTCGACGTCACGGGAATTTCAATTGGCAAGGGGTTCGCAGGCGTGATCAAGCGCCATCATTTCTCGTCGAACCGCGCTTCACACGGCAATTCGGTCTCGCACAACAAGCCGGGATCCACTGGACAGAACCAGGATCCTGGGCGCGTGTTCCCCGGCAAGCGCATGGCCGGCCACCTCGGCGACGTGCGGCGCACGGTGCAGAACCTCGTGGTGGTGCGGGTCGATGCGGAGCGCCAGCTACTGCTCGTAAGGGGCGCGGTTCCCGGCTCCCGCGGTCGCGATGTGATCGTGCGGCCCACGGCGAAGGGCTAGGAGGCGCCATGGAACTGAAGATGGTTGATGACAAGGGCGCCGCGGGCACGTTCAATGCGCCCGACGCACTGTTCGGGCGCGACTTCAACGAAGATCTGGTGCACCAGGTCGTCGTGGCCTACCAGGCGAACGCTCGTCTGGGGACCCGCAAGCAGAAGGAGCGCAGCGACGTGGCCAAGTCGACGCGCAAGCCCTGGCGGCAAAAGGGTACCGGTCGCGCGCGTGCAGGTATGGCTTCGAGCCCGCTGTGGCGCGGGGGTGGCAAGATCTTCGCCGCGAGTCCCGACGAGAATTTTTCGCACAAGGTCAACCGAAAGATGTACCGCGCGGGCATGGCATCGATCCTGTCGCAACTTGCGCGGGAAGACCGAATCCGCGTTGTCGACGATTTCAAGCTGGATGCGCCGAAAACAAAGCTCTTTGCGCAGAAAGTAAAGTCGATGGGCTTCGACAGCCTGCTCCTGATTACCGACGAAATCGATGAGAACCTGCTGCTGTCTTCACGCAATCTACCGAATGTGATGGTGGTCGCGGCACGCCACGCCAATCCCGTGGCGCTAGTGCGGTTTCCGAACGTTCTGCTGACCAAGAAGGCGGTGCAGAAGCTCGAGGAGATGCTGAAATGACGGCGACCAAGAGATACAGCGCCGATCGGCTGATGAAGGTGGTTCTGGCGCCGATAGTGTCGGAAAAGAGCACCATGCTTGCCGAGCGCAGCAGGCAGTACGTTTTCCGCGTTGCGGACAACGCGAGCAAGCCGGAGATCAAGGCGGCAGTCGAGCTGCTGTTCAAGACCAAGGTCGACGCGGTGACGGTGTCCAATGTGAAGGGAAAAGCAAAGCGCTTTGGCCGCTTCAACGGTCGCCGGCGCAACTGGAAGAAAGCCTTCGTCTGCCTCGCGCCGGGGCAGGAAATCAACTTCGCGGCGACGGAGTAGAGCTATGCCACTGGTCAAAGTCAAACCAACGTCGCCGGGGCGCCGCGCCCTGGTGAAGGTCGTCAGTCCGGATCTGCACAAAGGCGCGCCCTACGCACCGCTCCTCACCAAGCAATCTAAGACGAACGGCCGCAATAACGCAGGCCGCATCACCATGCGGCACAAGGGGGGCGGTCACAAGCAGCACTACCGCTTGGTCGACTTCAAACGCAACAAGGATGGAATTGCGGCGAAGGTCGAGCGTCTCGAGTACGATCCAAACCGCAGCGCAAATTTGGCGTTGCTGCTTTACGTTGACGGGGAGCGCCGCTACGTCATCGCGCCGAAGGGGATCGCCCCGGGAACTCAATTGCTTTCCGGCGTGGAAGCCCCGATAAAGCCGGGCAATGCGCTTCCGTTGCGAAATATCCCGGTCGGTACGACCGTGCACTGCATAGAGATGCTGCCGGGCAAGGGAGCGCAGATTGCCAGGTCGGCCGGCTCGAGCGCTCAATTGCTCGCGCGCGAGGGCTCCTATGCTCAACTCCGCCTTCGCTCGGGAGAGATCCGGAAAGTGCATGTTGACTGCCGAGCGACGATTGGAGAGGTGGGCAACGAGGAGCACAACCTGGAATCGATCGGCAAGGCAGGCCGCAAGCGCTGGCGCGGCGTGCGTCCGACGGTTCGCGGCGTTGCGATGAACCCGATCGATCACCCGCACGGTGGCGGCGAAGGCCGCACTGCAGCGGCTCAACCCCCCGTTTCTCCGTGGGGCGTGCAAACCAAAGGTTACAAGACCCGACGCAATAAGCGGACGCAAAGCATGATCGTTCGCGACCGGCGCCGGGCATAACTCGGCGCGAGGCTGAAGATGGCGCGTTCAATCAAGAAGGGCCCTTTCGTGGACCTGCACCTCATCAAGAAAGTCGATGCCGTGCGCGGCACGAGCGACAAGCGGCCGATAAAGACATGGTCTCGGCGCTCAACGATCGTGCCGGATTTCGTCGGACTGACAATTGCAGTGCATAACGGAAAGCAACACATTCCGGTGTACATCACCGAGAACATGGTTGGGCACAAGCTTGGCGAATTCGCTTTGACGCGCCAATTCAAAGGGCACTCAGCGGACCGAAAGACCAGTGGCACGCCGACCGGGACGCCGGCGCCGGCGCCCGCGCCCGCCCCGGCTCCTGCGGCCGGCAAGAAGTAAGGAGTTTGACATGGAGACGCGAGCAGTTCTTCGTGGCGCAAGAATGTCCGCCCAGAAAGGGCGGGTAGTGGCAGATCTCATCCGCGGCAAGCCGGTGGACCGTGCACTCAATATTCTTGCTTTTACCCCTCGGAAGGGTGCGGCGATCGTCAAGAAGGTGCTGGAGTCGGCGATCGCGAATGCGGAGCACAACGACGGCGCGGATATCGATGTGCTGAAGGTCAAAACGATTCACGTCGAGCGCGGCGCCTTCCTCAAGCGCTTCCACGCGCGTGCGAAAGGCCGAGGCAACAGAGTGCTCAAGCATACCTGTCACATCTACATCACGGTCGGGGACTGAGAGAGAGAATATGGGACAGAAGATCAATCCGATCGGCTTCCGGCTGGCGGTCAACAGAAACTGGAGCTCGCGCTGGTACGCGAGCACACGCGCTTTTGCCGGCATGCTGGCCGACGACATCAAGGTGCGCGCGTTCCTTAAGAAGAAACTCGCGCACGCTTCCGTTGGGCGCGTAGTGATCGAGCGGCCCGCGAAGGACGCGCGCATTACCATCTATTCGGCAAGGCCCGGCGTTGTGATTGGGAAGAAGGGCGAAGAGATCGAATCGCTTAAAGGGGAGCTTCGTAAGTTGATGGGCGTTCAGCAGGTGCACGTCAATATCGAGGAGATCCGAAAGCCCGAGATCGACGCTCAGCTGATCGCGGATTCGATCGCGCAGCAACTTGAGAAGCGCATCATGTTCCGGCGCGCAATGAAACGAGCGATGCAAAACGCGATGCGTCTGGGTGCCCAAGGTATCAAGATTATGAGTGCCGGCCGTCTGAACGGCATCGAGATCGCGCGAACAGAGTGGTATCGCGAGGGACGCGTGCCTCTGCATACGCTGCGTGCCGACATCGACTATGGGTTCGGCGAGGCAAAGACCACCTACGGCGTCATTGGAATCAAGGTGTGGGTCTACAAAGGCGAGGTGGTGCAGAAGAACGAGGCCCAGACGGCGTTGCCGTCCGTGGCGCCGGCATCTGCTGAGGAGCCCGCCGCGCCGAAGCGCGCAAAGAAGCCGGTTCCGAGGCCCGCCGGACGCAGGGCGCCGGCCAGAACTTCGCCGGACGGTGAGGCTAAGAAGCCCGCGCGCTCGCGTGCCGCGAAGAAGGATGACGGTACGCGCGCGGCCAAACCGAAGACCTCAGTCAAACGCACGCGCAAGGCGGTTGCAAAGGACGGCGACTCGACTCCGAGCGACGAGGGCAAGAAGGAGTAAGCGATGCTTCAGCCAGCACGTACGAAATACCGCAAGCAACAGAAGGGCCGCAATAAGGGTGTCGCAACTCGCGGGGCGAAAGTGTCGTTCGGCGAATACGGACTCAAGGCCCTCACGCGGGGTCGAATTACTGCGCGCCAAATTGAAGCGGCGCGGCGCGCGATGTCACGTCACATCAAGCGCGGCGGACGGATCTGGATCCGCATCTTTCCGGATAAGCCAATTTCCCAGAAACCTGCCGAGGTACGCATGGGGAACGGAAAGGGCAACCCAGAGTACTTCGTCGCCGAGATTCAACCGGGCAAGATCCTCTACGAAATGGACGGCGTAACCGAGCCCCTTGCGCGACAGGCCTTCGCGCTCGCCGCGGCGAAATTGCCGTTCAAGACCGCGGTTGTACACCGCATGCTGGGGTAGTCCATGAAGACGAGCGAACTTCGAGAAAAGGGTGCCGACGACCTGCAGAAGGAGCTAAGCGAGCTTCTCAAGGCGCAATTCGGCTTGCGTATGCAGGTCGCGACGCAGCAACTGACCAACACCAGCCAAATGAAGAAGGTGCGGCGCGACATTGCGCGCGCGCGTACCTTGCTGAGAGAGAAGGTTTCCAAATGACCGAGCAGACCCCTGCGCAATCTGCAACGAAGAACACCCGTACCCTGACGGGGCGCGTCGTCAGTGACAAGATGCAAAAGACGGTGACCGTCCTGGTGGAGCGCAGGGTGAAGCACCCGGTGATCGGCAAGACGATGACCCGTTCGAAGAAGTACCACGCGCACGTCGACTCGGGTGAGATCAAGCTTGGCGACCTGGTCGAGATCGCGGAATGCCGGCCACTCTCCAAGACGAAAGCCTGGACGGTCACAAGGCTGCTTGAGAAATCGAAAGAAATTTGAACCGCTTTTCTTGCTCAACCGGCTGAAATTGATATAAAATTCACAGTCTTTTCGCCCTCCCAAGGCAGATCGGGGGGGGTGTGCGTAATCCCGGACGGGATCCAATACTGGCTGCTACGTCGCCTAGGCGGCGGAGCAGAGGAAGTTGGATGGAGAACAAGCAATGATTCAGATGCAGTCCATTTTGGACGTCGCCGACAATACCGGCGCGCGTGCGGTCATGTGCATCAAGGTGCTTGGGGGTTCGAAGCGACGCTACGCCAGCATCGGTGACGTGATCAAAGTGAGCGTCAAGGACGCCGCGCCGCGCGGGCGGGTCAAGAAGGGTGAGATTTACCACGCGGTGGTCGTTCGTACGGCAAAAGGGGTGCGTCGCGCCGATGGTTCGCTGATCCGGTTCGATTCCAATGCGGCGGTGCTCCTGACGGCAAAGCTCGAGCCGATCGGCACCCGAATTTTCGGACCGGTCACGCGAGAGCTGCGTACGGAGCGCTTTATGAAGATCGTCTCGCTCGCACCCGAAGTCCTGTAACCGGGCGCAGGGAGGGAATCACCATGCAAAGAATCAGGAAGGGCGACGAGGTAATTGTCATTGCCGGTCGCGACAAGGGAAAGCGCGGTACCGTGCTGCGCCGGGTGGATGACGAGCACGTCGTGGTAGAGGGCGTGAATCGCGTCAAGAAACACCAGCGCCCCAATCCGATGAAGGGCGTAACAGGCGGTATCGTCGACAAGGACATGCCTATAAACGTTTCGAACATTGCGGTGTTCAATCCCGGCACCAAGAAAGGGGATCGTGTCGGTTTCAAGATGCTCGGCGACGGACGAAAGGTGCGGGTGTTCAAGTCGAACGGCGAGCAGGTGGACGCGTAAGGTTAGCGATATGGCGAAAGCATCAACTCAACAGAAGGAAAAGGCGGCGGTGGCGGTTCCGCCGTCGCGGCTGCACCTGTATTACCGTGACAAGGTCGTCCCCGAGTTGACGAACAAGTTCGGGTACAAGTCCGTCATGCAGGTGCCCCGGATCGAAAAGATCACGCTCAATATGGGCGTCGGCGAGAGTACGGGCGACAAGAAGGTGCTGGACAACGCGGTGGCCGACATGACAAGAATCGCTGGCCAAAAGCCGGTGGTGACCAAGGCCCGCAAGTCGATTGCCACATTTAAGGTTCGGGCAGGCTATCCCATCGGCTGCATGGTGACGTTGCGCGGCGCACGAATGTACGAATTCCTCGACCGGCTGGTGAACATCGCCATACCTCGTATTCGTGACTTCCGTGGGATTTCCGGACGTGCGTTCGACGGGCGCGGCAATTACAGCCTGGGGATCAAGGAACAGATCATCTTTCCCGAGATCGAATACGACAAAGTGGATGCGCTTCGGGGGATGAATATCAGCATTACCACTTCCGCGAAAACGGACGAAGAGGCGCGCGCATTGCTCGCCGCGTTTCGCTTTCCGTTTAGAAACTGAGGTATACGCATGGCTAAGCTTGCTGTCAAAAACCGCGACCAGAAGCGCCGCAAGACAGTCGAGAAGTTCAAGACTAAGCGCGAAGCGCTGCTCGCAGTGCTGTCGAGCACCGCCAGCTCAGACGAAGACAAGGACGCAGCGCGCGTGCAGTTGCAGAAGTTGCCGCGGGATGCTTCGCCGACGCGGCTGCGCAACAGGTGCTCGCTTACCGGGCGGCCGCGCGGCGTGTACCGCAAGTTCGGCCTCGGGCGCAACAAGCTGCGTGATCTGGCCATGCGCGGCGAAGTTCCCGGCGTCATCAAGGCCAGCTGGTAAGGAGCAGAGAGTATGAGCATGAGCGACCCCATCGCGGACATGCTGACGCGCATCCGCAATGCGCAATTGATCGGGCACACGGAAGTCCTGATGCCTTCGTCCAAGCTGAAGGTGTCCATCGCCCAGGTGCTTAAGGACGAAGGCTATGTTGAGGACTTCGGGGTACGCGACCGCGACGGCAAGTCCGAACTTGCCATAAGCCTAAAGTACTATGCTGGCCGGCCCGTGATCGAACGCATAGAGCGCGTGTCGAAGCCCGGTCTGCGCGTCTACAAGGGACGCGATGATCTGCCGAGGGTGATGAACGGACTCGGCGTGGCGATCTTGTCCACGTCGCGCGGCGTGATGACCGATCGCAAGGCGCGCGCCACCGGTGTGGGCGGCGAAGTGCTTTGCATCGTGGCGTAAGGAGCTGAACATGTCCCGCGTCGGCAACTTTCCCATCCCGGTCCCGAAGGGCGTTGATGTGAACATCGCCTCGGGCCAGATATCAGTCAAGGGTCCGCTCGGCACCATTTCCCGAACGGCCGATCCGAACGTCGCTGTGGAGAGGAACGGCGAGAATCTGATGTGCAAGGCGCTCGGCAATTCGCGCCAGGCCAACATCATGTCGGGAACGATGCGCGCGCTGATTGCCAACATGGTGACCGGCGTGAGCAAAGGATTCGAAAAGAGGCTTGCTCTCGTGGGTGTCGGTTATCGTGCCCAGGCGCAAGGCGACAAGCTGAGCCTGACGCTCGGGTTTTCCCATCCGGTCATGCACCAGATGCCCAAGGGCGTGAAGGTTGCGACGCCGACGCAGACGGAGATCGTAATTACGGGCATTGATAAGCAGCAAGTTGGTCAAGTTGCCGCCGAGGTGCGGAGCTACCGCGCCCCGGAGCCGTACAAAGGCAAGGGCGTGCGCTATGCCGATGAGATCGTCGTTTTGAAAGAAACGAAGAAGAAGTAACGGGACGAAGCCATGTTCGACAAGAATCCTTCGCGGCTACGCCGCGCGCGACAGACCAGGCTCAAGATTCGGGAGCTCGGAGCGGTGCGTCTCACTGTGCATCGTACGAACTGCCATATCTATGCGCAAATCACTTCGGCCGCCGGGGACAAGGTTATCGCCAGCGCATCCAGCATCGAGAAGGACGTGCGAACGAAGCTGAAGCATGGCGGGAACATAAAGGCTGCGGAGTTAATAGGGGAGCGCATTGCCGAAAAGGCCAAGCGGGCAGGCGTCGAGACGGTCGCGTTCGACCGTTCCGGCTACAAGTATCACGGACGCGTAAAGGCGCTTGCCGAAGCGGCACGGGCCGGCGGGCTGAAGTTCTAGAGGCAGGGATCCTCATGGCAAAAATTCAACCGAGAATGCAGACCTCGGACGACCGTTCCGATGGTCTGCGCGAGAAGATGGTCGCGGTGAACCGCGTCACAAAGGTAGTGAAGGGCGGCCGTGTGCTTGGCTTCGCCGCGCTTACCGTTGTTGGCGATGGAGACGGCGGAATTGGAATGGGCAAGGGCAAGGCGCGTGAAGTTCCGGTCGCAGTTCAGAAGGCGATGGAAGAGGCGCGCAGGCGGCTGTTCAAGGTCAAGCTCAAGCACGGTACGTTGCAGCACGCCGTGGTAGGCCGTCACGGTGCCGCGAAGGTGCTTATGCAACCGGCCTCCGAGGGTACAGGGATCATTGCCGGCGGCCCAATGAGAGCGGTATTCGAGGTGATGGGGGTTACGAACATACTCGCCAAGTGTTTTGGCTCGACCAACCCGTACAACGTTGTGCGCGCAACCCTAAACGGATTGCAGGCGATGAACACTCCGTCCGAGATCGCTGCGAAGCGCGGAAAGAAGATCGAGGAAATCCTCTCCTGAGGCGGAATATGGCTGACAAGAAGATCAAGGTGAAACTGATCAAGGGGCTTGCGGGATGCAGGGAGAGCCACCGCGCGACCGTACGCGGGCTCGGCCTACGGCGCCTCAATCATATGGTCGAGCTGACGGATACCCCGGCGGTGCGGGGAATGATTAACAAGGTTTACTACCTGGTGCAGGTAGTAGCTTAAGAACCAGAGGTAGTGATGAGGTTAAACGACATCAAGCCGGCAGCGGGCGCCAAGAGCTCGCGTCGCCGAGTAGGCCGGGGCATCGGCTCGGGTCTCGGTAAGACCGCAGGCCGCGGCCATAAGGGTCAGAAGGCGCGATCGGGCGGATACCACAGGATCGGGTTCGAGGGTGGTCAGATGCCGCTGCATCGGCGCTTGCCCAAGCGAGGCTTTACCTCGTTGACGCGCGACGCCACTGTTGAAGTACGTCTTTCGGAACTCGAGCGCATGAATGCCAGCGAGATTGATCTCGCCGCGCTAAAAGCCGAGGGCGTCGTTTCGCGGCAGGCGAGGGCTGCGAAAGTGATCCTTTCCGGCAAATTGGCGCGCAAGGTGACGCTCAAGGGCGTCAATGCGACGAAAGGGGCGCGCGCCGCCATTGAATCCGCAGGCGGAAAAGTCGTGGATTCGCCGGCGCCGGACGCGGCATAAGGCACGCATAGGAAGGCGCACTTGGCCACCGCACTACCCAACGCCGGAAAGACCGGGCGCTACGGCGACCTGAAGCGCCGCCTGTTCTTTCTTCTCGGTGCTCTCGTCGTCTTCCGCATCGGGGCGCACATCCCGGTACCCGGAATAGACCCCGGCGTGCTGGCCGAACTGTTCCGCGGCCAGCAGGGCGGGATACTCGGCATGTTCAACATGTTTTCCGGCGGCGCGCTACGCCGGTTCACTATCTTCGCGCTCGGGATCATGCCGTACATCTCCGCGTCGATCATCATGCAGTTAATGAGCTCGGTTTCGCCGCAGCTTGAGGCGCTGCGCAAGGAAGGAGAGTCCGGGCGGCGCAAGATCACGCAGTACACCCGTTACGGAACGGTGTTCCTCGCCCTGTTCCAGGCGACCGGGATATCGATCGCGCTCGAATCTCAACCTGGCCTGGTGCTCGACCCAGGGCTCATGTTCCGGGTCACAGCGGTTACCACGCTGGTGACCGGAACCATGTTCCTGATGTGGCTTGGCGAGCAGATCACGGAACGCGGGCTGGGCAACGGCATATCGATCATCATCTTTGCCGGCATCGCGGCAGGGTTACCGAACGCTGTCGCTGGGACGCTGGAACTGGTGCGCACGGGGGCTATGCATCCGCTGACCGCCCTGCTCATCGCGTTCGCGGTGGTATTGGTGACCGCGTTCGTGTGTTTTGTCGAGCGCGGCCAGCGAAAGATCCTGGTCAACTACGCCAAAAGGCAAGTCGGAAACCGCGTTTACGGGGGACAGAGTTCGCATCTGCCATTTAAGCTCAATATGTCGGGCGTGATCCCGCCAATTTTCGCCAGCTCGCTAATCCTGTTTCCTGCAACGATCCTCGGCTGGTTCGGGTCGCAGGAGGGGATGGTGTGGCTGCGCGATATCGCCGGAACCCTGACGCCGGGGCAACCCATCTACGTCATGTTGTACGCCGGCTTGATCATCTTCTTCTGCTTCTTTTACACGGCGCTGCAGTACAGCCCGAAGGAGACTGCGGACAATCTCAAGAAGTCGGGCGCCTTCGTCCCTGGTATTCGACCCGGCGATCAGACCGCGCGCTATCTCGAGCGGATCTTGACGCGCCTTACTCTGGTCGGCGCGCTCTATGTGACGCTGGTATGCCTTTTGCCGGAATTCCTGATCCTGAAATGGAACGTGCCGTTCTACTTCGGCGGAACGTCGCTCCTGATCATAGTTGTGGTCACTATGGATTTCATGGCGCAAGTTCAGGCCTACGTCATGTCGCACCAATACGAAAGTCTGCTGCGCAAGGCCAATTTCAAGGGTGGGTTGCCCGCAAGGTAGATTTGAGACCGGATAGGAGCTCGGCATGAAAGTAATGGCTTCAGTAAAGAAGATCTGTCGCAAGTGCAAAATCGTCCGCCGTAAGCGTGTGGTCAGGGTGATTTGTTCGGATCCTCGCCACAAGCAGCGTCAGGGATGATTTAACCTCTTGAGCAGATTGGCATTTCAGGATAAAATACTCGGCTTTTCGTTCGCGACGCACTTACGGGACTAGCACATGGCACGCATCGCGGGAATCAACATCCCCAATCACCAGCATGCCGAGATCGCCCTCACGGCGATCTACGGCATCGGCCGTGCTCGCGCGCAGGCGATTTGCGTCGCCTCCGGGATCGAGGGATCGCGCAAGATCAAGGACTTGACCGATTCGGAGCTCGACCGATTGCGTGAGAACGTTATGCGCCTGGCGGTCGAAGGCGACTTGCGGCGCGAGGTTTCGATGAGCGTCAAGCGCCTAATGGACCTAGGTTGCTATCGCGGGGTGCGTCATCGCAAGGGACTTCCGGTTCGCGGTCAGCGCACCCGCACCAATGCCCGAACCCGCAAGGGGCCGCGCAAGACGGCGATCAAGCTGACCGCGCAGGCAGGCAAGGCGTAACGCAGGTTAGAGGACATTCATGGCGACCAGGAATCCGCAACAGCAGACGCAGCAGGCGGCACGCGCCCGCAAGAAGGTCAAGAAGAACGTGGCCGAAGGGATCGCGCACGTGCACGCGTCCTTCAACAATACTATCGTGACGATTACGGACAGGCAGGGAAACGCGTTGTCTTGGGCAACTTCCGGCAACGCGGGGTTCAAGGGTTCGAGGAAATCAACGCCCTTCGCCGCACAAGTTGCCGCAGAGCGTGCCGGACGCGCCGCGCAGGAGTGCGGCGTAAAGAATATCGAAGTCCGCATCAAGGGACCGGGTCCGGGCCGGGAATCTGCCGTTCGCGCGTTGAATGCAATCGGGCTCAAGATTTCGAGTATCGCGGATGTGACGCCCGTCCCGCATAACGGTTGCCGCCCGCCCAAGCGGCGCCGCGTCTGAGCAGACGGGAGAGTAGACACCATGGCAAGAAATCTCGACGCTAAGTGCCGCCAGTGCCGTCGCGAAGGGGAAAAGCTGTTTCTCAAAGGCGAGAAATGTTTCACCGACAAGTGCGCCGTGGAGCGCCGCAGCTATGCGCCAGGTCAGCACGGGCAGAAGAGCGGCCAGCGCCTGTCGGACTATGGCAAGCAGCTGCGTGAAAAGCAGAAGATTCGCAAGATCTACGGCGTGCTGGAGCGCCAGTTCCGCAAGACGTACGCCGAAGCGTCACAGTCGAAAGGCGTCACCGGAGAGCGTCTGCTGCAGTTGCTCGAGACGCGCCTGGATAGCGTTGCCTACCGGATGGGATTCGGGGCATCGCGCACTGAGTCGCGTCAGCTGGTGCGCCACAACGGCATCCATGTAAACGGCAAGCGCGTGAACATCCCTTCTTACCAAGTCAGACCGGGGGACGTTGTTGAAGTAGCCGAAAAGGCTAAGGCACAGTTGCGGGTCAAGGCTGCAGCCGAAGCAGCCGAAAGTCGCGGCATTCCAGACTGGATGGAAGTGGACGCGAAAGCACTCAAGGGCACATTCAAAGCGTTGCCGACGCGACCCGAATTGCCGTCCTCGATCAACGAAAGCCTGGTGATCGAACTCTATTCGAAGTAACGAGGTCACACCGGGTCCGGTCCAGGCTAGTCCCGTACTCCCTACACGATTAACCGCAGGACGAAAAAATGTCGCAATCCGGATTTCTGAAGCCGCGCATCGTCGACGTACAGAACTTGTCCCCCTACCACGCGAAAGTGACGATGGAGCCGTTCGAGCGCGGCTATGGCCATACGCTCGGCAATGCTTTGCGTCGTGTGCTGCTGTCCTCGATGCCCGGCTACGCCCCGACCGAGGTGCAAATTGCCGGTGTGGTGCACGAGTACTCGACGATGGATGGAGTGCGCGAAGACATCGTCGACATTCTGCTCAACTTGAAGGGCGTCGTGTTTCGCCTTCACAACCGGCAGGAAGCGATTCTTTCGCTGAAGAAGGACGGCGAAGGGCAGGTAACCGCCGCCGACATCGAAGCCGCGCACGACGTCGAGATCGTCAATCCCGAGCACGTCATTGCGACGCTCGCCTCTGGCGGCAAGCTCGAAATGCAGATCAAAGTCGAGTCTGGGCGCGGCTATGTCCCGGGCAACATGCGGTATCTACCGGAAGAGACCAAGGGCATCGGGCGCATCGTCCTCGACGCTTCGTTCAGCCCGGTTCGCCGCGTTTCGTATTCGGTCGAATCCGCGCGCGTAGAGCAGCGCACCGACCTGGACAAGCTGATCATGGACATCGAAACCAACGGTGCGATCGAGCCTGAGGAGGCGATTCGATATTCGGCGCGCATTTTGGTGGACCAACTCTCGGTGTTCGCGCAGCTCGAAGGCACCTCGATGCCGGCCGAGCAGCCGAAATCGCCGCAGGTGGACCCCATCCTGCTGCGCCCGGTCGACGACCTGGAACTTACCGTGCGCTCGGCGAACTGCCTCAAGGCCGAGAATATCTACTATATCGGCGACCTGATCCAGCGTACCGAGACGGAACTTCTCAAGACGCCGAATCTTGGGCGCAAGTCCCTGAACGAGATCAAGGAAGTGCTGGCCTCGCGCGGCCTGACCCTCGGCATGAAGCTCGAGAACTGGCCCCCAGCGGGACTCGAGCATCACCGCGCATAACGCGCGCACGGAGATTAGGACAACAAGCCATGCGTCACGGTCACGGACTCCGCAAGCTCAACCGCACGTCGAGCCACCGGCTCGCGATGCTGCGCAATATGGCAAATTCGCTGCTGCGCCACGAGACGATCACGACAACGCTGCCCAAGGCGAAGGAACTCCGGCGCGTGGTCGAGCCAATGATCACGCTCGGCAAAAAGCCGACCCTCGCGAACCGGCGTCTGGCGTTTAACCGGCTTCGCGACCGGGAAATCGTAGGCAAGCTTTTCGACGACCTCGGACCGCGCTATGCGAAGCGCAATGGTGGCTACCTGCGCATTCTGAAGAGCGGCTTTCGCAAGGGCGACAATGCCCCGCTCGCGCTCGTGCTACTGCTCGACCAGCCCGAGAAGCCGGCAGAAGAGAAGAAGGAAGATAAGAAAGCCGCTTGATCGCGTATCGCGTTCGTGAGAAAAAGGCCGGGTTCGTCCCGGCCTTCTCTTTTGGAGCTGGCGTGATCGTACTTTTCACCGACTTCGGGTCGTCGGACCCCTACGTCGGCCAGGTCAAGGCGGCGTTGCACCGTGCCGCTCCGCGCGTATCTATAGTAGACGCGCTCAACGACGCGCCGGAATTCGCCGTCGAGCCGGCGGCGTATCTGCTTGCGGCCCTTGCGCCGCACTTCGGCAGAGGCAGCGTGTTCCTCGCCGTTGTCGACCCTGGCGTCGGCGGACCGCGGGACGCGATCGTGGTGGATGCTTATGGCCAAAGTTTCGTCGGTCCTGACAACGGTCTGCTTTCGGTCGTCTGGCAGCGCGCCGCCCGCAGGCGCAGCCGACGAATCGTCTGGCGCCCGGAATCGCTCTCAAGCTCGTTTCACGGCCGCGACCTGTTTGCGCCGGTGGCGGCTGCGCTCGCGCGGGGTCGTGTGCCCGCCGGATGGCTCGCCGCGACGCGCTCTCCGCGCGTGCTGTTCAACCCGACTGATTTCGCGCGAGTGATCTATGTCGATCATTTCGGCAACGCCATCACAGGGCTGCGCGCCGCGAACGTCGCGCCCGGAGCGCGGCTGCGAGTGGGGAGGCGGGTGCTTTCCCGCGCCGGGACTTTCGGCGAAGCGCCCTCAGGTGCGGCATTCTGGTATGCGAACAGCCTGGGTCTGATCGAGATCGCAGCAAACGGAGCGAGCGCCGCGAGCAAGCTGGGCCTGCGCATAGGCACCCCGGTCGCGCTGTCCCGCGACTGAGATGCCGATCGTCTACACGATTGGACACGGAAACCGTACGATTGAAGATCTGGTGACGACCCTTGCCGCCGCCGGCGTGGGCCGTCTGGTGGATGTGCGGGCTAATCCGCGCTCGAGGCGCCACCCTCATTTCGGCTACGGACCGATCGGCGCAAGCCTGGCGGCGGCTCGCATTGGCTACGACTGGTGGGGCAAGGCGCTGGGTGGAATGCGTAGAGGTGGCCACGAAGCGCGCCACCCGGGACTGCGCGAGCCGGCTTTGCGCGCCTATGCGGAGCACATGCAGAGTGACGTATTTCGTCGTGCGACCGAAGAAGCAATGGCGCAGGCGGATCGCGAGACGCTTTGCCTGATGTGCGCGGAGCGCGACCCCTCGCAATGCCATCGCTCGCTCATCTCTGATTGGATCGTGCTGCACGGCGGGCGGGTCATTCATTTGATGGGTACGGGCGAGATGCGTGAGCATGCGCTGCATCCATCCTTGCGCTTCGACCAGGGTGTGCTGCGCTACTCGGGCGGCGCCGCGCAGGGCGAGCTTTTCTAGGCGACGACGATCGCCCGGTAATCGTTTACGTTCGTCAACGTCGGGCCCGTGACCACGAGATCTCCGAGCGCGGCGAAAAACCCGTAACTGTCGTTCCTTGCCAGACACTTTCGCGGGTCGACTCCCGCGGCGTGCGCTCGCGCGAGTGTGTCGGGCGCGAGCAGCGCGCCCGCGTTGTCTTCGGACCCGTCGATACCGTCCGTGTCGGCAGCGATTGCGTGAATCTTCTCTACGCCTTCAAGCTCGATCGCAAGCGCGAGCAAGAACTCGCTGCAGCGCCCGCCGCGGCCTCCCTCGCCGCGCAGCGTCACGGTGCACTCGCCGCCTGAAATCAGCGCCACAGGGGGCGTGAAGGGCGCGCGGTAACGCCGCACTTCGCGCACCAGCGCCGCAAGCACTTTTGCGGCCTCGGACGCCTCGCCGGTGAGCGTGTCGCCGAGGATCACCGACGCGATTCCCGCGGCGACAAACGTCTTGGCCGCCGCCTCGAGCGATCGGTGAGCCGTGGCGACAACGCGGTTTTCCACGCGTGCGAAGGCCGGGTCGCCCGGTTTCGGCGTTTCGGCCATGCGGCCGCCGGCGCCGCCTTCCAGGCGCGCGCGAACAGGCGCCGGCGGAGACACGCCGTACTTTGCGAGCACGTCCAGCGCGTCGCGAAAGGTGGTTGGATCCGGCGCGCAGGGCCCCGAGGCGATATGGGTAGGGTCGTCGCCGGTCACGTCCGAGATGATGAGCGCGAGCACCGGCGCCTTGCATGCGGCCGCGAGGCGTCCACCCTGGATCGCGGAAAGGTGTTTGCGGACCGTGTTGATTTCCTGAATCGCCGCGCCGCAGCGCAGCAACTGGGTGGTCACCGATTTGAGATCGGCCATGGATATGCCGTCGGCGGGCAGCGACAGCAGGCTCGAGCCGCCACCCGAGAGCAGTGCGATCAGCAGGTCGTCCGTCCCGAGCGTGCCCGCCTGTCGCAGTATCTCGCGCGCGCCGGCTTCGCCAGCCTCGTCGGGAACGGGGTGGCCCGCTTCCATCACTCGGATGCGGGAAGTCGCAAGCGCGTGACAATAGCGTGTAATCGCCAGGCCTTCGAGCGGCGCGTCTTTTGGCCAGGCGTGTTCGACGGCCGCCGCCATCGACGCTGCGGCCTTGCCGGCTGCGGCTACCAGTGTGCGCCCGCGCGGCGGGCGCGGTAGCTGCGGCCCGAGAATCTTGAGCGGATCGGCCGCAGCGACCGCGGCATGAAAGCTGTCCTCTAGCAGCCTGCGCATGGCGAGGCGCGGTTGTCTCAGCCGAAGCTCTCTCGCGCCGCTTCCAGGCCGAGGCCGTACAGCCTGGGATAGAACTCGCGGAAGGCCCGCTGTATCTGGGCAGCCGGCACGTCGGCGAAGCTGCCGCGATCACGCACGTATTCCATGTGGCGGCGCGCGTCCCGGTCGTAGGGGTGGAAGATCGAGTCGCTCCGACCGTCGAACTCGAGCGGCATCACGCGGAACTTGGTGCACAGTGCGAGATTGAACGCAGGCGTCGCTTTGACCCACTTGCCTTCGAGCAGGAGCTCCGCGTAGCCGTGGTAGATGAACAGATCGGTACCGAGGTACTCGAGCAGACGGGGTGTCGAAAGATGGTTCTTCACGTCTGCGAAGCCGATTCGCGCCGGGATCCCCTCGGCGCGTGCGCATGCGGCGAGCAGGGCCGCCTTGCCGACGCAGAATCCTTCGCCGGCTTCGAGGCAGCTGCTGGCGCGAAAGGCGGCATCGCTGGTGAAGTCCAGGAACGGGTTATAGCGGATACCGTCACGCACCGCGTAGTAGAGCGACACGGCGCGCGCGACGTCGGTGTCGCCGCGCATTGCGTGGCGTGCGAACGCGCTGACGGCCGGGTGGCCGCTATCGATGTAGTCGCCCGGCTGGAGATAGGTTTCCGCCGCGCCCATCAGCGGTCGAGCTTCATCATTCGCTTGGCGCCGACGAACAGCGCGCTTGCGGGGTTGGCGAGCTCGTCAATGACCGAAAAGTGATTGTGTCCGGGCATCGCGATATCGCCCGCGACGGCCGATCTCCAGCGTTGCGCGAGCAAGGCGTTCTGGCGCTTGAATTCCGAGCTCTCGGCGGCGCCGACGCAGGTGTAAACGGGCGCGCGCGTGGCGGGGGGCAGGAAGGCGGGAGACAGCTTCAACGCCGATGCCTCGTCCAGATGCAGGTCCGCATTCACGTGGTCCACTTGCACCAGGGGACGCAGGTCGTAGATTCCGCTCACCGCGAGCCCGCCCTTGAAGAGGTCTTTGGGCAACTGAGCTTCGTAGACCGGCCATATCGCCGCCATCATCATCGCCGTGAGGTGCGCTCCGGCGGAGTGTCCGCTCACGAACAACCGTTCTTCGTCCATGCCGTATTCCTCGGCATGCCGGTACAGCCACGCTGACGCGCGCAGCATCTGGCGCACGATTTCTTCCACCGTGACCTGCGGGCACAGATCGTAATTCACCACCACCAGCGAGACGCCGGTGTCGACCCAAGCCGGCGCGAAATAGGCGAAGTCACGCTTGTCGAGCGATCGCCAGTAGCCGCCGTGAATGAACATCAGCACCGAGCCGTCGCCCTTCCTGGCGGGAAAGATATCGAGCTTTTCCCCCGGTGCGGGACCGTAGCTCCGATCCAGATAGCAGGCCATCGTCGCGCGCGCCCGCGCCGAGCCTTCGGCCCAGCGCGCGAAATACTGCGCGTGGTCGGGGACCAGCTGGCGGTTGTTGTACTCCCGGCTGAGGAAGTCCGGGTCGTTCATGCCCGCATCTCGCGCCACAGGCCGAGCGCAACCTGCGCCGGGCGATCGGAGTAGGAGAACAGCACGCACTCCGACTCGCTCTCGATTCTCACAGGATGCCAGCTTGGCACGACGAAGGTGTCGCGCGGCGCGAATGCAAAGTCCTGGCCGCCGATCCTCGCCTTGCCGGTTCCCTCGACCACCGAATACACGGTCGCGTCGGTCGAGCGATAGGCCGCGGACTGGAAACCCTTGGGCAGCAGCTGGATGAAGCTGCCGATGGTCGGCATCGCCAGCGCGCCGGTGAGCGGATTGATGAACTGCATCTTCCAGCCGTGGCAGGCGTCCGGATCGCAGTTCTTCGACAGCGTCTCGAGCGTCTCGCGGCTGCGCGCGTAGGGATAGTTGAAGATCGGCGAGGTCTTGGAGGCCGGCAACGGCCCCAGGGGAGCCATGTTGTTGCCATAGCGCGCATAGGAGTCGCCCTCCCTGTGTGTCACCGGCTGCACCTCCTCGGGGAAGGTCTCCATGAATCCGGCGTCGAACAGGCGAACCATGTGGATATCGAGACCGTCCATCCACACCACCGGCTCGCTGCCGGGGTTGCCGTGGTCGTGCCATGTCCAGGACGGGGTGATGATGAAGTCGCCCGGATGCATGGTGGTGCGCTCGCCATCGACCGCCGTGTACGCTCCCGAGCCTTCAACGATGAAGCGCAGCGCCGACTGGGTATGGCGATGGCTGGGCGCGATTTCACCAGGCAAGATCAGTTGCAAGCCGCAGAACAGGCTGCGCGTAATCGCGGATTGCCCGCGCAGGCCGGGGTTCTCGAGGATCAGGACGCGCCGGACCGCCTCCTTCGCCGTGATGACCCCGCCCGATTCCATGATGAAGGGGCGGATATCCCGGTACTTCCACAGCGCCGGCACACAGGGCGTCTGGGGCTGCGGCGGCACGAGGTCGTGCAGCACTTCCCACAGCGGCGCGAGATTGTCCGGTGCCATGCGCCGGTAGAGGTCGGCGCGGGCGCCGTCTGGCGCTGGACGCGCCCCGGGCCTGAGGACCGAAGCCATTTCATGCTCCTGGGTTCGAGAACGTGCATTTTCTCCGGTATGGCCGAAGGCCGCAACGCGGGTTGGCGAAACCTTCCGCTCAGGCGGCCTGCAGCCAGCCGATGAGGGTCCGGCGCAGCGAATCCTTGAGCCGGTCCCAGCGCGAGGGGTTGTGGACGATTTCGGCGCGAAAGAACGACGGACACAGCACGGCGGCGTGGGCCACCTCGCCGCACAGGCCGCAGCCTACGCAGTCGTTGTTGACGTGCGCCACGGGGTCGACCTTGAGCGGATCGGAGGCGTCCTTGACGGTCAGCGAGGGGCAGCCCGAGAGCCGGATGCAGGAGTGATCACCCGAGCACACGTCCTCGTCGACCCCGAAACGGGTCCGGACCATGCGCTTGCCCGCTTTCAGCGCGGCAGCGTTGCGGGGGCGGATCCGGCGCTGGCGCTCGAGCTGGCATTCGCCCTCGGCGATGATGACCTTCAGCCCCGGGCGCTCGGTGGTCATGGCTTCCTTGAGCGTCTCGGCCACCTCCCCGACGTGGTAGTTGTGCACCGTCTTCATCCAGCCCACCCCCAGTCCCCGCAGAGTGTTCTCGATCGTCCGATCCGCCGGCTTTGAGATGAGGTCCTGGGTGCCCGTGGCCGAGGTATAGCCGTTCTTCATCACCACCAGCACCGCATCGCCTTTGTTCAGCAGGTTCGAGGTGACGCCCGAGAGCAGGCCGTTGTGCCAGAAACCGCCGTCGCCCATGATCGCGATCGGCCGGCGCGCCATCATCGGTCCGACGCCGGCGCTCGAGGCCAGGCCCATGCCGTAGCCGAGGATCGAGTTTCCGACCGAGAACGGCTCGAACGTGGCGAACGAGTGGCAGCCGATATCTCCCGAGACGTGAGGGCGCCCGACCTCGCGCTCGGCGAGCTTGAGCGCCGCGAACACAGGCCGCTCGGGGCAGCCGATGCAGAAGCCCGGAGGACGCGGCGGCAGCGGCGCGCCCAGCAATTCCGCCGCGCGACGCCGCACCGCTGCCGCGTCCTCGAGCCAGCGCGTGCCGGCCGACGCGTCCACCCGCGGTGCATGCTGCGTCAGCAGCGCTGCGATCCCCCTTACGATCACCTCGGCGCTGTACTCGCCGGTCATCTGCAACAGGTCCTTGCCGTGAAGGCGCGTCTGCAGATCGGCGCGGCGCAGAATGGTGGCGATATCCTGTTCGATGAACTCGGGCTGCCCTTCCTCGACCACGAGCACCGCGCGCTTGCCGGCGCAAAAACCGGTAATCTCCTCCGGCACGAGCGGGTAGACGACGTTCAGTGCCAGGATCGGGATGCGGCTCGTGCCGAAATCGTCCGCCAGGCCCGCCAGGCGCAGCGCCCGCAGCAGGTTGTTGTAGAGGCCGCCCTGAACCACGATGCCGACGTCGCTTTCGGGACCTTCGAATACCTCGTTCAGGCGCTGCTCGCGCACGAATCGGCGCGCCGCCGGCAGGCGTACCTCGGCCTTGAGCTTTTCCTGCCTGAAGGTGGCCGGTGGGTGCGACAGCCGGTCGTAGTTGAACTCGGCCGCCTCCGCGAGCGGTCTGGTCGTCGAGATGGCAGGGGCGCGGTTGTCGCTCGCAACGAACGATCCCTGCACATGGCAGGCGCGGATGCGCAGCTCCAGCATCACCGGCGTGCTCGAGGCTTCCGACAGCTCGAAGCCTTTCTGCACCATCTTCACGATGGTCGGCAGGTTCGGACGCGGGTCGAGCAGGCACAGCGACGACTTCAGCGCGACGGCGTGGGTACGCTCCTGCGCGACGCTGGCGCCCTCGCCATAGTCCTCGCCCACCACGATCAGGGCTCCGCCCACGACGCCCGCGCTGGACAGGTAGCTGAGCGCGTCCGAGGCGACATTCGTGCCGACGATGGACTTCCAGGTGACCGCGCCGCGCGCGGGATAATTGATCGACGCGCCGAGCATCGCCGCGGCGGAGGCTTCGTTGGTGCAGGCTTCGACGTGAACCCCGAGGGTGTCGAGGTAACCGCGCGCCTGCACCATGACGTCCAGCAGGTTCGAAACCGGCGCGCCCTGGTAGCCCCCAACGTAAGAAACGCCCGATTCCAGCAGCGCCTTGGTGACCGCGAGGATCCCTTCGCCGCGGAAGGTTTCGCCCGCGCCAAGCTTGAGCAGCCCGATCTCCTCGTTGAACTGGCGTTCCATGCTCAGGCCGCCTTGCGCGCGGCCGTTGCGCGGCGCACGAATCGCATCGGTTTGGCCTTGGGCGGCAGCGGCGCGATGCCGTGCGCGACGAGCGAGCCTTCGAGGCCGCGTCCCTCGGGGTCTGCGAGCGCAGCCTCGCGCGCCTTGCGGATCGCAATGGCGCGTTCGGTCGCATCGGTCACCGCGCTGCCCTCGACCAGCGTATCCATGATGCGCAGGAGATTGTCCCTGCCTCGCTGGTGCGTTTCGCCGTAGCCCTTGATCAGCCGCCCGCAAAGCGCGATCTCAAGCGCGAGCGCCGGCTCGCGAGCGCCGGCGCGGATCGCGCCGAGCCAGCGCTCGATCAGAACCTGCTCGTCCGCGTAGCGCGCGCTCATTCGGCGCCAGGGGCGCAGCAGCGCGAGCAGCCGCAGCGTCAGGAACCCGCTCAGGCTCGTGGTCTTGACCTGCATGCCGACGTTCAGCCGTCGTGCGAAGCCGTGCCGCGCGGCCCAGCGCATGAGTCCGCGCGACAGCCTGCGCGGCAACAGTGCCGCGACCTCTTCCAGGCCGGGTTTGAGGAACTCGATGATGTGTAAGGGCTCGCCGGGCACCGCCCGCACCTCGCGCCGGACCCTTTCGAAGCGACTGCGGCGCGTTTTCAGGTCGGCGACCCGGATCACGTCCTCGTAGCACATCCATAGCGCGAGGAAGCGCCCGGTCTCGTTGGTGAGCTTGGAGCCGGCCGCGGCGCCGTCCTGCTCGCGCTCGAGCTTCGCGATCGGTTCGAGGCGGTCGAGGTACAGCGCGCCGTAAGCTGCGTCCTGGTAGCCTGCGCAGCGCTCGGCGCCCAGTTCAAGGACGGCGTGGGTCTCGGCGGGGAAGGTCCCGCGCACGCGCTCGAGCGGCGGTGCGTGCGGGCGACTGGAGTCGCCCGGCGCGGGCGCCGCGGGCGCGCCCGCGCCGGCGCCGGAGTAGCCGGCGGCGAACCCTCGCAGGCTCGCCTCGGCGCCCTTGCCCGCGCCGCGGATCGCAGCCTCGCAGCTTGCGCGCGGCAGCGGCAGCGCTCCCGATCCCGCGAGCGCGCCGAACATGACCGCGCTGATCACGGTGCCGGCCTCGCGCGCGAGAGAGTGCATGTCGAACAGCAGCGCCCGCTTCGCGAGCGCACGCGCCGCCTCGAGAATCCGCTCGCTGTCGAGCCGTCCGTCGCCCATCGCCAGCTTCTCGACCGTGGTGTAGACGCGGTGCGTCGACGCGATCAGGGCAGTACGGTCCGGGGTGACGAATCCGTTCTGCAGCGCGCGCGCCGCCTCGAGCAGCTCGGAGGCGATCATCACGTCGACGTCACCGGGGGACGGCGCGAGCGTCATGACCGGGCGCCGCCCGCCGAGCTCTGCCGCGCGGACCGGATAGATCTCGAGGTAGTAGGTCGTCGCGCCGGTGCGCTGCGCGACGCCCGGGATCGAGGTGCTCTGCACCGGGTACCCCTGCGCGACGGCCGCGGCGAGGATCCAGTCGGCAAGCACGCCGCCGCCTTCGCCACCTAGGGCGGCGATCAGCACCGTGATGGGACGTGCAGGCAGGTTCATCGGGCCCCTCCGAGAGAGCAAGGCTAAGGGCGCACCCTTATATTTGTCAAATTGATGCGACACATGATATTAATCACCAATATGAATGTTTCGAACCTCGATCTCAACCTGTTGCGAGTGCTCGACGCGGTGCTGCGCGAGCGCAGCGTCACCGCCGCCGCGGCGCGCCTCGGGCTGACCCAGCCCGCGGTGTCGAACGCGCTCGCGCGGCTGCGTGCGGCGTTCGGCGACACGCTGTTCGTGCGCACGCCTTCGGGCATGGCGCCGACGCCTTTTGCGCGCGACCTGGACGACCCGGTGCGCCAGGCGCTGGCGTTGATCGAATCGGCGCTCGCGCACGGCGGCGGCTTCGATCCCGCGACCTCGAAGCGCGCGTTCCGCTTCTACATGTCGGACCTGGGCGAGATATCGTTCCTGCCGGCGCTGGTTGAGCACGTGCGCCGTCGTGCGCCGGGTGTGTACCTCGAAGCCCTGGGGCTGCCGCTGGAGTCGATCGACGAAGGGCTTGCCAGCGGCACGCTCGACATCGCGGTCGGCTTCCTGCCCGGGCTCGCCGCGCCGGTGCGGCGCCGGCGGCTGTTCCGCGACCCCTACGTCTGCCTGATGCGAAGCGACCACCCGCGCATCAGCGCGCGCCTGACGCGAAAGCTCTTCCTGGAGGCCTCGCATGCGCTCGTGTCGTCGACCGGGAGCGGGCACCGCGTGATCGAGGAGGCGCTTGAGCGCGCCGGCGTGACGCGCCGCATTGCCTTGCGGGTGCCGCATTTCACCGTGGTGCCGATGGTGCTCGCCCGCACCGACCTGCTGCTCACGCTGCCTGGCCAGGTGGCGCGCGCCTACGAGGCCGACGGGCGCTTCAAGTCGCTGCCGGTGCCGCTGCCGATTCCGCCGGCCGAGGTGGCGGTGCACTGGCACGAGCGCTTCGAGCGCGACCCCGGCAATCGCTGGCTGCGCGAGCTGCTGGTCGAGCCTATTCGCGCAGTAGCGGCCGGCTGCGCCGCACGAAAGGGGTAAGCGCGAGCGGCGCAAAGTACATCGGGATCTGCGCAATCCCGACGTAGAGGGAAAAGGCCGGACCCGCGGTGCCTGCAGTGATCGCCAGCATCAGGCCCATGTTGCGGTTGCCGCTCAGCAGCGCCGCGCCATAGGCCGCGGCGATCCCGGCGCGACGGAACAGGGCGAAGCCCGCCAGGTGCAGCAGGGCGGTCGCGACGCAGGCAGCGAGCAGCAGGACGCCGATGTACAGCGGATCGCGCAGCAGGCGCGCCGTGACGCCGTCCATCACCGCGATCGCGAATACCACCAGCAGCAGCACGTTGGCGCCGGCGAGCAGATCGTCGTTGCGCGCCAGGCGCGCCGCGCCCACGGCGCGCCGCAGCCCCCAGGCGAGCACGAAGGGCGCCGCCACCAGCAGCGTCACGCGCACGAAGAAAGCCGCCAAATCGACGTTCAGCCCGGCCTTGGGCAGCAGCCAGCCGACCAGCGGCGTCAGGGTGAGCGGCAGCAGCAGCGTCGCCGCGACCGTGCCCAGCACCGCCAGCACGCCGTCCAGCCCGAGGATCATGGCGAACACCGCCGCCGAGCCGATCGGTGGCGCGGCCGCCTGCAGCACCAGCACCAGCCGCAGGTCGGGCGGCAGCCCCGCAAGCGCTGTGCCGAGCCACACCACGAGCGGCGAGGCGACCAGCTGCCACAGCGCGATCGTCGCCGGCAGCGCCGGGCGCCGCAGCCCGTCGGCGAGCCGGCCCCAGTCCAGGCGCAGCAGCGCCGCGGTAAGCGTGCCGATCACCGCGGGCGTCAGCAGCGGGCGCAGCAGCGCGGCCAGGTCGGGCAGCGCGATGCCGACGAACACGCCCGCAGGGAGCGCCCAGCGCGCCTGGCGGCCGAGGAATCCGAGCAGATTGCGCAACGCAGTTCCGGGTCAGGCCTTGTTGCGGCGGTCTTTGATGCGCTTCGCCTTGAACTCGGTCTTGGGCAAGGTATCGGGCGGCAGGACTTCGACGCCGACCCGCAACTCGATGCGCGAGCTGACCGCGTTCTGCAGGGCGGCGACCACGGCCCGGGGCTGTTGGTAGTCCGCGTGCTCGACCAGAACGGTCATGAAGTCGATCCCCTCCTGGTTGGTATCGAGCACCACCTCGTACTCGTCGCCGACTCCCGCCACCGAGCGCACCGCCTCCTCCAGCACCGACGGATAGAACTTGATCGCGCGCAGATTGATCAGATCATCCGCGCGGCCCTGGAACCCGCCGATCGCGCGCACGTGGGTGCGCCCGCAGGCGCAGCGCGCGCTGTCGAACACGGTGTAGTCGCCGACCACGAAGCGCAGCTGCGACGAGCTCTCGGAATTCATGTTGGTGCACAGCGTGATGCCGCGCTCGCCCTCGGGCACGCGCTTGCCGGTGTCGGGATCGATCAGCTCCCAGACCTGGAAGTCCTCCATCAGGTGCGTCTGGACGCGCCCGTCCGCGCGAAGCGCCTCCGGGCAGGAGTAACCGCCGGAATGCGGCGCGGCTTCGGTGCAGCCGTAGAACTCGACCAGCTTTGCGCCCCACAAGTCCTCGAGCCGCTCGCGCGTGGCCTTGATGCCCGCGGCCGGCTCGCCGCCGGTAAACAGCGTCTTGATCGAAGTCTTGCGCGGATCGTGCCCCATCTGCTGCATGGTGCGACCCAGGCGCAGCAGTTGCGAGGGCAGGGTGGCGAGTATGGTCGGCTTGTAGCGCAGGATGATGTTGCAGCGAAGCTCGGCAGTCAGCCCGCCGCCGGGAATGCACGGCACGCCCATGTGCGCGAGCGCGTGCAGCACGCCCCAGGCCCACACGTGGGGGCCGAAGCCGACCACCAGGAACACTTTCTCGCCGCGTCTCGCCCCGAGCGACCACAAGGCGCGCGCGTTGGCCCACTGCCATTGCCTGAGGTCGAACTGCGAGTAGCGGAAGATGCGCGGCAGGCCCGTCGTACCGGAGGTCGGGAACAGGGTCCAGCCGCGCTGGTCCCAGATCTCGTCGTCATGCGTGGTGTAGGTGCCCCAGGGCGGATTCGCCAGCAGGTCTTCGGCCATCTCCTTCTTGTCCACCGGCGGCCACTTCACCAGGTCGTCCACGGTGCGGATGTCGGTGGGGGCGAGTCCGAGCCTGTCGAATCGGCGGCGATAGAACGCCGAGTTCTCGTACAGGAAAGGCGTCAGCACCGAGAGCTTCTCGTCCTGCAGCGCGCGCAGTTCGTCGCGCGAAGCGCAGTCGAGCGACGGCGACCAGTACTCGGCCGATCCCGGCTGCTCGAAGTCGCGCCGGTGCCTTTCCAGCGTCTCGAGCCATTTCTGCGCGGGTGGCTTGCTTGCGATCAATGGTGGCCATGGCGCTCCTCCGTCGAAGCCCCATAGAATACCGTGGCCATGAACGCATCGATCCAGGCAAACGGCCGGCCGCCTTTTCGCGCCGACCACATCGGCAGCCTGCTGCGCCCGCAGAAGCTGCGCCAGGCGTTTCGCGAGCACGCTGAAGGGAAGCTGGCGGATCGCCGAATTTCGCGCCATTCAGGACCAGGCGATCCGCGAGGTCGCTGCAGCTGCAGCAGGACTGCGGCCTGCAGCTGGCGACCGACGGCGAATTCCGCCGCACCTCGTACTGGGCGCGCTTCGTCGAGCTGACCGACGGCCTGGAAGTCAGGCAAGCGCGCTTCAAGTTCCACGACGACCATGGTCACGAGACGGACTTCACCGCGCCGCACGTGGTCGGGCGGGTCCGCCGCGGCAAGCCGATCGCGCTGGACGAGTATCGCTTCGTTGCGGGAATCACTCGCGCCACGCCGAAGATCACCATGCCTGCGCCCTCGACCATGCACTTCTGGCGCGGAGCCCGCTACGCCGAAGCGGGCGTATACGCCGGGCCCGAAGAGTTCTTTGCCGACCTGGGGCGCGTCTATCAGCAGGAAATCGCCGACCTGGCGGCGGCGGGTGCGCGCTACGTGCAGCTGGACGAGGTTGCACTGGCGATGCTCTGCGACCCCGCGGCGCGCGCAAAGGTCGAGGCCGAAGGCGAGAGCCCGGAGAGGCTGGTCGATCTGTACGTGGGGGCGATCAACGAGGCGGTGCGCGACCGGCCGGCCGGGATGGTGATCGGGGTGCACATGTGTCGCGGCAACTACAAGGGCAAGTACCTCGCCGAGGGCGGCTACGATTCGGTCGCGGAGAAGCTGTTCGGCGGCGCGCAGGTAAACCACTTCCTGCTCGAGTTCGATACGCCGCGCGCCGGGGATTTCGCGCCGCTGCGCTTCATGCCCAAGGACAAGGGCGTGGTGCTCGGAATGGTGAGCTCGAAAACGCCGCAGCTGGAGAGCCTGGATCTGCTCAAGCGCAGGGCCGAAGAAGCGGCGCGAGTACGTCGATGCGGCACGGCTCGCGCTCAGCCCTCAATGCGGCTTCGCCAGCACCATGGGCGGCAACCCGGTGACCGAGGCCGACGAGCGCGCGAAACTGAAGCTGTGCGTCGACGCGGCGCGCGCGATCTGGGGCTAGGCGAGACTAGAATCGCGGCATGGACAAAGAAAAGCCGAAGGGCCTCGGGCGCGGCCTCACGAACTACGGCGACGCGGGGTTCTCGCTTTACCTGCGGCGCTCGTTCGCCAAGAGCATGGGCTACTCGGGCGAGATGCTGGCGCGGCCGACGATCGGCATCGCCGACTCGAGAAGCGGCTACAACAACTGCCACCGCCACTTCCCCGAGCTGATCGACGCGGTCAAGCGCGGCGTGCTCGCCGCGGGCGGGCTGCCGCTCGAATTCCCCACCGTGTCGCTGGGCGAAGTGTTCCTGTCGCCCACCTCGATGATGTTCCGCAACCTGATGGCGATGGACACCGAGGAGATGGTGCGCGCGCAGCCGATGGATGCGGTGGTGCTGGTGGGAGGCTGCGACAAGACCGTCCCCGCGCAACTGATGGGCGCCGCCTCGGCCGACCGTCCCGCGGTACAGCTGCTCGCCGGGCCGATGATGCCGACCTCGTTCCGCGGCGAGCGCCTCGGTGCATGCACCGACTGCCGCCGCTTCTGGGCCATGCACCGCGCCGGCAACGGTCGACGCGCGCGGGATCGAGGAGGTCGAGGGCAACCTCGCCACCACCGCCGGCACCTGCGCGGTGATGGGCACGGCCTCGACCATGGCCGCGCTCGCCGAGGCGCTGGGCATGGCGCTGCCGGGAACCGCCGCGATTCCCGCAGTGCACGCCGACCGGCTGCGCGCGGCGGAGGCGAGCGGTCGGCGCGCGGTCGAGCTGGCGCAGAACCCGATCCGGCCGTCGCAGGTGATCACCGAAAAGTCGATCGCGAACGCGCTGCGCGTGCTGCTCGCGATCGGCGGCTCGACCAACGCGATCGTGCACCTCACCGCGATCGCGGGCCGGGTCGGGGTCAAGATCGACCTGAAGGCGCTTGAACGCGCTGTCCGACAGCACCCCGGTGCTGATCGACCTCAAGCCCACCGGGCAGCACTACATGTCGGACCTGCACTTCGCCGGCGGGCTGGGCGCGGTGCTGCGGGAACTCAAGCCGCTGCTCAATCTCGATTGCCATGACGGTGGCGGGCGAGACGCTCGGCGAGCGGCTCGAGCGCGAAGAGCGGGCCGGCGCGCCCTGGGTCGACCGCGCCGTGGTCAGGCCTTTCGCCGAGCCGCTGGCGAAGGAGGGCGGCCTGGTGGCGCTGTTCGGTTCGCTGGCGCCGAATGGCGCGATTCTGAAGCGCTCGGCGGCCGACCCGAAACTGTTCGAGAAGGAGGGGCGCGCGGTGGTGTTCAAGTCGCTCGACGACCTCGCCGCACGCATCGACGCGCCGGACCTGGACGTCACCGCGGACGATTTCCTGGTGCTGCAGAACGCCGGCCCGAAGAGCGGCTACGCGATGCCCGAGGCGGGCTACCTTCCGATCCCGGCCAAGCTCGCGCGCGCCGGGGTCAAGGACATGGTGAGGATCTCGGACGCGCGCATGAGCGGCACCGCCTACGGCACGATCGTGCTGCACGTCTCGCCCGAGGCCGCGATCGGCGGTCCGCTCGCGCTGGTGCGCGACGGCGATCGCATCCGCCTCTCGGTGAAGAACCGCTGTATCGACCTGCTGGTGGCGGAAGACGAGCTTGCGCGCCGGCGCAGCGCGTGGCGAGCGCCGCCGCTGGCGCCGCCCGCGCGCGGCTACGCCAAGCTGTACATGGACCACGTGCTGCAGGCCGAGCACGGCTGCGACTTCGACTTCCTGCGCAAGGCCTAGGCCCATCGCGGACACATGAACCGCTTCGCGCACTACGACTGGCCGTTCTTGGAGAAGCGCCACGCAACGCTCGCGCGCGAGGCCGAGGACTGGGCCGCGCGCCACCTGGCGCACGCGCACGACCCGGACGCCGACGCCGTCTGCCGGCGGCTGGTGCGGGAGCTCGGTGAGGCGGGATACCTGAATTACTGCGTGCCCGGCACCGACCACTTCGACGTGCGCTCGATCGCGCTGCTGCGCGAGGTGCTGGCCTACCACGCCGGTCTGGCGGACTTCGCCTTCGTCATGCAGGGCCTGGGCAGCGGACCGATCGCGCTCGCCGGCACCGGCGCGCAGCGCGAGCGCTACCTGGCACCGGTGGCGCACGGGAAGGCGATTGCCGCCTTTGCCCTCTCCGAGCCCGACGCCGGCTCGGACGTCGCCGCGCTGTCGACTGCCGCGCGCCGCGAGGGTGAAGCTTGGGTGCTGGACGGCACCAAGACCTGGATCTCCAACGGCGGCATCGCCGACTTCTACGTCGTATTCGCCAAGACCGACGCGGCGGCCGGCACGCGCGGCATCTCGGCCTTCGTGGTCGACGCCGACGCGCCGGGGCTCGACGCGAGCGAGCGCATCGACATCGTCGCGCCGCACCCGATGGCCACGCTGCGCATGAAGGGCTGCCGCGTTCCCGCCGACGCGCTCATCGGCGCCGTGGGCGAGGGGTTCAAGCTGGCGATGCGCAATCTCGACGTGTTCCGCACTACGGTCGCCGCCGCGGCGCTCGGCTTCGCCCGCCGCGCGCTGGACGAGGCACTCGCGCGCGCCCGCAGCCGCAGGATGTTCGGCCAGGCCCTGGCCGAGTTCCAGCTCACGCAGGCCAAACTCGCCGACATGGCGACCGGGATCGAAGCCGCAGCGTTGCTCACCTACCGCTCCGCCTGGGTGCGCGACGTCCACGGCAGGCGGGTCACGAGCGAGGCCGCGATGGCCAAGATGTACGCCACCGAGACCGCGCAGCAGGTCATCGACGAGGCGGTGCAGATCTGCGGCGGCCTCGGGGTGACGCGCGGCCATCCGGTCGAGCTGCTGTACCGCGAGGTGCGCGCGCTGCGCATTTACGAGGGCGCGACCGAGGTGCAGAAGCTGATCATCGCCCGAGAGCTCCTGAAGTGAGCCCTGCGGCACGCAAGCGCTGCGCCTGGGCCACGAACCCGCTTTCCATCGCCTACCACGACCGAGAATGGGGCGTGCCGGTGCGCGACGATCGCAAGCTGTTCGAATTCCTGATACTGGAGGGCGCGCAGGCGGGGCTGTCGTGGGACACGATCCTGCGCAAGCGCGAGCGCTACCGCGAGGTGTTCGACGGCTTCGATCCGGAAAAGGTCGCCCGCTACGGGGCCAGGAAGAAGGCGCAGCTGCTGTGCGACGCGGGAATCGTGCGCAACCGCGCCAAGATCGAGGCGGCGGTGGGCAACGCGCGCGCGTTTCTCGCGGTGCGCGACGAGTTCGGCAGCTTCTCGCGCTACGTCTGGGGTTTCGTCGGCGGCAAGCCGCTGCGCAATCGCCGCCTACGCGGCACGCCGGTGCCGGCGCGAACCGAGATATCCGACTCGTTGGCGAAGGATCTCAAACGGCGCGGTTTCAAGTTCGTCGGCTCGACGATCGTATATGCTTTCATGCAGGCGGTCGGCATGGTCGACGATCATGCGGTCGACTGCTTCCGCCGGCGCGCCGCCATGCGCAGATGAGAATCGTACCCTCACTCCTCTTCTTGCTGCTGTCGGGCACCCCTTGCGCCGCGCTCGCCTACGACGCGAACGGCGTCGCGCTCGGTGCCGGCGAGCGCGACGTCAAGGATGCGTTCCCGAGCGCACACTGCCAGCCGCTCGAATGGAAGTCGGTTGCGGCCGACCGGCGTTGCGACGACGCGCGGATCGCCTTCGCCGGAGTTCGCGCGCGCATTACGTTCTATCTCAAGAACGATGCCGTGCAGGCGTTCGACGTGCGGTTCGACCCGGAAGACCGCGAGCGGGTGGTGCGCTACCTGAAATCGCGCTACGGCGAGCCGGCGTCGGAGCGCACGGAAGTCTTCCACAGGGAAGGCAAGCCCGACCGGGAGGTGTACAAAGTGCGTTGGGAAGACGGACGGGACAAGGCCTTGCTGTCGGCGCAGCTAGAGCGCAAGCACGCGCAGCTGGAGGTGTCGCGCGGTGACTTCGATCTGGAGATCTACAGAGTGAGGTAGCGATGTTCGAGTCCGGGGAGTTGGGCCACAAGCTTTCCAAGGGGGAGTACAAGCGCATCGAGCCGAAGCTGCGCGTGGAGCTGCTGAACGCGCAGTTCCAGCTTTCCCAGTTCGGCAAGTTTCCCGTGATCATCCTCATTTCGGGCGTGCGCGGCGCGGGCAAGGGCGAAACGGTGAATCTGCTCAACGAGTGGATGGATCCGCGCCACATCCACACATACGCCTTCGACAACCCGTCTGACGAAGAATTGGAGCGACCGCCGATGTGGCGCTATTGGCGCGCTCTGCCGCCCAAGGGCAAGATCGGAATCCTGTTCGGCTCCTGGTACACCGCACCGATCATCGATCGGGTGTTCAAGCGCGCCAAGGCGAAGGACCTGCTGCGGGCGGTCGAGGAGATGAATCGCTTCGAGAAGATGCTCGCCGACGACGGCGCCCTGATCCTGAAGTTCTG
Source organism: uncultured beta proteobacterium (assembly GCA_963832685.1). Classification (GTDB taxonomy): domain Bacteria; phylum Pseudomonadota; class Gammaproteobacteria; order Burkholderiales; family SG8-39; genus DAHVFK01. The sequence continues at coordinate 160,573 of CAWHUZ010000001.1, forward strand.
GTTCCACCTGTCGAAGAAGGCGCAGCGCAAGCGCCTCAAGGCGCTCGAATCCGATCCGGAGACGCGCTGGCGCGTCACCGCGCGCGACTGGGAATTCTTCAAGCTGTACGACCGTTTCTACCAGGTGAGCGAGGACGCTCTACGCGAAACGAGCACCGCGTGGGCGCCGTGGATTGTGGTCGAGGGTTCGGATCCCGAGTACCGCGCGGTGACGGCGGGCAAGACCCTGCTGGAGGCGATGAAGAAGCGCCTCTCGGCCCCGCCCGAGCGCCGCAGCAAGAAGACCGACGCGCCGCCTCTGGTGCAGCCGGTCGACAACCTGCACATCCTCGACCGCCTCGACCTGTCGCAGACGCTGCCGAAGAAACGCTACCAGAAAGAGCTCGTGACGCTGCAGGGCGAGCTGGCGAAGCTGACGCGCCACCCGAAGTTCCGCCAGCACACCGTGGTGCTGGTGTTCGAGGGCATGGACGCTGCGGGCAAGGGCGGCGCGATCCGGCGCATCACCGGCGCGGTCGACGCGCGCCTTTACCACACCATTCCGATCGCCGCGCCGACCGACGAGGAGCGCGCGCAGTCCTACCTGTGGCGTTTCTGGCGCCACCTGCCGCGCAAGGGGCGCTTCGTGATCTACGACCGCAGCTGGTACGGGCGGGTGCTGGTCGAGCGCGTCGAAGGCTTCGCCGCGGAGGCCGACTGGCTGCGCGCCTACTCGGAGATCAACGACTTCGAGGAGCAGATCGCGCGCAGCGGCGCGATCGTGGCCAAGTTCTGGCTCCAGATTTCCAAGGAGGAGCAGTACCGGCGCTTCAAGGAGCGCGAAAAGACGCGTTTCAAGCAGTTCAAGATCACGCCCGAAGACTGGCGCAATCGCCAGAAGTGGGACGCCTACCAGGTTGCGGCGGCCGACATGATCGAGCGCACCAGCACCGGGCACGCGCCCTGGGCCCTGATCGGCGCCAACGACAAGTATCACGCACGGGTGAAGATCCTCAAGACGCTCGTCCGTTCGTTGCGCGCCCGGCTCAAGGACTGATCAGCGCCAAACCCAGGGCCGCCGCGCCCGGTCCTCCGCTTGCCAGGCGGCGATCTCGGCTTCGCGCGCGAGGGTCATGCCGATCGCGTCCAGGCCTTCGAGCAGCGCCTTCTTGCGCAATGGGTCGATCTCGAAGCGGTGCAGGGCACCATCGGGGGCGGCGATGGTCTGCGCGGGCAGGTCGACCCCGAGCTTCACCGGCTCGGACGCCGCACCTAGCCGCGCCAGCAGGCTTTCGACTGTCGCCACCGGCAGGCGGATGGCGAGCACGCCGTTCTGGAAGCAATTGCCGTAGAAGATGTCGCCGAAGGAAGGCGCGATCACGCAGCGAAATCCCATGCCGGCGATCGCCCACACCGCCATCTCGCGCGAGCTGCCGCAGCCGAAATTCTCCGCCGCCACCAGGATCTGCGCGCCGCGGAACGGCGCGCGGTTGAGCGGGAACGCGGGGTCCTCGCTGCCGTCGGCGCGGTAGCGCGCCATCTCAAAGGCCCAGCGCCCCATCTCCGCGCGCGGCGTGCGCACGCAGCGCTCGATGCGGATGATCATGTCGGTGTCGACGTCGGGCGTCGGCAGCGCCGCCGCGATCGCATCCAGGAGGGTGAACTTTTCCATCGCTAGGCGAGAAACTCCCGCACGTCGGCGATTTCGCCCGCGAGCGCGCAGGCCGCAGCGGTGGCCGGGCTGGCGAGGTGGGTGCGGGCGCGCGGCCCCTGGCGGCCGACGAAGTTGCGGTTGGAGGTCGACACGCAGCGCGCCTCTGGCTCGACCAGCTCGCCGTTGGCTCCGACGCACAATGAGCAGCCGGGCTCGCGCCATTCGAATCCGGCGGCGAGGAAGACCTGGTCCAGCCCTTCGGCCTCCGCCGCGCGCTTGACGCCGACCGAGCCGGGCACCACCCAGGCCTGCACGTGGCGCGCGACCCTGCGCCCGCGCGCCACCTCGGCCGCGGCACGCAGGTCGGACAGGCGCGAGTTGGTGCACGAGCCGATGAACACGCGGTCGATGCGTGTTCCGGCGAGCGGGCGGCCGGCGGCAAGGCCCATGTACTCGAGCGCCTCCGGCTTGGAGTCGGGGATCTTCGCGTCGACCGCGATCGCATCCTCGGGACTGGTGCCCCAGGTGAGCTGCGGCGCCAGCGCGCCGGCGTCCAGCTCGACCTCGCGGTCGAAACTCGCACCGGGATCGGAGGGCAGGGACTTCCACCAGGCGAGGGCCGCGTCCCACTTCGCGCCCGCCGGCGCGTAGCGCCGGCCCTCGAGCCAGGCGTAGGTGGTATCGTCCGGCGCCACCATGCCGATCTTGGCGCCCAGTTCGATCGAGAGGTTGCAAAGCGTCATGCGGGCTTCCATGCCGAGCGCGTCGACGGCGGCGCCGGCATATTCGACCGCATGGCCGACTCCGCCCGCCATCCCGACTTTGCCGATCAGCGCCAGGATCAGGTCCTTGGCGTAGACACCCTTCGGCAGCGCGCCGTCGAAGCGCGCGCGCATCGTCGCGGGCTTGCGCTGCTCCAGGGTCTGGGTAGCGAGCACGTGCAGGATCTCGGATGCGCCGATGCCGAAGCCGAGCGCGCCGAGCGCCCCGTTGGTGCAGGTGTGCGAATCGCCGCACACCACAAGCGTGCCCGGCTGGGTGATGCCGAGCTCGGGACCGATCACGTGCACGATGCCCTGCTCGTCGCCGCCGACGTCGAACAGCTGCACGCCCGCCTTGCGCGTTTCCAGGCGCAGCGAGTCGACCAGCACCTGGGCCCAGTCGTGCGCGCCGCCGGTCCGGCCCGGGGCGGAGGAGATGACGTGGTCCGCGGTGGCGAAGGTCAGCTCCGGGTTGCGCAGCGGCAGGCCGCGCGCGGCGATCTCGGCCAGGGCCTTGCCGCCGCCGAGATCGTGCAGCAGGTGCCGGTCGACGTGCAGGAGCGAAACACCGCTGCCGAGATCGCAGACCACGTGCGCGTTCCAGACCTTTTCGAACAGAGTGAGCGGCATCAGCGCAGGAAGCTCCCGTCAGTAACGTCGATCACCGCGCCGTTGACCAGCACCGGCGCATCGGTAACCAGCCAGCGGATCACGTCGGCGACTTCGTCCGGCCGGCCGGCACGCTTCGAGTACACCGCCTTCATCAGCTGCTCGCGGCGCTCAGGCGCCGCCGCCCGGCGCAGCATGGCGGTCTCGATCGGCCCGGGCGCGACGGCGTTCACCTGTACCCCTTGCGGCCCGAGCAACGCTGCGAAGCTGCGGGTGAAGCTCACGATCCCGGCCTTGCTCACGCCATACCAGATGTCCTGGTGCGCCATGAAGGCCGCGACCGAAGTGAGGTTGACGATTCGCCCCCAGCGCCGCTCGACCATCTGCTTCGAGACAGCGCGGATCAGCTCGACCGGCGCCTCGAGGTTGACGCGCAGGAGCCGCGTGCGGGCCTCGTCGCTGTAGCGCTCGATCGGCAGGCCGTTCTGCACCCCGGCATTGTTGACCAGCACGTCGATGCGCCCGAGCGCCGCGACGCGCGGCGCGATCGCGGCGAGATCGGCGAGGTCCTGCCGCACCAGTTCGAGCGGCCCGGAGGCGACCAGCGCGTCGCCTTCGAAGTCGCGGTCGAGCGCGAGCACACGCAGCCCCGCGGCGAGCAGCGCGTCGACCGTCGCGCGGCCTATGCCGCGCGCGGCGCCGGTGACGAGTGCGGTGCGGGGCTCTGCCATGGGGTGTCAGCGGGAATACGACCCGTTGTTGACGTCCAGCGTGGCGCCATTGACGTACTCGGGGCAGGCCGAGCCGAGCCACAGGATCGCCTGCGCCACCTCGTCCGGCCGGCACACGCGCCCGGAATAGACGCTGCGCATCACGCCGTCCCGGCGCGACTGCGGAAGTTGATCGTACATGTCGGTCTGCGTCGGCCCCGGCGCGACCGCGTTCACCAGCACGCCGTGCGGACCGAGCCAGCCGGCGAAGCTCTTGGTGACGTTCAGCAGCGCCGCCTTGCTCGCGCCGTACCACAGGTCGGGGTGGCCGGTGAAGGCGGCTACAGAAGCGACGTTGACGATGCGGCCGGACTTGCGCGTCGTCATTTGCGGCGCGAGCGCCTGCATCAGCGCGACCGGCGCCTCGACATTGACCGCCATGATTTCGCGCCGGTGCGCGTCCGGTATCGCGTCGAAGGGCTCGCAATACAGCACGCCCGCATTGTTGACCAGTGTGTCGATCTCGCCCAGCGATGCGGCGAGGTCGGGAATGCCGCTTAGCTCGGTCAGGTCGTACTGCACGCGCCGCACGGAGTCCGGCAAGTCGCAGCGTGAAAAGTTTTTGTCGAGCGCCACCACGGTCCATCCCGCGCCGAGGAAGGCGCGCGCGGCATGCAGGCCGATGCCCCTGCCCGCGCCGGTGATCAGCGCCGCGGGCATCTCAGGCGGCGAGCCCCGGCATGCTGAATCCTGCCGCGCGCAGCTCGGCGATCAGGGTTTGCTCCTGCGTGCTTTCGAGCTCGACCAGCGGCGGGCGCACCGTGCGCCACTGCGAGTCATTGCCGAAGTGGGCGATAATCGCCTTCAGTGCCGGGATCATAGGCAGCTTTTGCACGATATTGCGCGTCGCGGTGATGCCGGCCTGGAGCTTGTCGGCTTCTGCCGATCGCCAATTGCGGTAGACCCCGTCGATCGAACCCGGGTTGACGTTGCCGGTGGCGGTGATGCAGCCCTTGCCGCCGTGGCGCATGTTGTCGAGCAGGAACACCTCGCTGCCGGCGAACACGTCGAAACCCGCCTTGGCGAACGCGTCCAGCATCGCCTTGGTGTTCGACCAGTCGCCGGACGAATCCTTGGCGCCGGCGACGATGCCCGGATACTTCTTCAGCAGCCGCTCGATCAGCGCGAGGGTGATCGGTACCTGCGACACCGGGGGGATGTGGTACAGATAAAGGCGCAGCCGGTCGTCGCCGACGCGCTCGATCACCTCGGCGAAGTTGCGGTACAGGCCCTCGTCGGAAACACCCTTGTAGTAGAACGGCGGCAGCATCAGCACGCCGCCGCAGCCCAATTCCACCGCACGCCGGGTCATCGCCACCGAGTCGGTCAGCGCGCAATGGCCGGTGCCCGGCATCAGCGCCGCGGCCGGCACGTCGCCCGCCACCAGCGCCTCGAGCAGCTCGAGCTTTTCGCCCACCGACATCGAGTTCGCCTCGCTGTTGGTGCCGAACACCGCGAGCCCGGAGCAGCCGTTGCCCAGCAGCCACTTGCAGTGGCGAACGAAGCGCACCGCGTCGGGCGCGAGGTCCTTGCCGAATGGCGTGACGACCGGCGACAGGACGCCGGAAATGCGTTGGGGGGTTTTCATGGACGCCATTATATGTAAGCGACGCGGCCGCGGTAGACTCGCGTGCCATGGATCTGTCCCGCACTGCGAACATCGGCGACCTGCGAGAGCTCGCGCGCCGGCGCTTGCCGAAGATCGTGTTCGATTTTTTCGACGGTGGGGCGGAGGACGAAGTCAGCCTGCGCGCCAACCGCGCGGCGTTCGAGCGCGTGCGCTTCGCGCCCCGGGTGCTGCGCGACGTTGCCGCGGTCGATGCTTCGACCGAGATACTGGGCGGACCGTCGAAGCATCCGCTGGTGATTGCGCCGGTCGGTGGAATCGGAATGGGATGGCCGGGCGGCGATCTGGCGATTGCCCGTGCCGCCGCTGCCTACGGGATCCCGTTTACCCTTTCCACCGCCGCCACGGTTTCTATCGAGGAGGTCGCCGAAAAGGCCCCGGGGCGGCTGTGGTTCCAGCTCTACGTGCTTCATGACCGGGAGTTCACCGACCGGCTGGTCGAGCGCGCGCGCGCCGCAAGCTACGAGGCGCTGGTGGTCACGGTGGACCTGCCGGTGGGCGGCAAGCGCGAGCGCGACACGCACAACGGCCTCATATTGCCGTTTCGGCCTGGCTGGCGCGAGCTGCTTGCCGGCATGGCGCATCCTTCGTGGGCCCTGCGCATCGCCGCAGCCGGCGGCATCCCTGAGCTCGTCAACCTGCGCGGATTGGCTGGCCGGCAGCGCGCAGACATGATCTCCACTGCGTCCTCGGTCGGGCAGCAGCACGATGCTTCGTTCGACGACAACGGGCTTGCCCGGCTGCGCGACCTGTGGAAGGGCAAACTGATCGTCAAGGGCGTTTCGCGCGCCGAGGATGCCGAGCGGGCGGCCAGGCTCGGTGCGGATGCGGTGTGGCTCTCGAACCACGGCGGCCGGCAGCTCGACGGCGCGATCAGCGCGCTCGAGGCGCTGCCCGCGGTCGCGGCGGCGCTCGGCGGCAAGCTGCCGCTGCTGATCGACGGCGGCGTGCGGCGCGGCGCCGACGCGATCAAGGCGCGCGCACTGGGCGCGCAGGCGGTGGCGATCGGGCGCCCGACGCTTTACGGCGCCGCGGCCGCGGGCGAGGCCGGGGCGCGCCGCGCGCTCGAAATCCTGACCGACGAGATCGAGCGCACGCTCAGGCTGTGTGGCGCGCGCACCCTGGCCGAGGTCGGCCCCGACCTGATCGCGAGCTGAAGTCATGTCGAAGGATCTACCGGTACTGGTCGTCGGCGGCGGCATCGGCGGCCTCGCCGCGGCCCTCGCGCTCGGCCGCAAGGGCCTGAAGGTACGGGTATTCGAGCAGGGCTCGGAATTCAAGGAGATCGGCGCCGGCATCCAGCTCGGACCCAACGTCTACCGCATGTTCGAGCTGCTCGGGCTGACCGAGGCGATCGAGGGCTACTCGGTGCACCCGGACAACATGGTGATGATGGACGGCCTGACCGGCGAGGAGGTGATCCGTCTGCCGGTCGGCGGCGCGGCGTTCCGCGAGCGCTTCGGCGCCTACCTCTACGGCGTCATCCACCGCGCCGACCTGCACCAGGTTTTTCTCGACGCCTGCAAGGGCGAGACGAACGTCGAGCTGAACGTTCTGGCGAAGGCGCTGCGCTTCGAGCAGGACGGCGCTCGCGTGGCGCTGCACATGGAGGGCGGCGAGCGGATCGAGGGCTGCGCGCTGGTGGGCGCCGACGGTCTTTGGTCGCGGGTGCGCAATCAGCTGCTGGGGGACGCGAAGCCGCGCGTTTCGGGCCATATCGCCTATCGCGCGGTGCTGCCGCGCGCCGAGGTTCCCGGGGACCTGTGGCAGAACAACGTCGTGCTGTGGGCCGGGCCGAAAACGCACCTGGTGCACTACCCGCTGCGCCGCGGCGAGCTGTACAACCTGGTGGCCGTGTTCCACAGCGACAAGTACGAGGAAGGCTGGAACGTCTACGGCGACCCGCAGGAGCTGGAGCAGAAGTTCTCCTCCGAGCGGCCCGAGGTCAAGCGCCTGCTGGCCAAGATCAACGCCTGGAAGATGTGGGTGCTGTGCGACCGCGAGCCGGTGCGCGAGTGGTCGCACGGTCGCGTGACGCTGCTGGGCGACGCTGCGCACCCGACGCTGCAGTACATGGCTCAGGGCGCCAACATGGCGATCGAGGACGCGGTCGTGCTCGCCGCCTGCGTCGAACTCTCCGGCCGCGACTGGGAAAAGGCGTTCCGCTGGTACCAGGACGAGCGCTACCTGCGCACCGCGCGGGTGCAGATCACCTCGCGCTACTACGGCGACCTGTACCACGCCGCGGGCGTGGTGCGCGAGCTGCGCAACCAGTTCCTCGCCCCCAAGCCAGGCGCAGAGCCCGACAGGCCGAGCTTCGAGGGCATCGCGTGGCTCTACGACGGCATCAAGCCGCCCAGCGCGCCGCGCGACTAGGCGCGCTCAGGCCTTCTTCGCGTAGGCGATGCACCAGCCTTTGGGGCTGATCGGTCCCGCCACGATCTTGCATTGGCCTGTCGCCGAGGCCGACTTGCCGGGGATGAACTGCAGGCAGTTGCTGCACTCCTGATCACCCTTGGGGTGATCCTGGTATTGCATGGCCGCCTTGGAGACGCTTCCTGCCGCCTCGACGCCGAGCGGGATCGCCGCCAGCCCGGCGAGAATTGCGGCGCCCTTCAGCACGCTGCGGCGGGATATTCGCTTACGTCGGTCGTCAGCCATGGTCGATTCTCCGTCAACGCAAAGCATGGTTGACCGCCCTGAGCGGCAAAAGTTTGCGAACCTCGCCGCGCGCGGCTAGCGCAGGCGCGCGAGGTAATGGGCGAGCGCCTGCAGCCCTTGGTCGCTCAGGGGGTACACCGCGTCCGGCATCGCGGCCACGCCGCCGCCGCGGCGCGCGCCCGACTTGAAGTCGCGCAGCGCCTTGAGCAGGTAGGCCTCGCGCTGGCCAGCGAGGCGTGGCGTGGCGTCGCGGCCGACGAAGCCGTCCTGGTGGCAGCTCGCGCAACGGTTCGCTTTCGCGAGCTGCTCGCCTGCCTCGCTGAGGTCGGGCTGCGCGTCCTTGCCTTCAGCGGGCTTGGGCGGTGGCAGCGAGGAGAGGTAGGCGCCGAGATTGCGGATGTCGACGTTGCTGAGGCCGGCGGCGATCGGCAGCATGAGCGGGTCCTTCCGGGTTTCGGTACGGAAGTACACCAGCTGCCACTGGAGGTAGTTGTCGGGCTGCGCCGCAAGCAACGGCACGACCATGCCCTGCGGCGCGGCCGCGTTGCCGTGGCAGGCGAGGCAGGGCTCGAATTTCGCCTTCCCCGCGGCGGGGTCGGCGGCGCCCGCGGCGGCGGCGGCCGTTAGCGCCGCCGCCGCGAGAGCTGTCCGTGCTAGCTTGCTTAAGCGCAGGGCTACATTCCGTAGCTGATGCGATAGATCGCGTTGGCCCAGTCGTCGGCGATCAGCAGCGAGCCGTCGGGGGCGACGATCACGTCGGCCGGGCGGCCGTGGAAGTCCTGCTTGCCCTTGAGCCAGCCCGAGGCGAACACTTCCTGCTTGGCGTGCTTGCCTTTCGGGTCGACGATGATGCGCATGATGCGCGCGCCCTGGTACACGTGCCGGTCCCACGAGCCGTGCTCGGCGAGGAAGATGTTGTTGCGGTACTTCGCCGGGAACTGCTTGCCGGTGTAGAACGTCATCCCGAGCGGCGCCACGTGCGCGCCGAGATTGAGCACCGGCGGCGTGAACTCGGAGCACTTGTGCCCCATCGCGAACTTCGGATCGGGGATGTTGCCCTGATGGCAGTACGGATAGCCGAAGTGCTGGCCCATGTGCGAGATGTGGTTCAGCTTGTCGCTCGGCGTGTTGTCGCTCAGCCAGTCGCGCGCATTCTCCGAGAACCAGTAGTCGCCCGTGCGCGGGTCGATGTCGCCGCCGACGCTGTTACGTACGCCAAGCGCCCGGAGCTCGGCCAGGCCGTTTTCGGGGTTGATGCGCCGGATCTGCGACACGCTGGTCGGCGGCAGGCCGATGTTGAACGGTGGGCCGAACGCTACCCAGAGCCAGCCGTGCTTGTCGAACGTCAGGTACTTCCAGCCGTGCGCCACGTACGACGGCATGTCGTCGTACACCACCTTCGGTGCCGGCATGCTGTCGAGGTTCGCCTCGGCGTTGTCGTACTTGAGGATCTTGTTGATGTCGGCTACGTACAGCGCGCCGTTGCGGAACGCGATACCGGTCGGCATCGTCATGCCCTTGAGGATGACCTTGACCTGCTTGTTGCCCTCGGGGCCCGTGATCGCGTAGACGTTGCCGACGCCGAACGCGCCGACGAACAGCGTGCCCTTGTCGCCCCAGGCCATCTGGCGTGCGCTTGGGACGTCGCTCGCCCACAGGCTGATGTGGAAGCCCTTGGGCAGCTTGATCTTCTTCAGCGTGGCCTGGATCTCGTCCATCGGCACGCCGGTAGCGGGGGGCGCCTTCGGGGCCAGGCCCTTCTGCGCCTGTGTTTCGTCGCCCAGGAACCAGTCCGCGGGTGGATGCTCCCAGAACGACTTCGTGCTCGAATCGTACTTATGAAGATCCTGCGCTTGCGCGCCGGGGACGGCGAACATCGCCGTGGCGAGCGCGATGGCGCCGATCAACAGCTTCGGCTTGTGTGACATGTTGTGCCTCCTCTCAAACCTGACGGACAGTTGGATTGTGCTTTTGGAATTTGCAGCCGCGCGGGAATTAGAGTCCCGCACCACGGCCTTGTCAACGGCGCGGTTCGAAATCCGTGACGAAGTCCGCATGCATAATGTGGTCGAGGAGGACAAATGGAGCAAAGTCTCGAATGCGACGTGCTGGTGATCGGCTCGGGGGCCGGCGGCCTTTCGGCCGCGGTGACCGCGGCGCGGCACGGGCTCGAGGTGATCGTGGCGGAGAAGGACGCGCTGTTCGGCGGAACCACAGCGCGCTCGGGCGGCTGGCTGTGGATCCCGAATCACCCGCTGCAGAAGGAGATCGGGGTTTCCGACAGCATTGAGCAAGCGAGCACCTACCTGCTCGACCAGGCGGGTGAGAAGTTCGATCCCGAGCGGGTCAATGCGTTCCTGACGAACGGTCCGCGCATGGTCGAGTATTTCACGCGCGAGACCGCAGTGCGCTTCGACCCGTCGGCGACTTTCCCCGACTATCACCCCGACGCGCCCGGGGGCAAGCCGGGCGGGCGCTCGATCGTCGCGAGCGCGTTCGACGGCCGCAAGCTCGGCGCCTGGCTGCCGAAGCTGCGCCCGCCGCTGCCCGAGCTGACGGTGTTCGGCATCATGATCGGGTCCGGCGCCGAGCTGGTGCACTTCATGCGCTGGTCGAAGTCGCTCGGGTCGGCGCTGTTCGTTGCGCGCCGCCTGCTCGGGCACGGCGCGGCCAAACTCGTGCACGGGCGCGGCGTGCGCCTCACCAACGGCAACGCGCTCGCCGGGCGTCTGCTGAAGTCCGCGCTGGACGCCGGCGTGCAGTTGTGGTCCTCCAGCGCGGCGACAGGGCTGGTGAAGGAGGGCGGCGCCGTGCGCGGCGCGGTCGTTGAGCGAGAAGGTAAGCCGCTGCGCGTCGCGACACGGCGCGGGGTGGTGCTCGCCTGCGGCGGATTTCCGCAGGACCGCGCGCGGCGCGCGCGGCTGTTTCCGCACCCTGAGCACCACTCGCCGGCGCCGGAATCGAACACCGGCGACGGCCTGCGGCTTGCCGCGGCCGCGGGCGCGAAGATCGACGAATCGCTGCCGAACGCTGCCGCCTGGGTGCCGGTGTCGCGCGTACCGCGCGGCGACGGTAGATGGGGCCTGTTTCCGCATTTCATCGATCGCGCCAAGCCGGGGGTGATCGGGGTGACGAACAAGGGGGCGCGCTTCGTCAACGAGGGCAATTCGTACCACGATTTCATCCAGGCGCTGCTCGCCGCCGGCGAGACCTCGGCCTGGCTGGTCACCGATCACCGCGCGATACGCGCCTACGGCCTCGGATTCGTCAAGCCGCGCCCACTGCCGCTCGGGCCGCACCTCGCGTCGGGCTACCTGCGGCGCGGGGCAAGCGTATCGGCGCTCGCTCGCGCCGCCGGCATAGACGCCGCCGCGCTCGAGGCGACGGTCGCCGAATACAACCGCCACGCCGCGCGCGGCGAGGACCCGGCGTTCGGCAAGGGGGGCACCGCCTACAACCGTTTCTACGGCGATCCGGACATTGCGCCCAACCCCTGCGTCGCGCCGCTCGCCGCGCCTCCCTACTACGCGGTCGAAGTGGTGATAGGAGACCTGGGCACCTACGACGGCATTCTCACCAACGGCAACGCTCAGGCGCTGGACACGAACAAGCGGCCGATTGCCGGCCTGTACGCGGCAGGCAACGACGCGCTGTCGATCATGGGCGGGAACTATCCCGGGCCCGGCATCACGCTCGGCCCGGCGATGACTTTCGGTTGGCTCGCCGGCCGGCATCTCGCCGGAGAACGGTGACGCCTCAGAGCGAGTCGAAGTACCGTGCCATGCGCTCGCGCGTCGCCGCATCGGGCAGCGTGCCGTACGCGGCTCCGAGGTTGTCCTTCATGTGCGCCGGCTTGCCGGTGCCCGGAATGGCGCAGGTGATCGCCGGATGGCCTACGATCCACTTGAGGAAGTACTGCGCCCAGCTCGCAATGCCGAGCTCCTGCGCCCACGGCGGAAGCGGCTTGCCGCGCACGCGGCGGAAAGCCCCCGCGCCGGCGAACGGCCGGTTCGCGATCACTGCGACCTTCATTTCCTGCGCGAGCGGCAGCAGCCGCCGCTCGGCCTCGCGCTCGGCGAGCGAGTAATTGATCTGCAGAAAATCGTAGTCGCCGCTCTTCAGCCAGCGCTCGACCTCTGCGTAGGCCGACGCGGTGTAGTGCGTGATCCCTATGTAGCGCACGCGCCCGTCGCGCTTCCACTGCTGCAGCGTGCGCGTGTGGGTCGCGGCGTCCAGCAGGTTATGGATTTGCATCAGGTCCATGCGCGCGACGCGCAGGCGGCGGAACGATTCTTCCATCTGGCGCACGCCTTCGGCGCGGCCGCTGGTCCAGACCTTGGTGGCGACGAACAGCTGCTCCCGCAGGCCAAGCTCGGCGAGCAGATCGCCTGCGACCGATTCGCTCGAGCCGTACATCGGCGAGCTGTCGATCATCTTGCCTCCGCCCTGCGTGAACAGCGCCAGTACGTCGCGCAGCGGCGCGCGTGCGGCCGCATCGCCGCCGACGTCGAAGCTCTGCCAGGTGCCGACGCCGACCACCGGAAGGCGCTCGCCGCTGGCTGGGATGGTGCGCGTGATCAGCGCTTCGGTTGCGGTCATGGTCGGACCCATCGCGAGCGCGGCCGGCGCGCCGGCGAGCAGACCGAGGGCGCGCCGCCGCCCCGGGAGAAATTCGCGGCGAGGCATGCGTTCATTCTAGAATAGCAGGTGCGCGCCGTCGCGCGACAGGGAGGTACGATGAGCACGGGAGGTTGGATCTTCATCGCGGTAGTGATAGCGCTGGTGGTCTTCGGCGTCACCATTTACAACCGCCTGGTGGCGCTGCGCAACCGGTTCAAGAACGCGTTCGCGCAGATCGATGTTCAGCTCAAGCGCCGCTACGACCTGATCCCGAACCTGGTCGAGGCCGCCAAGGGCTATCTGCAGCATGAGCGCGGCACGCTCGAGGCTGTCGTGGCGGCGCGCGGCGCGGCGGTGAGCGCTTCGCAGCGCGCGGCAGGGGCCCCGGGGGACCCGGCAGCGATGCAGGGCTTGGCGCAGGCAGAAGGAGCTCTGGGCGGTGCGCTTGGGCGGCTGATGGCGGTGTTCGAGGCCTATCCCGATCTCAAGGCGAACCAGAACATCCTCGCGCTGCAGGAGGAGCTCTCGAGCACCGAGAACAAGATAGCCTTCGCCCGCCAGGCCTATAACGACTCCGTGATGCAGTACAACACCACGTCCGAGTCGTTTCCGGACAATCTGCTGGCCGGCTTCTTCGGTTTCAGCCAGGCGGAGCTGCTGCAGGCGACCGAATCTGCGGCGGAGCGCCAGGCGCCGAAAGTGTCCTTCAAGTAATCCTTGGATTTCTTCGAAGCACAGGAGCTCGCGCGGCGCGCCACGCGGCGGCTGGTACTGCTCTACCTGCTCGCGGTCGCGGCGGTGGCGATCGCGGTCTGCCTCGGGCTCGGCATCGCCTACACGCTGGCGGTGATGTCGGGCGCCGTCGCGCCGGCGCGCGACATGGTGATCGACGGCAACCACCTGGGCGCGGCATTCGTCGAGATCCTGCGCGACGGCGTGCCGCTCAAGGTCTACGCGATCGGTGCCGGCGCGACGCTGATGGTGATCGCGGGCGCCACCCTGTACCGCGTGTTCCAGCTCTCGGACGGCGGCGAGGCGGTGGCGCAGATGGTGGGCGCGCGCCGCATCGATCCGGCCAGCAGCGACCCCGGGGAACGGCGCCTGCGGAACGTGGTCGAGGAAATGGCGATCGCCTCCGGGGTGCACGTGCCCTCGGTCTACGTGATGGACGGCGAGCGGGGCATCAACGCCTTTGCTGCCGGCTACTCGCCCAACGAAGCGGTCGTGACGGTGACGCGCGGCACGCTCGACGCGCTGTCGCGCGACGAGCTGCAGGGCGTGATCGGCCACGAGTTCAGCCACATCCTCAACGGCGACATGCGGCTCAACGTGCGCCTGCTCGGCGTGCTGTTCGGCATCGTCTGCATCGGCCAGTTCGGCCAGTTCCTGGTCCGCGCGACCGCCAACCGTACGGTGCGGGTGAGCCGCGAGAATCGCGGCCCGGAAGTGGCGCTGGTGTTCCTCGGCATCGCGCTTGCGATCATCGGCTTTCTCGGGCTCGAGTTCGCGCGCCTGATCAAGGCCGCGATCTCGCGCCAGCGCGAGTTCCTCGCCGACGCCTCGAGCGTGCAGTTCACCCGCAACCCGGACGGCATTGCCGGTGCGCTCGACACGATCGCGAATTCCCAGCGCTCGACGCTGGTCGGCAACGTCCACGCCGAGGAGCTGTCGCACATGTTTTTCGCCCAGGGCGTGGCGAACTGGATGGGCGCGCTGTTCGACACCCATCCGCCGATCGAGGAGCGCATCCGCCGCGTGCGCCCGGGGTTTCAGCGCAGCCGCTACCGCGCCGCGCGCGCGGCGGCGCTCGGCACCGGCGCGCCGGCGGTGGCGGTGCTGGACGACGCGGGCAACGTGGTGAAGACGGTAGGAGACGCGGCGCGGCGCCAGCAGGCGGTGCGCGCGACCGCGGAGATCGCCGCGGTGGCCGCCTCCGTCGGCAATCCGACCGCGGCGCACGTCGACTTCGCGCAGCGGCTGCTGGCCGCGATCCCGCCGTCCCTGCGCGCGCGGCTGAATGACCCGGCGGGCGCGCAGGAGGTAGCGTTCGCGCTCGCGATCGCCGGGGACGACGCCTCGCGCGCGGCCAAGCTGGGGGAACTGCGCGCCAGGCGCGGCGAGGACGCGGCGCGCGCGGCAGAGCGGGCTTACGCGGATACCAACCGGCTGGACCGCGGCTACGCGCTGCCCCTGCTCAGCCTCGTCCTGCCGGCGCTCAAAGGGCTGCCGCAGCCCCAGCGCGACGCGCTGGTCGCGGATGTGGCCAAGGTCGTCGAGGCGGACAGAAAGGTGACCCTGGCCGAATTCGTTCTGGCGACGATCCTCAGGCAGCAGCTGCGCGAGGGAGCGGGGAGCCCGATTCCGACGCGCTATCGCGCGCTGGGCGAGGTCGACGGCGAGCTGCGAATCGTGCTCTCGCTGGTGGCGCACGCTGCGCTCGCCGATACCGCGCAGGCCTACGCCAAGGGCGCCGAGTACCTGTCGCTGAACGTGCGCGAGCCGGTGCCGCCCGCCGAGCTGTCCACCGGGCGAGTCGGCGAGGCCCTGGAGCGACTGCGTGTGCTGGCGCCGCTCGCCAAGCCGCGCGTAATCAAGGCCTGCCTCGAGGTCGCGAGCGCCGACGGCGTCATCACGCTGGCGCAGGCGGAGCTGACGCGCATGGTGGCGGCGACGCTCGACTGCCCGCTTCCGCCGGTGCTCTCGACACTCGACCCGGCAAGCCTGAAGTGACGCGATCGACGAATCTCGCGACGGACCTCGCGCGGGCGATCTCCGGCGAAGTACGCTTCGACGCGGGCGCGCGCGCCGTGTATTCCGCCGACGCCTCGAACTACCGCCAGGTGCCGATCGGCGTGGTGCTGCCGCGCTCGGTCGAGGACATCGTCGCGGCGATGGCGGTCTGCCGCGCGCACGGCGTTCCGATCCTGGCGCGCGGCGGCGGTACTGCACAAAACGGCCAATGCGTGAACGTCGCGGTGGTAATCGACTGCTCGAAGTATCTCAATCGGGTGCTCGAGGTGGACCCTCTGGCGCGCCGCGCACGGGTGGAGCCGGGCGCCGTGTGCGACGCGCTGCGCGACGCGGCCGAGCGCCATCGGCTGACGTTCGCGCCCGATCCGGCGACCCACTCGCGCTGCACGCTGGGCGGAATGATCGGCAACAACTCCTGCGGCCCGCATTCCGTGATGGCGGGCAAGACGGTCGAGAACATAGAGCGCATCGAGGTGCTGACCTACGACGGTGCGCGCTTCTGGTGCGGGCCGACGAGCGACCAGGAGTTCGCGCGCATCGTCGCCGCCGGCGGGCGCCGGGGCGAGATCTACGCCCGGCTCAAGGCGCTCGCGGACAAGTACGGCGACCAGATCCGCGCCCGTTTTCCCAGGATCAGGCGCCGCGTGTCGGGCTACAACCTGGACCAGCTGCTGCCGGAGAACGGTTTCAACGTCGCGCGCGCCCTGGTCGGCTCCGAAGGCAGCTGCGCGCTGACGCTCGAGGCCGAGGCGACGCTGGTGGAAAGCCCGCAACACCGCGTCCTGCTGGTGCTCGGGTTCGCGGACATATGCCAGGCGGGGGACGCGGTGCCGCAAGTTCTCGCCGCGCGCCCGATCGCATGCGAAGGGCTGGACGAGAAGATCATCGGCGGGCTGCGCGAACGGCGCCTGCGGCTGGACGACATCGCGCTGCTGCCGCGGGGCGGGGCGTGGCTGATGTGCGAGTTCGGCGCCGATTCGCCCGCCGAGGCGCTCGCCGGCGCGCGCGCGCTCGAAGCGCACTTCGCCTCCCGCCGCGACGTCAGCCCCTGGCTGATCGAGGACAAGGCGACGCTCGACCGGATGTGGACGATCCGGGAGACTGGAGCGTCCGCCACCGCGCTCAGCCTGGGCGGGCGGGGCCCGGACCCGGTGGTCGGGTGGGAGGACGCGGCGGTCGACCCGCTGCGCCTGGGCGACTACCTGCGAGAGTTCCGGGCGCTGATCGAGCGCTACGGCTACCGCACTTCGCTCTACGGACACTTCGGCGACGGTTGCATCCACGCGCGCATCACATTCGAGCTGCGAACGCCCGAGGGACTGGCGCACTGGCGGAGTTTCCTGGGAGAAGCCGCGGCGCTGGTGGTGAAGTACGGCGGCTCGCTCTCGGGCGAGCACGGCGACGGCCAGGCGAAGGCCGAGTTCCTGCCGGCGATGTACGGGCCCGAGCTGATGGCCGCGATGCGCGAATTCAAGCAGATCTGGGATCCGCAGGACCGGATGAACCCGGGCAAGCTGGTGAGCGCGCGCGGGAAAGTGAACCGCGCCGACCAGAACCTGCGGCTCGGTCCGGAGTACAAGCCCGTGACGCTCGCGACGCGCCTCGCGTTCAAGTCCGAGGTCGGCGACGGCTTTACGCGCGCCACCGAACACTGCGTCGGAATGGGCAAATGCCGCGCGGCGGAAGGCGGCACCATGTGCCCGAGCTACCGCGCCACGGGCGAAGAGCGCTACTCGACCCGCGGCCGCGCGCGGCTGCTGAACGAGATGCTGCGCGGCGAAGTGATCATCGACGGCTGGGCGAGCGAAGAAGTAAAGGATGCGCTCGAGTGGTGCCTCGCCTGCAAGGGCTGCCGCAGCGACTGCCCGACGCATACCGACATGGCCAGCTACAAGGCGGAATTCCTGTCCCACTACTACGAGAATCGCGCCCGCCCGCGCCAGGCGCATTCGATGGGGCGCATCGGTGAGTGGGCGCCGCTTGCGGCGAGCGTGCCGTGGCTGGCGAACTTCCTGACCCAGACGCCCGGGCTGGCCTCGATCGCCAAGCGCGCCGCCGGGGTGGCGCCGGAGCGACGCCTGCCGAGGTTCGCGTCAAAGACGTTTCTGTCGCAATTCAATGCGAAACGACGTGCAGGTGATCGAGTCGTACTGCTCGCCGACACCTTCAACAACCACTTTCGTCCGGACACGGCGCTGGCGGCGGTCGAGGTGCTCGAGGCGGCCGGTTGCGCGGTCGAGGTGCCGCGCGAGCAGGTCTGCTGCGGCCGGCCGTATTTCGACTTTGGCATGCTCGATCGCGCCCGCGATTCGCTCCGCAAGCTGGTCGGCGCTCTCGCCCCGCGGATCGAGGCCGGGGCGCCGCTGGTGGTGCTCGAGCCGGGCTGCCTGTCGGTGTTCCGTGACGAGCTGGTTCAGCTGCTGCCGGGCGACGCACGCGCGGCGCGGCTCGCCACGTCGGCGGTCTCGCTCGGCGAGCTGCTCGCGGCGCGCGGCTGGAAGCCGCCGGCGATCGGCGGGCGAGCACTGCTGCACGGCCACTGCCATCGCAAGGCGCTGGGCGGCCTCGGACCGGAGGTGGCGCTTCTGCGCGCCGCCGGCATCGACGTGGCGGCGCCCGACACCGGCTGCTGCGGGATGTCGGGCTCCTTCGGCTTCAAGCCGCAGCACTACGCCGCTTCGCGCCGCATCGCCGAGCTCGCTCTGCTGCCCGCGCTGCGGGCCGCGCCAGGGGAGTCCGCGGTGATCGCCGACGGCTTCTCGTGCCGGGAACAGATCGAAGACTTCGCCGCTCGCAAGACGCTGCACTTCGCCGAAGTCCTGGCGCGCGCGCTCGGCGCGCGCTAGATCATTTCCGCCAGCAGCTCGTAGGAGCGCAGGCGCGACGCGTAGTCGCCCGTGATGGTCAGCAGCATCACCTCGTCCGCGGCATAGCGCTCGGCGATCGACTCGATCTCGCGCCGGCACTTCGCGGGTCCGCCGATCACCGCGCGGGCGCGCTGCCCCATGACGTAGCGGCGCTCCTCCTCCGAATACTCGTGGCGCAGCGCCTCATCGAGCGGGGGCACCGTCGTGTCGAGGTTCAGCGCCATGTGCAGCCGGCGCAGGTCGATCGAGGCGGCAAGGCGCTCGGCATCGTCGTCGGTGTCGGCGCAGATCGCAAAAGTGCACACCAGCGCCTGTGGACTCGGCTCGCGCGCCGACGGGCGGTATTGCTCGCGGTAAGCGCGCGTCACGGCGTCGCCGCCCTGGGCATTGATGAAATGCGCGAACGCGAAGCGCAAACCGAGCTGGGCCGCGAGAGCGCCGCTGTAGTCGGACGAGCCCAGCAGCCAGACCTGCGGCGCGCTTTCGCCCTCGGGCTGCGTTCGTACGCGCCTGAACGGGTGGTCCTCGGGGAGGCTGCCGTCCAGGTGCCCGACGAGCTCCCACACTTGCTCCGGGAAATTGCGCGCGTCGGGGAAGCGTCCACCGCCGACTGCCTGCGCGGTGCGCGCATCGCCTCCCGGCGCGCGGCCGATGCCGAGATCGACCCGCCCCGGATAGAGCGCTTCCAGCATTCTGAAGGTTTCGGCCATCTTGAACGCGCTGTAGTACGGCAGCAGCACGCCGCCGCTGCCGATCCTGATGCGCGCGGTCTCGGCGCCCAGGCGCGCGAGCAGCACTTCCGGGCAGGGATCGGCAAGCGCGGCGATCGCGTGGTGCTCGGCGAGCCAGTAGCGCTGGTAGCCGAGCGCGTCGGCGCGGCGCGCGAGCAGGAGCGTCTCCTCGATCGCGCGCCGTGCGCCGAGGCCGCCGATGACCGGAGATTGGTCCAGGACCGAGAGCTTCATCCGTCGATCTTAGCTTGGGCATCCCCTGTCGCCGTGTAGCGACAGTAAAACATCCTGTCAATCAATCACTTCCCTGAAAGGTGGCGAGTACTGTCGCCTGAGGGAGACGTTTCGGGCTCCTCCGGAAGGCGCGAATTCTTTCACGATTGCTCGGTAACTATTTGCGCTCGTTAGGTTTTTAGACGCTGGCACAGACGTTGCGGTAAGCCAAGTACCGTTATAGATCGTAAAGGCCGGCAGCATAGATCAAGCCAAGCCTGCCGCGGTCGTCAGCGGTGCAAGGTTCGACTGAATGGAGAGCGCCATGTTTCAAGAACTCAAGCAATTCAAGCAGGACTATCGGGTACTGCTCCAGACGCTGGTCGGATTTGCGGTGCTTGCTCTGGTGATGCTGGGCGTCGGCGGCACGGTGTTTCGGATGATCGTGCCCGAGGGCTGGCTGGTGCAGCTGTTCGGCGCCAGCGTCACGGCCGGGACCGCCGCGGTGCTCTCCCTGCTCGTGATCGCGGTGCTGTCGTGGTTCACCCGCGAGTGGGTCTCGGCTTACCAGAAGAATCGCCTCGCCGACGTAGTGCTCTACGTATTTGCCGGCGCGGGGGTGGTGTACCTGGCGCAGATTGTGGCTCACTTCTAGAGGAACCCCTACACAAGAAGAAATCCCCAGTCCTTTCGTTGTCCCCCCGGGGCTCGCCGGTTCCCCCTACCGGCGGGCCCCTTTTTTTTCTGCCTCTTCCGCCTCGCGCCCGCCGCCGTCGCGTTGCGCGAGCCATGCCGGCAGCCCGGCGGCGCTCTCCAGAATCGCGTCGTGCGGCGCACTGGCCAACCGCAGGCGGTCGTGCGCCCCGCTCAGGACGCCGATGTTCGCGCCGACGGCCGCGCGCGCGCCGGCCTGCAGGTCGTTGTCGGTATCGCCGGCGCACAGGACTTCGCGCGCGTCGCGCACCCCGGTCAAATCCATCGCGCGCAGGATCATGTCGGGCGCCGGCCGTCCCTGCGCGACCTCGTCCGCGCACACCACGGCGTCGACCTTGCCGCCCCAGCCGAGGCGCGCGAGCAATCCGTCCGCCACCTTGCGGTCGAAACCGGTCGTGAGCGCAACGCGCACGCCGCCCGCGCGCAGCGCAGCGATTGCTTTCTCCACGCCGTCGATCGGCCGCACCCCGCGCTCGGCGAAGGACGCGATCAGCAATTCCTGGAAGCTGGCGTAGACCCGCTCCGGGTCGGCCGTGCTGCCCGCCGCCAGGTGCCCGATCACCTCGCGCTTGGCGGCGCCGCGCCAGGCGTGAAGCTGAGCGTCCGTGGCCGACAGGCCGTGGCGCGCGAGCGCCGCCTTGAACACCGCCGGAACGTCGGCCGTGTCGTGGATCACGGTGCCGCCGACGTCGAGCACCGCGAGACGAATGCGCATCAGGAGGTCCCGAAGCCCTCGCCGGCCTTGCGGTACTCCTCCCGCGGCGGGGCGAAGATGTCGAGCACGGTCGCCCCGGCGGCGCCGGTGCGAATGCCGTGCGGCACGCCCCCGGGCGTGTGCCAGAAATCGCCCGCCTTCATCGAGTGCTCCTCGCCGCCCTGGATGCGCACGCACTCGCCCTCCAGCAACACTCCCCACTGCTCGTTCGGGTGGCTGTGAACGGTGCCGCTCGCGTTCGGCTCGATGCGCACCACCGACAGCATCACGTGCTCGCCGGGGAAGATGCGCGTATTGATCCCCTCGCCGAGCTTGCGCCGGATTCCCTGCTGCTCGTTCGACAGGTTGAACACCCATTGGGCGGCCGCTTGTACGCTCATCGTGAACTCCTCCTTGCGGTTGTCAGACCGCGATCGGCGCCTTGATCGCCGGATGCGGATCGTAGCTCTCGAGCACGA
This sequence comes from uncultured beta proteobacterium, assembly GCA_963832685.1. GTDB lineage: Bacteria > Pseudomonadota > Gammaproteobacteria > Burkholderiales > SG8-39 > DAHVFK01. The sequence continues at coordinate 181,703 of CAWHUZ010000001.1, forward strand.
AATCCTCGTAGCGGAAGGCGAACAGATCGTTCCGCGGCGAAACCCGCATGCACGGGAAAGACCGCGGCGCGCGGGTCAGCTGCTCGCGCGCCTGGTCGACATGGTTCAGGTACAGGTGAACGTCCCCCAGAGTGAGCACGAACTCGCCCGGGGCGAGCCCGGTCACCTGCGCGATCATCAGCGTCAGCAGCGCATAGGAAGCGATGTTGAACGGAACGCCGAGGAACACGTCCGCGCTCCTTTGGTACATCTGGCACGACAGCCTGCCCCCGGCGGCGTAGAACTGGAACAGCGCATGGCACGGCGGCAGCGCCATCTTGTCGACGTCCGCCGGGTTCCACGCGACGACCAGGTGGCGGCGCGAGTCGGGGTTGCGCCGGATCGATTCGACTGCCTGCGCGATCTGGTCGATCTCGCGCCCGTCGGGCGTCTTCCAGTGGCGCCATTGATAGCCGTAGACGGGACCGAGCTCGCCTTGCGGGTCCGCCCACTCGTCCCAGATCGTCACGCCGCGTTCCTGCAGCCATCTGACGTTGGTGTCCCCGCGCAGGAACCATAGCAGCTCGTAGATGATCGATTTGAGGTGCAATTTCTTGGTGGTGAGCAGAGGGAAGCTCCGATCCAGGGCGAAGCGCATCTGGCGCCCGAACAGGGAAAGCGTCCCGGTGCCGGTACGGTCGGACTTTCGCGCGCCTTGCTCGAGGAGCTCGGCCAACAGGTCAAGATATTGCTGTTCGCCCGGATTGAGGTTCATATCGCTATGTTAGCGAAAAGTTCGCGTGAGCTCTGATAGCGCTTCGCCGGATCCTTGGCGAGCAGGCGGTCCAGCACCCGCTGGTAGCCGGTCAGCGGCGGGCCGAGCTTCGGCGGCACGCCTTTGACGTGCAATCGCAGGAGCTCCCTGTCATTCGCCGATTCATACAGCCTCCTGCGGGTGAGCATTTCATAGAAGATCACCCCCAGGCTATAGAGATCCGAGCGCGCGTCGGCCGGCTGGCCGATGCACTGCTCCGGGCTCAGGTAACGCGCGGTTGCGACCAGTTGGCCACCGCGGGCGAGAGTCATGTCCGAGCCCAGCGAGCGCGCCATGCCGAAATCGACGATCACCGGAAGCCCGCTGGCGCGAAAGAGAATGTTCTGCGGCTTCAGATCGCGGTGCACGATGCCGTGGCGGTGGATCGCGTCTAGCGCTTTGGCGATCTGCCCGAGCAGGCGCAGCGCCTGGCGCGGCGCGAGGCCTTCGATGATCTTGGCCTTCAGGTCGCCCCCCGGCAGGTATTCCATCGCGATGTATGGATGACTGCCGGCGAAGCCCTGATCGTAGATCCGCGCGACGTGCTCGTCGTGAAGGTCCGAGAGGAGCTTGTATTCCTGCACGAAGCGCGCCATGAACACGGTGTCTTCCCGCAGCCTGGGATCCAGGATCTTCAGTACCAGCGTGATGCCGTCGTGCACGCGCTCCGCGAGGTAGACGCGGGACGAGCCGCCTTGTCCTATCAGGCGCAAGGCGCGGTAACCCGGAACCACCGGCGTCCCGGCGTGGTCCGTGCCCGCATCGGCAAGCGCGGCGAGCTTGAGCGTAATGGTGCGCTCGCGCTCGCGACCGGAGGGGTCGCGACCGATCGCGGCACGCTCGCTCATGCCGTCGACCACTGATTGCGCCAGCCGGTCGGCCTCCAGTCCTTCGCGCGGCAGAAAATCCGATGCCCCGGCTTTGATCGCCTTGACTGCCAGCGCCTCGCCGCCCTGGTCGCTCAGCAGCAGCAGTGGTGGCGACTTGGGATCCTTGCAGATCTCGGTAACCATTGCGATCACCGCCTCCGCAAGGCTCTGCGCCGACAGCAGGACCGCGGAGTAGTCGCCGAGCATGATCGCCTCGCGCGGACTGCCCTGCGCATCCAAGTCCCACTCGTTTACTTCCGCGCTCGGCCAACGCTTGCGCAGCAGGGCTGCGAGCAGCGCGCGGGGTTCGCGCGCCTCGTCGACGATCAGGAAGCGCATTGCCCATTTTGCCAATCCGCGCAGGGTCCGCCAAGAGCGCCGTACTACAATGGTTCGAGTCGCTTCGATCATGTTCATCGGACACTACGCCGTCGCTTTTGCAGCAAAGCGGGCCGCGCCCAGGGTTTCGCTCGGAATCCTGGTTGCCGCGACTTCGCTGCTCGATCTGCTCTGGCCGGTGTTCCTGCTGCTCGGCTGGGAACATGTGCGCATCGAGCCCGGCAACACTGCTTTCGCGCCGCTCGCCTTCGTGCACTACCCGATCAGCCACAGTCTGGTCGCGGCGGCGGGCTGGTCGGCGCTTTTCGGGCTGATGTACTGGGGCGCAACGCGCTACCGTTTCGGTGCGACCGTGGTGGCGCTAGTGGTGCTGAGCCACTGGTATCTCGACGCGCTCGTTCACCGGCCCGATCTGCCGCTGTATCCCGGCTCGACGCTGAAAGTGGGACTTGGGCTGTGGGACTCGATTCCGGCGACGCTGCTGCTCGAAGGCGCGATGTTCGCGGGCGGGGTGGGGCTCTATGCCGCGGCCACGCGCGCGAAGGACGCGGTCGGGCGCCACGCGTTCCGGGGATTCGTCGCGTTCATGGCGCTGGTCTACGTCGGCGACCTGTTCGGTCCGCCGCCGCCGAACTGGCGGGCGGTCGCCTGGGTGGGGCTCGCCGCGTGGCTCTTCCCCTTGTGGGCCCAGTGGTTCGATCGGCACCGGGTGACATGAAGCTGGAGCGTAAGGATCTGGACAAGATTGCCGCGCTGACGCTGCAGCACTACGACCAGCGCGCGCAGGACTTCTGGCAGGGCACGCGCGGCCACGACGTGGCGCAGAACATCGCAGCGCTGTTGCGCCACGTCGAGGGCGAGCCGCCGTTCACGATCCTCGACCTCGCTTGCGGCCCGGGTCGCGACTTGAAAGTGTTCGCGGGCCTGGGGCACGTCGCCGTGGGACTGGACGGCGCGCCGCGCTTCGTGCAGATGGCGCGCGAGCACAGCGGCTGCGAGGTATGGCAGCAGGATCTGCTCGCGCTCGAATTGCCTGCCGGACTTTTCGACGGCGTGTTCGCGAACGCGGCGCTGTTTCACGTGCCGAGCCAGGAGCTGCCGCGGGTACTGGCGGAGCTTCGCGCCGCGTTGAAGCCGGGAGGGGTGCTGTTCAGCTCCAATCCGCGCGGCAACAACGAGGAGGGCTGGAACCGCGGGCGCTACGGGGCTTACCACGATCTGGAGAATTGGCGGCGCTATCTGACGCACGCCGGATTCGTGGAGCTGGAACACTACTACCGTCCGCCGGGGCTGCCGCAGGCGCAGCAGCCCTGGCTGGCGACGGTCTGGCGCCGCTGCGGCTAGCGGAAGCGTCCGCCCGGCCCGCCCGGACCACGCGGCCCCGGGCCCATGGCGAGGAAGCCCTGGTCCGCGATGGCGCGCTGCTCAGGCGAGAGCGCCTTGTAGAGATCGTTGAACGCGGCTGTCATGGCTTCGTGCTGGGCAAGACGCTGCTTCATCAGGGCGTCGCGTTGTGCGAGGCGCTCGGGCGCGGTCGCCTGGGCGGTGTTCCACATCGCCGCGTGCCACGCCTGCATGCTCTCCGCCTGCGCCGTGACCTGTTCCGCGTAGGCCTTCCACGCCGCTTCCTGCTTGTCGCTGATGTGCAGCTGCGCCTTCGTTTCGGCGAGGCGGCCCTCGATCGCGGCGCCCGGATTGGCGTAGCCGTAGCCATTGCCCATCATTCCCTGCGGTCCGTAACCGCCCATGTGGCCGCCCCAGCCCATGCCCGGGCCGTAGCCCTGGGGATGTGCGCTGACCATCGCGGCGCCGAGGCCTAGCGTCAAAGCAGTGCCGACGCCGAATGCGATTTTGGTGATCCGTTTCATGATTCTCTCCGTTGTTTGATAGGGGAACTTTGCAACGGTTCCCATTGCAACACCCGGGCGTAACGGGCGGGTTTGCTTTTTGTAGCGCGGCGTAGCGTCCGATCGGCTCGTTACGCTAGGCTACAAATTCGTTCCTCGCGGCCCGCGCAAGCGGCTATAAGTGCTGTCATGGATACTCAGGACCATATCCTGATCGTCGACGATGACGCGGACATCCGCGAGCTGCTGGGCGACTACCTGGCCAAGAACGGCTACCGGGCGAGCGTCGCCGCTGAAGGCAAGGCGATGTGGGCGGCGCTTGCGCGCGGCAAGGTCGACCTTATCGTGCTCGACCTCATGCTGCCGGGGGAGGACGGGCTGACACTGTGCCGCAAGCTGCGCGGCGAAGCGGATACGCCGGTGATCATGCTCACCTCCCTGGGCGAAGAGACCGACCGCATCGTCGGACTCGAGATGGGCGCCGACGATTACCTGTCGAAGCCGTTCAGCCCGCGCGAGCTGGTGGCACGGATCAAGAGCGTCCTGCGGCGCGCCCGCAGCCTGCCGCGCAACCTGCGCGCCGACGAGGCAAGCGAAATCGTCTTCGCCGGCTGGCGCCTGCTGACCGGCCCGCGCCACCTGGTTTCTGCCAAGGGCGTGGTCACGTCGCTCAGCGGCGGCGAGTACCAGATGCTGAGGATCCTGCTTAGCCATCCGAACCACGTCCTTTCGCGCGACCAGCTGATGGTTCTGTCCAAGGGCCACGAGGCCGATCCGCTCGATCGCAGCATCGACATCCAGATCAGCCGGCTGCGCCACCGCCTGCAGGACGACCCGTCGGATCCGAAGATCATCAAGACCGTGCGCGGCGAGGGCTATCTGCTCGCGGTGCCGGTCGAGGTGAAGCGCTAGTGGGCCAGACAATGGCATGGCTGCTGCCGCGGAGCCTGTTCGGCCGCCTCGTCGTGGTGCTGCTCGGGGGACTGATCGTGGCGCAACTGGCCGCCGCGTACATCAACCTGGCCGAGCGCGATCGCCTGCTTTACCGGGCCGGCGGCATGCAGCTTGCGCAGCGCATCGCCGACATCGCCAGGCTGCTCGACTCGGTCGCGCCGCAGGAGCGGCGCCGCATCGCCGCGGTATTCAATGCCCCGCCGCTCGCGGTATCGCTCGATCGCCCGCCACTGGCGCAGGGCGAAGCCGCCGAGGCGCAAAGCTCCGTCTTCGCCGGCGTGCTGCGCTTTGCGCTGGGTGCGGAGATGCCGGTACGGTTGATGCGGCGGCCGGGCGACTTCGCGCCGCCGCCGGTGTCTTCGCTGATGGGGCCTTCGATGATGGGGTCGTCGATGATGCGGCACCCGATGCAGGCAGTGCCGCCGGGCGGCTCGTCGTACCTGGTGCAGGTCACCCTGCGCGACGGCACACTGGTGACGTTCGATTCCTACCTGTCGCCGCAGGAAGGTTCGATTCCGCTGCGCCTCGGGCTCACCCTGCTGGTGCTGCTCGGCGCGGTGATCGTGCTTTCCCTGATCGCGGTGCGCTGGGTCACGGGGCCGCTATCGGCGCTCGCCACGGCGGCGGAGAAGCTCGGCAGGGATATCGATCGTCCGCCGCTGGTCGAGAGCGGCCCGCTCGAGGTGCGGCGCGCGGCCAGCGCCTTCAACCTGATGCAGCAGCGCCTGTCGCGCTTTCTTGCAGACCGCACGCGCGTGCTCACCGCGATGTCGCACGACCTGAAGACGCCGCTCACCCGCCTGCGCCTGCGCATGGAGACGGTGACCGATCCCGCGCTGCGCGCCAAGATAGAAAGGGATTTGAACGAGATGCAGTCCATGGTCACCCAGACGCTGGACTACATGCGCGACTCGAGCAGGAGCGAGGTCGCGCAGCAGGTCGACCTGATGGCCCTGCTCGAGACGCTGCAGATCGATTTTCGCGACACCGGCCACGAGGTCGAGATCAAGGGGGCGGTCGCGCAGCCCTATTTGGGCCGCCCGCTCGCGCTGCGGCGCTGCCTGACGAACCTGCTGGAGAACGCGATCCGCTACGGCGGACGTGCGATGATCGAGGTCGAAGACGCGCCAGAGCAGGTGGTAATGCGGATCATCGACGACGGACCGGGTATCCCCGAGCAGGAGCTCGAGCGCGCGTTCGAGCCCTTCTACCGCGGCGAGCGCTCGCGCAGCCGCGAGACCGGCGGCACCGGGCTAGGGCTGGGCATCGCGCGCAACATCGCGCGCGCGCACGGCGGCGAGCTGGTGCTGAAAAACCGTTCCGGCGGGGGGTTGGAGGCGATTCTCACCTTGCCCCGGCAGGACGGCTGACAGGAAGCTTCGATGAGCGACAGACTGAAAGACAAGGTAGCGCTGGTACTTGGCGCCGGATCGGTGGGCGAGGGCGTCGGCAACGGGCGCGCGATCTGCGTCCTGTTCGCGCGCGAAGGGGCGAAGCTGGTCGGCGCCGACGTGAACCTCGCCGCGGCCGAGGAAACCGCGCGCCTGGTGAAGGCAGAGGGCGCGACGATGACGGCGCTCGCGGCGGACGTGACTCGGGAGGCGGACCTCAGGCGCGCGGTCGACGAGACGCTCGCGCGTCACGGGCGGATCGACATCCTGGTCAACAACGTCGGCGGCAGCATCCCGGGCGGGCCGGAGGAGATCGAGCCGGACGCGTGGCGCGCCCAATTCGAGTTCAACCTGCACTACGTCTACCAGTCGATCCGCATGGTGGCGCCGCTGATGGCGGAGCAGGGCGGCGGGGCGATCGTGAATCTGTCGTCGATCGCGGGCCTGCGCCACCTCGGCAACGATCTCGCGGCCTACGCGGCATCGAAGGCAGGGCTGCAGCACTTCTCGCGCGTGGCGGCGGTGCGCTACGCGCCCAAGGGGGTGCGGATCAACACCGTGATCCCGGGCCTGATGAACACCCCGCTGGTCGCCCAGCGGTTGGCGAAGTCGCAGGGCGGCGACGCGGCGGCGTTGATCGCCAAGCGCAACGCGCGCACGCCGACCGGCAAGATGGGCGATGCCTGGGACGTGGCCTGGGCTGCGGTTTACCTCGCGTCGGACGAAGCGAAGTTCGTGACCGGCGCCGAGATCGTGGTCGACGGCGGCCTGAGCGCGACCACTCGCGGCGGCTAACCAAGGAGGAAGCGGAGCAATGGACTTGAAACTGAGAGGACGCCGAGCGCTCGTCACCGGATCGACCGCCGGCATCGGCTACGCGATCGCGAAGGGCCTCGCCGCCGAGGGCGCCGAGGTCACGCTCACCGGACGCAGCCGAGCGTCGGTCGACGCCGCGCTTGCGCGCCTGCGCGCGGACGCGCCCGGCGCGCGGGCGGACGCAGTGGCCGCCGACTGCGCGAGCGCCGCGGGCGCGGAGCAGGTGTTTGCCCGCGTCCCCGAGTGCGACATCCTGGTCAACAACCTCGGCATCTACGAGCGCAAGTCGTTCTTCGACATCCCGGACGCCGAATGGCAGCGGCTGTTCGAGGTGAACGTGATGAGCGGAGTCCGCTTCGCGCGCCGCTATGCGCCGGCCATGGCCGGGCGCGGCTGGGGGCGAGTGATCTTCGTCTCGAGCGAGTCGGCGCTCAACATCCCGAAGGAGATGATTCACTACGGCATGTCCAAGACCGCGCAGCTCGCGATCTCGCGCGGCCTGGCGATGGAGCTCGCGGCGACGGGCGTTACCGTGAACGCGCTGCTGCCCGGGCCGACCCGCACCGAGACCACCGACCGCCTGCGCGCCGAGCGCGCCCGCGCCGCGGGAAAGACGGTGCAGGAGATCGAGCGCGATTTCTTCGTCAACTTCAGGCCGACTTCGCTCCTGAAGCGATTCACCTCTGCCGAAGAAGTGGCAAACCTCGCCGTCTATCTCTGCGGCGAAGGCGCCTCGGCCACCACCGGCGCCGCGCTGCGGGTCGACGGCGGCACCGTCAACCAGATCATGTAGCGGCGCTCTAGCGGCCGATGCGGTTGCGCAGCGCGCCGATGCCCACGACCTCGGTCTCCAGCACGTCCCCCGCGCGCATGAACTCAGGCGGGGTGCGCGCGTGGCCGACCCCCGCCGGGGTGCCGGTGGAGATGACGTCGCCGGGCTCGAGCGTCAGTCCCGCGGAGAGCTCGGCGATGATGCGCGGGATGCGGAAGTACATGTGCCGGGTATTGGAATCCTGCTTTACGACCCCGTTCAGGCGGCAGGTGACGCGCAGCGCCTGCGGATCCGGCACCTCGTCGGCGGTCACGATCCAGGGGCCCATCGGACAGGTCCCGTCCAGGCTCTTGCCCTTGAACCACTGCTGCCCGTGCTGGCGCTGCACCTCGCGCGCCGAGACGTCGTTGATGACCGTGTAGCCATAGACGTGCTTCAGCGCATCGGCTTCGGCGATGTCGCGCCCGCCGCGCCCGATGACGACGCCGAGCTCGACCTCCCAGTCCAGTTTCTCGGTCACGCCCGCGTGCAGCGGGATGGGGTCGTACGGCCCGTTGACCGCCGTCGGCGCCTTGCTGAAGAACGCCGGGTGCGCCGGCATTTCCTGCACGTGCGGGCGCGCCTTAGCACCCTCCTCGAAATGCTCGAGGTAGTTCCAGCCGACGCAGAACACGTTCTTGCGCGGGCGCGGGATCGGCGCCATCAAGCGCAAGCTGCCGAGGGCGAGGCCCCGCCCGGCGTAGCCCCGCGTCAGCCTGCGCAGCGCCGCGAGGCCCGCGCGGCCGGAGGCGATGAGCGACAGCATGTCGCCCGCGTCGAAGGGCAGGCGCGCGCGGCGCGCGGCACCGGCGACGTCGAGCACGCGCGCGTTCGCGAGCAGCACGCCGACGCGCGCCGCGCCGCCCCGCTTGGGCCTGAAGGTCAGCAGCCGCACCGTGCGCTCACGCGGCCGGGCCCGCCGGCCGCTGCGCCGACTTGGGCCGGAACGCCTTCACCGATTCTGCGCGGGTCTCGATGTAGGGGCCGCCGATCAGGTCGATGCAATACGGCACCGCAGCGAAGATTCCGTGCACCAGCGGCTTGCCGGCGGGATCCTTCAGGCCCTCGAGGGTTTCCTTGATCGACTTGGGCTGACCAGGCAGATTGATGATCAGCGCCTTGCCCCGGATGACCGCCACCTGGCGCGACAGGATCGCGGTCGGCACGAATTGCAGGCTGATCTGGCGCATCTGCTCCCCGAAACCCGGCATGACCTTGTCGGCCACCGCGAGCGTCGCTTCGGGCGTCACGTCGCGCTTTGCCGGCCCCGTGCCGCCCGTAGTGAGCACCAGGTGGCAGCCGCGCTGGTCGACCAGCTCCTTGAGCGCCGTCTCGATCACGGCTTGCTCGTCGGCGATCAGGCGCGTCTCGTCGCGCCAGGCCGGGGACGCGATCGCGCCAGCCAGCCAGTCCTTGAGCGCGGGAATGCCCTCGTCCTTATAGACGCCCTTCGAGGCGCGGTCGCTTACCGAAACGAGGCCGACGACGAGCGTGGTATCCATGCGTCTATTTTACGGCGTAGAAGTCGATCCGCACCGCGCCGGCGAGCCGCTCGCCGCTGCCGACGCAGACTGTGCGATTGAGCCAGGCGTAGCGCGCGTCGCCGGTTTCGAACCACGGCGTGGTGCGCATGTAGTACAGCGCCGGATCGACCGCTTCGCCTGCGGCCAGGCGCGCGATGACATCCGCCGGCCCGTGACGGTAGCCGCGGTTGCGCACGTAGACGAGCGCGCCGTCGCCGGTCTCGATGGTGTAGCGCGCATCGAGATACGCGACGCCGTCCGGGCGCACGATCTGCCAGTCCGCGCCGCCCGGCAGCACCCGGCCGGACAGGCGCGGCCCCGATACCGTTCCGCCGGTGATTGGAATGATGCGGCGACGGCCCAGCGGGCCGGCGCCGACCTCCTGCGCCGGCGCGAGCGTGACCTCGGCGCGGAACAGCAGCTCGAACTCAATAGTGGCTTGCGTCATCGTCAGATCTCGTCCGCCTCGCGCAGAACGCGGAACATCTCGCGGAACGCGCGCGGCGGGCGGCCTTCCAGCCGCTCGCGCCGCGCGTTGCGGATCAGTGCCCGCAACGCCTGCAGATCGGCCGCCGGGTGCTCGCGCGCGAAATCGGTCAGGGCCTCGTCGTCCTCCAGCAGGCGGCTGCGCAGCTGCTCGAGGCGCCGGTGACGCGCCGCTTCCGCGGCCGAGCGGCCCTCGATGCGGTCGAGCTCCGCCCGGATCGGCTCCGGGTCGAGGTCTCGCATCAGTCGCCCGATGTACTGCAGCTGGCGGCGCTTTCCTTCGCGGCTGCGGATGCGCCGCGTCTCGGCGATCGCCTGCGCGAGCACGTCGGGCAGGGAGATCGAAGCAAGCGAACCGTCGGGCAGGGCGACCAAGGCGGCGCCGAGCGCCTGCAGCTCGTGCATTTCCTGCTTCTTGCGCGTCTTGCTCGGGATCTCGTCCTGCATCACGCTGCTATCATAGCGCGCCATGACAAATCGCCATCGCTTCACCTACTCCGCTGCGCAGCTGCAGGAGTTCGCCACGGCAATCCTGGGACACGCAAAGCGTCTCGGCGCGAGCGCTTGCGAGTGCGACGTGTCAGAGGGTCGAGGCCTCTCGGTGACCGTGCGCAGAGGCGCGGTCGAGACCATCGAGCACAACCGCGACAAGGGTATCGGCGTCACGGTCTACGCGGGCGAGCGCCCGCACGCGCGACGTGGCCACGCCAGCACCTCGGACTTCTCTCCCGCGGCGCTCGAGCAGACCGTGGTTGCCGCCCTGGCGATCGCGCGTCACACCGCGGAAGACGACTGCGCCGGCCCGCCGGAACCCGCGCTGCTCGCGCGCGAGACTCCAGACCTGGACCTGTTCCATCCCTGGGACCTGGACACCGAGCAGGCGATTGCGATCGCGCGCCGCTGCGAGGCGGCGGCTTTCGCGCTGTCGAAGAAGCTCAATAATTCCGAGGGCGCGTCGCTTTCGACGCAGCAATCCCAGTTCGCGTTCGCAAACAGCCTGGGCTTCGTGGGCGGCTTTCCCACCTCGCGCCATTCGCTGTGGTGCGCGGTGATCGCGGAGGACAAGGGCTTGATGCAGCGCGACGACTGGTACAGCGCGCACCGCGTGGCCGAAAGGCTCGCGGACCCGGAGGCGCTCGGACGCTACGCGGGCGAGCGCGCTTTGGCGCGCCTCGGCGCGCGCAAGATCTCAACCTGCAAGGCGCCGGTGCTGTTCGAGGCGCCGATCGCCACCCAGCTGATCGGCTCCTTCGTCGCCGCGGCGAGCGGCGGCAGCCTCTACCGCAAGGCCTCGTTCCTGGTCGATTCGCTTGGCAAGCAGGTTTTCTCGCCCATTGTGAGCATCGACGAACGACCGCACGAGCCGCAGGCGCTCGCCAGCTCGCCTTTCGACGAGGAGGGGGTGGCGACCCGCGCGCGCAGCGTGGTGCGCGACGGCGTGCTCGAGGGCTACTTCCTTGGCTGCTACTCGGCGCGCAAGCTCGGCATGCGGAGCACCGGCAGCGCGGGCGGAAACCACAACCTCTTCGTGCGCCAGAGCGGGGCGCCGGGCCCGGACTTCGCCGGCATGCTCAGGGCAATGGGCCGCGGGCTGCTCGTCACCGAGCTGATGGGGCACGGCGTAAACCTGCTCACCGGCGACTACTCGCGCGGCGCGGCGGGCTACTGGGTCGAGGGCGGCGAGATCCGCTTCCCGGTCGAGGAAATCACTATCGCGGGCAACCTGCGAGAGATGCTGCGCGGGGTCGCCGCCGTGGGCAGCGACGTGGTGGTGCGCGGCGCGCGCCGGTCGGGCTCGATCCTGGTGGACAATATGACAATCGCGGGAGACTGAACCGAACGTGAACATCCGCCCCTCGGGGCTGTCGAAATGGGCATGAAACTCGTCAAGTGGCGCCGCGATTCTCGCCCTGAACTACACTAGCGTTCTCATGCCTGCCACGGTCGCCATCGAAATCGTCTCGGACGTGATCTGCCCCTGGTGCTTCATCGGCAAACGGCGCCTGGAGAAGGCGCTTGCGCTGCTGGGCGACGAAGTCGCGGTGAAGGTCGCCTGGCTGCCGTTTCAGCTCAACCCGGGAATGCCCGCCGAAGGCATCGCGCGCGCGGAATACCGCCGGGCAAAGTTCGGGGAGCAGCGCTCGCGCGAGCTCGACAAGCACGTCGCGGCCGAGGCGGCCGGTGAGGGGCTGGCGTTCGCGCTCGAGCGCCAGACGCGGACGCCTAACACCTTCGCCGCACACCAGCTGATCGAGCTGGCGCAGGAGCGGGGCGCGGGCGAGGCGGTGGTCGAGGCGCTGTTTCGGGCCTACTTCGAGCAGGCGCGGGACACCGGGGACCGCGAGGTGCTGAAGTCGATCGCGGCGGAGTGCGGCGTGGCGACCGACGAGCTCGAGGCGCGCTGGGCCGACGAGGCGGATCGGCGGCGCCTGGCGAAGCTCGAGGAGGACATGAAGTCGCTGGGAATCTCCGGCGTACCCACGTTCATCCTCGGGCGCAGGCTCGCGGTTTCGGGCGCCCATCCGCCCGAGGCGCTGGCGGCGGCGATCCGCGAGGCGGCCCTTCCCGCCTAGGTGAAGTCCAGGCGGGTGTCCAACAATACGCCGTAGATCTCGATCGACTCGCGTCGCGCGAGCTGCAGCGGCGGCAGCTCCGCGGCCTCCAGCTCGGAGTTCGAGCTGCCGAGCGCATCCATTACGCCGGCGGAGAGCACGAACTCGCCGGCGCGCGCCCGGTGCAGCAGCCGTTCGGCGATGCTCACGCAGTCTCCGAACGCGACCAGCTGCGCGGCGCCGTCGGGACCCGCCATGCCGAACACCGTATCGCCGAGGTGAAGCCCCATCGCGACCGCGGTCATCAGCCCGTATTCCCGTTGCCAGGATTCGGCGATGGCGCCGAACTCGCGCTGAATCTGCTGCGCGGCGCCCACCGCCCGGCGCGCGTGTTCGCTCGGCGTGCCGCCTCGAAACGCCGCGATCAGGGTGTCGTTGCGAACGCCGAAGACCTCTCCGCCGTTCGACTCGATGGCGTCGGCGACCAGGGCGAAGAAACCGCTCGCAAGGTCCAGCACCTTTTGCGGCTCGAGCATTTCCGACATGCGGGTGAAATTGCGCAGCTCGGCGAACAGCACGATCGCGGGGCTGCGTTCCGTGGCGACGCCCCTGCGTTCGGTCAGCGCGGACATTTCGATGCCTCCCATGTCTTGCCTCGTCTGCGGTGCGGCGTAGTCATCATAGTTCCGTGAAAAAACCGCATTCGAGGAAATATTCCCTGCCCCGTCCCGTCCGGTGACGAATGGCGCCGCAGGCCCGACGGGAGGGGCCGGCGTGACCTATTGCGCAAACGCGAGCGTAACCCTCTTGTTTCTCTTTCCTTCCGAACGGATCTTCGTCACCAGCAAACGGCCGATCTCGCGCGTATTCCCGACGTGGGTGCCGCCGCAGGCCTGCAAGTCGACGCCGGGAATCTCCAGCAGGCGAACCCGCCCTTCGCCGCGCGGCGGCGCCACCGACATGGTCCGCACCAGCTCGGGCCGTGCGTCTAGCTCGGCCTCGGTGACCCAGCGCGGCCGGGCTTCATGGCCCGCGGCAATCAATGCGTTGACGCCCGCCTCGATCTCCTCCTTCACCAGTCGCTCCATTTCCACGTCGAAATCCAGGTGCGCCTTGTCGGCCGCGATACGCCCGCCCGTGACCGGGGCTCGCACGACCGCGCACAGCAGGTGCAGCGCGGTGTGAAAGCGCATGTGACGATAGCGGCGCTCCCAGTCGATCTCGATTTCGACCGGCGTCCCGGGAGGAGGCGCAGGCGCGCCTGTCTCGAGCACGTGAAGCACGCGCTCGCCGTCCTCGCCCTTGCGCGCGTCGATCACGCGCAGGCCGCCTATGCTGCCGCTGTCGCCGGGCTGGCCGCCGCCCATGGGATAGAACACGGTGCGATCGAGCTCGAGCGCGTCCCCGTGCAGCGCGACGACCGTCGCGCCGCAGGACTTCAGGTAGGCGTCGTCGCGAAACAGCAGCTCGGTCATCCGTAGAGCACCACCAGGCAGACCGCAACTACCACCAGAGCGCCGGCGGCGAAGAATGCCACCGTGGGCCTGGACAGGGTCGGCATGTCGGGATCCGGCGGTACCGGCTCGGGATGGTGCGCCTCGTGCTCCTCGTGTCCCTGCGGCGCGTGCGCCCCGGCGACCTTGTCGTTGAATGCCTGGAAGAAGTCGTTCGCGATCTTCTTCGCTGCCGCGTCGACCAGGCGCGATCCGATCTGCGCCAGCTTGCCGCCCACGCTCGCCTTGACGCTGTAGGTCAGCCGCGTGCCCTCGGCCTCGGGCGCGAGGCGTACTTGCGCGCCGCCCTTGCCGAAGCCGGCGGCGCCGCCCTGGCCCTCGAACGCGATCGAGTATGAGTTCGGTGGATCCAGGTCGGACAGCGCCAGCTTGCCCTTGAACTTCGCGCTCACCGGCCCGACGCGCGCGACCATCAGCACCAGATACTCGTTCTCGCCGGTCTTCTCTATCGAGTCGCAGCCTGGAACGCAGGCCTTGAGGATCTCGGGGTCGTTCAGCGCGTCCCAGGTTTGCTGCTGCGACGCGAGGATCAGCTGCTCGCCGGTCATCTCCATGCGCGTTTCTCCTGGTGAGTTCGGGTAAGCGGCCGATTCAGCGTGTGCGCCAGGTCGACCAGGCTCTTCAGATTATGCACCGGCAGGAACAGGTCGACGTGCGGCAGCATCGCGCGCACGCCGGCGGGGCGCGCCTCGAACTGCTCGTAGCGCAGCAGCGGGTTGAGCCACACCAGGTAGCGGCTGGACTTCGCCAGGCGGTCCATTTCGTCCGACAAGCCCTCGCCCGCCTCGCGGTCGAGGCCGTCCGAGACCAGCAGCACGCAGGCGTTCTGCCCCAGCACGCGGCGTCCCCAGCGCCAGTTGAATTCGCGCAAGCACACACCGATGCGGGTGCCGCCGGACCAGTCCTTGATCGCATCGGCGACCTTCGCCATCGCAACGTCGACGTCGCGATGGCGCAGCTGGCGCGTGACGTTGGTAAGCCGGGTGCCGAAGACGAACACCGAGACGCGGTCGCGGTCGTTGGTGATGGCGTGCAGGAAATGCAGGAACATGCGGGCGTAGGGATTCATCGAGCCCGAGATGTCGCACAGCACCACCAGCGGCGGATGCTCGCGCTCGGGAGCGCTGCGCACCAGCGGGATCACGTCGCCGCCTTCGCGCAGGCTCTCTCGCAGGCTGGCGCGCAGGTCGACGCGCCGCCCGCGCGCGCTTTGAGCGTAGCGCCGGGTGCGGATTTCGGGCAGCGGCAGGCGCAGCTGCGCGATCATCTTCTTCGCCTCGGCGAGCTCGGCCGCTGACATGGTGTCGAAATCCATGCGCTGCAGGACCTCGCTGGTGGAAAACGTCAGCCTCGCGTCGAGCTCGATTTCCTGCTCCTCGTGCGCGCGCGGCTCATGCTTTTGCTGGGCGAACAGCGCGTCGGTGAGGCGCTGCGCTTGCTGCTCTTCGTCCTTGCCGGCGCGGCCGTAGGTCTTGGGCAGCAAGAGCTGCATCATCTTCTCCATCAGCTTCGGGTCGCGCCAGAAGATGCGGAACGCCTGGTCGAAGATCGGGCGCTGCTCCTCGCGCGAGAGCAGCACGCTCGACATGGTCCAGTACCAGTCGTCGCGGCGCGCGGCGCCCGCGATCTCGAGCGCGCGCACGCAATCGATCACCCGGTCCGGGCCGATGCGCAGCCCTGCGGCCCGCAGCAGGCGGGCAAAGTGCATCACGTTCTCCGCCAGCCGGCCGGCGCCGGGGCCCGTCGCGTCGATCTCGAGGCCGGGCAGCATGTCAGGCCTTGGCTTTCGCCGCTGCGGCGGCCGAGAGGGGAGATTCGCGCGCCAGGTGCTCCACCTCGCGCGACGCGATAACGCGGTTGTCGTTCACGAACAGTTCGTGATTGCGCTCGACCTCGTCCAGCCGGTAGACGTAGTTGACCATCAGGCCCGCGGAGCGCGCGATGCCGTTGTCGGAGGTGTCGCCGAGCCAGTTGATGCGCTCCAGGCGCGCGCCGTTTCCGAGGTGAAAGCGCGCTACCGGATCCAGAGGCTGGCTGCCCTGCTTGGCATGCAGCAGGTAGTAAGCGCACAGTTGCTGCAGCAGCACGGGCAGCGGATCGGACTTCTTCGCCTGCTGCCAGCCCGGCTGCGCCAGCGCCTCGATTCCCGCGACATGCTGGCGCTCGAGCCACTGCCTGAATCCGGGCAGCGGCGATAGCGTGGCGAAGCTGCTCAGCTGCGGCAGTTCGCGCTGCAGCTCGACCGCGACCTGCTTGATCAGGAAATTGCCGAACGAGATTCCGCGCAGGCCGTCCTGGCAGTTGGTGATCGAGTAGAACACCGCGCAGCGGGCCTCGTCCGTGCCGCCGACGGGCGTGTCGACGGCCAGCAGCGGCTGCACCCCGGTGGACATGCTGCGCGCCAGCGCGACCTCGATGAAAATCAGCGGCTCGTCGGGCAGCGCAGGGTGAAAGAACGCGAAGCAGCGCCGGTCCGCCTCGAGCCGCCGCTGCAGGTCGGGCCAACCCTTGATTTCATGCACCGCCTCGTACTCGATCAGCTTCTCCAGCACCATGGCGGAAGTGCGCCAGTCGATGCGCTCCAGGACCAGGAAACCGCGGTTGAACCACGAGCGCAGCAAGTGCAGCAGGTCGAAGTCCAGCGCGGCCCATTCCGGGTGCGCACGCAGCCCGCGCAGCAGCCGGCGCCGCAGCTCGACCACCGCGGCGGTGCCGCCCGGGGCCATGTTCAGGCGCCGGAACAGCTCCTGGCGCGGCGGCTCGACCGTTTCTTGCAGGCGAATGAGCGTGCCGGGGCCCGGCTCGCGGCGATAGGCGTCGGCGGCTTTGCCGACCCGCTCCGGCTCGGGGGAGAAATCGCGCGTCAGCGCGTCGAACATGGCATCGCGCTCGTCGTGATCGAGCGCAAGGCAGGCGCCCAGGGCCTGGCGCGCGAGTGCGGTGCCCGCAGCTTCGCCGCGCTCCGACAGCAGCGCTCGACAGTGCTCGATCGCCTTGCGCGCGCCTCCGCCTCCCGTGGCGCGCTCCGCGGCGCCCCACAGACGGCCGAGGAAGGTGGGTACCCGCATGGCGTTGAAATCAGGCCGTGGCCGCGGCCTTGGATTCGGCGACCAGGCGCGTGGCTTCCTCGCCCGCGATCTTCTCGATGTCGTCCTGGTACTTGAGCAGCACGCCGAGCGTGTTGTTGACGGTTTCAGGGTCGAGCGCGATACGGTCGAGCGCGACCAGGCAGTTCGCCCAGTCGATCGTCTCCGCGACCCCCGGCAGCTTGAACAGCTCGACGCCGCGCAGGCGCTGTACGAATGCCACTACTTCCTTCGACAGGCCGGCCGAGGCCTGCGGTGCCTTGCGCCTGAGGATCTCGAGCTCGCGCGCCGCGTCGGGATAGTCGACCCAGTGGTAGAAGCAGCGCCGCTTCACCGCGTCGTGGATCTCGCGCGTGCGGTTCGAGGTGATGACCACGATCGGCGGCTCGGTGGCGCGCAGCGTGCCGGTCTCCGGGATCGAGATCTGCCAGTCCGACAGCACTTCGAGCAGGTAGGCCTCGAACGGCTCGTCGGTGCGGTCGAGCTCGTCGATCAGCAGCACCGGCGCCTTGCCGGGCTTGCCTTCGAGCGCGCGCGCGAGCGGACGCTTGACCAGGAAGCGCTCGGAAAAGATGTCCTGCGCGAGCTTCTCCTTGGACTTCTCTCCCGAGGCCTCGGCGAGCCGGATCTCGATCATCTGGCGCGAGTAGTTCCACTCGTAGGCCGCCTGCGCGATGTCCAGCCCTTCGTAGCACTGCAGGCGGATCAGCTCGCGCCCGAGCGCCTGCGCGATGACCTTTGCGATCTCGGTCTTGCCCACGCCCGCTTCGCCCTCGAGGAACAGCGGCCGCTGCATCGCCAGCGCCAGGTAGAGCGCGGTGGCAAGGCTGCGCTCGGCGACGTAGTCCGACGAGGCCAGCAGCTCCTGGGTTTCGTCGATCGATTTCGGCAACGGGCGAGGCATGGCGGGATGTCCTGCAAAAGCGACATTGTAGAAAAGAAACGGCCCGCCGGGGCGGGCCGTTGGCCTGCAAAGAGCGGCTTGGGCTACTTCAGCGCCGCCTCGACCGCGCGCTTGGCCATCACGCCGACCAGATGGGCGCGATACTCGGCGCTCGCGTGCAAGTCGCTGTTCAGGCCGTCGGCCTTGACCTTGACGCTGGCGACCGATTCGGGCGCGAATTTCGTCCCGAGCGCCTTTTCCATCTCGCCCTGGCGGAACACGCTCGGGCCCGCGCCGGTCACCGCGACGCGCACGCCGCTGCCGGTGTCGGCCACGAATACGCCGACGATCGCGAAGCGCGAGGCCGGGTTCTTGAACTTCACGTACCCGGCGCGCTTGGGCACCGGGAAGGAGACCTGGGTGATGATCTCGCCGGCCTGAAGCGCGGTCTCGAACATGCCCTTGAAGAACTCGTCCGCCGCGATCTTGCGCTTGTTGGTCACCACGGTCGCGCCCAGGCCGAGCACCGCCGCCGGGTAATCGGCTGCGGGATCGTTGTTGGCGAGCGAGCCGCCGATCGTGCCCTGGTTGCGCACCTGCCGGTCGCCGATCAGCTCGGCCAGCGCGGCGAGCGCGGGGATCGCCTTCTTCACCTCGGCCGAGGCCGCAACCTCGGCGTGGCGCGCCATCGCGCCGACGGTAACGGTCTTGCCGTCGGACTTGATGCCGCGCAGCTCGGCGATCTGGTTGAGGTCGACGAGATCGCTCGGCGCCGACAGGCGCAGCTTCATCGCCTGCACCAGGCTCTGGCCGCCGGCGAGCAGCTTGGCGTCGACGCCCTTGCCTGCCAGCCCGGAGGCGTCGGCGAGCGAGGAGGGGCGGTGGTAGTTGAATGCGTGCATGGTGTTCTCCTTTATTCCTTCTTAGGCTGCTTTTCTGTTCGCGCGGATCGCCTTCCACACCGTTTCGGCGGTGGCGGGCATCGGCAGGTCCTTGATCCCGAGCGCGTCGGTGATCGCGTTCATCACTGCCGGCGGGGCCCCGATCGCGCCGGCCTCGCCGCAGCCCTTGACCCCGAGCGGGTTGTGGGTGCAAGGCGTCTCGCGCGTGTCGAGCTGGTACGAGGGCACGTCGTCCGCGCGCGGCATGCAGTAGTCGCCGAACGAGCCGGTGACCAGCTGTCCGCTCTCCGGGTCGTAGTGGCAGCCTTCGGTCAGCGCCTGGCCGATGCCCTGCGTCAGGCCGCCGTGCACCTGGCCCTCGACGATCATCGGGTTGATGATCTTGCCGAAGTCGTCCACCGCGGAGAACCGTTCCACCCTGGTGACGCCGGTGTCCGGGTCGATTTCCACTTCGCAGACGTAGCTGCCCGCCGGAAAGGTGAAGTTGGTCGGGTCGTAGAACGCGTTTTCGTTCAGCCCCGGCTCGAGCTTGTCGAGCGGGTAGTTGTGCGGCACGTAGGCCGCGAACGCGACCTCGCCGAACAACTTCTGCTTGTCGGTGCCGGCGACCTTGAACACGCCCTTGTCGTACTCGATGTCGCTCTCGGCGGCCTCCATCAGGTGGGCGGCGATCTTCTTGCCCTTGGCGATGACCTTGTCGAGCGCCTTGACGATCGCAGTGCCGCCCACCGCAATCGAACGCGAGCCGTAGGTGCCCATGCCGAACAGGATCTTCGAGGTGTCGCCGTGCACGATGTCGACGTTCTCGATCGCCATGCCGAGCTTGTCGGCGACCACCTGGGCGAAGGTCGTCTCGTGGCCCTGGCCGTGCGAGTGCGAGCCGGTGAACACGGTGACGCTGCCGGTCGGGTGGACGCGGACCTCGCCCGCTTCGAACAGACCCGCGCGCGCGCCGAGCGCGCCCGCGATGTTCGACGGCGCGATGCCGCAGGCCTCGATGTAGCAGGCGTAGCCCAGTCCGCGCAGCTTGCCGCGTTTGGCCGACTCTTCCTTCCTCTTGGCGAAACCGGCGACGTCGGCCATCTTCACCACTGCATCGAGTGTTGCGTCGTAGCCTCCGGTGTCGTACAACAGTGCGACCGGCGTCTGGTAGGGAAAAGCCTTGATGAAGTTGCGCCGGCGGATCTCGATCGGATCGAGCTTCATCTCGCGCGCCGCGGTCTCGACCAGGCGCTCGACCACGTAGGTCGCTTCGGGCCGTCCCGCGCCGCGATAGGCGTCAACCGGCGCGGTGTTGGTGAACACCGCGGTCACCTCGCAGTAGATCGCCGGCGTGGTGTACTGCCCGGCGAGCAGCGTCGCATACAGAATGGTCGGGATGCAAGTGGCGAAGGTCGACAGGTAGGCGCCCATGTTCGCCGTGGTGTGCACGCGCATGGCGAGGAATTTGCCGTCCTTGTCCAGCGCCAGCTCGGCCACCGTGTGGTGGTCTCGCCCGTGGGCGTCGGACACGAACGATTCGCTGCGCTCGGCGGTCCACTTTACCGGGCGGCCGAGCTGGCGCGAGGCCCAGGTGACCACCACGTCCTCGGCGTAGAGGTAGATCTTGGAGCCGAAGCCGCCCCCGACGTCGGGCGCCACGACGCGCACCTTGTGCTCCGGCAGCCCGAGCACGAACGCGGTCATCAGCAGTCGCTCGACGTGCGGGTTCTGGCTCGCGACGTACAGCGTGTAGCTGTCGTCGGCCCGGGAATAGGTCGCGTTGGCCGCGCGCGGCTCGATCGCGTTCGGGATCAGGCGGTTATTGATGAACTCGAGCTTGGTCACGTGTGCCGCCTTGGCGAACGCCGCGTCGACCGCGGCCTTGTCGCCGAGCGCCCAGGTGTAGCACTTGTTGTCCGGCGCGATGTCGTGCAGCGCCGGCGCGCCCTTCTGCGTCGCCTTGGACGCATCGACCACCGCGGGCAGCACTTCGTAGTCGACCTCGACCAGCTCGGCGGCGTCGCGTGCCGCGTCTTGCGTCTCGGCGATCACTACCGCGACGTGGTCGCCGACGTAGCGCGCCTTGCCCTGCGCGAGCGGAGGGTGCGGCGGCTCCTTCATCGGCTGGCCGTCGGTGCCGGTGATCAGCCAGCCGCAGGGCAGCCCGCCGACCTTGCCGGCGGCGAGGTCCTCGCCGGTGTAGACCGCCAGCACGCCCGGCGCCTTGAGCGCCTTGTCCTTCTTGATCGACTTGATCTTGGCGTGCGCGTGCGGCGAGCGCACGAATGCGGCGTGGGTTTGCCCGGGCAGGGCGACGTCGTCGGTGTATTGCCCGGCGCCGGTGAGGAAGCGGTAGTCCTCTTTGCGCTCGACCCGAGCGCCGATCAGGGATGCGGCCATGGCTGGGTCTCCTGGTTCTACTTGGCGGCGGCCATGGCCTTGGAACCGGCCATGATCGCCTTGACGATGTTGTGGTAGCCCGTGCAGCGGCACAGGTTGCCCTCGAGCGCCTCGCGCACTTCCTTCTCGCTCGCGCCTGGGTGCTCTTTGGCGAAGTCGATCGCGCTCATCACCATCCCGGGGGTGCAGAACCCGCATTGCAGGCCGTGATGCTCCTTGAACGCTGCCTGCATCGGGTGCAGCGTGCCGTCGGCCTTGGCGACTCCTTCGATGGTCTGAACGTCGGCGCCCTCGGCCTGCATCGCCAGGATCGAGCACGACTTCACTGCCTTGCCGTTCATCTGCACCGTGCAGGCCCCGCACTGGGCGGTGTCGCAGCCCACGTGGGTGCCGGTGAGACGCAGCTGTTCGCGAATGAACGTCACCAGCAGGGTGCGCGCCTCGACCTCGGCCGAAACGGGCTTGCCATTGACTTTCATGGATACTTTCACTGCCATGTTGCCTCCTTCGGGATTGGTTCTCTTATGCCCGGGAATCGCCCCGCCGGCGCCCATCTCGAGTGGAATTTGCGGCTGGGGTGTGACCGTGGCGTGACTGACCGACGGGCACATCGTAGCGAAGGGCTCCGGCTCCGGCAATGTTGCGCTGCGGAAGATCTAGGCTTCCCAGTCAGGCGGGCGACAGCGGCGCTTAAGGGATCAGTAAGGCTGGCGGAATACTTTTAGCGCCATTCCCCCTTTCGTCTTCCGGACCGACTATGAACCTTGCCCAAGCCTATCCTCTGAGCCACGTCCCGGGGAGCCCACGTCCGGGCGCCATGCCCGCGCTGCGCCTGATGATCGTGGAGGACGATACTTCCCTCGCCACGGGTCTGATGCGCGCGCTGGCCAACGAGGGCTACGACGTCTCCGCTGCCGCGACCGGCGAGGAGGCGCTCGAGCGCATCCGCGGCGAGCAATTCGACCTCACCGTGCTCGACATCGGCCTGCCGGGCATAGACGGCTTCGAGGTGCTGCGGCGACTGCGCGCGGGCGGCTATTCGCTGCCGGTGTTGATTCTGACCGCGCGCGACGCGGTGGACGACCGGGTGCGCGGACTGGACCTCGGCGCGGACGACTATATGCCGAAGCCCTTCGCCCTGCCCGAGCTTTCGGCGCGGGTGCGCGCGCTCGGCAGGCGCGGGCGCGGACCGGTCGGGCCGCGCGTCGTGCACGGCCCGCTTGTGCTCGACACTGCCGCGCGCCGCGCGTGGCTCAACGGCGAGCCGCTCGAAATGGCGGCGCGCGAATGGTCGGTGCTGCAGGTGCTTCTCGAGCGCGTCGAGCGCACCGTGTCCAAGGAAGCGATCATCGAGGCGGTCGCCGGGCTGAGCGACGATCTGTCGCTGAACGCGATCGAAGTCTACGTCTCGCGCCTGCGCGCCAAGCTCGAGCCCGCCGGAATCCGCATTCGCACCGTGCGCGGGTTCGGCTACATGCTGCTGGAGCACCACGAGCGCAGCGCGAGGTGAATCGCGGGAGCGTGGCAAAATAGCGGCCCTTCTGGCCGCCTTGCCAACGCTCCCCGATGCGCATCCTGATTGTCGAAGACGACGCTGCCCTGGCGCGCGGGGTTGCGCGCATCCTGGAATCCGAGGGCTACGCGGTGGACGTCGTGGCGAGGGGCGAGCAAGCGGTGCTCGCGGCGACGCAAGAGCACTTTGACCTGTTGATCCTCGACATCGGCCTTCCCGGAATAGACGGCTTCGAGGTCCTGCGCCGGCTGCGCGCGAAGGCCGAGCGCATGCCGGTACTTTTGCTGACCGCGCGCGACGCGGTGGACGACCGCGTGCATGGCCTCGACCTTGGCGCCGACGACTATGTCGCCAAGCCGTTCGCCATGTCCGAGCTTACGGCACGGGTGCGAGCGCTGATGCGCCGCAGCCAGGCCCAGGCGGGGCCCAACGTCGTGCACGGTCCGCTGCTGCTCGATACCGCGGCGCGGCGCGCCTTCCTGAACGGGTCGCCGCTCGAGCTCGCGGGCCGCGAGTGGGCGGTGCTCGAGGTGCTGCTCGCCAGGGTCGAACGCGTCGTGTCCAAGGATGCGATCATCCAGGCAGTGGCGAACTGGGGCGACGAGCTGTCGTCCAACGCGATAGAGGTCTACGTCTCGCGCCTGCGCGCCAAGCTCGAGCCGGCGGGCATCAGCATCCGCACGGTGCGGGGCTTCGGTTACATGCTCGAAGAGCACAAGGGAAGCTGAGGTGAGCGCGAGAAGCCTGCGGGGCCAGCTCCTGCGGCAATTGCTGCCCCCGATCGCCGCGCTGCTCGCGCTCGCGACGGTGGTTGCGTACTACCCGACGATCGAGCCCGCCACCGCTGCCTACGACCAGTCGCTGATCGACGTCGGGCTCGCCCTGGGGGAGAGGATCCGGACCTACGACGGCCAGTATTCGCTCGACCTGCCGAGCACCGCGGAACGCGTGCTGCGCACCGACCGCTACGACGCAATCTTCTTCCACGTGTCGGCCCCCGACGGCAGCCACATTGCGGGCGATGTCGGCATGCCGCACCCGCCTGCGGGCGAATTGGCGGGAGACCACATCGTCGTCTACGACAGCGTGTACCTGGGCAGGGACGTGCGCGTGGTCGCGGTGCTTGCGCCCTGCAACGGCAGGCGCTGCCTGGTGCAGGTTGCCGAAACGACCTACAAGCGCCAGCGTTTGCTGCGCGACATCGTGCTGTCGAGCATCGTGCCGACCGTCCTGATCGCGCTCGCGACGCTGGTCATCGTCTGGTTCGGGGTGAAACGCGGACTCAAGCCGCTCGACCAGCTCTCCGAGGAGATCAAGCGCCGCTCGCCGCGCGACCTGCGGCCGGTCTCGGCCGCGCAGGCTCCCGAGGAGACGAAGCCGCTGATCGGCGCGCTGAATGCATTGTTCGGGGAAGTCGCCGAGGCGAACCTGAACCAGCAGCGCTTTCTCGCCAATGCGGCGCATCAGCTGCGCACCCCGCTCGCCGGCCTGCAGGCCCATACCGAGCTCGCGCTCGCGCAGCCGGTGACGGAAGCCTGCCGCAACGAGCTCGAGCAGGTGCACCAGGGAACGGTGCGCGCGGCGCGTCTCGCCAACCAGTTGCTCGCGCTCGCGCGGGCCGAGCCCGGCGGGAACCTTGCACCGGGCCCGCGACTGGTTGACCTGCGCCATATGGTCCAGGGCGCCGCCGACGAGTGGGTGCACCGCGCGATGGACCGCGACCGCGATCTAGGGTTCGAACTGGGTGACGCGCGCGTGCGCGGCGACGCTTTCTTGTTGCGCGAGGCGCTCGCCAACCTGATCCACAACAGCCTCGAATACACGCCCGCAGGCGCGCACGTTACCGTGCGCACCGCGGTGCGCGGCGAAGACGGCCGTGCAGTGCTGGAGGTGGAGGACGACGGGCCCGGGATTCCGCCGGTCGAGCGCGAGCGTGTCCTGGAGCGCTTTTACCGGGTTCCCGGCACGTCAGGCACCGGCAGCGGGCTGGGGCTTGCGATCGTGCGCGAGATCGCGGGAATTCACGGAGCCAAGTTGGAGATCGGCGAGGCGAGAGCCGGCGGGCACGGTTGCCGCGTAAGCTTGATATTTCCGCCGGTGGCGCAACCATAAGAGCATAGAATAGTCCCATCAACACCCTGTCGGAGATGAGTCATGGACAGCGTTGACATCGAAGTACTGCGCAGCGCCGAGGACTGGCGCAAGGCCGGCCGCGGCGCGACGCTCGGGACCATCGTGAAGACCTGGGGCTCGGCGCCGCGCCCGGTGGGGGCGCTGGTGGCGATCCGCGACGACGGCCAGATCGCCGGCTCGGTGTCGGGCGGTTGTGTCGAGGACGATCTGGTCGAAAAGGTGCGCGCCAGGGCGGTGGCCGCGGACAAGCCTCAGGTCATGACCTACGGCGTCACGAACGAGGAAGCGACCCGCTGGGGTCTTCCGTGCGGCGGCACCCTGCAGCTGGTGCTCGAGCCCGTCGGCGAGGCAAGCGGACTCGCCGAGCTGCTGCAGACCATCTCCAGGCAACAACTGGTGCGCCGGCGGCTCGAGATGGACTCGGGCCGCGCGACTCTCGAGCCGGGCCAGTGGCAGGATGCGCTCGAATTCGACGGCAAGGTGCTGACCACGGTGCACGGCCCGCGCTGGCGCCTGGTGCTGATCGGGGCGGGCCAGCTTACGCGCTACCTGGCCGAAATGGCCCGCATGCTCGACTACCACGTGGTCGTGGTCGACCCGCGCGAGGAATACGCCGACGGTTGGGACCTTCCTGGCGTGGCGCTCGATCGGGGCATGCCCGACGACGTGATCGCGGCCTTGAACCTCGACGGACACAGCGCGGTGATCGCGCTCACGCACGATCCCAAGCTGGACGACATGGCGCTGCTCGAGGCGCTGAAATCGGCCGCGTTCTATGTCGGCGCGATCGGCTCGAAGAAGAACAACGACGCGCGCCGCGAACGCCTGCGAGAGTTCGACCTGTCGGCCGGGGAAATTGCGCGCCTGCACGGTCCCGTGGGGTTGTACATCGGGTCCAAGACCCCGCCCGAGATCGCGGTGGCGATCCTGGCCGAGATGACCGCGGCCCGCCACGGCGTCGCCACGCCCGACTGGGCGGCGAAGGAAAAGAGCCGCTTCGCGCCCTCGGCCTGCGAAGTCGAGCCGCAGAAAGCCTGACCCTGGAATTCGTCGGCCTGCTGCTCGCCGCCGGTTCCGGTTCGCGCTTCGGCTCGGACAAGCTGCGCCACCGGCTGCCTCACGGCGTTCCGATCGCGGTCCAGGCGGCGCGCCACCTCAGGACGCAGCTCACGCGCGTGGTGGCGGTCGTCCGCCCCGGGGCGGACGAAACCGCGCGCGCGCTAGCGGCCGAAGGCTGCGAGGTGATCGTGTGCCGCGACGCCGAGCGCGGCATGGGCGCGAGCCTCGCCTGCGGCGCGCACGCCGCGGGCGATGTCGACGGCTACCTGGTCGCTCTCGCCGACATGCCGTTCGTGCGACCAAGCACGATCGGCGCGGTGCGCGATGCGCTCGCCGCCGGCGCGGCGCTCGCGGTGCCGTACTTCCGCACTCGCCGCGGCCACCCGGTCGGCATCGCCGGACGCTTTCACGCGGAGCTCGAGGCCCTCGGTGGCGACGAGGGCGCGCGCGCCCTGCTCGAGCGGCACGCCGCGGAATTGGTGAAGATCCCCTGCGGCGATCCGGGCGTGATCCGCGACATCGACGCCCCCGGCGACCTCGCACCGCCGCTGGCGGTCTAGCGCATCGGTTACTATCGCGCCTTGGTAAAATCGACCGGAATTCGCGTGGAGACCGTTCAGCGCACAATTCTGTTCGCAGACGTCAGCAACAGCACGCGGATATACGAGGCGCTTGGCGACACGCACGCGGTCTCGGTGGTCAGCCATCTTCTGGGGCTGCTCGAGCATTGCGTCACGAAGCATGCCGGCGTCGTGATCAAGACCGTCGGCGACGCCATGGTATGCGCGTACGAGGACGCCGATGGCGCCCTGCGCTCCGCCTGCGACATGATGACCCTCCTGGCGCAGCTGCCCGCGCGCCCCTACGGCAAACTGTCGATCAAGATCGCGTTCGCCCATGGTCCTGTCGTTCTCTCGGAGGGCGACGTATTCGGCGACGCGGTGAACGTGTGCGCGCGGCTTGCGGCCCTCGCCAACGCCGAGCAGGTGCTCACCAGCCAGCAGACGGTCGAGGCACTGACGGCGGGCCTGCGCGGGCGGTGCCGCACCCTGTTTCCGATCCGGATCGAGGGGCGCGCGGAGGAGATCACGGTGTGCGAAGTGCTCTGGCGCAGTGACCCCGACGTCACGGAGGCGAACCTTTCGCGCACCGGACTTGCTCCCGGCGGCGAGCTGTTCCTCAAGCTCAGCCACGAGGGCGACTCGTTCATGATCGACGACGCGACGCCCGAGGCGCGGCTCGGGCGCGACAAGTCGAACGACCTGGTGGTGGCCAGCCATTTCGCCTCGCGTTTTCATGCCCGCATTCACAAGCGCGAGAGCGGCTTCGTTCTGTCCGACCAGTCCTCGAACGGCACCTACCTGCTCGCCGACGACGGGGTGACCGAGGTGCTGCTGCAGCGGGAAGAGGCGATTCTCGGTGAGCGAGGCTGGATAGGGCTCGGCGTGAGCGCCGCCCGCCATGGCGACCACGTCGTGCGCTACCGCATCGAGCGCGAGGGCGGCTGAGCGGCGCGGCCGCCCGCTCGGGGTAGAATCGCGCCTTCCCAGCATCCGCCCCGCCGCAAATGTTCGCCGCAAACCTACTCGCCCAGTCGGACCCCGAAGTCTGGAACGCGGTGCGCCTCGAGCACCGCCGCCAGGAGGACCACGTCGAGCTGATTGCGTCCGAGAACTACGTCAGCTCGGCGGTCCTGATCGCCCAAGGCTCGCAGCTCACCAACAAGTACGCCGAGGGCTACCCGGGCAAGCGCTACTACGGCGGCTGCGAGTTCGTCGACATGGCCGAGTCGATTGCGATCGAGCGTGCCAAGCGCCTGTTCGGCGCCGAATGGGCGAACGTACAGCCGCATTCGGGCTCGCAGGCCAACCAGGCGGTTTACGCCGCGGCGCTCAAGCCCGGCGACACGATTCTTGGCATGTCGCTCGCCCACGGCGGCCACTTGACTCACGGTTCGCCGGTGAACCTCTCGGGCAAGCTGTACAAGGTGCTCTCCTACGGCCTCGACGCGAACGAGGAGATCGACTACGACCAGGTCGACGCGCTGGCGCGCGAGCACCGGCCGAAGATGATCGTCGGCGGGGCGTCCTCTTACGCGCTCGCGATCGACTGGAAGCGGCTGCGCGCGGCCGCCGACGCGGCGGGCGCGCTGCTGATGGCCGACATGGCGCATTACGCGGGACTGGTCGCGGTCGGCCTCTACCCTTCGCCGGTCGGCATCGCGGACTTCGTCACCTCGACCACGCACAAGACGCTGCGCGGGCCGCGCGGCGGGCTGATCCTCGGCCGGCCCGAGCAGGAGAAGGCGGTCAACTCCGCGATCTTTCCCGGCATCCAGGGCGGGCCCCTGATGCACGTGATCGCCGCCAAGGCGGTCGCGTTCGGCGAGGCGCTGCGGCCGGAATTCCGCGACTACCAGCAGCATGTGCTCGACAATGCGCGCACCATGGTGCGGGTACTCGCCGAGCGCGGGCTGAGGGTCGTGTCGGGGCGCACTGAATGCCACATGTTCCTGCTCGATCTGCGCAAGAAGGGTGTCACCGGCAAGGACGCCGAGGCGACGCTCGGACGCGCGCACATCACGGTCAACAAGAACGCGATACCGAACGATCCGGAAAAGCCGACGGTGACCTCGGGCATCCGCATCGGCACGCCGGCGATGACGACCCGGGGCTTTCGCAGCGGCGAGGCGGAAATCCTGGCCAACCTGATCGCCGACGTGCTCGACAACCCTGCGGACGACGCCAACGTGCGCCGTGTCGCGGGCGAGATCAAGGCGCTGTGCGCCGGCTTCCCGGTGTACGCCTAGGCACAATCCGCCATGCGCTGCCCCTTCTGCAGCCACCAGGACACGCAGGTGGTCGACACGCGCTCGAACCCCGAAGCGAACGTGATTCGCAGGCGGCGGCGCTGCCCGAAGTGCGACAAGCGTTTCACCACCTACGAGCGGGTCGAGTTGAGGATGCCGCGGCTGGTGAAGAAGGACGGCAGCAGGACGGACTTCGACCGCGACAAGCTGCTCGGCAGCATGATGGTCGCGCTGCGCAAGCGCCCGGTGGCGACCGAGGCGATCGACGCGGCGGTCGACCGGATCGAGGAGAAGCTGCGCTCGCTCGGGGACCGCGAGGTCCCGACCAGCCGGGTCGGTGACCTGGTCATGCGCGAGCTGGCCAAGCTCGACAAGATCGCCTATATCCGATTCGCTTCGGTATACCGCAGCTTCGAGACGCCCGACGATTTCCGCGAGGCGGTTCAGGAGATCCGCCGGCCGCGGCGAAGGAAGTGACGCCCTTTTCGGCTTTCGATCACGCGATGATGCGGCGCGCGCTGGAGCTCGCCGAGAAGGGCCTGTACAGCGCGACTCCCAATCCGCGCGTCGGTTGCGTGCTGACGCAAGGCGAGCGCGTGGTCGGCGAGGGCTGGCACGAGAAGGCCGGCGCGCCGCACGCGGAGGCGAACGCGCTCGCCGCGGCCGGATCGGCCGCGCGCGGAGCAACCGCATATCTCAACCTCGAGCCTTGCGCCCACCACGGCCGCACCCCGCCCTGCGCCGACGCGCTTGCCGCCGCCGGCGTCGCGCGCGTGGTGGCGGCGATGCGGGATCCGAACCCGGAGGCCGGCGGCGGCGGCGCCAGGTTGGGGGCGGCGGGAGTGCGCTTCGAGCTGGGCTTGATGGAGGGCGAAGCGCGCGAGCTCAATATCGGCTTCGTGTCGCGCGTGACGCGGGGGCGGCCGTGGGTACGCATGAAGATCGCGGCGACTCTCGACGGCAGAACTGCGCTTGCGAACGGCAAGAGTCAGTGGATTACCGGCGCCGAGGCGAGGAAAGACGGGCAGCGCTGGCGCGCGCGCGCCTGCGCGCTGCTTACCGGGATCGGCACCGTCAAGGCGGACGACCCGCGCCTGACCGTGCGCGAGGTGGAAACGCCGCGTCAGCCGCTGCGGGTCGTGGTGGACAGCCGGCTGGAGACGCCTGCGGGCGCGAAGATCCTGCAAGGCGGGAACACGTTGATCTTCTTCGGCGATACTTCGAGCAAGCCTCCGCAAGGCGTCGAGGCAATATCGATGCCGAACGCCCAAGGCAAAGTCGATCTTGCAGCGATGCTCGGCGAGCTCGCGCGGCGAGGGGTGAACGAGCTGCATGTCGAGGCGGGCTTCAAGCTCAACGGCTCGCTCGCGCGCGAGGGCTGCGTCGACGAAATGCTCGTGTACCTGGCGCCGGCGTTTCTCGGCGACTCGGCGCAGGGCATGCTCGACCTGGCGCAAATGACCTCGCTCGAGCAGCGGCTGCAGATTACCCTGCGCTCGGTCGAGCGGGTGGGCGAGGACCTGAGGATCATCGCGAGGCTCTGATGTTCACTGGAATCGTGCAGGCAATCGGAACGATCGAGGCGCTCACGCCGCTGGAAGGAGATGCACGGGGCGGCGTGCGGCTCACGATCGAGGCAGGAGGGCTCGGACTCGTGGACGTAGAGGTGGGGGATTCGATCTGCGTCCAGGGGGCCTGCCTCACCCTGGTCGCCGTCGCTGGCGGGCGCCTGTCGTTCGACGTTTCGCGCGAGACGCTGGATTGCACCGCCGGACTTTCTCACCCCGGCAACGTCAATCTGGAGACCTCGCTCGCCCTTGGCGACAAGCTGGGCGGGCACCTGGTGACCGGGCACGTCGACGGAGTGGGCGAAGTGCTCGCGTTCGAGCGGGCTGGCGAGTCGATGCTGCTGCGCCTGCGTGCGCCGGCGGGCTTGGCGAAGTGCGTCGCGCGCAAGGGCTCGATATGCGTCGACGGCGTGAGCCTGACCGTGAACCGCGTCGCAGGCGACGCGTTCGACATCAACCTGATCCCGCACACGCTGGCGGTCACGACCCTCTCGCGCCTCGCGCCCGGCGCCAAGGTCAATCTCGAGGTCGATCTCATCGCGCGCTACGTGGAGCGGGTGCTGAGCGCGTCCAGCTAGGTCGGGAAACTCGAGCAGGGACAATAGTTACCTTGACAGGCAATGCAGGCGCGCAAACCATGTGTACGATGAACGCGCGAACCAGCCTCTCTGAAATGACTATCCGCCTGCGCTGGGCCACGGCGCCCGCGCGGCGCAGGCTGCGCCTGTTCTGGTATCGCGCGGATACGGAGGCGATTGCGTTCGCGCTGATTCTGGCCGCGATCCTGGCGGGCTTCGCGGTCGCGCTTCATGCGCTGTTCGCGTACCAGGACGCGGTGCGCGATCGGGCTCTTCAAGCCAGGAAACAGGAACTGACCTGCCTTGCCCGGAACGTGTATTTCGAGGCGCGCGGCGAGCCGGAGGCGGGCCAGTACGCCGTGGCTGAGGTGACGATGAACCGCAGGGCCGCGGCGCGCTTTCCCGCGTCGATCTGCGAAGTCGTCTACCAGAAGAACTGGGACGCGATCCGCAAGCGCTTCGTCGGCGCGTTCTCGTGGACCGAGTTCAGCGCGCTCCCTAAGCCGAGTGGCGAGGATTGGGAGCAGGCGCGGAAGGTGGCGCTGGACGTGTATTCCGGGCGACGGCCGCCGGTGCTGCAGGGTGCGATGTACTATCACTCGACCAGCATCAGGCCCTCGTGGGCGCGGGAGAAGAAGCTCGTGGCCAGGATCGGCGGACACGCGTTCTACAAGTGAGCAAGCTCAAGCTCACGCGCGAGAACATACTCAACGGCACGCTGCACGCCTCGGCGCGCGAGCTGCTGGGTCCCGGCGTGCGGTTCATGACCGAGGAGGAGCGCAGGCACAGCCTGCGCGAGATGCTCGCGAGCTCGCCCAGGCCGGAGCGCGTCTGGGTATTCGGCTATGGATCGCTGATCTGGAATCCGGCCTTTCACTTCTCCGAACGTCGCACGGCGCTGGTGCACGGCTACCATCGCCAATTCTGCCTCTGGGCGCGCGCGGGGCGCGGCAGCCCCGAGCGCCCTGGGCTCATGCTCGCGCTGGAGCGCGGCGGCAGCGTGCACGGCGTGGCGTACCGGCTGGCGCATACGCACGTCGAGTCCGAGCTCGACGTGGTGTGGCGGCGTGAGATGCTCACCATGGCTTACCGCCCGGTATGGGTCGCCGCGCGCACCCCGAAGGGAATCGAGCACGCGATCGCGTTCGTCGCCAACCGGTCGCACGAGCGCTACGTGCGCGGTCTCGACAACCACGCGACCGCACGCTATTTGGCGAACGGCGCCGGTCCGCTGGGACATTGCCGGGACTATCTGTTCGACACCGTCTCGCACTTGCGCGAGCTCGGCATTCGCGACCGCCGCCTGGAAGCGCTCGAAAACCTGGTTCTTTCTCACCCGCACAAGGGCTGAGCGGGCGTCGTCGGAGTGGCGCGCCGCGCGCGGGGTCTAGCCGGCGGCCTCGGCCTCGCCGCGCACCAGGAAGGGGCGAAGCGCGGGAATCCTATGGCGCATGCGCGCGACGAGCTGGCGCGCTTCGCCGCTGGGCAGCGCCTGCCTGGTCCGGACGCGGAAGATCCTTGTCCCGTCCGAAGTCGTCCCCCGCACGACCGAGGTCGGGAAACCGGTGCGTGTCATGCGCTGCGCGAGCCTTTGTGCCCGTTCCGCCTCGCGAAACGCCCCGACCTGCACCAGAAAGACCGGCTCCGCGGACGGCGGCGCAGTCTCGGCGGCGGGATCGGGTGCCGTCGCGGGCTCGGGCGAGCTCGCAATCTCCGGAGCGGACGAAGCCTGCGGGGCGGACGCAGTGGTCGTGGCAGGTGCGGCTCGCGGCTCGATCGACGGGGGCCGGCGCGGGCGCAGAGGCGCTTGCGGTTTGCGGGGAGGTCGCGGATTGCGGCTGCACGGGGACGGTAGGCTGCGGAGCCACTCTGGCGCGCTCTACGGTTCCCTGGGCCATCGCATTGGGTGCGGTGACGGGTTGCGGCGACACGCGCTCGTCGCCGGCGATCAGCGGCAGGTAGATTGCCACCAGCGCACCGAGCACCGCGACCCCGACCAGGGCGAGCGCGACGCGGACGCGAAGCGCCCACAGGGCGTCGAAGGCATCGGACAGGACGAGCAGAAATTTCATGCTGCGGTTTTGAGCGCGGTACGCAATGATACGTACTGGCTACGAGGCGCGCTTGCGTTTCGCGTGCGCCATGAGAACCGCGATCGCGCACGACGCGGCGCGCGACTCGGCGCTGTCGGCGCGGCTGGTCAGCACGATGGGGACGCTCGCGCCCGCGACCACTCCCGCGAGCAGCGCACCGGCGAGGTACTCGAGCTGCTTTGCCAGCATGTTGCCGGATTCGAGGTCGGGCACGACCAGGATGTCCGCCCGGCCCGCCACGGCCGAAAGGATCCCCTTGGTCTTGGCGGCTACCAGTGAAACCGCGTTGTCGAACGCGAGCGGCCCGTCCAGCACGCCGCCGACGATCTGGCGCCGGTCGGCCATTTTGCAAAGGGCGGCGGCGTCGGTGGTGGCGCGCATCGCCGGATTGACCGTTTCGATTGCGGCCAGGATCGCCACTTTCGGCTCGACGATGCCGAGCACGTGCGCGAGATCGATCGCGTTCTGAACGATGTCGACCTTCTCGGTCAGAGAGGGGTCAATGTTGATCGCAGCGTCGGTGATCAGCAGCGGCCGCGGGTAGGTCTGTACGTCGGCGAGGAACACGTGGCTTATGCGCCGCTCGGTGCGCAGTCCGGTGCCGGCCGCCACCACCTCGCCCATCAGCTCGTCGGTGTGCAGCGAGCCCTTCATCACCGCCTCGGCGCGCCCTGCGCGCACGAGCGATACGGCCTGCGCCGCCGCAGCGTGACTGTGCGGCGCGTCGACGATCTCGATTCCACTCAGGTCGAAGCCAATCTCCTCGGCGACGGAGCGGATCCTGGCTGCTGGCCCGACCAGGATCGGAACGATGAGGTCGTCCTTCAGCGCCGTCATCACGCCGCCTAGGGATTCGGCGTCGCACGGATGGGCCACCGCCATCGGGACCGAGTCCATGCCTTTCGCCCGCGCCAGAAGGCTCTGGTAGCGCGCCGCGCGGTCGAAGATGGTCACCCCGGGCAGCTCGATGCGCGTGCGCTTGATCTTCTCGGTCGGCGCGAGCACTTCGGCGGTGCCGCGGATCACCTTCTGCCCGTCCTGGTTGGTGCAGGCGCAATCGAACACGATGTGGTGGTTGTGGTCGAACTTGCGCGTCGCAGTGAGCGTCACGGTGATGGTGTCGCCGATGCCGACCGGACGCGAGAAGTGCAGAGTCTGGTCCATGTAGATCGTGCCTGGGCCCGGGAACTGCGTTCCAAGCACGGTCGAGATCAACGCGCCGCCCCACATGCCGTGCGCGATGACCTCGTGGAACATGCTGCTCTTGGCGTACTCCGGGTCGACGTGGGCGGGATTGACGTCGCCCGACATGACGGCGAAGAGCTGGATGTCCTCGGGCCTGAGGGTTCGCGTGAGGGTCGCCGAATCGCCGACCTGAATTTCGTCGTAAGTGCGATTTTCGATGTAGTCGGTGCGTGTCATGATTGCGGCTCCGGGGCGCTGCGACAGCCCGCAATGTATTCCGCCAAGCCTGCACTTCCTTTGCGAAAAGTCAAACTGCCGCGCCTGAACTTCGATCCGGCGCTGCCTGTCAGCGCACGCAGGGAAGAGATTCGCGCGGCCATCGAGCGCCACCAGGTCGTCATCGTCTGCGGCGAGACCGGCTCCGGCAAGACTACCCAGCTGCCCAAGATCCTGCTCGCGATGGGACGCGGGACGGCAGGCCTCATCGGCCATACCCAGCCGCGGCGCATTGCCGCGCGTTCGGTGGCGGCTCGCATCGCCGAGGAACTCGGCACCGAGCTCGGCGAGTTGGTGGGCTACAAGGTGCGCTTCCAGGACAGGCTCGGGCCGGACGCCGCGGTAAAGCTGATGACCGACGGGATCCTGCTTGCCGAGACCCAAGGCGACCCGCAGCTACGGCAATACGACGCGATCGTGATTGACGAAGCGCACGAGCGCAGCCTCAACATCGATTTTCTGCTCGGTTACCTGGTGCGCCTGCTGCCCCAGCGCACCGATCTCAAGCTCGTCATTACTTCGGCGACCATCGACGCGGAGCGCTTCTCACGCCATTTCGGCGGCGCGCCGGTGATCGAAGTTTCGGGCCGCCTTTACCCGGTCGAGGTGCGCTACCGTCCGGTCGGGGGCGACGCCGAAGACACCACGCGCAGAGAAGAGGAGCAGGCGCTCGCCGACGCCGTCGACGAGCTGTGCGCGCAGGGTCCGGGCGACGTGCTCGTCTTCCTTCCGGGCGAGCGCGAGATCCGCGATGCTGCGGAGGTGCTGCGCAAGCGCCACCCTCCCGCCACCGAGCTGCTGCCGCTGTACTCCCGCCTCAGCGCCGCCGAGCAGGACCGCGTCTTCCGGCCAGGGGGGGCGCGGCGCATCGTGCTGGCAACCAATGTCGCCGAGACTTCGCTTACGGTGCCTCGCATCCGGTTCGTCGTCGATACGGGACTGGCGCGCGTCAAGCGCTACAGCTACCGCAACAAGGTGGAGCAGCTGCGGATCGAGGACATCTCGCAGGCGGCCGCCAAGCAGCGCGCCGGGCGCTGCGGACGCGTCGCCGACGGCGTCTGCGTGCGACTTTATGCCGAGGAGGATCACGACCGGCGCGCGCCGTTCACCGACCCGGAAGTGCTTCGCTCGTCGCTCGCGGCGGTGATCCTGCGCGCCGCGAGCCTAGGCCTGGGCGCGGTCGAGGACTTCCCGTTCCTCGATCCTCCGAGCCCGCGCGCGGTCGCCGACGGCTATGCCCTGCTCGCCGAGCTCGGGGCGGTGGACGAAGCGAAGCAGCTCACCGAGACCGGCCGCGAGCTGGCGAAGCTTCCGCTCGATCCGCGCGTCGGCCGCATGCTGATTGCCGCGCGGGAGGAGAGCTGCCTCGAGCAGGTACTGGTGATCGCCGCGGCGCTCTCGGTCCAGGACCCGCGCGTGCGCCCGATGGACAATCCCACGGCGGCGGACGAGCGGCACAAGCGCTTCGCCGACGAGCGCTCCGACTTCCTCGCCTACCTCAAGCTGTGGACGCTGTTCGAGGGCAAATGGGAGAAGGCCTGCCGCGAGAACTCGCTTTCGGTACCCCGCATGCGCGAATGGCGGGACGTGCATTCACAGCTACACGCGAACGTGGCGGAACTTGGCTGGCGCTCCTCACGCGCAGACCCGGCCAAGCCCGAGGGTTACCGTGCGATCCACCGCGCGCTGCTCACCGGATTGCTCGGCAATGTCGGCCTGCGCGATGCGGAGGGCGGCAGCTACACCGGCGCGCGCGGAATAAAATTCTGGGTTCACCCCGGGTCGTGGGCGCGCAAGCCGGGAAAGTGGCTCGTGGCCGCCGAGCTGGTCGAGACGACGCGCCTGTTCGCGCGCACGGTCGCCGCGATCGAACCACGGTGGCTCGAGGACCTGGGCGGACACCTGATCAAGCGCCAGCGCGAGCGCCCGCATTGGGAGAAGACGCGCGCGCAGGTGGTGGCGCTCGAGCGCGGGGCGCTGTACGGGCTGCCGGTTTACGTCAATCGACGCATCGACTTCGGGCCGCTCGAGCCGGCGCTTGCGCGGGAGATCTTCATTCGCTCGGCGCTGGTGGAGGGCGATTTCGAGACTCGTGCGCCGTTTTTCGCCCACAATCGCAAGCTGCTGCGCGAGATCGAGCGGCTAGAGCACAAGTCGCGCCGGCCCGACATCCTGGTCGACGACGCGCTGATCCATGCCTTCTACGACGCACGGATCCCGGAGGGCATACACAACGGCGCGGACTTCGAGCGGTGGCGCAGGGCGGCCGAGCGCGAGGACCCCAAGCGGCTGTTTCTGCGGCGCGAGGACCTGATGCGCCACGAGGCAGCCGGGATCACGACCGAGAACTTCCCGCCGCAGCTGGCGCTCGGCCTGAATGCGTTCGAGCTCGAGTACGCGTTCGAACCCGGCTCGGCGCGCGACGGCGTGACGCTCACGGCGCCGGTCGCGTTGCTGAACCAGGTCCCCGTGGCTCGCTGCGAGTGGCTGGTTCCGGGTTTGCTGAGGGAAAAGGTGCGCCTGCTGGCGAAGTCGATGCCGCAGCGGCTTCGGCACAGGCTCGGCCCTCTCGAAGCGTTCGCCGAGGGCTTCGTCGCAAATGTGCCGCCGACCGACTTGCCGCTTGCCACGGCGCTAGCGCGCTACATTCGCGCGGAGCTAAATTTCGAGGTTCCACTGGACGCCTTCCGGCCCGACTCGGTGCCGCCACACCTGCAAATGAACTTTCGCGTCGTGGACGAGCACGGCCGCCAGCTCGGCATGGGCCGAAATCTTGCGGACCTGAAGCGCACGCTGGCCGCCGAAACGCAAGCCGTGCTGCAGGACGAGACACTCGCGAACGAGGACGAGCGCCATCGCGCATGGACTTTCGGTGACCTGCCCGAAATCATGGAGCTTCGGCGGGGCGGCAAAACCCTGGTCGGCTACCCGGCGCTCGCGGATGGCGGCGACGGCGTCGCGCTGCAGGTCTTCGACGCTCCGGAGCGGGCAGCGGAGGTCCATCGCGCCGGCGTGCGACGGCTGCTCGCGATTGCCTTCCGCGACCGCATTCGCGATATCGAGAAGTCGGTGACGCGGGACAACGCCCTGAATCTGCAGTTCGCTCAACTCGGCGGTGACGTGCAGCTTGCCGACGAGGTGGTGATCGCCGCGCTCGAGCGAACCTTTCTCGCCGAGTCGCTGCCGGTGCGGCAGGCCGATTTCGTGCGCCGGGTCGAGGAGGGTCGCAGCCGGCTCAATCTGGTCGCGCAGGAGATCGTGCGTACGGTGGGCGCGATCCTCGCCGAGCACGCACAACTGCTGAAACGCAATGTCGCCGTCGCCAAGGGCTTTCCCGCCGCAGCGGATGATCTTTCGGCGAGCCTCGCGCGGCTGCTTCATCCGCGCTTCGTTTCGCTCACGCCCTGGGTGCGGCTGCAGCATTTTCCGCGCTATCTCAAGGCGGCAGAGTTAAGGCTCGAGAAGCTGCGCGCCGATCCGGCGCGCGATGCGCGATTGATGGCCGAGCTTGCGCCGCTGCAAGCGGCCTGGCAACGCGAGTACGCGGCGCGAGCACGGGGGGCGGCGCTCACCCCGGAAATCGAGCAGTTCCGCTGGCTGCTGGAAGAGTTGCGCGTGTCGCTTTTTGCGCAGGGCCTCAAGACTCCCGTTCCCGTGTCGGTCAAGCGGCTGGCGAAGTTGTGGCAAAGTATCAGGCACGCACAACATTGAGCACCATGCGCGGCATCGGACCCTCGATCACGTTCGCTTTAGCGAACCTGTTGCACCCCAGGATGCTCTGGCTCATGCTCTGGCCGGTGCTGGTCGCGACCG
The DNA here is from genome assembly GCA_963832685.1 of uncultured beta proteobacterium. Lineage (GTDB taxonomy): Bacteria > Pseudomonadota > Gammaproteobacteria > Burkholderiales > SG8-39 > DAHVFK01. The sequence goes on from CAWHUZ010000001.1 coordinate 219,878, forward strand.
GGATTTGGGGCGTCGCGGCGATCTGGAGCTGGGTCGGACTGGTGGCGTGGCTCGCCGAGTTGCTGCGGCACTGGATCGAGACGGCCACCTTTTTCGTTCACTGGGACGCGAGCACGGTCGCGGTCATCGCAGCAAAATTTCTCGTGATTCTGGGTCTGGTGCCGCTGATCCAGCTCACCGCGCTGCTGATACTCGGCGTGTTCGGCATGCCGGCGATGGTCGATCACGTCGCCGAGCGCGCGTTTCCCGCGCTTGCGCGGCGCCGCGGCGGCAGCTTTGCCGGCAGTGTCTGGAACTCGGTGGTCGGGGTCGCTGGCCTGGTGCTGCTCGGCGCGGTGTCGATTCCGTTCTGGTTCTTCCCGCCGTTATGGCCGGTGATACCGGTGGCGATCATGGGCTGGGTCAACCAGCGCATCCTGCGCTACGACGCGCTCGCCGAGCACGCCGCCGCGCGCGAAATGCGTACGGTCTTCTCGCGCCGGCGCGCAGCGATGTACCTGCTAGGGGCGGTGCTCGCCCTGGTGGCCTATATCCCGGTCGTCGGACTTTTCGCGCCGGTGCTGTTCGGGCTTGCGTTCATTCACTACCTGCTGGCCGAGCTCCAAGCGCTGCGCGCGGAGCCGATCGAGGCGACGGCGGTGCCGCGGTGAGCGCGGACATCGGCGCGCTGGTGATCGGGGACGAGATCCTGGTCGGCAAGCGCAAGGACAAGCACTTCGACTTTCTGGTCGCGGCGCTCGCCGCGCGCGGGTTGCGGCTTGCTTACTGCGAGTATCACGGCGACGACCCGGCGCGCCTCACCGCCGCGCTCAAGCGCACGTTCGCCTCGGGCGATATCGTGTTCAGCTTCGGCGGCATCGGTGCGACGCCCGACGACCACACCCGCCAGTGCGCCGGTAATGCGCTGGGCGTCCCGCTCGCGGCGCACCCGGAAGGCGAGCGCGAGCTGCAGGCCCGGTTCGGCGCCGAGCTCACGCCGCAACGCCTGCGAATGGTGGAATTTCCGTGCGGCGCACAGATCATCCCCAACCCTGTGAACCGGGTGCCGGGCTTTTCCTTGCGCGAACATCATTTCGTGCCCGGCTTTCCGCAGATGGCGTGGCCGATGGTCGAGTGGGTGCTGGACAACCGCTACCGCCACCTCGCGCACCGGGACCGCTGGGCGGAGGCTTCGATCATCGTCTACGAGGCCGGCGAAAGCCAGCTGATACCGGTGATGGACGCGGTTGGCGCAGGTTTCTCCGGGGTCAAGGTATTCAGTCTGCCTTCAATGGGCGACGACGGGAGCCGGCGCCACGTCGAGCTCGGCGTGCGCGGCGACCCGGCGCAAGTGACGCAGGCCATGGAGCGCCTGCGCAGCGGCGTTCGCGATTCGGGCTTCCCGTTTCGCGAGGCGTAAAAAAAGCCCCGCATTCAGCGGGGCTTCGTTTGCCGGCGCTTGGCCGGGCTTAGGCGGCCTTTTTTGCCTTGGCCATCCCTTTGACGGTTTCGGTCGCGGCGTTCACGTTAGCTTCCGCGATCTCGGTCGCCTGCTTGGCGACTTTGTTGAAGTTGTCGTAGGCCGAATTCGCGGCCGCGAGCATCGACTTGACCGCAGCTACCGCGACGTCGGAGCCGGCGGGGGCGTTCTTGGTGGCCTTGTCGAGCATCGAGACGAAGTTCTCGTTCCACTCCGCGATGCGCTTTTCCGCCATCTTCGACATTTCCGCGTTGGTCTCGGTCGCGACTTCGTACGCGCTCTTCGAGTAGGCGATCGCCTTCTCGATCGTCGGCTGGGCAAGCGTGCTTTGCAGGTTTACGAACTCCTGCACGTCCTTCGCACCGAGCAGCGCGCGGGTGTTCGACAGCGTGTCCTCGAATACGGTCTTGACCGCGTTGGCATTCAGGTTCGCGAACTTCTCGAATGCCGCGAACTGGCTGGCGGCGAGTGAGAGGATCGCTTCGACATTGGCCTTGTTGGCCACTTGGATCTGTTCCGGGGTGACGTACATATGTGACTCCTGTGTTTGAAACGCTAAAGATGATTTGGTCTGAATTCTGTTGATTTGGTGCGCTGCAACAATTACGATTGTAGGCCGATCACCTTAAAAGTCAACGAGATTGTGCGAAGCAGCAAAATATTTTGACGTAGAGCAACATCGAATGTCCGATGACGCTGTAGAGTCTGTCTTTGAATGAATGTGAGTGCACACTTGCAAATTGGTTTGACCTTGCCGGCAATGCGCGTTAAAAGCAAACGACTGTTTGCTTTTGAGAATCGATGTCGATCGATTACCGCCCAGACGATCCCGGGTTCCTGGCGGACCCGTTTCCGCTCTACACGCGGATGCAAGACGAAGACCCGGCTCACTGGAGTCCGCGTCTCAAGGCCTGGGTGCTTACGCGCTACGACGATGTGAAGCGCGTTTGCCTCGATCGCGAGATCTCCTCGGATCGCCTGCGACCGTTCTTTGCGTCGCTGCCCGGCGCCGAGGCGAAGCGGATCGCGGACATTGTCCGCTACCTTTCGCTATGGATGGTATTCCGGGATCCGCCCGAGCACACGCGCCTGCGCCGCCTTGCCAGCAGGGTGTTCAACGTACGTTCGATGCATGCCATGCGCGAACGGATCGCTGTTCTTTGTGACTGGCTGCTCAACGAGGCGGGCGAGCGCGAGGAGTTCGATTTCATTCGCGCTTTTGCCGGACCATTGCCCGCGCTGGTGATCATGGACATGCTTGGGGTGCCGCGTGGGGACCTTGCGCGCGTCAAACGCATGTCGGACGACATGGCGCTGTTCATCGGCAGCTCCCGCAGCCAGCCGGAAAAGTACGACATCGCCGAGAGTGCGACGAAAGAAATGGCCGAATTCTTCCTCCGCCTGATCTTGGCCCGTCGCGCCGAGCCGCGCGACGACCTGCTCACCGAGCTCGTTCGACTGGAGGACGAGGGCGACCGCCTGAGCGAGGACGAGTTGGTCGCCACCTGCATTCTGCTCTTGTTCGCCGGGCACGAGACCACTACCAACCACATCGCCAACGGGTTGCTGTCGCTGATCCGCTTCCCGGACCAGATGCGCGCGTTGCGCGAGGATCCGGGCCTGGCGGCCGCGGCAATTGAGGAGCTGCTGCGCTACGACGGACCGAGCGGCGCCCAGGTTCGCATTGTCGTGCGCGAGCAGGTGCTGCATGGCAAGACCCTTCGCCCGGGCGATCGGGTATTCATCATGTTGAACGCGGCCAACCGCGATCCGAGGGCCTATGCCGATCCGCATCGCCTCGAGCTGCGTCGCACCGGGGTACCGCACCTGACGTTTGGATTCGGCATGCACATCTGCCTCGGTTTCCCGCTGGCACGCCTCGAGGGCCAGCTGAGCCTGCCTGCAGTGCTTGCACGTTGGCGCCGAGTAGAGCTTGCGGATGGCCAGCTGGAGTGGATCGATTCGATGGTGTTCCGCGGCATGAAGGCGATGCCGGTCAGGGTCATGCGATGAGCGCCCATCTGACGCACGCACGCAAGCATTCGCGCGCGGACAGCCGCTTGCCGAGCATCCTCGACCGCGCTGCGACTCTGTTCCGCGAGAAAGGGTTCCAGGGAGCTTCCGTGCGCGACATTGCCGGCGCGGTCGGCATGCTACCGGGGTCGCTCTATTGCCATTTCGACTCCAAGGAGGATCTGCTGGTCGCCGTATACGCGGAGGGGGTGCGACGCCTGAGCGAGGCGGTCGAGGCAGCCCTCGCGGGCTCCGCCGAGCGTGGCGAAACTGCGTGGCAACGACTCGAAGCCGCTAGCGTTGCGCATCTGCAGGCCTTGCTGGACGGCGGCGACTATGCGCGCGTGATCGTGCGCGTACAGCCCGGCGATGCGCCCGGGGCGGCGGAGCGGCTGATAGGGTTACGCGACGGCTATGAGAGCGGATTCCGCGCGCTGGTGGAGGCATTGCCCGTTCGCGTCAAGTCCGACCGGCTGCGCTTGCTGCTGCTCGGGGCGCTGAACTGGGTGCCAAACTGGTACCGGCCGGGCAAAGAATCGCCAGCTGCAATCGCGCGCGGCTTTGTGGAGCTCCTGCGCGGCGGATCCTAAGCGTGGACGCACGTCTTTCCGATGCGGGCCATCTCCCGCGCAGGCTGTGGTGGACGCTCGCGGGCCTGACGCTGGCCTGGGGCTTCAACTGGACCGCCATCAAGGTCGCGCTGGCCGGAGTTTCGCCGCTCACTTTCCGTACGCTTTGCCTTGCCGCGGGTTCCGCGGTTCTGTTCGCCGTGGTCCGCGCCAGCGGGCAGCCGCTCGCGGTGCCCAAGGGGCAGTGGCCGCGGCTCGCGCTGCTCGCCTTTTTCAACGTCACGTGCTGGAACGCGCTGGTGGTGTTCGGCATGACCATGATTCCGTCCGGGCGCGCCGCGATCCTCGCCTACACCATGCCCGCCTGGGCGATCCCGCTTTCGGTCTGGCTGCTCGGGGAGCGCATGAACGGGCGCAAGCTGACCGGTCTGGTGCTCGGCATGGCGGGCATGGCGCTGCTGATCGGCGAGGGGGCAGCGGGACTGCGCGCGGCGCCGCTCGGATCGCTGCTGGTGCTGGCGGCGGCGCTGTCCTGGGCGCTGGGAACGGTGTTGCAGAGGCGCTACCCGGTGGCGCTGCCCCCGGCGCCGTATACCGCCTGGATGATGCTTCTCGGCGGGATCCCCATCTTCGCCGGCACGCTGCTGCTGGAGGACCCGGGGCGGCTCGCATCAATCGGCCTGTGGCCAGCGCTCGGTCTACTTTACAACGTCCTGATCGCTTTCTCGTTCGCCCAGTGGGCCTGGATCCGGATCGCGACCACCGTTCCCGTCGCGGTGTCCTCGCTCAGCATGCTGATGATCCCGGTCGTGGGCGTGTTCTCGGGCATGGTCTTCCTCGGCGAGCGGCCGAGCTGGCCCGAATTCGGGGCGCTCGCGCTGGTCCTCGGATCCTTGCTCACGGTGGTGCTGCCGCAGCGCGCGCGCGCGGGATGAGGGATGTGTCCCAGCGATCGCGCGCGCACGCGAGCATCTCGCCTGGACTGGCCGCCTCTGGCACTGCCTGGCCGAGAAACGCGAGTGCGCGCGCCAGCTCGCGCAGCGGGTGCGCCGTGTCGATCGCCGCCGCCCCGGTCTGCTTGCTCAACTTATCGCCATCCGGGGTCACCGCCGCGGGCAGGTGCAGGTAGCGCGGGGTCGGAAAACCGAGAAGCCGCTGCAGCCATATCTGGCGCACCGTGGAATCGAGCAGGTCGGCGCCGCGCACTACGTCGGTGACGCCCTGGTCGGCGTCGTCGACCACCACCGCGAGCTGGTAGGCAATCACGCCGTCGGCGCGGCGCAGCACGAAGTCGCCGACCTCGCGCTCTAGCACCTGCACGACCTCGCCCTGCACGCGGTCGCGAAACCGAATCGGCTCGCGCTCGGTCCGCACGCGCGTCGCGCGCGCGCGCCGGCCGGGAGCCAGGCCCGCGCGACAAGTGCCGGGGTACACGCGCGCACCGTCGATTGCGAGTGCGGAATCGGCCATCTCGCTGCGCGTGCACCCGCAGGGATAGGTCGCCCCGCGGTCCGCCAGCTCGTGCAGCACCGCTTCGTAGCGTCGTGTCCGCGTGCTCTGGTACAGCACCGGTCCGTCCCAGCAAAGCGCGAGGCCTTCTAGCTGACGCAGAATCGCGTCCGCGGCGCCTCTCTGTTCGCGCGCCTTGTCCAGGTCTTCGATCCGCAGCAGCCATGCGCCGCCGCCGGCGCGCGCGTCCAGCCAGCCGGCAAGCGCCGCCACCAGTGATCCGAAGTGCAAAGGCCCTGTCGGCGACGGGGCGAAGCGGCCCGTGTAGCGCATGTGCGGGTATAGTGCCATCTTGCAGAGGAGATCGCTGCATGGCGACTGTGGAGCTGACCAAGGAAAACTTCGAGCAGGTCGTTACCGCGAACCCGATGGTGGTGGTGGATTTCTGGGCGCCGTGGTGCGGGCCTTGCAAGGGTTTTGCGCCGGTGTTCGAGGGCGCATCGGAGCAGCATCAGGACGTGGTGTTCGCCAAAGTCAATACCGATGACGAGCAGGAAATCGCGGGCGCGTTCGGCATCCGCTCGATACCCACCCTGATGGTCTTTCGCGAGAAGGTGCTGCTGTTCCAGCAGGCCGGGGCGCTGCCGGCGTCGGCGCTGGAGCAGGTGCTCGAGCAGGCCAAGTCGCTCGACATGAAGCAGGTGCACGACGAGATTGCGAAGCGCGAGACCGCGGAAGGCGAGGGCGGCGAAGGGGCCGGACCCGATTCCGGCGACGCCTGAGCGCGGCGCGAGATGATTGAGCTGCGCCGCGCTGCGGAACGCGGACACGCCAACCACGGTTGGCTCGACTCCTTCCACAGCTTCTCGTTTGCCGACTACCACGATCCGCGCCACATGGGCTTCGGCAGCCTGCGCGTGATCAACGAGGACCGGATCCAGCCCGGCGCCGGCTTCGCCACGCACAGCCACCGCGACATGGAGATCGTCAGCTACGTGCTAGAAGGCGCTCTCGCGCACCAGGACTCGATGGGCAACGGATCGACCATCGTGCCCGGCGACGTCCAGCGCATGAGCGCGGGCACCGGCGTGCGTCACAGCGAATACAACCACGAGCAAGCCGGCGTGACGCACTTCCTGCAGATATGGATCGAGCCCCGCGTTCGCGGCATCCCGCCGGGGTACGAGCAGAAGCACTTCGATGCCGCCGCCAAGCGCGGTCAATTGCTTCTCGTCGCGTCGCCGGACGGGCGCGACGGGTCGCTGACGATCCACCAGGATGCGACCATGCATGCGACGCTGCTGGACGGCGGCGAGCGCGTGGCTCATCGCCTGCCGAACGGCAGGCGCGCCTACGTGCATGTCACACGCGGCAGACTGACGGCAAACGGCAACGAGCTAGGCGCGGGCGACGCACTCAAGGCGAGCGACGTGCCGGAAATCGTCCTGGAGCGCGGCGAACAGGCGGAAGCGCTGCTGTTCGACCTTGCATGAGCTCGACTCGCGGGGCACGGTGATGCCGGACACGCGTACCGAGCGCGATTCGTTCGGCCCGATCGAGGTTCCCGCGCAACGGCTCTGGGGCGCGCAGACCGAGAGGAGCCGCCGCAACTTCCGAATATCGGGCGAGCTCATGCCCCTGGCGCTGATCCACGCCCTGGCGCTGGTCAAGCGCTCGGCGGCGCGCGTCAACCGCGAGTTGGGATCGATCGACGCGCGCAAGGCCGCGGCGATCGAGCAGGCGGCCGACGAAGTGCTCGCCGGACGGCACGACGGGGAGTTCCCACTGGTGGTCTGGCAGACCGGCTCGGGCACGCAGTCCAACATGAACGTCAATGAAGTCCTCGCCAACCGCGCCTCGGAAATTCTCGGCGGTGAGCGCGGCGCGCGGCGCCTGATTCATCCGAACGACGACGTCAACCTCGGCCAGTCGTCGAACGACGTGTTTCCGACCGCGATGCACGTGGCGGCCGCGCGTGCACTACACGAACGGCTACTGCCTGCTCTCGGACGCCTGCGCGACACACTCGCCGGGAAGAGCGAGGCCTTCGCCGCGATCGTCAAAATCGGCCGCACTCACCTGCAAGACGCCACGCCGCTGACCCTCGGACAGGAGTTTTCGGGCTACGCGGCGCAGCTGGACATCGCTGAAGCGGCGCTGCGCGCGGCTTTGCCCGGGTTGTACGAGCTCGCGATCGGCGGCACGGCGGTGGGCACGGGCTTGAATACTCATCCGGAGTTCGGAACGAAGGTGGCCGAAGATCTCTCCCGGGTGAGCGGCCTTCCGTTCGCGAGCGCGCGCAACAAGTTTGCCGCGCTCGCCGGGCACGAGTCGCTCGTGTTCGCGCACGGCGCGCTCAAGACGCTCGCCGCCGCACTCATGAAGATCGCGAACGACGTTCGCTGGCTGGCTTCCGGGCCGCGCTCGGGGTTGGGGGAGATTTCGCTTCCCGAGAACGAGCCGGGCAGCTCGATCATGCCCGGCAAAGTGAATCCGACCCAGGCAGAGGCGATGACGATGCTTTGCGCGCAGGTGTTCGGCAACGACGTCGCATTGGGTATCGGCGGCGCTTCGGGGAACTTCGAGCTCAACGTGTACAAACCGCTCGTGATTCAAAACTTCCTGCAGAGCGCGCGGCTGCTCGCCGACGGTTGCGCGTCGTTCGACGAGCATTGCGCTCGCGGGATCGAACCGAATGCGGCGCGCATCGCCGAGCTGGTCGAGCGTTCCCTGATGCTGGTCACCGCGCTGGCGCCGAAGATCGGCTACGACCGCGCGGCCGAGATCGCCAAGAAGGCACATCGCGACGGCACTACCCTGCGCGAGGCGGCGCTTGCGCTGGGCTATGTGGGCGCGGAGGAGCTCGATCGTTGGCTGCGGCCCGAGGACATGACGGGGCCGCGGCGATGAGCTAGGCTGATACACTGCGCGCCGCGATGTCAGTCGTCGTCCTCATTTCCGGCCGGGGCAGCAACATGAAGGCGCTTCTCGATGCCGGGCTGCCGGTTGTGGCGGTGGTCAGCAACCGCGCGGACGCGCCGGGGCTGGAAATTGCCGAGCGCTACGGCGTCTCAGCCAGCGCCGTGGAGCACAAGGACTTTCCGACGCGCGAGGCTTTCGATGCGGCGCTTGCGGCCGTGATCGACCGGCAGGCGCCGAAGCTGGTCGCGCTCGCCGGTTTCATGCGAATCCTCACGCCGGCGTTCGTCGCGCGCTACGCCGGGCGGCTGCTGAACATTCATCCTTCGCTGCTGCCTGCCTTCCCCGGGTTGGACACGCATCGGCGCGCGCTTGCGGCGGGCGTCAAGGTGCACGGCTGCAGCGTACATCTGGTCACCGAACAGCTCGATCATGGCCCGATCGTCGCCCAGGCGGCCGTGCCGGTGCGGCCGAACGACACGCAGGAGGCGCTCGCTGCACGCGTTCTGCGGCAGGAGCACGTCGTTTACCCGCGAGCGCTGCGCTGGTTCCTCGACGACAAACTGGTCGTCCGAGGCGGTATCGTGAGCGTCAAGGGAAACGATGCGCAACTGGTTTATTCCGATCGCGATTAGCGCCTGGAGTTGCGCCTGCGCGAATGCCGCGCCCCCGGCGCACGCCGTGATCGACTACGACGTGTTGCGCAACGGTAGCGCGATGGCCGAGGTGGTGGACCGCTTCGAGCATGACGGCAAGACCTATCGCGTGGTCGAGCAGTGGCACGGCAAGGGCATCTTCGCGTTGCTCGGCGGCATTACCCGCACCAGCAGCGGCACCATCGGCGGCGGCGGCGGCGCGCTGCGCCCGCTCGAGTTCACCGACGTCCGCACTGGGCGCGATCCGGTGCGCGCCGCGTTCAATTGGGCGGACCGGAGCATGACGCTGGAATCGAACGGCAAGAGCCACACCCAGGCGCTGCCCGCGCACGCGCAGGACAAGCTGTCGATGCTCTATGCTTTCGCCTTCGACGTTCCAGGGTCCCAGCCGGTTCTCGTCAACGCCACCGACGGCAAGGGGGTGTCGCACTACGTGTTCGAAGCCGCCGGCCGGCAAGAGATCGAAACGCCAGCCGGGAGGTTCGATTCGCTCCGCCTGGTCAAGCGCAAGGAAGGGCCGGACGACCACGGAACCGAGATCTGGCTTGCGCGCGATCACGGTTACGTCCCGATCCGGATCCTGATCACCGACAATGACGGCACGCGCATCGACCAGGTCGTGACGCGCATCGGCACGCCGTGAGGCTGCGCCCGGGGCTATTGGCGCACGCCGAGGCGCTCGTCGGCGAGCTGCTGCGCTTCGAGCGGCCGGCGGACCAGACGGTGTCGCGCTACTTCCGCGCGAACCGGGAGTTGGGCCAGAACGACCGCGCCTTCGTGGCGGAGGCGGTCTACGCCGTGCTGCGCCGCAGGCGCTCGCTCGAGTCCGCCGCGGCGAGCGCCGCGCCGCGGGCGCTGTTGCTGGCGGCGCTGGCACGCGTGCAGGGCTACTCCGCTCGCGCGCTGGAAGCAGTCCTGCGCCCGGGGGAGGAAGCGCTCGTCGCGCGCGCCCGGGCGTCGAGCGAAGCGATCTGGCCCGATGCGGTTAGGGCCGACCTTCCCGACTGGCTGTGGCAGCGGATCGAGGCCCAACAGGGCACGACGGAGGCGATGCGCATCGCACAGGGGCTGCTGAATGCGGCCCCGCTCGACTTGCGTGTCAACCTCGCGCGCACCGATCTTGGGGCCGCGCAGGCGGCGCTGTCCGCCAGCGGCATCGATTGCACGCCGACGCCGTACTCGCCGGCGGGGTTGAGGCTCGCCGGCAAGCCGGCGATCAATCGCCACCCGCTATTCGAGCAGGGGCTGATAGAAGTCCAGGACGAAGGCAGCCAGCTGCTCGCCTACCTGCTCGCCCCGCGGCGCGGGGAGATGGTGGCCGACTTCTGCGCCGGCGCGGGAGGCAAGACTCTGGCGCTGGCGATGCTCATGCGCGGCACGGGCCGCCTGTACGCGATGGACGTTTCGGTCAAGCGGCTTCATGCGCTCGCCCCGCGTGCCGCGCGCGCGGGGGTGTCGAACGTGCACTCGCTTGCGCTCGCGGGCGAGGGCGATGTACGCGCGAAAAGACTCGCGAGCAAGCTCGACCGGGTTCTGGTCGATGCGCCGTGCAGCGGCTTCGGCACGCTGCGCCGCAACCCCGACCTCAAATGGCGCCACGGCCCCGATGCGATCGTCGAGCTGGCGCAGAAGCAATTCAGCATCCTGCGCGCGGCCGCGCGCCTGGTGAAACCGGGAGGCAGGCTTGTGTACGCGACCTGCAGCATCCTCGAGGAGGAGAACGAAGCGGTGGTCGAACGCTTCGCCGCCGTCTGCCCGGAGTTCGCAACGGTTTCGTGCGGCGAGCTTCTCGCGGCGCAGCGCATTCGGCTGCCGGGGGGCGAGCGCCTGCGGCTGTGGCCGCACGTGCACGGCACGGACGGGTTCTTCGCGGCGGCCTTCGAGCGAGGCCGCGCTCAGTCGGGTGCGCGTTCCTGAGCGTCGCGGCTGAACCGGGCACGCAGGTGCACCGGCCTCCCCATCGCGCGCTGCATGCGCATGTTCAGCATTTCGACGCAGACCGAGAACGCCATGGCGAAATAGATGTAGCCCTTGGGGACTTCGTGGTCGAATCCCTGCGCGATCAACACCACGCCGACCACTACCAGGAACGACAGCGCAAGCATCTTGATGGTCGGATGCGCCGAGATGAAGCGCCCGATGGTGCCTGCAAACGCCATCATCAATGCAACCGACGCAACCACCGCCGCGATCATTACCGGCAGGTTGCTGACCATCCCGACCGCAGTGATGATGGAATCAAGCGAGAACACGAGGTCGATCAGCATGATCTGCAGGATCATGGCGCCGAACGACGCGCGCGCGGCCGAGGCCTGCAAGTCGTCCTCCTCACCTTCGAGCAGCTGGTGAATCTCCTTGGTGCTCTTCCAAAGCAGGAACAGTCCGCCGGCGATCAGGATCAGGTCGCGACCCGATATCTGGTGGCCGAGGAGTGCAAACAGCGGCGCGGTCAGGCCGATGATCCAGGCCAGCACCAGCAGCAGCCCGATGCGCATGAACATGGCGCCCAACAGTCCGACGCGACGAGCGAGCTCGCGCCGCCCGGCTGGCAGGCGGTCCACCAGGATCGAGATGAATATGACGTTGTCGATACCGAGCACGAGCTCGAGCGCGGTGAGCGTGGCGAACGCGATCCAGGCCTGGGGGTCGGTGAGCAGATCGATCATCGGCATGCGCTCCAGGTGGGGCCAACGGAGGAATTACTGCACGTTCTGCGCGCGACCTCTTTCCCCTTTCCAGGCGGGGGCTTACGGCGGAAGCGGCAAGCGAATGGGTCCATTACAGATTGTTTCTTGCTAGCAGGAGGGATTCGCGTAAAATGACGCAGACCTGACAAATACAACTACCATTAGAAGCCAACTTGATGATTTTTTCCGGTTTTTTCGACCTACCCTGGTGGGGCTACGCGCTCGTCGCGCTTGGCCTCACCCACGTCACGATCGCGTCGGTGACGATATTCCTGCACCGCCACCAGGCGCACCGCGCGCTCGACCTGCATCCGATCGCGTCACACTTCTTCCGCTTCTGGCTCTGGCTCACCACCGGGATGGTGACCAAGGAATGGGCGGCGATCCACCGCAAGCACCACGCCAAGTGCGAGACCGCCGACGATCCGCATAGCCCGCAAATCTACGGCATCAACCGCGTGTTGTGGGGCGGCGTGTTGCTCTACGTGAAGGAATCCTACAACCGCGAGACGCTCGAGCGCTACGGACACGGCACGCCCGACGATTGGATGGAGCGCAATCTCTACACGCGGCATCCGATCCTCGGCCTCACGCTAATGGGCGCGCTCGATCTCGCGTTGTTCGGTCTGGTGCCCGGCGCGCTGATTCTGCTCACCCAGATCGCGTGGATACCGTTTTGGGCCGCCGGCGTGATCAACGGCATCGGCCACTACTTCGGCTACCGCAGCTACGGCTGCGCGGACGCCAGCACCAATATCGTGCCATGGGGCATTCTGATCGGAGGCGAGGAGCTCCATAACAACCACCACGCCTTCGCTTCGTCGGCCAAGCTGTCGTCGAAGTGGTACGAGTTCGACATCGGCTGGATGTACATCAGAATCATGGAGACGTTCGGCCTCGCAACGGTGAAGAAGGTCGCGCCGAAGCCGCGCTTCGCCGCTCCGAAACCGGCTGCCGACCTCGAGACGCTGCATGCGGTGATCTCCAATCGCTACGACGTTCTCTCGCGCTACGCCAAGTCGGTCAAGAAGACCTATCGCGAGGAGGTGCAACGCCTGGCGCACTGGTCGCCGGTCGACGCGCAAGCTCTCAAGTCCCTCAAGCGCGCGTTGCTTCGCGTACAGGAGCTGTCGGAAGCCGAACACCTGCGCCTCGCCGCTGCTCTCAAGAACTCCCGTGCCCTGGCAACGGTAGTCGCCATGAGCCACGAGTTGGCCGCATTGTGGGAGCGCTCCAGCGCCTCGAAGGAGCAGTTGCTGCGCCAATTGCAGGACTGGTGCCACCGGGCCGAGTCGAGCGGCATCGTGGCGTTACAGGATTTCTCGCGCCACCTGCGTTGCTACGCGTAAGTTAGATCCGAACGAGCGCAAAAAAAGCCCGCCAGAGATGGCGGGCTTTTTGTTTTCGGCCTTCCGGGGCGACTACTTCAGTTTGGTTTCCTTGTACAAGACGTGCTTGCGCGCCTTGGGATCGTACTTCCTGATCTCCAGCTTGTCGGGCGTGGTGCGCTTGTTCTTGGTCGTGGTGTAGAAGTGGCCGGTTCCGGCGGTCGATTCAAGCTTGATCTTCTCTCGCATGGCAGGGGTCTCGGTTAGGCCTCGGCTTCGGCCTTCGCCTTGGCCTTCGCCTTGGCGCGCACTTCGGCCAGGACTGCGTCGATGCCGAGTTTATCGATGCGGCGCAGGCCTGCGGTCGAAACGCGCAGCCGCACCCAGCGATTCTCGCTCTCGACCCAGAAGCGCCGGTAGTGCAGATTGGGCTGGAAGGTGCGTCGGGTCTTGTTGTTGGCGTGCGAGACCAGGTTGCCCTTCATCGGCTTCTTGCCGGTGACTTCGCAAACACGGGACATGGATTGCGCTCCGCGGAAAAAAAAGACAATTATACGCGAAGAATCAGTACCTTTTCAAGGAAAGCGGCAGGCGCGCGGAGACGCTTGATTCTCGGCCGCGGCTTCTGTGATAGTTCGCAGCGTGGACGCCACGTTAGCCAGTTGCGCGAAATCTGCTGCCATCTTCGCAGTGGGGGCCGGCTTGGTCCTCGCCGGCTCGACGTGCCGCGGCCAAGAGCAGGACCCTGGTTCGGCACCCGCCCCGCGCGCCGCAGGGGCAGTCGAATTCGTGAGCGGCGATGCAATGATCACACCTCAGGACGGCGACAGCCGCCTGGTCGCTGTGGGGTCCCAGGTTGAAGAGGGCGATACGATCGTCACGTTCAAGGGCGGCGAGGCCCAGCTGCGGATGCTGGACGGCGCCTATCTTCTGGTGCGCGAGAACTCGAGGCTCAAGATCGAAAGCTACGTCGCAGAGGGCGGCGGCGGCGATCGCAGCATTCTCGATCTTCTGCAGGGTACGGTGCGGAGCATTACCGGGTGGATCGGTAAGTTCAACCGCTCCGCATACGAGATCCGCACGCCGATTCTCGTCACCATCGGCGTTCGTGGCACCGACCACGAGGCCTCGTACATCGCCCCCGGAGATCCCCGTGGTGAACCGGGCGTATACGACAAGGTGAACGAAGGGCTGGTGTTCATCAAATCCGGAAACGACGTTGTCGAAGTGCCGCCGAACCGCGCCGTATACAGCGCCTGGTCGCGCAAGGGGCGCCCGCGCCTGCTGGCGTCTATCCCGCCGTTCTTCAGGGCCGCGAGGCATGAACGCGAATTTGCGCGGCGCGCGCGGCAATCGGTGAGGAGCATTGCGGAACAGCGACGGGCACGCATACGTGAGATCCGCCAATTGCGCGGCCCGGGGGCGCGCGGCGCCCGTCCGGAGCGCCGGGGGGAATTGCGCCCCGGCGCTCGTTCTGCTGCGGCGAGAATCGTGCATAGGCGCGCTCTGCGCGAGCGCCCCGCAGAAAGGGCCCGGCCGCAAGTCCGGCGGCGCAAGTAGGGATAGGGTCTACAGAAGGCCGCGCTCGGCGAAGGACAGCGTCTGATGGCCGGCGATGATGAAATGGTCGAGCACTTTGACCTCGATGAGCGCGAGCGCTTCGACCAGGCTGCGGGTAAGCAGTTCGTCGGCTTGGCTCGGCTGCGCGATGCCCGAAGGGTGGTTGTGCGCGAGGATGACCGCAGCGGCGTTACGCCGCAGCGCGACTTTTACGACTTCGCGCGGATAGACGCTGGTTTGTGTAAGCGTGCCGCGGAATAGCTCTTCGGCGACGATCACGCGGTGCTGCGCGTCGAGGAACAGTGCGACGAAGACCTCGTGCTCGCGCGAGCTGAGCGCGAGGCGTAAGTAGTCGCGAACCGCGGCCGGCGAGTTCAGGGCCGCGCCGGCGCGTAGCTCCTCGCCCAGGCAGCGGCGCGCCATTTCGAGCACCGCGGCGAGCTGTGCGGCTTTCGCATCACCCAGGCCCTTTGTCTCGCGTAGCGCGGCGTGGCCGGCAGCGAGCAGCCCCGCCAAGCCGCCGAAGCGCCCGATCAGCTCGCGCCCCAATTCCACGGCGTTCTTCCCGGGGATCCCGCTGCGCAGGAAGACTGCCACCAGTTCGGCGTCTGAAAGTCGTTCGGGCCCCAACGCCAGAAGCCGCTCGCGCGGTCTCTCCGCCACGGGCCAATCGTTGATCGCCATGCGCCCCCTCGTGAATTCACCTAGAATTCCCTTCCATCCAACGCCTCGGCGACCGGATCGATGACAACGATCAAGGGAAAAAGAGTCCTTCTCGGCATGAGCGGAGGGATAGCGGCCTACAAGTCGGCCGAGCTGGCGCGCCTTCTGGTCAAGGCAGGGTTCGACCTGCGGGTTGTCATGACCGAGGCGGCAACGCGCTTCGTCACCCCGGTCACCATGCAGGCGCTGTCTGGCCAGGTCGTCTGGACGGACCTGTGGGATCCGCAGGTACCGGACAACATGGCGCACATCGAGCTATCGCGCGACCGCGACCTGATTCTAGTCGCGCCAGCCTCGGCAGACTTCATGGCCAAGCTCGCGCACGGCCTCGCCGATGACCTGCTCTCGGCGCTCGCGCTCGCCAGGCGCTGTCCCCTGATGCTGGCGCCGGCCATGAACGTCGAGATGTGGGACAACCCGGCGACGCAGCGCAACGTTCTCACGCTACGCGACGACGGTGTCGCGTTCGCCGGTCCGGCCGCCGGCGACCAGGCCTGCGGCGAAACCGGCATGGGACGAATGCTCGAGGCGCTGCAGATTTTGGAGGAGGTCGAAGCCCTGTTCCAGCCCAAGGTGCTCGCGGGCAAGCGGGTCCTGGTCACCGCGGGGCCGACCGAGGAGCCGATCGACCCCGTGCGCGTGATCACAAACCTGAGCACGGGCAAGATGGGTTACGCGGTCGCGCGCGCCGCGCGCGAGGCGGGGGCCGAAGTCACGTTGATCAGCGGGCCGGTTGCGCTGACCCCGCCGAGCGGCGTGGCACGAGTGAGCGTGCGAACCGCGCGCGAGATGTT
This sequence comes from uncultured beta proteobacterium, assembly GCA_963832685.1. Lineage (GTDB taxonomy): Bacteria > Pseudomonadota > Gammaproteobacteria > Burkholderiales > SG8-39 > DAHVFK01. Next base: position 236,035 of record CAWHUZ010000001.1, read on the forward strand.
CGACGCGGTCAAGGCTGCGCTGGGCGGGACCGATATCTTCGTCTCGGTGGCGGCGGTCGCGGACTATCGGGTCGCCAGTCCTGCGCCGAACAAGATAAAGAAGTCCGAGGGGCGCGGGACGACGCTGGAACTCGAGCAGAATCCCGATATTCTGGCCTGGGTCGCCGCGCGACCCTCGCCGCCACTATGCGTCGGCTTCGCCGCCGAAAGCGAAAACCTAGCGAACAACGCGCGCACCAAGCGTGAAAGGAAGAAGCTTCCATTGCTGGCCGCGAATCTCGCGCAGCACGCCTTGGGTGCCGAAGACAACGAGATTACGCTGTTCGACGACAGCGGCGAGCACCCGCTCGGCCGGGGACCAAAGATCGAGCTCGCGCGAAAGCTGATGCTGCATCTCGCCGGCATGGGCGCCCGCAGGAAGCGCGGCTAGAGCGATGCGGCACAGGCTCGAGCTGAAGATCCTGGACCCCCGGATCAGGCACGACATGCCGCACTACGCGACCCCCGGGGCGGCGGGACTGGATCTGCGCGCATGCATCGATCTACCACTGACGCTCGTGCCGGGCGACAGCGAGCTGGTTCCAACGGGAATCGCGATTCATCTCGCTGACCCCGGTCTGGCGGCGGTCGTGTTGCCGCGCTCGGGCCTTGGGGCGAGGCACGGCATCGTGCTTGGCAACCTGGTCGGCCTGATCGATTCTGATTACCAGGGACAGGTGCTGGTCTCGGTGTGGAACCGGGGGCGGGACGCCTTTACGGTCCAGCCGATGGACCGAATCGCACAGCTTGTGGTGGTGCCCGTGGTGCAGGTCGAGCTGCACGTGGTGCAGGAGTTCGCCGCGTCGGACCGCGGCGCGGGCGGCTTCGGCAGTACCGGCCGGGGCTAGTCTCAGACTACAGCCGCCGGCTCTTCCTCGTAGCTCAGGCGGATCGTCTCGGCGTCGTCGACGTCGATCGTTACCTTGCCGCCGTGCACCAGCTTGCCGAACAGCAGCTCGTCCGCGAGCGCCCGCCTGATCGTGTCCTGGATCAGACGCGCCATCGGCCGGGCGCCCATCAGGGGGTCGAAGCCCTTCTTGGCCAGGTGCTCCTTGAGCTTCTGCGTGAAGATGGGCTCGACCTTCTTCTCCTGAAGCTGCTCCTCGAGCTGCATCAGGAACTTTTCTACGACGCGCAGGATGATGTCGTTGTCGAGCGAACGGAACGAAATAGTCGCGTCCAGCCGGTTGCGGAATTCCGGCGTGAACATGCGCTTGATCGCTTCCATTTCGTCGCCGGCCTGCTTCGCGAGCGTGAACCCCATGGAATTCTTGGACAGCTGCTCGGCGCCCGCGTTGGTCGTCATCACGATCACCACGTTGCGGAAATCGGCTTTCCTGCCGTTATTGTCCGTAAGCGTTCCGTGGTCCATCACCTGGAGCAGGATATTGAAGATGTCCGGGTGCGCCTTCTCGATCTCGTCGAGCAAGAGCACCGAATAGGGCTTCTTGGTAATCTGCTCCGTGAGCAGGCCGCCCTGCTCGAATCCGACATAGCCCGGTGGCGCGCCGATCAGGCGCGAGACCGCGTGGCGCTCCATATATTCCGACATGTCGAAGCGGATCAGCTCGATGCCCATGCAGTAGGCGAGCTGGCGTGCGACTTCGGTCTTTCCAACCCCTGTCGGACCCGAAAACAGGAAGCAGCCGATCGGCTTCTGCGGATTGCCCAGGCCAGAGCGCGCCATCTTGATGGCGCTGGCAAGCGCGTCGATAGCCTTGTCCTGGCCGAACACGACCGCTTTCAGGTCGCGGTCGAGCTTGGCGAGGGCGCTGCGGTCGTCGGTGGACACCGACCGCGGCGGGATGCGCGCGATCTTGGCGATGATGTCCTCGATCTCGGCTTTGCCGATGATCTTCTTCTGCTTGCTCTTGGGCGCGATGCGCTGCGCCGCACCCGCCTCGTCGATCACGTCGATCGCCTTGTCCGGCAGGTGGCGGTCGTTGATGTATCGCGCCGAGAGCTCGGCTGCCGTGCTAAGCGCATTGGCGGTGTACTTGACGCTGTGATGTGCCTCGAAGCGGGTCTTGAGCCCTTTCAGGATCTCGACCGTTTCCTCGATGGACGGTTCGTTGACGTCGATCTTCTGGAAGCGCCGCGACAGCGCGTGGTCCTTCTCGAACACGCCGCGGTACTCGTTGTAGGTGGTGGCGCCGATGCACTTGAGTTGTCCGGTCGAGAGCACCGGCTTGAGCAGGTTGGACGCGTCCAGCGTACCGCCCGAGGCGGCGCCAGCGCCGATCACGGTGTGGATCTCGTCGATGAACAGCACCGCGTTCGGATTGTCGACCAGCTGCTTGAGCACCGCCTTGAGGCGCTGCTCGAAATCGCCGCGGTACTTGGTGCCCGCGAGCAGCGCGCCCATGTCTAGGGCGTAGACCGTGCATTTGGCGAGCAGCTCGGGGACGCTCCCCTCGACGATGCGGCGCGCGAGGCCCTCCGCAATCGCGGTCTTGCCGACGCCCGCCTCGCCCACCAGTAGCGGGTTGTTCTTGCGCCGCCGGCAAAGCGTCTGGATGACGCGCTCGAGCTCCCGGTCGCGGCCGATCAGAGGGTCGATCTTGCCCGCGAGCGCGAGCGCGTTCAGGTTCTGGGTGTAGTTGTCGAGCGGGCTGTTGGCCGTCTCGGCCTGGCCTTCCTGCTCGGCTTCCTGTTCGCCCTTGCCGGAGTGAGGCTGGGGCGTCTTGGTGATGCCGTGGGAGATGTAATTGACCACGTCCAGGCGGGTGATCCCCTGCTGCTGCAGGAAATACACCGCGTGCGAGTCCTTTTCGCCGAAGATTGCCACCAGCACGTTCGCACCGGTGACTTCCTTCTTGCCCGACGACTGCACGTGCAGGATGGCGCGCTGGATGACGCGCTGGAAGCCGAGGGTGGGTTGGGTGTCGACTTCGCGGTCGGCGGCGATGCGCGGCGTTTGCTCCGCGATGTGCTGAGTAAGATTCTTGCGCAGCTCGTCGATGTTGGCGCCGCAGGCGCGCAGCACCTCCGCCGCCGTGGGGTTGTCGAGCAGGGCGAGGAGCAGGTGTTCAACGGTAATGAACTCGTGGCGCTTCTGGCGCGCCTCGACGAACGCCATGTGAAGGCTGACTTCGAGCTCCTGGGCAATCATGCTACGTTTCCTCCATCACGCACTGCAGCGGGTGCTGGTGCTTGCGCGAATACGCGGCCACCTGCTGCACCTTCGTCGTGGCCACATCGCGAGGATACACCCCACAGACCCCAATGCCTTCGCGGTGAACCTTGAGCATCACCTGGGTAGCCCGCTCTCGTGTCATGCTGAAGAACTTCTGCAGTACCAGCACGACGAACTCCATCGGCGTGTAGTCGTCGTTCAGCAGCATGACCTTGAACATCGGCGGCGGCTTGAGCTTGCTCTTGCGCGCCTCCAGTACGCTGTCGTCTCTGAACTGCGTCGCCATGCCGCCCGTTTGCTATGCGCCCTCGAGCTCAATGAGATCAGACATCCTTTCTGCTTGCCCGTTCCCGCTCCGCGTGATGTGATGAGTCGTTACCTTTGGACTCTCCGGGCTATCCTAATCAATGTGCCCGAACGGCGCAATGCGATCGCCCCGGCTGTTGCGGCAGAATTGGCGAACTTGGCGCCGCCGCAACGCTCCTGTGGCGCCCCTTGACGGCGCGGGGCGGGGGGGGTAAAAGGCGAACCGTGTTTGATTTCAGGCTGTCTGTTTCGCCATCGAGAGGGCGGCGGGGTCGTGAAGTTCAGGCATCCCGGGAATTCCCGCGGTTTTCCTCAAAACCAGTTGGAAAGGAAGCGGCTCATGGCGACAGGCACCGTTAAGTGGTTCAACGACGCGAAGGGCTACGGGTTCATCACTCCGGACGACGGCAGCGAAGACCTGTTTGCGCATTTCTCCGCGATCAACATGTCGGGTTTCAAGACCCTGAAGGAGGGCCAGAAAGTTTCCTTCGACGTGGTGCAGGGACCGAAGGGAAAACAGGCCTCGAACATCCAGAAGGCTTAACCGGTTCCCGATACAGATTCTGAAAAGGCCGCCCGAGGGCGGCCTTTTTTTTATTGCATGCGCTCGATCAATGCCTGCCCGAAGCCCGAGCAGGATACCTGCTTCGCACCCTGCATCTGGCGCGCGAAGTCGTAGGTCACGACCTTGTCGCCGATCGCGGCCTCGATCGATTTCACGATCGCGTCCGCAGCCTCGGTCCAGCCCATGTGGCGCAGCATCATCTCGGCCGAGAGGATCTCGGAGCCCGGGTTGACGTAATCCTTGCCGGCGTATTTCGGCGCGGTGCCGTGGGTAGCTTCGAACATCGCTACCGAGTCCGACATGTTGGCCCCGGGCGCAATCCCGATACCCCCCACTTCCGCCGCGAGCGCGTCCGAGATGTAGTCGCCGTTCAGGTTGGTGGTGGCGAGGACGTCGTACTCGGCCGGTCTGAGCAGGATCTGCTGCAGCATTGCGTCCATGATCACGTCCTTGACCACGATGTCCGGGCCGCCCTTCGGGTTCTTCAGGCTGCACCAGGGTCCGCCGTCGATCGGCTTGGCGCCGAACTCTTTCTGCGCCAGCTGGTAGCCCCAGTCGCGGAAGCCGCCTTCGGTGAACTTCTGGATGTTGCCCTTGTGCACCAGGGTCACCGACTTGCGCTTGTTGTCGATCGCGTATTGGAAGGCCTTGCGGATCAGGCGCTCGCTGCCCTCGATCGACACCGGCTTGATGCCGATCGCCGAGCTCGCCGGGAAGCGGATCTTCGTGACCTTCATTTCCTTGATCAGGAAATCGATTAGCTTGTTCGCCTCGGTCGACTTGGCCGCCCACTCGATTCCGGCATAGATGTCTTCGGCGTTCTCGCGGAAGATCACCATGTCGACCTTGTCGGGCTCCTTGAGCGGGCTGGGCACGCCCTTGAACCAGCGCACCGGGCGCAGGCAGACGTACAGGTCCAGCTCCTGACGCAGCGCGACGTTGATCGAGCGGATGCCGCCGCCAACCGGCGTGGTGAGCGGGCCCTTGATCGACACCACGTATTCCTTCGAGGCTTCGAGGGTCTCGTCGGGCAGCCACACGTTTTCGCCGTAGACCTTGCACGATTTCTCGCCGGCAAACATTTCCATCCACACGATCTTCTTCTTGCCGCCGTAGGCCTTCTGCACCGCGGCGTCGACCACCTTGACCATCACCGGCGTGATATCGACTCCGATGCCGTCGCCTTCAATGTAGGGGATGATCGGATTGTCCGGCACGGCAAGGGAGAAGTCCTTGTTCACCTTGATCTTTTCGCCGCCCGCGGGGACCTTGATGTGTTTGTACGCCATGACTGCTCCTGGGAAGAAGGTAGCTAGGAAGAAGGAAGGATAAAAGATATATTATATAAGACTTGCCACGTCCCCCGCCGGCGGCAGCTCGAATTCTTGCCGGGGCGCAAAATCATACGCCTCGGAGACTGCCGCGCCGCTGTCAACCGACCTGCCGGCCGAGCGTTGTTGGGCAGCGTCCCGGCGCAAGCCGGGCGTCGCTGTACAACGACAACAACGTTCAACTCTATAGAGAAGGCATTCAAATGAAAAAGCTGCTGTCGATGCTGATCGCCGCGACGTTCGCCGCGGTTTCCTACCAGGCCATCGCCACGGAAGAGACACCCGCGACGCCGAAGGTGGAGAAGAAAGTCACGCCCAAGAAGCACGCGAAGAAAAAGGTCGCGAAAAAGGTCGCGAAGAAAGAAGTGAATAAGGAAGTAATGAAGAAGTAAGCGCGACTTGGCGCTTGGCGAAAAGGCAGGGTATCTTTCCCTGCCTTTTCCTTTTCTGGATCCCATGAAACGTTTTCTCGCCCCATGCCTGGCCGCGGCCCTGCTGGTTGCGGCGCCCGCGCGCGCTCAGCTCGGGCCGCTACCGCGGGTCGAGCTCTCGCTCGGCATGCGTCAAATCCACGCCGAGCTCGCCGACTCGGTCCCCGCCCGCATGCAGGGTCTCATGTACCGGACCTCGCTCGAGCCCAACAGCGGCATGCTGTTCGTCTACGAGCGGCCCGCCATGGAGTGCATGTGGATGAAGAACACCCTCATCCCGCTGTCGGTGGCCTTCATCGACGAGGCCGGCAAGATCATCAACATCGAGAGCATGCAGCCGCAGACGGAAAGTTCGCACTGCACCGAGCGCCCCGCCAGCTACGCGCTGGAAATGGAGCAGGGCTGGTTCGCCCGCAACGGCATCGGCGAAGGCGCCGTCCTGCTCGGCCTCGGACGGCTCAAGCGGCGTCCGCGCTGACACCGCCCGCGGGCGCCCCGACTCAGCCGAAGTTCTTGCCGGCGAAGTCCCAGTTCGCCAGGCTGGCGAGAAATGTCTCCACGAACTTGGGGCGCGCGTTTCGATAGTCTATGTAGTAGGCGTGCTCCCAGACGTCGATCGTGAGTAGCGGTTTGTCTGCGCCGGTAACCGGAGTGCCGGCGTTTGACGTGTTGACGATATCGACACCGCCGTCCGGCTTCTTCACCAGCCATGTCCAGCCGGATCCAAAGTTGCCCACGGCGCTCTTGGCGAACGCCTCCTTGAAGGCGTCAAACGAACCCCATTTCTTGTCGATTGCCGATGCAAGAGCGCCGGACGCTTTGCCGCCGCCGCCCGGCTTCATGCTGCTCCAGAAGAACGTGTGGTTCCAGACCTGCGCCGCGTTGTTGAACACGCCGCCGCTCGCCTTCTTGATGATCTCCTCGAGCGAAGCCTTTTCGAGCTCGGTGCCCTTGATCAGGTTGTTGAGGTTGGTTACGTAGGCCTGGTGATGCTTGCCGTAGTGGAACTCCAGCGTTTCCTTGGAGATGTGCGGAGCAAGGGCATCCATGGCGTAGGGCAGCGGTGGCAGCTTGTGTTCCACTGTTGTTCTCCTCGGTCGTATCGGAACCGGAAATTCTATTTGATTAGAGCCCGCCCTGACAACGTGGACAAGGGATCGCCTCAGTGGGCGGACACGACGCCGGTCGCGGCAGCCGCCAGCACCAGGACCTGCAGCAGCGCGATGCTCGCGTGCAGGCGCTCGCCGAGCGCGTAGAGCACCAACATTATTCGCAACATCGACGCGATAGTCGTCAGCAGCAGCGCGACCACGCCGAAATAAGTGAGGTAGTCCGAATGCCACCACTGGTGCACCCATTGCCAGCCGGAGGGCGCATGGGTCGCCGCGTTGAACTGGTCTACCGGGAGCGACCACAAGGCCGGTAAACGCTCGAACGCGACATAGGGCGAGGTAATGCCGAACGCGTAAGCGACGAATCCGCATATGAGCAGGATGAATCCCAGCTTTGTACCGGCGTCTAGCCAGCGCGCGTAGACATCGTGCACCAGCCGGTTGGCTTCATCTTGCGCAGTCATGTCTTGTCCCCTCGGTCCCTATTTCCAGACACCCAGGCCGGCGAGCAGCGCGCGCATGCCGGCGGCGACCAGCAGGGCGATCACCACCCGCCGCACCGCATGAGCGGGCAGTTTGCCCAGCAAGTGCGCGCCGAACCGCGCGCCCGCCATCACGCCAATAATCGACGGCACCGCGATCATCGGCAATACCGCGCCTTTCAGCAGATATACCCAGGCGGCCGAAGCGTTCGCGATCGAGATCAGCAGACCGGAAGTCGCGACCGACACCTTGAAGGGCGCGCCCATCAGCAGATTGAGCGCCGGGACATTGGCCCAGCCCGCGCCCAGCCCGAACAGTCCGCCCAGTACGCCGATCAGCCCGGTGACCCAGATACCGTGCAAGGTACGGTGAGTCCGCCAATGCACCTCCTGCGCCTGCGAGGCATCGACATAGTGCCCGTGCAGGGAGAGCTTGACTCCGAGGGCGTCGCTCGCCGGGACATGGGGATGCAGCGATCCTTTTGCGCGCCACATCAGCACCGCGATGGCGATGATCGTCGCCCCGAGGGCCCCTTGCAGCAGCCGGGTGGGCAGCGCGAATCCAAGCAAGGCACCGCCCACCGAACCGATCGAAGCGACCAGCGCCAGCGGCATGCCCAGCTGCAGACTCGCCATGCCGGAGCGGAGCAGCCTCGGGCCCGCCGACATCGCGCCGGCGAGCGCGAGCAACAAACCGGTCGCGCGCACGAAATCGAGGTGAAAGGGGAAGAGCCCGCCCACGATCGGCACGAACAGCACCCCGCCGCCGACTCCCGCCACCACTGCCACGATGCCGATGAAGAAAGTCACCACGAAGAGCGCGAGCGGCCACGTCCACCAGGGAACGGCGCCTCCGCCGGCTGCCAGCGCAGGCCCGGCCGCCGTCAGCATCAGTATTGCGCCAGCGCCGAGCAGGGCGCCGCGGCGTGCGAGGCAGAAGGGAAGGGACAAGGAGAACGGCCGGACGGAAGAGAGGAAAACAACATTTTCGCACGCTGCGCCCTGCGCCACGTTAAAACGCGCTTATGGACGGATGCGGGACGGCGGAAACTGTCGTATAACTGACCTCCCGCAACAATCCCGTCGCCGCTGTGCATTCAGCCGCACGAACTCATGCCAAAGCTCGCCGCCAACCTCTCGACCCTGTTTCCACAGCACGAATTTCTCGACCGTTTCGCGGCCGCGAAGCGCGCCGGATTCCGCTGGATCGAATATCAGTTTCCCTACGCGTGGAGCGCGGCCGAGGTCGCGCGTCGCGCGCGCGAGGCCCAAGTGGAGGTAGTGCTTCACAACCTGCCCGCAGGCGACTTCGCGAGGGGCGAACGCGGAATCGCCTGTTTGCCCGCTCGCCGAAATGAATTCCGCGAAGGCGTCGAGCAAGCGATCGAATACGCGCGCGCGGCAGGCTGTCCGCGGCTGAACTGCCTCGCGGGACTCGCGCCGGATGCGGCGCCGCGGGCGCCGTATTTCGATGCGCTGGTGGAGAACGTTCGCTATGCCGCCGAAACCTTGCGCGCGGCCGGCATCCAGCTGATGCTGGAAGCGTGCAACCGGCGCACCATCCCGGGCTTCTTCGTCGCCACGAGTCGCGAGGCGCTCGAGGTGCTCGACGCCGCGGATTGCAACAACGCGTTTCTGCAATACGACATCTTTCACATGCAGATCATGGAAGGCGATCTCGCGACGACCACGGAGCGGTTGCTGCCGCGCATCGGCCACATGCAGCTCGCGGACGTCCCGCAGCGGCACGAGCCGGGATCCGGCGAGATCAATTTCCCGTTCCTGCTCGCGCATCTGGACCGCATCGGCTATCGCGGGTGGATCGGCTGCGAATACAATCCGCAAGGAGACACGGACGAGGGGCTGAAATGGGCGAAGACGTATCTGTAGAGCGCATCGACGCCTCGCGTCAGCTCGAGGTCGTGCGCCGGCTGCGCGAATTCCTGCCCGCGCAGGCGGTGCTGTTCGAGGACGAGGACACGCGACCGTACGAATGCGACGGGCTCACCGCGTACCGCCGCGCGCCGATGGTGGTCGCGCTGCCCGAGACCGACGAGCAAGTGCGCCGCGTTCTCCAGACCTGCTCGACGCTCGGCGTCCCGGTCGTGCCGCGCGGCGCGGGCACCGGGCTATCCGGCGGAGCGCTGCCGCTGGCCGACGGGGTACTGCTGTCGATGGCCAAGTTCATGCGCGCGTTGCGCGTCGATCCTGTCGCGCGCCTCGCGGTGGTGCAGCCGGGAGTGCGCAACGCCGCCATCTCCGAGCTTGTCGCACCGTTCGGCCTTTACTACGCGCCCGATCCGTCGAGCCAGATCGCGTGCTCGATCGGCGGCAACGTGGCCGAGAACTCCGGCGGAGTGCACTGCCTCAAGTACGGCTTGACGGTGCACAACGTGATGCGCGTGCGCGGATACACGATGGAGGGCGATCCGGTCGACTTCGGCGGGGAGGCGCTCGATGCGCCGGGCTACGACCTGCTCGCGCTCGTGATCGGATCCGAAGGATTGCTCGCCGTGATCACCGAGGTGACCGTCAAGCTGCTGCCGAAGCCGCAGCTCGCTCGCGTGGTGATGGCGTCGTTCGCCGAGGTGGAAACCGCGGGACAGGCGGTCGCCGCGGTGATCGCTGCCGGCATCGTGCCTGCGGGGCTCGAGATGATGGACAAGCCGGCGACGCACGCGGTCGAGGAGTTCGTCCACGCCGGCTACGATCTGGATGCGGCGGCGATCCTGCTGTGCGAGTCCGACGGCACGCCCGAGGAAGTGGAAGAGGAGATCGCGCGCGTCAAGCAGGTGCTGTCGGACGCGGGCGCGACCCGCATGACCGTTTCGCGCGACGAGACGGAGCGGCTGCGCTTCTGGTCGGGGCGCAAGGCGGCGTTCCCGGCGGTCGGGCGCATCTCGCCCGACTATTACTGCATGGACGGGACCATCCCGCGCCGCCGCCTGGGCGAGATCCTGCGCTTCATCGGCGAGATGGAAGGCAAGTACGGCCTGCGCTGTCCGAACGTGTTCCACGCCGGCGATGGCAATCTGCACCCGCTGATCCTGTACGACGCGAACGACCCGGACCAACTGCGCCGCACGGAGGAATTCGCGCGCGAGGTGCTCGAGAAGTGCGTCGAGGTCGGAGGGACGATCACCGGCGAGCACGGCGTCGGGGTCGAAAAGATCAATCAGATGTGTACCCAGTTCGGGCGCGACGAGCTCGAGGCCTTCCACGCGGTCAAGCGGGCCTTCGACCCCGCGGGCCTGCTCAACCCCGGCAAGGCGGTGCCCACTCTCGCGCGCTGCGCCGAGTACCGCGGCATGCACGTGCACGGGGGCCAACTGCGGTTTCCCGATCTGCCGCGATTCTGATGCAGGCCGTCGTCGAAGCGATGGCCGAGCGCGTCAGGGCCGCGGCGCGGGACGCGCAAGCGCTGCGCCCGCGCGGAGGCGGCAGCAAGGACTTCTACGGCAACGAGCTCGCGGGCGAAACGCTCGACACCCGCGGCTACGCAGGCCTGGTCAACTACGAGCCGAGCGAGCTGGTGGTCACGGCGCGCTGCGGCACGCCGCTCGCCGAGCTCGAGCGGGAGTTGGCCGTGAACGGCCAGATGCTGCCGTTCGAACCGCCGCATTTCGGCGCGGGTGCGACGCTGGGAGGATGCGTGGCCGCCGGGCTGTCGGGCCCGCGGCGCGCGAGCGCGGGCGCGCTGCGCGATTTCGTGCTCGGCGCGCGTCTTCTCGACGGTCGCGGCCGCGTGCTGGCGTTCGGCGGCGAAGTGATGAAGAACGTTGCCGGCTACGACGTCTCGCGCCTGCTCGCGGGATCGCTCGGCACGCTCGGCGTGATCCTGGAAGTCTCGCTCAAGGTGCTGCCGCGCCCCGCGGCGGAGACGACGCTCAGGCTCGAGGCGCCGCAGGAAAAAGCGCTCGAATGGATGAATCATTGGGCCGGCAAGCCGCTTCCGATTTCCGCCACCTGCTACCTGAACGGCGAGCTGAGCGTGCGGCTCTCCGGTGCCGCGAGCGCGGTGCGGGCGGGGCGCGCGGGACTGGGCGGCGAGGAACTGCGCGACGGCGAACAATTTTGGGCCGGCGTACGCGAGCATACGCATCCCCACTTCGCGCCCGAGGCGCCGCTGTGGCGACTTTCGCTGCCCTCCGGCGCGGCGCCGCTGCGCCTGCCCGGAGCCGAGCTGATCGAATGGGGCGGGGCGTTGCGCTGGCTTGCGACCGCGGCCGAAGCGCGCACCGTCCGCGAGACCGCCCAGCGCGCGGGCGGCCACGCGACGCTGTTCCGCGCGCGCGACAAGTCCCCGGGCGCGTTCGCGCCGCTGTCGCCGGTCCACATGAGGCTGCACCGCGAGCTCAAAGCCGCCTTCGATCCCGCGCGGATCTTCAACCCCGGCCGGCTTTTTCCCGAGCTGTGACCAGGCGCTTTTCCTCCAGCTTCATGTTCTCGCGCGCGAACTGCGCGTACGGCGAGTCAGGATATTTCCCGAGCAGCGTGCGGTACAGCTTGAGCGCGACCTCGGACTGGCCCGCCGCGCCCGCCTTGTCGGCGATCTCGACCAGACGCTTCTGCGCTCCCAGGGCGTCGCCCGCGAGCAAGGCGCCCGCGTGCAGCGCCCAGGCCGCCTGCATGAAGCTGCCGGCGTCCTGCAGGGCGCGCCCGAGCGCCTCCCATAGCGCGGGCGCAAGACGCAATTCGGCCCGCTCGTCGACGTACTCGGCGAACACGGCGGCGGCGACGCCCGCCTGGCCGGCGGCGAGGCAGAGCGCGATTGCCTGCGCGGCGGCGCGCCGCCGCAGCGCGGCATGGGCGTCCCCGGCCGCGAGCCGCCTGGCGAGCAGCGCCGCCGTGGCCGCCGCCTGCGCGTCGCGGCCGTTTTCGATCAGCGCCAGCCGCGCCGCGGCGAAGGCTTCAAGCAGCTCGCGCTCGTCGAGCTGCGCGGCGCGCGCCCTGGTTTGCTCGAAGCTCGGCTTCGGCGCCTCCTGCGGTACGGGCTTGTTCGGCGCCGCAGGCTTTTTCGCCGCCGCCATCGCCTCGGCCATGAACGCCGCCAGCCTTGCTTCCTCGTCGCCCGCCGCCTCCGCGCCCTCGCGCTGGCGGCGCCACGAAACGATCGGCACCGCGGCGACCGGTCCGAGCAGCAGACCCCAGAAGCCGGTCAGCACGAACCCGATCCCCGCGGCCAGGGGCAGAATCATCTTCCAGTTCGCTCGCTCCATGCGCCCTCCCTTCGCGCGGGGCCGGCGCAACTATAGAGCCTGCGACGGGATCTGAACAATGCAGACCAGCCTGGCCGAGTTCATCCGCGACACGCCGCAGGGGCGCGAGGCGGACTCGATCCTGCGCAAGTGCGTGCACTGCGGGTTCTGCACCGCGACGTGTCCCACCTACCAGCTGCTGGGCGACGAGCTGGACGGGCCGCGCGGGCGCATCTACCTGATCAAGCAGGCGCTCGAAGGCGCGCCGGTGACCGCTCGCACGCGCCTGCACCTGGATCGCTGCCTGACTTGCCGCGCCTGCGAATCCACCTGCCCGTCAGGCGTCCAGTACGGCAGGCTGGCCGACATCGGGCGCGCGCTGATCGAGCAGCGCGCGCCGCGTCCCTGGGCGGCGCGCTTCGTGCGCGCGGCGCTAGCCTTTGCGCTTCCCCGCACGTGGCTGTTTGGCGCTGCGCTGCGCCTGGGACAGCTCGTGCGCCCGCTGCTGCCGGCGCCGCTGAAGGCCACGGTGCCGCCGCGCGCGCCGGTGGCCGGCGCCTGGCCGGCGGCGCGGCACGCGCGCCGGATGCTGGTGCTCGCGGGCTGCGTGCAGCCGGTGCTCGCGCCGGCGGTGAACGCCGCCGCCGCGCGCGTGCTCGACCTGGCGGGCGTTTCGCTTCTGGAGGCGCGCGGAGCGGGTTGCTGCGGCGCGGTGCGCTTTCACCTGAACGACCAGGACGGCGGGCGCGACGACATGCGCGCGCTGATCGACACATGGTGGCCTGCGGTCGAACGCGGCGAAATCGAGGCGATCGTCATGACCGCGAGCGGCTGCGGCTCGACGGTCAGGGAATACCCTCACTATCTCGCTACGGACCTGGCTTACCGCGAAAAGGCGGCGCGCATCGCGGCCTTGACGCGCGACCTGTCGGAGGTGGTGGCCGCCGAGGCGAGGGCTTTGGGCGAACGGTTCGGCGCCGCCGCGCCGCGCGGGCGCGTCGCGTTCCAGTCGCCGTGCTCGCTGCAGCACGGTCAGCAGATTCGCGGCGTCGTCGAAGCCTTGCTTTCGCGCGCCGGCTACGAGCTCAGCCCGGTGGCCGAGCCCCATCTCTGCTGCGGCTCGGCGGGGACCTATTCGATCGTGCAGCCCGAGCTGGCTTTGAAGCTGCGTGCGCGCAAGCTCGGCGCGCTGCAGGCCGGCGTGCCGCTGCAGATCGCGACCGCGAACGTGGGTTGCCTGGTCCACCTGCAGGCGGGAACCGAGACCCCGGTGAGGCACTGGATCGAGCTGGTCGACGAGGCTCTGCAGCGTACAATTCCCGCATGAACGCGCCCCAGACAGCCGAAGAGCTCGCGCGCGCCGGGAGCGGGGTGAAAGTCGTCCGCGCGGCGTGCCCGCACGATTGTCCCGACACCTGCGCGATGCTGGTGAGCGTGAAGGACGGGGTCGCGGTAAAGATTCAGGGCGACCCTTCGATGCCATTCACGGACGGCACGCTGTGCACCAAGGTGGCCTACTACCTCGAACGGACTTACGCTCCCGACCGGGTGCTGCATCCGCTCAGGCGGGTCGGACCCAAGGGCAGCGGCGAGTTCCGCCGCATCGGCTGGGACGAGGCCCTGGACGAGATCGCCGTGCGGCTGAAGACCCTCGCCGCCTCGCCCGAAGGCCCCGAATCGATCCTGCCCTGCAACTACGCCGGCACCATGGGCATGGTGCAGTACAGCTCGATGGACAGGCGATTCTTCCACAAGCTGGGCGCGTCGATGCTCGATCGCACGCTTTGCTCGTCGGCGGGCAAGTCCGGCATCAAGGCGACGCTCGGCGGCTCGGTCGGAATGGACCCCGAGCGATTCGACGAGGCCAGGCTGATCCTGCTCTGGGGTGCGAACCCCGTGGTGTCGAACCTGCACCTGTGGTCGCGGGTGCAGGAGGCGAAGCGCCGCGGCGCCAAGGTAATCGCGATCGATCCCTACCGCAGCCTGTCGGCGGAGAAGTGCAGCCAGCACATCGCGCCACTGCCCGGCACCGACGGCGCGCTCGCGCTCGGAATGATGCACGTGCTGATCGCCGAGGGCCTGATCGACCGGGATTACATCGAGCGCTATACGCTCGGCTACGAGCGGCTCGCCGAGCGCGTCGCGCGCCATACGCCGCAGTGGGCGGCGCAGACGTGCGGCATCACGGCCGAGGAGGTGGTGAACCTCGCCCGCGAGTACGGCCGCACGCGCCCGGCGGCGATCCGCCTCAACTACGGCATGCAGCGGCATGCGGGCGGCGGGATCGCGGCGCGCACCATCGCCTGCCTGCCGGCGCTCACCGGGGCCTGGCGCGAGGCGGCGGGAGGCATCGTTCTGACCACCGCGGATTTCTACTCCTTCGATCACGCCGCGCTGGAGCGCCCGGACCTGCTCGCCGGGCGGCGGCCGCGGGTGATCAACCACTCCGCGCTCGGCGACGCCCTGACCCGCGCCGATCCGCCGATTCGCGCGACCATCGTCTACAACAACAATCCGGTTGCGGTCTGCCCCGATTCGGAGAAGGTGATCGCTGGATTTTCGCGCGAAGACCTGTTCTGCGTGGTGATGGACTCGTTTCTCACCGACACCGCGGATTACGCCGACATCGTGCTGCCCGCGACCACACAGCTCGAGCACCACGACGTGCACAAGTCCTACGGCCACCTGTACGTGGTAGGCAACAATCCGGCGATCGCGCCGGTGGGCGAGTCGCTGCCCAATTCGGAGGTGTTCAGGCGACTCGCCGCGCGCATGGGATTCGACGAGCCGTGCTTTCGCGACAGCGACGAGGACATCTGCGCCCAGGCGCTTGCCTCGGCCAGCCCGCGCATGCGCGGCGTCGCCTGGCGCGAGGTGAAGGAAGAGGGCTGGCGGAGGCTGGAGCTGCCCGCGCGCTTCGCGCCGTTCGCAGAGGGCGGCTTCCCGACCCCGTCGGGCAAGTGCGAGTTCTACAGCGAGTCGCTCGCGCGCCAGGGGCTCGATCCGCTGCCGTTTTTCAATCCGCCGGCTGAATCGGCGGCGAGCAATCCGGCGCTGGCCGAGCGCTACCCGCTCGCCCTCTTGTCGCCGCCGGCGCGCCACTTCCTCAACTCGAGTTTCGCCAACCTGAAGCGGTTCCGCGATTTCGAGGTCGAGCCGCGGCTCGAGCTGCACCCGGCGGACGCGGAGGCGCGCGGAGTCCGCGACGGGGACCGGGTGCGCGTGTTCAACGCGCGCGGCGAGTTCCGCTTGCGCGCGAGCGTGAACGGCAAGCCCAGGCGCGGCGTGGTGGTGGCGCCCTCGGTGTGGTGGAAGAAGTTCTCGCCCGACGGTCGCAACGCCAACCAGGTCACTTCGCAGCGCACCGCCGATCTGGGCGGCGGCGCGACGTTCTACGACTGCCTGGTGCAGGTAGAGAAGTCGACCTGAGACGCGCGAGAGGGCGGAGCGATGCCGGGCGCGACGCACCTGTTCCTGAGCGACGAGCTCGGCCGCTACGGCTTCCCCGCCGGACATCCGCTGTCGATCGACCGTCAGGGCGCGTTCTGGCGCACGGCGTCGGCGCGCGGCATCGACGCGCGCGTGACGCTGGCGGCGGCCTCGCCCGCGGTGCGCGAGGAGATCGAGCGCTTCCACCGGCCGGAGTACGTCGAGCGCGTGATCGTCGCCTCGCGCGATGGCGCGGGCTACCTGGACTACGGCGACACGCCGGCGTTTCCCGGCTGCTACGAGGCAGCGGCGCACCTGGTCGGCGCGGCGCTCGAAGGCGCGCGCCGCATCGTGCGCGGCGAGGCCCGGCGCACCTTCCAGCCGATCGGTGGGCTGCACCACGCGCGCCGCGGCGCGGCCGCCGGATTCTGCGTCTTCAACGACCTGGGCGTGCTGATCGAGGCGCTGCGCGCCGAGCACGGCATCCGCCGCATCGCCTATGTCGATATCGACGTGCACCACGGCGACGGCGTCTATTACGAGTTCGAACACGATCCGGACCTGATCGTGGCCGACATCCACGAGGACGGTTCTTTTCTCTATCCCGGCTCAGGATTCGCCTACGAGGCCGGAACGGGGCCGGCGCTCGGCACCAAGCTCAACCTGCCGCTGCGCCCGGGTGCGGGCGACGCGGACTTCTTCAAGGCGTGGGACGAAGCGGAGCGATTCATCGAAGCCTACGCGCCGCAATTCGTGATTCTGCAATGCGGCGCCGACAGCCTCGCGGGCGATCCGCTCGCCGACCTGCGGCTGACGCCCGCCGCGCACTCGCACGCCGCGCGTCGGCTCGCGGCGCTCGCCGAGCGCCATGCCGAGGGGCGCCTGATGGCTTTCGGCGGCGGCGGCTACAGCCTGCAGAACCTCGGCATGGCGTGGTGCGCCGTGCTGGAGGCGCTGCTCGAGGACTGATGTGGACTCGCGCGCGGCCGCGGCGGGCGAGAATCTGGCAATAGACGCGGCGCGGGTCGCGACGCTGTACCGGGTCGCCCGGCCGGCCTACGCGACGACGCTCGCGAACGCGGCGATCCTGGTGGCGGTGCTGTGGGGCGCGATGGACGACGCGCTGCTGCTGTGGTGGTTCGCGGCGCTGCTCGCGGTCACGCTGGTGCGTCTGGCGTTGCATCGCGCCTTCGGGCGCGCCCGCGCGGGCGCGCCGGCGCGCGCCTGGGAGCTTCGGTTCGCGCTCGGCGCGCTGGCGACCGGTGCGATCTGGGCGCTCGCCCCGGCCCTGCTGTTCCCCGCGGGCGATCCGCTGCTGCAGATGGCGATCGTGTTCGTCGTCGGCGGCAGTATCATCGGCGCAGCCGGGGTGTACGCCGCAAGCCGGCTGGCGTTCTACGCCTTCGGCGCGCTGCCGTTCATGGCGGTCTCGCTCCAGCTTCTGACGCAGCCCGGCCGCACCTACAAGCTGCTTGGCTTGATGGTGATCGTGTTCGGCGCGGTCATGCTGCGCGTCTACCGCGACATCCACGGCGCCATGATCGAAGCGCTGCGCACGCGGCTGCACAACGCGGAGCTGGTAGAGCGCCTCGCCGGCAGCGAAGCGCGCCTGCGCGACGCGATCGAGAGCTTTCCCGAGGCGATCGCGGTGTGGGACGGCGACGACCGCCTCGTCGTTTGCGACGACGCCTACGCCCGGCTGTATGGCGGCGGGCGGCGGGCGAACGAGCTCGCGGGTACGACCTACCTCGAGATCGCGCGCAACGCGTATCAGGCCGAGCGGCCGTCGGGGTACGCCGGACGCGAGGAGGTCTGGATCGAGGAGCGCGTGTACCAGCATCGCGAGGGAACGGGCGTGCTGCGCCATTTCCAGACACCCGACGGGCGTTGGAAGCAGGGCAAGGTGGTGCGCACGGCGCTCGGCGGCAACGTGAGCGTCATTGCGGACATCACCGATCTCAAGCGTGCGCAGGACGCCTATCTCGCGGTGCTGGCCGAGGAGCACCTGGTGCTCGACACCCTGCCGGTCGGAGTGGCGTTCGTGGAGCGCAGGATGATCGTGCGCTGCAACCGGCGGCTCGAGCAGATGCTTGGCTACCTGCCAGGCGAGCTGCACGGCAAGCCGACGCGCGTGTGGTACGTGTCGGACGAGCAGTGGGGCGCCGCCGGCGAGGAAGCCTACCGGCGGCTGGCGAGCGGCGAGATTGTCGAAGGCGATTCGCGGCTCGTGCGCCGTGACGGCTCTCGCTTCTGGTGCCGCGCGCTCGGGCGCTCGCTGGACCCTTCGGCGCCGGAGGAATCGGCGATCTTCGTCTTCTCCGACGCCAGCGAGCGCATCGCCGCCGAGCAGGCGCTGCGCGCGAGCGAGGCCTTGTACCGTAACCTGGTGGCGACTTCGAACGACCTGATCTGGTCGATCGACCTCGAGCGGCGCTGGACCTACCTGAACCCGATCGCCGCGCAACGGATCTACGGTTGCGCCGTGGAAGAGCTTATCGGCCAGCCACTCATGGATCGCAGCGCGCAGGCGGTGCAGGAGCGCGATGCGGCGGTGCTCGGGCGCGTGATGGCAGGCGAGCAGGTGTTCGACTACGAGACGCGGCATACGAGGCGCGATGGCAGCCACGTGGATCTTTCGATCAACGCGACCGCGCTGCGCGACGCGAAGGGCGACATCGTCGGCGCGACCGGCACGGCGCACGACGTGAGCGAACAGAAGCGGGCCGCCGCGGCCCTGCACGAGAACGTCGAGAAACTGCGCCTCGCCGTGGACGCCGCCGACCTGTACTACTGGGAGTGGGATCTTCGCACCGACAAGCTGAGCTGGGGCCGCGACCCAGGCGGACTGATCGGGCGTCCAGACGAGCGCTCCCGCGCCTACCCCGATTTCAGAGACATGGTGCATCCCGAGGACCGCGAGCGCTACCTCGCGGCCGGACGCGACGCGCTCGCGTCGGGCGTACCGTATGCAGGGGAATTCCGCGTCGTGACGCGCGACGGGGACGTGCGCTGGATTGCGGCGCATGGGTCGGTGCTGAGGCTGCCCGAAGGCGGGTCCGGCAAGATGATTGGCGTGTCGCAGGACATCACCGAGCGCAAGCGGCAGGAGGAGGAGGTCCGCTTTCTCGCCTACCACGACACGCTCACCGGCCTGCCCAACCGGCGGCTGCTGGACGACCGCATGCGCCAGGCGGTCCACCTCGCGCAGCGGCGCGACGCGAAGGTCGCCACGCTGCTGATCGACCTCGACGACTTCAAGCAGGTAAACGATGCGCTGGGACACCGCGCCGGCGACGCGGTGCTGCGCGAGGTGGCGCAGCGGCTGTCGGCCTGCATGCGCAAGTCCGACACTCTCGCGCGCCAGGGCGGCGACGAGTTCGTTGCGCTGCTGCCGGACCTGCAACGCGAGTCCGACTGCCAGTTCGTGGCCGAGAAGACGCTGCGCGCGCTCGAGCCGGAGTTTCGCGTCGAGGGGCGCGCGTTCCGCATTGGCGCAAGCATCGGCATATCGATCTACCCTTCCGATGCCGGCGACGGCGAAACACTGCTGCGCAATGCCGACGTCGCGATGTACCGCGCCAAGCAGCTCGGCAGAAACCAGTATCAGTTCTACGGCCGCTGAGGCACGGTATAGTGGCCGCATGAGCAGCCCGCAAACCAGGCTGCCGCCCGAGCCGCGGCGCGGCGACTGGCGGCAGTTCGCGCGCCTGGCGCGCTTCATGCTGCCCTACCGCGCGCGCATCGCGGGCGCGCTGCTGGCGCTGGGGGTGGCCGCGGGCTGCGTGCTCGCGCTCGGGCAGGGCCTCAAGCACGTGGTCGACAACGGTTTCGGCAGCGGTGATCCGCGCCTGCTTAACGAGGCCCTGGGCGCGATGATCGCCGTCGCCGCGGTGCTCGCGGTCGCGACCTACTTCCGCTTCTTCCTCATGATGACTACCGGCGAGCGGGTGATCACCGACCTGCGGCGCGCGGTGTTCGACCACATCCTCGGGCTCGAGCCAGGTTTTTTCGAGGCGACCCGAACCGGCGAGGTGATATCGCGCCTGAGCACCGACAGCACCCTGCTGCAGCAGGTGATCGGCTTCGGCCTGTCGATGTTCGTGCGCAACCTGCTGATGATGACCGGCGCCGCGGTGATGCTGTTCGTGGTGAGCTGGAAGCTTGCGCTCCTGGTGCTGCTCGGCGTTCCCGCGACGCTGGTACCGATCCTGCTGCTCGGGCGGCGCGTGCGGCGGCTGTCGCGCGCCAACCAGGACCGGGTGGCCGACGTCTCGGCCTACGTCGATGAGGCGATCCACGAGATTCGCACCGTTCAGGCTTACGCGCACGAGGATGCCGACCGCGCGGCCTTCGCCCACCATGCCGAGGCTGCGTACGGCGTGGGCGTAGCGCGCATCCGGCAGAAGGCACTGCTCATTTCAAGCGTCATGCTGATCGCGTTCAGCGCCGTCGGACTGATCCTGTGGATCGGCGGCTACGACGTGCTCGCCGGCCGGTTGACCGCGGGCGAACTGTCGGCGTTCGTGTTCTACGCGCTGGTGGTCGCGGGCGGCGCCGGAACGGTGTCGGAGGTATGGGGCGAGCTGCAGCGCGGCGCCGGCGCCACCGAGCGCCTGATCGAGCTGCTCGAGACCGAGCCCGGTATCGTCGCGCCGCCGCAGCCGCGGCGACCCGGTCCGCAAGCGGGCGGCGAGATCGAGTTCGACGGCGTCGGCTTCGCCTACCCCTCGCGTCCGGCGATCGCGGCACTGCAGGGGTTCACGCTCAAAGTCGCGCGCGGCGAGCGCGTGGCGCTGGTGGGCCCCTCTGGCGCGGGCAAGTCGACCGTATTCGCCCTGCTGGCGCGCTTCTACGACCCGCAATCCGGCGCGGTGCGCATCGACGGCATCGACGCGCGTGAATTCGAACCGCGCGCGCTGCGCCGCCTGCTGGCCGTGGTGCCGCAGGAGCCGGTGATCTTCGCCGCCAGCGTGCTCGACAACGTGCGCTACGGTCGCCCGCAGGCGGCCCGTGCCGAGGTCGAGCGAGCTTGCGAGCGCGCCTTCGCGCTCGAGTTCGTCGAGCGCCTGCCGCAGGGGCTCGACACGCTGCTGGGCGAGCGCGGCGTGACGCTGTCCGGCGGGCAGCGCCAGCGCCTTTCGATCGCGCGCGCACTGCTCGCTGACCGGCCGATCCTGCTGCTGGACGAGGCAACCAGCTCGCTCGACGCCGCGAGCGAGCGCACGGTGCAGCGGGCGCTGGACGAGCTGGAGCGCGGGCGCACGACGCTCGTCATCGCGCACCGGCTCGCCACCGTGCGCCACGCGGACCGCATCGTGGTGCTGGAGCGCGGAACGATCGTGGCGCAGGGCACGCACGCGCAGCTCATGCGCGAGGCAGGCCTGTACGCGAACCTCGCCGCGCTGCAGTTCCTGGACGTGGAGCTCGCCGCCTGAAGGCGGCCGCCTCACTGCTCGCAGCGGCGCTCGCGCTCACGGCGTGCGGCGGCGCGTGCGGCGCGCAACCGCTCGAGGTCGGCTCCAAGCGCTTCACCGAGTCCTACATCCTGGGCGAGATCCTGACCCAGGCGGCGCGCGCCGCGGGCGAGCAGGCCGAGCACCGGCCCGGCATGGGCGGCACCGCGATCCTGTTCCAGGCATTGCGCGCCGGGGCGATCGACGTGTACCCGGAATACACCGGCACGATCGCGCGCGAGATCCTGAAGCTGCAGCGCGCGCCCGATCTGGCGGGCCTGAACCTGCGCCTGCGCCGCCTGGGTCTCGAAGCGGCGGTTCCGCTCGGGTTCAACAATACTTACGCGATCGGCATGCGCCGCACCCAGGCGGAGCGCCTTGGGATCAGGCGCGTCTCGGACCTGGCGCGGCATCCTGAGCTCAAGCTCGGCTTCGGCCACGAGTTCCTTGGCCGGCGCGACGGCTGGCCGGGGCTCAAGTCGGCCTACGGATTGCCGCAGAAGCCGCGCGGGCTCGACCACGGCCTTGCCTACGAAGCGCTGGCGCATGGAGAGATCGACGCGATGGACGTCTATACCACCGACGCCAAGATCCAGCGCTTCGACATTGCTCTGCTCGAGGACGACCGCAAGTTCTTTCCGGTCTACGACTCGGTTCTGCTGTACCGCCTCGATGCTCCGCAACGCTTCCCTGCGGCCTTTGCTGCGTTCCGGGAGCTGAAAGGCAAGATCGACGCGACGCACATGATGCAACTTAACGCGCGCGCCGAGCTAGACAAGCGCTCGTTCGCCGCCGTGGCCTCCGAATTCCTCTCCGGCCGAATTACCGTCAAGCGGCGTTCGCTCGTGGCAGCGGTGTTCGGGCCGGACTTCTGGCGCCTGCTGCGCGAGCACGTGTTCCTGGTTCTGGTCTCGCTCGCGGCGGCGACGCTCGCGGGAATTCCGCTCGGCATCGCCGCGGCCAAGCTGCGCGCGCTGGCGCATCCGGTGCTCGCGCTCACCGGCCTGGTGCAGACCATACCGGCGCTCGCGCTGCTCGCATTCCTGATCCCGGTCACCGGCACCATCGGCCTGTGGCCGGCTCTCATTGCGCTGTTCCTGTACGCCCTGCTGCCCATCGTGCGCAATACGCACGCCGGTCTCAACGGCGTCCCCGTCGGGCTGCGCCAGGCCGCGCTTGCGCTCGGCCTGCGGCGCGGCACGATCCTGGCGCAGATCGAGCTGCCGCTCGCGGCGCCGACCATCCTCGCCGGGATCAAGACCTCGGCGGTGATCAACGTCGGCACCGCGACCATCGCCGCCTTCATCGGGGCCGGTGGATTCGGGGAGCGCATCGTCCAAGGCCTGGCGCTCAACGACGACGTCATGCTGCTCGCCGGCGCATTGCCCGCCGCGGGCCTCGCACTTATCGTGCATGCCACGTTTGAGTTGATCGAGCGCGCGTTCGCGCCGCGCTCGCGCTAGAATCGCCGAAATCAAACAAGGGAGAACCAGGCCATGAGAATCGGCGTTCCCGCCGAGACCCTTGGGGGCGAGACCCGCGTTGCCGCGACCCCCGAGACGATCAAGAAACTTGCCGCCAAGAACGAGGTACGAGTGCAGTCGGGCGCCGGCAGCGGCTCCAGCATCCCCGACAAGGACTTCGAGGCCGCGGGCGCGAAGCTGGTCGCTTCGGCGGCCGAGGCCTACGACGCGGAGGTGGTGCTCAAAGTGCGCGCGCCGACGGGCGGCGAGCTCGAGCTGCTCAAATCCAAGTCGCTGCTGATCGGGCTGCTCAATCCGTTCGATGCGGCCGGGATCGAGGCACTTGCCAAGCGCGGCGTCACGGGCTTCGCGATGGAATCGCTGCCGCGCATCTCGCGCGCGCAGTCGATGGACGTGCTCTCGTCGCAGGCGAACATCGCGGGCTACAAGGCAGTCGTGCTCGCGGCGGCCGAGATCGGGCGCTTCTTCCCGATGCTGATGACCGCCGCGGGAACCGTGAAGGCGGCGCGCGTGCTGATTCTCGGCGCGGGCGTCGCGGGACTGCAGGCGATCGCCACTGCGAAGCGGCTCGGCGCGGTGATCGAGGCCTCCGACGTGCGTCCGGCGGTGAAGGAGCAGATCGAATCGCTGGGCGGCAAATTCCTCGACGTGCCCTACCTGACCGACGAGGAGCGCGAAATCGCTCAGGGCGTCGGGGGCTACGCGCGGCCGATGCCGGCGGACTGGATGCGCCGCCAGGCCGAGCTGGTGCACCAGCGCGCGACCCAGTCGGACGTCGTCGTGACGACGGCCCTGATCCCGGGGCGCCCGGCGCCGAAACTGATCAAGGAAGACACGGTGCGCCAGATGAAGCCGGGCTCGGTGATCGTCGATCTCGCGGTCGAGCAGGGCGGAAACGTCGAAGGCTCCGAGCCCGGCAAGATCGCGCTCAAGCACGGCGTCAAGATCATCGGGCTGACGAATTTGCCCGCGACCGTGCCGTTCGACGCCTCGGCGCTGTACGCGCGCAACCTGTTCAACTTTCTCGCCCTGATGCTCGATTCGAAAAGCGGCGAATTCAAGCTGGACAGGGAAGACGAAATCATCGCCGGCACGATGGTGTGCGCCGACGGTGCGGCAACCAAGCGAGGCTGAAATGTCAGGAACCGTAGACCCCACCATCCTAAACCTCGTGGTCTTCGTGCTCGCGGTGTTCGTGGGCTATCACGTGATCTGGAACGTGACGCCGGCGCTGCACACGCCATTGATGAGCGTCACCAACGCCATCTCGTCGGTGATCATCGTCGGCGCGATCCTCGCGGCGGCGCCGAACGAGACCGATTTCGGCTCGATCCTGGGCGTGGTCGCCGTCGCGCTCGCGTCGGTGAACGTCGCCGGCGGCTTTCTCGTCACGCAGCGCATGCTGGAAATGTTCAGGAAGAAGCAACCCAAGAAAGAGAGCGCCAAATGAGCGCGAACCAGCTTACCCTGTGGTACCTGGTCGCCTCGGTGTGCTTCATCCTGGCGCTCAAGGGGCTTTCTTCGCCGACCACCGCGCGCCGCGGCAACCTGTTCGGCATGGTCGGCATGGCCATCGCCGTGCTGACCACCATCGCGGTGGTGGCGCACGGCAGGATCGACCTGATCCTGATCGCGATGCTGGTCGGCGGCACGGTCGGCGCGATCGTCGCGCGCCGCGTGCAGATGACGCAGATGCCGGAGCTGGTCGCGGCGATGCACTCCATGGTCGGCATGGCCGCGGTGCTGATCGCGATCGCGGTGGTCAACAACCCAGGCGCGTTCGGCGAGCACGATCCGCTGCCGGCCGGCAACCGGCTCGAGCTCTTCATCGGCACCTTCGTCGGCGCGATCACGTTCTCGGGCTCGGTGATCGCGTTCGGCAAGCTTGCCGGGCTGGGCAAGAAGTTCCGCCTGTTTTCCTCGGCGCCGGTGGTGTTCAAGGGCCAGCACCTGCTCAACCTGGCGCTCGCACTGGTCATGATCGGCTTCGGCCTGGCGTTCTTCATGGCCGACGACAAGGGTTGGGCGCCGTTTGCCGTCATGACCGGGATCGCTTTCGTGCTCGGCTTCCTGATCATCATCCCGATCGGTGGCGCCGACATGCCGGTGGTGATCTCGATGCTCAACAGCTACTCGGGCTGGGCGGCGGCGGGTATCGGCTTTTCGCTCAACAACGCGATGCTGATCATCGCCGGCTCCCTGGTCGGCTCCTCGGGCGCGATCCTGTCCTACATCATGTGCAAGGCGATGAACCGCTCGTTCTTCAGCGTGATCCTGGGCGGCTTCGGCGCCGCCGAAGGCAGCGCGGCCGCCGGCAGCGAGCAAAAGAACGTGCGCTCCGGCTCGGCTGACGATGCGGCGTTCATGATGGCGAACGCGGAGTCGGTGATCATCGTGCCTGGCTACGGCCTGGCGGTGGCGCGCGCGCAGCATGCGGTCAAGGAGATGGCGAACAAGCTGATCGAGAAGGGCGTGAACGTGCGCTACGCGATTCACCCGGTTGCCGGGCGCATGCCCGGGCACATGAACGTGCTGCTGGCGGAGGCCGAAGTGCCCTACGACCAGGTTTTCGAGATGGACGACATCAACAGCGAGTTCGGCAACACCGACGTGGTGCTGGTGCTGGGAGCGAACGACGTCGTCAATCCGCTCGCGCACGAGAAGGGCAGCGCGATCTACGGCATGCCGATTCTCGAAGTGGCCAAGGCGCGCACGGTGCTGGTGAACAAGCGCTCGATGGCGGCCGGTTACGCGGGCCTGGACAATCCGCTGTTCTACATGGACAAGACGATGATGGTGTTCGGCGACGCGAAGAAAGTGGTCGAAGATATCGTCAAGGCGATCGACTAACTGGATGGGATCGAAGGAAGAGATTCTCGCGACGATTCGACGGCGCCAGGGGCGCGGCGGGAGCTCGCCCCCGGCGGCCGAACGCGAGCAGCTGCGGAGCTATCTGCGCGCGCATCCGCGCGGGCCGCTGCCCGACGTCGCGGGTGATCTTGCGGCGCGCTTCTGCGCGCGCGCCGAGGCGAGCGCCAGCAGCTGCGATCGGGTGCCCGCGATGGCCGAGGTGCCCGGCGCGGTGGCGCGCTATCTGGAAACGCACCGCCTTCCCAGGTCCGGCTGCGTCTGGCCGCGCCTGGCCGGGCTCGACTGGAAGGGCGCGGGACTCGAGCTCGAGCCGCGGGCGGCGCTAGCCGAGGACAAGGTGGGCGTGACCGGCGCGTTTTGCGCGCTCGCTGAAACCGGCACGCTGGCGATGGTCTCCGGTCCCGAGACGCCGGCGAGCACGAGCCTGCTGCCGGAAACGCACCTCGCCGTGGTCCCGGTCGCGCGCATCGTGCCCCACATGGAGGACGCCTGGGATCTGATGCGCGCGGAGCTCGGTGAGCTTCCGCGCGCGGTCAACTATATATCGGGGCCTTCGCGCACCGCCGACATCGAGCAGACGCTGGTGCTCGGCGCGCACGGCCCCTATCGCGTCCATATCGTATTGGTCGGCTGAGCCGCGCGCGGCCGGGGCCCGGGAGGATGCCAGCGATGGACCTTACCGCGTGGCGCAGCAACCTCGCTGGCGGCGCGCGCGCGCTGCGCGGCTTCCTCGCACGGCGCATACCGCCTCCGCCGCTGCGCATCGGCATGTCGGCGCGGCTGTTCCACCCGCGGCCGGAAGCCACGGGCCTGCAGGGCAAACGCATGCAGTACCTCGAGCAGTCCGTCGCGCACTGGGTCATGTCGCGCGACGTGTTGGTGTTCATGGTGCCGACGGTGGACAAGGACAGCCTGTTCCATCGCAGCAACATCCGCGTGGGCGACTACGCGCGCGTGCTCGATGGCCTGGTGCTGCAGGGCGGCGCGGACGTGAGTCCCCTTACCTACGGCGAGGAGCCGCTGGACGGAGAATGGGCGGGCGATCGGCTGCGCGACGTCTACGAAATCGAGCTGCTGCATGAATTCGTCGAGGCCGGCAAGCCGGTGCTCGGAATCTGCCGTGGCGCGCAGCTGATAAACGTCGCCTTCGGCGGCACGCTCTACCAGGACATCCGCACCCAGCTGCCCGAGGCGCAGGCGCACGTGACCCGTGCCTACGAGAAGAACATGCACCCGATGCGCATCGAGCCGGGGTCGGGCCTGGCGCAGCTCTATCCAGGGATCGAAACGACGCGCATCAATTCGATCCATCATCAATCGATCAAGGCGCTGGGCCGCAATCTGACGGTCGAGGCACGGTCGGTGCCGGACGGCGTTGTCGAGGCGGTCCGCAGCACGGGCAAGAGTTACGTTTTCGCCGTACAGTGGCATCCGGAGTTTCACGCGCCGGGCGACGACAGCGTCCTCGACAGCGCCCCGATACTGGACGAATTCCTGCGCGCGGCGCGCGCCTAGGCAAGGGCAAGGAGGAGCGTTGGATCTGAGCTTTCTGCCGAAGCTTCCGTTCGCGCTGTCGGCGCCGATCATGTTCGGCGCGCTGCTCGCCGCGGGTCTGCTCGCGGGCGAGGCGGCGAACCGCTACGCCTCGCTGCCGCGCATCACCGGCTACGCACTGGCCGGCGTCGCGCTCGGACCCGAGTTGAGCGGCCTGCTCAGCCGGGAGGTGCTGCACGCGCTCAGCGTCCTGATCGACCTTTCGGTGGGTCTGATCGTGTTCGAGCTCGGCTTCCGGTTCGACTGGGCGTGGCTCAAGCGCAACCGCTGGCTACTGGTGACCGCGGTCGCCGAGAGCCTGTTCGGGTTCGGCGCGATATTCGGCGCCTTGGCCTACTTCGGCTTCGAGCCCGCCCTCGCGGCCAGCGCGGCGGCGATCGGCACCGCCACTTCGCCCGCGGTGGTGATGCTGGTCGCGCACGAGCTGCGCGCCGAAGGCCAGATCACCGAACGCGCGCTGCTGTTCACCGCGGTCAACAGCGTATTCGCTTTTGTCGCGCTTACCCTGGTGCTGCCGTTCCTGCATCTCGATCTTCATCATGGCTGGCAGCAGGCGCTGCTGCGGCCGCCGTACATACTCGGCGGCTCGCTGCTCGCGGGCGCCGCCGCCTGCATGTTGATGCTGGCGCTCGCGCGTTGGCTCGGGAAGCGCGAGGATCGCCAGTTCGTTCTGCTGGTGGCGATGGTGGTACTGACCGTAGGCGTCGCGCGCCTCCTGAATTTCTCGGTGATGATCGCTCTGATGACGCTGGGCATGCTGGCGCGCAATCTCGACCGGCGCCACGTCCTGATGCCGCTGCGCTTCGGCTATGGCGGCCAGCTGTTCTTCGTCATCCTGTTCGTGCTCACCGGCGCGGGGCTGGAATTCGGCGCTTGGGCGTCGGCCGCGTGGCTGGTCGCCGCGCTTCTGGTGGTGCGATTTCTCGGCAAGGGTCTCGCCATAGTGCTGTTTGGCCGCCTGTCCGGGGTGCGCACCGGGGGCGCGGGGCTGCTGGCGATTGCCCTGCTCCCGATGTCCGGCCTGGCGGTAGGGATGGTGCGCGACACCAGTGAGCTCTCGCCGGCCTTCGGCAACGAGCTGGCGGGCATCCTGCTCGCAGCAGTCGCGCTTTCGGAATTGCTCGGGCCCCTCGCGACGCAGTTCGCACTGCGCCGCGCGGGCGAGGCGCATCCCGGGGGAAGCGGTGGCTGACGCCGCAGCCGTGGACGAGATGGAATTCAGGCCGTCTCCGGAGGTCAGCCTCGGCGTCGAGCTCGAGCTGCAGCTGCTGCGCGCGCACGACTTCGATCTTTCGCGCGGAGCCGGCGATCTGCTCGCGCTGCTCGAGAAGCGTAACCTGCCGGGCGCGGTCAAGCCCGAAATCACCGAGAGCATGGTGGAGCTGAACAGCTCGGTCCACCGCCGGCACGGCTCGCTGAACGACGAGCTGGTACTGATGCGGGACGCGGTGGTGAAAGAGGCCGGCGTGCTCAACCTGCGCGTCGCGGGCGGCGGCTCGCACCCCTTCCACGACTGGGCAGACCGGCGCATCTTCCCTACCGGCCGCTTTCGCGCGATTCTGGAGCGATACGGCTACCTGGCCAAGCAGTTCACGGTATTCGGCCAGCATATTCACGTCGGCTGCTCCAGCGGGGACGACGCTGTCTACCTGGTCCACATGCTGACGCGCTACCTGCCCCATTTCATCGCGTTATCCGCCGCGTCGCCGTTCTACCAGGGCGAGGACACGCAGTTCCAATCCTCGCGCCTGACCTCGATCAACGCGTTCCCGCTGGCCGGGCATATGCCGTTCGTTCGCGACTGGGCCGAGTTCCTGGAGTACTACGACAAGATGCGCGGTTTCGGCATCGTCGCCAGCATGAAGGATTTCTACTGGGACATCCGACCCAAGCCCGAGTACGGGACGGTGGAGATCCGCGTCTGCGATACGCCGCTCACCGTGCAGCGGGCCGCGCTGCTCGCGGCCTACGCACAGGCGCTCGCCTCCTATCATCTTTGCGAGCGGCCGCGAGCGCCGGCGCGCTCGGTGTATCTGGTAAACAGCTTCAACCGTTTCGAGGCAAGCCGTTTCGGCTTCCGCGGCGAGCTGGTCGAACCCTACGAGAGCCGCAGGAAGAAGATCGGCGCGGACATACTTGAAACCATCGAGACCCTGATGCCCTTCGCGCTACAGCTCGATGGCGCCGACGCGCTCACCGAGCTTGCCGCGCACGTGCGGCGCGGCTATTCGGACGCCGCCTGGCTGCGCGAGTGCCACACCGAAACGGGCTCTCTGCCCGACGTCGCGCGAGAGGCCGCGGCGCGCTGGGGCGGCTCCGACTGAGTCGAGTGATCCCGCGAATTGCCGCTGCGGCGGGGTCGGACACATATAATGCGGGCCACCGAAACTGGCCGGGGACGAAGAATGACTTCAATGCTTAAGGTGGCCGCGCGCTTCATCGCCTACGAGCGCGGCCTGATCCTGGGCGCGCTGGTGCTTGCCGGCGTCGCGGCGGGTCTCGGAGTGCCGATCGAGTTCGTCCTGTTCGGCCTGACGCTCGCCGGCGTGGCGCTCTTCCACCACCACACCTTCTACGTCGCGCTCATCGGCCTGGCGATCATCATTTTCTACCAGCTCGGCTTCAGCACATTCCGCGAGGGCACGGGCCTCGCCGGCCTGGGCGCCCACATGCTGCACGAGTGGGTCGTGCTGGCGAACCTGGGCTGCCTGCTGCTCGGCTTCGCCTTGCTGTCCAATCACTTCGAGGAAAGCAAGGTGCCGGCGGTGCTGCCGCACTACCTGCCGGATGACTGGAAGGGCGGGCTGGTCCTGCTCCTGATCGTGTTCGTGCTGTCCTCGTTTCTCGACAACATCGCCGCGGCCATCATCGGCGGCACCATGGCGCGCGTGGTGTTCAGGCACAAAGTGCACATCGGCTTCCTTGCTGCGATCGTGGCGGCCTCGAACGCGGGCGGCTCGGGCAGCGTGGTCGGCGATACGACAACGACGATGATGTGGATAGACGGCGTCAACCCGCTCCACGTGCTGGACGCCTACGTCGCGGCGATCGCCGCGATGATCGTATTCGGGGTACCGGCTTCCATCCAGCAGCAGCGTTTCGCGCCGATCATCAAGGAGGCGAAGATCGAGCACAGGATCGACTGGAGCCGCGTCGTCATCGTGGTGATCATTCTCGCGGCTGCGATCGTTACCAACGTGGTGGTCAACCTCAAGTTCAGCGCAATCTCGGATTCCTTTCCCTTCATCGGCGTGGCGGTCTGGATCGCGATTCTCGTTTGCACCCCGTGGCGGCGCCCGCACTGGCATCTGTTGCCCAACGCGCTGAAGGGGGCGATCTTCCTGCTTTCGCTCGTGACCTGCGCCTCGATGATGCCGGTGGAGAAGCTGCCGCTGGCGTCGTCGCACACCGCATTCGGCCTGGGCGTCGTGTCGGCGGTGTTCGACAACATCCCGCTCACTGCGCTCGCGCTCAAGCAGGGCGGGTACGACTGGGGCATGCTCGCCTACACGGTCGGATTCGGCGGGTCGATGATCTGGTTCGGTTCGAGCGCGGGCGTGGCGCTGTCCAACACGTTTCAGGAGGCGAGGTCGGTAGGGCTGTGGTTACGGCACGGTTGGCACGTCGCGCTCGGCTACGTCGTCGGCTTCTTGGTCATGCTGGCGCTGCTCGGATGGCACCCTGACGCCCCGCACAAGGACCGAAGAGCGGCACTGTCCGTTCCGAGTCATTCGATGCTGTTGCCGACCGGTTAGCGCGACGCGTGCACTTCCCGATGGCGGCCAGGGGATCGAGCTTGCGTCGTGCCGTCGTCCTGGTCGTCCTGGCCTGCGCCTTCGCGCCCAGGGCGTTCGCCGCGGGTGCCGACGATGCGGCGGGCACGTTTGCCTTTCTGGCGCTCGCTTTGATCGTGGCGCGGCTGGCGGGGTTCGTCGAGCGCTTCGGACAGCCTGCCGTGCTCGGCGAGCTGCTTGCCGGGGTCCTGCTCGGCAATCTCGGGCTGAATTTCCTGGACGGCGTGCGCCACGACGCGCTGGTCGGCTTTCTGGCCGAGCTCGGCGTGGTGATCCTGCTGTTCCAGATCGGCCTCGAATCGAGCTTCGCTTCATTGCGCCAGGTCGGTGCGCGCGCATTGGTCGTGGCCGTGGTCGGCGTCGCGGTGCCGTTCGCGCTCGGCCTGCTCGTGGGCCCGCTTCTGGTTCCCGGGCAATCGTTCAATGCCTACCTCTTCGTCGGCGCGACCCTCGCCGCGACTTCCGTCGGCATCACCGGGAGGGTATTTCGCGACTTGGGCGTTCTGGAATCGCGCGAGGCGAGGATCGTGCTCGGCGCGGCGGTGATCGACGACGTGCTCGGCCTGATTCTGCTGGCGGTCGTGTCGAGCCTGGTCGCGCAGGGCGGCGTGGATGCGGCTACCGTCGCATGGATCGTCGCTCAATCGGTCCTGTTTCTCGTCGGCGCCGTGGCTCTCGGGCGCCTGCTCTCGCCCAAGCTGGCGCGCGCGCTTGCCAAGGTGCACGCCGGGGAGGGCATGAAGTTCACCCTGGTGCTCGCGCTCGGGCTGGCGCTCGCCTGGCTCGCGCACGAGATCGGCCTTGCGGCCATCGTCGGCGCATTCGCGGCAGGCCTGTTCCTGGAGCCGGCGTACCTGGCCGACTTCGAGGAGCCCGAGATCGTGCAGGAGATCCGGCCCCTGCTGGCGCAGGCCGACGCCGGCACGCAACCGGAGCTGCGCAAGATTCTCGACCGGCACGCGCAACGGCACCATGCCGATCTGCTCGGCCCCCTCGGCTATGTGTTCGTGCCGGTCTTTTTCATCTACACGGGAATGCAAGTGCGCTTGGAGCTGTTTACCCAGGTCAACCTGCTGCTGACCGCGCTCGCACTGTCCGTCGCCGCGATCGCCGGCAAGCTCGCTTCCGGGCTCGCCGCGGGATCCGCGCGGAAGTGGATCGTCGGCTGGGGAATGGTGCCGCGCGGCGAGGTCGGGCTGATCTTCGCGGCGATCGGGCGCGAACTCGGCGCGATCGACGAACCGACCTTCTCCGCGGTCGTCCTGATGGTCATTGTCACCACGCTGATCACACCCCCCATCCTTGGGCGACTCCTCAAACGAGGGGCAGGCTGAACCGGGGCGCCGAACGAAATGCCGGATCGCGTATTTCGTCTGATCATGGGCGGCGTTTCGGGCGGTGCGCAGTCCTTATCCCGGATCATGGACTTGCCTTGCAACCACTGAAAGTGACGGTTACAATCGCCAAAGCTCGCTGACGTGCACGGGGTCTGCCCCGGAGCGCTAAGACAAAAAATCGGGGCGGGCAAGATCACACCTTGGGGGCTGCGGCCCCGCACATCACGCTAGCGAAAACAGAGGAGGATTCAAATGAGCAATCAACAGGCAAAACCTGAAGCATCGCGCCGCAAGTTTCTTGGCGGCGCGGCTGTGGCGGCGACCGGCGCGGCGACGCTCGGCTTCCCGATGATCGCCAAGTCGCAGTCGCCGATCGTGATCAAGATGCAGGGCGCATGGAGCGCAACCGATATCCTCAACGAGTTCGCGATGGAGTTCGTCACGCGCGTGAATGCGATGTCGGGCGGGCGGCTGAAGGTCGACTACCTTGTCTCCGGCTCGGTGGTGAAGGCGTTCGAGGTGACCGACGCCGTCAGCAAGGGCGTACTCGACGCCGGCCACACGGTGCCGGTGTACTGGTACGGCAAGTCCAAGGTCGCCTCGCTGTTCGGCTCGGGCCCGATCAACGGCATGGACTCGTTCCAGACGCTATCCTGGATCTATCGCGGCGGCGGGCTCGATCTCTATCACGAGCTGCTGGACAAGCTCAAGCTCAACTACGTCGGCTTCTTCGCCAACCCGATGCCGACCCAGCCGCTGGGCTGGTTCAAGAAGCCGATCACCAACGCAAAGCAGCTCAAGGGCCTCAAGTACCGCACCGTGGGCCTCGCGGCCGACCTGTTCCAGGAAATGGGCGCCAAGGTGACCCAGCTCCCGGGCGGCGAGATCATTCCGGCCTTGGAGCGCGGCGTGATCGATGCCTTCGAGTTCAACAATCCGACCTCGGACAGCCGCTTCGGCGCCCAGGACGTGATCAAGAACTACGAGCTGGGCTCGTTCCACCAGGCGATGGAGTTCTTCGAGATCATTCTGAACAAGAGGGTGTGGGACTCGATGCCGAAGGACCTGCAGGCGATCTGGCAGTACGGGGTCGAGGCGGCTTCGCAGTCGAACTACTGGACCGCGATGTTGAACTACCCGAAGGACTTGCAGAAGCTGATCGACAAGGACCACGTCAGCGTGACCCGCACGCCGAAGTCGGTGTTCGAGGCGCAGCTCAAGGCCTGGGACGTGCTGACCAAGAGGTTGTCCGACGCCGATCCGTTCTTCGCCAGAGTGGTCGAGTCGCAGCGCGCGTGGGCCAAGCCCGTCTGCCACTACTGGTTCCTGAACGACGCCCCCTTCAAGATGGGCTACGAGCACGTGTTCAAGGTCAAGGTGCCCGATTGAGCTTCAGAGGATATTGAGAAATATCGATACCATGTTTGGGGCGGCACCGCGGTGCCGCCCCATTTTCTTGATACGGGCCGGCACGCATGGTTAACAAGCTGATTTACGGCATCGACCAGCTGAGCAGGATGGTCGGCCACGCTTTCGCGTGGTGCATCATCATCCTCACCTTCGGCACCTGCTACGAGGTTTTCGTGCGCTACGTGCTCGACAATCCGACCAGCTGGGCGTTCGACATGAGCTACCTCATGTACGGCGGCCTGTTCTTCATGGGCGGCGCCTATACCCTGTCGCGTAACGGCCACGTGCGCGGCGACTTCATCTACCGCATGTGGCCGCCCCGGGGGCAGGCAATCATCGAAATTTCCCTCTACTTCCTGTTCTTCTATCCGGGGGTGCTCGCGCTCATGTATGCCGGCTGGAGCTACGGCTGGGAGGCCTTCAGGATCCGCGAAGTGAGCGTCAACAGCCCGGCGGGGATCCCGGTCTGGCAGTTGAAGCTCCTCATTCCGTTCGGCGCCGGGCTGCTGGCGCTGCAGGGGGTGGCCGAGGTCATGCGCTGCATCATCTGCATTCGCGACAATCGCTGGCCGCCGCGCCTGCACGACGTCGAGGAATTGGAGGAGGTTCTGATCCAGCAGCACGCCGAGGAAGCCGCTAGGCAGCAAGGAGGCACCCAGTGAGCGATCCGGCCCTCGCCCTGGTGATGCTGGGGCTGTTCATCTTCATCATCCTGCTCGGGTTTCCGATCGCCTTCACCTTGATGGGAATGGGGGTCGGTTTCGGCTTCTACGCCTATTACCGGCCCGGCCAGGAATTCTTCGACAGCCGGATTTTCTACCTGTTGACGCAGAACACCTGGAGCATCATGAGCAACGACGTGCTCGTTGCCGTGCCGCTGTTCCTGTTCATGGGCTACATGGTCGAGCGCTCCAATATCCTCGACCGGCTGTTCTACAGTCTGCAGGTGGCGCTGCGGCATGTTCCGGGTGCGATGGCGGTCGCGGCGCTGGCGACCTGCGCGATGTTCTCGACCGCGACCGGTATCGTCGGCGCGGTGGTGACGCTGATGGGCCTGCTCGCGTTCCCGGCCATGCTCAAGGCGGGCTACGACCAGAAGCTGTCCGCGGGCGTAATCTGCGCCGGCGGCACGCTCGGGATTCTGATCCCGCCTTCGATCATGCTGATCGTCTACTCGGCGACCGCGTCGGTTTCGGTGGTGCGCTTGTACGCGGCGGCGATGCTGCCCGGCTTCCTGCTCGCGAGCCTGTACGTCGGCTACGTGATCACGCGCGCCGTGCTCAATCCCAATCTTTGCCCGAAACTGCCGAAGGAAGAAAGCGACGTTCCCTGGAGCCAGGCCTTTTGGCTGCTGGTGCAGGCGTTCGTGCCGCTTGCGGTGCTGATCCTGGCGGTGCTCGGTTCGATCCTGTTCGGCCTGGCGACCCCGACCGAGGCCGCCTCCGTCGGCGCGATGGGCAGCATGGTAATCGCGGCCGGCTACCGTGCGCTCACCTGGCAGCGCCTGCGCGAGGCGGTGTACCTCACGGCGCGCACGTCGGCCATGGTCTGTTTCCTGTTCGTCGGCTCGTGGACCTTCTCGTCCGTGTTCTCGTACCTGGGCGGCGAAGGGATCATCAAGCATTTCGTGCTCGAGTTGCACCTCGACCCGGTCCTGTTCCTGATCATCACGCAATTGATCATCTTCCTGCTCGGCTGGCCGCTCGAGTGGAGCGAGATCATCATCATTTTCGTGCCGATCTTCCTGCCGCTGCTGCCGCACTTCCACGTCGACGCGGTCACATTCGGCATCCTGGTAGCGCTCAACCTGCAGACTTCGTTCCTCACCCCGCCGATGGCGATGTCGGCCTACTATCTGAAGGGGATCGCGCCGCCGTACGTGCAGCTTTGGACCATCTTCAGGGGCTGTTTTCCGTTCCTCGGCATGGTGTTGGTCACCATGGTCCTGGTGTACGTGTTCCCGCAGCTGATGTTGTGGCTGCCGAACCTGTTCTACGGGAACTGACCAGCGCATGGATTCATCGCAACTGAACTGGCTCTCGGCGACCGACGCGGCGCGCGCAATCCGCGACGGCGCGATCAGTTCGGAAGAATTGACGGAGGCCTGCCTGGCGCGGGTGCGCGAGGTGGACGACAAGGTCCAGGCGTGGGCCTTTCTCGACCCCGCGCACGCGCTCAACCAGGCGCGGGCGCGCGATCAGGAACGGCGCGAAGGCCAGCCGACCGGTCCTCTGCACGGGGTGCCGGTGGCGGTCAAGGACATCATCGACACCGAGGATATGCCGACCGAGGACGGCAGCGTGCTGCACGCGGGACGCACGCCGGCGCATGACGCGACGGTGGTGGCGATGCTGCGCGCGGCGGGCGCGATTATCTTCGGCAAGACGGTGACCACCGAGCTCGCGACCTACGCGCCCGGCAAGACGCGCAATCCGCACAACCCGGAGCACACACCCGGGGGCTCATCGAGCGGCTCGGCGGCTGCCGTCGCCATCGGCATGGTGCCGCTTGCGCTCGGCAGCCAGACCAACGGCTCGGTGATCCGGCCGGCGTCGTTCTGCGGCGTCTACGGCTTCAAGCCGACTCACGGGTTGGTCCCGCGCACCGGCGTGCTGAAGCTGTCGCGCACGCTGGATCAGCTGGGGTTCTTCGCCAGAAGCATCGAAGACCTCGCGCTGCTGGGTGAACAGCTCATGGGCTACGACGAAGACGACCCCGACACGCGGCCACGGGCGCGGCCGCCGCTGCTCGAGGTTGCTCGCACCGAGCCGCCGCTGCCGCCGCAGCTCGCGTTTGTGAAGGGGCCCGCCTGGGATCGGGCCAGCGAGGAAACAAATCAGGCTTTCGCCGAGCTGGTCTCTGCGCTCAGCGACAGCGTGTTCGAGGTCGACATGGCCGAGTCGACCGCGCGGGCACTCGATTGGCATCAAACCATCATGGAAGCCGAGATGGCC
Source organism: uncultured beta proteobacterium (assembly GCA_963832685.1). GTDB lineage: Bacteria > Pseudomonadota > Gammaproteobacteria > Burkholderiales > SG8-39 > DAHVFK01. The sequence goes on from CAWHUZ010000001.1 coordinate 272,921, forward strand.
GCGAACCTGGACCGCGATTGGGAAACGGGACGCGACCGGATCTCCGCCTCCCTCCGTGCGCAGCTGGAGCGCGGGCGCGCGGTGACAGCGCTTGAATACCAGCGCGCGTGCGCGCGCATCCCGCTGCTCAACGCGGGTTTCGAAAGCGTCTTCGAGCGTTGCGATGCGATCATCACGCCGGCGGCGGCGGGAACCGCGCCACGCGGACTCGACTCGACCGGCGATCCGGCCTTCTGCTCGCTTTGGACCCTGTGCGGCATGCCGGCACTCAATCTGCCGCTGATGCAGGGGGAGAACGGCCTGCCGCTCGGCATTCAGCTGGTAGGCCCGCGCGGCAGCGACGCGCGGCTGCTGCGCACGGCGCGCTGGCTCGTGGCACGGGTCGCGGCCGGCTGATCGGAAACGGAGGTCCTTGAAATGCTATTCAAGATACTTGGCAGCATTCTCGCGGCGAGCCTGCTGATCGTTTTCATCGGCCCGGTGGCGATCAAGCTCAAGGACGTCGCGTTCAGCATCGTGGTGCTGATCGGACTGACGATGATGATCGTCGATATGTGGCAGGCGCTGAAGTCGAAGGAAGACTGAAGGCCGCGGTTCAGTTCGCGGCGGCGACTGGGCTCGAGCGAAGCGCGGCGAGCTCAGCACGTAGGCTCTCGAGCTCGCTTCGGTCGACTATCCCCAATACCCAGTGCGTGAGGCGCCCGTCCGAGGCCCGAACCGCTCCCGCCGTGGCTTCGACCTGCAGTGCGACGCCGTTCCTGCCCCAGGCCGGCAACCTCCAGCGCGACGCCGGTTCGTCGAACAGCCTTTGCGCGACCGAGTCGTCGCCGCCGAAAAGAAGGTCCACGACGCCACGTCCCCGCGCCTCGGCTTCGCAATAGCCGAACAGTCCCTCGAATGCCGCGTTGACGTAGGTCACCGGACGACCCGGTGCGTCGGCATCGACCAGTGCCACCGGAAGCCCGCAAGCCGAGAGAGCGGCGCGCGACAAGGCGCTTTCGGTGAGCAGACGAAACAACGCCGGCGCCGTCTCTCGTCGTCCGGAAACCGGCGGCAGGCGCCGCACCCTGTCAGGGAGTGTCATGGCTCACTTTTGCCATGGATCGCCGGGCGCGGCAAGCGACGATGACTCGAGGCGCGGACGTTTTTCGGCCGAGTGTGACAAAAGCCACGCCTTGCGCAAGCCTTAGGCCGCGGTCAGGGTGTGAGTTCGTACGGCAACGATGGCCTTGGCCTGGTTGAAATCTTCCGCGTAGCCCGCGCCGAAGAGGCAGCACGCCAACAGGTTCGCGATCGGCAGCGGCATGGGCTGCCTGCCAGCCAGCGCGTGCTCGATCCAGCCGGCCGTGCTTTTCGCGTCCGGATACTCCGGCAGCGCGCTGGCGCGCGCTGCGCCCGCCGCCGGCAACGCGTGTCCGTCGAACAGCGTGATGCGCTCGCCCGCGTCGAACAAGATCATCGCCGGACGCTGCAGCGGGTCGGGGTAGGCCTCGCCTTCGTTGCCGTGGAACAGCAGCGCGCACTCGCCCAGCGCGGACAGCACTGACGCGAGAGACTCGCTTTGCGCCTCGCTGCCGGCGGGCACCAACTTCAGCGCCTCGCCGTCGAAAGGATCGATGAGCGGTGCGACTTCGTGAGCGCACGTCGGCACGCCGAGACGCGCGCGCAACGAGAGGAGCTGCGCGAGGGCGGGACAGAGCAGGGCCGTGGGCACGAATGCAATTCGAGACTCGCCCAGCGCGCTTTGGGCATCGCCCAGCGTCGCGCTGGGCAGGATCCCCAGCTCGCGAAAAACACTGGCGCTCGCGATTCCGCCTTGTCCTTCGAGAGGGCCGTGCACGAGGACCGGTACGCCGAAGCGCGCCATCGCGAGCGCCACCAGTGGCATCAGATTGGCCTGGGTCCTGGCGCCGCAATAGCTCGGAATGACGATCGGACGCGGCCGTGCCGAATGGGCGAGGCGGTTCAGGCGCGCCTGCGTCGCGCGCCTGAACCCGGCGAGCTCCGCGGGTGCGAGCGGCCTCGTCGCCAGCGCGCCGAGCAGCGCGCCGAGCTCCAGCTCGGCAACGCCACCGTCCAGCACTGCCGCGAATAGCTCTAGCGCTTCGGACTCGGTCAGCTCGCGCTCGCCGGCGTGCCGGCAGGCGATCGTCTTGATAGCGTGTCGAACAAGCATCGCTCCTTCGAGAGCAATGGCCGTGCCATGGCACTCGCGCGAGGCAAAGCGCGTAGTTCAGATAGGCTGGAGCGAGGAGTTAGTGCACGCGAACCCCGGCGTGCATCGATTTGGTGCGCTAGTGCGCTTGTCGCGGGCGCGCCGACAGCGAATAGCAGAAACGACGCAGCCGGCCCAGGTCTTCGGTCTCGATCGCCTGGTGCAGGAAGGTCATATTCCGGTCTATTTCAGCCTGGTAGAGGTTGGGTCCGTCGAAGTGAGCGGCGGCGAAGCGTTCGACGCCGCCGAGCTTGGTGCTGATGCGGTGCCGCACGACGTACTCGTAGAATCCGGGCGTCTTGTACATCAGGTCTTCGGGCGAGGCATAGCGCACGATCTCGCGCCCGTCCGGCATGGTGTCGCGCGCGATGCGCCCCCAGACGAATTCCCGGTAGAGAAACTCGCGGCACTTTTCCAGGTACATGCGATCGGACATCTGGCCGATGAGGTCGGCAGTACCGACCATGTGGCCCAGCAACAGGTCCGCCGGATCGTCGACCTTGATCTCGTCGAACTCCTTCTCGTAGCCGGTAAAATGAACAAGCGCGGCGGCGACCGGCGCTTCGGCGGCGAAGCCGAGTCGCGGCAGGTAGTTCGAGAGAAACTCCGCGCTGCGGCTGACGTGCACCTTGGTGAACACCGCTCCATTCTCGACGTGCGCCTCGGATTCGCGCCGGATATAACCCGAGTCGTGCAGCAGGGCGATGATCACGCCCAGGATGGCACGCCGCGGGCCGAGCTGCAGGGAGGCTTCCTGGACGCGGTCGTGGCCTTCTATCAGCCGGGCGGTGGCAAGCGATATATCGAGCGTGTGGCGCAGGTCGTGGTACAGCGTGTCGCAGGGCAGATAGCCCGGAAAAGTCCCTTCGAACAGCGCCTTGATGTCGGTGAAGGCGCGCGCCAGAGGCGACAGGTCTGCCTCGGGATAGCGCGCCGCGAACATCGCGGTGACGAAATCACGTACCCGGTTCGCGTCTTCGACGTCAACCCGGTTGGCCACGTCGTACTGACTGAGACGATCCTGCATGATCTTTCGACGAGGCTCCGTTGCGGCTATTGTTGTGTTTCAATTATTGCGCAGCGGCGTCCGCTCACGCAAGCAATGAAATGGGAGACGGCCGATAAGCCGGGTTCTGTTGACGCGGCCCGTGAGGGTGCGCGCCACGGCAGCCATTCCTCTAGGCCCGCAGTCGCCCACGGGCTCAAGCCACCTACCCGCAAGCTCGGTCGAGCCGACCTCGGACGCTTGCCTATTTGGTGTTGCTCCGGATGGAGGTTGCCGCGTTTCACCCCCCGGTTTGACCCGGGGACTCGTCTCTGTGGCCCTGTTCGTCGCCTTCACGCCGCTCGCGCGGCGCCTATACGCGCCGGGGTGTTACCCCGCATCCCGCTCTTTGGAGCCCGGACTTTCCTCTGCGCTTGCGCACAGCGGCTGCCTGGCCGACTCCCACCGCTATCTTACCGCGTTCCGCAGGCGTCCGGCCTGCGCTTCATGCCTCGCGTCTGAGCGGGCGGAAGTAGCGCGTGTCGGCGTAGAACGCTTCGTTGTCGTTTCCGGGAAACCAGCCGGGATAGCCGAACACCGGCAGCGGCGCGAGAGTGCGCGGCGTGAGACCGTCCGCGGCGGCTTCCAGCCACGCGGCGGTGCTCTGGTCGAGACGCGCGTTCAACTGCGCGGGCGGCTCGCGCAGCGTCGCCGCGTCCACCGGAAAGAACAGCGCCTTGCAAGTGATTCCGGGCCAGGGTTGGCGCGCCTGATCAAGCACGGCGTGGCCGACGACGACGAAGCGCATCGTCTCGAGCACCTCGGTGCGCCGCTGCCAGAACAGTTCCTGCCAGCGAAAGTTCCGGATGAGATTGACCAGCCCCGGGTCGGTGAAGGCGACGATCGCGCCACCTTCGTCGAAGATCGTCAGCAAGTCGCGCAGCGGCCCCCGCCGACCGCCCTCGTGCGGGATGCGCGCGGCATGGCGTGCGTTGAGCGCCGCCTTGGTGCGTGGAAATGCAATCCAGGCGAGCGCATTGAACAGGTCGTGCCAGTTGCGCTGGCGCGTCGCGACCTCGCCGCTCGCGTATACGCGCAGCTCGTAGTTCGCGTCGCCGGGTTGCGCGGCGGTGAAGCGTATCGCCTTGCCGCTTTCGGTTCGCGGCGCGGCGTCTAGCTCTTGCGCCAGCGCGTTCAGGCGCTCGGCATCCGGCCAGTCGCTCCCGCGCGCGAGGCGCGCCAGCGCTGGCGCGACCGGTGCGAATATCGGATGCGAAATGTCGGCGCTTCGAATTCCCTCGGCGCTCAGGCGAGCTTCCATGGAATGCTTTCGCCGGCGCGCAGGGGGACCAGGGTGTCGGCGCCGAACGGGATCGACTGCCGCGCGATCCAGCCCTCACGTACCAGCGCAATCGTGTCGCCGTTCACAGGCAGGCCGTAAAACTGGGGCCCGAACCGGCTCGCGAACCCCTCCAGCTTGTCCAGCGCGCCCGCCTCCTCGAACGCGACCGCGTAAAGCTCGATCCCCGCGTGCGCGGTGTAGATCCCGGCGCAGCCGCACGCCGTCTCCTTGGCGGAGCGCGCGTGCGGCGCGCTGTCGGTGCCGAGGAAGAATTTCGGGTTGCCCGAGGTCGCCGCCTCGACCAGCGCTTCGCGGTGCTCCTCGCGCTTGAGCACCGGCAGGCAGTAATGATGGGGTCGCATGCCGCCCAGGAACAGCGCATTGCGGTTCATCAGCAGATGGTGCGCGGTGATCGTGGCGGCGATGTTCCCGCCCGTGATCTCCACGTACTGCACGGCGTCGCGCGTGGTGACGTGCTCGAGCACGATCTTCAGGCCGGGAAAGCGGTCCACGAGAGGGCCCAGCACCTGGTCGATGAACGCTTTCTCGCGGTCGAAGACGTCGACTTCGGGATCCGTCGCCTCGCCGTGCACCAGCAGCGGCATGCCTAGCTCCTGCATCTTCTCGAGCGCGTGGAAGCAGCGCGACAGACGGGTGACGCCCTCGTCCGAATGCGTCGTCGCGCCGGCCGGGTAGAGCTTCACGCCGTGCACCCGGCCGGAAACTTTCGCGCGCAGGATCTCCTCCGGCGGCGTGTCGTCCGTGAGATAGAGCGTCATCAGCGGCTCGAAGCGCGATCCTTCGGGTAGCGCTGCGAGAATGCGCTCGCGGTAGCCGAGCGCCTGCTGCGTCGTGCGCACCGCGGGCTTGAGGTTGGGCATCACGATCGCGCGCGCGAAGCGGCGCGCGGTGTCGGGCAGGACCGCATGCATTGCCTCGCCGTCACGAAGATGCAGATGCCAGTCGTCGGGGCGGATCAGTTCGAGACGGTCCATGAGCCGCTATTATCCCGCGTCCTTGCGCTTTTTACCGAGAGCGACCGCGTAAAGGGTGGCACGGGGCACGCCCGTGATGCGCGCTGCGAGCCGCGCCGCGTCGCTTGCGGGCAGCTCCTTGAGCAGGATGCCGAGAATGCGCTCGGCTTCGGCCGCGTCGGGCGCCCGGGTCGAGGCATCCGGGCCCAGGACGAGGACGAACTCGCCCTGCTGCCGGTGGGGCTGCGCAAGCAGCCAGTCACGGGCTTTGGACAGGGGCATGCGCGCGAGCTCTTCGAACTTCTTGGTCAGCTCGCGCGCGATCAGCAGCTCGCGCGCTCCGCCGAAGCACTCGCAAAGGTCCTCGATTGACTCGAGCACGCGGTGCGGCGCCTCGTAGATGATCACCGGATACTTCGTATCAAGCTCGGCCAGCGCCTTGCGGCGCGCGGCGCGCGCCGCCGGGAGAAATCCCGCGAACACAAAGCGGTCGGCGGCGAAACCCGCCGCGCTGTAGGCTGCAAGCGCCGCGCTCGGTCCCGGCACCGGCACGACCCGGATGCCCTCGCGATGCGCTGCCGCGACGAGCAACGCGCCCGGATCGGATACGCCGGGCGTTCCCGCGTCGCTGATCAACGACACGTTCCTGCCGGCGCGCAGCGCCCCGAGCAGGCGTTCCGAGGCGGCGCGCTCATTGTGCGCATGCAGCGGAACGGCGCGCGCCGAGATGCCGTAGTGCGCCAACAGAGTACGCGAGGTGCGGGTGTCCTCGCACGCGATGAGGTCCGCCTGCGCAAGCGCCTCGAGCGCGCGCGGGCTCACGTCGGCCAGGTTTCCGATCGGGGTTGCGACGATATGGAGGATTCCGGTGCTCATGCGGGTCAACGCGTCTCGCCGGCGCGCGTTAAGCCTGCCATGAACCGGGCCGGGGCGCGAGCCGAGGATCTGTGCGCGGAGCTGCTGCGCCGCGCTGGCCTGCGCATCCTGGCACGGAACTGGCACTGCCGACACGGGGAAATCGACCTTGTCGCCGAAGAAGGCGGCAATCTGGTGTTCGTCGAGGTGCGCCTGCGGCGCAACGCGCGTTACGGCGGGGCGGCGGAGAGCATCACCCGCGCCAAGCGCGACCGCCTGCTCGCGGCGGCACGCCTGTACCTGGCCGGACGCAGGGAGGTGCACTGCCGCTTTGACGTATTGTTGCTGGATGGCGCGGAACAGCCGCGCATCGAATGGATCCGCAACGCGTTCGGGGACTAGGCCGCGGCCGTGCGCCCACGCGCGCGCGGTGTAACGCGGTGTAAAATGCCTCATGGGCCACGCAGAGCAGAACGCCGAGGTCGCGGTGCGCGTCGCCGCGCAATTCGCGGACAGCGCGCAGCTTAAACTGAGCGCGGCGCAGGCGCTCGCCGGGCCGATCGCAAACGGGGCGAGCTTGATGGTCGATGCGCTGCGTGCGGGGGGCAAGCTGCTCGCCTGCGGCAACGGGGGTTCCGCGGCCGACGCACAGCATTTTGCCGCTGAACTGGTGAATCGATTCGAGGCCGAGCGCCCTCCGCTCGCTGCCGTCGCATTGACGACCGACTCCTCGGCGCTGACCGCGATCGCCAACGACTACAGCTACGAGCAGGTTTTCTCGAAGCAGCTGCGCGCGCTGGGGCGACGAGGCGACGTGCTGCTCGCCATTTCCACCAGCGGCAACTCCGCCAGCGTGCTGGAAGCGGTGCGTGCGGCGCACGAGCTCGAGGTGAAGGTCGTGGCGCTGACCGGCAACGGCGGCGGCAAGCTCGCGCCGCTTCTTTCCGCGCACGACGTGCATGTCTGCGTTCCGCACACGCGAACGGTGCGGATACAGGAGGTCCACTTGCTGGCGCTGCATTGCATGTGCGACGCCATCGACTTTCAGCTATTTGGAGCGAGTAAATGAGAAAAATCCACCTTCTGCTAGCGATCGCCCTGTCCGCCTCGGCTGCGCTGCTCCAGGGCTGCTTCACGGCAGTCGTCGGCGTCGGCGCCGGGGCGGTGATGTCGGTCGCCGACCGGCGCACCACCGGCGCCCAGGTCGAGGACGAGGGCATCGAGCTCAAGATCTCGGGCCACATCAGCGAGCGCTACAACGACAAGGTGCACATTGACGTGACCTCCTTCAACCGCTCGGTGCTGCTTACCGGCGAAGCGCCCGAGGAGCGCATCAGGGCCGACATCGAGAAGATCGCGCTGGCGGTGCCGAACGTACGCGGGGTCACGAACGAGATCGAGATCGCCGGTTTGCCTTCGGGCCCCGCGCACGCCAACGACGCCTACCTCACCGCCAAGGTGAAGGGGCGCTTCCTGGACGGCAACAAGTTCAATCCGATCCACGTCAAAGTCATCTCCGAGGCGGGCGTCGTCTATCTGCTCGGGATCGTGACCGAGCAGGAGGCGGCGGACGCGGTCGAAATCGCGCGCACCACGGGCGGCGTGCGAAAGGTCGTCAAGATCTTCGAATACTGCAAGCCGACCGACGACATCTGCCGCCCGCACGAGAAGGCCTCGGCCGAACCCAAGAAGTAGCCCCCAGGCCGCGTTCCGCGTGGCGCAAACGCCGCCAGATTTCGAGCACAAGGTCCACTCGCCTCGGGAATTGGCGCGCTGGATCGGATCGCTCGTCCGTCCGCTGGTGTTCACCAACGGCGTGTTCGACCTGCTGCACCGGGGCCACGTCACCTACCTGGCGCGCGCGCGCGACTGCGGCGCGTCGCTGCTGGTGGCGCTGAACGGGGACGGCTCCGCGCGGCGACTCGGCAAGGGCGCCGACCGACCGCTCAATCCGCTGGAGGACCGCCTGGCCGTCGTGGCTGCGCTCGAGGCCGTATCGGCGGTAACCTGGTTCGACGACGACACGCCTGCCTCGCTCATCGAGGCTTGCCGCCCGGACGTGCTGGTCAAGGGCGGCGACTGGCCGGTCGAGCGCATCGTCGGAGCGCGCGAAGTGCTTGCGCGCGGGGGCAAGGTTCATTCGATCCCGTTCGAGCACGAGCGCTCGACGACACGGCTGCTGGAGCGAATTCGTCGTTGAAATCGCGGTACCATTTCGCATGCGCCTGCACCAGCTCAAGATCGACTACGAAGCGGAACAGGACCGGCTCCTGATGCTCGTTTCGGCGAGCGACGGTGTCGAGGTGCGCCTCGCGCTGACGCGCCGTTTCGTCAAACTGCTCTGGCCGCTGCTGGTCAAATTGGCGGAAGAGGCGAGTCCGCGCATCCGCACCCAGGCCAATCCAGAGGCACGCAAGGCGCTGCTCGGTATCGAGCACGCGCAAGCGGTCGCGCGCGCGGATTTCTCCAAAGCCTACGACGAGAAGCCTCGCGCGACGCCGCTGGGCGAAGCACCTCTGCTGCTCGCGCGCATCCAGACCGGCCGCAACCGCGATGGCCAGCCCGTCGTCGCGCTGCATCCCGCCGAGGGTAGCGGCGTGACGCTGACCTTCGATTCGGTGCTGCTGCACTCCGTGTGCCGGCTGCTGCAATCCGCGGTGAAGAAGAGCGACTGGGACATGGATCTGCGCCTGCCGGACGCGGAGGCGCGCCCGCCGGCCGAGCACGAGCCCCGCACGATCAACTAGCGCGCGTCGATTCGAGCAGCTCGGAAATCTCCAGCCATTCCGTCTCTGCGCGCGCCAGCTCCCACTTGAGCCGCGCGTCGTCCTCGAGCGCCTGGGCGAGCGCTTCCTTGCGTGCCTCGGCGTACATTTCCGGCTCAGCCAGGCGCGCGGTGATTGCCGAGTGCTCGGCGGAAAGTCTCTCCACTCTGGCTTCGACGCGTGCGAGCCGCTGCTCGAGGGGGCGCAGCCGCGCGCGGCGCGACTCGCGTGCGGCGGCCTCGTCGCGCCGCGCCTCGCGCCGGCTGCGCCCGGCCTCGCTCCGGACACCCCCTCGTTCCTGCTTCAGGCGCATTTGACGGTAATCGTCCAGGTCACCGTCGAACTCCTGTACGCGGCCTTCTCCGACGACCAGGATGCGGTCGGCGCAGGTCGCGAGCAGGTGGCGGTCGTGGGAAACGATCACCAGCGCCCCGCTGTAGCCCTGCAGCGCCATGGCGAGCGAACGGCGCATCTCGAGATCAAGGTGATTGGTCGGCTCGTCGAGCAACAGCAGATTCGGCCGCTGTCTGACTAGCACCGCGAGCGCGAGACGCGATTTCTCGCCGCCCGAGAGCGGTCCGATCGGACGCTCGGCGCGCTCCGCGGCGAAGCCGAAGCGCCCGAGAAAATCGCGCAGCTTCTGCTCGCGTTCGCCGCCAAAGAGCCGCAGCATCATCGCGAGCGGTGTCTCGTTTGCCCGCAGCAGCTCGATCTGATGCTGGGCGAAATATCCGATCACGATGCCGCGTCCTTCGGCGCGACGCCCGGCAAGGGGCGCGAGCTCACCCGCGAGCAGGCGCACCAGCGTCGTCTTGCCCGCGCCGTTCGCGCCGATGACCGCAAGCCGGTCGTTGCGGGTGACGGCCATCGCCACGCCGTCGAGGATCGAGCGCCCGTCGTATCCCACGGCGACGTCCTCCAGGGAGACGATCCGCTCGGGCTGGCGATCCGGATCCTCGAACTGGAACTGGAACGTCTGCGCCGCGTAGACCGGCGCGATGCGCGCCATGCGCTCCAGTTGCTTGAGCCGGCTTTGCGCCTGGCGCGCCTTGCTCGCCTTGGCGCGGAAGCGCTCGACGAACGACGTGATGCGCTGCACCTCCCTGGCCTGCCGCGCGGCGAACGCGGCCTGCTGCTCGAGCTCCTGCGCCTGCAGGCGCTCGTACGCCGAGTAGTTGCCCGCATACAGGCGAAGCGCCCCGTTTGTGATCGCGAGCGTGTGGTCCGAGACTCGATCGAGGAAGTCCCGGTCGTGCGACACGACCAGCAGGGTACCGGCGTAGCCACGCAGCCAGTTCTCGAACCAGAGAATGGTGTCGAGGTCGAGGTGATTGGTCGGCTCGTCCAGCAGCAGCAGGTCGGAGGGGCGCACGAGCGCCCGCCCGAGATTCAGCCGCATGCGGAATCCGCCGGAGAACTCCTTCACCGGGCGCAGCGCGTCCGCCTGGGCGAATCCCAAGCCCGAAAGCAGCGTCATCGCGCGCGCTTGCGCGGTGTAGCCGCCCGCGAGGGCGTAGCGCTCGTGCGCGAGAGCGAGCCGTTCGCCGTCGCCGCCCGCTTCGGCCGCGATGATCGCGGCCGAAGCGGCGCGCAGCTCGCCATCCGCGTCGAGCAGATATTCGATGACCGGCTGCGCGAGCGCCGGCGCCTCCTGCTCGATGCGCGCGATGCGCGTCCCCGGATGCAATTCGCATTCGCCGGCATCGGCAGCCAGCTCGCCCGCGATCAAGCCGAGCAGACTCGACTTGCCGCTCCCATTGGCGCCGACCAGTCCGACCTTCCAGCCGCGCTCGAGGGTGAGCGATGCGCCGCGGAACAGCGACTGGACGCCGCGCGCGAGCGCGAGATTGCGAAACAGAATCATGCGAATGTCCGAGGAGGGACCGGAGTATAATTCGGCACTGCACCAAGGTTAAATCTCCGGGCGGATCCGTTATCAGCTCTGCGTTCGAACAACTCGGCCTCATCCCGCCGCTGCTCGCGGCGGTGGCCGAACTCGGGTACGACAAGCCCACGCCGGTGCAGGAGCAAGCGATTCCGCTCGTGCTCCAGGGGCGCGACCTGATGGCCGGTGCACAGACCGGAACCGGCAAGACCGCCGCCTTCGCCCTGCCGATCCTGCAGCGGCTCGCCCCGCAAGCGAGCACCAGCACGTCGCCCGCCCGCCATCCGGTGCGGGCGCTGGTCCTGACGCCTACCCGCGAGCTCGCGATCCAGGTCGAGGAAAGCTTTCGCGAATACGGCAAGTACGTTCCGCTTCGCACCACGGTGGTGTACGGCGGCGTCGACATGAACGCGCAAATCGCCCAGCTGCGGCTCGGCGTCGAAATCCTCGTCGCCACGCCCGGGCGCCTGCTCGACCACGTGCAGAACAAGACCGTGATGTTCGGCCAGACCTCGATCCTGACGCTCGACGAAGCCGACCGCATGCTCGACATGGGCTTCATGCCGGACATCCGGCGCATCATCGCGCTGCTGCCACCGGTGCGCCAGAACCTGATGTTCTCGGCCACCTTTCCCGAAGAAATCCGCAAGCTGGCGGCGACGATCCTGCGCGACCCGGCCGAGGTCCAGGTCGCGGCGCGCAACGCGGTCGCCGACCTGGTGACGCACATCGTGCATCCGGTGGCGCGCGAGAAGAAGCGCGAGCTGCTTTGCCACCTGATCCGCGCGCGCCACCTGAGCCAGGTGCTGGTCTTCACGGGCACGCGCATCGGCGCCAACCGCCTTGCGCACCAGCTTCGCCGCGAGCACATCCACGCCGACGCGATCCACGGCGACAAGTCCCAGGCCGAGCGCCTGGTGGCGCTGGAGGACTTCAAGGCTGGCAAGGTCGCGGTGCTGGTTGCGACGGACGTGGCCTCTCGCGGCCTCGACATCGAAGGGCTGCCGCAGGTCATCAATTTCGACGTTCCGCACTCCCCCGAGGACTACGTGCACCGTATCGGCAGGACCGGGCGCGCCGGACTGACGGGAGAGGCGATTTCGCTCGTCGCGCCGGACGACCACGAGAAACTGGCCGCGATCGAGAAGCTGATCAAGCGCAAGCTCGAGCGCGTGCTGGTGCCAGGCTTCGCGCCCGACGGCGGCACGGTGGCGGGCATGATGGGGCGCGACGGAGGCCGCGAAGGCGGGCGTGCCCCGCGCCGCGAGCCGCGGCTGCGCGAGGCGCCGCGGCGAGAGGCGCCTCGACGCGAAACACCGGCGCGGCGCGAAAAGCCCGCGGCGGACCCGATCTTTTCCAAGCCCTACGAGCCCGCGCGGGGCGCGCAGGGCGCGCCGAGCACGCCCGAGCCGCATAGCGCGAACCCGCGGCGCAAGCAACGCCAGGTGGCGGCACTGCTGGGCGGGACGAAGCGGGCGGCCGACGGCTGATCGTCGCGACGCCTAGACGCAGCGCGCGCCGTCGACCTCGATACACACGCCGCTGATCATCGCAGCCTCGTCCGAGGCCAGATACAGGCATGCATTCGCGACGTCCAGCGGCGTGGAGAAGCGGCCGAGGGGGATGGTGGCGAGGTAGGCGGCCCTCACTTCGGGCGTGATCGCGCCCCCGGCGAACTGCGCCGACAGCGCGGTGTCCGGGCTGAAGACCGGGTTGACGCAGTTCACCCGCACCTTGTCGGGACCGAACTCGCCCGCCATCGCCTTGCTCATCAGGATCACCGCCGCCTTGGAGCTGTTATAGACGATCAGCCCCGGCCGTGGCCGCAGCCCCGCAGTCGAGGCGATGTTGACCAAGCAGCCGCCGCCCTGGCGCCGGAACGTCGGCAGCACGTTGCGCGCCGAGAGATAGATGCTCTTGACGTTCACCGCGTAGACCTTGTCGAACTCGGCCTCTGTCACCTCGAGAAACGGCTTCTTGCGGTGGGTCCAGCCGGCGTTGTTGACCACCACGTCCAGGCGGCCGAATTCGGATTCCGCGCTCTGCGCCAGGCGCGCCCAATCGGCGTCGCGCGTGACGTCGGCCTGCACGAAATGCGCGCTGCCGCCGGACTTGACGATCGCGTCCGCAACCCGCTCGCCCGCCGCGGCGTTGACGTCGTTGACGACTACCTTTGCGCCCTCCTGCGCGAAGCGCAAGGCGATGCCTTCGCCGAAGCCGCTGCCGGCGCCCGTGACGATTGCCACCTTGTTGCCAAGACGCATGCTTTGCCCTCCCCCCGTCAATGTCTACTCCTGCCTGAACGGCGAATGCTCGTTGAGCTCGTTGACGTAACGTCCAATGCCGCTCGTCTCGCGCTCCAGGTAGTCCTCGATCGCGCGCGCGAAGGCCGGGTGCGCGAGCCAGTGCGCGGAAAGCGTCTCCACCGGCATCAGGCCGCGGAACAGCTTGTGCTCGCCCTGCGCTCCGCCCTCGAAGTACTGGAGGCCGTTCGCGATCGCGAATTCGATTGCCTGATAGTAGCAGCACTCGAAGTGAAGCAGCGGCACGTGCTCGAGCGCGCCCCAGTAACGGCCGTAGATCGCCCCGGCGTCGACCAGGCAGAGCGAAGCCGCGATCGGGGCGCGTTCGCGCTCCGCCAGGATCATCAGCGTGTGTTCCGGCTGCGTCGCGCCGATGCGCAGGAAGAACTCGAGATTGAGGTAAGGGCTCGAGCCGTGCGCGGCATAGGTGGCGCAATAGCCCCTGTGGAACATCTCCCAGTGCCGGCGCTCGATTTCCGCTCCACGCAGCCAGCGCAGCGAGACGCCGGCCTCGCGCACGCGCCGGCGCTCCTGGCGGATGTTCTTGCGCCTGGCGTGCGTCAGGCGGGCGAGAAAGGCATTGAAGTCGGCGTAGCCCTCGTTGCGCCAGTGAAACTGGACCGTTCGGCGCAGCAGCATGCCCTGGCGCTGCATCAAGCGCGCCTCGTCCTCGGTGGGGAACAGGACGTGCAGCGAGGATGCGTCCTGCGCGAGCTCCAGGGCAGCGGCGAGCAGCGCTTCCCTCTCGCGCTCCGACGCCGCCAGCAGACGTGGCCCCGTCACGGGCGTGAAGGGCACCGCGCCGAGCAGCTTGGGGTAGTACTCGAGCCCGTGCCGTGCGTAAGCGTCGGCCCAGGCCCAGTCGAACACGTACTCGCCGTACGAATGCGACTTCAGGAACAGCGGCATCGCGCCCGCCAGGGCGCCGGCGCGGCGCAGGAGGAGGAACTGCGGCCTCCAGCCCGTGCGCGAGCTGGCGCAACCCGTTTCGATCAGGGCCGAAAGGAACTCGTGGCGCACGAACGGGTTGGTTCCGGCCAGGCGATTCCATTCGTCCGCATCGACGCCGCCAAGCGATTCGACGATTTCGAGACTTTCCAGCGTACCTGCGCCGGCGTGATGCGCCATGCGCCGATTATTCCGGAGCCCGGTGCCGCGCCGCAAGCGCTTGCGGATCGCAAGGCGCGTTACAATCGACCCGGTCGGCGGGTTGGCCGCCGGGAGGCAAACGCATGAAGAAGATTGAAGCGATCGTCAAGCCGTTCAAGCTCGACGAAGTGCGCGAATCGCTTTCGGAAGTCGGGGTCACCGGGCTCACCGTCACGGAGGTCAAGGGTTTCGGCAGGCAGAAGGGACATACCGAGCTGTACCGAGGCGCGGAGTATGTGGTCGATTTCCTGCCCAAAGTGAAGATCGAGGTCGTGGTGGCGGAGAATCAGGTCGAGGCCGCGATCGAAGCCATCATCAAGGCCGCGCGCACCGGCAAGATCGGGGACGGCAAGATCTTCGTCACCGGAGTCGAGCACGTGGTCCGCATCCGCACCGGCGAGACCAACGAAGCCGCGGTCTAGTTACGGGCCTTCAGAAGCACGAGCACCGCGCCGCTGCCGCCGTGCGCCTGCGGCGCCTGGCAGAAGGCCAGCACCTCGTCGCGCACCATGAGCCAGTTGCGGAGCTTGTGCTTCAGCACCGGTTCGCGGTTGGGCGATCCCAGCCCCTTGCCGTGAACGATGCGCACGCAGTGGCTGCCGCGCAGCGCGCAGCGGCGCAGGAAGTCGGCCACGCTGATCGCGGCCTGGGCGCGATTCATGCCGTGCAGGTCGAGGTCGTCCTGGACCACCCAGTGCCCGCGCCGCAGGCGGCGCAGCGTCTGGCGTGACAGCCCCGGGCGAAGAAAGACGAGCTCCTCCCCCGAGTCCAGGGCGTCGTCGAGCGAAACCGGCCCGCTGAGCGTCTCGGCGAGGGCGGCGCGCTCGTCGCGCCGGCTCTGCTGCGGGATCGGCGCCGGCGGCGCCCGCCTCGGCGGCCGCCGCCGCGCCGGCGCGATCGGCTGCACGTCGGCCACCGCGCGGCGGAAGTCCAGGTCGTCGTCGGGCGGCTTGTCCATTGCCGGCTCCGCGTCGTTTGTCAGCCGGCCAGGCTGTCGAGATACTTTTCCGCGTCCAGCGCCGCCATGCAGCCGCTCGATGCGCTGGTGACGGCCTGACGGTAGACGTGGTCCTGCACGTCGCCGGCCGCGAACACCCCCGCCACGCTGGTTGCGGTCGCGTCGCCGTTGCTGCCGCCGCGGGTCGCGATGTAGCCGTTTTCCATCTCGAGCTGGCCGGCGAAGATGGCCGTGTTCGGGGTGTGTCCTATCGCCACGAACAGGCCGTTCACGGCGAGATCCTTCTTTGCGCCGGTCGCGGCGTTCCGCAGGCGCACGCCGGTAACGCCGCTCTTGTCGCCCAGTACCTCGTCCAGCACGTGGTTCCATTCCAGGCGGACGTTGCCCTCGGCGGCCCTCTTCATGAGCTTGTCGATCATGATCTTCTCGGCCCGGAGCTTGTCTCGCCGGTGCACCAGCGTCACCTCGCGCGCGATGTTGGAGAGATACAGCGCTTCCTCGACGGCGGTGTTGCCGCCGCCTATCACGGCCACGTCCTGGCCCTTGTAGAAGAACCCGTCGCAGGTGGCGCAGGCGGACACGCCGCGCCCCATGAACTTCTGCTCGGAATCGATCCCGAGGTACTTTGCCGACGCGCCGGTGGCGATGATCAGGGCGTCGCAGGTATAGGTCGCCGAGTCCCCCTCCAGCACCAGCGGACGCCCCTCCAGGCGCGCGCGGTTCACGTGGTCGAACACGATCTCGGTCTCGAAGCGCTCGGCGTGCTTCTGGAAGCGCTCCATCAGCTCGGGGCCCTGGACGCCGTTCGCGTCCGCGGGCCAGTTGTCGACGTCGGTGGTGGTCATCAGCTGGCCGCCCTGGGCCAGGCCGGTGACCAGCAGGGGGCGCAGGTTCGCCCGCGCGGCGTACACGGCGGCGGTGTAGCCCGCGGGGCCTGAGCCGAGGATCAGCAGACGGGTGTGGCGGGTGGTCATGACGGGCGGGGTACAGTCGCGCTTCGATGAATCGCAGTCGATTATAAACGACCGATTCTGCTAACATTGTCACGTTCACGGCTGCGATACCAATCGGGGGAGGAGCATGTCGGGCGTACCCACGACAGTCTCGACGGCGGTGCTGAGGGCGGTGCCTCTGTTCTCCAGCGTCCCCGACGAGCAGTTGCGCACTCTTGCCACGGTCGTCACGCGCAAGAGCCTGGCGCGCGGGGCGACGGTCATGGTGGCAGGCGACCAGACTGATTCGCTTTACATCGTCCTTGCGGGCCGGCTGAAGGTCATGATGAGCGACGCCGAGGGCAAGGAAGTGATCCTGAGTATCCTCGGCCCGGGGGAATTCTTCGGCGAGATGGGCCTCATCGACGACAGCCCGCGCTCGGCCAGCGTGGTCGGAATCGAGCCCTGCGAGCTGCTGTCGATCGCCAAGCGCGACTTCAACAAGTGCCTGGCCGAGAACTTCGAGATGGCGATGGCGGTGATGCGCGGCCTGGTGCGGCGCCTGCGCGAGGCCGACCGCAAGATCGGCAGCTTGGCGCTGCTCGACGTCTATGGCCGGGTCGCCCGCCTGCTGCTCGACATGGCGGAGACGGTGGACGGGCAGAAGATGGTGACCAAGCGCCTGCCCAAGCAGGACATTGCCAAGATGATCGGCGCTTCGCGCGAGATGGTGAGCCGGGTGATGAAGGATTTGCAGCTCGGTGGCTACATCGAGATGCGCGGCTCGACCATCGTCCTGCACGACTCGATCATGCTGCCGGAGTAGCCTCGCCGCCGGCGCCGAGTTTGCGCAGGGCGGGTGCTGTACAATCCTGCTTACCCTGCGGGCAGCAATGGCAGCAGCTGAAAAATCCTCCGGAGCCCCACTTCCCGCCAAGCTCGCGAGCCTCCTGCGCGAAGCGAAGTGGCTCGTGCTGGTCGCCCTGGCGGCCTATCTGCTGCTGATCCTGGCGACTTTCCACAAGGAAGATCCCGGCTGGTCCCACAGCGCGACGGTTGCGGTCACGCAGAACGCGGGCGGCCGGCTCGGCGCATGGCTCGCCGATCTCCTGCTCTACCTTTTCGGCGTGTCCGCCTACTGGTGGGCGGCGCTTTGCGTCTACGTCGTGGTCTGGGGCTACCGCCGCATCGACGGCACGCGTCTGATCGACCCGCGGCCGCTTGTGATCTCGTTCGCCGGCTTCGCGGTGCTGCTGGTGGCCAGCGCCGCCCTCGAGGCCCTGCGCCTGCAGTCGCTGCCGGCGGAGCTGCCGCTCGCCGCCGGCGGAATGGTGGGCCACGGGGTGGGGCGCATGGTGACCGGCGTCTTCGGCTTCACCGGCGCGACGCTTGCGCTGATCACCCTGGTCGCGGTCGGGTTCAGCTTGTTCACCGGGATCTCCTGGCTGGCCGTGTCGGAGTTCACGGGCTTCCTGCTCGAATCGCTGTACGCGCTCGTGCAGCGCGCCTGGGAGCGGCGCAGGGACCGCAAGCTCGGCGAGCTCGCGCGCGAAGAGCGCGACTTCGTGGTCGAGGCCGAGCGCAAGCGCGAAGAGGATCATCCGCCGCTGCGCATCGAGCCGTCCATCGTCGAGATCAAGAAGTCCGAGCGCGCGCAGAAGGAGAAGCAGGCACCGCTGTTCGACGATCTTCCCGACACGCCGCTGCCCCCGCTCAAGCTGCTGGACGAGGCAAGGCACGACGCCGAGCAGGTTACCGCGGAGACGCTCGAGTTCACCTCGCGCCTGATCGAGAAGAAGCTTTCGGACTTCGGCGTCTCGGTCAAGGTCCTGGCGGCGTATCCCGGACCGGTGATCACCCGCTACGAGGTCGAGCCCGCGGTCGGGGTCAAGGGCAGCCAGATCGTCAACCTGGTCAAGGACCTCGCGCGCGCGCTGTCGGTGGTGTCGATCCGCGTGGTCGAGACGATCCCGGGCAAATCGTGCATGGGGCTCGAGATCCCGAACCCGCACCGCCAGACGGTGCGCCTGTCGGAGATTCTCGGCTCGGAGGTCTACCACGGCACGCACTCGCCGCTCACGATCGCGCTCGGCAAGGACATCGCCGGCAACCCGGTGGTCGCCGACCTGACCAAGATGCCGCACCTGCTGGTGGCCGGCACGACGGGCTCGGGCAAATCGGTCGCGCTGAACGCGATGATCCTCTCGCTGCTGTACAAGTCCGAGCCGCGCAGCGTGCGCCTGATCCTGGTCGACCCGAAGATGCTCGAGCTGTCGGTCTACCAGGACATCCCGCACCTTCTCGCGCCGGTGGTGACGGATATGAAACAGGCGGCGAACGCGCTCAGCTGGTGCGTGGCCGAAATGGACCGGCGCTACAAGCTGATGTCCTGGGTCGGGGTGAGGAACCTCTCCGGCTACAACCACAAGATCGCGGACGCGGAAAAGGCGGGCAAGCCGATCGAGGACCCGGCGACGCTCGAGTCCGGCTCGCCGCAGCCGCTCAAGCCTTTGCCTCACATCGTGGTGGTGATCGACGAGCTCGCCGACCTGATGATGGTGGTGGGCAAGAAGGTCGAGGAACTGATCGCGCGCCTGGCGCAGAAGGCGCGCGCGGCGGGCATCCATCTCATCCTCGCCACCCAGCGGCCGTCGGTGGACGTGATCACCGGCCTGATCAAGGCGAACATCCCGACCCGGATCGCGTTCCAGGTCGCGAGCCGGGTCGATTCGCGCACCATCCTCGACCAGTCGGGCGCCGAGTCGCTGCTCGGCGCGGGCGACATGCTCTTCATGCCGCTCGGAACCGGCCTGCCGCAGCGCGTGCACGGCGCCTTCGTCGCCGACCACGAGGTGCACAAGGTGGTCGAGTACCTCAAGGGCCTCGCGCTGCCCGAGTACCTCCAGGACGTGCTCGAGCCGCAGGAAGGACCGGAGCCGGGCGCCGGCGGCGGCGAGCCGGGCACGGGGGAAAAGGACCCGCTCTACGATCAAGCCTACGAAATCGTCGTGCGCACCCGCCGGCCGTCGATCTCGCTGGTGCAGCGCCACCTGCGCATCGGCTACAACCGCGCCGCGCGCCTGATCGAGGAAATGGAGCGCGCCGGCGTGGTTTCATCGATGCAGTCGAACGGCAATCGCGAAGTGCTGGTGCCGGCAAAGGCCGAGTAGATGCGCACCTGGCTGCGGGCGGCGGCTGCCGCGACACTCGCGCTGTCGGCGCCGCTGGCGCACGCCACGGCGCTCGAGCGCTTCGAGGCCTTCCTGCACGAGACGGCTACCGCGCGGGCCGAGTTCGAGCAGCGGGTGTTCGATCGCGACGGGAAGCTGGTGCAGCGCTCGAGCGGCCACTTCGAGTTCCGGCGTCCAGGCCTTTTCCGCTGGACCTACGCCGAGCCGACGCCGCAGCTGATCGTGGGCGACGGCAAGGACGTGTGGATCTACGACCGCGACCTCGACCAGGTCACGGTGCGGCGCATGGCGAAGGCGCTCGGCTCGACCCCGGCGGCGCTGCTCGCCGGCAGCGCCGAGGTCGAGCGCGCGTTCGAGTTCAGCGAGGCCGGCGAGCGCGACGGCCTGCAATGGCTCGACGCCAAGCCGCGCGATGCCGACGCGGGCTTCGGCCTCATCCGGCTCGGGCTCGGCCCCAAAGGCGTCGAGGCGATGGAGTTGAGCGATCACTTCGGACAGACCACGCAGCTGCGCTTCCACGACATTACGCTCAATCCCGCGCTCGATCCCGGGGCGTTTCGCTTCACGCCGCCCAAGGGCGCCGACGTGCTCGGGGAGCGCTGAGGCGCCCGCCGCCATGGCGGACCTGTTCGGGACCCCGTCGCCCGCCGCGCCGCTCGCCGAGGCGCTGCGCCCGAAGACCATCGACGAGGTGATCGGGCAGCGCCACCTGCTCGGCCCGGGCAAGCCGCTGCGGCTCGCGTTCGCGTCGGGCAAGCCGCATTCGATGATCCTGTGGGGGCCGCCGGGGACGGGCAAGACGACGATCGCGCGCCTGATGGCCACGGCATTCGATTGCGAATTCATCGCGCTCTCGGCGGTGTTTTCCGGGGTCAAGGAGATCCGCGAAGCGGTGCAGCAGGCGGAGGCCGTGCTCGCGCGCTCGGGGCGGCGCACGATCCTGTTCGTAGACGAAGTGCACCGCTTCAACAAGGCGCAGCAGGACGCCTTCCTGCCCTACGTCGAGCGCGGCCTGCTCACCTTCATCGGCGCAACGACGGAGAACCCGTCCTTCGAAGTCAACGCGGCGCTTCTTTCGCGCGCCACCGTCTACGTGCTGGAAAGCCTGTCCGCGGAGGATCTTGGAACGCTCCTCGTGCGCACGGATCTCGAGGCCGACGAGGGCGCGCGCGAGCGCCTGGTCGGCTTTGCCGACGGCGACGCGCGCCGCCTGCTGAACGCGGTCGAGATCCTGCAAAACGCGCGCCCAGCGGGCGCGATCGACGCCGCGTTCGTCGAATCCGCGCTGGCCAAGAATCTGCGCCGCTTCGACAAGGGCGGCGAGCAGTTCTACGACCAGATCTCGGCGCTGCACAAGGCGGTGCGCGGCTCGGATCCCGACGCGTCCCTTTACTGGCTGGTGCGGATGCTCGACGGCGGCGCCGATCCGCTCTACCTCGGACGGCGCATCGTGCGCATGGCGATCGAGGACATCGGCCTCGCCGACCCGCGCGCGTTGCGCCTTGCGCTCGACGCCTGCGAGACCTACGAGCGCCTGGGCACGCCGGAGGGCGAGCTTGCGTTCGCCGAGGCGGTGATCTATCTCGCCTGCGCGGCGAAGTCGAACGCGGCGTACTCCGCTTATAATGCTGCGCGCGATTTCGTCTCCAAGGACGGCACGCGGCCGGTTCCGCTGCACATCCGCAACGCGCCGACGCGCTTGATGAAAGACCTGGGCTACGGCAAGGACTACCGCTACGCGCATGACGAGGAGGGCGCGTACGCGGCGGGCGAGAGCTACTTTCCCGATGGCATGCCGCAGGTCGAGTGGTATCGGCCGACCGATCGGGGCCTGGAAGCGAGAATCCGCGAGAAGCTCGAGCAGCTTCGCGCCCTGGACGCCGCGGCGCAAGGAAAGAAACGGAAATGATCGACATCCAGTTGCTCAGGACGAACCTCGACGCGGTGGCGGCCCGCCTGGCCTCGCGCGGCTACGTGTTCCCGCGCGAGGAGTTCCTCGCGCTCGAGTCGGAGCGCAAGGAGATCCAGACCCGGACCCAGGAACTGCAGGCGGCGCGCAACGCGCAGGCGAAGAAGATCGGCCAGGCAAAGGCAAAGGGCGAGGACGCGGGCGCGCTGATGGCCGAGTCGGGGGCGATCAACGCGCAGCTCGGAGAGCTCGAGAAGACTCTCGCGCAGACGCAGGAGCGGCTGCGCCAGTTCCTCGAGGTGATTCCAAATCTCCCGCACGAGAGCGTGCCGCAGGGAACGAGCGCGGAGGACAACGTCGAGCAGCGCCGATGGGGTGCGCCGCGCGCGTTCGACTTCCAGCCGAAGGACCACGTCGACATCGGCGCGGGGCTCGGGATGCTCGATTTCGAAACCGCGGCCAAGCTCGCCGGCGCGCGCTTCGTGGTGATGCGCGCAGGCGTGGCGCGCCTGCACCGCTCGATCGCGCAGTTCATGCTCGACGTGCACACGCAGGAGCACGGCTACACCGAGACCTACGTTCCCTACATGGTGAGCGGGGAATGCGCCAACGGCGTCTCGAGCCTGGCGAAGTTCAGGGACGACCTGTTCAAGATCGAGGGCCGCGACCTCTATCTCATCCCGACCGCCGAGTACCCGGTCACCAATTTCGTGCGCGACGAGATCGTGCCGCTCGCGTCGCTACCGCTCAAATTTGTCTGCCACTCGCCGTGCTTCCGCTCGGAGGCCGGCTCGTCCGGCAAGGACACGCGCGGCATGATCCGCCAGCACCAGTTCGACAAGGTCGAGTTGGTGCAGATCGTGCGGCCGGAGGATTCGTATCGCTGCCACGAAGAGCTGACCGCGCACGCCGAGACGATCCTGAAAAAGCTCGATCTGCCGTACCGCACCGTGGTGCTGTGCACCGGCGACATGGGCTTCTCGTCGGCCAAGACCTTCGACATCGAGGTCTGGCTACCGGGCCAGAACGCCTACCGCGAGATCTCCTCCTGCTCGAACTTCGAGGCCTTCCAGGCGCGGCGCATGCAGGCGCGCTTTCGCAACGAAAAGGGCAAGCCCGAGCTGGTGCACACTCTGAACGGCTCGGGACTCGCGGTGGGGCGCACGCTGGTCGCGATCCTGGAGAACTACCAGAACGCCGACGGCTCGGTCACCGTGCCCGAGGCGCTGCGGCCCTACATGGGCGGCGCGGAGAGAATCGCCCGGGTCTGATAGATTTCGAACTTGGCGTCGAGCCGGTCGCCAGAGTTGCGAAACCGGTGCGCCGCAGGCTCGGCTTCGGGGCTTAGCCTGCAGGGCATCCGGTGCTTGTTACGGGGCTGGCTGTGTCACCGTTGTCTGATCGAGATTGACCGCAGTCTGCGACAGCAGTCGGCTATTCATCGTCGCCTGGTTGCCGACATTGATGGCGCAGATCGAACCGCACAGGATAACGCCTTCGAAGTGCGCGGGCGCCGCTCCTACGTTCACAGACGCGCCGGCGACCTGCCAGAAGACGTTCTTGGGCAGCGCGCCGCCGGTCAGTTGCACGCTCGCAGTGGCGGCCGTCGTGAGCGTTCCCGTAATCTGGAAGATCCAGACATCAGTCGGACTACCCGAAAGAGTGAGAATCTGGCCAGCTCCCAGACTTACCGGTGTGCCCCAAGTGTAGACGCCAGGGGCCAGGGTTTGAGTGGTAAGCGTCCCGGCTCCGAGATTCAAGAACGGTGGACCAGCTGCTGCTGTTCGCCCAGCGGCGTCGTTGTACGCTAGGCCCATGTCGAGTGAGGCCGTGTTCACGCGAGTGGGGGTTGTCGCCGGAGGCCCGATATAGTCCTTCGCAAATATCTGTCCGGTGACCTGAGGGGATGTCGAAAATGTATTCGACGCATCTACTGACAGTCCCCAGAGGGTGATGGCGGTCGAGGTGACGCCTGGGCCGACTCCCATGTCTCCCGTAATACACGGCGTAAGACATGCGGTCGCATTGGCGATCCCCGTGTTAGCGAAAACCGCATAGTCGCCGGCTGTTCCTAGATTCACCGGCGCCTGACCGGTTGTCGCAACGGCGGCCGTCTTAAAGCTCCACGCAACGGGATTTGCCATCGCCGTGCCGCCGGTGTTCTTGGCCGCGGTCGTTACGGTGGCGGTGTAGTCGGTATTCGGGGTGAGGGCAGCCGCTGTCGGTGTAAAGGTCGCCGCCGTGTGTGCGGTGTTCATGGCGACGGTGCCGGGCACGTTGGTGCCGCTCGCGGTTTCTTTGAGCGTGAACGTGAGCAGCGTTCCGGCCGGCGACGAGTTGATCGTTGCCGGATCCATCGCCTCAGTGAAGGTTGCGGTCGCGAGCGTGCCGGTCACAACGTTGCCGACGCCGTTCCAGCTATTGGTGCTGGTCGGCACGTTTGTGGCGCTGTTGCTCGGGCTCGCGGTACCCACAGTGGGATCGGTGGCCGAAGCGCCTGGGGTGCCGGCGGCGCCCGGGAGCACTGCAGCGCCCGTGTTCGAGCCTCCGCTTCCGCCTCCGCCGCATCCAGCCATAAACGCGGTGAGCAGCAATGCCATGAACCACGTCAGTGGTTTGGAAAATCGTCCGAGGGTTTTCATTTGTTGCTCCTGATCACGGGCCCCTGCGTGCCATACGAGGCGTTGGCGCCGAGTACCACTGATGAGCACTATCCGCTTTCGTTGCCGGGAGGTCAGTTCGTTTGCGTACATAACCCGAAAAGAAGAAGGCCGTCTCGCGACGGCCTTCTTGTCCTGCTCTTGCGCCGAAGGAATCTTTGCCTACGGCGCGGGCACTGCAATGGTGGAATCGATCTCTACCGTTTCCCTCGCAGTACCGGATCTCTCGTTAGCAGGCCTACTTGTAGCCGCCCTTGCGGCCAGGATCGCCAGGCTTGCCGCCGTGCTCATCGTTCGACCAGAACGGATAGCGACCATGGTCCGACTTGCCCGGATCGCAGTCCTCGCGGCCGTTGCCGACGCCCTGGTTGCATTTCTTGTGGTATTTCTTGTGGTGTTTGTCGTACCCATGGTCCTTCTCGGGCTTGCAGTCCGGGGAGCCCCCGATCGCCGGCAGCGCGCCGCAACCAATGGCGCTGGGGCCAGTCAGCGATACGGCGATCTTCGCCAAGGCTCGACCGATCAGGCTGCCACCGGTCGTGGTAATGGAGCCGTCCGTGGGGTTACCCGCGAGAATGGTTCCTTTGAACACCGAGGTCGTCATGGTCACGGCGTGGATCGGTGCCCAGAACACATTGCACGGCTGCCCGCCGCCGGTCATCACCACCGAGAAGTTGGTGCCTGTGAGGGCGCCGTCCGCCGTCCCGACAGTCTTGAAAATCCAGATCCCGGTCGAGGGCCCTGCGAGCGTCAGCGTGCCGGTCTTGGCTACGTCGTCGATACAGTAGGTGCCGGGCGCGAGCGTGACGCCGGAGAGGGTGCTGAGGTCTTTCCCCGAGGTGGTCCCGGTGTTGGCGTCGGTGAGGGGGGTGCAGTCCCCATTCCGAATGTTGTTGTAGGCCGTCGTTAAGGCAGCCTGCGCCAGAACAGCGGCGCTGTCGGTCGCCGGGGGCACTGCGCCCTCAAACGTGCAGGCGCCAGGTGTGAAGGTGGTGGCACCCACGTCTCCGATGACCGAGCCGGGGCCGACACAGGTCACGGTGGTACCCAGGAGCGTGAAACCCGATGCCGCGCCCAGCGTCACCTGGGCCGATGCCGGGACGGCGGCGACGAGCAGCGCGGCCGTCGCAAACAGACCGGTATAAAGGTGCTTCCGAAGGTCATTCATGATGGGTCTCCTGTCGCGGGTTATTCCGGGGTGACAGGTTCCCTTCTATTCTTTGCGTCCGGGGCGGACAGTGCGCTGGCGTACATAAGGTCAATTTTTCTTCGCAGCCGACGCAGATTGCGGAACGGCTATCAGTTGAGCTGCAGCTCGAAGCGCCCTGCGCCGCGCTCGACCGCGATCAGGCGCAGGAACGGCGCCAGCCGTTGCCGGAATTCGGGCGGCACCTGGGCGGTGGCGTGGAACGCGGGCTGGTGGCCGCTGAGCCACGAGCCCTGGCCGTCGAGCTGCAGCGGCCCCTTTAACGTAAGCAGGGTGATGCGCACCGTCGCGCCTTCGCCCTCGAGGCGCAATTCGTAGTCGCCGAGCGGCGAAACGGGCGTGAGCGTCGAGCCGGCGGCGCGCCATCGCAACGTGGCGCTGCCGCGTGCGGTGCGGCGCCCGATGGAAAGGCTCGATATGCCGAGCTGCATATCTCCCGTCAGCTCGAGCGGCGCGAGCTTGGGCAGGCCCAGGCCCAGCGCCGCGGCCGGCAGGTTGATCTCGGCCTTTGCGATTTCGATTCGCGACCATGAAATGGTCAGCGCAAAGGGCCGCGGCGCCGGGTCGAGCTCGACCTCGTAACCGATTCGCGCCAGCAGCAGCATTCCCGGGCGAAAACGCCAGGCGATGCGCCGCGCGGCTCCGCTGCGGCCGCGCGCATCGCGCATCTCGAGCTGTCCGGTGCCCGACCAGAGCGATCCGCGCGCCTCGGCAAGCCGTAGCCGCCCTTCGCTCGCGCGCTGCAGCCCCGCGTCGAGCATGGTCGCCGGCGCCGTCGCGACGAGTGCCAGCGCATACAGCCCGGCCCCGAGCGCGAGCGGCCGCCAGCGCATGGCTAGGCCCCGGCGCGCGTCAACGTGGCGCTTACGCTCACCAGGCCGGGCGCGGACAGGGCTTCGATCCGGCAGGCGTCGAGACGGACTTGCTGCGTCTGCAGGCTCGCCACCCACGCCAGCCAGTCGGCGAACGGCAGGGCGCCGAACACCACCTTCACCTGGTCGACGTCCGTCGCATCGATGCGCACCAGGGCGCGCGTGAGCCCGGCGCCGTCGATCTGGTCCTGCACCAGGGCGCGCAGGTCAGTCGGCGAGACCGTCGCCGCCGGCGCCGCGCGCAGACGATCGTACTCGAGCGCCTGGCGCTCGAGGCGCGCGGCCTGGGCCCGCAGCGTCGCGACGCTGGTGCGCAGATGCGCGCGCGCCTGCCCGGCGGACTGAACCAGCCACAGATACAGGACGGCCGCCACGATTGCCGCCAGCACGGCGATGATCGCCCGCTCCCGCGGCGCGCGCGACTGCCAAGCCTTGCGCAGCTGCGCTCTCATGGCGCGCGCACGGTCAGGACAAGGGTTGCGCTGGCGGCGCGCGCCGCGGTCGAGGAGCGGGCCGGGGCGGCCTCGACGCTCAGGCCGGACTCGAGCAGGCGTGCCACGACGCCGTGCCCGTGCGCTTCATCGACGCCGGAAATCTCAAGCGTCATGCGCCCGCCTTCGTAGGACAGCGCGCGCATCGCGCCGGCCGGAAGCTCCTTCGCCGCCGCCGCCACTTGCGCGATCATCGGCAGGAAATCGCCGCCGTCGGTTTTGCCGGCGGCATGGCGCGCCTCGGCCAGCTTGCGGCGCATCTGCAGCGCAGGATCCACCACCGCGGTCGCATCGGGGAAAGTGGCGCGAAACCGCGCCACCATTTCATGGCGCAATGCGCGCTGCTCGCGGGCGAGCAGGGTCCAGTCCGCGACCAGCGCAAGCGCCTGGATCGCGAGCGCAGCGGCCACGATCCAGCCCGCCGGACGCAGGCGCGCCAGCGTGCCCGGCGCGATGCGCCAGCGCCGGCGCCGCTGCGCCAGGCTGACGCCGGCGCCGGGCGGCGCCGTGCGCCAGTCCCAGGCTGCGGCGAGGCGCACCGCAACACCGAGCTCGCGCGACCATGCCTCGAGATCGGGCGCGGCCTCGGGCACCGTCTCATGCAGCGCGATCGCGGTGGGTGCCTCGCTTCGCGCCCGCGCTTCATCGAGCATCAGGCGCAGCGACAGCGGCGGCGATGCCCGATCGCCGCAATCGGTGGCTCCGCCTTCGAGCCTGCCGCTGCGCACGAATGCCCTCGCGGCCGTCCCAGGCCAGGCTCCATTGCCCTTCGGTCCAGGGCAACAACAGGGCCTCGCAGTGAACTTCCGGGGCGCTGATTCCCGCCCCGTCGAGCGCGTCGAGCCAGCGCCCGAGGCCTTGTTTGTCCACCACCGCGAGCACGTCATCGTCGCCGGCGGAGCCGAGCCAGCTCACCTGGCCGGCGTCCGGCTCGCCCACGGTCTCGTCCTCGAGCGCATAGGCGAGCACCGACCCGGCGTGGCGCCGGGCCGCGTGCGGCAGGCGCGCGCGCCTGATCAGCACCTGCGCCGCGGGAACGACCAGCTGCACGCGCTCGGCGCGGCGCGGCAATTGCGCCAGCGCCCCTGCCCCGGCGACCGGCTCGCGGCCGTCGTTGACCAGCGCCCACTGGCAGCGCAGCGGCGCGTCGGCAAGCGAAGCGCGGATGCGCAGCAGGCTCATGGCAACTTGCGCCACACGATGGCGGGCCAGTTGACGGTATCGCGCGCGAGCAGCGCCGTTCCGCTCGCTTGCGCTCCGCCGAGAGTGACGCGCATCGTCGCCATGAAGTAATTGCTGCCGACCGAGATGTTTTCGGTCGGCACGATGAGTCCGGCGGGAAGCTGGAAGAAGAAGTCCGAGAAGCTGCGGAAATAGGCGCGCTCGCGCTGCGCGACCAGGGCGCGGGCGGCGTCGAGGCTGAGGCCGTCGATCACGGCGGCAAGGACCTCGGCCGGCGCGGTGTTCGCGTTGACGGGCGTAAAGCGCGGCAGCGCCGTGACGAACGGGCGCAGGCGCGCGCGCACCTTGTCGTCGAAGCCGCGCACCAGCGCGAGCTCGGCGACGTCGGTCAGGGGCCGGTTGGCCGGCAGGTAGGGCGGCTGCAGCGAGAGGTAGTAGGCGTCTTCGGCGCCGTCCCGGGGCTGCGGTTCGCTGTCGGCGTCGATCCAGTCGGCGAGCGCGCCGGCGAGCGAGGGCGGCAGGGCAAGAATCGACAGCAGGCGCCGGAAGTGCTCGAGCTGCGCGTTGTTGATCTTGCCGTACCGCAACAGGTTGTTGAGATTGAACTTGCCCTGCTCGTCGTCGATGCGGCCGGTGAGGCTGCCGTTGTCGACCGGAACCGGCGGCAGCCGCATCGCCCATGGCTCACCCGGATAATCGACGTTGCTGGTGCGGCGATCGTCGCTCAGCACGGCGCGCGCCCAGTCCAGCCCGGCCTCGATCAGCAGCTGCGCCTGGACACGGTCGGCGCTCAGCTCGACCTGTCTCGCCCAGGTGCTTTGCGACACCATGATCGCCGTCGCCGCCAGGGCGGCGAGCGCGACCACACCCATGGCGAGCACGATGGCGACTCCGCGTTGGCGCGCCGTCATGAGTCGAGCGCGAACACGCGCACGATTTCCTCGCCGCTGGCGAGCATGATGCGCAGCCGCACGGCGCGCGGAATGGCGGCGTCGCGCGGCGATGTCGGCCAGGCGCTCGTCCACACAAGAGCGGCATCGAGGTAGTCGATTTCGAACGCCGTCACGCCGCTCAGCACGGGGTAGCGCGCGGGCAGCGCGCCGGGCGCCGCGTCGAGAGCCGGCCACAGCCACAGCTCGATCTGCTGCTTGCCGTTCAGCGCGTACGCGATGCGCCGCGGCGTGTCGATGCCCTCGGCCGAGGCGAAGCGGCTGAACTCGAGGCGCGGCCCGGGCGTCGTCGGCCGGCCGTGCCGAGCCACGCCGGCGCGCTGCCGGACGCAGTGCGTACCGGACGCGGCGCCGCCAGCTCCACGTCCTGCTCGAAGCGCGCGCAGAAAGCGGCCACGCGCCGCCATTTGTCGGTTTCCTGCCCGACGTGCGAGCGTGCGTCGAGCACCGCGCCCAGGCCGCGGTACGACATCAGTGCCAGCAGCGACAGGACAAGCAGCGCGATGAGCAGCTCGATCAGGGTGAAGCCGCGCGCGGCGGGGGCGGAATCTCATTCGCTCGCTCCCGGCGGTTGCACGATGAACCCGGTGAAGTGCGCCAGCGCGCGCGATTCTTCGGGCGCCGCCTGGACGAAGACATCGATGCGGCGGAACGCGGAATTCGGCGTTGCCACGACCTCCTCGCGCCAGGCGAACTCGATCCCGCCTTCGCGTTGCTCGCCGCGCTGGATGCCCAGCGGCAGCCAGTCGCCGCGCGCGCGGTGCTCCGCCAGCAGATTTTGCGCGACCCAGCCCGCGAGCAGGTTCGAGCGCAGCTCGCCGACGTTGTTCGTGCCCTGGCCCGCCGCGCGCAGCGCGGCGAGCAGCGCGATCGAGATGATGGCCAGCGCGACCAGCACCTCGACCAGCGTGAATCCTGCGCGCCTAGCGCAGCGCCATCCCGACATTGGCTGTTCCTTCCTGCGGCAAGACGCGGAGCTCTCCCAGCGGAGAGGCCGCGATCGTGTTGCGCGCATCGCCGAGGGACATTTCGATGTTGAAGGCGGGCGCCAGACCGTAGGGGCTGAACTCCAGGCGCATCGCGCCGCGCACGGGCATGTTCTCGATCTGCAGGCCCGAGATCGTCATGCCCCGCGGCAGCGCCCGCGCGCGCAGCAAATCGCTGTCGCGCACCGGCGACCACTCGGCATCGAGGCCCATTTGCCAGAACCGGTAATCGTGCGCGTCGGCAGTCCAGGCGATCGCGTGCCCCGTGAGGCGCGATTCCGCCGCGGCGAGATCCAGCAGTTGCGCCAGCCGCTCGACCTCGACCCGCAGCAGCGCGCGATCGTCCGGGCGCACGATGGCGCCGACCAGGCCGACGAACAGGCCCATGATCAGCAGCACGACGAGCACCTCGATCAGCGTGAAGCCGCGCCGGCTAGAGGTCCCAGGAACCGATATCGGCATCGTTGCCTTCGCCGCCGGGCGCGCCGTCGGCACCGTAGCTGAAAATGTCGATTTCGCCGTGCAGCCCCGGATTCAGGTACTGGTACGGGTTGCCCCAGGGGTCCTTCGGCAGGCGGTCGAGATAGCCCCCGGCCTTCCAGTTGGGCGCCACCGGAGCGGTCGTCGGCCTGGTCACCAGCGCCTGCAATCCCTGCTCGGTCGAGGGGTAGCGTCGGTTGTCCAGGCGGTAGAGTTTGAGCGCCTGCATCACGCTGGCGATGTCCTGCTTGGCGGCGATCACGCGCGCCTCGTCGGGGCGGCTGATGATTTTCGGCACCACCAGCGCGGCGAGAATGCCGAGGATCACCACCACCACCATCACCTCGAGCAAGGTAAAGCCGCCTTGCCATGACCTCGGTTGCATCTGACCCTCCTTGCGCTCGATCGGTCCGATGGCCGTCTGACGTTGGCTGAATGCCTATAGGGCCATTATCGTCATCACGCTGCGAGTCTCTGTACGCTGGCGTACATACGCAGCGGCAATCGGGTCCTAGGATGATGGTCATCCTGGAGGTGGGATTCGGCTCGACGAAAAATGCAGGCAATCTCTCTCGAACGCCCGGGGCTCGCGCAGAACGCCGTTGTCTCATTGCTGACATTCGCCGCGCTCGCGCTGCTGGCACTGGTGCTGGCGTACTGGACCTGGGCCTGGCTCGCCCCGCGCCCGGAGCCGCGCGCGCAGGCGGCGCTGCACGCGGGCGGCGGGGCGCAAGCCGCGTACGGCCTGTTCGGCAGCGCGCGACACGGCGCGCGGCGCGCCGACGGGGCTCGCGCTCGAGCTGCTCGGCGTGGTGGCCGCCTCGGGCGACCAGCCGGGCTACGCGGTGCTGCGGCTGGACGCGAAGCAAAGCGTCGCGGTGCGCGAAGGGGAAGAGATCGAACCGGGCGTTCGCCTGGCGGAGGTCGGCGTGGACGACGTGGTGCTGGAGCGCGGTGGCGTGCGCGAGACGCTCGCCTGGCCGAAACAGGGCAAACAGGAGTGACATGCGAATTCGCTGGTTTCGGGCTGCAATCCTGTCGCTGGCCGCTGGCGGCCTGCGCCGGCCGGGCATGGTCGGCAAACGCCGATCTGGTCACGCTCAACTTCGTCAATGCCGACATCGAGGGCGTGGTCAAGGCGGTAAGCGAGATCACGGGCAAGAACTTCGTGCTCGATCCGCGCGTCAAGGGCACGCTCAACATCGTCTCGGCAAGGCCGGTACCCAGGTCGCTCGTATACGACGTTTTTCTGGCCGCCCTGCGCGTGCATGGCTTCGCGGCGATCGAGGATCGCGGGATCGTTCAGATCGTTCCCGAGGCCGACGCCAAGTTGTACCCGAGCCCGACCCGCGGCCCGCAGGACAAGGCGCGCGCCGCCGGCGACCGGATCCAGACGCAGGTGTTCACGCTCAAATACGAATCGGCGGCGCAACTGGTGCCGGTATTGCGCCCGCTGGTGGCGCCCAACAACCCCATCACCGCGTACCCGGCCAGCAACTCGCTGGTGGTGACCGACTATGCCGGCAATCTGGCGCGCATCGAGAAGATCATCGACGCGATCGATCAGCCCAGCGGCAGCGAGCCGGTTGTGATTCCGCTTCGCTACGCCTCGGCGCTCGATGTCGCGCTTACGGTCAACAAACTGTTTGCGGAGACAACGGCGGCGCGCACTGCGGCGACGGCCAACCCGGCGCAGCAAATGACCGTGGTCGCCGACCCGCGCTCGAACAGCCTGATCGCGCGTTCCGACGACGCGCAGAAGCTCGCACGCCTGCGCAGCCTGGTCGCCGTGCTGGATTCGCCCACCAGCGCCGCCGGCAACATCCACGTGGTGTACCTCAAGAACGCGGAGGCGGTGAAAGTCGCCGAAACGCTGCGCGCGATCTACAGCGGCAATGCCGCGCCGGCGGCGCCGGGTGCGAGCGCCGCTGCCGCTTCACCCCTGGCGCCGCCCGCGAGCGGCGCCGGCGCCAGCGCCTCGCCGATGAGCGCGTCGTTCAACTCGTCCTCGCGGGCGGCGCCGGAAACCGCGTCCGCGCCCGGCATCATCCAGGCCGACGCCGCCACCAATTCGATCATCATCAACGCGCCGGACGCGATCTACAACAATCTGCGCGCGGCGCTCGACAAGCTCGACGTGCGCCGGGCGCAGGTCTACGTCGAGGCGCTGATCGCCGAGATCACCTCCGACAAGGCGGCGGAGTTCGGCATCCAGTGGCAGAACCTCAGCGGCGCGGGCGCGACCGACTCGAGCGCGCGGGGCTTCGGCGGCACCAATTTCGGCGGCACCGGGCAGAACATGCTCGGCATCTCGCAGAACCCCGCCTCGGCCGGGCAGGGGCTGAACGTCGGCGTGATCAAGGGCCACGTCACCATTCCCGGGGTGGGCGAGATCCTCAACCTCGGCGTGCTGGTGCGGGCGCTGGAGACCGACAGCAACGCCAACATCCTGTCCACGCCGACGCTGCTGACGCTGGACAACGAGGAGGCGAAGCATCGTGATCGGCCAGAACGTGCCGTTCATCACCGGCCAGTACGCTCTCACCGGCGCGGCCACCACGCCGACGCCGTTCCAGACCATCGAGCGGCACGACGTCGGCCTGACGCTCAGGATCAAGCCGCAGATCTCCGAGGGCGGCACGGTGCGGCTGCAGATCTACGAGGAGGTGTCGAGCATCGATCCGACCAGCGTCAACAATGCCGCCGGGCTGATCACCAAGAAGCGCGCGCTCGAATCGACGGTGCTGGTCGACGACGGGCAGATCGTCGTCATCGGCGGACTGCTGCAGGACACGGTCACGGACGGCGAGCAGAAGGTCCCGCTGCTGGGCGACATCCCGCTGCTCGGCGGCCTGTTCCGCTACAAGACGCGCGAGCATGCCAAGACCAACCTGATGCTGTTCCTGCGCCCGGTGGTGCTGCGGGACGCCCGCAGCGCCGATTCGATCGCCAGCGAGCGCTACGACTACATCCTGGGCGAGCAGCGCAAGTCGAAGCCGGCCCCGAGCGCCGTGCTGCCCGACATGGATCCGCCCACCCTGCCGCCTTACTCGATGTGGAACCTGCCGCGTTGATCCGTCCGCCGGCAACGGTGTCCTACGCCTTCGCCAGGGCGAACGGTGTGGCGGTCACGACGCTCGACGCCGAGGCGGCGCAAGTCGCGGTGCGCGAGGGCGCTCGCGCGGGCGCGCTGGCCGAGCTGCGCCGCGCGCTCGGCGTCCCTCTGCGTGCGCGGCGCGTCGGCGCCGAGGAGTTCGACCAGCTGCTGGCCGCGCTGTACAACGGCGCCGACGGCGGCGCGGCGGCGCTTGCCGGCGACCTGGCGCAGGACATCGATCTGTCCCGACTGCTGCAGGAAATCCCCAAGATCGAGGATCTGCTCGAGAGCCAGGACGACGCGCCGGTCATCCGCCTGATCAACGCGCTGCTGACCCAGGCGCTGCGCGAGGGCGCCTCCGACATACACATCGAGCCGTTCGAAACGCGCTTGCTGGTGCGCCTGCGCATCGACGGCACTTTGCGCGACCTGATCGAGCCGGCGCAGGCGCTGCATGCGGCCATCGTGTCGCGGGTCAAGATCATGGCGCAGCTCGACATCGCCGAAAAGCGCCTGCCGCAGGACGGCCGCATCACGCTGCGCGTGGCGGGCAAGCCGGTCGACGTGCGGGTGTCGACCATCCCCACCGGGCACGGCGAGCGCGTGGTGCTGCGCCTGCTCGACAAGCAGGCCGGGCGGCTCGACCTGTCCCGCCTGGGGATGGACGAGGCCACGCTCGCGCACATGGACAGGCTGGTCAGCGAGCCGCACGGCATCGTGCTGGTCACCGGCCCGACCGGCTCGGGCAAGACCACCACGCTTTACGCCGCGCTGGCGCGGCTCGACGCCAGCGCGCTGAACATCATGACGGTCGAGGATCCGATCGAGTACGACCTCGACGGCATCAGCCAGACCCAGGTCAACACCCGGATCGAGATGAGCTTCGCGCGCGCGCTGCGCACCATCCTGCGCCAGGACCCGGACGTGGTCATGATCGGCGAGATCCGCGACCTCGAGACCGCGCAGATCGCGGTGCAGGCGAGCCTCACCGGCCACCTGGTGTTCGCCACGCTGCACACCAACGACGCGGTGAGCGCGGTCAACCGCCTGGTCGACATGGGCGTGGAGCCGTTCCTGCTCGCCTCCAGCCTGATCGGCGTGGTGGCGCAGCGCCTGGTGCGCCGGCTGTGCCTCGAATGCCGCAAGCCGTTCGTGCGCGACGGCACGACGTTCTACGCGCCGCAGGGCTGCGCGGCCTGCAACCGACTCGGGCTATCGCGGCCGCACCGGCATCTACGAGCTGCTCACGGTCGACGACGAATTGCGCCGGCTGATCCACGACCGCGCCTCGGAGGCGGCGCTGCGCGACGCACGCGCTCGCGCACGGCATGCGCTCGCTGCGCGACGACGGCATGCGCTGGGCGCAGCAGGGCGTCATCAGCCTGGAAGAAGTGGTGCGCGTGACGCGCGAATAGCGGCTGCCATGGAAGCATTCCAATACGAAGCGCTGGACGCGGCCGGGCGCACGGTATCGGGCGTGGTTCAGGCCGACACCGCGCGCCAGGCGCGCGCGCAGTTGCGCGCGCAGGGGCTGCTGCCCTCGGCGGTCGAACAGGTACGCGCGCGCGAGCGCGCGCGCCAGGCGTGGGCGCGCGGCCTTTCGTCGGCCGAGCTGAGCCTGCTGACGCGGCAGATGGCGACCCTGCTGGCCTCCGGGCTGACCATGGAGCAGTCGCTCAACGCGCTGATCGAGGAGGCCTCCGAGCCGTTGACGCGCGAGGTGCTGGCCGGGGTGAAGACCGAAGTGACCGCCGGCAGTTCGCTCGCCGGCGCGCTGGGCGCTACGACAGGAGCTTTCCCGACTTCTACCGCGCGCTGGTGCACGGCGGCGAGGAGTCGGGCGCGCTGCCGACGGTATTGCAGCATCTGGCCGACTATCTCGACGCGCGCCAGGCGCTGAAGCAGAAAACCAACCTCGCGCTGCTGTACCCCATCCTGGTCACGCAGCGTCGCCGTGATGATCGTCACCGGACTGCTGGTGTACGTCGTGCCGCAGGTGGTGCAGGTATTCCAGCAGTCGCGCCAGAGCCTGCCGTTGCTTACCCGCGCGCTGATCGCGCTGAGCGACTTCCTGCGCGCGAGCTGGCCTTATCTGCTCGCGCTTCTGGTCGGTGCCGCCGCGGCCGCCCGCATGGCGCTGCGCCGCCCGGCCGCGAGGCGCGGCTGGCACGCCCTGCTGCTGCGCATGCCCTGGCTCGGAGCGCTGGTCCGCGGCGTCAACACCTCGCGCTTCGCCAGCACGCTTGCCATTCTGGTCGGCGGCGGCGTGCCGCTGCTGGCCGCGCTCGATTCCGGCGCGCGCGTGATGAGCAACATGGTGATGCGCGCAGCCGTCGAGCGCGCGATCGAGCGGGTGCGCGAGGGCGCGAGCCTGGCGCGCGCGCTGGGCGAGACGCGCGCGTTTCCGCCGCTGCTGGTGCACCTGGTGGCGAGCGGCGAGGCGAGCGGCAAGCTGGAGCAGATGCTCGAGCGCGCCGCGCGCCTGGAGACCCAGGCGCTCGAGCGGCGCCTGGGCGTGTTCCTGACCCTGCTCGAGCCGGTCATGATCCTGGTGATGGGCGGAATAGTGCTGATGATCGTGCTCGCGATCCTGCTGCCGATCATCGAAATCAACCAGTTGGTGCGCTGAGCGGCCGACGCCCGTCGCTTGCCGCCCGGTTGCGCTGCACTATTAGGTGCGCTATCGTACCTAGGCGTTCTGGGCCGTTCGATCGGCGGCCCGCGCTAACCAATATCGCGGGGGGGGGGGCGTGCCCACCATTCCTACGACTACAAGCCAAACCCGTCACGCAAAGCCGTCGCCGCTGCAGAACCACCTGCTTACTGCGCTGCCGCCAGCCGATTACGAGCGCATGCTGCCGCAGCTGGAAGCGACATCATTGAAGCTCGGCAGCGCGCTGTACGAATCCGGCAGCCCGCAGGGTTACGTGTATTTTCCCACCGCCAGCATCGTGTCGCTGCTGTACGTGATGGAAGACGGGTCCTCGGCGGAAATCGCGGTCGTGGGCAATGAGGGCGTGGTGGGCCTGGCGCTTTTCATGGGCGGCGAGACCACCCCGAGCCGCGCGGTGGTGCAAAGCGCCGGCGAAGCCTACCGGCTCAGGGCGGGCGTTCTGAAATCCGAATTCAGCCGGGGCGGGGAACTGCAGCACCTGCTGCTGCGCTACACCCAGGCCCTGATCACGCAGATGGCGCAGACCGCGGTCTGCAACCGGCACCACTCGGTCGAGCAGCAGCTGTGCCGTTGGCTGTTGCTGAGCCTGGACCGGCTGCCCACCAACGAGCTGAGCATGACTCAGGAGTTGATCGCCAATATGCTGGGGGTGCGCCGCGAGGGCGTGACCGAGGCGGCCGGCAAGCTGCAGGAGGCGGGGCTGGTGCGCTACAGCCGCGGCAGGATCACCGTGCTCGACCGTCCGAAACTGGAAGCACGGGTTTGCGAGTGCTACTCCGTGGTGAAGCGCGAATACGACCGCTTGCTGGTCGGGATCGGGGCCGCCGCGGCCTAGACTTTCGTCGTCAAGGCGCGACGGCCCGACTAGGCGGCGCTACTTGGTGCCGGAGACGTCGACTTCCACCCGGCGATCGGGCTGCAGGCAGGCGATCAGCTTCCTGGTCACCTTGGTGCCCTTGCAATCGCCGGGCTTGGTCACCGGATCCGTTTCGCCTACGCCCCTGGTCGTGATCTTGTCGGCCGGGATCCCGCCGGATTGCACCAGATAGTCCTTGACCGCGTCGGCGCGGCGCTGGGAAAGCTTCATGTTGGCCGCGTTGGAGCCGATGCGGTCGGTGTGGCCGACGACCGTGATGAACGCGTAGTCGACGTTGCGCAGATCCGCCGCGAGCTCATCGAGAGCCTGCTTGCCCTTCGGCCTCACGGTTGCCTTGCCAAAGTCGTACAGGGAATCCGACGAGAAAGTGACCCTCTTCAGCACGACCGGCGCGGCAGGCGGCGGCGGCGGCGCGGGCTGCGGCGCTGCCGCTACCGGCTCCGGCGCGGGCGCGGGCGCCGGCACAGGCTCAGGGGCAGCGGCCATGGGCGCGGGCGCCGGGGCCGGCGCTTTGCCGCCGAAGCCGAACACCAGGCCCACCGAGACGAGGTCGATGTCGCCCTTGTTACCCACGGCGTCGTTGACCCGGTAGCGCTCGGCCTCGACGCGCAGGGCGAGCGATCGGCTGAAATCGTACTGCAGTCCGAGGCCGTACTTGTAGTTCGCCTCGCGTTTCTTGGGATTTGGATTCAGCACGCTGACGGCTCCGGTGCCGGCGAACTCGTCCTTGGCGTCGGCGTAGTCCACGCCCAGCCGGCCCAGGACCGAAAACTTTTCGCTCAGCGGCAGAATACCTACCGCGTCCAGATTCAGGCCCTTGAACTTGGCGTTGCCGGTCAGCGTTCCGGTCGGCACCGTGGTGGCCGTGAAACCGAATTTGCCGAGATCGAAATAGCCGCCTTCGAGGGCGAAATTGCGGCTGAACCGATAGCCGCCGAAAAACTTGTAGCCGCTATCGCGGTCGTCATCGGCGATCGAGCTCGTGAGACCCGCTCCCAGCAGCTGGGAGGTGATCCGCGCGTCGTCGATCTTGGCTTTCGACTGGCCGACGCTGAGCCCGCCGTACCAGCCGTAATCGTCCGCGGCTGCGAATGGGCTGACCACCATGGCGAGTGCCGCCAGACCGAGTATCCCTGAGGCGCGTGCTAATTTCATGTTCTTCTCCAGAAGGACTTACCGTCCCTAGTCATGCCTTACTGGCAACCAACCGGTGCATTCGGATGCCCCGGAACTGAAACCACATTGGTGTCAAATACGAACGCGCCGGCCGCTGCGGCCCCGGACAACAGCCGGCCGCAGGAAGTCGCGAGGTTTTGCATCGTGATCGATGCAGAAGCCAGAACGTTACCTTGGAAGGTGGCGTTGGTGAACAGAGTCGCCGAACTGCCGACGTACCACCAAACGTTGGACGCCTTGGCGCCGTTCGCCAGCACAATGGTGGCGCCGACATTTACGTTGAGCGCGGAAGGTGCCTGGAATACCCAGACCGCATTGGCATCGCCTGCCGCGTCGAGCGTCAGAGTCCCCGTCACGCCGATCGTCGAGCTGGTGGCGGAAATGTAGGTGCCGGGGGGGAGCGTGGCGTTGCCTGCGCAACCGATGCCCAAGCCTGCGCCGCCGGCGGTTCCTATGGTTCCGCATCCCAGAACGGTGGCCCCGGGCCGATTCGCGGGGCTGAGTTTGATCCACTCGGCGTTCAGTTTGGCCATCACGGCGTCGGCCGTGGTCGTGTCCGGAAAGATCTGAGTAATGACAATATCTCCGGCATTATTCGTGATGGTATTCGGTGCCGCTGCGGCATTGCAACCCAGACCAAAATCATTTCCAGCGCCGACCGCAACGGTGTTGCACGTCTGGTTGGGATCCAGCACCACGTCTCCGTTGACTGTGGTACCACCGACGTCGGTGATCCCCCCGGCTGACGCGATGCCGAAGGGGGCGAGGATTCCAAGGGCCGCCGCCGATGTACCTCCCCCCAGGGGATTGGTACCGCTGCCTCCCCCGCCTATACCCAGGATCGGATCTCTATTGCCGCTTCCGCAGCCGGCCACGAATGCCAACAGCAGCAATGCCGCGAACCCCGTCGACAATTTTGAATAGCTCTTGGACTGGTTCATTTTCTTCCCCGCTTCATCTGATTCGGAAATTTGGCTGCCTGACCCGCCGCTGCGCCTCAACGCCCGCATTCGCAGTGTTGCAGTCAGGCGTGGGGTCTTCTGTGCGCTGGGGCACATAGAATCGGGTATTTGTGCGATTGCGTACGCACGGCGAATGGGCGCCCCGCCGTTGCGGTGGGAAGCTATCGGTCGCCGCGGAAGACGCTTGGGACGACCGCGTACATGATGACCGCGGCCCGCCCGCCGTCGGCGTCGGGCATCGGCCCGGCGTCGACCCGCTGGTTCCTGGCCGCGAGCGTCTTTATCAATCCGTCCAGCCCGAGATCGCGCACGGTCTGGGCGAAGCTCGAGCGATAGGTCGTGACCAGGCTGATGCCGCCGATTTTGATGTCGTACACCTTCCAGCCCGCCGTCGTCATCTCCATGTTGTAGTCGACGCTGATGCGTGCGCTTCCGGACTGGCTCACGGTCGACTTGACCGTGACCTCGGTTGTGCCGGACGCCATCCGCAGCGGCTCGTACTCGATCACCTGATGGCGATAACTCGCCAACGCCGAGGAGTAGGTGCGCACCAGCAGCGTCTTGAACTCGGCGCTGAGCGAGTCCTGCTGACCGGGCGAGGCGAGGCGCCAGTTGCGCGCCACGGCAAGCCGGGTCATGTGGCGGAAGTCGAACAGCGGCAAAAGGGTCGATTCAACCAGTTCGGCAATCTTCGCCGTACTGCCGGTGCCCAGCTCGTTGTCGCGCCCGAGGTTGTCGGTCACCACCAGTGTCGCCGCGCTCAGCAGCGCGTCCGGCGCTGTCGGCACGGCAACTGCCCTCGGCGGCGGACTTGCGTCCACCAGCACCAGATTGCGTACGCCGCGCGCGAGCGCTTTGCCCGCAGGCAGCATCAGGTAAGGGCCGGATTCTTCGGCGCTGAGCCCGTAGGTGAAGCTCAGCGCGCCCCGGCTCGAGCTGCCGCTGCCGTAGCCGCGCACCAGGCTCAGGCGCTTGAACTGCAGCGTCGCGGTGCTGCCGTCGCTGCAGCGCAGGTCCCCCTTGCCGGTGCCGCCGTGCTCGGCGCTGGAAGTGAACTCCCCGCGGCAGCCGACTTCGGGGCGGGCCTGCGACTTGATCGCGATCGTTCCGGATCCGTCCAGATTGCCTTCAGCTTCGCCCAGGTACAGGTCCCCGGCGAGGATCGCGATGACCGGACCGGTGCTGGAAAAAAGTCCCGCGCATGCGGGACTGGCCCATGCCGCGAGTACGGCGAGGGCTGCGACACCCGTGAGCAGCAAGCTGCGCATCGAACACGACCTCGTTCAGCGGTGGCTCGATTATCGTCATCGATGCGCGGCGCGCTGTGCGTTGGCGCACAGAGCAATTCGAGGCGCGAGGATATTGTCGCCAAAGTTTGGTCCTTTATCGAACCGCAAAGGAAGCCGCAATGAACATCACCTTGACGCTGGCGCCCCTGATTTCCCTGATCGCAGGCGTGCTTATCCTGGTCGTGCCCCGGCTGCTGAACTACATCGTCGCGGCTTACCTGATCGTGGTCGGATTGCTCGGCCTGTTCGGCGGCGTGCACCTGCGCTGAGCCGGGCCGGCGCGCCTACTTCCTGAGCGGCATGCTGAAGTAGAAGCCGAACACCGCGAACTGGTTGTACTCCCGGTAGCGGGGCGCGTACATTGCGTTCAGCGTCACCGGGCCGAGGTCGTAGCTGACGATCGGCAGCGGCGCGACGAAGAATCTGCCGTGGTTGTAGGTCGGGCTGTAGAGGCCCACCAGCGCGCCGCCCAGCCTCCAGCGCTCGCCCAGCTTGTACTGGTAGCCTACCCCCGCCAGCTTCGCAATGCGGCTCCCCGAGTCGCGGTAGAACCCCGCTTCGACGAATCCCTCGCCGCGCGCGTCGTCGTAAAAGGCGTAGTTGAGCCCGAGCCCGAGGTTGATCTGGTTGTTCAATCCGCTGCGGCGGACTCCCCTTTGATCGGTGTGGTACGAGAATCCGTAGAGATGGAGGTT
This sequence comes from uncultured beta proteobacterium, assembly GCA_963832685.1. Taxonomy (GTDB): domain Bacteria; phylum Pseudomonadota; class Gammaproteobacteria; order Burkholderiales; family SG8-39; genus DAHVFK01. Next base: position 313,982 of record CAWHUZ010000001.1, read on the forward strand.
CAGATTGGGTCCGGGCTCTGCGCCGACGTCGGCTGAGGCGACGTTGTATCCGCCCAATGCCAGGGCGAGCGCAAGGCGCGGCAGCCATCCGTTCGCGAGGCTTTTCACTTGGTTTTCGCCTTCGGCGCGCCGTGTCTTGGAGCAGGGCGCGAGTATGTTCCCGCGCGCGCGCCGCCACAACGTACGATTTGGTCTGTGCGCCAACGCACTTAGGCGCGCGCAATTTTTCCGCGTAGCACGGCGCTATGTGCGCCAGCACACAGACCCAACTCGCCAGTTGTGATCACGGGGGCGAGGCGGCATACTCGGTTCGGAGCGGCAACCCGCGGGAACAAAGCGGGAGCCGGGTGCGACGTGGAGGGAAGTCATCAAACCGTACTACGCAGGCTTGCTGCTGCTTGTATGCGGAGTTTCCTTTGCTCAGGCACCCGCGGCCAGCGCGCGGATTTCGGCGGCGTATCCGCCATCCGAGAGCGCGGCGGCGTGGCGCGGGCTCGCGGCGAGCTACGTGCGCAAGGCCATCCACGACCATACGCTGGACCGGGATCCGGTCTTGAACGCGCGCGTGGACAAGGTGATGGCCGCCGTCGGCGCGGCGGCGGCCGCGATTGAGCCGCGTTTTGCCGCGTCCGCCTGGAAGGCCATCCTGATCGACGACTTCGGGCACGGCGCGGTGGCGTTTCCGGGGCAAACCATACTCGTCGACGCGAATTTCGTGCGCAAGCTGGCGCTCGGCGACGACGAGCTGGCGCTGATGCTGTGCCACGAGGTCGCGCACATCCTGGCCGGGCACGCGTCCGCCAAGCTCTCCTTCATGGCCGAATTCCTGGGCAAGGACAAGCTTCCCACCGCGCGCGCGGCCCTGCTCGAGTTCCTGGCCCGGGACTCGTACGCGCAGGCGTTCCAGGCAAGGGCGCGGCTGCAGGAGCGCGAGGCCGACAGGATCGGGGCGGCGATACTGTTCGTGACCCCTTACGATCCGCAGCGGGCGCTGGGATTATTCGACAAGCTCGCTCGGCTGGAGCCCCGCGCGGATGCGAAGGTGCCCGATACACACGATAGCGCGGCGGCCCGCAAGCGCGCCGTTGCCGGCGTCATCGCGGAGCTGCGCCAGCGCGAGTCAGAGCGCAATCTGGAGCGACGCTAGCGCGTACGGCGCGGCGCGGGGTGCTTCTTGCGCGCGTGCGCCGCGTGCGCCGTGTGCGACGGATGCGTCTCGTTTGACCGATAAAGGGCCTGCTCGACCAGGTGCCGCAGTCTCTCCTGCCGCTGCCAGTAGCGATGATTCACCAGCCCCGGTTCGATGCTTGACGCCTGCTCACCGGGCCGGGGGTGCGCGCCATGCTCGCGCTGCAGTCGCGCCTGTTTGAGCCGGCGCGCCGCTTCGTTGGCGTCCACCGCAAATGCACGTTGCGACGAGATGACGGAGTTGCTGGCCAGCGCGCGGGACACGTCGATCGCCGAGACGGTCTGCGCCGAAGCGCCTGCCGCGGCGCAAGTCAACGCCGCGGCGCAGAGGAATCCGCGCGCGACATTCATAGTATGGTGGCGAGTGTTCATTGGTTCTCGTGAAAGGGCCCGGAACGAGACTTCCGTTGCCGGGCCCGGTTGCTTGCTGCGAAGCTACTGCCGCTGAGTTATTGCTTGCCGACCAGGACCTCGACCCGGCCGTCGCGCTGCGCTTGCGGATCGCCGAAGGCGCCGGTCTGGATCTTGTAGGCCGGCACGCCGGCGTCGAGCAGAGCCGTGCGCACGCTATTGATGCGGCGATTGCTCAGGTCAACGTTGTTCGAGTCGATCGAGCCATCGATGGCGACCTGTTGGCCGGGGTTCTGGTTCAGGTAACCGGCGATGTCCGACGCCTTGCCGGAATCGGCAGCGCGCAGATCCGACCGGTCGATATCGAACCAGTAGTCCCTGAACGGCGTCCAGCCGCTAACCGCTCCGCCCGGGCCTTGCGCACCGGTCTGGCCGATTGCGCCTTGAGGGCCGGCGGCACCGGTGCGACCCGTCGGGCCGACAAACCCCAACAGATTGGCGTTGCCCTGCGCACCGGTATATCCGGTTGCGCCTTGCGCGCCGGTGGCACCCGTTGCGCCGACCGGTCCGGTCGGACCGACCTGGGTCGGGCCTTCCGCGCCCGTGCTCCCGATTACGCCCTGGATGCCCGAGGCTCCGGTCGCGCCCGTCGCGCCGGCAGGTCCGGGCAGACTTTCGCCCTGGACGCCCGTCGCGCCGGTCATGCCTTGCGCGCCCGTTGCGCCGGTTGCGCCGACCGGGCCGGCACGCCCAACGACCCACCTGCCTTCACTTCCCGTGGCTCCGGTCGGACCTTGAATGCCGGCAGGGCCGGTTGCGCCGGTCGCGCCGACCGGTCCGGCCATTGCATAGCCGGTCGCGCCAGTGGCGCCGGTGGCGCCTTGTTGCCCGGTGGCGCCGGTGGCGCCGGTGGGGCCTGCGGGTCCGACGTAGCTTACCGGCGGCGGACAGACTCTTGCGTCGCGGGTTGAGTCGTGCTGCATCCCGCCGCGAACAGCCCGATAACCGCGAGCGCCAGCGTACTTTTGATCATTACTCGTTTCATGGCGAATCCTTTTATGTGACTGAAGACAAATGCGCACGGGGTCGAATCTATTCGTCTCGCAAGCGTGGGTGCGCGCTACGGTTGATAAGCCAAGTTACGCTGCTTGCGGCGCCGAGTCGGTTCGCTGGCGCGCTTAATGCGGTGCTGCAGACGATCGGTGAGGCAGGGCGCGTCAGCGTCGCGGCTTGACGATGTCCTCGATTGCCTCGGTGGCGTCACCGACGCCTTTCTGCAGCTTTCCGGAAATCTGCTTCTCAAGCCCCTTGACCTGTTGCTTCCTGCTTCCCACGAGTTTGCCGGCCTGCTGCTGCAGCTTGCCCGCGACATCCCTTGCGGCGCCCTTCACCTGATTCTTGTTCACGTTCGATTCTCCGAGATTGCGCTGTAGTGAGTTGCGCGACGAGTTAAGAAACGGGACCGGAAGAACCCTGCGCAAGATCGACCACGATCAGCACGTCGTCGCCGAAGCGCGGGGCGCCGACAGACATCATCAGCTGCTGCTCCTGCGCCGCGGACTCCAGGCGCAGGAAGCACAGCGCGCGCCGTTTCTCGGCCTGGGCCATGGTGAGCACGTCAAGCCGCGTGACTTTGCCGAATTCAACGCAAAGCTTCTGCACCGCGGATTTGAGGCTCAAGGCGTCACGGCAGCTTGCCAGCGATTTCACGCGCTCGGCGCAGTTCGTGATGACGCTGCCCGGGACGGGAGCTTGGCCGCTGACGGTGGCATTGGCGGCGCGCGACGGCGATTGGCGCATGGTGCACCTGAATGGAAATATGCGTGCAGCGATGATCTACCGCGTGCCGGCGCGAGTCCGTGCGATGCCGCACATATGGCGCAGCGTGTGCCAGCGCACCGAGTTCGCCGCCGAACAGGCCTATGGTGCGGATTGCATGGCACTACTTAACTGAATGGAGCTCAGCATGAAAAGAACATTGATAGTGACCGCCATCACGGCGATATTTTTAAGCAGCGGAGGGCCGGCGTTCGCGCAGAGTCGCGGCGATCGTGACGGAAACCGAGACAGCAACGACCGAGGTCGCAACGAGCAGATGCAAGGCCGCGGCCAGCAGAGCCAAGACAGCAATGATCGTGGTCGCGATGAGCGCATGCAGGGCATGCAGCGCAACGGCCAATACGATCAGCGCGGTAACCAGGCGCGCCAGCCGCAGCGGCGCGACGAGTATCGGGGTCGCGCGCAGAACGACCACCGCTATGAGGGTCGCGGCGCGGGCCCGAACCATGCCTTTTACCGCGGTCAGCGCATGCCGTCGGAATACCGGCAACGGCAGTATGTGGTCAGCGATTGGCGCGGGCACCATCTGAGCGCCCCGCCGCGCGGCTACCACTGGGTGCAATCGGGTGCCGACTATGTCCTGGTCGCGATCGCCACCGGCGTCATCCTTCAGCTCTTGCTCTCCAACTGAGCGCCGACATCTAAACCTAGCCGGCCACGGATTCGCCTACGGATCCGTGGCGCGGTCACTTGCAGGGCTCAATCAATGAACGCAATATTCAGAATCGCGTTGGGGATGGTCGGAGCGGCCATCACGATGCAAGCGGCCGCACAGGTTACTTTTTACGAACGCGAAGGCTTTCACGGCCGTTCGTTCACCACCCAGAGACAAATCGGCGACTTCGGCCGCTTTGGCTTCAATGACCGCGCTTCGTCGGTCGTGGTCGCCGGCAAGCGGTCGGAACGGTGGGAAGTCTGCCAAGACGTCCGCTTTCGCGGGCGCTGCGTGGTCCTGCGTCCCGGGAGATATCCGTCGCTGGCGGCGATGGGTCTGAACGACCGCGTTTCATCCGCGCGCACCGTCAGCGCGAAGGCGCACACCCGCAACGAGCGCTACGCGCCCGCGCCAGAGGTCGCACAGGCTACCTTTTACGAACATCAAGACTTCCGTGGGCGGACTTTCAGCACCACGAAGCAAGTCCGAAACTTCGCCCGATACGGCTTCAACGACCGCGCCTCGTCGGTCGAGGTCGTCGGCGCGCAGTGGGAAGTCTGCGAAGACGTCCGCTTCCGCGGGCGCTGCAGGGTGCTGCGCCCAGGCAGGTATCCGTCGCTGGCGGCAATGGGCCTCAACAACCGCGTTTCGTCGGTGCGGGTCCTCGGCGCAAACAAGCACATCCGCAACGAGCGCTTCGCTCCGGCGCCGCAGGCCGAAGCGACGACCGGGCGCCACGACTATCGTCGGCGCCACAACGAGCGTCTGTTCAAGGCAGACGTGACTTCGGTGCACGCGGTGGTCGGACCGCCCACGCAGCGATGCTGGGTCGAGCACCAGCAAATCGCGCCTGAGAAGAGCGGTGCCAACGTCCCCGGCGTGATTGCGGGCGCCGTCATCGGCGGCATTCTCGGCCACCAGGTCGGCAACGGGCGGGGCCAGGATCTCGCTACAGTCGGCGGCGCCGTTGCGGGGGCCGCGATAGGCGCCAACGTCGGGCGCAACAGCGGCCAGCCGGCGCAGGTACAGGACGTCAAGCGCTGCGAAAGCGTGCCCAACCAGGCGCGTCCCGATTACTGGGACGTCACCTACAACTTCCGCGGCGAGGGGCATCGCATGCAAACGACCGCTCCTCCCGGCGCCACGGTAATGGTCAACGCGCAGGGCGAGCCGCGGGAGTAACGTCGCGACGCCCGAATCATCCCCATCCGCCGCCGAGCGCCTTGAACAGGCCGATCGAAGCCTGCAGGCGCGATAGCCGGAGCTGCGCAAGCTGGTCCTCGGCCTGGAACAGGGTGCGCTGCGCGTCGAGCATGGTAAGCAGATCGTCGGCGCCTTCGCGGTAGCGGACTTCCGCCAGCCGCAGCGCGATGCGCGCCTGTTCGACTACCTGCGCCTGCAGCGCTTCCTGGTCCGCCGTGCGGCCGACCGAGGCGAGCGCGCTCTCGACGTCGGCCAGCGCGGCGAGAACCGATTTGCGGTAGCCCTCGATCATCTCGCGCTCGCGCGACACCGCCACGTCGACCTGCCCGCGCAAGCGCCCGCCGTCGAAACACCGGCTGCAGCAGCGACGCCCCGAGCGCCATGCTCGCGGTCGGCGCGTTGAGGAAGTTGATCAGCACGTTGCTCGCCAGCCCCGCCGATCCCGTGAGCGAGATGTCGGGCAGGAGCGCCGCGCGCGCCGCGGCGACGTCGGCGTTGGCCGCGGCCAGCTGCGCTTCGGCGCTTGCCAGGTCGGGCCGGCGGGCGAGCAGGTTGGCGGGAAGCCCGGGCGCAACGCGCGGCAACGCGAGCGCGGCGACGGATCGAGCCCGCAGCGTCGAAGCCCTCGGGCGGCCGGCCGGTCAGTATCGCTAGCGCGTACAGGGTCTGGCGCTGCTGCAGCTCGAGCGGCGGGATGGCGGCGCGCAGCGACAACACCGCCGCCTGCTGGCGCGCGAGGTCGAGCGCGGAGGCGGCGCCGTTGCGTACCCGCGCGTCCACCACCTTGAGCACGCGTTGCGCGATCGCCAGGTTCTGGCCCGCGATCGCAAGGCGCCCGCGCAGCGACAGCAGCTGGAAATAGCCGTTCGCGACGCCCGCCACCAGCGTGAGCCGGACCGTTTCCAGATCGAAGCGCGTGGCGCGCAGCGAGGATTCGGCCGAGCGCACGCCGGAGCCGATCCGTCCCCACAGGTCGAGCTCATAACTCGCGCTGAGGGCGGCGCTGGAAGAATTCTCGCCGCTCCAGCTGCCTCCCGTGCGGGCGCGTTTCGCGGCGCCCGGTGCCGGCGCTGAAGTTCAACGCCGGAAACAGGGTCGCGCCCGCGATGCGCACCTGCGCCTCGGCCTGGGCGACGTGCTCCGCGGCGATCGCCATGTCGGGGCTCGCGCGCAAGGCGGCGTCGATCAGGCGCGAGAGCTCCGCCGAGCCGAAGCGGCGCCACCAGTCTCGCGTCAGCGCGACCGCGTCCGCGGCGCCCGGCTCGGTCCAGGCGGACGGCATGGCGGGCGCCGGCGGCGGCGCATTGCTCGTCGCTCGCGCAGGCGCCGAGCACGAGCGCGGCCGTCAACGATGCGAAGGGCTTCGCTTCATGTCGCCAGCGCCACGATCGGATCCACCCGCGCCGCCTTGCGCGCCGGCATGTAGCCGAACACCAGCCCGGTCGCGAGCGCGCAGCCGAAGGCGAGCAGCACCGGGCCGACCGAGTAGCGTACCGGCGTGCCGAACGCGCCGATGATCGCCGCCGCGGCGAGCCCGACCGCCACGCCGATCGCGCCGCCGAGCATCGACACCACCAGCGCCTCGGTGAGGAACTGCTGCAGGATGTTCCTCATCCGCGCGCCGGTGGCCATGCGGATGCCGATCTCGCGCGTGCGCTCGGTCACGCTCACCAGCATGATGTTCATCACGCCGATGCCGCCCACCAGCAGCGAGATCGCGGCGATCGACCCCAGCAGCACCGTGAGCGTGTTCTGCGTATCGGTGGCCGTTTCCAGGATCGAGGCCATGTTGCGGATGCGGAAGTCCGTGCTCTGGTGCCGCGCACTGCAGCAGCGCGGTGACTTCGTCCTGCGTTGCGTCGATGAGCGCGACGTCGTCCACCGCCACCGTGATGGTGCGCAGGAAGCTCTGGCCGAACAGGCGCAGCCCGCCGGTCGTGAGCGGCACCAGCACGACGTCGTCCTGGTCCTGGCCTTGCGGCGAGGCGCCGCGCACCGCCATCAGGCCGATAACCTGGAACATGACGTTGTTGAGCACGATGTACTGCCCGAGGGGATCCACGCCCGGCGCAAACAGATTGTCCGCGACGGTCTGGCCCAGCACCACCACCGCGGCGTAGCTCGTCACGTCCGAGCGTGGAAAAGAACATGTCCCCTGCTGAGCGGCCAGTTGCGCGCCACCGGAAACGTGGCGGAGGTTCCGGTCGCCTGGGTCTGGTAGTCGGAATTGCCGAAGCGCGCGGTGACGCTCCCGCCCAGCTCGGGCACGGCCGCCAGCACGTTGGGCAGCGCGGCGATCATGTCCGCGTCTTCCGGCACCAGCGAGGCGACGGTGCCGCCGACGCCGCTGGCGTTCCGGCGCGCCCGGGCGGATGAGCAGCAGGTTCGTGCCCATCGCGCTGATGCGGTCGAGCACCATCTGCTTGGCGCCGTCGCCGATCGCGAGCATCGCGATCACCGAGGCCACGCCGATCACGATGCCGAGCAGCGTGAGCGCCGTGCGGAAAAGGTTCGCGTGCAAGGCCCGCAGCGCGGTCTTCGCCGCCTCGAGCGCGCCGCCGACGAGCGAGGCGCCGCCTTCGTCCGCCCGCGGCGCGATCTCGGGCGCCGCCGGGCCGGCCGGCTGCGCGCGGGCCGGGATCGCCGACGATCGCGCCGTCCCTGATCTCGATGATGCGCTGTGCCTGCGCGGCGATCTCCTGCGCGTGCGTGATCAGGATCACCGTGTGCCCTTGGCGCGAAAGGTCGTGCAGCAGCGCCATCACTTCGATGCCGCTCTTGCTGTCGAGCGCGCCGGTGGGCTCGTCGGCCAGCACGATGCGCCCGCCGTTCATCAGCGCGCGCGCGATCGAAACGCGCTGCTGCTGCCCCCCGGAAAGCTGGCTCGGCCGGTGCGCGAGCCGGTCGCCCAGTCCGAGCGAGCCGAGCAGCTCCTTGGCGCGCGCATCGCGCGCCGCCGGCGCCATACCGGAATAGACCGCCGGCACCTCCACGTTTTCCAGCGCGGAAACGGTGCCGATCAGGTTGTAGCTCTGGAACACGAAGCCGAACGCTTCGCGCCGCAGCCGCGCCAGCTCGTCGCGCTCGAAGCCCGAGACGTCCTCGCCCATGAAGCGGTAGCTGCCGCTGGTCGGGCGGTCCAGGCAGCCCAGGATGTTCATCAGCGTGGTCTTGCCCGACCCCGAAGCGCCCATGATCGCGAGGTACTCGCCCGCGTAGATCTTGCAGGCTGATGCCGTGCAGGACCTCGACCTCGAGCTCCCCGCTGCGGTAGGTCTTGGTGACGTTCACCAGCTCGATCAGCGGCGTCACGGGTGGCCGCCCCGCGAGGCGTTCGGCGCCAGCGCGCTGGCAGTTTGCGGCCGCGCTGCCGCCGCGGTGGGTGCCGTAGCGCCGATCACGACCGTTTCGCCGGGCTCGAGTCCGGAGACGACCTGGGCCGAGACGCGGTTCATCACCCCGATCTTCACTTCGCGCTCCAGGACCTTGCCGCCGGCGCCGACCACGCTCACCCGCGCGACGCCGTTGGCGAACTGGGTGCGCGGATCGAGGCTTGCGCCTGCGCCGCGGCTCCTGCGCGAGCCGGCTGCGGACGCCGCCGGACGCAGCGCGGCAAGCGGAACCAGCACCGCGTCCTTCGCGCTCGCGACGACGAAGAACACCTGAGCCGTCATCTGCGTCATCAGCGCCTGGTTCGGGTTCGCCACGTCGAACAAAGCGTCGTAGAGCACGACGTTGTTCACTACGTTCGGCGTCGGCGGGATCTGGCGCAGCTTGCCGTAATAGCGCCGGTTGTCGCCGCCCAGCGTGGTGAAGTAGACGTCCATTCCGAGGCGCAGCTTCGGCACGTCGGCCTCCGAGACCTGGGCCTGAACCGTCATGGTCGACAGGTCCGCGATGCGCATCACGATCGGCGCCTGCTGATTGGCGTTCAGCGTCTGGCCCTGCTTGGCGGCCTGCGAGACGACGGTCCCCGCGATCGGCGCGTAGATCTTGGTGTAGCCGAGGTTCGCCTCGTCCCCGCGCAGCGTGGACTGCGTCTGCTGGCGCTGCGCCTTGAGCGCATTCACCTGGGCAAGGGCCGACTGGCGCGTCGCCGCGGCGCTCTGCAGCGCGTCGGCCGTGGTCGCGCCCTCGCGCGTGAGGTTCTGCTGGCGCGTGTACTGCAGCCCGGCGAGCACGAGCTGAGCCTGCTTGTCGGCAAGCTGCGCCTGCTGGTTGAGCAGTTGCGCCCGGTCGCCGTCGACCTTGGCCTGGTAGACGGAAGGGTCGATCTCGGCAAGAAGCTGCCCGGCCTTGACGACCGCGCCGACATCCACCAGCAGCTTCTTCAGTTGCCCGGAGACCTGCGTGCCGACATCGACGTAGTCCTTGGGCTGAAGCGTCCCGGTCGCGGTGATCGTGTCCTCGAGGTTGCCGCGCTGCGCCGGCGCCGTGATCAGGCCGGGGTTCGCGCTGTCCCGCCCGGACCACGTCCGCCAGGCGTAGTAGCCGGCTGCTGCGAGCGCGACGCACGCGGCAAGAACGAGCGCGCGGCGGCCGAAGGTGCGTCGACTTGTCACTGCAACCGGGTTTTTGCTATTCGTGGCCATGTCTGCAGCTAGCGCCCGAGCAGTTCGCCTGCGGGCTTCAGTGATTCGATCCGATCGAAGACCACCTTGGCGATCGCCACCAGCGGCGCGCCGAGCAGCAGCCCCCACACGCCCCACAGCCAGCCGAAGAACAGCAGCGCGATGAACAGCACCGCGGCGTTCACGCGCGCGAACCGGCTTTGCAGCCAGGTCATGAAGGCGAACCCGATGATGCCGGAAATCAGCAGCGACGCGCCCGCCACGGCGAGCGCGTACAGGAGCGACCCGGACTGCAGGAACGCGGCCACGCCGGACCCGAGCGCGAGCAGCGCCGGGCCGAGGTAGGGAACGAAGTGAAGCACGCCGGCGGCGATGCCCCACACGCCTGCCTGGTCGAGGCCCAGCGCCAGAAATCCGAGCCAGGTAACCACCGCGAGCAGGGTGTTCGAGACCACGACGGCGAGCAGGTAGCGCTGCACCTGGACGTCGATCTGCTCGAGAATGCGCACGGCGTCTTTCTTGCGCGTCAACGACGGTCCGACCAGCTGCAGCAGCTTGCGCCGGAAGTGCTCTCCGGAGGCGAGCAGGAAATACGTCAGCAGCAGCACGATCGGGGTCTGCGCCGCGACCGTGACGACCAGCTTGGATTGCGCCAGCGTGTAGTCGCTCAGCCAGGTGGGTTCAGGCGTACGGGTTGCAGACGGGCGCGCGCTCGGCTTGCTGCCCGCGTCGGCTGCGGCCCCCTGCAGCTCTTTGGCGGCCTCCTGCATGTTCTGCAGCGCGCTCGGAGCGTGCGTGCGTGCGGAGCTCAACTCCTTGCGCAGTTTGTGCGCGGCCCGGGGCAGCTTCTCGATCAGCGCCTGGGCGTCGTCGCTGAGGGCGTAGCCGATCCAGGACAAGCTGCCGAGCATGAGCGCCAGCACCAGCGCCGCACCGATGCTGCGCGGCATGCGCCAGCGCTCGAGCCAGTCGACCAGCGGGTGCAGCGCGTAGCTCGCGAGGATCCCGATCAACAACGGGACGAAGAACGCGCGCGCGAGGTATAGCGCGGCGACCAGCGCGAACAGCGCGAGCACGCGGGCCGCCAGCGCCGCGGCGTCCGTGACCGGGAGCGCCTGCCTCGTTCACGACGGGGCCGCCTTGTCCGGCCCGTGCCGTTTGCCTAGCGCTTGGCGGTCAGAAAGCCGAGCACGACTCCGACTGCGACCGCGATGCCGACGGCGGACCAGGGATTGCCGCGCACGTAGCGGTCCGCCACCGCGGCGCTTTCCTTTGCCTTGTCGATCGCAGGCTGCGAGGCCTCCGCCAAGCCGGCTTTGGCGCTGGTCAGCTTATGCTCGAACCGGGTCCGCGCCGCGGCGAATCCTTCGCCCGAAACGGTCGCTGCGGCCTTCAGCAGCTCCTCGCCGTCGGCGATCATTGTCCTGAAGTCGCCGGCCATCTTGCCCTTGGCGCGGTCGAACTCTTGCGCTGCCTGTTGCATTATCGCTCTCTCCGTGGATCGCAGTTGGTTGTGCCGTGGCGCTACTTCTTGATGCTCATCGCGTTGTTGACGCTCGTCACGCCGTCCACTTTCTGGGCGATGGCGATGGCCTGGTCGATCTGCGCCTGGCTGTCGACGAAGCCGCTGAGCTGGACTTCGCCCTTGCGCGTCTCGACCGCGATGTCGAAGCTCTTGATGTCGGGGTCGGCCAGCAGCGCCGACTTCACCTTGGTGGTGATGACGCTGTCGTCGATTTCCGTGCCGACGGTGGTGGTTGCGGGTTGAGTGGCGGCCGCAGGTTCGGCGGCGGCCGCAGGTTCGGCGGCAGTTGCCGCCTGCGGAGCGGCCGCAGGCTCGGGGGTGGCTGCAGCCTGGCTGGCGGGCGCGGGTTGCGCGGCCTGCTCTTCCTGGCGGCCGCAGCCGACGAACAGGACGGACAGCGCCGCCGCAAGCGTTGTGCCCAGAATGAGACGTTTTCGATCGATGCGCATGATGGTGTCTTCCGAGAAATGAAACAGGTTACTTGAGTTGCATGTCGTTCTTGACCGACGTGACGCCGGAGACGCCGCGCGTGACTTCGACCGCTTTGTTCATCGCGCTCCAGGAGCTGACGAAGCCGCTCAGTTGGACCGTGCCCTTGTAGGTTTCAACGTTGATTTCCGCGACTTTGAGCGAAGGCTCGTTGAGGATCGCTGCTTTCACTTTGGTCGTGATGACGGAATCATCGACGTATTGCCCTGTTCCTTCCTGCGTGGGCGTGGCCGCGCAACCCAGCGCGGACAGCAGCACGACGGCGAAAAAAAGGGCGGAAAGACGCTTGAGCTGCTGCATGGTTGAAATCTCCAGATTTAGTTTGAATTGAGCTTCACTGCCGCGAGACGGTCTTCCAGTCGCGGTTTCGGTTGATGAAGTCCGCCAGTTGTCGATCGGCCTGCTGCAGCAGGGTGCCGCGCCGCGCCTCGATCCTGCCCGCGAGTTGGTCGCGCCTGCCGGCGGCTGCCGTGAGCGGATCGCCGATCAGTTCGCCCCAGCGTTCAGTCACCATCCCGCCGAGCTGCCGGCAGATGCCGTAAATGCGAACCCGATTCACCCTGCCTCCCAGTCGCGTACCGCAATTTGAATGGATGCGCGAATCCTGTTCCGTCTGGAACCATCATTCTGTACGTTGCCGTACATACGCTGCCGATATTCGAATTAGCCTTGCGGCCATGCTCGCGCCCCGCGCCCTGAACAGCCTGCTCGCCGCCCTGCCTGGCAGGGAATACCGGCGGCTGCTGGCCGCACTCGAGCCGGTCACGCTGACCTTCGGCGATGTGCTCTACGAGCCGGGCGACACGATCCGCCAGGTGTACTTTCCCGGTACTTCCCTGGTGTCGCTGCTCACGCTGGCGGACGGCCACCTGGCACTCGAAGTCGGCCTCATCGGCCGCGACGGGGTGGTTGGAATTCCACTCATGCTGGGGCACGACGTGTCGGCTGTGCGCGCCCTGGTGCAGGGTACGGGGTCGGCGATGCGGATCGCGGCGGCGCCGTTCCTGAAGGAGTTCCGGCGCAGCCCGCCGCTGCAGCGCGAGTTGTACCGCTACACCTATACCTTGATGGCGCAGATCTCGCAGACCGCCGCGTGCAACCGGTTCCACGTGGTGGAGGAGCGTCTCGCGCGCTGGCTGCTGATGACCCACGACCGGGTGAAATCGGATCGATTCCGGCTGACGCACGAATTCCTCGGCCATATGCTGGGCGTGCGGCGGGTGGGCGTCACCAAGGCGGCGCAGGCGCTGCAGGAGCGCAAGCTGATCAGCTACAGCCGCGGCGACATCACGGTGCTCGACCGCGCCGGGCTGGAGGCGACCGCTTGCGCGTGCTACGAAGTGGTCAAGGACATGCACGACGGAGCGCGGGTCGATCACGCGGCAACCGAAACGCCTGTCGCGCGCGGCGGCATGAGACGAGCCCAGCCCGCGTGCCCCGGCGGCTCCGATCAGGAACAGCATCCTGGCGGCGCTCTTTGCCACCGAGTACAGGCGCCTGCTGCCCAAGCTCGAGCACGTGACATGGAAGCGCGGTGAGACGGTGTATCGGGCGGATCAGAAGATCGACGCGGTGTACTTTCCCGAGGACGCTGTGGTGGCCATGGTCGACACCACGGACGACGAACGTACGGTCGAGGTCGGCGTCATCGGCCGCGAAGGGATCGTGGGCATTAACATCTTCCTGGGCGGCGTCGTCACGCCCGACAGGGCGATCGTGCAGCTGCCAGGCGGCGCGATGAGGATGAAGTCGGAAGACTTGCGCAAGGAGCTGCGTTTCGGCAGCCCGATTCAGCGACTGCTTCTGAACTACACCCGGAGCTTCGTTGCGGTGATCAGCCAATCGGTGGCCTGCAGCCAGCACCACGACATCGAGCAGCGGGTGGCGCGCTGGCTGCTCACCATGAGCGACTATGCCGGCTCGCGCGAGCTTGTGATGTTGCAACAATCGATTGCCGACATGCTCGGGGTGCGTCGCGTAGGCGTTAGCGAGGCTGCGGGCAGGCTGCATGCGGCCGGATTGATCAGCTACCGCCGCGGCCGAATAAGCATTCTCGACCGGACGGGCCTGGAGAAGCGCTCCTGCGAGTGCTATCGGTTCATCAGGCAGCAGTACGACTCACTGCGCAGCGGGCGTCCGCCGCTAGGTCTTCTTGTAGCTGCGGCGGTACAACTGCCTGACCTTCGCGTAGCACTCGCATGCGGCGGCTTCGAGACCCGCTGGATCGAGCAGCTGGATATTGCCGCGGCTGTAGGTAATCAGCCGGCGTCGCTGAAGACTGGAAGCCGCCGCCGTGACGCCGACGCGTCGTACGCCCAGCATGAGCGAGATGAACTTTTGCGTGAGATGGAAATGGTCGGAATGCACGCGGTCGCGGATCGCCAGCAGCCAGCGGGCAAGGCGCGCTTCGACGTTGTGGAAGCGGTTGCAAACCGCCGTTTGCGAGGTCTGGTGCATAAGCGCGTTAGTAAAGCGGTACAACTCGCGATACCACGAAACGCTCGCTCCCAACTCCTGTTGCAGTCGCGAAGACGCTATGCGTGCTGCCGTGCCGGCTCCCTGCACCACGGCCCGCAGGTGCGAGATATCGGTGCCAAGCACCACGGCCGCGCCGACCACGCCTTCATTGCCGACCACCCCGACTTCGGCCGTTTTGCCCGGACCGGCCATGGTGAGCAAGGAAATCACGCCGCTATACGGGAAATAGACATGCCGTATGCGAACACCGGGTTCGAACAGTACCTGTCCGAAAGCCAGCGACACGGGCTTGAGATATTGCGCCAGGCGCCGGTAATCGCGCCGCGGCAGTGCGGCGAGCAGGCGATTTTCGGCAGGCGATTTGGCTGCAGCTTGCATGACTTCCCGCTTGGGTATTCCAACTCCGCCTCATCGAGGCCCACTCGGGCTTCAACGCCGAGTGCGCGGGAGTATAGGTTTATATTGCAAAAACAAGAACTTATGTTCGGTATCGGACCTATCGACGGTCAGGCGCTTCGCTCGCGCGCGTCTCGTCGGTGCCTACTTGTTGTCGCCCTTGGCTGCGTCCTGGACGCTTTCACCGGCCTTCTCGATTTGCTTTCCGGCCGAGTCCATCGCCTTATCGACTTGCTTTCCGGCGTGCTCGGCAGGGCCCTCTTTCTGGGGGCAGCCGACCAGGCCCAGCATCAGCGCGCTTGCGGCCAATGCGCTCACCACGTTGTAGGCGAGTTTCATGCTTCATACCCTGCCGAGCAGGAACAGGATCAGGATCACCACCAAGATCACGCCGACAATGCCGCTCGGCGCATAACCCCATTGCCTACTGTGCGGCCAGGTCGGAATCACGCCGATCAGTGCCAGCACCAGGACAATCAGCAGTATCGTTCCCAACGTCATATCGTTTCTCCTCAGTAGCGGCGCATCACGCCGTTGTCGATCCGTACCCGGTCGCCGACTCTGAATTCCGCGTTCGAACTCAGCATCAGCATCTGGTATGAGCCGTTCTCCATGCGGATGCTGAAGCGATACGCATCCGCGGTCTGTAGCGATTGCTTCTCCATCTGGTGCCCGACGTAGGCGCCGCCCGCGGCGCCGGCGACCGTCGCCGCTGTATTACCGGTGCCTTGCCCGACCTGGTGGCCGAGGACGCCGCCGATGACCGCTCCGGCGATGGTGCCCGCACCCAGGCCGCTGCCGCCGATGCCGCCGCTGTCTCCCTTCACAACGTCGATCGATTGAACTACGCCGTATCCCGAGTTGACGCTTACCGGGCCGCTGGCGGCGGGACTTGAGGCGGGCGAGGCCTGCTGGTTCATGCTGCCGCATGCGCCCAGCGCGATCGCAGCCGCCAAGCCAAGCGCCGGTCCGAATCGAGTCATCGTGCTCATGGCTGTTCCTCTGGGTTGCTCGGCAGATAAAGAAGGCGGCTGCAACGGCGTTGCCATTATGGGACGGTTCGCCGGCAGCAATCTGTACGGTATCGAACACAAAGAAAAGGCCCGGAACAGGATCGCCGTTCCGGGCCCGGTACTTCAGGTGTTCGTCAGGGGAGGAGGAGCGCGAACACCTAGCGACATCTTGCGCCGGTGTTCGAATCCGTTCTGTGCGGCACCGCACTTAAAGAAGATGAATTTGCGCCTGGCTTATGGCCTCATGCGGACCGGCCTCGCCTCTCCCGGCGTTGCGTTATCTGCGCCGATGATCGCCGGTGTCGACCTGATTGCCGATCACGCCGCCGACCGCTGCGCCGCCGATGGTGCCGATCGCGCTGCCGCCGGTGAGGATGGAACCCCCCACGGCGCCGACCCCGGCGCCGACCGCGGTGTTCTGGTCGCGCTGTGACATCCCGCTGCACCCGCCCGCGCCGAGCAGCACCGCCGCCGCGAGCGCACCGAATGCGTACCTTTGCATCGTTTTCATTGGAAGACCTCGTTCAGACATCGATTGACTGCAATGACTTGTTTGCTCCGGACGCTCAGCCGTTGGACTGGATGACGCCGTTCACGACTCTTACCTTGTCGCCCGCCCGCCACGACGGCGCGTTCGCCTCGCTGATCGCGCGGCTTGAGCCGTCGTCGAAGCGCACCGTGGTCTCGTAGCTCTTGGTTGACTTGACGCGTTTCTCGACCTCGTTGCCGGCAACCGCTCCGCCGACTGCGCCGACCACGGTCATGAGCTGCTTGCCGCGGCCGCCGCCGACCTGGTTGCCGAGCACGCCGCCCACCACCGCTCCGCCGGCCGCGCCAAGGCCGGAGCCCTCGCCCTTCACGCTCGACCTCGCGCACCGACTCGACCACGCCGCATTCGGCGCACTGGGTTCTCGCCTGCGCGGGCGCGCTGCTCGCCACCCGCGCCGGGGCCGCACGCGCTTTCGCAGCGCGCCGGCTCCGGAGCGTTTGCCGCCTGTGTCGCGAGCACCGCGTTGTCGTCAGCACCGCCCATCGAGGTCGGAATCCAGCCCATGAAGGCGCCGATGCCGACCGCGCTGAACACGATCAACGCGATACCCGCGATCCAGACCAGCGGGTGAAGCGATTTTGTGGTCTGTTCCACGTGTGCTTCGCTCGCTACTGCGCGGCCCGGGTACCGATCACTTCGACCTCGACCCGACGATCAGGTTGCAGGCAGGCGATGAGCTTCTTGCTCTTGCCGCCCACGCATTCGCCGGCTTTCGTCACCGGCTGCGATTCGCCCATGCCTTCGGCGCGTACGTTACCCGGCTCGATTCCCTTGGCAACCAGATAGTCCTTCACCGACGCGGCGCGTTGCTCCGACAGGCGCTGGTTGTATTTGTCGCTGCCTATGCGGTCGGTATGCCCGACGACCGTGATCGTCTGGAGGTCGGCGCCCTGGAACTTGCCCATGAAGGCATCCAGAGCATCCCGGCCTTTCGGACGCAGGACCGCCTTGTCGAAGTCGAACAGCGCGTCGGCGTCCAGCGCCACCCGTTCGCGCACCGATCTGCGGCGCCGGCGGGGGGGGCCGGCGACCGGAGCTGCTTGCGCCACGGGGGCGGGGGCGGGGGCGACGACCTGCGCCACCGGCTGCGGTCCGCAGGGGGTACCCGGCAGGGGCGGCGGGCCGAAATCGCTGCGCCAGCAAAGGCCGTTGTCGTTCATCCAGACCATCTGTGCCGGACCGCTTACGATTGCTCTCTGGTCGACCGGCAAGGTCTGCGCGCTTGCCGTTCCGGACATGATGCCGAGTGCCAGCGCGCACGCTGCCGCGAGGCCGAGTTGCTTTCTGCTAAATGAGGGTTTCATGGTGTCTCTCGTTGAATAAGTAGTACTCGATCCGCCTTGTTGCTTCCGTTCATCTGACTGCCAGCAAAAGCGGAAAAATACTGACCGGTCGATTGCCGTAGCATCGGCTCGTGGCCGCCGGCGGTCGGCGCGCTAGCGCACATACGGCAGCATTTATTTATTTGTGGCGCACCGTATGTGCGCCGACGCACGGAAACAGCGGGAGTTGCGGCGGATGATGCGGTCTGGACGCAGCAATCCGTTACGCCAAGGAGATGTGCCGTGCTCTACACAATCGCCGTCGTGCTCATCGTGTTGTGGGCGCTGGGACTCGTTTCCTCCTACACCATGGGAGGATTCATCCACGTTCTACTGGTGGTCGCGATCGTGATCGTGCTGCTCAGGGTGATCAGCGGACGAAGTCCCGTCTGACGACTGCGCGCCGGCCGGGCTGCCGGCGGCGAGCGGCTCTATCCGGCCGCGGCCGCGATGCCCTGGCGGTGGCGCACGTCTGACAGCAGGCGGCCGAGTTCCGTCTTGACCACCGCGTAGCACTCGCAGGCACGGGTCTCCAGCCCGGCGCGCTCGAGCACTGCGATGTGCCCGCGCCGATAGCGGATGATGCCGGCGCGCTGCAGGGCGCCGGCCGCTTCCGTTATCCCTTCCCGGCGCACGCCGAGCATGCTCGCGACCAGTTCCTGCGTCATGACGAGCTCGCGCTCGGGCCCACGATCGAGGGTCAGTAGCAGCCAGCGGCACAGCTGCTGCTCGACCGAATGGTGCCGATTGCAGGCCGCGGTCTGGATCATCTGCGTGATCAGCGCCTGGGTGTAACGCAGCAACAGGCGCTGCATCGGGCCCGCGCGGATGAATTCCTGCTTCAGCAGGCGCCCTTCCAGCCGGTAGCCGTGGCCCGCGGTCTGCACCACGGCCGAGCTCGGCGTGCTGTCTCCGCCCATGAAGAGCGCGATGCCGACCACGCCCTCGTTACCCACTCCCGCGGTCTCGGCCGATGCGCCGGACTCCATGACATAGTGCAGCGAGACGATGGCGCTGGTGGGGAAGAACGCGTGCTGCATGCGTCCGCCGGGCTCATAAAGAATGTCGCCGAGCGGCATTTCGACCAGCTCCAGGTATGGGGCCAGGCGCGCGAAATCCGCCTCGGGCAGTGCGGCGAGCAGGTGGTTCTGGTTCGGGCTGTGGAGGGATGCCATGGCGAGCGGTCGAATTCCCGGGGCTAACTACTTGCCGAGAGCTCTACGCCGATGCCGCGGTATCCGATGAAGCGGCTGGAGCGGTTGAACATCGGCTCCCCGCTGACCTGGAACCTCTGCTCGGAGCCGTCCGCGTTGACGCGGCTGAAGACGAAGTCCAGGAACGGCTGCCGCGCCGCGATTCGCTTCTGCAGGTCCTCCCGCTGGGCCGCGTTCCAGCCCGTCACCTGAGCACCGCCCGCGTCGCCCGCCAGAGTGTCGACCTGGACGCCGAGCATCTCCAGCACGGGACCGGATACCTTGGTGAAATTGCCGTTCTCGTCCTGTTCCCAGTACCAGTCGGCAGCCAGCTCGGTCAGGCTGCGGTAGCGCGCTTCGCTGGCGCGCAGCTCGGCGGTGCGTTCGGCGACCGCTTGTTCCAGCACCGCGTTGACATTTTCCAGCGCCTTGTACAGCAGGCGCACTTCCACCAAGTTGCGTACCCGCGCCTTCACTTCTACCAGATCGAACGGCTTGCTGATGAAATCCCGTGCGCCGGCCTGCAAGGCGCGCAGCTTGTGGCCGGGTTGGGCGGTAATCACGAGCACCGGAAGGTAGGCGTCCGCATCGTTCGTCTTGAGGATCTCGATCACCTGGAATCCGTCCATGCCGGGCATCTGCAGGTCGAGCAGGATCAGGTCGTAGCGGTTCTTGCGATGCAGGGCCCAGACCTCCTGCGGGTTCATGGTCGAGTCGACATGGGTGAAGCCGGCCTCGTGCAGCAGGCGTTCCAGCAGGCTGACGTTGGCCTCCTGGTCGTCCACGATCAGCAGGCCGGCGTCGAGGATATCGCGCTCGCCGATCATGCGGCCACTGCCTTGGCGGCGCTGCGCTCGGATGCCGCTTGCGCGGACCGCAGCGCGACGTTCAGCGCGTCCATGAACCGGTCCACCTTGATGGGTTTGGTGAGATAGCTGAAGAAGCCGGCTTCGAGGCCCTTCTCGATGTCGCGCGGCACCGCATTGGCGCTGAGCGCGATGATGGGGATATGCGCCGTGGCCGGGTCGGCGCGCAGGATCTGCATCGCTTCGATCCCGCTCAGGCCGGGCAGGTTGATATCCATCAGGATCACTTCGGGCAGGAAGTGGCGCGCGATGTCTATGCCCTGCTGGCCGTCCGTGGCGCTTAGCATGCGCAGGTCGGCACGGCGCGCGACGAGTTGCTCGACCAGCTCCAGGTTGGCCGGATTGTCTTCGACGTAGAGCAGGGTGCGTGGCGGCGCGCCCTCCTGCGCCTGCGGCAGCCTCTGCGCCGCACGCGCGGCTTCCTGTGCCGCGAGCTCCGGCGCGCTCGTCAGGCTCAATTCGATCCAGAACACGCTCCCCACCCCGACCGTGCTTTCCACGCCGATGGCGCCCCCCATCAACCCGACCAGCCGCTTGGTCACGACCAGGCCGATGCCGGTGCCTTCCTCCACGCCGTTTTCCCTTCCGAGGCGGTTGAACGGCTGGAACAGCTGCGCCAGCTGCGCCGGCGCCAATCCCGGACCGGTGTCCCGCACGCCGATGCGAATCGAAGCCGCAGCGCAAGGGGTGCACTCCACGGCAACCGTGCCGCCCGGCGTGTTGTACTTGATCGCGTTGAACAGAAGGTTGATCAGGACCTGCTTGACCCGCGTGCGGTCGGCTTTGACGAAGCAGGGGATCTCGAAAGTCGGAAACGTCATGCTGAGGCCGCGCCTTTGCGCCTGCGGCTCGATCATCGCCCGGCACTCGAGCATGACCTCGGCCAGCGATACGGGCTCGCGCGACAGCGTCACTTTGCCCGACTCGATCAGCGCCAGATCGAGGACCTCGTTGATCAGCTCGAGAAGGTACCAGCCCGCCTTGAGGATCTGGTCGAGGTCCCGCTGCTGGGCGGGCGTCGGCGGCGGAGAGCCGGATGCCATGAGCTGCGCGAAACCGAGGATCGCATTGAGCGGCGTGCGCAATTCATGGCTCATGCCGGACAGAAAATCCGACTTCGCGCGGTTGGCATTCTCCGCCGCGGCCATGGCCTCGTTGCGCTCCGCTTCGACCTGCGTGCGCACGGAATTGTCGGTGCCGATCAGCAGAAAGCCGATGATGCCGCCGCCCACGTCGCGCAGCGCGGTGACCGAAACCAGGGCGGGAAAGCGGCTGCCGTCCTTGCGGATATAGGTCAAGGCATAGCTGTCCTCGATCCCGTGCGATGCCTTGTACGCAAGCGCCTCGAAGCCCGGCGCAATCGGGACCCCCAGCTCGAGGCTCAATTCCCGCGCGCGCGCCGCCACTTCCTGCGGATCGTGAATGTCGCTCGGGCTGATTCTGTTCACGACTTCGTCGGCGGTGTAACCCAGCATGCGCTCGGCGCCGAGATTGAACAGCTGGATGATCCCTTTCTCGTCGGTGGCGATGATCGAGAAAGTGGCGCTGGTGAGGATCGCGTTCCGCAAGGCGCTTGCCTTGCGGCCGTCTTCCGCAAGGGCATTCGCGTCTGCTTTCATGGCCATGGCCGATTTCCGCAATAACCCAATACAATCAGGCGGGGAACCCGCGCTTGCCGGGTCGGCAACGGAAGACTCGACTGAAAGCAGCCGGAAATCAGCCGCACCCCTTCCGAGGCGGCTACGCATAGTCGCCTGGGCATCGACGGCCGTCCGTACGCCAGCGCACAGACGCTCCGGCGCCGGCGTTGCGGACCGCGCGGTCCCATGGGCACAATGCCCGCAAAGAGGAGGAACTTGGCATGCCTTTTCGCAGCGTCTACCCGGATGTCGCGATCCCCGAGATCGCGCTGACCGATTACGTACTCGCGCACGCTCGCGAGCGCGGCGACAAGCCCGCGCTGATCGACGGCCCCAGCGGGCGCGTCATCAGCTACGCGCAGTTGCCCGGGCTGGTGGCGCGCGCCGCCGCGGGCATGGCGCGCCGCGGCTTCAAGCAAGGCGAGCGCTTCGCGATCTGCAGCCCGAACGTGCCCGAGTACGTGATCGCGTTTCACGCCATCGCCTCGCTCGGCGGCACGACGACGACGGTCAATCCGCTCTACACCGCGGCTGAAATGGCCAAGCAGCTCAACGATTCGAACGCGCGCTTTCTGCTGACGGTCCCGCTGTTCCTGGCGGCCGCGCGCGAGGCCGCCGCGCAGTCCAAAGTCGAAGAGATCTTCGTTTTCGGCGAGGCGGAGGGCGCCACGCCGTTCGCTTCGCTGCTTGCCGGCGACGGCGCGCCGCCGAAGGTGACGATCGACCCGCGCGCGGACCTGGTGGCGCTGCCGTATTCGAGCGGCACCACCGGCCTGCCCAAGGGGGTGATGCTCACGCACCACAACCTGGTGGCGCAGCTGTGCTCGGTCAAGGGCGTCACCGACGCCGCGCTGATCCTGCCCGAGGACACGGTGCTCGCGTTCCTGCCGTTCTTCCATATCTACGGCATCGTCGCCTTCCTCAACCTGAGCCTGCTTCAGGGCGCGACCGTGGTCACCATGCCGCGCTTCGATCTCGAGCAGTACCTGCAGCTGGTGCAGAAGTACGGCGTGACCATCCTGCACGTGGTGCCGCCGATCGCGCTCGCGCTCGCCAAGCACCCGATCGTCGACAAGTTCGATCTGTCGAAGGTGCGCGGCGCGTTCTCGGCCGCGGCGCCGCTGGGCGACGCGGTCGCCAGCGCGCTGCACGCGCGGCTCGGCTTCCGCGTGTCGCAGGCCTACGGCATGACCGAGGTCAGCGGCGCGAGCCACCTCGGGCCGACGACCGAGGACAAGATCAAGCCCGCCTCGGGCGGACGGCTGATGCCCAACATGGAATGCAAGATCGTCGACGTCGGCACCGGCGCCGAGCTGCCCGTCGGCGAGCAGGGCGAGATCCTGGTGCGCGGACCGATCGTGATGCAGGGCTATTTCGGCCAGTCCGGCGCCACGGCGGCGACCATCGACGCCGAGGGCTGGCTGCGCACCGGCGACATCGGCTACGTCGACGCCGAGGGCGATTTCTTCATCGTCGACCGGACCAAGGAGCTGATCAAGTACAAGGCCTTTCAGGTGGCGCCGGCCGAGCTCGAGTCCGTGCTGCTCGCCAATCCGGCGATCGCCGACGCCTGCGTCATCGGCATCGCCGACGAGGAGGCGGGAGAAGTGCCCAAGGCCTTCGTGGTGAAGAAAAGCGAGATCACCGACGACGAGGTGATGGCCTGGGTCGCCGCGCGCGTGGCGGCGCACAAGAAGGTGCGCGCGGTGGAGTTCGTGGACCAGCTGCCCAAGTCGGCGACCGGCAAATTGCTCAGGCGCGTGCTGATCGAGCGCGAGCGCGCCCGCGCGTCCGCCTAGTGGTGCTGCGCGAGCCGCCGGTCCGAAACCGGCTTGGCGTATAGGCATGGAATTCTTCGCCACCGCATTCATTCCGGCCTCGGTGGAGGATCTGCAGCGGCGGCTGACGATCCACGAACTGCCGCACTGGTGTGCTTCGATCGAAGAGGTGCTGAGCGACGCGGAATCGAGCGGTGAGATCTACTGCGTGTGGGGCGCGTTCCATGCGCGCCGCGAGGAACTGCGCCAGGGCGTGCGTTTTTCGTTGCCAGGCTGCCCGAACGCGCTGCAATGGACCGTGACGACCGGAGTGCCGCCGGAGCCGCGGCATAGCGTTATTCACGCCACCATCAACCGTACCGAACACGAGCGGGACTTTATCGAGTCGATCCGGCAATTCGTGGACGACTGGAAAGCCGGGCTTGAAGCGCGTTGGTAGCGGGCTAAGGCTCAACGCGGGTGCAACCACCCGGGCAGAAGCTCATAGGGGTTGGTCTTGACCGACGGGTCGACGGTGATGCCGTGTTCCTGCAGGCGGGTGTGCAGCTGGCCCGATTTCAGGCTGTCGAAGACCTCGGTGCAGCCGCCTGCGAAGTCGCCGCCGATGAAGATCTGGGGCAGGGTGAGCGATCCGGTCCGCTGCTTGAGGACGTCGAACATTTTGCCGCCGCGATCGCCCTGCTGGTAGGCGGCTGAATCGAGGTCGATCGAAGTGTAGGGAATGCCGTACTTCGCGAACGCCTTGCGCACCGAATCGCAGAACTCGCACCACTCGAACGCGAACATGACCACCGGCCGCGCCGGATCGCGCAGCATCGCTTCCAGCTCGCCGGCGGCCGCTTGGTCCAGAGAACCGGTCGCAGCCACTGACGCCGGCGCCGAAGGCGGGGCGACGTCGAATCGGAATCCCGGTGTCGATCTCGACAGCTCGATCTCCTCCTCGGTCATCTCAGCGGCGACGTCGTCGAACAGCGGGGTGGAAAGGTAGCGTTCGCCGGTGTCGGGCAGCATGCACAGGATGTTGGCGCCCTGCGGCGCGGATCGGGCGACTCAAGCGCGCTCGCAAACGTTGCGCCCGCCGTGATGCCGACGAAAATGCCTTCCTGCCGCGCAAGCTCCCTCGCGCAACGCATCGCGTCGTTGCCGTCGACGGGCACCAAGCGGTCGATGCGACCTGCCTCGACGACCTGCTGCGCGAGCTCGGGAATGAAGTCCGGAGACCAGCCCTGCATCAGGTGCGGCCGCGAGCGGGGATGGCTCGCGCTGCCGGATCCGTCGCCGCGCCTTGGCTGCGCGATGCCGCTTGCCAGCATGGCCGAATTGTCCGGCTCGCAGACGATGATCTGCGTCTGCGGGCTCTTTTCCTTCAGCACCCTCGACACGCCGTTCAGCGTTCCGCCCGTGCCGAAACCGGTGACCCAGTAGTCGAGCGAGATGTCGGCGAAGTCCTCGAGGATCTCCATGGCGGTGGTTCTGGCGTGGATCTCCGCGTTGGCCGGGTTCTCGAACTGGCGCGGCTGCCACCAGCCGTGCGCCTTGGCCAGTTCCTCCGCCTTCGCCACCATCCCCGAGCCCTTCTGGCCGCCCGGCGTCAGGACCACCCTGGCGCCGAGAAATCGCATCAGCTTGCGCCGCTCGACGCTGAAGTTCTCGGCCATCGTGACGACCAGCGGATAGCCTTTCTGCGCGCAGACCATGGCGAGGCCGATGCCGGTGTTGCCGCTGGTGGCTTCGACGACGGTCTGTCCGGGCTTGAGCTCTCCGCGGCGTTCGGCGTCCTCGATCACACCCAGGGCCAGCCGGTCCTTGACCGACCCCATCGGATTGAAGGATTCCACCTTGACGTAGAGGTTGACGCCCTTCGGCCCCAGCTTGTTGATGCGAATTACCGGGGTGTTGCCGATGGTGCCCAGGATGCTGTCGAATCGCCTGCCCATGGCGGAGTCTACATACCTACCAGCTGGGCGGTATAGCCTGCCGCCCGGGTCGCCTGCAGCAGGACCGCCGCGCTGGTGACCTTCGGGTCGAAGGCGACCATGAGCAGATGCTCCTTGCCGGCGTTGAACCTGGGCGAAAAGACTCCTTCGATCTTCTGCATCTCGTTCTCGAGCGAACTGCGCGCCTCGACGCTCAGGGACTCTTTGATGTGGATCATGACGTCGCTCTTGCTCATCGTGCTGCTCCTTTGAGGATGACGGACGGATATGCCTTTACCTACGCCTCGACCATGTCGGTCTTGGTGCTTTGTACGAATGCGACCAGGTCATCGCGTGCGGCGCGAGGAACCCCAAGCGCCTCGAGAGGTGGCGTGGAGATGCGCCATGAACGCCGACCAATCGGTCCCGCTGATGCCCATCCCCGTATGGGAGGTCTTCATGTCCCGGCCGGTGTAGTACAGAGGGCCGCCTGCGCTCGAGCACAGAAAATCGATCAGCAGCTGCTTTCGATCGCTTCAGGCTGTCATCCGGCCGATGCCGCCAGAAGCGGCCCAGCAGCGGATCCGCGCGCAAGCGCGGCAGGAGATCGCTGACGACCGCGGCAATGGCGTCATAACCGCCAAGGCGCCCGTAGAGGCTCTCTTGCGGGATCATGCGCTCGCCGCCGCCAGCGGAGCAGGCGGCAGGCCCTGCATGATGTTGCCGCGCACCGGGCGGGACAGGTACGTCTTCTTCAGCAGGCCGAGCGAGAACGGCAGGCGGCGGTTCCAAGGCAAGAGCGAGACCGTGCGCGCCATCACGCAGTAGCCGAAAATCGCCCGCGCCCAGGTGCCCACGACCGGCAGCCAATAGGCGCCCTGCAGCGGCTCGGGATACGCCGCAAGCATGTAGAGCAGGACCCAGAACCGGACCTGGACCGTGAAGGCGGTCATGCTCCGCTCGCGCAGCGTGAAGTGCACGAGCTGCACCGCGGAGAGGCCGATGGCCAGGACAAAGCCGACCTGGTAGCCGGCCACGCCGACGGTGAGCACGCACGCGGTGGCAAACCAGTACCACCAGTTGATTTGTTTGTAGTCGATCATGAACATGGAATACTCCTTCGGCCTCGGCCGGAAAGGCGATGCGGCGGCTGGCGCCGCATCGCTGCACTACTTGCGCTGGATCACGACCTCGATGTAGCGGCCCGGAGCGACCAGCGAACCGTCGGTTGCGCGATTGAACCGCTCGGCGAGATCGATCAGGTCAGCGGCGAGCGATTCCTGTTTTGCCGCGTCCAGCGCGCCGAACGCCTTGTGCACCGGTCCGTAGTAGACGCGAAAGACTTCGAGGAAGTGCGCCGCGCTGCGATAGCGAAACACGAAATCCTTCGCTTCGATCGCGATCGAACCGACGCGCTCGCCGAACAGTTCGCGCAGTCGCTCCTCGGTACCCCAGAGCGCGGGGGACTTGACGCCCGCCGGCGGGGGCAGATAGCGGCCGATCAGCTTGAACAGCTCGCCGACGAAGCTGCGGGGGTCCAGTTGGCCAGGCCGATCTTCCCGCCCGGTTTGCAGACCCGCGCCATTTCGGCGGCAGCTTTCTCCTGGTCGGGAGTGAACATCACGCCGAAGGTCGACAGCACGACGTCGAAGCTCGCGTCGGCGTACTGCAGGTTCTCGGCGTCCGCCTGTTCGAATGTCACCGGCAGGCCTTCGGCGCCGGCCCTGGCGCGCGCGCGCTCGAGCAGCGTCGGGACGTAGTCGGTCGAAGTGACGTCGGTCCAGCGCCGCGCCGCGGCCAGCGTCGCGTTGCCGTTGCCGGCTGCGACATCGAGCACGCGCTCGCCGGCGCGCAGGTCGAGCGCCTCGCACAGCGATTCGCCGACGATCTGCAGGGTTGTGCCGACGACGGCGTAGTCGCCGGCCGACCAGGCGGCCTGCTGCTTGGTCTTTACGGCGGAAAAGTCGACCGCGGGGGTCGGGGTGGAAAGGACTGCGGACATGGCATTTCTCCCTTTGTGTGATTGAAGCGCCACCATTTGGCGCGTCGGCGGGCCGCCCCGGGTGTCGCAAAGCGGGACAGAAGGCGGGACAAGAGGCGGGACAATGCCGCTAGAATCAGCTCCATCGACGCTACGGGGGCGGGGCATCGTGCAGGACAGGGCGGATTCCTTCGGCTATTGGCTGCGGCGTCGCCGCAAGGCGCTGGATCTCACCCAGGAGGCGCTCGGGAGCGGGTCAGCTGCTCGGGGTTCGCCATCAGAAAGATCGAAGCCGACGAGCGCCGGCCATCGCGACCACTGGCCGAAAGGCTGGCCGCGGCGCTCGCCGTCCCTCAGGCCGAGCGGCGCGCCTTCCTCGACGCGGCTCGCGCCGTGCGCGCCGCAGGGCGCATGCGGCTGGACGCCGTGCCGGTCGGTCCCGACAGCAACGCGACGTCACCCGCTGCGGCAATCGACGTCTCGCGCGATTCGACGCCGTTTGTCGGTCGCAGGCAGCGAGTACGGCCTGCTCACCGGGCTGATCGCTCGGCTCACGGGCGGCACCGGGCATACCGTCCTGATCGAGGGCGAGCCGGGAATCGGCAAGAGCCGGCTGATGCGCGAGGTCGCGCGCTACGCCGAGGGCCGGGGACTGCGCACGCTCGCGACCAACTGCTACGAGATCGAACGGGCGATACCGTATCAGCCGGTGATCGATCTGGTCACCCGCGCGCTCGATCTTGCGTCACCGGCAGCCATGCGCAGCATCGCTCCCGTATCGCTCGCCGAGCTCGCCGCGCTGGTTCCCGCCGTGTCCGAACGATTCCCGGAGCTGCCGCGGCTGTCGGACGACTTTCCCGAGGCACGCCAGGCGCGCCTCGCGCGCGCGGTGGGCCAGCTGCTCGAAGCCTTGCGAGAGGGCCGGCCGCTCCTTCTGATCGTGGACGATATCCAGTGGGCGGACGACGCGAGCGCGCAGGTACTGCATTACCTCGCGCGCCACGTCGGCGACAGGCCGGCGCTCGTGATCTATGCCTATCGCGACGAGGAGCTGGACGGCAACGAGCAGCTCGCGCGGCTGGTCGAGAGCCTGCGGCGCGAGGCCCACGCGCGCCGCATACCGCTCGCGCGCCTGGGCCCGCAGGATGCCGCGTCGTTGCTGAGCGCGCTGGGCGATGCCAGGTTCGGCGCGTCGGGGCTGGCGGAGCGCCTGTATCGCGAGACCGAGGGCAATCCGTTCTTTCTCACCTCGATCTTGCAGTCCCTGAGCGACGGCGAGATCCAGCTCGAAACTCGCTCGCGGGACGACCCCGGGTTGCTTCCGGATGCGTTGCGCGCCGCTGTCCGGGCGCGCATCTCCCACGTACCGGAGGACATTCGGCCGATTCTCGAAACCGCTGCCGTTCTTGGCCGGCGCTTCGACTTCGACACCCTGCTCGACGTCACGCACGAGACGCGAGGAGCCACTGCTCGACGCGCTGGAGGCGCTGGTGCGGCGCCGCTTGCTGCGCGAGGAGCCCGAAGGCGGCGTGTACGACTTCAGCCACGACAAGGTGCGCGAGGTGGTCTACCGCGACATCGGCGGGACCCGGCGCCGGCTGCTGCATCGCGCGGTGGCTGAAGCCCTGGAGCGGCGCGGCGAAGGCGAGGCGCACCAGCGCGACGCCCGGCTGGCGGAGCACTACCAGCGAGGCCAAGTCTGGTCGAAGGCGTTCGAGTACCTCGTCCTGGCCGGCGAGCGCTCCCAGGCGCTGTTCGCGATGCGCGACGCGTTGCACTGGTTGGACCGCGCGGTCGAGCTCTCGGAGTCGCATCCGGAATCGGTGAGCGGGACGCAGCGCCTCGCGCTGCATGAGACGCGCGGCGCGGCGCGGGCGCAGGCCGGGCAGACCGAAGGCGCGGTGGCCGACATACGCCGCGTCATCGAGGCGGCGCGGGCGGCCGGGGATCGCGCCAAGGCGCGCGACGCGCTGATCCGGCTCGGCATGGCGTACCGCCGCGCGGACGCCTACCAGGACGCGACCGCCTGCCTGAACGAGGCGCTGGCGGAGTCTCGCGCCATGGCCGACGAGCACCAGGCGGCCGACACGCTGTATCACCTCGGTACCGTCGCCTGGAGCACGGGGCAGAACGACCAGGCCATCCGGTTCCACCAGGAGGCGGTCGAGATATGCGAGCGCAGAGGGCTGGCCGACCTCGTCGCGGTGCAGGCCTACCACGGACGAGGCGAGGCGCACTTCGCGAACGCCGAGCCTGCCGCCGCGATCGAGTGCTACGCGCGCTCGCTCGAGCTCGCCCGCGGCATCGGCGACAAGAGCTACGAGTCGGAAAACCTGATGATGATCGGTCACGCCTGCATCGGAACCAAGGGGCTCGGCGACTACCCGCGCGCGTTGGCGAGCTTCGAGGCGGCGCTGCAAATCGCGCGCGCGGCGGACCTGCAGTGGCACCTCGGGCCGACGCTGCTCGGGCTCGACCATGTCCGGGCGTGCTCGGGCCGCTACGGCGAGGCCTGGAGCGGCATGCAAAAGACCCTGCGCTGGCTCGAGAGCCTCGGGCAGGTGCGCTACCAACTCATCGCCTACGATTTCATCGGGCATTTCCTGCTCGACCTGGGCCTGAACGAGCAGGCCGTCGAGCAAATGGAGCGCGGACTCACGCTCGGGCGCGACAGCGGCATCATGTTCTGGCGCGCGGCGATCGAGGCGCACCTTGCGGTCGCCCGCTCGCGCCTGGGACAGAAAGGCGTCGCGCCGGTGCTCGAACGCGTGCTGGAGCAGTCGCGCCGAAATTCGGAGCGCTACCTGATGGTGCGTTGTCTCGACGGCCTGGCGGAGATCGCGCTTGCCGCGGGCGACGCGGGCGGCTGCCGGCGTTCGGCGACGAGCTGCTCGCCGTCGCCGAGCCGAACGGTCTGCGCGAGCTCGAGGCCGTGGCGCGGCGCTGGCGCGGCGAAGCCTGGCTGGCAAAAAAGGCCTACGCGGAGGCGCAGCAGGAGCTTACCCGCGCCGCGACGCTGGCGCAGGATGTCGGCCGCGTGCGCCTGCAGATGGACGCGCACGCCGCGCTGGCGCGCTGTGCGCAGCGCAGGGTCAGCGGAAAACGCGCGCCGCCATGCCGCAGCGCGGCGCGATCGTGCGGGCCATGGAAAAGAGCCTGGAAAGCTCGGGGCTTGCGGCGCGGCTATCCGCGGCGGCCTGACGCCGCCTTAGCGGAGCGCTGACGCCACAATTCAGAAATACGGCGCGCGGCGAGAGTTTGATAGCATTCATTCCTCTTTGTTCTTACTTGTCCGATTGACGCAGGAGACGCGCAGTGGAACCCTGGTCCGCGAGGGACGAAAGCCGATATCTCATGGCGTCGCGCACGCCACGGAACCGCATCGATCTGGTGGGTGGCGCTGGTGATTGCCGTGCTTGCCGTTGCGATCGGCGTCTATTATTACTATTTCGTCAGCACGCACATGGCGGAGCCTGCGCCTGTGGCGCCGCCTGCGCCGACGAGTGAATCCAGCTGCCGGCGGCGCTGCCCGCGAGCCCTGCGCCGGCGATCGAGCACCCGGTAGAGGCGCCGAAGGCGGCGCCGGGCGAGATCCTGCCGCCGCTGCCGGGGCTGCGCGACAGCGATCCTGCGGCGCGCGATGCGCTGATCGGACTGGTGGGCGCGAAATCGTTCGCGGACTTCTTCTACCCCGAGCGCATCATCCTGCGCATCGTCGCCACGGTGGACAATCTGCCGCGCCACGCGGCGCCGGCGCGCATGATGCCGGTCAAGCCGGTTGCCGGGCGGTTCGCCACGCTGGGCACGGGCGACGCAGCGGTCATCGCGCCCGAAAACGCG
This sequence comes from uncultured beta proteobacterium, assembly GCA_963832685.1. Classification (GTDB taxonomy): domain Bacteria; phylum Pseudomonadota; class Gammaproteobacteria; order Burkholderiales; family SG8-39; genus DAHVFK01. The sequence goes on from CAWHUZ010000001.1 coordinate 344,776, forward strand.
GCGCGCTACACGCCCTACGTGCGCATCGCGCAGGCGATCAACGCCCACAAGCTGGTCGCGCTCTACAGCCGCTTCTATCCGCTTTTCCAGCGCGCGTACCGCGAGCTCGGGTACCCGAACAAGTACTTCAACGACCGCCTGATCGAAGCGATCGACGACCTGCTCGCCGCGCCTGAGCTCGATGGCCCGGTCAAGCTCGCGCAGCCCAAGGTGCTGTACGAGTTCGCGGACCCGGACCTGGAGGGACGCTCGGCCGGGCAGAAGATCATGCTGCGCATGGGCCGCGACAACGAGCTCAAGCTGAAGGCCAAGCTGCGGGCGCTGCGCCGGGAGCTGGTCAAAGGCGTGTGACCGGCGCCGGATTTGCCGCGCGGGCCGGTTCGACCTAGACTGCGCCCTCCGGCAGCACGAACGACGGCCCTCACGGGCCGTTTCAGTTTGATCCCCATCGAGATGAACGCACCCCAAATCCAGTTCGACCCCGAATCCGCCCGCTTCGGCAGCTCGCGCTCGCAGAAGCGGCTCGAAGACGACCGCCTGCTCACCGGCAAGGGCCTGTACAGCGATGACCGCGAATTCGCGCAACTCGCCTGGCTGGTGCTGGTGCGCTCGCCGCACGCGCACGCGAAGATCCTGTCGGCCGACCTCGCGCCGGCGCGCGCGGCGCCGGGCGTGCTCGCGGCCTGGACCATGCAGGACCTGCGCGCGGACGGCGTCGGCCACATTCCCTTTCCGCCGCTGTTCAAGCAGGCCGACGGCTCGCCGATGGCGGCGCCGCCGCGGGTGCTGCTGGCCGATAAAACCGTCTATTACGTCGGCCAGCCGGTGGCCGCGATCGTCGCTGCCACGCGCGATGCGGCCGAGGACGCCGCCGAGCTGGTGCTGGTCGATTACGAAGAGCTGCCTTGCGTGGTCGACGCGCAACGCGCGCTCGAGCCGGACGCGCCGCAGCTCTGGCCCGAGGCGCCCGGCAACGTCGCGGCGGAGTCGGCCTACGGCGACCCGAAGGCGGCCGACGCCGCGTTCGCCGCCGCCGCGCACGTGGTCGAGCTCGAGCTGCACAACCAGCGCCTGATCGCCAACGCGCTCGAGCCGCGCTGCGCGATCGGCGTGTTCGAGAACGGGCGCACCACGCTCTATACGCAGAACCAGACGCCGACCGGCGCGCGCGAGCTGCTCGGCGCGGTGTTCGGCGCCAAGCCGGAGGCGTTCCGGGTCGTGGTGGGCGACATCGGCGGCGGCTTCGGCATGAAGACCGGCCTCACGCCCGAGGACGCGCTGGTGTGCCACGCGGCGAAGAAGCTCGGCCGCCCGGTCAAGTGGCGCGCCGAGCGCAGCGAGGAGTTCCTCGCCGCGCACATGGGGCGCGACCAGCGCTTCAAGGCCAGCCTCGCGCTCGACAAGGACGGCCGCATCCTGGCCCTTCGCATGCGCATGCTGGGCAACATCGGCGCCACGCCGGTGGGCTCGTCGGCGATCATTCCGCTCGCGCTCGGACCGAAGGTGCAGACCACCGTGTACAAGGTGCCGGTGGTCGACTACGGCGTCAAGGCGGTGCTCACCAACACCATGGCCACCGGCGCCTACCGCGGCGCGGGGCGCCCCGAGGCCAACTACCTGATGGAACGCCTGATGGAGAAGGCGAGCCGGCAGCTCAAGCTCGACCCGGCCGAAATCCGGCGCCGCAACTTCATCCGCCCGCAGGATTTTCCCTATCGCACGCACCTGGGCGACGTCTACGACGTGGGCGATTTCGGCCGCGTGCTGGACGGCGCGCTCGCGCGCGCGGACTGGAACGGCTTTCCTGCCCGGCGCGAGGAATCGAAGCGCCGCGGCCGGCTGCGCGGGCGCGGGCTGGCGGTCTACCTCGAGTGGACCGGCGCCATTCCGACCGAGACGGTCGACATCCAGATCGACGCCGACGGCGCGGTGACGGTCTTCTCGGGCACCCAGGCGATGGGGCAGGGGCTCGAGACGACCTATTGCCAGCTCATCACCGAGGTGCTGCAGGTGCCGGTCACGAGCGTACGCATCGTGCAGGGCGACACCGACCGCGCCAACGGCGTCGGCAGCGTCGGCTCGCGCTCGGCGTTCGTCGGCGGCTCGGCGGTGGTCGCCGCCGGGCGCAAGGTGATCGTGCGCGGCAAGGAGCTGGCGGCCGAAGCGCTGGAAGCCGCGCCGCAGGACATCGAGTTCGGCGACGGGCGCTTTCGCATCGCCGGCACCGACCGCACGATCGGGCTGGACGAGCTCGCCGCGCGCCAGGCCGAGCGCCATTTCCGCGTCTCGGCGACCGAGACGCCTTCGACGCCCTCGTGGCCCAACGGTGCCCAGGTGTGCGAGGTCGAGATCGATCCGGATACGGGCGAAGTCGAGCTGGCGCGCATCACCAGCGTGGACGACATCGGCCGCATCATCAACCACATGATCGTCGAGGGGCAGATTCACGGCGGCATCGCGCAGGGCGTCGGACAGGCGCTCTACGAGCGCACGGTCTACGACCCGGAAAGCGGCCAGCTGCTCACCGGCTCGCTGATGGATTACGGCATTCCGCGCGCGGACCAGTTCCCGCCCATGGACACCGCGTTCGACGAGAGCGTTCCCTGCAGCACCAACCTGCTGGGCGTGAAGGGCTGCGGCGAGCTCGGCACCATCGGCTCGGTGCCGGCGCTGGTGAACGCAGTGCTGGATGCGCTCGCCGAGCGCGGCATCACGCAGCTCGAGATGCCCCTCACCGCCGAGAAGGTCTGGAGGGCATTGCACGGCGTGTAGTCGATCGAACGGGGTGAGGTCGCATGGCGGCGGGTTCGGCGCGCGGTACGGCTTGGCAGGACGAGGCCCGTCGCGCGCTCGAATACGCGCTTGCCGCTTCGCTCGCCCTGCATGCGCTGGCGCTGCTTTCGCTTCCCTCGCTTCCTTCGCTCCGCGATGCCGCCGGCTCCGGCGCAGCCGCCGCTCGAGGCGCACCTGATGCCGGCGCGGCCGGTCGAAGCGCCCAGACCGCCGCCGCCCCGCCGCCGCCGAAGATCGAGCCGCAGCCCGCGCCGCAGCCGACGCCGCATCCGGCCCCGCGGCCCGTATTGAAGAAGGCACGGCCTGTTCGCGAACGTGCGCCCGAACCCGCGCCGCAGCCCGTGCCCGAGCCCGTTATAGCGGCTCCGGCGCCCGCCCCGGTTGTCGCGCCGGTTGCGCAACCGCAACCTCCGTCGTAGCTGCACCTGCGCCTGCGCCCGCCCCGGCGCCGCGCGCCGCGCCGCGGCCCGACGCGGCGAGCCTGGCGGCGCAGTATCGCGCGGCGCTAATGGCCGAGGCGGCGCGCTACAAGCGCTACCCGCGCTTCGCGCGCGACAACGGCTGGGAGGGCAAGGTCGAGCTGCACCTGGAGATCGGGGCCGATGGCGCGATCGCGTCGCTGCGCGTCGCGCACGGGACGGGATACTCGATCCTCGACCAGCAGGCGCTCGAGATGGTCCGCAGCGCCGAAGCCGCAAACGGCAATTCCCGAGGGCTTGCGCGGCAAGGGCTTCAGCGTGGATATCCCGGTGCTGTTCAGCCTGCGCGATTCGGATGCGTAGGCGGGCTCAGGCGGCGTGCGCCGTCGAAGCGGCGCATCCAGTAGCGCGCGCGCAGCTGCTCGACGCGCACCCTTGCGCCGGTCTTGGGCGCGTGCACGAAGCGGCCGTTGCCGAGGTAGATGCCGACGTGCGAGAAGGCGCGGTGCTGCGTGTTGTAGAACACCAGATCGCCGGGCTGCAGTTCCGCTAGACTGACGGGCGTTCCGATTTCGCTCTGGGCGCGGGCGTTGTGCGGCAGCTCGAGCCCCCAGGCCTGCTCGAACACGTGGGCGACCAGTCCGCTGCAATCGTAGCCGGTGGCGGGCGAGTCGCCGCCGTAGCGGTAGTCGGTGCCGAGCGCGAGCACCGCCTGCAGCAAGGCCTCGGAGCGCTCGGCGCTGGCCGGCGCGAGCCGGTCGGGCAACGGATCGGGCGCCCGCTGGGGCCCGGCGCAACCTGCCATTGCGGCACAAAGCGCGAACCAATACAGAGAATTACGCGCCATAATTAAAGCAATGTAGTGAATGTGGAAGACAAAGTAAAGCGACGCCGTGTCAGCCGCGCGCCGCGCGGGCGCGTTGCTTCGAGGGGATCGTGGAGAGCCATTCAGCAGGAGCGCCGTATGCGCCCGTTCGTCATGAGCCGCGCCGCCTCGCGCGAGGCGGCGGCGCTCGAGCGCGCCTTTGCCGAGGGCGGTGCGCTCGCGCAGCGCGTGGCCGGTTTCCGTCACCGGCCGCAGCAGCTCGACATGGCGCGCGCGATCCTGGACGCCGTCGAGCGCAGCGAGGTGCTCGTGGTCGAGGCCGGCACCGGCACCGGCAAGACCTTCGCCTATCTCGTGCCGGCGCTGGTCGCCGGCGGCAAGGTGATCGTCTCGACCGGCACCAAGACGCTGCAGGACCAGCTGTTCGACCGCGACCTGCCCGCGGTGCGCGAGGCGCTCGCCTCGGGCGCCAGCGCGGCGCTGCTCAAGGGGCGCGCGAACTACGTCTGCCTGCACCGGCTCGAGCGCGCCGCGAGCGAGGCGCGGCTCGGCTCGCGCGAGGAAGCGGCGCAGCTGCGCCGCATCGAGCGCTTCGCCGCGGCGAGCGCGAGCGGCGACCGCGCCGACCTGGCCGACGTGGCCGAAGACGCGCCGGTCTGGGTGCACGCCACCTCGACGCGCGAGAACTGCCTCGGGCAGGAATGTCCGAAATACAAGGACTGCTTCGTCATGCGGGCGCGTCGCAACGCGCTCGCCGCGGACGTAGTGGTGGTCAACCATCATCTGTTCTTCGCCGACGTGGTGCTGCGCGACGAGGGCGTCGCCGAGCTGCTGCCGGCGTGCAACACGCTGGTGTTCGACGAGGCGCACCAGCTGCCCGAGACCGCGCGGCTGTTCTTCGGCGCGACCGTTTCGACCGCGCAGCTGGTGGAGCTGGCGCGCGACGCGCGCCTGGAGCTGCGCGCCGCGGGCGGCGCGTCGCCCGAGCTGGACCGGCTCGCCGGGGCGCTCGAGAAGGCGGCGCGCGACTTGAGGCTCGCGCTCGGCGGCGAAGGCAGCCGCCTCGGCTGGGGGCAGGCCACGCGCCTGCCCGGCTTCGGCGCCGCGCTGGCGTCGCTCGACGGCGCGCTCGGCGCATTGGCGGAGCCCCTTGCGGAGCAGGCCGAGCGCTCCGAGGGGCTCGAGTCCTGCGCCCGCCGCGCGGCCGAAGCGCGCGCCACGCTGGCGCGCATGCACGGCGACGAGGCGGCGAACGAGGTGCGCTGGGTGGAAACGTTCAGCCAGTCGGCGCAGCTGCATCTGACACCCCTGTCCTCGGCCGAGCTGTTCCGGCGCCAGATGGCGGACCACCCGCGGGCCTGGATCTTCACCTCGGCGACGCTCGCGGTGGGCGAGGACTTCGGCCATTTCACGCGCGAGCTCGGCATCGAGCAGGCCAGCGCGCGGCGCTGGGAGAGCCCGTTCGATTTCGCGCGCCAGGCCCTGCTTTACGTGCCCAACGGGGCTGCCGGCGGAGCCGAACGACCCGGCTTTCACCGCCGCGGTGGTGGACGCCGCCTACCCCGTGCTGCGCGCGAGCGGCGGCAGGGCGTTCCTGCTCTTTACCACCTTGCGCGCGCTGCGCAAGGCGCACGAGCTGCTCGCCGCGCGCTTCGAGCGCGACGCGATCGAGTATCCGCTGCTGGTGCAGGGGACCGGCTCGCGCAGCGAGCTGCTGGCGCGATTTCGCGTGCTCGGCAACGCCGTGCTGCTCGGCAGCCAGTCGTTCTGGGAAGGGGTCGACGTGCGCGGCGAGGCGCTTTCGCTGGTGGTGATCGACAAGCTGCCGTTCGCGCCGCCCGACGACCCGGTGCTGTCGGCGCGCATCGAGGCCGTGCGCGCGCAGGGCGGCAATCCTTTCACCGCGCTGCAGCTGCCGCAGGCGATCCTGCAGCTGAAGCAGGGCGCCGGGCGCCTGATCCGCGACGAAGCCGACCGCGGCGTGCTGATGCTGTGCGACCCGCGCCTGTATTCGCGCCCCTACGGCCGGCTGGTGCGGGCCGCCCTGCCGCCGATGAAACAGACGCGCGAACTCGCCGAGGTCGAGGAATTCTTCGATAGAATCGACGCATGAGAGTCGTCATCACCGGTGGTGGGGGGTTTCTCGGCTCGCGCCTGGCGCGGGCGCTGCTCGCGCGCGGCAAGCTGACCGCGCCGGATGGAAGCGAGCGCCAGATTTCGCGCATCGCGCTGCTCGACGGCGCGTTCCCGGCGGCGCTGCCGAGCGACCCGCGGCTCGAGATCGTGAGCGGCGACATCGCCGAGCGCGCCGTCGTCGAACGGGTGGTCACGCCCGACACCGGCTCGGTGTTCCACCTGGCGGCGGTCGTCAGCGGCGGCGCGGAAGCGGACTTCGACCTCGGCATGCGGGTGAACCTCGAGGGCACGCGGCTGCTGCTCGAGCGGCTGCGGCAGTGCGCGCGCCCGCCGCGCCTGGTGTTCGCGAGCTCGGTGGCGGCGTTCGGCGGCGAGCTGCCGCCGGTGCTGGACGACTCGACCACGCCGCTGCCGCAGACCTCCTACGGCACGCAGAAGGTGGTGAGCGAATACCTGATTTCCGATTATTCGCGCAAGGGTTTCCTCGACGGGCGCTCGCTGCGCCTGCCGACCATCGTCGTGCGCCCGGGCAAGCCGAATGCGGCGGCCTCGTCGTTCGCGAGCGGAATCCTGCGCGAGCCGCTCAACGGCGTCACCTCGGAATGCCCGGTCGAGGCCGAAACCGGCGTCTGGCTGCTCTCGCCCAGGCGCGTGGTCGAGGCTTTCGTGCACGCGCACGAGCTGCCCGCGGACGCCTGGGGAACGCGCCGCGCGCTGAACCTGCCGGGCATCACCGCGAGCGTCGCGGAAATGATCGATGCGATGGGGCGCGTCGCCGGGGCAGCGGTGGCGAAGCGGGTGGTGTGGAAGCCCGACGCGCGCACGCAGGCGATCGTCAGGACCTGGCCGGCGCGGTTCGAAACGCCGCGCGCGCTCGCGATGGGATTTCGCGCCGACCCGGACGTTGAAACAGTGATCCGCGACTACATCGCGGACGAGGGCATCAAGCTCGCCTAGGCGCTCGCGCCTGGCAGTCGCAGCCGGGCCGCGCTTACCAGTTCGGGTCCCACAGCTTCCACCAGGGCGCTTCGCGCTTCACGCCGCCCGGTTTCAGGTACGGGCTGTGCGGGAAGTTGGTCTTCATCACGCGCGCCGCGCTGTCGCGCAGGTCGTCCAGGCCGAGCGCGCCGTAGGCATGGATCATGATGGAGAGCGCCTCCTCGGTCGCCGGCGCGCGCGGGTATTCCTTCACCGCGTACTGCGCCCGGTTCGCCGCCGCGATGTACGCGCCGCGCCTCATGTACCAGCGCGCGACGTGCACTTCGTGCGAGGCGAGCGAGTTGACCAGGTAACGCATGCGCTCGATCGCGTCTGGAGTGTATTTCGACTTCGGGAAGCGCGTCACCAGCTCCTTGAAGGTGGCGAAAGCCTCGCGCGTCGCCTTCGGATCCCGCTCGGACATGTCCGGGTTCGACAGGCCGGAGAGCAGGCCGGTGTTCTCGTTGAAGTTGATCAGCCCCTTGAGGTAGTAGGCGTAGTCGACGTTCGGATGGTTCGGGTAGAGCTTGATGAAGCGATCGGCCGCCGCGATCGCCGAGGCGCGCTCGCTGTCCTTCCAGTACGAGTAGGCGATTTCGAGCTGCGCCTGCTGGGCGAAGCGGCCGTAGGGGTAGCGCGCCTCGAGCTTTTCGAAGTACTTGATCGCCTGGGCCCAGTCCTTGGAGGCCATCGAGTCCTTGGCCTCGCCGTAGAGCCTCTGCGCCGACCAATTCGCCGTTTCGTCTCTCTCGGTCGAGGCGCAGGAGCCGAGCAGGAGCGCGGTCGCGACGACGAGTAGAGCAAGTAAACTTGAGCGCATGAAAGCGAAACTTGCAGTGGAGGGCGCAGATTATAGCCTGCTGAAAGTGACCGTCCCGGCCGCGCTCGGCGGGCTCAGATTGGATCAGGCGCTGGTGCGTTTGTTCCCGCAGTATTCGCGCAACCGCCTGCAGGCCTGGCTCAAGGCGGGGCATATCCGGGTCGACGGCGCGGCGGGCGCGGCAAAGCAAGCGGTGATGGGCGGCGAGCGCGTCGATCTTGCCCCGCCGCTGCCGCCGGAGGGGGGCGCTGCGCAGGCGCAGCGCATGCCCCTTTCGATCGTGCACGAAGACCGCGACCTGATCGTCGTCGACAAGCCGGCCGGGCTGGTGGTCCACCCCGGCGCCGGGGTGCCGGACCGCACGCTGCTGAACGCGCTGCTCGCGCACGCCCCCGAGCTTGCCGTGGTGCCGCGCGCGGGCATCGTGCACCGCCTCGACAAGGACACCAGCGGCCTGCTGGTGGTAGCCAAGAACGTCTCCGCGCAGGCCACTCTGGTCAAGCAGCTGGCCGAGCGCAGCATGCGCCGTGTGTACCTCGCGCTGGTGCACGGCGATCCGCCGGCCTCGGGCACCGTCGACGCCCCGGTCGGGCGCGACGCGCGCGTTCGCACCAGGATGGCCGTGTCCCAGCGCGGCAAACAGGCGCGCACCGGTTACCGGGTGCTCGAGCGCTACGGCCGCGCCGCCCTGGTCGAATGCCGGCTGGAGACCGGCCGCACGCACCAGATCCGGGTCCATTTGCAGCATATTCACCACCCGCTGCTCGGCGACCCGGTCTACCGCCGCGGCGCGCGCCAGGCGCCCACGTTCGCGCGCCAGGCGCTGCACGCCTGCGAGCTGTCGCTGGTTCACCCGCGCAGCGGCCGGGAAATGAGCTGGCGCGCGCCGCTGCCGCCGGACATGCAGCGCCTGATCGACGAATTGCGCGCCGGGCGATGATCGGCCTCATCCGCCCGGACTGGCCCGCGGCCGCAGGCGCGCTGGTCAGCACGCGCGAGGGCGGCGCGAGCGGCGGCGCCTACGCGAGCCTGAACCTGGGCCTGCGCAGCGGCGACGACGAGGCCGCGGTGCGGGAAAACCGGCGCCGGCTAGACGAGCTGCTGCCGTCGCGCCCGGTCTGGCTGCGCCAGGTCCACGGCACGCGGGTCGCCGATGCCGACGCCGCGCGCGCCGCGGGCGAGGAGCCCGAGGCCGACGCCGCGGTTGCGCGCCGGCCCGGCACGGTGTGCGCGGTGCTGGTGGCCGACTGCATGCCGGTGCTGCTGGCCGACCAGGCCGCGACCGTGGTGGGCGTCGCGCATGCGGGCTGGCGCGGCCTGTGCGCCGGCGTGCTCGAAGCGACGCTCGACGCGATGCGCGCCGAGCCCGGTGAATTGATGGCCTGGCTCGGTCCGGCGATCGGGCCGCGGGTGTACGAAGTCGGCGACGAGGTGCGCGAAGCCTTTGTCGCGCGCGACCCGGCCGCGAGCGCCGCGTTTCGCGCCGTGCGCCGCGGGCACTGGCTGCTCGACCTGTACGCGGTCGCGCGCCAGCGCCTTGCGGCGCGCGGCGTAACACGTGTGCACGGAGGCGGGCTGTGCACCTTTTCCGATCCGGCGCGCTTCTTTTCGTACCGGCGCGACGGCGCGACCGGGCGCATGGCGGCCCTGATTTGGCTCGCCGGCGGCAATCCGGGGAGGATTTGACGCCGGTGCGTTGTGCGGCGCAAAATCGGCTCCCGATCCAGCCTGCCGCAACCCAGCCCGGGGGCGAGCTATATGCCGAGCGGCAAACAATATTTCCATTTCCCGACGCCCTGACCTGAATGGCCGCGCAACCCAGTTCTCCCGAGGCGCTCCTGGCGGCGATTGCGCAGGCGGGCAACGAGATGACGCAGGGCTGGATGCGCCTCATCGCCGGCGTCGCGCCGCCCGCCGGCGCGTCTCCAGGCGACTGGACGCGCGAGCTCGGCGGCACGCGCCTGCCGGCGCTGCAGGCGTCCTACGCCGAGAAGCAGGCGCAGCTCTGGATGGCGCTTGCCGGCGGACCCGGGGCGGCGCCGCAGGTTGCGCCGGAGCCGGGCGATCGGCGCTTTGCGGCCAAGGCCTGGCGCGAGAACGCGTTCTACGACTACCTGCGGCAGTCCTATCTGCTGTCGGCGCGCTACTTCACCGAGTTGGTGGAAGGCGCGCAGCTCGAGCCTGCGGCGAAGGAGCGGCTGCGCTTCGCGATGAGGCAGTGGATCGACGCCATGTCGCCGGCGAACTTCGTCGCCACCAATCCCGAGGCCCTGCGGCGCGCGCTCGAGACGCGGGGCGAAAGCCTGGCCCGGGGCCTCGCCAACCTGATCGCGGACTCGCACAAGGGGCGCCTGAGCCAGACCGACGAGTCCGCCTTCGAGGTGGGGCGCAATCTGGCGACCGCCCCGGGGCGCGTGGTGTACGAGAACCCGCTCATCCAGCTGGTGCAGTACGCGCCGTCCACCCCGCAGGTGGGCAAGCGCCCGCTGGTGATGGTTCCGCCGTGCATCAACAAGTTCTACATCCTCGATCTGCAGCCCGAGAACTCGTTCGTGCGCTACGCGGTCGATGCCGGGCACACGGTATTCATGCTGTCCTGGCGCAACGTGGGGCCCGAGCTCGGAAACCTGACCTGGGACGATTACATCGAGCAGGGCGTGCTGCAGGCGCTGCGGGTGGCGCGCGAGATTGCCGCCAGCGACCGGGTGAACGCGCTCGGCTTCTGCGTCGGCGGCACGCTGCTCGCTGCGGCGCTGGCGGTGCTGGCGGGCAAGGGCGAAGACCTGGTCGAGGGGGTCACCTATCTCGCCACGATGCTCGATTTCAGCGAGACCGGGCAGATCGGGCTGTTCGTCGACGAGGCGAGCCTCGCCGCGCGCGAAGCGCAGATCGGCGGCGGCGGAGTGTTCCCCGGCTCGGACCTCGCGTTCATGTTCTCGAGCCTGCGCGCCAACGACCTGGTGTGGCCCTACGTGGTCAACAATTACCTGCTGGGAGGCACGCCGGCGGCGTTCGATCTGCTGTACTGGAACGCCGACAGTACCAACCTGCCCGGGCCGATGTACTGCTACTACGTGCGCAACACCTATCTCGAGAACAAGCTGCGCGTAGCGGGGGCGCTCACCAACTGCGGCGTCGCGCTCGACCTGGGCAAGGTCGAGCGGCCGTCGTTCATCCTCGCCACGCGCGAGGACCACATCGTGCCGTGGCGCTCGGCCTACCGTTCGGTCGGCCTGCTCGGGGGCGAGAAGACCTTCCTGCTGGGCGCCAGCGGCCATGTCGCCGGGGTGATCAACCCGGCGGCCAAGAACCGGCGCAGCTACTGGCGCGCAACGGCCTATCCCGAGGATCCGCAGGCCTGGCTGGGACTGGCCGAAGAGCACGCGGGCAGCTGGTGGCCGCAGTGGGCGGAGTGGATGGAGCAGCACAAGGGCGGCGCGCGCAAGGCACCGGCGCGCCCCGGCAACCGCAAGCACAAGGCGACCGAGCCGGCGCCCGGCCGCTATGTAAAGCAACGAGCGAACCAGGAGGCTTGAGATGGAAGAGATCTTCATCGTAGGCGCAGCGCGGACTGCGATCGGCAAGTTCGGCGGCGCGCTGGCCAAGACACCGGCGACCGCGCTCGGCTCGCACGTGATCCGCAAACTGCTCGAACGCGCGGGCATCGCCCCGGAGCAGGTCTCGGAGGTGATCATGGGCCAGGTCCTGGCCGCGGGCTCGGGCCAGAACCCGGCGCGCCAGGCGGCGATCGGTGCCGGGCTGCCCGACATGATCCCGGCCATGACCATCAACAAGGTATGCGGCTCGGGGCTCAAGGCGGCGATGCTCGGGGCGCAGTCGATCGCCAATGGCGATGCCGACATCGTGGTCGCGGGCGGACAGGAGTCGATGAGCCTTGCGCCGCACGTGCTGATGGGCTCGCGCGACGGTTACCGCATGGGCGACGCCAAGATGATCGACTCGATGATCGTCGACGGCCTGTGGGACGTCTACAACCAGTACCACATGGGGGTCACCGCCGAGAACGTGGCCAAGGAGTACGCGGTGACGCGCGAAGCGCAGGACGAGTTCGCGCTCGCCTCCCAGCTCAAGACCGAGGCGGCGCAGAAGGCCGGCAAGTTCAAGGACGAGATCATTCCGTTCGAGATCGCGTCGCGCAAGGGAACGGTGGTTTTCGTCGACGACGAGTACCCGCGCCACGGCGCCACGCTCGACTCGCTCAAGAGCCTGAAGCCGGCCTTCGACAAGGCCGGCAGCGTCACCGCCGGCAATGCCTCGGGCATCAACGACGGCGCGGCGGCGGTGGTGCTCGCCTCGGCGCGCAAGGCAAAGGAATTGGGGCTCAAGCCGCTGGCGCGCATCAAGTCGTTCTCCTCGGCCGGGGTCGACCCGAAATACATGGGGATGGGCCCGGTGCCGGCCTCCAAGCGCTGCCTGTCGCGCGCCGGCTGGACGCCGCAGGATCTCGACCTGCTGGAGATCAACGAGGCGTTCGCGGCGCAGGCGATCGCGGTCAACCGCCAGATGGGCTGGGACACCTCGAAGGTGAACGTGAACGGCGGCGCGATCGCGCTCGGCCATCCGATCGGCGCCTCGGGCTGCCGCATCCTGGTGACCCTGCTGCACGAAATGGCCAGGCGCGACGCGAAGAAGGGGCTCGCGTCGCTTTGCATCGGCGGCGGCATGGGTGTGGCGCTGGCGGTGGAGCGATG
>CAWHUZ010000002.1:0-30890 GCA_963832685.1 uncultured beta proteobacterium
AGCGCAGGTTCGCTTCGAGAAACGCGCGCGTCCGGCCGTTGGCAAGCTTGCGCATCGCAGGAACGTCGGTAGTCGCGCCCTCGCGCGCGAACGCGTGCCCGGTGTCCGGGTACAGGTGCATGTGACGAGCGGACTGGCGCCCAGCGCATCCCGTAGCCGCGCGCGCACCGCCTCGGGCGTCCACGGATCGCTTTCGCCGATGTGCATCAGCAGCGGCTTTGCAAGCTTCGCCGCCTCGTCCAGGTGCGCCTCGATGCCGACCCCGTAGTAGCTGACATTGCAGTCGGCCGCGCCGCGCGTCCCGACCAGATAGGAGAGCTTGCCGCCCAGGCAATAGCCGGCGGTGGCCACCCGACCGTTGCACTCGCTGGCCGCGCGCAGCTGCTCGACCAGCCCGGAGACGTCGCGCAGCGCGAGATCGATGTCCAGCCGGCCGCCGGTCTCGAGCGCCTGCTCGCGATGCCCGGGCGTTTCGGGATCGAGCACGATGCCCGGCTTCAGCCGCCAGTAGACATCCGGACAGACCGCCATGAAGCCCTGCGCCGCCCAGTACTCGGTGATGCGCCGCATGAACCGGTTCACGCCGTAGACTTCCTGCAGCAGGACGAGCGCCGGGGCGGGCAGCTTGCCCGGCAGCGCGACGAAGGCGCCGAAACGGCCGCCGCCATGGGCGTCGAAATTCCTCTCTTCGGTCATCGCATCCTCCTTCGTTCGCAGTCTACCGGCGCCCGGGCGATAATTGAGTGAAACGCCGATCAAGGGAACAAGTGCATGCGCTACGAGCTTTACTACTGGCCGTCGATCCAGGGCCGCGGCGAGTTCGTCCGTCTCGCGCTCGAGGACGCGGGCGCCGACTACGTCGACGTCGCGCGCCGGCCGCGCGGCATGGCGGCGATGATGCGGCTGATGGAAAGCGCCGGCGCAGCCGCCGTTCGCGCCGCCCTTCCTCGGGCCGGCAAACAGCTCATCGGTCAGAGCGCGAACATCCTGCTCTATCTCGGTCCGCGCCTCGGCCTGGCGCCGAAGAGCGAGCCCGGGCGGCTGTGGCTGCACCAGCTCCAGCTCACCATCGCGGACTGGGTGGTGGAGGCGCACGACGTGCACCATCCGATCGGCGGCGGCCTGTACTACGAGGAGCAGAAGCGCGAGGCGAAGCGCCGCGCGGAGGACTTCCGGATAAACCGGCTGCCGAAATTCCTCGATTACTTCGGCGCGCTCGCCGCGCAAGGGCGCGCCGCGCGCGTCAGTTACGTCGATCTGTCGCTGTTCCAGATGATTGCCGGGCTGCGCTACGCTTTCCCGCGCGCGATGGCGAGGCTCGAGCGCCGCCGCGCCTGGGTCGCGGCGCTGCACGAGCGCGTCGCGGCGCGCCCGCGCATCGCCGCCTATCTCGCCTCGCCGCGGCGCATCCCGTTCAACGAATCCGGGATATTCCGCCACTACGCCGAGCTCGACCGATAGATAATCGGCGAATGATGCAGACGAACGACGGCGCGCCCGCGCCGGTGCTGGCGAGCGTGGTGGTGCTGGGAATGGCGGATTTCGCGCACAAGGCCCCGGCGGAGCGGACCACCCTGCGCGCGCAACTCGAGGCGCTCACCGGCGTGGCGCTCCAACCGCTCGCCGCCGCCGACCGGATCGTACTGGAGGCCGCCGACGCGCTCGCGGTGGTCGTGCTGGAGGGCCCCGCCGCAGCGCTCGCGCTCGCCGAGCGGGCCCGTGCCGCGGCGGGCGAGCTGCCGCTGCGCATCGGGGTGGACTACGGGCCGCTCGGCGGCGTCGAGGACCCGGAGCGCGGCACCTGCCTCGCAGGCGAAGGCCTCGGCGCGGCGCTCGCGCTGGCCGACGCCGCCGCCCCCGGCGACATGCTCGCCTCGCCCCAGTTTCGCGCAGCGCTCGAGGCCTCGTCGGCTGCGGGCGGCGCCGTGCGCGCGCAGCGCGCGCTGGCGCATGGCGCTGTTCGCCGCCGCCGCGCGCGTGCTGATCGCGCTCGGCGTCGGCGCGCGCGCCATGCGGCCGCCGCCCGTACCGCCGGTCAGGCCCGCGCTGCTGCAGTTCGAGATCAAGCCGCGCGGCGAGGTCTACCTGGACGGCAAGTTGAAGGGCCCGACGCCGCCGTTGATGCAGCTCGAGGTCGCTCCCGGGACCGCACACGATCGAGGTGCGCAACGGCGCCTTCGCGCCCGCTGCAGATCGAGACGAACCTCGCCGCGGCCGAGCAGATGACGATCCTGCACGACTTCGTCGCGCCCAAGCCGCCGCCCGCGCGGCCGCACAGGAAGCCGAAGAAGGAGCCCAGGAAGGAAACGAAGAAGGAAGTAAAGAAGGAACCGAAAAAAAAAAAAAAAAAAAAAAAAAAAAAAAAAAAAAAAAGGAAATGAACTGGGCGAGAACATCAGGAGTGATTTCAACAACATGAAACGCAAGCTGGGGTTCTAGGGCATGGACGAGCCGCTGCCGGAACGGATCGGACGCTACCGCGTGCTCGGCGAACTGGGCGGCGCGATGGGCGTCGTGTACCGCGCCGAGGACCCGATGCTGAACCGCACGGTGGCGATCAAGACCATCCTCTTGTCCTTCGACCCCGCGCTGCGCGCCGAGTACGAGGCGCGCTTCCGGCAGGAAGCCAAGGCCGCGGGCGGGCTGAACCACCCGAACCTGATCACGATCTACGACGTCGGGCGGGAGGGCGACATGGCCTACATGGCGATGGAGCTGCTCGAGGGCGTGGAGCTGCGCGACATGATGAAGAGCGGCCGGCTCGAGCTGCCGTTCGTGCTCGAGATCCTGGCGCAGGTCGCCGACGGGCTCGCGTTCGCGCACGAGCGCGGGGTGGTGCACCGCGACGTCAAGCCGGGCAACATCATGATCGTGGGCGGACGGCGCGCCAAGGTGATGGACTTCGGCGTGGCCCGCATGCGCGCATCGGACATCGAGACCCAGGTCGGCGCCGTGCTCGGCTCGCCCAAATACATGTCGCCCGAGCAGGTCGCCGGCACCCGATCGACGGCCGTCGGACATCTTTTCCCTCGGCGTCCATCCTGTACGAGCTGGCGGCCGGCGCGCCGCCGTTCGCCGCGCCGACATCGGGCAGTACATGCTGCAGATCGCGGGCGCGACCCCGGCGCCGCCGAGCGATCTGAACCCCGCGCTGCCGCCGATGCTCGACCTGATCGTCGCGCGGGCGCTGGAGAAGGATCCGGCCCGGCGCTACCCGAGCGCGGCCGACTTCGCGGCCGACCTGCGCGCCTGCCTGGGACAGCCCGGACTGGCGGCGCAGGCCGCACCGGCGCTGGACTTCGAGCTCGAGGACACCGTCGTCTCGGCGCCGGCCCCGGGTCGATTGCCCCCGTCGCGCCGATTCGACTCAAGCGGCGGGCTCGAGCGCCTCGCGGCCCTACCGCTGCCGGGCGCAGCGCGGACGGGGCGGGCTTCCGCTGCGCCGGCGCCTGAACGAGGACCCGCTGCTGGCGATGCTGGCCGCGAGCGTCGCGCTCGCCACCGTCGCGGCGCTCGTGATCGCGCTGGTGTAGGCTTCCCGCGCCGCCATGCCTCGCCTTCTGCGCGATACGCTGATCTCGTTCCGCGACCTGCTCGCTACCGCCGGGCCGCTGCTGCTGCTGACCCTGGCGCTGCTCGCCGCGGCCTACCTCGTGCTCGATCCCCCGCCGCCCAAGCGCGTGGTGCTGGCGAACCGGCCCGGAGCAGAGCGCGTACGCCGAATTCGGCAAGCGCTACGCCGCCGAGCTCGCGCACTACGGCATTAAAGTCGTGCTGCCGCCGACCCGCGGCTCGCTCGACAGCCTGCGCGCGCTGCGCGACCCGAGCGCGAGGTCGACCTCGGCTTCGTTCAGGGCGGCTCGGGCGAGACTCCGCGCACGGACAACGAGGACACGGCGGCGTGCCGCTCGGTGTCGCTCGGCAGCCTGTTCTACGAGCCGCTGTGGATCTTCACCGCGGCCCGGCGCCGCTCGCGGACCTGGCGGCGCTGCGCGGCCTGCGCGTCAATCTCGGCGCGCGCGGCAGCGGCACGCCGGCCTGATGCGCAAGATGCTGGAGGCCAACGGCATCGAGCGCGACAGCTGCGCGCGAGCAATCTCGACCAGACGCCCGCGGTCGTGGCGCTGCTCGGCGGCGAGCTCGACGCGCTCGTGTTCGCCTCGGCGCCGGAGTCGCCGATGGTGCAGATGCTGCTCCAGACACCGGGCGTCAGGCTGTTCGAGTTCCCGCAGGCCGAGGCCTACGCGCGGCGCTTTCCGTTCCTCAGCCCGGTGGTGCTGCCGCGCGGCGTGGCCGACCTCGCGCGCGACGTGCCGCCGCGCGACGTGCCGCTGGTCGCGACCACCACCTCGCTGCTCGCGCGCGAGGGCACGCATCCGGCGCTGGTGCAGCTGTTCGTGCAGGCGGCGGCGCGCATCCACGGCGGCGCGGGCTGGATCGCGCGCGCGGGCCGCTTCCCGACGCCGGAGCACAGCGAGTTCCCGCTCGCGCAGGAGGCCGAGCGCTTCTACCGCAGCGGCACGCCGCTGTTGCAGCGCTACCTGCCGTTCTGGCTCGCGAACCTGATCGACCGCATGTGGGTAGTGATGTTCTCGATCGTCGCGGTGCTGATCCCGCTCTCGCGCGTGGTGCCGCCGCTGTACCAGTTCCGCATCCGCTCGCGCACCTTCCGCTGGTACCGGCAACTGCGCCGCATCGAGGACCGCCTCAGCCGCGCCGACGCGCCGCCCGCCGAGCTGCTGTCCGAGCTCGACAAGCTCGAGGCCAAGGCGCGCGGCATCACGGTGCCGCTGTCGCACACCGACGAGCTGTACGAGCTGCGCAGCCACATCGCGCTGGTGCGCGCGCGGCTGCAGCGCGAATCGTAGCCAAGGTACGGAGGAAATCGATGTTCGATCTCAGCGGACGGGTCGCCGTCGTCACCGGCGGCAACGGCGGCATCGGCCTCGGCATCGCGCGCGGGCTGGCCGCCGCGGGCGCGCGGCTGGTGGTCGCCGCGCGCAACGCGAAGAAGTCGGCCGCGGCGGTGGCGGAGTTGCAGGCGCTGGGCGCCGGCGGCGCGCTCGCCGTGGAGACGGACGTCAGGGACGAGAAGTCCGTCGCGGCGCTGTTCGATGCCGTCGCGGCCCGCTGCGGCCGGCTCGACGTCCTGGTCAACAACGCGGGCACCAATATCAGGAAGCCGCCGCACGAGCTCTCGCTCGCCGAGTGGCGCGAGGTGATCGACACCAATCTCACCAGCGCCTTCCTGTGTTCGCACGCCGCCTATCCGCTGCTGAAGCAGGCCGGCGGCGGCAAGCTGATCAACATCGGCTCGATGCTATCGATCTTCGGCGCCGGCTTCGCGCCCGCCTACGCCGCGAGCAAGGGCGGAATCGTGCAGTTCACCAAGGCCTGCGCCTCGGCCTGGGCGCGGGACAACATCCAGGTCAACGCCATCCTGCCGGGCTGGATCGACACCGAGCTGACAGTGAAGGCGCGCGCGCAGATACCAGGCCTGCACGACAGCGTTCTCAAGCGCACCCCTGCCGGGCGCTGGGGCGCGATCGACGACTTTCGCGGCATCGCGGTGTTTCTCGCCGCGCCGGCGTCGGACTTCGTCACCGGCGCGGCGATTCCCGTCGACGGCGGCTATTCGGTCCAGGCCTGAGCCCGCTGCGCCGGCCACGGCCCGCTCAGCGCACGACGATCGCGTTGTGCACGTCGAGCACGCCCTCGACGTTCGACGCGATCTGCAGCGCGCGATCGCGCAACTTCGGACTGTCGACGAAGCCCGAGAGCAGCACGCGTCCGTGGTCGGTCTCGACCCCGATGTCGAAGCCCTTGAGCTTCTCCTCGGCGACCAGTTTCGCCTTCACCTTGGCGGTGATCATGCTGTCGTCGACGTAGCTCGCGACGCGGATGCGGTCGTAGATCGCGCCCGCCTTGACGAACTCGTCGCGGTCCAGCCTTCCGTCGTGATTCGTGTCGGCGTCGTCGAAGGCCTTGCCGAAGCCGTGCATTTTGGCGGTCTCGGCCCTGGACAGGTAGCCGTCGTGGTTCGCGTCGAGTGCGGTGAAGTCGTCCGTGTGCGGCGCGCCGGCGGCCGCGGCTGGAAGCACTGTGAGCACCGAGATCGCGGCTAATATGGGGCGAAGGGTCATTGTCGGTTCCTTTCACGGATCGATGCCAGGTCATCAGCAACTGCCGTGCCAACCCCTCCCTGCGTCGCGCGCCGCTCGGATTTGTCGCCTGCAGGCGACGTGAAATCGCCCGCGCGCTGAAGCAGAAGGGAATTCGGCGTCGCCGCCTCCGGACAGTCCGGCGCTAGCCCAGCGCGGCGATGTCCTCGGCCGAGAGGCCGAGGCTCGCCGCACGCATGTTCTGCTCCAGGTGCGCGAGCGAGGCCGTGCCCGGAATCGGCAACACGACCGGCGAGCGCGCGAGCAGCCAGGCGAGCGCGACCTGCGCCGGCGTGGCGCCGTGGCGCGCGGCGATCTTCTTCAGCCGGGCCGATTTCAAAGCGTGCCCCGCGCCCAGCGGATACCACGGCAGGAAGGCGATGCCGAGCCGGGTGCAGGCCGCGAGCACGCCGTCCGAAGCGCGGTCCTCGAGGTTGTAGCGGTTCTGCACCGACACGACCGGCGCGATGCCGCGCGCCTGCTCGAGCTGCGCGAGCGAGACGTTCGACACGCCGAGGTGGCGGATCTTGCCTGCGCGCTGCAGCTCGGCGAGGCAGCCGACCGACTCGGCGAACGGCACCTTCGGGTCGGGCGCGTGCAGCTGGTAGAGGTCGATGCGCTCCACTTTAAGCCGCGCCAGGCTGCCCTCGAGAGCGCGCCGCAAGTGCTCCGGCCGGCCGTCGGGATCCCAGGCGTGGCGAGTCGGGCGCAGCAACCCGCCCTTGGTCGCGATCAGCAGCCCCGCGGGATACGGGTGCAGCGCCTCCGCGATCAGGGTCTCGTCCGCGTGCGGACCATAGCTGTCCGCGGTGTCGATGAAATTCACACCGAGCTCGAGTGCGCGCCGCAGCACCCGGTGCGCCGCCGGGCGATCCTTCGGCGCGCCCCAGACGTCGGGCCCGCACAGGCGCATCGCGCCGAAGCCGAGGCGGTGTACCTGCAGGTCACCCAGCGCGAGCGTCGCGGACATCGCTGCCCTTCAGCCGCTCTTGGGCGGCGCCTGCTCGTGCTTGACCTGGATGGTGGAGATCACTTCGCGCACGCCGTCGGTCTCCATCGCCAGCAGCATCGCCCTGCCGACCAGGTCCGCCGACGAAACCGTGCCCGAAAGCGTGACCCGGCCATCGGTGGTGTTGACCGAGATGCTGAGCGACGACAGGTCGGGTTCGGCGATCAGCTTGCGCTTGACCTCGGCGGTGATGCGCGTGTCCGCGGCCGTGTCGGCGGCCGCGCCCCCGACCTCGCGCACCGCGCGCCGCACGACCTCGCCCTTCTGCTTGATCTCGTCGCGGATGTCCTTGGCCTGCAGCTGCAGCGCCTCGAGCTTGGCCGCCGCGACCTGCCTGGCCTGGCTGGCGGCGTTCGCGGCCGCCTTCGCCGCCTCGGCCGCCTTCTGCTGCGCGCTCTCCTCCCCCTGCTGCACCGGCCGCTGAAGCGTGAACCAGTAGCCCGCCGCGCCGATGATGATCCCCAGCAGGAAAGCGATGAACAAGTTCTTCATGCGTGACCTCCGTCGCGCCAATCTTACAGATCGCCGATGACGCTAGCCACCGCCGCGCAATCAGCCGCCGACGGGCGAATTCGGCCGGTCCGCCACGATCCGTCCGTCTACCAGCTCGATGATGCGATCGCAGCGCTGGGCAAGCCGGGGATCGTGGGTGACGATGAGGAAAGTCGTGCCGCTGTCGCGGTTCACCTTGCGCAGGACCTCGAACACGCCGTCGGCGGCCTTCGTATCGAGGTTGCCGGTGGGCTCGTCGGCGAGCACCAGCGCGGGCGTCATGGCGAGCGAGCGAGCGACCGCGACGCGCTGCTGCTGCCCGCCCGAGAGCTCGCTCGTCTTCTGGTCGCGCCAGCGCGCGAGTCCCACCTTGTCGAGCAGTTCCGCGGCGCTGGCACGCATCTCTTCGTCGGGGCGGCCGCGCGCCGCGAGCACGGGCATCATCACGTTCTCCAGCGCGCTAAACGCGTGCAGCAGGTAGTGGTACTGGAACACGAAGCCGATGGCCCGGCCGCGCAGCCGGGTCATTTGCGCGTCGTCCAGCTGCTCCGTTTCGCGGCCCTCGATCAGCATCCGTCCGGCGTTGGGCGGGTCGAGCAGGCCGATGACGTTCAGCAGCGTGCTCTTGCCCGAGCCCGACGGCCCGATGAGTGCCGCGAATTCCCCCCGCGCGAGGCGCAGGTCGATGCCGTGCAGCACTTCCATCTCGAGCGGAGTGCCGGTGTTGTAGGACTTGCGCACCCCTTCGAGGCGCAGCGTCTCAACGGCTTCAGCCACGGATCGCCACCGCGGGATCGAGCCGCGCGGCGCGCCGCGCGGGGATGACCGCCGCCAGCGTGCCGACCAGCGTCGCGCCGAGCGCCGCGATCACGAACAGCTTCGGCTCGACGACGATGACGAACAAAGGCGTGCCGTCCGGCGCGCGCGCCATGCCGCGCCAGCCGAGCAGGAAGAACCAGCCCAGGGCGCTGCCGAAGAGCGACCCCACCAGCCCCATGAAGGCACCCTGCAGCAGGAACAGGCGCAGCACCTGCGCGCGCGAGGTTCCCATCGCCCGCAGGATGCCGATCTCCTTGGACTTCTGCACCACCGAGACCACCAGGACGCTGGCGATGCCGAGCGCCGCGGTGAGTCCGACGAAGAAACGGATCAGGGTGTTCGACAGGCTCTGCGCGGCCATCGCGGTGAAGAACTGGGCGTTGGTCTTGATCCAGCTGTCGGCCTGCTGCCCGGTCTGGCTCTGGATCGACTGCGCGATCGTCTCCGCGGCGAACGGGTCCTGCACCTTGACGTTGATGCTCGAGACGCCCCCCGCCAGGTTGAGCAGATTCTGCGCCGTGCGCAGGCCTATGTAGACATTGCGCTCGTTCACGCCCCTGTTGCCGAAGTCGAATATCGCCGTGACCGTGAGCGTTTCGCTGCCGCCGCTCGCGGTGTTCAGGCGCAGTTTGTCGCCGACGCCGGCGCCGAGATCCTTCGCCAGCTCGGTGCCGATCGCGATGTCGCTGGTGCCAAGCAGCAGCCGTCCGGCGACGATCTTCTCGCCCAGCCCGATCACGCGCAGGTAGCTGTCGAGCTCGATGCCGGTGATGCTGACCGAGTTGCTGGCGTCGCCGCGCAGCGCGAAACCGGGCCCGGAGACCACCGGCGTCGCCGCCACCACGTCCGGCAGGCGGTCGATCTGCGCCAGCACCTTCTGCCACTGGTCGATCGAGCGCAGCTGCTGCGAGCGCGGCTGTACCAGCGAGGCCAGCGCCGCCGGCTCGTCGCCGCGCTGCGGCCGCGCCACCTGGTCCGGCGGCACCACCACGATCGGCGCCATGTAGTTCAGCGTGCGGCGGATGATGTTCGCCTGCAGGCCCGAGATCAGCGCCGACATGAACACGATCACGGCCACCCCGAGCGCCACGCCGACGATGATGAGCAGCGTCTGCGCCAGCCCCTCGCGCATGAAGCGCATTGCCGCGATCCACTCGAACGGCGCGAAGCGGTTCATTTGACCGCGCGCACGCGCTGGCCCGGTTTGACCAACGCGTTGCCGGCGGGCACCAGCTCGTCCCCCGGCGTCACGCCCGACAGGACCTCGAGCCGTCCGTCCCCGCGCAGGCCGAGCTTGACCGGACGGCGCACCGTCCTGCGGCCGTTCAGCGCAAGCACCCAGGGGTTCGGCCCGCTGGCGTCGCGTACCGCGTCGGTGGGGACGATCACGGTGTCCTTGCGCCGCGCGACCTCGATGTCGACCGAGACCGTCATGTCCTGGCGCAGGAACGGCGGCGGGTCCGGCACCCGTAGTTTGACTTCCACCGCGCCGCGCAGCGGGTCGACGCCGGGGTTGATGTACACCAGGTCCGCCTTGAAGCGCTTGTCCGGAAACGCGTCCGCCGAGGCGACCGCCGGCTGCCCGAGCGCGAGCAGCGCCAGGTTCTTCTCGTCGATCTGCACCACGATCTGGGTCTCCCCCGCGGGCGCGAGCGCCATCAACTCCTTGCCCGGCTGCACCACGTTGCCGGGCTCGACCCCGCGGCTGATCAGCACGCCGTCGGCCGGGGCGCGGATCACGGTCTGCCCGAGCTTCGCCTGCGCGGCCGCCAGGTTGGCACGCGCCTGCTCGAGCGCGGACTGCGCCAGCGCCACGTCGCTGCCCGAAGGACGGTTGGTCGTGACCTGCACCTGGGCGGTGCGCAGCTGGCTTTCGGCCACGTCGCGCGCTCGCCGCGCGTCGTCGAGCTGGGCCTCGCCGACGAAACCCTTGTTCCGCAGCGCCACGGACCGCTCGTAGTTCTGGCGTGCCTGCAACGCGTTGGCGCGCGCCTGCGCGAGCGCCTGCTCCGCCGCCGGCAGCGCCACTTCGCGCAGCTGGCGCAACTTCGCATCGGCCTGCGACATCGCGGCCTGCGCCTGCGCCACCGCAGCGCGCTCGTCGCTGTCGTCCAGCTCGATCAACACGTCGCCGCGCTTGACGCTCTGGCCCTCGTCGACCGGGATGCGGGCGACGCGCTCGGTAATCGTGGCGCCGATCGAGACGCGCTGCGGCGTGATGATGCGCCCGCTGGCGACCACGGTCTGCATCAGGTCGCCGCGAACCGCGGTGTAGGTCGGCGCCGGCCGGCCGAAGATCAGGTTACGCGCGGCGAACGCCGCGCCGCCGAGCGCGGCGAGCACGATCAGCGCGCGCGCGATGCGTGTGCGCAGGACGGCAGAAGGAGAATAATCGGCGGGCATCTATCGATCGCTGCGGGCGGACCCGCCCGCAGTCGAACGATAGGCAATCGCCGGCGCGCGGCCGTTGACCTGGATCAATCCGCCGCCGGTGCGCTCAGCGCGGAGGCGGCGGGGGTGGAGGCGGCGGCGGCGCGTAGCTGCCGCGCGCGGGAGCCTGCTGCATCTGGCCGGAAACAGGAACCCGATGGCCCTTCGCGTACATGCATTGCACGTAGCTCGCGTCGTAGCGCTGCTGCAGGTTGCGCGCGGACCCCTGCGCGGCGCCGCTGCCGGCGAGCGAGCCGACCAGGAGCCCCGCTCCCGCGCCGGTCCCTGCGCCCTGATGTCCGCCCATCAGCGCGCCCGCCGCGGCGCCGACCGCGGCACCGACCGCGGCGCTCTTCACGCCGCTGTCGGTCGCGGCCTGCTGCGCGTTGGTGCCGCCGATCTGCATTTGCGCGAACTGGCGGCACTCGTAGTCGTCGACGCGGAACTGGTCGAAACTCTTGCCGCTGCCGGGAAGCACCATCACGCTCGGGCCTTCCGGCACCGTCACGCACGCCGCGAGCAGGAGAACGGCGCCGAGCGCCGCGAATCTGGGGTTGAGCTTCATCTTTACCTCCGGGTCACTGCGCCGGCGGCTGCGGGCTGACCCGCTCCCAGCCGCCCGGGCATTGCTTGACATAGGGATAGTACGCGTTCGATGCGCGGCAGAAGTACCACCAGCCCTGGCTCTCGGGAGCCTGCGCGGCCTGATCGCCTCGCTCGACGTACACCGGCGGCGACTGCGGCACCACCACCGTCGGCGGGTAGTAGGGATAGTAGGGATGCCAGTACAGCGGCGCGCCGAAATACAGCCCGAAGTGCACCCGGCTGTGTCCATGCCCGTGCCAGCCGTCCGCGAACGCAGGCGCGCTCGCCGCCGCCGCGCACAACGTCACGGCGGCGATCACGGTTGCTCTTGCAGCTCGCATTGCAGCCTCCATCACGCTTGCCTATAAATGATAGACCGGGCGCAGCCGAATAGTTCTGCCACCGGGTAAAGAAATGTTTCTGCCGGCGGCCAGGCGTAACATCTGGTTGCACTTTGTCGATACGCGACTGCGCGCGCGGCGGTCAAATGACGGCAAGAGAAAGGAGATCCGTCATGCAAACACGCCTCATCCGATGGTTAATCCCGCTCCTGGCGCTCATGTTCACGCTCCCCGCGGCGTTCGCGCAGGCCGCGCCGGCTCGGGTGTATACGCAGGCGCAGCTGGACCAGATGCTGGCGCCGATCGCGCTCTATCCGGACCCCCTGCTGTCGCAGATCCTGATGGCTTCGACCTACCCGCTCGAGGTCGTGCAGGCGGCGCGCTGGTCGGACGTGCATCCCGGCCTGCAGGGTGACGACGCGGTGCGCGCGGTCGAGGGCGAGAGCTGGGACCCGAGCGTCAAATCGCTGGTCGCGTTTCCGCGCGTGCTGGCGATGATGGACGAGCGCCTCGACTGGACCCAGGCGCTGGGCGAGGCCTTCCTCGAGCAGGAGCCCTACCTGATGGACACGGTGCAGCGCCTGCGCGAGCGCGCGCTCGCGGCGGGGAATCTGTCCAGCAACGACGGCATGCTGGTGTCGCAGCAAGGCGGGACGATCATCGTCGAGCCGGCGAATCCGCAGTACGTATACGTTCCCTACTACGACCCGCTCGTGGTCTACGGCGGCTGGTGGTGGCCGGCGTATCCGCCGGTGCGCTGGGCGCCCTGGCCGGGCTACGCCGTGCGGCCAGGCATCGCGGTCGGCATCACCTTCGGCGGCGGCGTACGCATCTCCACCGGTTTCTTCTTCGGCGCCTTCGACTGGCACCAGCACCGGGTCAACATCGTGCGGCAGAGCTACTACTACAGGCCGGTGACCGTGGTCGAGCGCAGGCACGTCGAAGCGCTGCGCCGCGGCGCGCCGGTGCTCTGGCAGCACGAGGCGGCGCACCGCAGGGGCATCGCCTACCGCAATCCGGACCTCGGACGGCACTACCCGCAGCGCTCCCGCCCCGCGCCGGTTCAACCCGCGACTCGCGCGCGAACGCAGATCGCGCCGGAGCAGCGCGCGACGCAACCGCGTGCGACGCAGCAGCACACGACGCAGCCGCGCACGACGCAGCCGCGCACGACGCAGCAGCGTACGACCGAGGCGCGCAAGCAACAGCCGCGCGAGCAAACGCGTGAACAAACACGCGAGCCAAGCCAGCGCCAGGAAGATCAGCGCACGCAGGGCCGCGGGCGGCGCGACAACTAGGCCGCGACCCGGAGCGGCAGCGAGCGAAGCCGGCGCCCGGTGAGGCGGAAGAGCGCGTTCGCGACCGCCGGCGCGATCGGCGGCGTAGCGATCTCGCCGACGCCGCCGGGCGGCGCATCGCTGCGCACCAGGTGAGTCTCGATGCGCGGGGTCTCGGCCAGCGTCAGCATCCGGTACTGCGGGAAGTTGAGCTGCTCGACGCGCCCGCCGCTGATCGTGATCTCGCCGTATAGCGCGGCGGTGAGCCCGAATACGATGCCGCTTTCCAGCTGCTGCGCCACGATCTCCGGATTCACCACCGTGCCGCAGTCGACCGCGCACACGACGCGATGCACCCGGATCTCGCCGTTCGCCAGCGACACCTCGGCGACCTGGGCCACGATCGAGCCGAAGCTCTCGTGCAACGCGATGCCTTGCGTGCGCCCCGGGGCCGCCCGGCCCCACTGCGCCCTCGTCGCGGCGAGGTCGAGCACCGCGCGGTGGCGCGCGTGGCGGGCGAGCAGCAGGCGGCGGAATTCGAGCGGGTCGCGTCCGGCCGCGTGCGCCATTTCGTCCATGAAGCACTCGGCGAAGAACGCGTTGTGCGAATGGCCGACGCTGCGCCAGAAACCGATCGGCACCGGCGAGCGGTGCGTGACGTGGGCGCAGTGCCGGTGCGGAAACTCGTAGGGCTGGTCGAACAGGCCTTCTATCGTGGTCTTGTCCGGCGTGTCGGCGGCGAACGCGGGGTAGGTGCGGCGCACGTACTGCGGCACGATCGCGTCGCTCGCGCTCTTGGTCACCCACGCGAGCGGCCCGCCGCTCCCGTCCAGGCCGCCCTTCATCTTCGCCACCGCCGCCGGACGGTAGAAATCGTGCGTCGTGTCCTCCTCGCGCGACCAGAGCAGCTGCACCGGCGCCGGCGACACGTCGCGCGCGAGCCACACCGCCTGCGGCACGTAGTCGACCTCGAGCCGCCGACCGAAGCCGCCCCCGAGCAGGGTGACGTTGACGTCGACCTTATCTGCGTCCAGTCCGGCGGCGCGCGCCGCGACGTGGCGCAGCACGCTCGGCACCTGGGTCGGCGCCCAGATCGCGAGACGCCCATCGGCGAAGCGGGCGGTGCAGTTGATCGGCTCCAGCGCGGCGTGCGCCAGATGGGGCGCACGGTACTCGGCCTCGACCAATCGCGCCGCGCGCTCGAGCCCCGCCTCGCCGTCCCCGCGCTCGTAGAAGGTGAACCCGTCCTCCGCTCCCAACGCGGCGCGCGTGCGCGCGAGAAGCCAGTCGCTCGACATTTCGGCGTTCGGGCCTTCGTCCCACTCGATGCGCAGCTGGTCCAGCGCGCGCTGCGCGGTCCACCAGCTGTTGGCCACCACCGCGACGGCGGGAGAGCCTCCCGCGGCGGCAGCGAGCGTGGAGACCCGCACCACGCCCGCAAGGGCGAGCGCGCGCGACGGGTCGACCGAGCGCAGCGTCCCGCCGATCGTCGGACAGGCGCGCAGCGCCGCGAACAGCATGCCCGGCAGGCGCACGTCGCAACCGAAGCGCGCGCGCCCGGTGATCTTGTCCGGCAGGTCCAGGCGCGGGGCCGGCTTGCCGATCAGGGTGAATTCGCGCGCGGGCTTGAGCCGCACCTCGCCCGGCAGCGGCAGCTCGCGCAGCTCCCCGATCAGATCGCGCAGCGCGAGCCTGCGCCCGTCCAGGTGCATCACGGCGCCGTCCGCCATGCGGCATTGGGCCGGCGCCGCCCCCCAGTGCTTGGCCGCGGCCGCGATCAGCATCGCGCGCGCCGCCGCGCCGGCCTCGCGCATCGGGCGCCAGGCGTCGCGCACGCTCGAGCTGCCGCCGGTGACCTGCAGGTCGAGCTCGCGCGCGAGCTTGGCGACGATCCACTCGCTCGTGCTCACCAGCATGCTGCCCTCCTCGTCCGGATGGAACGGAAGGCTGGTGACCAGCATCGCGACGTTGCCGAAGATCGCGTCGATCGGCGCCTGCTCGACCCGCACCTGCGCGAGCGGGACCTCCAGCTCCTCCGCCACGAGCATCGGCAGCGCCGTATAGACTCCCTGCCCCATCTCGGAGCGCGGCACCGCCACCACCACGCTGCCGTCGGCGGCGACGCGCACCCAGCCGTTGAGCGACACGGCGCCGTCCATCGCCGGCAGCGTGTCGCGCGCGCCGAGCCGGCTGCGCGGCGGCAGCACGCCCCAGCCGACGACCAGCGCGCCGCCGAGGCCGATCGCGCCGAGGATGAAGCTGCGCCGCTTCACGCCGCGCCCCGCATCGCGCGTGCCGCGGCGTGGATCGCGGCGCGCACGCGAGGATAGGTGCCGCAGCGGCAGATGTTGGTCATCGCGGCGTCGATCTCCGCGTCGCTCGGATCAGGGTTGCGCGCCAGCAGCGCCGCGGCGGCGATCAGCATTCCGGACTGGCAATAGCCGCACTGCGGCACCTGGTGCCCGATCCACGCCCGCTGCAGCGGATGCGGCCGCTCGGCGCCGAGGTCTTCGATGGTGCGGATCGTCTTCCCGGCCGCGTCCCGGGCCGTCACCACGCAGCTGCGTTCGGCGGCGCCGTCGATCAGCACCGTGCACGCGCCGCAGGCGCCGATGCCGCAACCGTACTTGGTGCCGGTCAGCCCGATCAGATCACGCAGCGCCCAGAGCAGCGGCATCTCCGGATCGGCCTCGAGACTGTGATCCTCTCCGTTGACAGTGAGAACAATTCTCATTATCTTTAGTGAGTAGCTCTCATTTGGAAATCCTCATGACTCGGTCCAGGAACATCCTAACTGTTTGTTTCTTCTTAACTGTTTCCTTCCTTTCGTTCGACGCGTCAGCCCTCGAATACCCGATTGGCGCACCCCAGCAACGCTACGGCATGGAGATCGCCGCCGTCTACCTCCAGCCGGTGACGATGGAGCCCGAAGGGATGATGCGCCCCGCCGAGCAAAGCGACATTCACCTCGAAGCCGACATCCACGCCCTCGCCGGCAATCCGCAAGGCTTCGACGAGGGCTTCTGGATGCCCTACCTCGTGGTCAAGTATGAACTAAGCAGGCAAGGCAGCGACGAGAAGCTCGGCGGCGACTTGATGCCGATGACCGCGAGCGACGGACCGCACTACGGCGACAACGTCAAGCTGCTCGGGCCCGGCCGCTACCACCTCAAGCTCTCCGTCCAGCCGCCGTCGATGAACCCGCACGCGCACTTCGGCCGCCACACCGACCGCCTCACCGGCGTGCGCCCGTGGTGGAAGCCGTTCGAGGTCGAGTTCGACTTCGTGTTCGTCGGGCTGGGCAAGAAGGGCGGTTACTGACGTGGCGCGTGCTCGCTTCCTGCCCTTTCTCGCAGCGTCTCTCATGCTGCCCGGCGCCGCCTTCGCCGACTCCGAAGTCGAGCAGCTGAAGGCGCTCGTCAAACGCCTCGAGCAGCGCGTACAGGAGCTCGAAAAACGCGACGCGCGCATCGAGAAGAGCCTCGAGACCGACACCCTGAGCGAGAACGAACCCGAGATCGCCACGAGGCTCAAGGCGCTCGAGCACCAGTCGGTCAGCACGCTCAAGGCGGCGCGCACGGTCGAGTCGCTCGAGGGCATCACCACCGGGATCAGCTTCACCAGCGTCGCGCAGCGGCCGAGCGGGCTTGCGCCCGGCGCGTCCGGCGATCACAGCGAGCTCAACTACCGCGGCGACGTGACGGTCGGCGTGCCGCTCGGAGAATATGGCGCGGTCGAGCAGCGGCTGTTCGGCCAGATCCGCTTCGGCCAGGGCGACGGGCTGAACGGCCTGTCTGCGTTCGCCGCTCCCAACGCCACAGCGTTCGCGGTGCACAGCAGCGGCGCCTCAGACAGCACCGCGCTCGTCGCGCAGGCCTGGTACCAGGCCACGATTCCGCTGCCGCTGGACGCTAGCGGGCAGCGCGCGCGCGAGAAGCTGGAGGTCAATTTCGGCAAGATGGACCCGTTCGTGTTCTTCGACCAGAACGCGGCGGCGAACGACGAGACGCGGCAGTTCCTCAACTCGGCGTTCGTGCACAACCCGCTGCTCGACGCCGGCGGCGACATCGGCGCCGACGACTACGGCTTCTCCCCGGGTTGCGCCTGTCCTACCTGAATGAGCGCTCGGCACCGGAGAGCTGGCGCCTTTCGCTCGGCGTCTTCGGCGCCGGCGACGGCGCGAACTTCACACGCTCGTTCTCGCCGCCGCTGGTGATCGCCCAGGCCGAACGCGAGCTCAAGCTGTTCCAGGGCCTGCGCGGCAACTACCGCTTCTATTACTGGCGCAACGGCCAGGGCCGGAGCTACACCGGCGCGCTCGAACGCCACAGCGGCGTCGGCCTGTCGGTCGATCAGCGCTACGGCGATGCGATCACGTTCTTCGGCCGCTACGGTCGCCGGCTCTCGGGCGACGTCATGTTCGACCGTGCCCTGACCCTCGGCGCGGAGATCGGCGGCGAATACTGGAACCGCAGCGCCGACGCGCTTGGCCTGGCGCTCGGCAGCCTGCGCAGCGTCCCCGGCGATGCCGACGAAGAGCGCATCGCGGAGCTGTACTACCGTTATCGCGTGAGCAAGCAGTTCGAGCTCTCGCCCAGCCTGCAGCTCATCGCCTCGCCCGGTGGCGACGCGTCCGCGGACACGGTCAGCGTGCTCGGTCTGCGCGCCCAGGTCACCTATTGAGGAGGATCGCGCCATGCCGCCTTCCATCGTCCGCGTGACCGCGCTCGCCGCCCTGCTCTGCGCGTCCGCCGCGGCGCGCGCGGACGAACTGCCGACCTTCGAGCTGCGTATCCTGGACGGGCGCTTCGAGCCCGCCACGCTGGTCGTTCCCGCGAACACCAAGTTCCGCCTGCGCATCCGCAACGAGGGCCGCGGGCCCGAGGAATACGAGAGCAACTCGCCGAAGAAGGAAAAGGTCCTCGCCCCGGGCGCCGAGAGCTTCCTCATCTACCAGCCGCTCGCACCGGGCCGCTACCCGTTCTTCGGCGATTTCCACCCCGACACGATGCGCGGAGAGATCGTCGCGAAATGAACGCCGCCGCACCGGCAGCACGGAGCTGGCTCGCCGAACTCGGCGAGGCGATGCGCCGGCACAGCCGCGCCATCGTCGCGCTGCAGTGGATCGTGGTGGTGGTCTACTTCGCGCTGCTGCTGGTGCCGCCTTTCATGCCGCTGCCGGCGCGCGACGCGCACATCTACGACAACCTGCGCCTGTTCGCCCAGTTCGCGTTCTGGGGAATATGGTGGCCGTTCGTGATGCTGAGCATGATGGCGATGGGGCGGGTGTGGTGCGGCACGCTCTGCCCCGAGGGGACGCTCACCGAGTTCGCCAGCCGCCACGGCCTGGGGCGCGCGATCCCGAGCTGGCTGCGCTGGGAAGGCTGGCCGTTCGTCGCCTTCGCAGCCACCACGGTCTACGGCCAGCTGGTGAGCGTCTACGAATACCCCGAGGCGGCGGCGCTGGTGCTGGGCGGCTCGAGCGTCGCGGCGGTCGCGGTCGGCCTGGTCTACGGCAAGGGCAAGCGCGTCTGGTGCCGCCACCTGTGCCCTGCGAACGGCGTGTTCGCGCTGCTCGCGCGCCTCGCGCCGGTGCACTTCGCCGCCGACGAAGAAGCCTGGCGGCGCCATCCCGGGCGCGCAGCGAGCATCGACTGCGCGCCGCTGGTGGACCTGCGCCACCTCAAGAGCGCCGCGCCCTGCCACGCCTGCGGGCGATGCGCCGGGCACCGCGGCGCGATTGCGTTGAAGGCGCGCGTCCCCGGCAGCGAGATTCTCCAGGCCCCGATCTCCCAGATCACGAACGCCGAGGCGATGGTGCTGGTGTTCGGCGTGATCGGAATCGCGAGCGCCGCTTTCCTGTGGTCGCTCAGCCCCTGGTTCGTCGCCATGAAGCTCGCCGCCGCGGCCTGGCTGGTCGATCACGACGCGTTCCTGCTGCTGCAGGACAACGCGCCGTGGTGGATCCTGACCCACTACCCGCGATCGCAGGACGTGTTCACCTGGCTCGACGGGCTGTGCATCCTGGGTTTCATCCTCGGCGGCGGTCTGGCTCTCGGCGGCGCGGTCTACGCGGCGCTGCGGCTGGCGGCGAAGCTCGCGGCGGACACCGCGCTGCCGTGGCGGCGCATCGCGCTCGCGCTGCTGCCGCTCGCGGGGTTCGGCGTGTTCCTCGGCCTGTCGATGCTGACGCTGGCCGACCTCAAGGCGGAGCGGGTGCCGCTCGGCTGGGTGCCGTGGGCGCGCGCCGCGCTGCTCGCGGCGGGCGTCGTTTGGTCGGCCTGGCTCGGCTGGCGCATGATCGCGCCGCGTGCGGCGTGGCGCCGCGCGGGCGCGCTTTGCGCCTACGCCGCCGCGCTGGGCCTTCCCGCGCTGCTCTGGAGCGTCGCCCTGTTTCGCTGGTAGCGCAGCGCGCCTGCGGTAACATCCTCGTTCCAGAAAAACGGAGGGGAACGAGCCATGGCTGCTACCAACAAGGTCGCGCTGGTCACCGGCGCCGGCACCGGCATCGGCAAGGCGGCGGCGCTGGCGCTGCTCGGAGACGGCTGGAGCGTCGCGCTGGTGGGACGGCGCAAGGAGCTGATCGACAAGACCGCCGCCGACTCGGGCGCCGGCGCGCGCGCGCTCGTGCTCGACGGCGACATCGGCAAGCCCGAGACGGTCAAGGCGATCTTCGCCAAGGTGAAGCAGACCTGGGGCCGCCTCGATATGCTGTTCAACAACGCCGGCATGGGCGCGCCGGCGATCCCGATGGAGGACCTGACGTTCGAGCAGTGGAAGGCGGTGGTGAGCGTCAACCTCAGCGGCATGTTCCTGTGTTCGCAGGAAGCGATCCGGATCATGAAAGCGCAATCGCCGCGCGGCGGGCGCATCATCAACAACGGCTCGATCTCGGCCCACGCTCCGCGTCCCTTCTCGGCGCCCTACACCGCCACCAAGCACGCCGTGACCGGGCTCACCAAGTGCATCTCGCTCGACGGCCGCGCGCACGACATCGCCTGCGGCCAGATCGACATCGGCAACGCGGCGACCGAAATGACCGACCGCATGACCAAGGGCGTGCCGCAGGCCAACGGCAGCGACCATGGTCGAGCCGCGCATGGACGTGGCGCACGTCGGCAGCGCGGTCCTGTACATGGCCAAGCTGCCGCTCGAGTCGAACGTCCAGTTCATGACCATCATGGCCACCAAGATGCCGTTCGTCGGGCGCGGCTAGCGCATGCGCGTGCTCGGCATCGACGTCGGCGGCAGCGGGATCAAGGGCGCGCCGGTCGACACGGCGAGCGGCAAGCTGCTCGCCAGGCGCGAGCGCATCAAGACGCCGGACCCCTCGACGCCGCGGGCCGTCGCCCGCACGGTCGCCGAGATTGCGCGCCATTTCGATTGGGACGGCCCGATCGGGTGCGCGCTGCCGGCGGCGGTGAAGCGCGGCAGGCTGCGCACCGCGGCCAACATCTCGCGCAGCTGGCTGGGCGTCAACGCGGCCGCGCTGCTGAAGAAGGAGACCGGCTGCCAGGCGAGCGTGATCAACGACGCCGATGCCGCGGGCTACGCGGAGATGCATTTCGGCGCGGGGCGCAACCGCGAGGGGCTGGTGGTCATGGTGACGTTCGGCACCGGGATCGGCACCGCGCTGTTCATCAACGGCCACCTGGTGCCGAACACCGAGCTCGGCCACCTCACGTTGCGCGGCCGCGACGCCGAGACCTGGGCCGCCGAGAGCGTACGCGAGAAGAAGGACCTCGGCTGGAAAGAATGGGCGAGGCGCGTCGATGCCTACCTGCGCCTGCTGCAGGCCTATTTCTGGCCGGACCTGTTCATCATCGGCGGCGGCGTGAGCAAGAAGTGGCGCAACTTCCTGCCGCGCTTGACGCTCGCCACGCCGGTCGTGCCGGCGCAGCTGCGCAATGACGCCGGCATCGTCGGCGCGGCCCTCGCCTACGACCACGAGCGCCGGCGCGAGAAGCAGAAGCGCTCGCTGGGCTGAACATTTCTCACCGGAAGAGAACGATGCACCCAAAGACGAAATTCATTTTCATTGCCAGCATGGACGTCGCGCCGGAGAAGGAGGCGCTGTTCAACGAGGTCTACGAGACCGAACACGTTCCGCTGCTGCTCAAGGTCCCCGGCGTGCTCGCGGTGACGCGCTCGGTCACCGCGCCGCTGGAGATGGTCATGGGCGGAGAAAAGAAAACCATCGCCGCCGAAGGCGAGCCGCGCTACAGCGCGATGTACGAGCTCGAGAACGCCGAGGTGCTGCTCAGCCCGGCGTGGGCCGCGGCGGTCGATTCCGGCCGCTGGCCGGGCGAAGTTCGGCCGCACACGCGCAACCGGCGCCACGTGCTGAAGAAGGTGATCGGCGCGCGCGGCGCCTGAGCGGTGCCCGCCGCCTGGCTCTGGATTCCGATCACGGTCTGGGCCGCGTTCGCGCAGACGCTGCGCAACGCCGCGCAGCGTCATCTCACCGCCGAGCTCGGCACCCTCGGCGCGACGCTGGTGCGCTTCCTCTACGGCCTGCCGTTCGCCCTTGCCTGGCTGTGGGGCGTGCAAGCCTTCACCGGCCTGGCCCTGCCCACGCCGGCGGCCGCGTTCTGGCTCTGGGTGCTGGTCGCCGGCGTGAGCCAGATCGTCGCCACCGCGCTCCTGCTGCGCGTGATGGCCGAGCGCAACTTCGCGCTCGGCGTGGCGTACTCGAAGACCGAGATCATCCAGGTCGCGCTGTTCGCGTACGTGTTCCTCGGCGACCGGGTGAACGCGCTCACCGGGCTCGCGATCGCCTTCGGCACGGTCGGCGTGCTGCTGCTGTCGCCGGCCGACCGGTCGCGGCCGCTGCGCACCATGCTCACCGGCTGGACCTCGCGCAGCGCGCTGATCGGCCTCGCCTGCGGAGCCGGCTTCGCGCTCGCCGCGGTCGGCTATCGCGGCGCCGCGCTTGCGCTTCACGCCGAGTTCCTGATGGCCGGCGCCTACACGCTCGTCGCCGCCCAGCTGGCGCAGACGCTCCTGCTCGGCGGCTGGATGCTGGCGCGCAACCCGGACGCGGTGCGGCGCGTGCTGCGCGCCTGGCGCGCCTCGCTGTTCGCCGGATTCATGGGCGCGGCCGCCTCGGCCGGCTGGTTCACCGCGATGGCGATCGAGCCGGTGGCGCACGTGCGCACGCTCGGCCTGGTCGAGCTGCTGTTCAGCTACGTCGTCTCGCGGCGCGTGTTTCGCGAGCGCCTGAGCCGGATCGAGCTGGGCGGCATCGCGCTGCTCACGCTCGGGCTCGTGTTCGTGACGATGGGGCGCTAGCTGCTTCCCCAGACGTCGCGCGCCACGCCGACCAGCAGCTCGAGCTTGCGCTTCTGGTCGTCCCCGCCGAGCGGCTGACCGGCGCCGGGCGCGGAGCTGAAGCCGCATTGCGGCGAGATGCCCAGGCGCTCCAGCGGCACGAACTTCGCGGCCTCGTCGATGCGCCGCTTCAGCTCATCGGCCGACTCCAGGCGCGGCGTCTTGGTGCTGACCAGACCGAGCACCACGCGCTTGGGCGCGGGCACGAAACGCAAGGGACGGAAGTCCCCCGCGCGCGGCGTATCGAACTCGAGCAGGAAGGCGTCGACGTTCAGGCCGCCGAACACCTTCTCCGCGATCGGCTCGTAGCCTCCCTCCGCCATCCACGCGCCCTTCAGGTTGCCGCGGCACATGTGCGTTGCCCTGGCCATGCCGGGCGGGCAGGCGGCGAGCACGTCGTTCACGAGCCTCACGTAGCGCGCCGTGAGCGCGTCCGGGTCCTCGCCGCGCGCGCTCACGTCGGCGCGCGCATGAATGTCGCAGTTGCACGGCAGCGCCGTATTGTCGAGCTGCAGGTAGCCGCAGCCCAGCGCCGCGAGTTCCCTGATCTCGGCCGCGTAGATCGACACCAGGTCCGCGTAGTAGCGCTCGATGTCCGGGTACACCTCCGGGTCGACGCTGTTCGGTCCGAGAAAGTAGTGCATGACGTCCGGCGACGGTATCGTCACCTTGGGCAGCCCACTCTTGACGACGCTCTTGAGGAAGCGGAACTCGTCGACGGCGATGCCTTGCGTTCGCCGCAGCTTCGACCTGGCGTAGGGTGACGCCGCGCCGCCTTTTTCGCCCTTGTCGTCCCGGAAGCCGAGCAGAGTGCCGTCGCGCAGGCCGAAGCCCTCGACCGCGTCGATGAAGCCCGCCGACCAGCCGCGGCGCCGGAACTCCCCGTCGGTCACCGAGGACAGGCCGGCGGATTCCTCCATTTCCACCAGCTCGCGGATGCATTCGTCCTGCAGCGCAGGCAGCGCCTCTGCCGGCAGCTTGCCGTCGCGCGCCTGGCGCACCGCCGCCATCAGGCGCTCCGGCCTGAGGAAGCTGCCGACGTGCTCGGCGCGGAAAGTGGGCTGTCTGACTGCGGACACCGGCGGTCTCGGGAATCGAGTCCGCGCGAATATATCGCGTCAGGCGGGAAAGTGCTCCGCGCTCTGGTATGAATCGCAGCAGGCGTCGGCGGAGAGGTACAGGTCGTGCAGCAGGCAAATGCCGTCGTTGCTGCGCACCGAGGCGTACGCGGAGCTGAGGATGTTCATGCCCTTGAAGACCGACTCCAGATAGCGCGGACCGTTACGGAAGTGGCGGCAGGTCAGGCATCTTGGCCGATTGGCGGGCACGGGCTGCAAACCTCCCTGCTGAGAAAGAGAACGCGCCGCCCCGCGGGAGGGGCGGCGCCATTTCCATATCCCCATGGAACCCTGCGCCTTAGTGGACGCCGAGCTTGGACCAGAACTCGTAGAAGATCACGACCGACATGATGAAGCCGAGGATCACGTTGACTACGGCGCCCGCGCTGAACGCCCAGAAGTTCTTGCCGCCGGCCGCCGCGAGCTCGCGGAAACGGGTCGTGAGGCCGATCGAGAAGAAGCAGAAGGTGAATGCCCAGGTCCGGAGGGCCAAGATCGGGCCGACCAGGACCGGCTTCACGTGGGCGTTGTAGTCAGCCAGGCTATAGTGGCTGGCGATGATCGTCATCAGGATCGAGGCGATGGCGAAGCCGATGACGAACTTCGGGAACCGCCACCAGATCTCGCTGGCCTGCGGCTTGGTGCCCCCTTTGACCTCCCACCGGGTGGTGGCGATGATGGCCATGACGAACGCCCAGATGCCGATCCAGATATCGCGGCCCACGACCTTCATCAGGGTGAAGGCCTGGACCGCCTGCTCCGGCGTGCCGGAGATGCCTTGGACGTGCCCGGCAAGATCGCCATACGACGAGGCGGCGGCAAAGCCGGCGGCATCGGCGAACTCGGAGGTGCCGATCCACGCTCCGGCGACGCCGGTCGGCAGGCCCAACACTCGCGACACGAGGGGCAGGAAGAAGACCATCGCGATGGCCCAGATGACCACCAGGGTGATCGCGATGGGCGCATGCTCCTTCTTGGCTCCCACGGCACCGGCGATGGCGATCGCGGCGGAAATGCCGCACACTGCACCGCCGGCGCCCATGGTGGCGCAGAGCTGGCGGTCAATGCCTAATTTGCGGCCGACGAAGTAGATGACGAGGAAAGTGACGATGGAAATTGCCGACGCCTGGAAGATGGCGACCGGGCCAGCCCAGAGGATCAGGGTGAAGGGCAGGGTGGCGCCGAGCAGCACGATACCCGTCTTGATGTAGTACTCCACCCGGAAGCCGGCATCCATCCAGCGCGGCAGCCCGACAGTATTGGAGATGATGAGGCCCAGCAACAAGGCCACCAGGGGCGGTTCCAGGTTGTAGACGTGGGAGTATTTCCACCCCCAGAGAATCATGATCGCGATCGAAATGACGTAGATGAAGATAAAGGACGGGATGAACTCGCCCAGCTTGTAGCCCATCGCCTTCACGCTGATGCAGAAGATGATCAGCCACATGACGAGCTGCGCGATGTATCGGGGGATCTTCGCGACGAAATCCCCCCACAGTTGGTCGAACGACGTCCAACCGCCTGGCGTGACGGCGATCCACTTGATGCTGGAGCCGCCGTAAAAGAAGATGGTCGCGACCACGATGATCCCGAGACCAAGCCAGATCGCCCACCAGTCCTCCTTCAAGTAGAGCTCGTTCCAGCCCTTCGCCTGCGCCGCGCGAGGCTCCTCGCCGCCTTCGTCCCACGCTTCTTTAATTGACATATCCCCTCCCAGAGAAGCGAACATCGTTGCACTACTCGGGTGCGTTGTCCCTCTGCAGTGCAGCATTTCGCACCGAACGAGGATCTGCAGATAAGTTTTCCCCCAAACTTCGGGTTGACTTGTTCCGCGACGGACTTCAGTCGTGCCCGGTCCAGTAGCGCTGCATCGCAACATAAGTGAACGAAGCCGACCATCCGATCAGCAGCAGGCCGTTCAACGCCTCGACGCCCGTGATCAGGCGCAGGGGCCCGAGCGGGTAGATGTCGCCAAGGCCGATCGAGGTATAGCTTTCGGCGGAGAAATAGAAATAGCTCGCGAAGCTGTCGGCGAATTTGCCGCCGAAGTTGCCGAGGCCGAAATGGTCGCGCAGGTAGTAGTAAGCGAGCGCGTAGCAGGAGATTTCGAGCAGATGGCCGAGAAAGGTGCCTAGGATCACCGCAATCAGGCGCGCGCGCGGCCTTATCCTGAGGTGCGGAATGCAGGCGGAAAGCAGCCGCAGCGCCTCGTAGTGGAGCAGCGTGCTGGTGACCACCAGCAACGCGGCGAAGCCAAACGCGTACAGCATTTCCTTTTCGGTACGGCCGGACGGACCAGCGATGGACATCCGGCGGCGCCGTTCGTTCGCGGCCGAGATTCGCGCCGCGCGGAACCGAGGTACCATCGCATTGCGAATGCACCATGGCCGATACCGACCGCGATCCCTGGTCGGTGCGCGACTCTGACTTCCCCGCCAAGGGAGCGCTCGACGCGCGCCTGACCTTTCTGCTGCGCTACGCGATCCTTGCGCCGTCGGCGCGCAACTCGCAGCCGTGGCGCTTCAGGATCGTCGGCCGGCGCGTCAGCCTGCACGCGGATCTCTCGCGCTGGCAGCGCGTTGCCGATCCCAACCAGCGCGAGCTGCGCGTCAGCCTCGGCTGCGCGCTCGAGAACCTTCTGATCGCGGCCGAGCATTTCGGCTTCGGCCACCAGGTGAGCTACTTCGGCCGCGACCAGATCCATTCCCTGGTCGCGACGGTCGACCTCGACGACCAGCCCCAGCCCGCGGCCTTCCGGCCGGCGAGCCTGTTCGCGGCGATC
This sequence comes from uncultured beta proteobacterium, assembly GCA_963832685.1. Classification (GTDB taxonomy): domain Bacteria; phylum Pseudomonadota; class Gammaproteobacteria; order Burkholderiales; family SG8-39; genus DAHVFK01. The sequence goes on from CAWHUZ010000002.1 coordinate 26,345, forward strand.
ACGCGCCGCCGCACCAATCATGCGCGCTATTTTTCGCGCGCGGTCTCGCCGACGGTGCTCGGCAAGCTGCGCGCCTGCGAGTCGGACCTCAAGTTCACCCTGCTGCTGACGCAGGACGCCCCCATCAGGCAGGAGGTCGACAAGCTCATGCTTCAGGCCGACGCCCTCCTGCTCGCCGACCCCAAGTTCCGCAACGAGCTCGGCGAGGCCATCGGCGGCGGCAACTTCGGCGGGCCGTGGGCGCTGTCGCTGCTGCAGCAGTTCGCCGTGACCCACCTGCGGGTCGAGGGGCTGCTCGCCAAGCGCGACCACGCGGCGCTGACCAGCGCGCCGGTTTTCGGCCTGATCAGCGGCCGCGTCGCCGGCCCCGAGTTCGAGCTCAAGGCCGGCCAGCTGCTGGAGCGCCTGTATCTCGCCGCGACCGGTCTCGGCCTGTGCATCCAGCCGGTCAGCCAGCTGCTCGAGGCGCAAACAGTGAAAACCAAGTTCACGCGCCTGTTCGGCGCTGCAGGCGTGCCGCTGCTGCCCTTCCGGCTCGGCTACGGCGACCTGCCGCCGCGCCCGACGCCGCGGCGCGCGCTGGACGACGTGCTCGGCTGACTTATTTCTTCTCCTGCGCGGCGGCGGCGCGTGCCGCGAAGGCCTCGAAATCCCGGTCGAGCTTGAGTCCGGCATCGGGCCGCGGTTTCGGCGCCGCGCGTGGCGCCGGCGCCGGCGCCGGCCGCGGCGCGGCGGCGATGCCGAACCTTCCGATCGCGATCCCGGCGGCGAGTGCCGCGAGCAGAGCCGCCGCGAGCAGGGTCGTCGCCAGCGCGAGCGGCCCCTTGCGCGCGGCGACCCGCCCTTGCGCGGGGAGCGGCCCGGGGCGTATCGGCGCGTCGCTGTCCAGCGCGGCAAGCGCGGCGTTCGCCTCCTCCTCGGTGCGCGCCCGGGCGGCGCGTCTGAGCTCGAGTTCTGTCACCATGCGCTCGCGCGCGATTCGTCCCGCCTCGGCGGCGGCATCCATGCGCGCCTGCGCCGCCCGCTTCGCCTCGCGCTCCGCCGCCAGACGCGCCTGCGCCGCTTCGAGCGCGCGCGCCTCGGCTTCGCCCCGTGCGTGCGCCTTGCGCGCCGCCTCTTCCTCCAAGGCTCTCTGCTCCTCGGCGAGCACCCTGCCGACCTGGTCGGACGCCGTCCGCGACTCGGCCTCGGCGAGCGCGACCCGATCGAGTTCGGCCTGCTTGAGATTGTCGAGGATCTTGCTCATCCCCCCGCCCCTGGCTTCGCCACAAGCATAGCCCAGACCCCTGCCGCGGTGCACCCGAGCGCCGCGCGCGGCGGCGAACGGGGCCTAGAGCCTCGGCTCGCCCGGGTGGACGTGGGTCTTCTCGTAGACCTCCTGGCACTTGATGCAGCGCACCGCCGTCGGATAAGCGCGCAGGCGCTCCAGGCCGATGTCGCCGCCGCACTCCGCGCAGCTGCCGTAGCTGCCGTCGGCGATGCGCGCAAGCGCGGCGTTCAGCTCGCGCGCGGTGCGCATGTCGCGGTCGATCTCGGCATTGTCCAGGTCCGACAGCAAATCCGCGAGCGCCTCGTCGCCCAGGTCGGTCACCGAGCCCGCCAGGTCGGCGTAGCTTTCGTCGCGCGCGCGCGCCACGTCCTCCAGCATCTCGGCCACCAGCTGCTCCCGGCGCTGCCTGAGCAGGCGTTCGAACTCCTCAAGCTGTTTGCGGGTCAGGGCCATATGCCACCTCCTACGCTTGCTTCCTCCGATTAGGCGCGGCCGCGCGCCGGGGCACTTGATCAAGGTCAAACGCTCCCCGCACTGACGGAGAATCATGGCCATGCAGGCGACGATACGCAAGGTCGAACCAGACCAGGAGCAATTCATGCCGCCCAAGGTGAAGTCCGACCCCGCGATCGGCCTGCTCGAGGCGCACTCGCCCGCGTCGTTGCCGTTCGAGATCGTCGAGCGCAAGGGCGTCGGCCATCCGGACACGATCTGTGACGCGCTGGCGGAGAACCTGAGCCGCGCGCTGTCGCGCTTCTATCTCGAGCGCTTCGGCGCGATCCTGCACCACAATGTAGACAAGGCGCTGCTGTGCGGCGGCGCGGCGCGTCCCGCGTTCGGCGGCGGCGAGGTCACCGCGCCGATCGAGATCTATCTCGCCGGGCGCGCGACCGCCGAGTTCGAGGGCATCAAGATCCCCGTGGACGAGATCGCCGTCGAGGAGAGCCGCCGCTGGCTGCGCGAGAACCTGCGCCATCTCGATCCCGTGCGCCACGTGCGCATCCACCCGCGCATCCGGCCGACCTCGCCCGATCTCGCCGCCCTGTTCCTGCGCCAGCGCGAGGGCCGCGCGCCGCTCGCCAACGACACCTCGCTCGCGGTCGGATTCGCTCCGCTAGACGCGCTGGAAAGCGCCGTGCTCGAACTCGAGCGCAAGCTCAACTCGCCAGAAGTCAAGGCTGCGCGGCCCGAGATCGGCGAGGATATAAAGGTGATGGGCGTGCGAAGCGGCAGCGAACTCGAGCTCACGGTCGCCTGCGCGCTGGTGGGGCGGCACGTCGCGCACCTGGACGACTATCGGGAGAAGAAGGCGCGCATCCGCGAACTCGCGCTCGAGGCGGCCCGCGGCGGCGCCAGGGTCGCGGTCAATTCCGCCGACGGCGACGACGCCGACAGCGTCTACCTCACCGTCACGGGGCTGTCGGCCGAAGCGGGTGACGACGGCCAGGTCGGACGCGGCAACAGGGTCAACGGCCTGATTACGCCCTATCGGCCGATGAGCCTCGAGGCCGCCGCCGGCAAGAATCCGGTGAGCCACGTCGGCAAGCTGTACAACCTGCTGGCGAACCGAATCGCCGGCGCGCTGGTGGCCGAGATCGCCGGCGCGCGCGAAGCCTGCTGCTATATGGTCAGCCGAATCGGCCAGCCGATTACGGAGCCGCAGCTGATGGACCTGAAGCTGCGGCTCGATGATCCCGCCTCCCTCGCCGCGCTGCGGCCGCGCATCGAACAAATCGCGCGCAGCCAGCTCGCCGGCGTGACGACGCTGTGGCGCGGGCTGCTGCAAGGACCGCATCAGGTATGGTGAGTTCCTATGCTGCCGCGGCCCGCACGAGCATGACGGGCATCGGGGCGGTCCGCACGATATGTTCCGCGTCGCTGCCCATGATGAGCCGCCTCAACCCGCGCCGACCGTGGGTGCCGATGACGATGAGATCGGCGCGCGACTTTCTCGCCTGCCGGACGATCAGGTCCGCCGCGGGCGCAGCCTGCGCTTCGAGCAGGACGCCCGTGCACCTCAGGCCGTGTCTTCGCACGAGTGCCTCGGCAGCGCGCAGCACCCGGCGCCCCCGTTTCCTCAGTTCGAGCATCAGCTCCACCATATAGGGACCCACCTCCGCGCCGCTCACCAATACGGTGTGCTCGTCTACGACGTGCACGAGCTGCAAGCTGGCCTTCTGGCCCGCGGCCAGGCGGATCGCCTCGCGCAAGCCACGATTGGAAGCGCGGCTTCCGTCTACCGGTACGAGAATTCGTTTGTAGGCCATGTTCTCTTGTCCTTTCACGTAGGCGTTTGAAACGTTCCCGTATTCTCGCCATGCTGGCGCCGTCCGCGGAAGCGGGTTTGATCAAGGTCAATGCCCCCCACTGGGCCACGGATATCGTGAATATGTCGTATCGCCCAGCGAAAGACCGCGCGCATCATGCAAATCCCCCTCCAGATCACCGTGCGTCACATATCGCCCTCCGACGCGCTTGAGGCGCGCATCCGCGACCAGGCCGCCAAGCTCGAGGAATTCCATCCCAACCTCACCAGCTGCCGGGTGACGGTCGAGGAGGTCTCGCGCCACCAGCAGCAGGGCCGACAGTTCCAGGTACGCATCGAGGCGCACGTGCCGGGGCACGAGATCGCGGCGACGCGGGACCACCATGAAGACGTGTACGTCGCGCTGCGCGACGCCTTCGACGCGGCCAAGCGCCAACTTCAGGAAATTCGATCATGAAAACGGACCACGGCGGCTTCCGCATGCTGCGCAGGGACGAACTGCGCGATGAGTTGGTGCACGACACCTACAAGGCGAAGGGCAAGCTGCCCGAGCCGACGCGCTGCCCCGACTGCGGCGCGAGCTACCACCGCGGGCGATGGACCTGGGACCCCGCGCCCGCGGGCGCGCACGAGCAGCTCTGCCCCGCGTGCCAACGCGTGCGCGACAAGTTCCCCGCCGGCTTCGTCTCCCTGAGCGGCGGCATCTTCGCCGGCCATCGCGATGAAATTCTCAGCCTGGCGCGCCACTGCGAGGCGAGCGAGAAGTCGCGCCACCCGCTCGAGCGCATCATGGGAATCGAAGCGCGCGGCGACGGCGTGCTGATCACCACCACTGGCACCCACCTCGCGCGCGAGATCGCGGAGCATGTCCATGACGCCTACAAAGGTACGCTTGAGTTCCACTACAACAAGGGCGAAAATCTGCTGAGGGCGAACTGGCACGAGTGAGCCGGCACCGCGGAGGACCCGACGCATGACGGAACGCCGGCGCCACGGCGTCAAGGCATACG
>CAWHUZ010000003.1:0-103424 GCA_963832685.1 uncultured beta proteobacterium
GAGCGCGAGCGCGACCACGCACACCATCAGCAGCGTGCGCTGCGCGGGAACGCCGAATCCGGCGAGCAAGGTGTAGCCGAGCGCCGCCGCCACCGCAGCCGCCGCCGCGGCCTTGCGCGCAGGCAGCCGCACGCACATCCACGGCAGCCGGCGCCAGCCGAATCTGACCAGCCACGCAATGAGCCCCGATACCAGCGTCACGTGCAGCCCCGAGATGCTCATCAGGTGCGTCACCCCGGTGCGTTGGAACAAGCGCCACTCCTCGTTCGAAATCGCGCGCTGGTCGCCGATCGCGAGCGCGACGAGCATTCCCGCCGCCGGCGTCGGCCCGAGCACCCGCAGGAAGCGCTCGCGCACCGACTCGCGCGCCAGCTCGATGCGGTCCAGCGCGCCGCGGCGCTCGCCCAGGCGCAGCGGCCGCGGGAATTCGCGCACGTAACCGGTCGCGCCGATGCCGCGCTCCAGCAGCCAGGCCTCGTAGTCGAATCCGAACGGGTTGACCGCGCCGTGCGGCCGGCGCAGCTTGAGGGTCAAGCGCCAGCGCTCGCCCGGGTGCACCGCGGGTCCCGGCGCCGGCGGCGACGGCGCGTACCACGCCAGACGCAGCCGGCGCGGAAGCCGCACCCCCGGCGGCGCGGACTCGGGCTCGAAGTCGAAGCGCAACGCGCGTTCGCCCGCGACGGGCATCGATGCGACCACGCCCGTCACCTCCAACTCGCGGCCCTCGTGCGCGGGCGCGAGGCGGTCGGCAACGCGCAGCTGGGCGCAGCCGGCGGCCCACAGGAATCCCGCCGCCAGGGCGGCGGGAAGGCGCAGGCCCGGCCGCCAGACGCCGAGCGCAATGCATGCGGGCAAGGCCCAGAGCCAGATCGCGGCCGGAAGCTCGGCCTGCTGCTGCAGCAGCACCACCCCGGCCACGAAAGCAAGCACCCCCGCCGTCATCTACAATGCAACGGCCGGGCAGCGCGCCGGATGACCATGCCGCGAAAGTTCTTCCGCAAATACCTGCCCGACGCCGCGAAAGTCCGCTCCTATCGCGTGGTGCGGATGTTCGGCTCGCTGCTGCGCCACCCCAACCTGTGGCACCTGAACCGGGAATCGGTCGCGGGCGGAATGGCGATCGGGCTGTTCGCCGGCCTGGTGCCGGGACCGTTTCAGATGCTCGTTGCCGCGCTGCTCGCAGTGCCGCTGCACCGCAACCTGCCGGTCGCGCTCGTCACCACCCTCTATACCAATCCTTTCACGATCGTGCCGCTCTACGTTCTCGCTTACGAATACGGCACGCTGCTGCTCGGCGCCGGCGGCCAGGCCCGGATCGCGCGGCCGCCGGAGCTCGACTGGACCCAGCTCGGCGCGTCGGTGCACACGCTCGTGCAATGGTCACTCTCGCTCGGCAAGCCGCTCGCGGTGGGCCTGGTCGCGCTCGCCTGCACGCTCGCGGTGCTGGGCTATTTCGGCGTTCACCTTGCATGGCGCGCCTACGTTGTGCTCGCCTGGCGCGCCCGCCGGCGTGCGCGTCGAAGGGAGCCTCGGACATGAAGAGCACTCCCCGTTTCATGGTGCGCGACGCGCAGCCGGCCGACCGGCCGCGACTGATCGCGTTCGTCGCGGCGCTGCAGGACCTCGAGCGCACGCTGCACGCGGGGCGCGCGGAGGGACGCCGCATCGCGGCCGCGCACCTTCTCCACCTCGAGCGCGCGGCGCGCGAGCGGCGCGGAAGAGTGCTGGTGGCGGCGCGCGGCGAGGCGCGGCTCGGCTTCCTGGTGGGCTGGGTCGAGGAGGAGGAATTCGACGCGCATCACGTGCGCCCCGCCGAGCGGCGCTACGCCGTGGTCACCGACCTGTACGTGGAGCCGGGCGCCCGCGCGCGCGGTATCGCCGTCGCGCTGCTCGAGGAAGCGGGCCGCCACTTCGCCGCTCTGGGCCTCGCGCGCCTGCGGGTGCGCACGCTCGCCGCCAACCAGTCCGCCCTGCGCTTTTACCGCGCGCTCGGCTATGCGCCCTACGAGCTCACCCTGGAGCGCGAGCTGCCTCATGCAAGACCCCGTCGCGCAGCTCGTAGATCCGCTCGGCGCGCGCCGCGAGCGCGGGGTCGTGGGTGACGATGACGAACGCGGTAGCGTGCGTCGCCGACAGCCGCACCATCGCCTCGAACACCTCGTCCGCGGTGCGCAGGTCGAGGTTGCCGGTCGGCTCGTCGGCCAGCACGCAGGCCGGCTCGGTGACCATCGCGCGCGCGAACGCGCAGCGCTGGCGCTCGCCGCCCGAGAGCTCGCCTGGCTGGTGCTCGAGGCGCTCGCCCAGGCCCACTTCCGTCAGCGCCGCAGCCGCCCGGCCGAGCGCATCGGCGCGCGGCATGCGGCGGATCAGCAGCGGCATGGCGACGTTCTCCAGCGCGCTGAACTCCGGCAGCAGGTGGTGGAACTGGTAGACGAAGCCGAGCGTGGCGTTGCGCACGCGACCGCGCTCGGCTTCCCCCATCTCGCTGAACGCCCGGCCCTGGACGCTGACGCTGCCGCCGCTTGGTGAGTCCAGTCCGCCCAGCAGGTGCAGCAGCGTGCTCTTGCCGGAGCCGGAGCGGCCGACGATCGCGATCCGCTCGCCCACCTTCACATCCAGGTCGACGCCGCGCAGCACCGGCACCGCGGTCGGTCCGAGGTAGACCTTCTGCAGGCCGCGGCAGGAGAGCACGTCACTCATAGCGCAGCGCTTCGGCCGGATTGACGCGCGAGGCGCGCCAGCTGGGATAGAGCGTGGCGATGAACGACAGCACGAGCGACACTACGCCGATGATGACCACGTCGCGCAGGTGCACGTCCGAAGGCAGCTCGGGGATCAGGTAGACGTCCTTGGACAGGAACTGGACGTTGAACGCGTGCTCGATCGCCGGCACCACGGTCGACACGTTCAGCGCCAGCAGCACCCCGCAAACCACGCCCGCCAGGGTGCCGATCACGCCGATGACCGCGCCCTGCACCATGAAGATCTGCATCACCGAACCGGGCGCGGCGCCGAGCGTGCGCAGGATCGCGATGTCGGCCTGCTTGTCGGTCACCAGCATCACCAGCGCCGAAACCACGTTGAACGCCGCCACGGCCACGATCAGCAGCAAGATGATGAACATGACCCGCTTTTCGATCTCGACCGCGCGGAAGAAGTTCGCGTGGCTGCGAGTCCAGTCGGTGGCGTAGACGTCCGGGCCAAGGCGCGCCGTCAGCTCGCGCGCGACCTCGGGCGCGGCGAACAGGTCGTCGAGTTTGAGCCGCACGCCGCTCACCGCGTCGCCCATCTGGTACAGCTTCTGCGCGTCCTGGAGATTGATCAGCGCGAGGCCCGCGTCGGCCTCGACGAAGCCGATGTCGAAGATGCCGACCACGGTGAATTGCTTCAGGCGCGGGATCACACCCGCCGGCGTCACCAGCCCCTGCGGCGCGATCAGCGCCACCTTGTCCCCGGGCAGCGCGCCGAGCGCGCGCGCCAGGTCGACCCCGAGCACGATGCCGAAGCGGCCGGGCTGCAGGGCGTCCAGGCTGCCGGCGCGCATGTGCTCGCCAAACTGCGCCACCCGCTCCTCCTCGCGCGGCAGGATGCCGCGCACGAGGGCGCCGCGCACCGCCTGGCCGAAGGTGAGCATGCCCTGCGCGCTGACGAACGGCGCCGCGGCGATGACGCGCGGATTTCGCGCCGCCGCCGCGGCCGTCTCCTGCCAATGGTTCAGGCGGTTGTCCGCTCCGATGACCTGCACGTGGGACACGACGCCGAGGATGCGCGCGCGTAGCTCCTGCTGGAAGCCGTTCATCACCGACAGCACCACGATCAGCGCGGCGACGCCGAGCGCGATTCCCGCCATCGAAATGAGGGAGATGAAGCTGATGAAGTGGTTGCGGCGCTTGGCGCGTGTGTAGCGCAGGCCGATGAGCAGTTCGTAACGCACAGTGGCGCGAGAATACTACAATGGCCGCCATGGACGCTGACGCATCCGTCTTGCTTGCGCGACTGATCCGCGAGGTGCGCATCGCCGCGCTCGGCACCCTGCGCCAGGGCGGGCCGCTGGTGTCGATGGTGTCGTTCCTGCCCGAGGCGGACTTCGGCGCCGTGTGCCTGCGCGTCAGCCGCCTCGCGTGGCACACGCAGGACATGCTTGCCGATCCGCGCGCGTCGCTCTCGATCGTCGAGCCCGACGATGGGCGCGCAGACCCGCAGACCCTGGCTCGCGTCACCTTGCGCGGCGAGGCGCAGCCGCTCGCCGGGGAAGGGGAGCCGTACGAGCGGCTGAAGGCTTCGTGGCTTGAACGCTTTCCGGCCTCGGCGGTGACGTTCGCCCTCGCCGACTTCAGCTTCTGGCGACTCGTGCCGCGCGACGCTCGCTTCGTCGCCGGCCTCGGGCGCACCTACAACCTCTCCGCTGAAGCGCTGCGTCGCGCGGCGATTTGAGCGATCGCCGCATTGCGGGCAAAATAGAGGTCCCGCGCCCGCCGCTCCCGGCGGGCATCCCGCAATGATTGACCCGCTATGAGCGACGCAACGGCATGCGCAGGCACCGCATTCGACTCCCCGCGACGGACCCACACCAGCTTGACCAGGACGAGGCGTACTTTCTGCTGACCGGACCGTCCGGCGAGGAAGTAAAGCTGCGTTTCCACGACTACGACGCGATCTACAACCGTCCGGGCCTGTACGAACAGCTGTTCTACGATCGGCTCAAGTGCTGCTCGCCGAAGAAGGTGATCGATATCCTGCACTACACGATGAGCACCGCGGCGGAAAGCTTCCCCGAGCTTCGCGTTCTCGACCTTGGCGCGGGCAACGGCATGGTCGGCGAGGAGCTCAGGCAGCACGGCGTGGCGCGCATCGTCGGCCTCGACATCTCCGCCGCCGCGCGCGACGCGGCCGAGCGCGACCGCGCCGGCGTCTACGACCAGTACTATGTCACCGACCTGTGCAAGCTCGAGGCCGCGCAGCGCGAGGAGCTGGCCGAGTGGCGCTTCAACTGCATGGTAACCGTCGCCGCGCTCGGCTTCGGCGACATTCCGGTGCGCGCTTTCTGGGAGAGTTTCAACCTGGTCGAGGACGGAGGCTGGATCGCGTTCAACATCAAGGAGAGCTTCCTCGACAACCGCGACACCAGCGGCTTCTCCGTCTTCGTCAAGAACCTGATCCTGACCGAGCACCTCGACATTCACCACATCGAGCGCTACCGGCACCGGCTCTCGGTCGACGGCCGGCCGCTGCACTATTTCGGCGTCGCCGGGCGCAAGAACAGCGCGATTCCGGAGTCGATGATTACGTGAGACCGAGCTCGAGCGCGCGCCACACGGCGGCGCGCGCCGAGCGGACCTCGAGTTTGCGATAGATGTTCTTGGCGTGGCTCGCCACGGTGTGCAACGACACACCGAGCGCGTCGCCGATCTGCGAATAGGTATGCCCGCGCGCCATGAGCCTCAGCACGTCCGTTTCGCGCGCGGTCAATCGGGTGGATTTGTCCATGACGCCCTCCTCCTTTATTCGACTGCGACCGACAAGTTGAATTTGCGGTAGCTGTAGAAACCGATGTTCGAGCGGTTGCGCTCGATCGACGCGACGAGCGAGATGCGGTTGTCGCGCCAGCGCCAGCGCTTGTTGCCGAGCGTCGCCTCGAGCCGTTGCGTCGTGTCGCGGCGCTGCTGGCCGAACAGCGGGTCGACCGCCTTGTACCTGCGGCAGCCGAGCGTGGCGCGGGCGCCGAACTGGTAAAGCGAATCCGCCCAGAACAGGTCGATGCCCGGTCCCAGCTGCCAGCCGGCGTAGGAATAGGCGCGTTCCCTCGCCTGCGACCGCTCGAGCGTGGCGCTCAGCGATACCGCCGCGGCTTGCGAAACAGCCTTGCGCACCGAAGCCGAAGCGCTCAGGTAGTTCGCGTCGAGGTAGCCGAAGTCGGCGAATTTGACCTTGCCCGCCTTCACCTCGCCGGCGATCCGGTATGTCTCCGTTTGCCTCAGCACCGAGTCCAGCCCGAGGTAGGGAAAGTGATACAGCCGCCTGCCGGCGAGCGTCCCCAGCTCCACTCCGGCCCTGCCGCGCGTGCGCCCGCCGGCGGAAAGGTTCCTGAGCAAGCCGAAATCCGCCGTAATCCGGTCGAGTTGGCGGCCCGGATAGTCCGCGTACGACGCATTCAGGTAGCCGCCCGTGCGCGACGCGCCGAGTGCGGGCATCCAGCCCTGCACCGAATAGCGCAGGCCGGTCATCTTCTGCGGCGCCTCGGTCGGCATCACCCGAAAATTGCCGATGGTGAACTCCTCTTGCGCCGCGAGGTTGCGCGGGTTGGAGTCCGAAACGATCGTCACGCCCAGCTTGAGGTAGCCCGAGCGCTCCTCGATCGAGCGCACGAAGGGCGCGATGTTGTCGCGCACCCGCCAGGGCGTGTCTGACTGCATCGACACCTGCTTGAACAGCGCCTTCGCTTCCGCGTCCTTGCCCTCGAGATAGAGCACGCGCGCGAGCTCCAGCTTCACCCGCGGGCTGTGAGTGTGCTCGAGCATGCCGCGCAGGATCCGCTCGGCATCGCCCAGTTTTCCCGCCCGCAGCTGCTGCATCGCCTCGACGAACGCGCGCTGCAGCGCCTGGTCCGACTGCGCGTGCGCCGGCGTCGACGCGGCCGCGGCGACGAAAAGCGAGGCGAGAATGAAGCGCCACACGGCCCGCCTCAGCGCTTGGCGCCGTAGGCGCCGACTAAGGTCTCGACAGTGGTCGACGACTTGAGCACGAATTCCCCGCCGAGTTCCTGCGCGGCCGGACCGTAGAACTGCCCGTTCGATGTGCCGCCCATGGTGCCGGCGGCGTTGACGAGCGTCCCAGAGAACACGCCCGATCCCTGCGAGTAGGTGAGGGTTCCGCTGACATCGAGGCCCGGACTCGGGGTCCAAATCAATCCGTTGTGCGCCATCGTTCCCGTGGAGGCGAGGCTCAGGGAGCGCGTGCCGAAATCAACGTGGACACCCAGATCCGCGGTAGCCATGCTCCCTTCCCCTGCCGAGGAAATGTACATGCCTGCCAGCTTGCCGGTGAACGCGGCGTACCCGCTGCTCGGAATCGCCGGGCCGGGCGTCGCGGCTCCGAACGAGAGCCCCCTCACGTATTCGGTCGCGGCAGTCCCCGGGTGGGTCCAGACACCGAAAGACTGGTAGTTCCAGCCCGAGTCGTACGGATTCGCGATCAGTGCGACGCCGTCGGTCTTAACGGCGGTGAACGCCGTTTGCTGGGAGTTCGTCGTCGACCAGGCTGCGTCAATGCCTGGCTGGCTATAGCGCTCGGTCAGTCCTGGTTGCGGAGCGAATGAACCCTCACCGTTACGAAATTCGCGCAGCTGCCCCGAGGGCTCGTAGACCAGGATAACGCCTCCCCCGCCATGCCCCACGTGAGTCGGCGAGATGTGCGCGCCATCGGCCGAGTGATTGACCACTGCCATCCCCAGCAGACCGTCGGCCCTGACTCCAATATCGTGCGGGGTGACCCAGGAGGTGAACAGCACGGGATCGACGGTGGTCTGATCAGTCGAAGGCCATGTATCCGGGTTGTCGGGGTCCACGATGAAGTTTGGAAGAGTGGTTGTGTTCGACTCATCGGGCGGAAACTTCTCCCAGAGCAACACGCTCGCCGTGCACCGATTCGGCAAAATCTTGCATTCTTCGCCGTACATGAGCTCATATATCAGGCAAGCCTGCGTGGGATTCGCGTAACACTGCGCGGCGCGCGCCTTTGCGTCGGCATATGCGGAATTCACCGGCGCCAATGATTCGGGCCCCGAGGAGGTTTTTCCGCCACCGCCTGCGCATGCGCCGAGCATCGCCGCCGCAATCGCGACCGCTACCAGCTTCATTTCGCGTTTCATGTCGCCTCCTGGCCGCAAGAAGTGGCCGGCGAGGCCGCGCCTGCGCCGGAGAAAGCTGTGCTTTGCTTCGCGTCACCATCCGTGATGGGGAAGCAGAACAACATCTCGAGCACCTTGTGGCCGAAGATGTCGGCGCCAACCGCCTTGCGATCGCCTCCTGTAGAGCGGGCGAGCATTGCCGCCGCGGTCGCGACGGCGAGCGCTACTGCTACCGCCTTCAATTGCCGTTTCATGTCCCCTCCTTGCCGCAAGGCTTGGTCTCGCGGCGTCTGTCGGCTCCTAGCCTGTGTTCCAGCGACCCACGGACCGGTTACCCCGGGCTTGCTTATCGCTTACATCTGCGGCCCGCCGATCTCTCCAAGCGACGACCGCAATAACCCTTCCGCATCGACTGTGCCAGTCAGATAACCGTTTGGTTTTGCGACAAAATTAAATAAGAGGATCGAGAGGGCTTACATCTTTCTGGCATTGGCTGACACTTAGGCCTACATTGAATGCATGCCCATCGCCGGACTCAGCGCTTCGGACCGCGAGTTCTTCGCGGGGGTGGCCGACGTCGTGTTCGGCAACCTGTACAGCCCGCGGCGCTTCGAGCTGATCGTTCGGCTGGCGCCCGGCGCGCGGTTGGGCGATCTCACCGCGCAGCCCAACCCACTGGCGCATGTGGTCGAAGCGCGTCTTGCGCCGCTGCTCGCCGACGGCGGGGCCGTGCTCGCGCGCCTGGGCGACGCGGAGCGCGCTGTCGTCGAGCCGGCGCTGCTGTACGCGTGCTATCACCGCTTCGTGCCGCAACTGGACGCGCTGATCGAGCGCCAGCTCAAGCAAAGCGGCGCGCCGGTCGGCGTGCCGTTCGGCGACGAGGCGATCGGCGAGCTGGTGCGCAACGGCTTTTCCGAGGAGCGCGCGGCGCGCTACTTCGCATTCATCTTTCACCTGCGGCGCGCGTTCTATTTCATCCACGGCGCCCTCGCGGGCGAGTCCGAGTCGATGCGCCGCCTGCGCGAGGCACTGTGGAACAACATCGTGACGCACGACATGCGCGGCTACCAAACGGCGCTGTGGAACCGCATGGAGGATTTCTCGACCCTGCTGCTGGGCGAGACCGGGACCGGCAAGGGCTCGGCGGCCGCCGCGATCGGCCGCGCCGGCTTCGTTCCCTATCTCCCCGCCGAGCGCCGCTTCGCGGCGAGCTTCGCCGACGCGTTCATCGCCATCAACCTGTCGCAGTTCTCCGAGGCGCTGATCGAGTCGGAGCTCTTCGGCCATGTCAAAGGGGCCTTCACCGGCGCGGTCGGAAATCACGACGGCTTGTTCCAGCGCTGCAACGAGCACGGAGCACTCTTCCTGGACGAGATCGGTGAGGTCTCGGTGCCGGTGCAGATCAAGCTGCTGCACGTGCTCCAGGAACGCGTCTTCACGCCGGTCGGCGGCCACGAGCGCAAGCGCTTCTCCGGACGCGTGATCGCCGCCACGAACCGGCCGCTCGGCGCGCTGCGGCGCGAGGGACGCTTCCGCGACGACTTCTTCTACCGGCTGTGCTCGGACGTGATCGAGATGCCGACCTTGCGCCAGCGTATCGCCGAGGCACCGGGCGAGCTCGCGCAGCTGGTGCGTCTGGTGGTGAAGCGCATCGCCGGCACGGAGGACGCCGCGCTCGCGGACAGCGTGATGGAGGCGCTGGAGGCGAGCGTGCCGCGGAACTACGCGTGGCCGGGAAACGTGCGCGAGCTGGAGCAGGCCGTGCGGCGCATCCTGCTCACCGGGCGCTACGCGGGAGACCTGGTCGCGGGACCGCAAAGCGAAGACGACGCTCTGCTCGCGAAGCTGCGCGCAGGAGAGCTGAGCGCGGCACAGCTGCTGGAGCAGTACTGCGCCCTCCTCTACCGGCGCTTCGGGACTTATGCCGAGGTCGCCAAGCGCACCGGGCTCGATCCGCGCACCTCGCGCAAGTACGTAGAGGGCGCGAAGTCCGCATAGAATAGCCTCCTGGTTTCTTGACGCATTTCCACGGGGAGACGACGCAATGGCAAACGAGGGCTACCACGAGCCGATCGGCGAGATGTCGGACGAAACACGCGACATGCACCGCGCGATCACGTCGCTGATGGAGGAGCTCGAGGCGATCGACTGGTACAACCAGCGCGTCGACGCCTGCAAGGACAAGGTGCTCCAGGCGATACTGGCGCACAACCGCGACGAGGAGAAGGAACACGCGGCGATGGTGCTGGAGTGGATCCGGCGCAAGGACCCGAGCTTCGACAAGGAGCTCAAGGACTACCTGTTCACCACCAAGTCGCTCGCGCACGACTAGCGCCCCGGCGCGGGCGGTCGCCCGCGCGCGGCGCGTAGAATTCCGCTTATGCAAGCAAGCGTCGAGTTCGCCCAGGAGGCGAAGGAACACCTGTTGCGCGAGGACCGGCGCCTGCTGGGCCGCCTGCTGGGCGACGCGATACGCGAGCAGGTCGGCGAGGAGATGCTTCATCGCATCGAGCTGATCCGCCAGACCGCGGTGGCGTTCAGGCGCACGGAATCCGGCGCGCAGGAGGCACGCTCGGAGCTCGAAGTTCTGCTCAACGCGCTCGACATCGAGCAGACCTTGCACGTGGTGCGCGCCTTCAGCTTCTTCTCGCACCTGCTCAACATCGCGGAGGACACGCAGCAGAACCGCAGGCGGCATGCGCACGCCGAGGCCGGGTCGGCGCCGCGCCAGGGCAGCATGGCCTACGCGCTCGAGCGCCTGCGCGCCGAGGGGCTGCGCGGCGAGGAGCTGCTTGCCTGGTTCGCCCGCGCCCGCGTGTGCCCGGTGCTGACCGCGCACCCGACCGAGGTGCAACGCCAGAGCATCCTGGATTGCGAGCGCGAGATCGCGCGCCTTCTTGCCTTGCCGCAGGACGATGCGCGCGACGCCAGGCTCAGGCGCGAGGTGCTCCGACTCTGGCTCACGTCGATGCTGCGCCTGAGCAAGCTCGAAGTGGCGGACGAGATCGCCAACGGCCTGGCGTATTTCCGCATGACCTTCCTATCCGAGCTGCCGCGCCTCTACGAGGAGCTCGAGGCCGGCATCGGCCAATGCTTCGGCCTGGCTCAGGCGCCGTCGCTCGCACCCTTTCTCACGATTGGAAGCTGGATCGGCGGCGACCGCGACGGCAATCCGAACGTGACGGCGCAGACGCTCGGCGCGGCCCTCGCGCAGCAGGCACGGCTCATTCTCGAGCACTACCTCGAGCAGGTGAACGCGCTCGGCAAGGAGCTCGCGATCTCGACTCGAGTCAAGCAGGCGCCCGCGGCGCTGCTTGCGCTGGCCGATGCGTCGGGCGACGACTCGCCCTACCGGCGCGATGAGCCCTACCGGCGCGCGCTGTCCGGTATCTACGCGCGCCTGGCGGCGAGCGACGAGGCGCTCGCGGGCCGGCACGCCGCGCTGCAGCCGAGCGCGCGCCGCCCGCCCTATGCCAGCGCGGAAGAGCTGGCCGCCGACCTCGACACGGTCGCTCAGGCGCTCGTTGCCCAGGGCGCCGCGCGCCTGGCCGAGGGCTCGCTGGCGCGGCTTCGCCGCCAGGTGAGCCTGTTCGGCTTCCATCTCGCGCCGATCGACCTGCGGCAAAGCTCGGACGAGCACGAGGCGACCGTGGCGGAACTGCTGGCGCGCGCGGGCGTCGAAGCGAACTACGCGGCTCTCGACGAGGAAGCGCGCGTCGCGCTGCTCGCGCGCGAGCTGGCCGGGCCGCGCCCGCTGCGTTCGCCGCACCTGGAATATTCGCAGCACGTGCAGCGCGAGCTCGCGGTGCTGGCCGCCGCGGCGGACGGTTGCCGCCGCTTCGGCGCGCGCGCCGTCCCGCAGTACGTGATCTCGCACTGCGAATCTGTGTCCGACCTGCTCGAAGTCGGCGTGCTGCTGCGCGAGGCCGGGTTGCTGCGGCCGGGAGCGCGCCCGCAGCTCGACATGGACATCATCCCGTTGTTCGAGTCGATCTCGGACCTCGAGCGCAGCGGCGCGATCATCGACCGCGCGCTCAAGCTGCCGCTGTACCGCGCCTGGGTCGACGCCCGCGACGGCGCGCAGGAGGTGATGCTCGGCTATTCCGACAGCAACAAGGACGGCGGCTACCTCGCTTCGAGCTGGTCGCTGCACGAGGCCTCGACCGAGCTGGTGCGCGTGTGCCACGCGCACGGCGTCCGCCTGCGCCTGTTTCACGGTCGCGGCGGCACCGTCGGCCGCGGCGGGGGGCCGAGCTACGACGCGATCCTGGCTCAGCCGCCGGGCAGCGTCGATGGCGCGCTGCGCCTCACCGAGCAGGGCGAAGTGATCGCGAGCAAGTATGCCGACCCCGAGCGCGGCCGGCACAACCTCGAGACGCTCGCCGCGGCGACGCTCGAGGCGAGCCTCGCCTCGCGCCCGCGCAGCGACGACGAGCGCGAGCGCCACGCCAAGGCGACGGAGGAGCTCTCCGCGATCGCCTTTCGCGCCTATCGCGCGCTGGTGAAGGAGACGCCGGGCTTCCTCGACTACTTCCGCGCCTCAACGCCGATCGCGGAGATCGCCGGCCTGAACATCGGCAGCCGGCCCGCCGCGCGCCGCCAGACCATGCGGCTGGAGGACCTGCGCGCCATCCCCTGGGTCTTCAGCTGGAGCCAGTGCCGCCTGATGCTGCCCGGCTGGTACGGCTTCGGCAGCGCGTGCGAGCAGTGGCTGACGCAGCCGGGGGCGGCACTGGACGAGTTGCGCGAGATGTACCAGCGCTGGGCGTTCTTCCGCAGCGTGCTGTCGAACCTCGACATGGTGCTCGCGAAGACCGACCTCGCCATTGCCTCGCGCTATGCCGAGCTGGTGCCGGACGCGCGCTTGCGCGCGCGCGTGTTCGGCGACATCTCGGCCGAATGGCACCGCACCCGGAAATGGCTCGCGGCGATCACGGGACGCGACGAGCTGCTGGCGGACAACCCCACGCTGGCGCGCTCCATACGAAGCCGCTTTCCGTATCTGGATCCGCTCAACCACCTGCAGGTCGAGTTGCTCAGGCGCTACCGCGCGGGAGAAACGGACGAGCGCACCAAGCGCGCGATTCACCTGACGATCAACGGCGTCGCCGCCGGGCTGCGCAACAGCGGCTGAGAGCGAGCCCGCGTGATCACGGTCTACGGCATGTCCGACTCCGGCAACTGCTACAAGCTGAGGCTCGCGCTGGCGCAGCTCGATCTGCCCTACGACTGGATCGAGGTCGACACGCTCGGCGGCGCCACGCACAGCGCCGAGTTCCTCGCCCGCAACCCGAACGCGAAGGTGCCGGTCCTCGGGCTGGAAGACGGCGGCTACCTGGCCGAATCGAACGCGATCCTGAACTACCTCGCGCAAGGCACGGCGCTGCTTCCGGACGCCCGCCTGGCGCGCGCGCGCGTACTGCAATGGATGTTCTTCGAGCAGTACAGCCACGAGCCCTATGTCGCCGTGGCGCGCTCGATCATGCGCTATTTCCCTCCCGATTCACCGCGCCGCGCCGAGCTTCCCAGGCTGCGCGAGCGGGGCCATCACGCGCTGGCCGTGATGGAGCAACACCTGGCAAAGGAACCGTACTTCGTCGGCGGCAGCTACTCGGTCGCCGACATCGCGCTGTTTCCCTACACGCACTGTGCGGCCGAGGGCGGCTTCGACCTCGAGCCCTACCCCGCGCTGCGCGCCTGGGTCGAGCGCGTGCGCGCGCAGCCGCGCTTCGTGCCGATGCAATGACGCCGCTGTTCGCGAAGGGGCTGGCGTTCGGCTTCGTGCTCGCCGCCACCGTAGGGCCGATGTGGATGCTGTGCCTGCGGCGCACTCTCGCCTCGGGAGCGCTGGCGGGCTTCGTTTCGGGCATGGGAATCGCCGTCGCCGACGGCCTGTACGGCGCGCTCGCCGCCTTCGGCCTGACCGCGGTCTCGAATCTGCTGCTGGGACAGAAGTTCTGGTTGGGGCTGCTCGGCGGCGTGTACCTGTTCTTTCTCGGCATTCGAACCCTGACCGCGGCACCGGCGCCGCCTGGCGGCGAAGCCGCGCAAGAGCCGCCGCTCGCCACGGCCTTCCTGTCGACGTTCGGACTCACGCTCGCCAATCCTCCGACCATACTCGCCTTTGCCGCCATCTTCGCCGGCATGGGTCTGGCCCAGCACACCGACTTCCACGCGGCCGCATGGGTCACGCTGGGCGTGTTCCTCGGCTCGGCGTCATGGTGGGTCATTCTCGCCGCGGCCGCCGGTCGGCTGCGCGGACGGATCGGACCCGGTCTGATGCGCGCGATCAACCTGATATCGGGGAGCTCGATCCTCGCCTTCGCGCTGTGGCAGCTCGCGCGACTGAGTACATAATCGGGTCTGGAGATGCCGTGAAGCAAGTCATCCACGAAGAAGGCAGCAGGCCGGTCAAAATCTGGACCGACGACATCGACGACGGCGCGCTCCGGCAACTGAAGAACGTCGCCAAGTTGCCGTTCATTCACAAGCACGGCGTGGTCGCCATGCCCGACGTGCACTGGGGAATCGGCGCGACGGTCGGCAGCGTCATCGCGACCAAGGGCGCGATCATTCCGGCGGCCGTGGGCGTTGACATCGGCTGCGGCATGAACGCGGTACGCACCTCGCTCAAGGCGTCCGACCTTCCCGACAGCCTCGCCGCGATCAGGCGTGCGATCGAGCGCGACGTTCCGCTCGGCGCCGGTGGCGCGCACGCCAGGGAACAGAGGCTCGAGCGGAACTTCAAGCGCCTGCCGCAGGCGGACTTGCGGGACACCATCCTCGGGCCCGCCGGCGAAAAGGGAGTGCAGCGCGCGGCGGCGCAGCTCGGCACGCTCGGCTCCGGCAATCACTTCATCGAGGTCTGCCTGGACGAGGGCCAGGACGTGTGGATCATGCTGCATTCCGGCTCGCGCGGCACCGGCAACATCATCGGCCGCCACTATATCGAGCGCGCGAAACGGCTGATGGAGCGGTATTTCATCGTCCTGCCGGACGCCGACCTCGCGTATTTTCCCGAGCACAGCGCGGAGTTCGAGGAGTACGTGGCGGCAGTCGGCTGGTGCCAGGATTACGCCGCCGAGAACCGGCGCGCGATGATGGAGGAAGTCGTCAGTAACCTGCGCGTCCACATCCCCAGGCCGTTCGAGATCACGCACGAGGCGATCAATTGCCACCACAACTATGTCGAGCGCGAGAATCATTTCGGCGAGAACGTCTGGGTCACGCGCAAGGGAGCGATCCGGGCGCGCGAAGGCGATCTCGGCATCATTCCCGGCAGCATGGGCGCGCGCAGCTATATCGTGCGCGGCAAAGGCAGCGCCGAAAGCTACCATTCCTGCGCCCACGGCGCGGGCCGCAAGTACGGGCGCAGGGAAGCCAGGCGCAGGTTCACCGTGGCCGACCTGGAGGCGCAGACGCAAGGCGTTGAGTGCCGCAAGGACGCCGAAGTGCTGGACGAGCTGCCGTCGGCCTACAAGCCGATCGACGACGTGATGGCGAACCAGGCCGACCTGGTCGAGATCGTCCACACGCTGAAGCAGGTGCTGTGCGTGAAAGGAGCCTAGCCGGCATGCAGCTCCTCGACGCGCCGCTCGCCATCGTCGACCTCGAGACCACGGGCGCGAACGCGAGCTGGGACCGCATCACCGAGATCGCGGTGCTGGAAGTCGATGGCGGCGAGATCTCGGGCGAGTGGTCGACCCTGGTCAATCCCGAAACCGCGATCCCGCCGGCGATCCAGGCGCTCACCGGGATCACGAACGACATGGTCGCGCGGGCGCCGACTTTCGGCCAGCTCGCGCGCGAGCTGCTTGAGCGTCTCGCGGGGCGCGTCGTCGTGGCGCACAATGCGCGCTTCGACTACGGTTTTCTGCGCCAGGCGTTCGAGCGCGCGGGGATCCGCTACGCGGCGCGAACGCTGTGCACGGTCAAGCTCTCGCGCCGGCTGTATCCCGGCCATGCGCGCCACAACCTGGACAGCCTGATCGCGCGCCATGGCTTGCAGTGCCGCGCGCGGCACCGCGCGCTGGGCGACGCCGACGCCGTGTGGCAATTCCTGCGCGTTGCCGCGGCCGAGCACGGAGACGAGGCGCTCGCGGACGCCGCGCTGCGGGTCGCGAAGCAGCCGAGCCTGCCGCCGCACGTCGGGCGCGAGGCGATCGACGCGGTACCCGAGTCCCCCGGCGTGTATCTCTTCTACGGCGAAGGCGGCGCGCCGCTGTACGTGGGCAAGAGCGTCAACATGCGCAGCCGCGTGCTGGCGCACTTCTCCGACGACCTGCGCTCGTCGCGCGAGATGCAGCTCGCGCGCGAGGTCCGGCGCATCGACTGGCAGCGCACCGCCGGCGAGCTCGGCGCCCTGCTGCGAGAGGCCGAGCTGGTCAAGGCGCTGACGCCGGTCTACAACCGCCGGCTGCGGCGCGCAGCCGAGCTGTGCGGCTTCATCAGGGACGGCGCATCGCTGCGCCTCGCGCGCGCCGACGAAATCGACGCCGATTCGGTGCCGCACGTCTACGGCGTGTTCCGCTCGAAGCACGCCGCGCTCGCGGCGCTGCGCGGCCTCGCCGACGAGCACGGCCTGTGCCTGCAGACGCTGGGGCTCGAGCGCGCGGGCGGCCGCAACGGCCCCTGCTTTCGCCACCAGATCCGGCGTTGCGCCGGGGTCTGCGCCGGGCGCGAGAGCGTCGAGGCGCATCAGGCGCGCGTGGCGCTTGCGCTCGCGCGCCTCAAGACGATCGCCTGGCCCTACCGCGGGCCGGTCGGAGTGGTGGAGGAAGACCGCGCGCGCGACGCGAGCGCGGTGCACGTGGTGCACAACTGGTGCTATCTCGGCACGGCGCAGTCCGAATCCGAGCTCGCCGAGCTGCTCGAGCGCGGCCCGCGGCCGCGCTTTGACCTCGACCAATACAAGATCCTCGCTCGTCACCTGCTCAAGGGGCGCGCGCGGGTGGTCGAGCTTTCGGCCTGACGATGCACTGCGAACTGCTGGTGCCCGCGCTGTTTCCGACACGCGACCCGGCGCGCGAGGCGCTCGCCGCGCTGCGCCTGCCCGCGCTCGAGCTGCTGCTCGCGCGCGGCCGGGGGTCCGGCGCGGCGCCGCTGGCGCCCGAGCGCTGGCTCGCCGAGGCCTTCGGCGGCGAGGACGCGCCGCTCGCCGCGGGCGCCCTTACCGTGCTCGCGCACGGCGGCGAGCCCGGAGACGACTCGTGGCTTCGCGCCGACCCGGTGCACTTGCGCCTCGGACGCGAAGGCCCGGCGCTCGTGCCGAGCGCCGCCTTCGACGTCACGCGCGAGGAGGCCGAGGCGCTGTGCGAGACGCTGAACGGTCACTTCGCAGGCACCCTCACCCTCTACCCGCTTGCGCCCGGGCGCTGGAGCGCGCGCCTGGCCGGGGACGTCGCCGCGGCAACCGAGTCGCCGCTCCAGCTCGCGGGCGAAGACGTCGACCGACACTTCGCCGCCCTACCCGAAGCGCGGCGCTGGCATGCGCTGCTGACCGAGATCCAGATGGTGCTGCACGAGCACCCGGTCAACGCGGAGCGCGAGCGTCGCGGCGCGCCGGCGCTGAACAGCCTCTGGCTCTGGGGCGCGGGCCGCGCGCCGCGCGCCCCGTCGGGGCCATGGCGATCGGTCTGCGCCGACGAGCCGGTCGCGCTCGGCCTCGCGCGCGCGGCCGGAATGGCGAGTCGCGCCCTCCCGGCCACGGCCGAAGAGTGGCTCGCGCGCGCCCCCGAGGACGGCCGTCACCTCCTGGTGCTGGACGCGTTGCGCGCGGCGCACGCGCTCGACGACGCGGAGGCTTACGCCGCGCGCCTGCAAGCGCTCGAAGCACGCTGGTTCGCGCCGCTGCTGGCGGCGCTGCGCGCCGGACGCCTCGGCATGGTCACGCTGCACGTTCCCGACGCTGCGGAAGCGCGCTCGTTCGAGACCGTTCAAGGCGACCTGCGGCGCATCTGGCGCCGCCCGCGCGCGCTCGAGCGCTACGCATGAGGATCGTCGAGCGCCCCTACGCGGAAGCGGACCGGCGCGCACTCGAGCGCGCCGGGATCCATCCGGTGCTCGCGCGCGTGTTCGCCGCGCGGCGCATCCGTTCGGCCGACGAGCTGGACTACGAGGCGTCGCGCCTGCTCGCGCCCGCGCAGCTCGCGAACGCGGAGCAGGCGGCGCAGCTGCTGGCGGACGCCATCGCCGGGGGGCGCCGCATCCTCATCGTCGCGGACTACGACGCCGACGGGGCCACTGCCTGCGCGCTCGGCGTGCGCGCGCTGCGCGCATTGGGTGCCGACGTCCAATACCTGGTGCCGGACCGCTTCGTGCTCGGCTACGGCCTGTCGCCCGAGCTGGTCGATCTCGCGGCCGCGCTGCGCCCGCAGCTGCTCGTCACCGTCGACAACGGCATCGCCAGCGTCGAGGGCGTGGCGCGCGCGCGCTCACTCGGCATCGCCACCCTGATCACCGACCACCACCTTCCGGGGCCCGAGCTGCCGGCGGCCGAGTGCATCGTCAATCCGAACCAGCCGGGCTGCGGCTTCCCGTCCAAGGCGCTTGCCGGGGTGGGCGTCATGTTCTACGTCATGCTCGCCTTGCGCGCCGAGCTGCGCCGGCGCGGCGCGTTCGCGGCGCGAGCCGAGCCCAATTTCGGCACGCTGGTCGACCTGGTCGCGCTCGGCACGGTGGCGGACGTGGTGCCGCTGGACGCCAACAACCGGATCCTGGTCGCGCAGGGGCTCAAGCGCCTGCGCGCCGGGCGCGCGGTGCCCGGGTTGAACGCGCTGCTGCGCATCGCAGGGCGCGTGCCGGCGCAGGCCACGGGTTTCGACCTTGGCTTCGTCGCCGGTCCGCGCCTGAACGCGGCCGGCCGCCTCGCCGACATGAGCCTGGGCATCGAGTGCCTGATCACCGACGACGAGGCGCGCGCCGCGAACATCGCGCAGCAGCTCGACCAGCTGAACCGCGAGCGCCGCAAAATAGAGAGCGAGATGCTGGACGAGGCGCTGCTCGCCGCCGCCGGCATCGAGGCGGCGCCCGGCGCCGCGGTCGCGCTGTTCGAGCCGGGCTGGCACCAGGGCGTGGTCGGGATTCTCGCCTCGCGCCTGCGCGAGCGCCTGCACCGTCCGGTGGTGTGCTTCGGGCGCGCCGGCGACGGAACCAATGCCGGATTGCTGCGCGGATCGGGGCGCTCTATCGCGGGGCTGCATCTGCGCGACTGCCTCGACCTGGTGTCCAAGCGCGAGCCCGGTCTGATCCTGCGCTTCGGCGGGCATGCCCAGGCCGCCGGCCTGACCCTGCGCGAGCGCGACTTCGAACGCTTCGCTGCGGCGTTCGAGCGCGCCGCGGCCGACACGATCCCGCCCGAGGCGCTGGCGCCGGTGATCGAGACCGACGGCGCGCTCGATCCGGCCGACCTCACGCTCGGCGTGGCGCAGCTGCTCGAGCAGCAGATCTGGGGTCAGGGCTTTCCGCAACCGCTGTTCTGCGATACATTTTCCGTCGACAGCCAGCGCGTGGTGGGAGAGCGGCACCTGAAGCTGCGCCTGGTCAAGGACGGGCGGCGTTTCGAAGCGATCCGGTTCAATGCCGTCGATCCGCGCATGGCGCATCGCGGCGACGGTCTGGGGTCGCGTATACGCGCCGCCTACCGCCTCACGGTAAACGAATACAACGGCCTGAAGAACCTCCAGCTCAATGTCGAGCACATCGAAGCCTAGCGCCAGACTGCGCATCCGCGCCGGCCGCACCGAGTTCGAGGTCGCGCTGGACGACACCCCGACCGTCGCGGCGCTGCTCGAGGCGCTGCCGTTCGAGTCGTCGGCCCAGACCTGGGGCGAGGAGGTGTACTTCGACGCGCCGATCTCGGTCGACCTGGAGCCGCAGGCGCGCCAGATCGTCGAGCCGGGCACCGTTTGTTTCTGGGTCGAGGGATCGGCGCTCGCCCTGCCCTTCGGCCCGACGCCGATCTCGACCGACGGCAGGCCGAAGCTGGCGAGCCGCTGCAACGTGCTCGGCCGGGTGCTGGGCGACGCGCGCGTGCTGGCGAAAGTGCGCTCCGGCGACAAGGTCCGCGTGGAGGCGGCCTGAGATGGAGCGCAAGCGCGTCAATTCGTCCAAGATCCGCTCGGTCGGATACGACGAGAAGAGCCAGACGCTCGAAGTCGAGATGTCCAACGGGCGCGTGTTCCAGTATCCCAAGGTCTCGCCGGAAGTGCACCGGCGCTTCATGGCGGCGCCCAATCCCAGCAGCTTCTTCGAGGACCGTATCGAGGAGGACTACACAGGAAGGGAGGTCAGATGAGCCTCGCGGCGACGATTCAGGACCGCTTCAAGGGCGCTCTTCCCGACTTGATGGGCATCCGCCTGACCGAGGTCACGCCCGAGCGCGTGCTCGCCGAACTTACCGTGCGCCCGGATCTTTGCACCGCCGGCGAGGTGATGCACGGCGGCGCCTTCATGGCGTTCGCCGACACCCTGGGCGCGGTCGGCACGATCGCGAACCTGCCTCCTGGCGCGCGCACCACCACGATCGAGTCGAAGACGAATTTCATCGGCGCCGCGCCGGTCGGCTCGCGCGTGCTCGGCGAATCGACCCCGGTGCATCGCGGCAGGACCACCATGGTATGGCAGACGCGCATCAGCTCCGAGGCCGGCAAACTGCTTGCGCTGGTGACTCAGACCCAGATGGTTCTTCCCGCGCCTGTATAATCCGCCCTTTTCGCGCAGACCCGATGGAAGCTGAACGCGCCAACCAGATTGCCTCGTCGCTCGACGGACTGCGCCAGCGGATCGTCGAGCTGCGGAGGTATCTTTGACTTCGACGGCAAGCAGAAGCGCCTCGAAGACCTGAATCGCGAGCTCGAAGACCCGAAGCTGTGGGACAGGCCGCAGCGCGCCCAGGAGCTCGGCAAGGAGAAGAAATCGCTCGAAGCCGTGGTGCTGACGCTAGAGCGCGTTGACGCCGGCGTCGCCGACGCGAGGGAGCTGTTCGAGCTCGCGCGCCAGGACGATGACGAGGCCACGCTGGAGCAGATCGGACGCGAGGAAGCCAAGCTCGAGAAGGAAGTGGCGGGAGTCGAGTTCCGGCGCATGTTCTCGAACCCGCTCGACCCGAGCAACTGCTTCGTCGACATCCAGGCCGGCTCCGGCGGCACCGAGGCGCAGGACTGGGCCGCGATGCTCGAGCGCATGTACCTCAAGTACTGCGACCGCAAGGGCTTCAAGGTCGAGATCCTGGAGCAGACCGACGGCGAGGTGGCGGGGATCAAGAGCGCCGCGCTCAAGGTCATCGGCGACCACGCCTACGGCACCCTGCGCACCGAAATCGGCGTGCACCGCCTGGTGCGCAAGAGCCCCTTCGACTCGAACGCGCGCCGCCACACCTCGTTCGCCAGCGTGTTCGTGTACCCCGAAGTGGACGAATCGATCGTGGTAGAGATTAATCCGGCCGACCTCAAGATCGACACTTACCGCGCCTCCGGCGCCGGCGGACAGCACGTGAACCGCACCGACAGCGCGGTGCGCATCACCCACCTGCCGACCAACACGGTGGTGCAATGCCAGAACGACCGCTCGCAGCACCGCAACCGCGCGGAAGCGATGACGATGCTCAAGTCCAAGCTGTTCGAGCTCGAATTGCGCAAGCGCCAGGTCGAGCGCGACAAGCTCGAGGAGTCGAAGTCCGACATCGGCTGGGGCCATCAGATCCGCTCCTACGTCCTCGACCAGTCGCGCATCAAGGACTTGCGCACCGGAATCGAAGTCGGCAACACGCAGGCGGTGCTCGACGGCGACCTCGACCAGTTCATCACCGCGAGCCTCAAGCAGGGAGTATGAAATGACGGAAATGAACAAGCCCGAGGCGCAGCAGGACGAAAACCAGATCATCGCGGAGCGGCGAGCCAAGCTCGCCAAACTTCGCGCAGAAGGCGGCGCCTACCCGAACGACTTCGCGCGCGAGGACATGGCTGCGCGCCTGCTCGAGCGCTACGGCGAGCTTGCGGCGCAGGAATTCGAGAGCAAGCAGGCGCAAGCCACGATCGCGGGCCGCCTGATGCTCAAGCGTGTCATGGGCAAGGCGAGCTTCGGGGTGGTGCAGGACCACAGCGGGCGGCTGCAGATCTACGTCTCGGACGACAACACCGGCAAGGAAAGCCACGCAGCGTTCAAGCACTACGACATCGGCGACATCGTCGGCGTCACCGGCGCACTGTTCAAGACGCGCACCGGCGAGCTGACTCTGCGCGCGAACGGGCTGCGCCTGCTCGCGAAATCGCTGCGGCCGCTGCCGGAAAAGTTCCACGGCCTCACCGACCAGGAGCAGCGCTACCGCCAGCGCTACCTCGACCTGCTGGTGAACGAGCGCTCGCGCTGGGTGTTCGCGGTGCGCTCGCGCGTGGTGCGGGCGATCCGGGAATACATGGCGCGCGCCGATTACCTCGAGGTCGAGACGCCGATGCTGCAGCCGATTCCCGGCGGCGCCGCGGCGCGCCCGTTCCGCACCCACCACAACGCGCTCGACATGGAACTCTACCTGCGCATCGCGCCGGAGCTGTACCTCAAGCGCCTGGTGGTGGGCGGCGTCGAGAGGGTCTACGAGATCAACCGCAACTTCAGGAACGAGGGCATCTCGACGCGCCACAACCCGGAGTTCACCATGATGGAGGCGTACTGCGCCTACACCAACCATCACTACATGATGTCGCTCACCGAGGAGGTGATCCGGCACGCCGCCGAATCGGCCCTCGGCTCCGCGAAGCTTAGCTACCAGGGACGCGAGATCGATTTCGGCAAGCCGTTCGCCCGCCTGACGATGACGCAGGCGATTCAGGCCCACGCACCGGAACCGTGGCCGCAGGCGCAGCTGCGCGAGCGCGCCTTCCTGGCCGAAAGGCTGCGCGGACTGGACGTCGCCTTCAGCGACGAGCAGGGCTGGGGCTCGCTGCAGCTGCTCCTGTTCGAGGCCCTGGCGGAGAAGCAGCTGATCGAGCCGACGTTCATCCTCGACTTTCCGGCCGAGGTCTCGCCGCTCGCGCGGCGCAAGGACGGCGACCCTGAGCTCACCGAGCGCTTCGAACTGTTCGTCGACGCCAAGGAGATCGCGAACGGCTTCTCCGAGCTGAACGACCCCGAGGACCAGGCCGAGCGCTTCCTCGAGCAGGCGAAGAAGAAGGACGCCGGAGACCAGGAGGCGATGTACTACGACGCCGACTACATCCGCGCGCTCGAGTACGGCCTGCCGCCGACCTCGGGCGCGGGAATCGGCATCGACCGCCTGGTCATGCTGCTCACCGACAGTCCCTCGATTCGCGACGTCATTCTGTTTCCGCAGATGCGCCCGGAAGCGTGACGCGCTAGAGCCGCAACGCCACCAGGCCGGCGAGCACCGTCGCGGTGGCGCCGACGCGCCGCAACGTGAATCGCTCGCCCAGGAACAGCGCGCCGAGCACTGCGGCGAAGATCACCGAGGTCTCGCGCACCGCGGCCACGAGCGCGACCGGCGCCCGGGCCATCGCCCATAGCGCGACGCCGTAGGAGCCGAGCGTGAAGGCGCCGCCCAGCGCTGCGCGCCGCCAGTGTTGACGCAGGTAGGCCGGGATCTCCCGCCCGCGCCCCACCGCGCCGAGCGCAATCTGCACCGCGCTGTTGGCGACGAAGAACCACATCGCGTAGCTCACCGCGGCGTCCGACACGCGCACGCCGCGCCCATCGATCAGCGTGTAGGTCGCGATCACCGCCGCGTTTCCGCCGGCGAACAGGATCGCCCGGCGCCCCGCCTTCGCGTCGCCGCCCGGCGCGCCGGCGAGCGCCACGATTCCCGCGCAGATCAGCGCGACCGCCGCGCTCTGGCGCCAGGAAAGCAGCTCGCCGAAAACGGCGACGCTCGCCAGCGCGACCAGCACCGGCGCGCCGCCGCGCATCACGGGATAGGCGAAGGACAGGTCACCCCAGCGGTAAGCGCCCGCCAGGGCCCAGAAGTAGGCCACGTGCACCAGTACCGAGGCGGCGAGCCAAGGCCATGACGCCGGCGCGGGCAAGGGTAGCCAGGGCACGCAGGCGAGGGCGATCGCGCCGCGGCTCACCGCCAGCGCGACGTTTTCCAGCGCCTTGTCCGGGCTGGACTTGAACATCGCGTTCCAGCCCGCGTGCAGCAGCGCGGCGCCGAGAATCGCGAGCGTGATCTGAGGCGAGAGATCCATTGCTGCCACTTTAGCAAGCTTGCGCGCTTGACTCGGTTTGAGCAATCGCTCAGAATTACTGAGCAGTTGCTCAACTTGACCCCGTAAATGGTTCGACACCCCACCGGCCCCGACGCCGCCGCCGGCGGCACTCGCGAGCGCCTGATCGCCGCCACCACGCGTCTGATCTGCGACCGCGGCCTCGCGCGCACCAGCACGCGCGACATCGCGCGCACCGCCGGCGTTGCGGAAGGCGCGCTGTACCACCACTTCGCCGACAAGGCCGAACTGTTGCTCGCGGTGATCCAGGCCGGAATGGGCGAGTTCAAGCAGGTCGTGGACAGCCTCGCGCTGCAGGTGGGCCGGCGCAGCGTGCGCGCCAACCTCGAGCAGGTCGCGCGCGCCGCGCTCGAGTTTCACCTCAGGGCCGCGCCGATGATCTGCTCGCTCTACTCCGATCGCTCGCTGCTGCTGCGCGTGCGCCAGATACTCGAGCGGCAGAAGCTGGGACCGGGCGAATCCGGGGCTGCGCTGGCCTCCTACCTCGAGGCCGAGCGACGCCTCGGGCGTGTCGCCTCGGGCGCGAACCTGCGCGCGGCGGCGGAACTGTTGCTCGCTGGATGCTTCCAGGCCGCGATGCGCGAGCATTTCAGCTGCCAGGCCGCGGCGCCCAAGCACGGGGTGCGCGACATGGTAGGCGCGCTCATAGAGGGCCTCGCACCGGAGGCTGCCGAGGGAGGACGCGAGTGAAGCCGCGCCCGGCCAGGCTCGGCGCGATCGTCGCCGCCGGCGCAGCGCTGGCCGCTTGCGCCGTCGGGCCGGACTACCGTCGGCCCGAGCCGCCGGCGGACTCGGGCTACGCCGCGGAGCCGATGGCGGCGCGAACCGCCTCGGCCGCCGTCGCCGGCGGCGCCGAGCAGCGCTTCGTGTACGGGCGCGATATCCCGGCGCAGTGGTGGCAGGTCTATCACTCGAGCGCGCTCGACGAGCTGATCCGGATGGCCCTCAGCGACAGCCCCAATCTGGAGGCGGCGCAGGCGGCGCTGCGCGTGTCCGAGGAAAACCTCAAGGCGGCGACCTCCGTACTCTATCCGAGCGTGGACGCCAAGCTGGCGGCCTCGCGGCAGAAGATTTCCGGCGCGTCGCAGAACCAGAGTCAGGCCCGGGTGCCCGCATTCAACCTCTACAACGCTTCGGTGAACGTTTCGTACCAGATCGACGTTGCCGGCGGCGCGCGGCGCGAGCTCGAGCTGCTCGAGGCGCAAATCGATTACCAGCGCTACCAGATCGCGGCGACCTACCTCACGCTCACCTCGAACATTGTGACGACCGCGATCGGCGAGGCGTCGCTGCGCGCGCAGATCGCAGCGACGCACGACATCTTCGACGCGCAGCAGCGCTCGCTCGACGTGATCGACAAGCAGTTCGCGATCGGCGCGGTCTCGCGCGCCGAGATCCTGGCGCAGCGCGCACAGCTGGCGCAGACCCGCGTCGCCCTGCCGCCGCTGGAGAAGGCGCTGGCGCAGACCCGCAACGCGCTCGCGACGCTGGTGGGCAAGACGCCCGCCGCGGCGCATCTGCCGCAGTTCGAGCTCGCGGCGCTCGAGCTGCCGGGTGAGCTGCCGGTCAGCCTGCCCTCGGACCTGGTGCGCCAGCGGCCCGACATTCAGGCTGCCGAGGCGCTGCTGCACCAGGCGAGCGCTCAGGTCGGAGTCGCCACCTCCGCCGAATATCCCCAGCTCACCCTGAGCGCGGCCTACGGCTCGAGCGCCAACGCCGCGGGTAATCTGTTCAACGCGAACAGCATGATCTGGAGCGTCGGCGCGGGGTTGCTGCAGCCGATCTTCCACGGCGGCGCGCTCAAGGCGCAGCAGCGGGCGGCGGTCGCCGCCTTCGACCGCGCCGCGGCGCAATATCGCCAGACGGTGCTGGGGGCATTCCAGGACGTGGCCGATGCCTTGCGCGCGCTGGACATCGACGCGCAGGCGCTCAAGGCGCAGGCGGAGGCCGAAGGCGCCGCGCGCGCGAGTTTCGAGCTTGCGCGCAGCCGGTTCGAGCTCGGCGCGACGAGCTACCTCGTGCTTCTGAACGCAGAGCAACAATACCAGCGCAGCCGCATCGGGCTGGTTCAGGCTCAGGCCGCGCGCTACGCCGACACGGCGGCGCTGTTTCAGGCGCTGGGCGGAGGCTGGTGGAACGACGCCGCCGCGCTGGCACCCAAATCCGACACTGCAGGGAGTCGCAATCGATGACCAAGCGCATGGTCCTGATGCTGCTGATCGCGGGCGTGCTGTTCGGAGCCATTTTCGGCTTCCAGGCGTTCAAGTCGCGCATGATCAAGAAATATCTCTCCTCGCAGGGCGTGCCGCCGCAGACGGTCTCGACCATCAAGGCCGGCTACGAGGCCTGGCAGCCGGCGCTGGACGTGATCGGCACCCTGCGCGCGGTGCGCGGCGCGGACCTCGCGCCCGAAGTCGGCGGGGTCATCTCCGCCATCCACTTCGACTCCGGCCAGGAGGTGAAGGCCGGTGCGCCGCTGGTGCAACTCAATGCAGCCACCGACCTGGCGCAGCTCTCCTCGCTCAAGGCGACTGCCGAGCTCGCGGAGCTGAACTACCAGCGCGACGCGCGCCAGCTGAAGGTGCAGGCGGTGAGCCAGGCGACGGTAGACGCCGACGCCGCCAACCTCAAGATCGCCAAGGCGCGCGTTGCCGAGCAGCAGGCGCTGGTGGACAAGAAGAGCGTGCGCGCACCCTTCGACGGCCGCCTCGGCATCCGGCTGGTCGACCTCGGTCAGTACGTGGCGCCCGGCACCAAGCTCGTGACGCTGCAGGCGCTCGATCCGGTCTTCGTCGATTTCAGCGTGCCTCAGAACGCGCTGTCGAGCATCCGCCCCGGGCTGAAGGTGCGCGCCAGGTCCGATTCGCTGCCGGGAGAGCAGTTCGACGGAACGATCGCTGCGATCGACGCCAAGGTGGACACGGCCACGCGCAACGTCCAGGTCCGCGCCTCGCTCGGCAATGCGCAGCACCGGCTGCTTCCTGGCATGTTCGTTTCCGTCACGGTCGAGACCGGCGCCGAGGAGCGCCGCCTGACGCTGCCGCAGACCGCGATCAGCTTCAACCCGTACGGCAACACGGCGTTCGTGGTGGAGGAGAAAGGCAAGGGACCCGACGGCAAGCCGAAGCTGGTCGCCGCCCAGCGGTTCGTCACGACCGGGGAGACGCGCGGCGACCAGATCGCCGTGCTCTCCGGCGTCAAGGAGGGCGAGACCGTCGTCACCGCGGGGCAGCTCAAGCTGCGCAACGGCGTGCCGGTGATCGTCGACAATTCCGTTCAGCCCGCCAACGAGGCGGCGCCGCGGCCCAAGGACCAGTAAGCCCGGAGCGCAGATGAAGTTCACCGACATCTTCATCCGCCGCCCGGTGCTCGCCACCGTGGTGAGCCTGATGCTGCTCGTGCTCGGCTTGCGCTCGGTGGCGCTGCTTCCGGTGCTGCAATTCCCGCGCACGCAGAACGCCGTGGTGACCGTGACGACCACCTACGTCGGCGCCGACCCCGCGCTGGTGGCGGGCTTCATCACGCAGCCGCTGGAGAACTCCATCGCCCAGGCGAACGGCATCGACTACATGTCTTCCGCCAGCCGCCAGAGCGTGAGCACGATCACCGCCAACCTGCGGCTCAACTACGATCCCGACCAGGCGCTCACCGAGATCAACACCAAGGTGAACGCGGTGCTCAACCAGCTGCCCCAGGGCTCGCAACAGCCGGTGCTGTCGGTGAAGATCGGCCAGACGATCGACGCCATGTACATCGGCTTCTCGAGCGAGGTGCTGCCCTCGAACAAGATCACCGACTACCTGGTGCGCGTGGTGCAGCCCAAGCTGCAGGCGGTGGAAGGCGTTCAGACCGCCGAGCTCCTCGGCCAGAAGCTCTTCGCGCTGCGCGCCTGGCTGGACCCGCACAAGCTCGCGGCCTACAGCCTGACGGCGGCCGACGTGCAGCAGGCGCTCGCGGCGAACGACTTCCTGTCGGCCGTGGGCAGCACCAAGGGCCAGATGGTCCAGGTCAACCTGACCGCCTCCACCAGCCTGCACTCGCTGGGCGAATTCAAGCGCCTGATCGTCAAGCAGAAGAACGGCGCGATCGTAAGGCTCGAGGACGTCGCCAACGTGACCCTGGGCGCCGAGGACTACGAATCGGCGGTCGGCTTCGACGGCAAGCAGGCGGTCTACATCGGCATCCAGGTCGCCCCCTCGGCCAATCTGCTCGAGGTGATCCAGCGCGTGCGCGATGCCTTTCCCCCGATCCAGGCCCAGCTGCCGAAGGGTCTCGACGGGCGCATCGTTTACGACTCGACCAAGTTCGTGAACAGCTCGATCCACGAAGTGGTGAAAACGCTGGTCGAAGCGCTGCTGATCGTCACTCTCGTGGTGTTCGCGTTCCTCGGCTCGGTGCGCTCGGTGCTCATTCCGACCATCGCGATTCCGCTCTCGCTGGTAAGCACCTTCACGGTGATGCTCGCGTTCGGCTTCAGCATCAATCTGCTCACCCTGCTTGCCCTGGTGCTGGCGATCGGCCTGGTGGTGGACGACGCGATCATCGTGGTCGAGAACGTCAACCGCCACCTCGAAGAGGGCTTGCAGCCGATGCAGGCCGCGGTGCTCGCGGCGCGCGAGCTCGCCAACCCGATCATCGCGATGGCGGTGGTGCTGGTGGCGGTGTACCTGCCGATCGGCTTTCTCGGCGGCCTGACCGGCGCGCTGTTCACGGAATTCGCGTTCAGCCTGGTCGGGGCCGTGACGATCTCCGCGGTCATCGCGCTCACGCTTTCGCCCATGATGTGCTCGCGCATGCTCAAGCCGCACGACCCCGCGGAGCACGGCTGGCAGGCGCGCCTGGTGATCGTGCTCGACCGCGCGTTCGACGCGCTGCACCGCCGCTACGAGAGCCTCCTGCACCGGACGCTCAACTACCTGCCGGTCACCGCGGTGTTCGCGCTGATCGTGCTGGGCAGCATCTACTTTCTGTACGCGGGGGCGAAGTCCGAGCTCGCGCCGCAGGAGGACCAGGGCGTGATCATCTCTTCTTCGTCGGCAGCCCCGAACGCCACGCTCGCGCAACGCCTGCTCTACGCGCGCGAAGTGTACAAGACCTTCGCCGCGCATCCCGAGACCGACCACGTGTTCCAGCTCGAGGTGCCCGGCCTTTCGATCGCGGGACTGGTGCTCAAGCCCTGGGACGAGCGCGCCAAGACGGCGGCGCAACTCCAGCCGGTGGTGCAGAAGGAACTGAGTCGCATCGCGGGGATCAGGGCGGTCGCATTCCAGCCGCCGCCGCTGCCGGGCGCGCGCGGCCTGCCGGTCGAGTTCGCGATCCAGACCACGGAGTCGTTCGAGCGGTTGAACGACGTGGCGCAGAAATTCCTGCAGGAAGTGCAGAAGAGCGGCATGTTCATCTTCGTCGACAGCGACCTGAAGTTCGACCAGCCGCAGAGCACGGTGGTGATCGACCGCGACCTCGCCTCGCAGCTTGGCCTGTCGATGCGCGACGTCGGCGGCGCGCTGTCCGCCATGGTGGGAGGCGGCTACGTCAACTACTTCAGTCTCTACGACCGCTCCTACAAGGTCATACCCCAGGTGCAGCAGGTGGACCGCCTGAACGCCAATCAGCTGCGCGACTACTACATCCGCACCGCCGGCGGCGACATGGTCCCGATCTCGACCATCGCGCATCTCGAAAACAAGGTCGTGCCGCAGAGCCTGAACCACTTCCAGCAGCAGAACTCGGCGACCATTTCCGGCGTGCCCTTTCCGGGCGTGTCGCAGGGCGAAGCGCTCGCCTTCCTGCAGGACCTCGCCGCACGCACGCTGCCGCAGGGTTACTCGGTCGACTATTCTGGCCAGTCGCGCCAGTACGTGCAGGAGTCGAGCGCGCTGGTGGTGACGTTCTTCTTCGCCCTGATCATCATCTTCCTCACTCTCGCGGCGCTGTTCGAGAGCTTCCGCGATCCGGCGATCATTCTGGTGTCGGTGCCGATGTCGATCTGCGGCGCCCTGATCTTCATCAGTCTCGGGGTCGGCGGGGCGAGCCTCAACATCTACACCGAGGTGGGCCTGGTGACGCTGATCGGCCTGATCAGCAAGCACGGCATCCTGATCGTCGAGTTCGCCAACAACCTGCAGCGGGCCGGTCACGCCAAGCGCAAGGCGATCGAAATGGCCACCGGGATCCGGTTGCGTCCGATTCTGATGACTACCGCCGCCATGGTGCTGGGCGTGATGCCGCTCGTGACCGCGAGCGGCGCCGGCGCAGTGAGCCGGTTCAACATGGGCCTGGTGATCTCGTCCGGGATCGCGATCGGCACCCTGTTCACGCTGTTCGTGGTGCCGGCGATGTACATGCTGCTCGCCGCGGACCACGCCGAGCGTCCCGCCGAGGAGCCGCTACCGACCCCTGGCGAGGCGCACTAGGCCCGAGCGCATCGGTCCGCTCATTCCTCCATCATCCGTTCGAGCATAGCGCGCGCGCGGGCAACCGCCTCGCGGCCCTCCTCGATCGCCTCGGCCGCGCGATGAAAATCCATGGTGGCGAAGTCGGGCAGCAGCGGCGTCACCATCACCTCCGCCGGGTCGCCCGCGAGCCGGCTGCGCGCCACCCTGACCTGCATGATGTCGATGCTGGTCATGATCGCCTCGATGATCGAAGGCGCGTTGCGGCGCTCCTCCGCCTCGCTCAGCTCGCCGCGCCGCAACAACCGCGCGAGTCGGTCGAGCCACGACGGCGCGCGCAAGCCGCCCTGTCTCGCGTCTACATGCTGGCGAAAACGCCCCAGCTTCGCCCAACCCAGATCGACCGCAATCACCACCTCGGCGCCGAGCGCGCGGCACATCGACACCGGCACGGGGTTGACCAGCCCGCCATCGACCAGCAGCATCCCGTCGCGCTCGACCGGGGTAAACAGACCCGGCATCGCGATCGAGGCTCGTACCGCCTCGAGCAGCGGCCCCTCGCGCAGCCAGATTTCGCGCCCGGTGGCGAGGTCCGTCGCCACCACGCCGCAGGGCAGGGCGAGCGCCGCGAAATCCCGGTCCTGGATGTGCGCGGCGAATAGTTCAAACAGCCGGCGCCCCTTGATCAGTCCGCCGCCCCAGGCGACGTCCATCAGCTTGAGCACGTCGCTCCGCCCGAGGCCTCGCAGCCAGCGCTCGAGCCGCTCCAGATCGCCTGCCACGTAAGCGGTGCCGACCAGCGCGCCGATCGACGTGCCGCACACCACGTCCGGCTTGACACCCAGTTCGTGCAGCGCGTGGATGACACCTATATGAGCCCAGCCGCGCGCACCGCCCGAGCCAAGGGCGAGTCCGATGCGGGGTTTTCGTCGTGCGGAGGTCATGATGCGCGATGCCTTCCGCTCAGGGTATTCTTCGCAAATGCCCAGGGCAACGTGGAACGGAGCGGTGCTTGCCGAGGCGGCTGCGGACGCGGTGCAGCTGGTCGAGGGCAACGTTTACTTTCCGCCCGACGCCGTCGACCGCACCTACCTGCGCGAGTCGCAGACGCACACGGTTTGCCCCTGGAAGGGCACCGCGAGCTACTACGATGTCGTGGTCGAGGGCGAGGTCAACCGCGACGCGGCCTGGACCTACCCGGTCACCAAGCCCGCCGCCGAGCACATCGCCGGCCACGTCGCGTTCTGGAAAGGTGTGCGGCTCGAGGACGACTAGCCAAGGCGCTCGAAGATCGCGGCGATGCCCTGCCCGCCGCCGATGCACATGGTCACCAGCGCGTAGCGCTTTTGCGTGCGCTCGAGCTCGTACAGCGCCTTCACCGTCAGGATGCAACCGGTCGCACCGATCGGGTGCCCGAGCGCGACCGCGCCGCCGTTCGGGTTCACCTTCTGCGGATCCAGGCCGAGATCCTTGGTCACCGCCATCGCCTGCACGGCGAACGCCTCGTTCGACTCGATCACGTCCATGTCGGCAGACTTGAGTCCGGCCTTTTCGAACACTTTTCTCACCGCGGGGATCGGACCCAGCCCCATCAGCTGCGGCTCGACGCCGGCGTGGGCGTAGGCCACCAGGCGCGCCATCGGCCGCGCGCCCGCCTTCGCCGCCGCCTGCGCCTCCATCAGCACCACCGCCGCGCCCGCGTCGTTCAGTCCCGAGGCATTACCCGCGGTGACCGAGCCGTCTTTCTTGAACGCGGCCTTGAGCTTTTGCAGGTCCTCGATCTTGGCGTCGCGCCGTACATGCTCATCGGCCACGAACTGCTCCACGCCTTTGCGCGTCTTCAGCTCTATCGGCACGATCTGGCTCTTGAACCAGCCTTTCTCTAGCGCCTGGGCGGCGCGCCGGTGGGATTCGAGCGAAAACGCATCCTGCTGCTCGCGCGTGAAGCCGTATTTGGCGGCGATGTTCTCGGCGGTGACCCCCATGTGGCCGTGGCCGAACGGATCGTGCAACGCGCCGGTCATCGCGTCGACTATCGGGCCGTCGCCCATCCGGGTTCCCCAGCGCGCCCCTGGCAGAAAATACGCCGCGCGGCTCATGCTCTCGGCGCCGCCGCCGATCGCGACGTCGACATCGCCGAGCAGAATGTGCTGCGAGGCCGAAACGATCGCCTGCAGGCCGCTGCCGCACAGCCGGTTCACGGTCAGGCACGGCGTGCCGACCGGCAAGCCGGCGTCGATCGCGGCGACCCTCGACATGTACATGTCGCGCGCCTCGCCGTGTATCACGCTGCCGACCACGACGTGCCCGACGCTCGCCGGGTCGATCTTGGCCCGCGCCAGCGCTTCCTTGATCGCCGTCGACCCGAGCCGCGTCGGCGCCACGTCCTTGAGGCCGCCGCCGTAGTCGCCGATCCCGCTGCGCACTCCCGCTACGACCACCACTTCACGCGTTGCCATATCGCCTCCTTGGCGCGATTTCAGGCCGCCAGACGAGCCGTCAGATCGTGCTCGC
This sequence comes from uncultured beta proteobacterium, assembly GCA_963832685.1. Taxonomy (GTDB): domain Bacteria; phylum Pseudomonadota; class Gammaproteobacteria; order Burkholderiales; family SG8-39; genus DAHVFK01. The sequence continues at coordinate 32,985 of CAWHUZ010000003.1, forward strand.
CCGCGTCCTCCACGATGACCGCGGCGAATTCGCCGGGCCTGAGTTTGCCGCCGTCGCGTACGCGCACCACGCCGTCGATTTCCGGCGCGTCCGCGCTCGAGCGCGCGATGGCACCCTTGCGGTCGACCTCGTCGACCAGAACCTCGAGCCTGCGTCCCGCCTTGGCGCGCAGGCGCGCCGCGCTGATCCCCGCCTGCAGCGCCATCAGCCGGGCGCGCCGCTCCTGCTTCTGCTCTTCCGCGACGGGATCCGGCAGCGCATTCGCCGCCGCCCCCTCGACCGGCGAGTAGGCGAAGCAGCCGACGCGGTCGAGCTGCGCTTGCTCGAGGAACGCGAGCAGCTGCTCGAACTCGGCCTCGGTTTCGCCGGGAAAGCCGACGATGAACGTGCTGCGCAGGGTGATCTCGGGACAGATGGCGCGCCAGGAACGAATGCGCTCGAGCGTGTTGGCGGCATTCGCCGGGCGCTTCATCAATCTCAGGATGCGCGGCGCGGCGTGCTGGAACGGCACGTCGAGGTAGGGAAGGATATTGCCCTGCGCCATCAGGGGCACCACTTCGTCGACGTGTGGATAGGGATAGACGTAGTGCAGCCGGACCCATACCCCGAGCTCGCCGAGCGCGCGCGCGAGCGCTGTCATGTTCGTCTTGAGCGGGCGGCCGTTCCAGAATCCCGTGCGGTACTTGAGGTCGACGCCGTAGGCGCTGGTGTCCTGCGAGATCACCAGCAGCTCCTTCACGCCGGCGCGCACCAGGTTTTCGGCTTCCTGCATGACCTCGCCGATCGGGCGCGACACCAGGTCGCCGCGCATCGAAGGGATGATGCAGAAGGTGCAGCGATGATTGCAGCCCTCCGAAATCTTGAGATAGGCGTAGTGCTTCGGCGTGAGCTTGATGCCCTGCGCCGGAATCAGGTCGGTGTACGGGTCGTGCGGTCGGTCGAGCCGGCCATGCACCGCTTGCATCACGGCCTCGGTGTCGTGAGGGCCGGTCACCGCGAGGACGCTCGGATGCGCGGCACGCACCAGCTCGCCCCGCGCGCCGAGACAGCCGGTGACGATGACCTTGCCGTTCTGCGCCAGCGCCTCGCCGATCGCGTCGAGCGACTCCTCGATCGCGGCGTCGATGAAGCCGCAGGTATTGACGATCACCAGGTCGGCGTCCTGGTAGCTGCCGGAGGTTGCGTAGCCTTCGGCGCGCAGCTGCGTGAGAATGCGCTCGGAGTCGACCAGCGCCTTGGGGCAGCCGAGCGAAACGAAGCCGATGCGGGGCGGCGCGCTTCGCACCTTAGGATTGCTTGCCGGGATCTTCGTTCTTTGGCGGCGTGGCGCCCGGCATGCCTGGAAACGTAATCCCGGCGAACATGTTGCGGGCCTGGTTCTGCATCTGGTCCTGGAACTGCACGAACATCTTCTGGCTCTGCTCGATATAGGCCTGCATCAGACTCTGCATCGCCGGGCCCTGGAGGTTCATAAACTGCGACCACAGCTCCTTCGGCGCGTGCGCGTTGTCACCGTACATGCGCTGCGACTGCTCCTGCAGCGACTTCTGCATCTCCTGGAAGGCATGGATGTTCTTCTCCAGGTAGGTGCCCATCAGACCTTGCATCGCGTTGCCGTAAAAGCGAATCAGGTGCGACAGCAGGTCCGAGGAGAACATCGGCATGCCGCCCGACTCCTCCTCCAGGATGATCTGCAGCAGAATCTGGCGCGTCAGGTCGTCGCTGGTCTTGGCGTCGACCACCTGGAAGTCCTCGTGCTTGAGGACCATCTGCTTGACGTCAACGAGCGTGATGTAGCTCGACGTCTTGGTGTCGTACAACCGCCGGTTGGGATACTTCTTGATCATCCGTACCTGGTTTTCCATTACCTTTCCCTCAATACATGTGCTGGCCGCCGTTGATCGAGATGTTCGCCCCGGTCACGAACGCGGCCTCTTCCGAGCACAAATAGATGATCAGTCCGGCGACTTCGTCGGGCTTGCCCAACCGGCCGACAGGAATCTGCGGCAGGATCTTCGAATCCAGGATTTCCTTCGGGATCGCGGTCACCATCTTGGTCCCGATGTAGCCCGGCGAAATCGTGTTGATGGTCACGCCCTTTCTCGCCACCTCGAGTGCGAGCGCCTTGGTGAAACCGTGGATGCCGGCCTTGGCGGCCGAATAATTGGTCTGGCCGAAGGCGCCCTTCTGCCCGTTCACCGACGACACGTTTATCACCCGGCCCCAGTTGCGCTCGAGCATCCCGTCCATGACCTGCTTGGTCATGTTGAAGCAGGAATCGAGGTTGGTGCGCATCACCGCGTCCCAGTCCGCCTTGGTCATCTTCTTGAACGTCATGTCGCGCGTGATGCCGGCATTGTTGACCAGGATGTCGATCGTGCCGCATTCCCTGACGATCTTTTCGCTCTTCGCGGCGCAGTCGTCGAAATCGACCACGTCGACCGGATAGGCGCCAAAGTCGTATCCGCGCCCCTTCATTTCCTCGAGCCAGGATTTCCACTTGGTGTTCGAGGGCGAGTAGGTCACCACCACCCGGTAGCCGGCGTCGGCCATCTTGGTGGATATCGATTCGCCCAGTCCGCCCATGCCGCCGGTCACGATTGCCAGTCTCTTGTCCGTCATGCTCCCCTCCTCCCCTTTGGCGCTGCGCCCGATCGCCTACGACATGTACATGCCGCCGTTGATGGCGATATTCGCGCCCGTAATATAACCGGCTTCCTCCGACGCCAGAAAGCCGATCAGCGCCGCGATCTCCGCCGGCTGCGCAAGGCGCCCCATCGGGATTCCGGCCACGATCTTCTCCAGCACGTCCTTGCGGATCGAACGCACCATTTCCGTTTCGACATAGCCTGGCGACACCGAGTTCACCGTCACGCCCTTGCGCACCACTTCCTGCGCCAGCGCCTTGGCGAAGCCGTGCAAGCCGGCTTTCGCCGCCGAGTAGTTGGTCTGGCCGAACTGGCCCCTCTGGCCGTTGACCGATGACAGGTTGACGATCCGTCCCCACCCGCGATCGGTCATGCCTTCGATGACCTGCTTGGTGACGATAAAGGCGCTGTTCAGGTTGGTGCTGATCACCGCCAGCCAGTCCGAGAGCGACATCTTCTTCAGCATGTTGTCGCGCACGATGCCCGCACTGTTGACCAGGATGTCCACCGGGCCGATCTCGGACTCGATCTTGCGCACCATCGCGGCCGCCGAATCGAAGTCCGCGACGTCGCCCTCGGCGGCGAAGATGTTGTCGTAGCCTTCGGCGCGCATGCGCGCCAGCCATTCGTCCTTTCTTTCGTAGCCCGGCAGGCAATTCGCCATCACCACGTTGTCGTTCATGCGGGCGAGCCTGCGGCACACCGCGGTGCCGATGCCGCCCATTCCCCCTGTTACCAGTGCAACACGCTTGGTCATGCTCGTTCTTTCATTTCTACGGAATGGTTCATCGCTCTACCGCCAGCGCCACGCCCATGCCGCCGCCGATGCAAAGCGAGGCGAGACCCTTCTTCGCGTCGCGCTTGGCCATTTCGTGCAGCAGCGTCACGAGGATGCGGCAGCCCGAGGCGCCGATCGGATGGCCGAGGGCGATGGCCCCGCCGTTCACGTTCACTTTCGATGTATCCCAGCCCATCTGGCGGTTGACCGCGATCGCCTGGGCGGCGAACGCCTCGTTGATCTCCATCAGATCGAGCTCCTGCGGCGTCCAGCCGGCGCGCGCGAGGCAGCGCTTGGAAGCGGGCACGGGGCCCATCCCCATGAACTTCGGATCGACCCCGGCGGAAGAAAACGACTTGATGCGCGCGAGCGGCTTGAGGCCGAGCTCCTTCGCCTTGCGCGCCGACGCGAGCACGACCGCGGCCGCGCCGTCGTTGAGGCCCGAGGCGTTGCCGGCGGTGACGCTGCCGGACTTGTCGAACGCGGGCTTGAGGCCCTTGAGCGAGTCGAGCGTGGCGCCGTGGCGCGGGAACTCGTCGTCGGCGAATACCAGCGTGCCCTTTCTCGAAGCGATCTCGAACGGGATGATCTCGTCCTTGAACTTGCCGGACTTCTGCGCGGCCTCGGTCTTGTGCTGGGAGGCGAGCGCGAACTCGTCCTGCGCTTCGCGCGTCACGGCGTACTCCTTGGCCACGTTCTCCGCGGTGACGCCCATGTGGTACTGGTTGTAGACGTCCCACAGGCCGTCGACGATCATGGAGTCGATCATCTTGGCGTCGCCCATGCGGAAGCCGTCGCGCGAACCCATCAGCACGTGCGGTGCCAGGCTCATCGATTCCTGCCCGCCCGCGACCACGATGTCGGCGTCGCCGTTGGCGATCGACTGCGCCCCGAGCATCGCCGCCTTGAGCCCCGAGCCGCACACCTTGTTGATGGTCATGGCCGGAATCATGTCCGGCAGGCCGGCGCCGATCGCTGCCTGGCGCGCCGGGTTCTGGCCCGAGCCCGCGGCCAGGACCTGGCCCATGATCACCTCCGAGACCTGCTCCGGGGCGATGCCCGCGCGCTCGAGCAGCCTGCGGATCACGTGCGCGCCGAGCGCGGTCGCCGGCGTCTTGGCGAGCGTGCCGCCGAACTTGCCGATCGCGGTTCGCGCCGCGCCTACGATGTAAATCTCTTCCATCTCAAACCTCCTTGTTTGCCCGTTGCTTCACGTAGCGGCCGGGCGCGGCCTCGGTCGCCTTGTGCTTGCGGTTGCCGGGGCGCGCCGGCGCCTTGCGCACGCCGCCCTTGTACTGCTCGATCCAGCTCGACCACTGCGGCCACCAGCTGCCCGGATGCTCCCCTGCGCGCGCCAGCCAGTCCTCGGGATCCTCCGGATAGTCCGTGCCGCGCCAGTAGCTGCGCCGGTTCTTGGCCGCCGGGTTGATCACCCCGGCGATGTGGCCGCTCGCGCCGAGCAGGAAAGTCTTCTCGCCCCCCAGCAGGCCGACCGAGCGGTAGGCGGAGCGCCACGGCACGATGTGGTCCTCGCGCGTGGCGAGGATGAACGACGGCAACTCGACTTTGCCCAGGTCCAGCGCGACGCCGCAGTTCGTGAGCGCCCCGGGGACGCGCAACCGGTTCTCGAGGTAGGTGTTGCGCACGTAGTAGCAGTACATCGGCCCCGGCAGGTTGGTGCTGTCTGCGTTCCAGTACAGCAGGTCGAACGCCGCCGGCGTGCCCCCCATCAGATAGTTGTTGACCACGTAGGGCCACACCAGGTCGTTGGCGCGCAGGCTCGAGAACATGAACGCCAGATCCGAGCCGGGAAAGATCCCGCCGCGGCCGATCTGCGCTTCGCGCGCGGCAAGGCTCGCTTCGTCGACGAACAGCCCGATCTGCCCCGTCTCGCTGAAATCGAGCATCGTCGCGAGATAGGTGACGCTCTCGACCAGCTCTTCGCGCCTGCCCGCGAGCACCGCCAGCGCTGCAGCGAGCAGCGTGCCGCCGACGCAGAAGCCGAGCGCGTTCACCCGGTCGCTCGCGGCAATCTCGCGCGCAGCGCGCAGGGCCTGCAGCACGCCCTGCTCGATGTAATCGTCCCAGGTCAGCGTTCCGAGCTCGGGTCCGACGTTGCGCCACGAGACCATGAACACGGTGTGGCCGGCGTCGACCGCATAGCGCACGAACGAGTTCTCGGGTTGGAGGTCGAGAATGTAGAACTTGTTGATGCACGGCGGGACCATCACCAGCGGACGCTTGCCGACCTGAGCGGTCGAGGGCGCGTACTGCAGCAGCTGGATGAGCGGGTTCTGGTACACGACGCGCCCGGAGGCGGTCGCCAGATTGCGTCCCACCTCGAACGCGGATTCGTCGGTCTGGCTCAAGCGCCCCTTGTGCGAATCGCCGATCAGGTTCGCGAGGCCCCGGGCGAGGCTTTCGCCCTTGGTCTGGAGCGCGCGCTGCAGCACCTCCGGGTTGGTGGCGACGAAATTCGCCGGCGACATGGCGTCGATCCATTGCCTCACGGCGAAGCGCAGCCGGTCCTTGGCCGCGTGCTCGAGCTGCGCGTGCTCCACCAGTTCGCTGAAGTAGCGCGCCGAAAGCAGATAGGACTGCCTCAGGTAATCGTAGAACGGGTTCTCGCGCCAGGCGCTGGCCGAAAAACGCCGGTCGCCCGGCTCCGGCGCAACCAGCGCCGCGGCGCCGGGTCCGCTCGCGAGCGCCATCCAGAGCTGCGCCTGCTTCTCGGCGTACGCGGCTTGCAGCTTGGGCAGATCCTCCCCGCCAAGCGCGCGCGTCCAATCGGGGGCAGCCACCTCGCCCGTCGGGGCGACAGCGCCGACCAAACGCATCCAGCCCTGCGTCACCTCGTTGCCCGCCTGCGCAATCGCCGACAGGAGCGCCTCGGGAGGACTGGGTTGCGCGGCCATTCAGATCAGGGCGTCCGGGAATGGAAATGTGGTTTGCCGCTCGGCAATTAGGCCGCCGCCGGGATGGGTTGCGGCAGGCTGGATCGGAGGCCGATTTTGCGCCGCACAACGCGCCCGCGTCAATTCCCTCTTGGCCCGCCGTCGGAAAGCCAGATAAGGGCCGCCATGCGCCCCGTGACGCCGTCGCGGCGGTAGGAAAAGAAGCGCGTCGGGTCCGAAAAGGTGCATAGCCCGCCGCCATGAACCCGCGCCACGCCCTTGGCGGCGAGGCGCTGGCGCGCCACCGCGTAAAGGTCGAGCAGCCAGTGCCCCTCGCGCGCGGCGCCAAACGCCTGCGCCGAGGCCTGGTCGCGCGCGAGGAAGGCGTCGCGCACCTCGGCGCCGACCTCGTAGACCCGCGGCCCGATCGCAGGGCCGAGCCAGGCAATCAGCCTCTCGGGGGCAACCCCCATCGCGCCGACCGTCGCCTCGAGCACCCCGCCGCACAGCCCGCGCCAACCGGCGTGGGCGACTCCCACCACCGTTGCCGCCTCGTCGGCCAGCAGGACCGGCATACAGTCCGCCACCAGCACCGCGCACACCGTGCCCGGCCGCCGCGCCACGGAAGCGTCGGCCTCGGGTTCCGTGCCGGCGGCGCGCGCCGCATCGGCGTCGGCAACCCGGGTGCCGTGGACCTGGCGCAACCAGACCGGAGGCGACGGCAGCAGGGCCTGCAGGCGGCGCCGGTTTTCCCGCACCGCAGCCTCGTCGTCGCCGCTGCGCAGTCCCAGGTTCAGGCTCGCGTAGGCGCCGCCGCTTGCGCCGCCCTCGCGCGTGGTGACCAAAGCGTCCACCGCCACGGGCCAGTCGGGGTGAAGGCGGCCGATCATCGTTCGGCGCGCAGCGCGTCGATGAGCTGCTGCATGTCCGGCGGCGGCGGCGCGCGCCAGCTCAGCGCTCGGCCGCTGCGCGGATGAACCAGCGACAGCTCGCTGGCATGCAGCGCCTGACGCGGGAACGGCAGCGCCTGCCGCGCGCCGCGGCGGTAGACCGGATCGCCGAGCAGCGGATGGTGGATGTGCTGAAAGTGCACCCTGATCTGGTGCGTGCGACCGGTCTCCAGCCGGCACTCGACCAGCGCCGCGCGGCCGTAGCGCTCGAGCACGCGGTAGCCGGTGCGCGCGTCCTTGCCGCGGCGCGAAACGGCCATCCGGGTGCGCACCCGCGCATCGCGCCCGACGGGGGCGTCGATGGTGCCGCCGGCGGGCGGGTCGCCGTGCACCACCGCGAGATACACGCGGCGCACGCTGCGCGCGGCAAGCTGCTTGACCAGGTCCGCCTGGGCGGAGACGTTCTTCGCCACTACCATCAGGCCGCTGGTGTCCTTGTCGAGCCGGTGCACGATGCCCGCGCGCGGCACCACGGAGAGCGCCGGCGCGTGCGCGAGCAGCGCGTTGAGCAGCGTGCGGTCGGGGACCCCGGCGCCCGGGTGGACCACCAGCCCGGCCGGCTTGTCGATCACGATCAGGTCGCGGTCTTCGTGCACGATCGACAGCGGCATGCGCTGCGCCCGAGGCGAGCCCCCCGCGGGTGGCTGCGGCGGAGCGAGCGCGACGCGCTCGCCACCCGAAACGGCCTGCTTCGCCGTCCCTGCGGCGCCGTCGACCAGAATGTGGCCCGCCTTGAGCCAGGCCTGCAGGCGGTTGCGCGAATACTGCGGGAACAATCGCGCCAGCGCCTGATCCAACCTGAGCCCGCCGAGCGGCGGCGGGATCGTCGCCTCAAGCAGGCTATAATTTTCCGCTTCCACTGCTGGCCCTCGTTTCATGCGCTCAAGTTTACTTGCTCCCCTGGCGATCGTAGCCGTGCTGCTGCTCGGCTCTTGCGGCAGTGCGCCGACCAACGACGAAACCGCGAAATGGTCCGCGCAGCGTCTCTATGGCGAGGCCAAGGACTCGATGGCCTCCAAGGACTGGGAGATCGCGATCAAGTACTTCGAAAAGCTCGAAGCGCGCTTTCCCTACGGCCGCTACGCCGAGCAGGCGCAGATCGAGATTGCCTACGCCCAATGGAAGAACGGTGATAGGGCGTCCGCGGTGGCCTCGGCCGATCGCTTCATCAAGCTCTACCCGAACCATCCGAACGTCGAGTACGCGTACTACCTCAAGGGGTTGGCCAACTTCAACGAGAACACGGGGCTGCTCTCCGGCCTTTCGAACCCCGACATGTCGGAGCGGGATCCGAAGGGCACGCACGACGCCTTCACCGCGTTCAAGGAGCTGGTGACGCGCTTCCCGGATTCGAAGTACACGCCGGACGCCCTGGCCCGCATGCGCTACCTGGTCAACTCGCTCGCCTCGCACGAGGTGCACGTCGCGCGCTGGTACATGCGGCGCGGAGCGTACGTCGCCGCGGTGAATCGGGCGCAGTACGCGGTCAAGGAGTTTCCGCGGGCACCGGCGACCGAGGAGGCGATCTTCATCATGATCAAGGCCTACGACGCGCTCGGGCTCGACGATCTGCGCGACGCCGCGGACCGCGTGATGCACGTCAACTTTCCCAACAGCAGGTATTTCAGTCCCGGCGCCACGCGCAAGGACGTGCCCTGGTGGCGGCTGTGGGATCCGAACTGGTAGCCGCGCAGGGCTAGGCGGGCTTGATGCCCTCGTCGGCGATGTAGTCGCGGATCACGGATTCGACGTCCGGGTCGGCGCGAAATCCCATCGCCAGCGCGCGTGGCGTCTCGAACCGCGCCGGCCAGGTCCTGACGATCGCCTGAGTGCGCGCATCGGGCTTCCACAGCACGCGCTTCGCCACCGCCGCGCCGGCAACGCGCCCCAGCGCGGCGATCATCTCGGCCACGCTCTCTGTAATGCCCGGCAGGTTCACCACGCGCCGCGTTCCCCACGCCTCCGCCGGCAGCTCGTGCGCGTGCACGAAGGCCTCGATCACCCGCTTGGGCGACAGCAGCCACACGCCGGTGTCGGGGTCGACCGGGCATTCCGAGGCCACGCCGTTGAGCGGCTCGCGCAGGATCCCGCTGGCGAACGACGAAGCCGCGGCGTTCGGCTTGCCGGGGCGCACCACGATGGTCGGCAGGCGCAGCGAGCGCCCGTCGAGAAAGCCCTTGCGCGAATAATCCGAGATCAGGTATTCGCTCACCACCTTCTGGGTGCCGTAGGACGTCTGCGGCATCGGCGTGGTCGAATCGTCAAGCACCGGCGGCAGCTCGCCGCCGAAGGCCGCCACCGAGCTCGCGAACACCAGGCGCGGGGGGCGCGCGCAGCGGCGCAGCCTCTCGAGCAGCAGCCGCGCGCCCTCCAGGTTGACCCGCATGCCGAGGTCGAAGTCGGCTTCCGCTCCGCCGCTGACCACCGCGGCGAGGTGAAATACCGAGCCCGTGTCGGCGCTCACCGCGCGCTCGATCACGGCGGGATCGGCCACGTCGCCGCGCACGATCTCGAGCCGCGGGTCGCCGGGCATCCCCGCCGGAAACGCGGTATCGAGCAGCACGATGCGCTCGATCTCGCGCTCCGCGCCGTCGGGCGCGCTGAGCCTGCCGCGCGCGAGCAGCTCGCGCGCGAGGCGCGAGCCGATGAAGCCTCCGCCTCCGGTGATGACGATCCTCATGCGCGGATTCTATCGAAGAATGCCTCGACCTCGGACAGTTCGCGCGTCTGGCCCATCGGCGGCAGGCTCGCGCGCACCAGCCGGCCGTAGGGGCGCGAATACAGGCGCGGATCGCACAGCATCAGCACGCCGCGGTCGGCTTCGTCCCGGATCAGGCGCCCGGCGCCCTGCTTCAGCTGCAGGATCGCCTGCGGCAGCTGCAGCGCGGTGAACGGATTGCCGCCTTGCGCGCGCACGGCCTCGATGCGCGCCGACAGCACCGGGTCGTCGGGCGGCGCGAACGGAAGCTTGTCGATCACCACCAGCGAAAGGGCCTCGCCGCGCACGTCGACGCCCTCCCAGAAGGATTGGCTGCCGAGCAGCACCGCGTTGCCGAGAACGCGAAATCGCGCCAGCAGCTCGCTGCGCGATCCCGTGCCCTGCACCAGCAGCGGGAACGGCGCCGCGTCGCGCTCGAAGCGTGCCGCGAGCAACTCGTGCGCGCGGCGCAGCGCGCGCAGGGTGGTGAACAGCAGGAACGCCCTGCCGCCGCTCGCGCGCAGCGCGGGGTAGGCCGCCTCCACCACCGCGGCGGTGAAGGACGGGTCGTTCGGGTCCGGCGGCAGCCCCTTCGGCACGTAGAGCAGGGCCTGGCGCGCAAAGTCGAACGGGCTGTCCCAGCGCCGCGCGCTCGCCTGCTCGACGCCGAGCTCGCGGCTGAAATGACCGAAGTCCTCGCCCACCGCAAGCGTGGCCGAGGTGAAGATCCAGGCCCGGGGATGGTCCGACATCTGGCGCCGGAACAGCTCGGCCGAGGACAGCGGGGTGAGATGCAGCTGCGCCGAATGGCTGAAGGTCTCGACCCAGCGCACCTCGTTCGCCGCGTCCTGCGCGTGCATGCGCGCCAGCGTGGCGCGCGCCTCGGCCGCGCGCCGCGCGCAGGACTGGAGCCCCTCCGAGCGCTCGGCCTGTTCCGCCAGGGGCTGCGCCAGCGCGCCAAGCGCGGCCTCGAGCGCCGAAACGGCGGCGCCGAAGCCGGACAGGCGCGCCGCCTGGGCCCAGCCGAGCCGGCTGCCTTCGCCGCCGAGCGACAGCCTCAGGTCGCGCGCGGCCTTCTCCAGCCCACCGGCGAGCCGTTCGAGCTCGGGGGAAGCGCCGCCCGCGGCGCGCAGCTCGACGCGCGCGTCGCGTGCAAGCTCCACCAGCTGCGCGGTCGAAAGCGTCGCGCCGAAGAACAGCCGCGCGGTCTCGGGCAGCTGGTGCGCCTCGTCGAATACCAGCGTGTTGCACGCGGGCAGCAGCTCGGCGACGCCTTCGTCGCGCAGCACCACGTCGGCGAAGAACAAATGATGATTGACCACCACCACGTCGGCGGCGAGCGCGTTCCTGCGCGCTCGCATCACGAAGCAATCCTTGTAGCTCGGGCATTCCTGCCCGAGGCAGTTCTCGCGCGTCGACGTGGCATGCACCCACACCGGCGCGTCCTCGGGAACGTCGGCCAGGTCCGCGCGGTCGCCGCTGGTGCTGAGCGCGGCGAAGCGCTCGATGCGGCGCAGCTGCGCCGCCTCCTCGCGCGTGGCGAGCCGCGCCTCGTGCGCGGCGCGCTCCAGCCGGTACAGGCAGACGTAGTTCGCGCGCCCTTTCAGCAGCGCCGCCGTGGCGCCCGAGGCGAGCGCCTCGCGCACGGCGGGCAGGTCGCGGTCGAACAGCTGGTCCTGCAGCGTCTTGGTGCCGGTCGAGATGATCACCTTGCCGCCCGCGATGAGCGCCGGCACGAGATAGGCGAAGGTCTTGCCGGTGCCGGTGCCGGCCTCGACCACCAGCACGCCGTTCTGCTCCACCGCCTCCAGAATCGCCTGCGCCATCTCGACCTGCTGCGGCCGGTGCCGGAACCCTGGCACGCGCTGCGCGAGCGCGCCGCCGTCGGCGAAGGCACGTTCCAGCGCCGCCGCGGCGGGACGAAATTGTGCAGCGTGCGGCGGTCGCGTCATCGGTCGGGCTCAGGTCCTCTCGAAGCAACGTGCGGCGCCGGCGGAGGCTGACATGGGATGCCTTTACTTTACTTCCACCTTCGACTACATTGCATTAAATATGGTTCGTAATTCTCTGTATTTGATAATTTTTTGTGTCGCAGTCATCGGCTGCGCCGGACCCCGCACAGCGCCCGAATCGATGCCCCAAGAGCGCCTCGCGCCACCGAGCGCCGAGCGCTCCGAGGCTTTGCTGCAGGCACTGCTCGCGCTCGGCACCGATTACCGCTACGGCGGCGCCTCGCCCTCGACCGGATACGACTGCAGCGGGCTGGTGGCGCACGTGTTCGAGCAGGCCTGGGGGCTCGAACTGCCGCACAACGCCCGGGCGCAGAGCGAAATCGGAACGCCTGTCAGTCTAGCGGAACTGCAGCCGGGCGATCTCGTGTTCTTCGATACCCAGCACCGCGCTTACTCGCACGTCGGCATCTATCTCGGCAACGGACGTTTCGTGCACGCGCCGAAGACCGGCGCCCGGGTGCGCGTCGCGCGCCTGCACGGCAGTTACTGGATGCAACGCTTCGACGGCGCGCGCCGCCTCACCCCTCCCGACCTGCAGCAGGTCTCGAACCGGAATCCCTAGCCGTCGGCGTCGCGCAGGTTGAACACGACGGGTATATCGACGCTGTAGCGCCTGCCGCGCAATCCGTCCGGGATCACGGCATCCTGCTTTGCACTGCGCACCATCTCGAGCGCCTGGTCGTCGAGGATTTGGAACCCCGTGCCGTGCGTGACGCGCAGCGCAGCGATCGCGCCGTCGGGCGCGATCGCCATGCGCACGTTCACCCTGCCCTCCCAGCCGTTGTCGCGCGCAAAGCGCGGGTATCGCTTGTAGCGCTTCGCCTGCTCGATGATCGCGGCGCGGTAGCGCTCCACCAGGCTCGCGGTATCGGGCGCGGGAGCGCTACGCACCGGCGGCGGCGCCGCCACCGGCGGGGCGGCAGGCGCGGCAGGAAGGGGGGACGCAACAGGGGCTGAAGGCTGGGGTGGCGGCGGCACGACGACCGGAGCCGGGGCGGGCTCGGCCGCGGGCTGCGGCCGCTTGATCATGAGCTTCCGAGCAGGCCGCGGCTTCGCCGGCACGGGCCTGAGCGCTTGCGGCGGTTGCGGCTTGGTCTCCACTTCAGGAGGAGGAGGTCTCGGCGGCTCGACGCGCGGCTCGGGCACCAGACGCGCTTCGAGCGGCGGTTGCGCGCGAACCGGTCGCGTCGCCATCGATGGCAGCGAGGGAAGCGAGAGCAGTGCCAGCGCGTGCAGCGCGAGCGAAGCGGCGATCGCGTATTCCAACGCGTGGCGGTTCCCGCCGTGCCAAACCATTCCGCGCGCCGAAACCGCCGCCATGCGCCCTCACCCCGCCATCTCTCGGCTACACGCCGTGCAGCGCCCTCCAGACCTTTTCCGCGCTGAGCGGCATTTCGAGCTGCATCACGCCGCGCTCGGCGAGCGCGTCGAGCACGGCGTTGACCACTGCCGGCACCGCGCCGATGGTGCCCAGCTCGCCGCAACCCTTCACTCCCAGCAGGTTGGTGGTGCAGGGAATGCTTTCGTCGAACGCGACGTCCATGGGCGGGAACTGGTCGGCGCGCGGCACGCCGTAGTCCATCATCGAACCGGTGAGCAGCTGGCCGCTCTCGGGATCGTAGACCGCGCGCTCGTACAGGGCCTGCCCCACGCCCTGCGCGATGCCGCCGTGTATCTGCCCCTCGACGATCATGTGATTGATGATGCGTCCGATGTCGTCCACGCTGGTGATGCGCGCGAGCTCGACTTCGCCCGTGTCGGGGTCGATCTCGACCTCGCACACCTGGGCGCCGTTCGGCCACGATGGGGTCGACGGCGTCTCGGTCGCCGAGACGCGGATGAAGCGTTCGGCCTGGCGCGCGGCGAGCTCATCCAGCGCCAGCGCGCGGTCGGTGCCGGCGATGTGGAAGCGCCCGTCGCGGAACTCGATGTCCTGCGGCGCCGCCTCGAGCGCCTCGGCCGCGAGCTCCTTGCCGCGCACGATCATCTTGCGCCCGGCGGCGACCACCGCCGAGCCGCCGACGAAGGCCGAGCGCGAACCGACGCTGCCGACGCCGTTGGCTAGGTCGGTGTCGCCCTGGACGATGCGCACGCTCGCGACCGGCACCTGCAGCACCTCGGTGACGAGCTGGGAATAGGTGGTCTCGAGCCCCTGCCCCATCGCCTGGGTGCCCGAGAACACCGTCACCGCGCCGTCGGCGTCGACCTGGATGTCGACCGTCTCGGTCGGGATCGCGCCGGTCCACTCGAGGTAAACCGAGAGACCGCGCCCGCGCAACCTGCCGCGGCGCTTCGATTCCTCGCGCCGCGCGGCGAAACCGCTCCAGTCCGAGCGCGCCAGCGCGCCATCCAGCACGCGGCCGAAATCGCCCGCGTCGTAGACGTCGCCGAGGTGGGTGCGGAACGGAAAGTCCTGCGGTCGGATGAAGTTGCGGCGGCGGATCTCGGCCGGGTCGAGCTTGAGCGTGCGCGCCGCCTTCTCCATCAGGCGGTCCATCAGGAAGTTCGCTTCCGGCCGCCCGGCGCCGCGGTAGGCGCCGGTGGCCATGGTGTTGGTCAGCACGGCCTTCACGCCGTAGTCGACCACGGGCACCTTGTACACGGTGGTCTGCACCCTGGGGCCCAGGGCGAGCGGGATGATCGCCGACGAGCCCACCGGGGTAGCGCCGATGTTGGCCAGCATGCGCATGCGCAGCGCAAGAATGCGCCCGTCGCCGTCGAGCGCAAGGCTCGCGCTGAAACGCTGGTCGCGCCCCATGTGCGCGGCCAGGAACTCCTCGCTCCGATCCCCGCGCCATTTGACCGGCCGGCCGAGCTTCTTCGCCGCATGGCACACCAGCGCATCCTCCGGCGTGAGGCCGGTCTTCATGCCGAAGCCGCCGCCGATGTCGCCTACGACGATCCGGAAGGCCTCCGGCTTGGCGCCGAACACCACCCCGAGCAGCTCGCGTGCGCCGGTCGGGGTCTGGTTCTGCGTGTACAGCGTGGTGCGCCCGCCCTCGAACACGCCGATCGCGCAGCGCGGCTCGAGCGCGTTGGCGATCAGGCGCTGGTTGTGCAGCTCGATGTCGACCACGTGCGCGGCCGCGGCGAAGGCCGCGTCCGCCGCCTTCGGGTCGCCGTAGGCCGACTGCGCGGCCACGTTGCCGGGTGCCTCGGGCCAGAGTTGCGGCGCGTCCGGCTGGACGGCCTGCTTCGCGTCCACCACGCAGGGCAGCTCGTCGTACTCGATCTGCACCAGCTCGGCCGCGTCTTCGGCCTGGTCGCGCGTCGCGGCGACGATCGCCGCCACCGGCTGGCCGACGTAGTAGACCGCGTTCTCGGCCAGAAGCACGCGCGGCGGCGCCGCCATCGGCGAGCCGTCGGCCTGCTTGAACAGCGGCGGGAACGGAATGTGGCCGACGCCGTCCGCGCGCAGGTCCGCGTTGGTCCAGGCCGCGAGCACGCCGGGCGCCGCGCGCGCCGGCGCGAGGTCCGCGGACACGATCTTCGCGTGCGCGTGGGGCGAGCGCACCAGAACCAGCCAGGCCAGTCGCGCGAACTCGCGGTCGTCGCTGTACAGGCCCTTGCCGGTCAAAAGGCGGTCGTCTTCGAGCCGCTTCTGCGAGCGCGAGCTGCCGAAGCGGGCGGATTCGGGGTCGAACTGGATCTGGGGCGCGTTCATCTCGATCGGAAAAAACTGAAACGGCCCGTGAGGGCCGTCATGGAAGCTGCCGTAGCGCGAAGTCTAGGTCGAACGACGCCGCGCCGCAAATCCGGCGCGATTACCTGCCGGTCAGGGCGCGGCGGATCTCGCGCAGCTTGGCCTTGATCGCGAGCTCGTTGTCGCGCCCGATGCGCAGCATGATCTTCTGCCCCGCCGAGCGGCCTTCAAGGTCCGGATCGGCGTATTCGTACAGCACCTTGGGCTGGGCGAGCTTGACCGGGCCGTCAAGCTCGGGAGCCGCGAGCAGGTCGTCGATGCAGGTGACCAGGCGGTCGTTGAAGTAGGCGTTGGGATAGCCGAGCTGGCGGTAGGCCTCCTGGAACAGCGGATAGAAGCGGCTGTAGACCTCGACCAGCTTGCGCGCGTTGATCGCGTTAGCGATGCGCACATAGGGCGTGTAGCGCGCGGCGTTCGCGGGGCCGATCACGGCCTGGTCGCCGCTGCCGGCGATGGCGAAACGCCCGTCGACCGGTTTGATCGGCATCATGCGCGCGGGCGCAGTGTGACGCGGCAGGCTGTCGACCGTGGCGACGATGCGCAGGATGAGCCGCTCGGGATAGAAGAAGGCCGCGAACGACTTGGCGCCGAACAGTCCGATCAGGGCCTCGCGCGCGGCGGGATCGCTGTCGCGCAGCCCCGGCAGCGGCGGCACGATCTGCCCCGGCACAGCTTTCGGCGTCTCGACCGGATGCTCGATCGCCGGCGCCGGGCTCTCAGCCTGCGGCGCGGGCTGCTCGGCCTGGACCGCCGGAGCGGGCGCCGGCTCCGCCAGGTGCGTGCTCACGAAATAGAAGTAATAGGCGCCGATCGCGATGGCGAGCAGCGCGACCACCGCCACCACCCACCAGATCGAGCGGCTCGCGTTAGGCGAGCGCGATCCCGTGAAATATCGATTTTCGTCGCGCGCGGACCAGGGTTCCACTGCTCGTCTCCTGGTCCAATGCTATCAAACTCTCGCCGCCTGACGCATTACTGAACGCGGATCGCCTACCGCACCAGCGGCCCGCTTGTGCCCGCAAGAATCTGCGCATACTGCGCCAGCGCGCGCCCGGTCGAGCGCAGCCGCAGCATTGCCGCGATGCCCTCGCGCGCCGTTTCGAACGGTATCGCGCTGCCCGCGACGCGGCGGGCGACGAGTACCACGTGAAAGCCGAAACGCGTGTCGACAAGCTCGGGCAGCACGCCGAGGGCCTCGGTTCCGAACAGCGCGCGCTCCAACTCGGGCACGGTGTCCCCGCACCCCAACTGTCCGAGCGCGCCGCCTTGCGCCGCCGAAGGGCAGTTCGAAACCTCGCGCGCCAGATCGGCGAAGCGCTGCGGCTCGCGGCGCGCCGCGGTGTGCACCTCCGCCGCCCGGGCGCGCAGCGCGCCCGGAGGAATGCGCGGGGTGAGCGCGAACAGGATGTGGCTCGCCTCGACCAGGTCGCCCGAGCGGAATTGCATCGGGTGGCGTTCGTAGTAGCGCCTGCACTCCTCCTCGTTCGGCTCGGGCGTGCGCACCTCGAGCTCTAGCAGGCGCTCGATCACCGCGTCCTCGGCATCCGCATCGGCGAAGCTCACTTCGTCGCGCGCGCGGCCCTCCATCAGGCCCCGCTTGGCCGCGCGCTCGAGCAGCAGCTCGCGCACCGCGTGCGGGAGGTCGTTGACGACGGGCGGCGCCATCAGCCGCGGCTGCGCACGATCTGGTAGGCCCGGCCCAGGTACGCGACCGAGGCGAAGCCGCTCCACACGTGCACCAGGCGCGAGAAGGGAAACAGCAGGAACAGCGTCATGCCGAAGAACAGGTGAATCTTGAAGATCAGCGGCACGCCGGCGATGAACGCCGCCGCGCCGCCGCGGAAGGTGACGATGTGCTGCGCCCAGTCCGCGAGCAGCAGCATCATGCTGCCGTCGAGGTGCTGCGCCGAGAAGGCGATCGAAACGAGTCCGAGCGAGACCGTAACCAGGATCCAGAGCAGGATCAGGATGTCCATGCGCGTGCTGGTGGCTCGGATGCGCGCGATGGTCAAGCGCCGGTGCAGGAGCAGCAGCAGGCCGATCAGTATCATCGCGCCCAAGACGCCGCCGGAGGTCATCGCCAGGAGCTGCTTAGCTCCGGGCGTGAGCCCCACGGCCGTGTACAGGCCGTGCGGCGTGAGCAATCCGAACATATGCCCGAAGAACAGCAGCAGGATGCCGACGTGGAACAGGTTCGAGCCCCAGCGCAGCTGGCCGCGGCGCAGAAGCTGCGACGAGTCGCTCTTCCAGGTGTACTGCTCCCGGTCGAAGCGCACCAGCGAGCCCAGCAGGAACACGGCGAGGCACACGTAGGGATAGATGCCGAACAGCGCCTGGTTCAGAAAGTCGCTCATGACGCGGCTCCTTTGCGGTAGATGTGCACGGGGGCGACCTGGGGCGCGCCGCCGCCGAAAGTCACGGGCTGCTCCATCCAGCTGCGGTCGATCGCCTCGGGCGTCTCCTCGTCCCCGGCCCGCGGCCGCGCCGCGCGCGCGACCGCCAGGCCGCGCTCGCCCGCCAGCGCGAGCAGCGCGGAGAACACCGCGCCATAACGGCTGCCGCGCGCGGCCAGCCTCTCGCCGAGCGCGCGCAGGATATCGGCGGACTCGCCGAGCAGGCCGCGCGATTCGGAAGCCGGCAGCAGCGACGCGAACTCCAGGAACGCAGGCAGGTAATCCGGCAGCTCGTTGCCGTCCACGGCGAGGCCGCGATCGCAGTACATCGACGCGAGGTCGACCATCGCCTGGCCGCGGTCGCGCGATTCGCCGTATACGTGCTCGAACAGGTGCAGCGACAGGGCGCGCGAGCGGTCGAACATGGCCACGTAGCGCTCCTGCGACGCCGTCAGCGGCTCGCGCCCGAGCTCCTCGAGCAGTCCCTTGAGCTCGGCCTGCACCGCGCTCGGCAGCTGCCGCTCGGCGTCCAGAGCGGCCGAGAGCTCGGGCAGGGCCGAGAGCAGCTCGAGCTCGGGATAGGAGAGCAGGACGGCGCAGACCCGAAGTGTTTTCATCGTTCACCTCCCGCCACGGCGCGGATGGGAATCGTGCGCCGCTTCTTGCTGCCGAACAGGCTCGGCCCGCTCTCACCGTCCGAACAGCCGTTGCCGAACGAGAAGCCGCAGGACCCGCGCAGGTCGTACGCGTCTTCGGCGTATTCGCGGTGCGTGGTGGGGATCACGAATCGGTCCTCGTAGTTGGCGATCGCCATGATCCGGTACATGTCCTCGACCTGCGCCGCGCTCAGCCCCGTCTGCGCCAGCACCGCCGCGTTCTCGCGGCCCTCGACGTGGCGCGCGCGCATGAAGGCGCGCATCGCGAGCATGCGCTCGAGCGCGAGCTTGACCGGCGCCTCGTCGCCCGCGGTGAGCAGGTTCGCGAGGTACTTGAGCGGGATCCTGAGCTGTGAGACGTCCGGGATCTCGCCGTTCGCGCCCAGCGCCCCGCTGTTGGCGGCGGCGCTGATCGGCGAGAGCGGCGGCACGTACCACACCATCGGCAGGGTGCGGTACTCGGGATGGAGCGGAAACGCCACCTTCCATTCCATCGCCATCTTGTACACCGGCGAGCGCTGCGCGCCCTCGATCCAGGCCTCGGGCACGCCGTCCCTGCGTGCCTGTTCGATCACCCCCGGGTCGGACGGATCGAGGAATACCCCGAGCTGCGCTTGGTACAGCGCCTGCGGGTCGGCGACGCCCGCGGCCTCGCCGATGCGGTCGGCGTCGTATAGCAGCACGCCGAGGTAGCGGATCCTGCCGACGCAGGTCTCGGAGCACACGGTCGGTTGGCCGGCCTCGATGCGCGGGTAGCAGAAGATGCACTTCTCGGCCTTGCCGCTCGACCAGTTGTAGTAGATCTTCTTGTACGGACAGCCCGAGACGCACATGCGCCAGCCGCGGCACTTGTCCTGGTCGATCAGCACGATGCCGTCTTCTTCCCTCTTGTAGATCGAGCCCGAGGGGCAGGAGGCGACGCAAGTCGGATTGAGGCAGTGCTCGCACAGGCGCGGCAGGTACATCATGAAGGTGCTTTCGAACTGGCCGTAGACCGCCTTCTCGATGTCGGCGAAGTTGTAGTCGGCGCTGCGCTTGGCGAACTCGCCGCCCAGGATCTCCTCCCAGTTCGGCCCCCATTCGATCTTCTCCATGCGCTCGCCGGTGATGAGCGAGCGCGGCCGCGCCACCGGCGCGGCGGACGAGACGGGCGCGGTATGGAGGTGCTCGTAGTCGAAGGTGAAGGGCTCGTAATAGTCGTCGATCTCGGGCAGGTGCGGATTGGCGAAGATCTTCGCCAGCAGCGCGAGCTTGCCTCCCTGCTTCGGGCGGATGCGGCCGTCGCCGCTTCGCTCCCAGCCGCCTTTCCAGCGCGCCTGGTTTTCCCAGTCCTTCGGATAGCCGATGCCGGGCTTGGTCTCGACATTGTTGAACCAGGCGTACTCCATGCCCTCGCGGTTGGTCCACACGTTCTTGCAGGTTACCGAGCAGGTGTGGCAGCCGATGCACTTGTCCAGGTTGAGGACCATCCCGATTTGCGCACGGATTTTCATGCCGCCTCCTCGGACGATCCGTCCATCCAGTCCACCTTGGCCATCTTCCTGAGGATGATGAACTCGTCGCGGTTCGATCCCACCGTGCCGTAGTAGTTGAAGCCGTAGCTCTGCTGGGCGTAGCCGCCGATCATGTGGGTCGGCTTCGGGCAAGTGCGCGTCACCGAGTTGTGGATCCCGCCGCGCGTGCCCATGATCTCCGATCCCGGCGTGTTCACGATCTTCTCCTGCGCGTGGTACATCAGCACCATGCCCTCCGGTACGCGCTGCGACACCACCGCGCGCGCGGTGAGCGCGCCGTTCAGGTTGTAGGCCTCGATCCAGTCGTTGTCCTCGATGCCGGCTTTCCTCGCGTCCAGCTCCGAGATCCAGACGATCGGGCCGCCGCGCGAAAGCGTCAGCATCAACAGGTTGTCGGTGTAGGTCGAATGGATGCCCCACTTCTGGTGCGGCGTGATGAAGTTGAGCACCACCTCGGGGTTGCCGTTCGAGCGCCGCCCCAGCAGCGGCTTCACCGTCTTGGTGTCCACCGGCGGGCGGTAGGCGACGAAGCCCTCGCCGAAGGCGCGCATCCACGGGTGATCCTGGTACAGCTGCTGGCGCCCGGTGAGCGTGCGCCACGGGATCAGCTCGTGCACGTTGGTGTAGCAGGCGCTGTATGACACGTGCTCGGACTCCAGCCCCGACCAGGTCGGCGAGGAGATGATCTTGCGCGGCTGCGCCTGGATGTCGCGGAAGCGGATCTTGTCGTCCTCGCGCGGCCTCGCCAGGTGCGTGTGATCGCGTCCGGTGACGGCCGACAGCGCCTGCCACGCCTTGACCGCGACTTCGCCGTTGGTCTCGGGCGCGAGCGACAGAATGACCTCGCAGGCGTCGATGTCGGTTTCAATTCTTGCCAGGCCTTGTGAACTCACTTGATTGAGTTTCTTCAAGGAATTCACTTCGCTTTCGGTATTCCAGGCGATCCCCTTGCCGCCGTTGCCCACCTTCGCCATCAGCGGCCCGAGCGAGGTGAAGCGCGCGTACACGCCCGGGTAGTCGCGCTCGACCACCGTGACCGCCGGCATGGTCTTGCCCGGGATCGGCTCGCATTCGCCTTTCTTCCAGTCCTTCGGTTCGAACGGCTGCCCGAGCTCGCCGGGCGAATCGTGCATGAGCGGGGTCAGCACGACGTCCTTCTCGACCCCGAGCTGCCCGGCGGCAAGCTCGGAGAACTTCTTCGCGATGCCCTTGTAGATCTCCCAGTCGCTTCTCGACTGCCAAACCGGATCCACCGCCTGCGACAGGGGGTGGATGAACGGGTGCATGTCGGAGGTGTTGAGGTCGTTCTTCTCGTACCAGGTCGCGGTCGGCAGCACCACGTCCGAGTACAGGCAGGTGGTCGACATGCGGAAATCGAGCGTCACCAGCAGGTCGAGCTTGCCGCCCGGAACCTCGTCGCGCCACTCGACCTCCACCGGCTTTTCGCCCGCGCTCGCGCCGAGGTCCTTGCCCTGCACGCCGTTCTGCGCGCCGAGCAGGTGCTTGAGGAAGTACTCGTGGCCTTTGCCCGAGGAGCCGAGCAGGTTGGAGCGCCAGACAAAGAGATTGCGCGGGAAGTTGTCCGGATGGTCCGGGTCCTCGCAGCTCAGACGCAGCTTGCCGCTCTTCAGCTCGCGCGCGACGTAGTCCTTCGGCTCCAGCCCGGCCGCGGCGGCAGCCTTGGCGATCGACAAGGGATTCGCCTGCAGCTGGGGCGCCGAGGGCAGCCAGCCCATGCGCTCGGCGCGCACGTTGAAGTCGATCAGGCTCCCGCCGTAGCGCTGCGCGTCGGCCAGCGGCGAAAGGATCTCGCTCACCGCGAGCTTCTCGTAGCGCCACTGGTCGGTGTGCGCGTAGAAGAACGAGGTGGAGTTCATCTGCCGCGGCGGCCGCGCCCAGTCGAGCGCGAAGGCGAGCGCGGTCCAGCCGGTCTGCGGACGCAGCTTCTCCTGGCCGACGTAGTGCGCCCAGCCGCCGCCGGACTTCCCGACGCAGCCGCACATCACCAGCAGGTTGATGATGGCGCGGTAGCTCATGTCCATGTGGTACCAGTGGTTCAGGCCCGCGCCGATGATCACCATCGACTTGCCCTGCGTCTTGTCGGCGTTGTCGGCGAACTGGCGCGCGACGTTGATCACGTCCGCCTTCTTCACCCCCGTGATCCCTTCCTGCCAGGCCGGGGTATAGGGCACGTCGTCGTCGTAGGACGCGGCGACGTTCGCGCCGCCCAGCCCGCGGTCGATGCCGTAGTTCGCGAGCATCAGGTCGTGCACCGTGGCGACCAGCGCCTCGCCGTCGGCGAGCTGCAGCTTTTTCGCCGGGACCTGCCGCAGCAGCACGTCGGGATGATCGCTGGCGCGGAAGTGCTCGTGCAGCCGGCCGCCGAAATACGGAAACGCGACGCTGACGGCTTCGTCCTTCGCCTCCAGCAGCGACAGGCGCGGCCGGATATCTGCCCCTGCGCCGCTTTTCTCCTCGAGGTTCCATTTCCCCTTCTCGCCCCAGCGGAAGCCGATCGAGCCCAGCGGCACGGCGAGCGCGCCGCTCGCCTCGTCGACACACACGGTCTTCCACTCGGCGTTGTTGGATTCGCCCAGCTTGTCGGCGAAGTCCGAGCAGCGTACGAAGCGCTCGGGCACGTACTGCTCGCCCTGCTTCACCAGCCGCACCAGCATCGGCATGTCGCTGTAGCGGCGGCAGTAGTCGCGGAAGTACGCGCTCGGGCGGTCGACGTGGAACTCCTTCAGGATCACGTGGCCCATCGCCATCGCGAGCGCGGCATCGGTTCCCTGCTTGGGGTGCAGCCACAGGTCGCCGAACTTCGCACCCTCGGCGTAGTCCGGGAACACCGACACGATCTTGGTGCCCTTGTAGCGCGCCTCGGTCATGAAATGGGCGTCCGGCGTGCGCGTCTGCGGCACGTTCGAGCCCCACATCATGATGAAGGACGAGTTGTACCAGTCGGCCGACTCGGGCACGTCGGTCTGCTCGCCCCAGGTCATCGGCGAGGCCGGCGGCAGGTCGCAATACCAGTCGTAGAAGCTCATGCACACGCCGCCGATGAGCGACAGGTAGCGGCTGCCCGCGGCGTAGGACACCATCGACATGGCCGGGATCGGCGAGAAGCCGATGACGCGGTCCGGGCCGTGCTCCTTCACCGTGTAGACGTTCGCCGCAGCGACAATCTCGTTCGCTTCCTCCCAGGAGGCGCGCAGGAACCCGCCCAGGCCGCGCTGGCGCTTGTAAGCGCCGTCGCCTTCCACGATCGATTGCCACGCATCGACCGGGTCGCGGCTGTTTCTCAGCTCGCGCCACGCCTGGAGCAGCGCGCTGCGCACCATCGGGTACTTGAGACGGTTGCCGCTGTACAGGTACCACGAGTAGGAGGCGCCGCGCGAGCAGCCGCGCGGCTCGTGGTTGGGCATCTCGGGCCGTGTGCGCGGGTAGTCGGTTTGCTGCGTCTCCCAGGTGACGATGCCGCCCTTGACGTAGATCTTCCACGAACACGAGCCGGTGCAGTTGGTGCCGTGCGTCGAGCGCACGATCTTGTCGTGGCTCCAGCGCTGGCGGTAGGCATCCTCCCAGCTGCGGTCCTCGCGGCGCGTCTCGCCGTGGCCGTCGGCGAAGCCTTCGCGCGTCTCGGTCAGGAATCGAAGTCGGTCGAGAAAGTGGCTCATATCAGCTCCTGGCTGCAGACTCGGCGCGCACGAAAGCGACCGCGAGCGCGGTCGCGGCCACGCCGAGCACGACATAGACGAAGAATCCGCGCGCGTAGCCGACGGGACCGAGCACGTCGACGAAGGCGCCCAGGATCGGCGGGATGACGAAGCCGCCCAGCGCGCCCAGGCCGCCGACCCAGCCCGACGCGCCGCCGACCGCGTGCGGCACGTACTTCGGCACCATCTTGAACACCGCGGCGTTGCCGATGCCCATGCCGAGCGCGATCACCAGCTCGCCCAGCAGGTTGATGGCGAATTGCGTTACCAGGGTGAGCAGCAGCGCGCCGGCAAGCACCGCGAGGAAAGCCCCGACCGCGACGCGCTCGCCGCCGAAGCGCTCCGAGATCACGCCGCCGAACACGCGGATCGCCGCGGCGAGCAGCGAGAACCCCAGCCCGCCGAGCACGCCCGCGGTCTTGACGTCCATGTGGTGCAGGTTGATCCAGTAGGTCGGGAACCACGCGGTGAGGGCGAGGAAGCCGCCGAAAGAAGTGAAGTACAGGAACACCAGACCCCAGGTGCGCTGCTCCTCGGCGGCGGTCCACAGCGCCTGCCACACCGATTCCTTGGGAAACAGCTCCTGCCCGCACTGGCGCGCCACCTGCTTCGCTTCGTCGAGCGCGACGCCCTTCTTGCGCAGCTGGAAGAAGTAGGCGTCACGGGCCAGCCAGGCGTAGATCAGCGTGCCGGCGAGCAGGAAGATGAACCACGCCAGGTACGAGCCGGCGAGCCCCCAGGCTGCGATGGCGAACGGCAGCATGAGCGTGAACAGGCCGGGCGCGAGGTTGCCCACGCCACCGTAGGTGCCGAGCACCGTGCCCTGCCGGTTCTGCGCAAACCAGTACGACACCTGCGGGATGCCGACCGAGAACGAAGCCACCCCGCAGCCGCTCATGAAGCCGAACAGCAGGATCACCGGGTACACCTTCATGGTCAGGTCGTGCACCGTATGCAGGATGTAGACCAGCCCCCACATGCCGACCAGCGACATGGCGAACAGGGTGAGCATCGGCAGGCGCCCGCCGGCCTTGTCGACCCAGGCGCCGAACGGGATGCGCAGCAGCGACCCGGTGAGCTGCGGCGCGGCCACCAGCAGCCCCAGCGTGACGCCCGAGATGCCCATGGAAGCCTGGAAGTAGTGCGCCGCGGGACCGTACAGCGACACCGCGGCGAAGCCGATGAAGAAGCCCCAGGTGCCCATCCACAGCCCGGCGGTGGGCGTTCCGCGCAGGCCGTAGCGCTCGATCAGCTCGTTCGTGTTGGCCATCGTTGCTCCTCGGCAATGTCAGCAAGGCATCTCGGCGCCGCGCCGCGCGTAGTACCACCAGGTGAGCGCGATGCAGCTCAGGTAGAACACGACGAACACGATCAGCGCGCCATGCGGCCCGCCGCTGAGCGCGATCGACGTCCCGTAGCTCTTCGGAATGAAGAAGCCGCCGTAGGCCGCGACCGCGGAGGAAAAGCCGAGCACCGCGGCGGCTTCCTTGTTCGCGTCCTTCACCGCCTGCTCCTGCATCCCCGCGTCCCCGCCCGCGGCCTCGCGTTGCCGCTCGGTAACGAAGATGACCGGGATCATGCGGAAGGTCGAGCCGTTGCCGATGCCCGTGGTGAGGAACAGCAGCATGAACATGGCGAAGAAGCCGGCGAAGCTGCCGCCCGCGCCCTGCGAGGGCAGGAAATAGAGCACGCCCAGCACGGCGAGCGCCATGACGACGAAGTTCCAGAACGTGACCGAGGCGCCGCCGAGCTTGTCGGCGAGCCAGCCGCCGAAAGGGCGCACCGCGGCACCGACCAGCGGCCCGAGCCAGGCGTACTGCAGCGCGTTCACGTGCGGGAACTGCGAACGGATGAGCAGCGGAAAGCCCGCCGCGTAGCCGATGAACGAGCCGAAGGTCCCGAGGTAGAGCCAGCACATGATCCAGTTGTGCTTGCGCTTGAAGATCACCGCCTGCTCGCGCAGCGAGGCCTTGGCATCGGCGATGTCGTGCATCCCGAACCAGGCGGCGAGCGCGGCGAGCGCGATGAACGGCACCCACACGAAGGTCGCGTTCTGCGCCCAGATCTGCGCCGTCTCGCCCGCGGCGTTGACGATCGTCTGCGCGCCGCCCGCGAGCGGGCCGTACACGCCGGCCGCGACCACCAGCGGCGCGAGGAACTGCACCCCGGACACGCCGAGGTTGCCCAGCCCCGCGTTCAGACCGAGCGCCGAGCCCTTGCGCTCCTTCGGGAAGAAGAAGCTGATGTTGGCCATGCTGGAGGCGAAGTTGCCCCCGCCCAGGCCGCACAGCAGCGCGAGCCCCAGCAGCACGCCGTAGCTGGTGTTCGGGTTCTGCACCGCGATGCCGATGCCGATCGCCGGCACCAGCAGCGAGGCGGTCGAAAGCGCGGTCCAGCGCCGTCCGCCGAACACCGGCACCATGAACGAATAGAAGATTCGCAGCGTCGCGCCCGAGAGCCCCGGCGCGGCGGCGAGCCAGAACAGCTGGTTGGCGCTGAACTTGAAGCCGAGCGCCGGCAGGTTCACCGCCACCGCGCTCCAGAGCTGCCATACCGCAAAGGCGAGGAACAGCGCCGGGATCGAGATCCAGAGGTTGAGGTTGGCGATCGCCTGCCCCTCTTGCACCCAGAACTCCCGGTCTTCGGGGGTCCATATCGTCAGCGTCTTGCCCGTGTTCGGGCGCGGTGATTTCGCAGGCATCGGCAAGCTCCGCTTCTTCCTCGCCATTGGCTCGCAGGAGCACGGCGCTCCGGCATCAGCATTAAGTTACGCGTCGACCTACGGTCGCTTGCTTGATCCATATCAAGCGATTCGGGCCTCGCACGTTGAACGTCCGCGCGGATTCGCTTGACTCATATCAAGGTCGGGGCCGGCCTGCACCACGAACAATCTGCCGACGCAACTGCGCGGAGCTTGGGTGCCATGGAAGGACTATCGGAATCTCTGTTGGAGCACCATCGGTATTGCGATCGACTGTTTGCATCGGCCTTCGAGGCTGCCGCCGCGGCAGATTGGGAGGCGTTCAAGCGCCGAGTCGCGAACCTGAGCGAGACACTCGAGCTTCACATCGCGTTTGAAGAGGGCGAGCTATTCCCGGCCTTTGAGGAAGCGAGCGGTCTGCGCGGGGGGCCGACTGAAGTGATGTGCGCCGAGCACGCAGAGATGCGCGAGCTGCTCGCCGCGCTCGGTGCCGCGGAGCCGCGCATCGACCCGCAAGGCTGCTGCGCCGAACTGGAGCAACTGCGTACGATCCTGCAGGAGCACAACGTCAAGGAAGAAACCGTCCTGTACCCTGCCTGTGATCAGCTGCTCGGCGCACGTTCCGACTTGCTTGCCGGGGCACAGGCGCTCAATGCTCGAGCGCCTTCGATTGCGTCGCGCTAGATCCGCATTTCAAGAAGTGCCGGCTCGCAGGCGCTGCAAATCGGGAATGCGCACGAGGGGGCCTGCGACTTCGATCAAACCCTGCGCCTCGAGGTCGTGCAGGATGCGCGAGAAGTGCTCCGGGGTCATGTTCAGGCGGGAGGCGATCACGTTCTTGCCCGGCGTAAGCTCCACCTCGACCTGGCCGGCGCCCGCGCCGTCAGGCAGCTCGCTCAGCAGATAGCCGATTACCCGCTCGGAGCCCGAGCGCAGCGTGTAGGCCTCGACGTCTCGCACCAGCCCGTGCAGGCGCTGCGACAGGCCGGAGAGCATCCGGCGCGCGAAGCCCGTGTCGCGCGCGAGCTCGTCGTTTACCGTGCGCTTGGCGACGTGCAGGAGCATCGCGTCGCTCAGCGCCCGCGCGAACACGATGTAGGCCCGATCGAGAAACATCAGCGCCTCGCCAAAGCTCTGCCCGGGTCTGATGATCTCGACCACCTTTTCCACTCCCTGCGGCGAGGTGAAGCCGAGCGTCACCTGGCCGTAGACCACGACGTGAAAACCGGTCACCGGATCGCCCACGTGGCACACCTCCTCTCCCTTCTGCACGTACAGCGTCTCGGTGCCGGCGGCGATCCGGTCGAGCTCCTCCTGGGACATCTGGCTGAAAAGCGGCAGGTTGCCGAGAAACGCCTGCACCTTGATCTGCGGGTGTCGCGGCTTGCGCGACGTCCCGCCGTGGTCGGGCGATGGCGTCTTGTCGGGGTCCGATTCCATCTAGACAGAAGAAATGGCGGAGAGAGAGGGATTCGAACCCCCGGTACCCGATGGGTACAACAGATTTCGAGTCTGCCGCATTCGACCACTCTGCCATCTCTCCGCATCGCGATCCACTCGACGCGAAGGGCGAATTCTATCAGGCCCGGGCGATTTTCCGCCCGCCGCCCATCTACGGCCGCTCGCGTCCGGCACGCCGAACGCGCGGGCGGGCGGGGCGCTATGTGCGATGACGCACCGACGCTCGCCGGCGCTCGCGCGATCATGCGCACCCGCCTGCTTGTATGGCTGCTTGTCTTGCGTAACTACGGAAACCGGCCATGGCCATGAATGCAGACGCGAATGCCCTTGCGGAGAGCGGCCGCAAGACAGGCGCCTTGCAGAACGCGATCCTCACCAGCGCCACTTTCTCGATCATCGCCACCGACGAGAAAGGGATCATCCAGCTGTTCAACCTCGGCGCCGAGCGCATGCTCGGCTACACCGCCGACGAAGTCGTGAACAGGATCAGTCCGAGCGATATGCACGATCCGCAGGAAGTGACGGCGCGCGCGCGGGAATTGAGCCTCGAGCTGGGGGTCCCGATTGCGCCGGGCTTCGAGGCGCTTGCGTACAAGGCATCGCACGGGATCGAGGACAGCTATGCCTTGACCTATATCCGCAAGGACGGCAGCCGCTTTCCCGCCCTGGTTTCGGTCACCGCGCTGCGCGACGGGAGCGGCGGCCTCATCGGCTATCTGCTGATCGGCGCCGACAATTCCGTGCGCAAGCAGGTCGAAACGGAGCGCAACCAGGCCATGGCCGCGGCGGAGAATGCCAACCGCGCCAAGTCGGATTTTCTGTCCGGTATGAGCCATGAATTGCGCACGCCGCTCAATGCGATCCTCGGTTTCGCGCAGCTCATGGCATCCGGCTCTCCGCCGCCGACGCTCGCCCAGCAGCGGGACCTCGACCAGATCCTCAAAGCGGGCTGGTATCTTCTCGAGCTGATCAACGAGGTCCTCGATCTGGCGCTGATCGAGTCGGGCAAAGTGACGCTGTCGCAAGAGCCCGTATCGCTGGCCGAGGTCATGCTCGAGTGCCGGGCAATGATCGAGCCGCAGGCGCAAAGGCGCGGCCTCAGCATGACGTTTCCGATTTTCGAGATCCCCTGCTTCGTCAAAGCCGACCGAACGCGCGTCAAGCAGGTCCTGATCAACCTTCTGTTCAACGCGATCAAGTACAACAGGCCGGGCGGCACGGTTGCCGTGGAGTGCACCCCGTGCGCTGCGGGTTCGATTCGCATCGGCGTGCGCGACACCGGTCCGGGACTGGCGCCGGCGCAGCTGGCGCAGCTGTTCCAGCCGTTCAACCGCCTCGGAAGGGAAAGCGGCGTGGAGGAAGGCACCGGCATCGGCCTGGTCGTGACCAAGCGGCTGGTCGGGTTGATGGGAGGCACCATCGGCGTGGAAAGCACGGTCGGGGTGGGGAGCGTGTTCTGGATCGAATTGAGCCTGACGAGCGCGCCGGAGCTTGCGGCACTGGAAGCCGCGCGTGCGGCGCAGCTGCTGCCGCAGGCGCATGAGGGCGCGCCGCCACGCACCCTGCTCTACGTCGAAGACAATCCGGCCAACCTGGAGCTGGTCGAGCAACTCGTCGCGCGCCGTGCCGACCTGCGCATGATGAGCGCCACGGACGGCGAGCAGGGTATAGAGCTCGCGCGCAGCTTCCTGCCCGAAGTGATCCTGATGGATATCAACCTGCCCGGCCTGAGCGGGACCGAAGCGATGCAGATCCTGCGCGCCGACCCGGCCACGGCGCATATCCCCATCATCGCGCTCAGCGCCAATGCGGTGCCGCGCGACATCGAGAAGGGCCTCGAGGCCGGCTTTTTCAGCTATCTCACCAAACCCATCAAGGTGGACCGGTTCATGGACGCGCTGAATGTCGCGCTGCGGTCCGCGCAAGCGGCATCCGAGCGCAGCGCCGCAAAGGCAGCGGCCGCATGATCGGCGAGCGCGATATCCTCGACGCCGGCCTGCTGATCGTGGACGATCAGGAGGCCAATGTCAGCCTGCTGGAACGCCTGCTGCACGAGGCCGGCTTCACCCATGTTGCCTCGACCATGAACCCGCAGGAGGTCTGGGCCCTGCATCGCAAGAACCGCTACGACCTGATCCTGCTCGACCTGCAGATGCCCGGCATGGACGGCTTCCAGGTCATCGAAGCCCTCAAGACGAACGAGGCGGACGCCTACCTTCCGGTGCTCGTGATTACCGCCCAACCCGGCCACAAGCTGCGCGCCTTGCAGGCCGGCGCAAGGGATTTCATCAGCAAGCCGTTCGATCTGGTAGAGGTGAAGACGCGCGTACGCAACATGCTGGAAGTACGCCTGCTGTACAAGGCGCTGGAAAATCACAACGCAGTGCTGGAACAAACGGTCGCCGAACGCACCGCCGAGCTGCGCGCCAGCGAAGCGCGCTACCGCAGCCTGACCGAGCTGGCTGCCGACTGGTACTGGGAGCAGGACGAGTACGGCAACTTCACCAAGGTATCCGGCCCGGTGCTGGAGATGCTTGGCATCCGGGTGGACGCCCTGGCGGGCGACGTGGGCGGCGCCCAGGTTGAGGGCTGGAACGCGGCGCAGAGGAAGGCGCTGCAGGCGCACATCGCGGCGCGCGAGCCGTTCCTGGACTTCGTCTTCGACCGCGTCAATGCGGACGGCTCGGCGCAGAGGTTCCAGGTCAGCGGGGAGCCGATGTTCAACCGCTCCAGCCGCTTCATCGGATACCGCGGCATCGGCGTAGAGCTCTCGGCAAATAGATAGGTCCCGGGAATTCGACCGCTCGCCATGACATCCCCGCACAGCCCGAACCAGAACCACCTGCTCGCCGCACTGCCCGAGGCGGAATTCGCGCGCCTGGCC
This sequence comes from uncultured beta proteobacterium, assembly GCA_963832685.1. Lineage (GTDB taxonomy): Bacteria > Pseudomonadota > Gammaproteobacteria > Burkholderiales > SG8-39 > DAHVFK01. The sequence continues at coordinate 63,993 of CAWHUZ010000003.1, forward strand.
CCGCACCTCGAGCTGGTCGAAATGCCGCTCGGCGAAATTCTTTATGAGCCCGGCGGGCGCATGCAGCATGCGTTCTTCCCCACCAACGCCATCGTCTCGCTGCACTATGTCATGGAGTCCGGCGCATCGGCCGAGACCGCGGGAGTGGGTAATGAGGGCGTGGTCGGCATCGCGCTCTTCATGGGCGGCGACACCACGCCAAGCTCGGCCGTGGTGCAGACCGCGGGCCACGGCTACCGGCTGGAAGGGCGCCTGCTGAAGCAGGAATTCATCCGCGCGGGCCCGATGCAGCGCCTGTTGCTGCGTTACACCCAGGCGCTGATCACGCAGATGATCCAGACCGCGGCCTGCAACCGGCACCATTCGGTCGAGCAGCAGCTGTGCCGCTGGCTGTTGCTGACCCTCGATCGAGGACCCCCGCGCGAGCTCGTCATGACGCAGGAGCTGGTCGCGAGCATGCTCGGCGTGCGCCGGGAAGGGATAACGGAAGCGGCCGGCGCCCTGCAACGCGCGGGGGTCATCCGCTATCGGCGCGGGCACATCGCCGTGCTCGAGCGCTCCGGGCTGGAGACCCGCGCCTGCGAGTGCTACGCGGCGGTCAAGAACGAACTGGGTCGCCTGCTGTCCGACGTGCGTCACCGCCAGGGCGTCGCAGCCCTGGCCCGATAGCCGCCCGTCGCCGGCAGCATCGCGGGCGCGCAGTCCGCACAGTCAGTCGTCAGACGGGGCTTCGTCCGCTGATCACCCTGAGCAGCACGATCACGATCGCGACCACCAGCAGAACGTGGATGAATCCTCCCATGGTGAAGGAGGAAACGAGTCCCAGCGCCCACAAAATGATGAGCACGACGGCGATTGTGTAGAGCACGGCACCTCTCCTTAGCGTAACGGTTTGCTGCGTCGAGACCGCATCATCCGCCGCAACTCCCGCTGTTTCCGTGCGCCGGCGCACATACCGTGCGCCACAAATACAAATAAATGCTGCCGTATGTGCGCTAGCGCGCCGACTGCCGGTGGTCACGAGCGGATGCTGGGCGCATCGACCGGTCAGTATTTTTCCGCTTTTGCTGGCAGTCAAATGAACGGAAGCAACAAAGCGGATCTAGTACAACTGAGAGACATCATGAAAACCTCATTTAGCAGAAAACAATTCGGCCTCGCGGCAGCGTGCGCGCTGGCACTCGGCATCATGTCGGGCGCGGCAAGCGCGGACACCTTGCCGGTCGACCAAAGAGCAATCATCAGCGGCCCGACACAGATGGTCTGGATGAACGACACCGGCCTTTGCTGGCGCAGCGATTTCGGCCCGCCGCCCCTGCCGAATACTCCCTGCGGACCGCAGCCGGTGGCGCAGTACGTCGCCCCCGCCCCCGCCCCCGTGGCGCAAGCAGCTCCGGTTGCGGCTCCCCCGCCGGCGCCACAGATCGTGCGCGAACGGGTGGCCCTGGACGCCGATGCGCTGTTCGACTTCGATAAGGCAGTCCTGCGTCCGAAAGGCCGGGACGCGCTGGATGCCTTCATGGGCAAGTTCCAAGGCGCCGAGCTCCAGACGATTACGGCCGTCGGGCATACCGACCGCCTGGGCAGCGACCAGTACAACCAGCGCCTGTCGGAGCAACGCGCGGCAGCGGTGAAGGACTACCTGGTTTCGAAAGGAATCGAGCCGAGTAACGTGCGCGCCGAAGGCATGGGCGAATCGCAGCCGGTGACGAAAGCCGGCGAATGCGTGGGCGGCAAGAGCAAGAAGCTCATCGCCTGCCTGCAACCGGACCGTCGGGTCGAGATTGAAGTGATCGGCACCCGGGCCGCGCAGTAGCGAGCGCAGCAAACATGCAACAAGCGACAAAATCTCTTCACCCGCTCGTCTGGATAGCGGGTATCGCCTTGATCGTGTTCAGCGCGGTCGGCATCGGCGCCTTCATGGGCTGGATCCCGACCTCGATGGGCGGTTCCGACGACAATGCGGTGCTCGCGACACAGGCGACAAACACTGCGGAGCCGGCGCGGGCGGCGAGCAGCGCGCCCGCGCAGGCGAGCACCCAGTGCGCCGAATGCGGCGTGGTCGAGTCGGTGCGCGAGGTCGAGGTGAAGGGCGAGGGCTCCGGCCTTGGCGCGGCCGGCGGAGCGGTGGTGGGCGGAGTGCTCGGCAACCAGATCGGCGGCGGCCGCGGCAAGGAGCTCATGACCGTGGTCGGCGCAGTCGGCGGAGCGGTTGCCGGCAACGAGGTCGAGAAACGCGTCAAATCCACCAAGAGCTACGAGATCACGGTGCGTTTCGACGACGGCTCGAGCCGCGCGATCAGCGAGGCGAACGCGCCGTCGTGGCATGCGGGCGACAAGGTAAGAGTCGTGAACGGCGCCATCCGGTCCAACGGCTGAGCGTCCGGAACAAACAAGCCATTGCAGTCAATCGATGTCTGAACGAGGTCCTACAATGAAAACGATGCAAAAGTATGCATTCGGTGCGCTCGCAGCGGCGGTGCTGTTCGGCGCCGGCGGGTGCAGCGGGATGTCGCAGCGCGACCAGAACACCGCGCTCGGAGCCGGCGTAGGCGCCGTGGGGGGTTCCGTCCTCACCGGCGGCAGCGCGATCGGCACCATCGGCGGCGCAGCGGTCGGCGGCGTGATCGGCAATCAGGTCGACACCGGCAATCATCGGCGCAGATAGCACAACGCTGGCAGGAAGAAGGCGCAAGGCGGGTCCGCGCGAGGACGTAAACCGGACGCAAATTTATCCGCACTAAGTGCGGTGTCGCACAGAACGAATTCGAACAGCGGCGCAGGATGTACCTGGGTGTTCGCGCTCCTCCTCCCCCCTGACGAACACCCGCAGTACCGGGCCCGGAACGGCGATCCTGTTTCGGGCCTTTTTCTTTGTGTTCGATACCGCACAGATCGCTGCATGCGTACCGGTCCACCATCCGCATCGACAACGGCGTGATGCAACGCCACTGAGGAGATGAGACATGACATTGGGAACGATACTTCTGGTCATCCTGGTGCTGGCGCTGATCGGCGTAATTCCGACCTGGCCGCACAGTAGGCAATGGGGTTACGCGCCGAGCGGCATAGTCGGCTTGATCTTGGTGGTGATCCTGATCCTGTTCGTGCTCGGCAGGATATGAGCCATGAAACTCGCCTACAACCTTGTGACCGCAATGGCCGCAAGCGCGCTGGTGCTGGGCCTGGTCGGCTGCCCCCAAAAAGAGGGCCCGGCCGAGCACGCCGGGAAGGAAGTCGACAAGGCGATGGACAAGGCAGGAGAGAAAATCGAGAAGGCGGGTGAAAGCGTCCGGGACGCGGCCAAAGGGGACGGGAAGTAGGTCGCGCCTGTTAATCGTCTGACTTGCGCTCGCCGGCGCTCGCGTCGGCGGCTTGGGTCGGCCGCATGTCCGACGCCGCACATAAGAACGCGGTGTTGCGGTTCTCTCTATACTCGCGCGCATTCCGCGTTGAGGCCCACGAGGGCCCGATGGGGCGGAGTGAGAAGAACCAAGCGGGACGCCATGCCATCCGACGCACAGTCACACGGCCGAAACCACCTGCTCGTCGCCCTGCCCAGCCCGGTTTACCGGCGCCTGGCTCGTCACCTCGAGCCCGTGGTGCTGACTTTCGGCCAGGTTCTGTACGAACCGGGCGACCGCATGCGGCATCTCTATTTCCCTACCGGCAGCGTGATTTCGCTGCTCAGCGTGGCGAGCGCGAACAAAGCCGCGGAGGTGGGGGTGGTCGGCAATGAAGGCGTGGTCGGCGCATCCGTGACGCTTGGCATCGACCGCTCGAACACCCGGGCCGTGGTGCAGGCGGCCGGCACAGCGGCGCGAATTGGCTCGTCACGGCTGCGCAAGCAGCTCGAGGGCAATGTCTCGTGGTATCGCGAGCTGCTGCGCTTCACTCACGCCCTGCTGCACCAGACCTCGCAAACCGCAGTGTGCAACCGCTTCCACACCGTCGAAGCGCGCCTTGCCCGCTGGCTGCTGGCGACACGCGACCGCGTGCACTCGAACCATTTCCATCTCACCCAGGAGTTCATTTCGCTCATGCTGGGCGTACGGCGGGTGGGCGTAACGCTGGCGGCCGCCAATCTGCAGAATCGCCGGCTGATTTCCTGCACACGCGGAAATATCCTGCTGCTCGATCCGGCGGGCCTGGAAGCGGCCGCGTGCGAGTGCTACGCGAAGGTCAGGGAGACCTACCACCGCAGCAGCCGAAAGTAACCGCGCGCGGCGCCTTCACCGCGGACCGCCCGCGCGTACAGCGGTCATTTCCGGCGTGGCGGGTGCTGTAGCGTGGCGCGCAGGTCTTCGTACTGGCGCTTGATATATGCGTAGCACTCGCAGGACTGCTTCGCCAGGCCACGCCAGTCGAGAACGAGCATGGCGCCGCGGTGGTATCGGATCAGGCCGGCCGCCTGAAGCTTGTGCGCAGCGTGGGTCACGCTCACGCGTCGCACTCCGAGCATTTCGGCCATCGACTTCTGCACCATCGGAAACTCGCCCAAGCCGGCATAGTCGTGCATCGTGAGCAGCAAGCGCGCCAGCCGTTGCTCTATGCTGTGGTGCTGGCTGCAGGCCACCGACTGGCTGATCACCGCAATGAAGCTTCGCGTGTAGTTCAGAAGCACTCGCTGAATCGGGCTGCCGAAACGCACTTCCTTGCGCAGGTCTTTCGACTTCATTCTCATCGCCCCGCCCGGCAGCTGGACGATCGCCCTGTCGGGGGTGACGATACCGCCCAGGAAGATATTGATGCCCACGATCCCTTCGCGGCCGATGATGCCGACCTCGACGGTGCGCCGATCCTGCGTGGTATCGACCATGGCGATTACGGCATCCTCGGGAAAGTACACTTGGTCGATCTTCTGATCCGCCCGATATACCGTCTCACCGCGCTTCAACGTCACATGCTCGAGCCTGGGCAGCAGGCGCTTGTATTCGGTGGCAAGGAGCGCGGCCAGGATGTCGTTCCTGATTGGAATCTCGAATGGCGAGATTCGTCGCCTCGAGGGCGCCGACGTACGCGTCACGGCGAGCCGGCGCTCAGGCCGGCAATCGGCATCTCGTGCCGCGCAGGTCCGGCCGGCACGCCGTCGTGCATGTCCTTGACGACCTCGTAGCAGGCGCAAGCGGCTGCCTCCAGCCCCGCCCGGTCGAGCACCGTGATGTCGCCGCGGCTGTAGCTGATCAGCTTGCGCTCCTGCAGCGCCTGCGCCGCCTTGGTGACGCCCACCCGCCGCACGCCCAGCATGTGGCCGAGGAATTCATGTGTCAGCCGGAATCGATCCGATTTCACCCGGTCGTGCGTCATCAGCAGCCAGCGCGCGAGACGCTCCTCCACCACGTGGAACCGGTTGCACGCGGCCGTCTGCGAGATCTGCGCCATCAAGGTATGGGTGTAGCGGTACAACTCGCGCTGCAGCGGCAGGCTGCGCCGGAACTCCTTCAGGAACCGCCCCGCCGCCATCCGCACCGCCGACCCCGTGCCCTGCACCAGGGCGCGCACCGCCGACACGTCGTGCCCCAGCATGAGCGGAATTCCAACCACCCCGTCGCGGCCGATGAGGCCGACTTCGAGTGCCAGGTGGCCGTCCGCCAGCGTGAGCAGCGACACCAGGGAAGTACCGGGAAAGTACACGTGACGGATCGTATCGCCCGGCTCGTAGAGCACATCGCCGAAGGTCAGCGTGACCGGCTCGAGCGCGGCCAGCAGCCGCCGGTACTCCCTGCCAGACAGGGCGGCGAGCAGGCTGTTTGGGGCGCGCGGCGCGAGCATGCCCGCAAGGCTAGGTCGAAAATCGGGCAGCGTATGTACGGCAACGTACAGATTGGCGGTTTCAGACGGAACACGATTCGCGCATCCATTTGATTGTGGCGCAGGACCGGGAGGCAACATGAATCGGGTTCGCATTTACGGCATTTGCAGGCAGCTCAAGGGGACCGTGACGGAACGCTGGGGCGCCCTGATCGGCGATCCGCTCCTGGCAGCCGCCGGCAGGCGCGATCGCCTCATGGGCTGGATCGAGGCGCGGCGCGGCGCCCTGATACAGCAGGCCGATCGGCAACTGGCGGACTTCATCAACCAAAACCGCGACTGGAAGACCCTCCCGCGGCGCTGAGGCTCAATTCGACCTAGATCTGGAGATTTCAATCATGCATCAACTCAAGCGTCTTTCCGCCCTTTTTTTCGCCGCCGTGCTGCTGTCCGCGCTCGGTTGCGCGGCCACGCCCGGGCACGAAGGAACGGGGCAATACGTCGATGATTCCGTCATCACGACCAAGGTGAAAACGGCGATCTTCAACGAGCCTTCGCTCAAGGTCGCGGAAATCAACGTCGAAACCTACAAGGGCACGGTGCAACTGAGCGGCTTCGTGAGCTCCTGGAGCGCCATGAGCAAGGCGGTCGAGGTCGCGCGCGGCGTCGCCGGCGTTACATCGGTCAAGAACGACATGCAGCTCAAGTAACCTACCTCATTCCTCGGAAGACACCATCATGCGCATCGATCGAAAACGTCTCGTCCTGGGTGCAACGCTTGCCGCGGCGCTGTCCGTCCTGTTCGCCGGCTGCAGCCGCCAGGAAGAGCAGGCCGCGCAACCCGCGCCCACCAGCCAGGCTGCAACCACGCCCGAGCCTGCGGCCGCCCCCCAAGCGGCAACCGCCGCCGAACCTGCGGCGGCCACCCAACCCGCAACCACCACCATCGGCACGGAGATCGACGACAGCGTCATCACCACCAAGGTGAAGTCGGCGCTGCTCGCCGATCCGGACATCAAGAGCTTCGATATCGCGGTCGAGACGCGCAAGGGTGAAGTCCAGCTCAGCGGCTTCGTCGACAGCCAGGAGCAAATCGACCAGGCGATCGCCATCGCCCAGAAAGTGGATGGCGTGACAAGCGTCGGCAATGCAATGAGCATCAAGAAGTAGCGATGCGGCAGATCCAACGGCGATCCAGGGAGACAGCGATGATGCAACAAGCGGCGCAAAATTTCGACCGGGCCAAGGGCAAGATGGCCGGCGACTTCAGGACAATGATCGCCGACGGCGAGGAGCTGCTGAAGGCTGCGGCAAGCGTTTCAGGCGAAGGATTCGCGGCGGCGCGGACCCGGTTCGAGCAGAAGCTGACCAGCGCGAAAGCCAGCCTGGCGGAGGCCTCGCAGCCTGCGATCGACAAGGCGAAGGAAGGCGCTGCGGTGGCGGACCGCTACGTGCGCGGCAATCCCTGGTCCGCCGTCGGCATCGCGATCGCAGTCGGAGCCGTGCTCGGCTTTCTGGCCGCCAAGCGCTAGGCAAACGGCGCGGGCCGGACAAGGCGGCCCCGTCGTGAACGAAGCAGGCGCTCCTGCCACGGACGCCGCGGCGCTGGCAGCCCGCGCGCTCGCGCTGTTCGCGCTGGTCGCTGCCCTATACCTCGCGCGCGCGTTCTTCGTCCCGTTGCTGATCGGGATCCTCGCGAGCTACGCGCTGCACCCGCTGGTCGACTGGCTCGAGCGCTGGCGCATGCCGCGCAGCATCGGTGCGGCGCTGGTGCTGGCGATCATGCTCGGGGGCTTGTCCTGGATCGGATACTCCTTGAGCGGCGACGCCCAGGCGTTGATCGAGAAGCTGCCCCGGGCGGCGCACAAACTGCGCAAGGAATTGAGCGCCACGCGAACCAGTGCTCCGACTGCGCTTCAAAACATGCAGGAGGTCGCTCACGAGTTGCAGGGGGCCGCCGCCGATGCCGGCAGTAAACCGAGCGCGCGCCCGCCTGCAACCCGTACGCCTGAACCCACCTGGCTGCGCGACTACACGCTGGCGCAGTCCGCGCTGGTGGTCGCGGTCGCGGCGCAGACCCCGATCGTGCTGCTGCTGACCTATTTTCTGCTTGCCTCCGGAGAGCACTTCCGCCGCAAGCTGCTGCAACTGGTCGGACCGTCGCTGACGCGCAAGAAAGACGCCGTGCGCATCCTGGAGGAAATCGACGTCCAGGTGCAGCGCTACCTGCTCGCCGTTCTGGCCTCGAACACCCTGCTCGCCGTCTGCTCCTGGCTCGCCTTCCTGGCGCTCGGCCTGGACCAGGCGGGCGTGTGGGGCATCGCCGCCGGCGTGCTTCACTTCGTGCCCTACCTCGGCCCGGCCCTGCTCACGCTCGGGGCCGGGGTGGCGGCATTCCTGCAGTCCGGCTCGCTCGTCTACGCGCTCGCCGTGGCGGGCGCGTCGCTGCTGATTGCCGGCGTGATCGGGTTCGCCTTCATGACCTGGCTGCAAGGCCGGTTCGCACGCGTGAACACCGCGGTGCTGTTCATCGCCCTGCTGTTCTTCGGCTGGCTGTGGGGCGTGTGGGGGCTGCTGCTCGGCGCGCCGCTGGTGGCCATCGCCAAGGTCGTCTTCGATCGGGTCGAGTCGCTCAAGCCCGCGGGCGAGCTGCTCGGGCGCTAGACCCCGACAGCAGAAACGCGCATGCCTTCCTTGAAGAACCGGAAGGCGTTCTGTCCATCTTCTTTTGCCTGGTACATGGCGATATCCGCGCACCGGATCAGCGTCTCGGCGTCCTCGCCGTCGTCGGGGAACACGCTGATGCCGATGCTCGCAGTGATATGAAGTTCCCTCCCGCCAACATGGTGCGGCGGCGCCAACGCCAACAGGATCTTTTCCGCACTGACGGCCGCATCCGGTGCGCGCTCGATCTCGGACAGCAGCACCACGAATTCGTCGCCGCCTCGCCGGCTCACCGTGTCGGAACTACGCACGCAGGCCACCAGGCGTCGGGACACCGCGTAAAGCAGCCTGTCGCCGACCGGATGTCCGAAGTCGTCGTTTACTTGCTTGAAGCCATCCAGATCCAGAAACAGCACGGCGCATTGCTTGCCGTGGCGGCGCGCCAGGGCAATCGCGATTGCAACCCGGTCGCCAAGCAGCACCCGGTTCGGCAGATCGGTCAGAAAGTCGTGCTGGGCCAGGTGAGCCATTCTTTGCGTGACAGAAAGCGCCGCGCTGACATCGTGGAACACGATCACGGCCCCCGTCACCTGCCCTCTGCGGTCGTGGATCGGGGCGGCCGAATCTTCAATCGCGGCTTCGCGCCCGTCACGCCGTATGAGGATGCAGTTCGCGGTCAGACCCACGGTCCGGTCTTGCCGGATGGCTTCCGCCAAAGGATCGAGCGCGGGTTCGCGCGTGACGGCGTCGACGATCCGGAACACTTCGGCAAGGGGACGGCCCAAGGCCTCCCGGCGGGACCAGCCCGTCATTTCTTCCGCGACCTGATTGAGATAGGCTACGTTGCCCGCGACGTCGGTGCTCAACACGGCGTCGCCGATTGAGTTCAGCGTAACCTGCGCGCGCTCCCGTTCCGCGAACAGCGCCTCGTCACCCAGCTTTCGCTCAATCACGCTGCGCAAAATCCGCGGCAGCCAGTACGCGTCGAGATGTTCCCTGAGGAGGTGATCCTGCGCGCCAAGCTGCGTAGCTTGCCAGGCGATCTCTTCGTTTTCCCGGCTGGCCAGGAGCAGGATCGGCACAAGCGGGGCCGCCGCGAACAGTGCCTCGAACGTCCTGATCCCCTGACTGTCGGGCAGAAACAGATCGAGCAGGACCGCGTCGATGCCCTCCTTCCTCAGGCGGTCGACGCCCTCAGAGAGACGCCCGGCCCGTTCCAGGCGCAATCGGTTGCCGCCCGGCTCGGCCAGCGCCCTCTCAATCAGCTCGACATCGACCGCATCGTCCGAGACGAGCAGGACCGTGGACACGCTTTCGTCCGTCAACGCAGGAAGCGAACGGGCTTGCATGCCCGCCAGTTTGGCGCGAGCGCCGATGCCCGTTCTGTGCGCCCGCCCACATATCGTGTGCGGGACCGCACAGAGCCGGGAGCGTATTGGGCTTAGCGTTGCACTTGCGTACGTACACCAGGAGAGCTCGAATGCCAAAAGGCCAGCAACGCAGCAACCGCGAAGCGAAGAAACCCAAGCAACCGAAAAAGCCCGACGTGCCGCCAGTGTCTTCCACCCGGCTGCCGCCCCCAAAAGCCCGCTAGTCCGCTTTCGCAGGCTCAATTCGAGTTTGTTGATCGCTGCGGGCTTCACCGCGCGGGCCGATTGTGCCCGACGCTGTACAAGCGTAGTCGCGACCATCGAAAACCGGATACCGTGATCAGTCGACCTGCCGTGGGCCGCTTCGCACTCGTTCTCGTTGCGTGCGTCGTGCTCGCGGCAGCCGGTTACTACGCTTGGTGGACATGGTCCGGCCGGGACAGCGCGAACCCCGGTCTGATGACGGCGATGGCGCAGCGCGGGAATCTCGAAGACACGATCACCGCGACCGGGACGCTTCAACCCAAGGACTACGTGGATGTCGGCACGCAGGTCTCCGGGCAACTGAAGAAGCTGCTGGTGGATGTCGGCGCGGTCGTCAAGGCCGGGCAGCTTCTTGCCGAAATCGACCCTTCCGTCTATCAGGCCAAGGTCGACGGCGACCGGGCGCAACTGCTCAACCAGCAGGCGCAGCTCGCGGACAAGCAGGCTCAGCTCGTGCTCGCCGGGCTGCAGTACACGCGCCAGCAGAACCTCACGCGCGAGGGCGCGACCACGGCCGACGCGCTGCAGAGCGCCGTGGCGACGCGCCAGTCGGCCCTTGCCCAGGTGAATGCGCTCAAGGCGCAGCGTCAGCAGACACAGTCCACGCTGCGCGGGGATGAGGCGAACCTCGGCTACACCAAGATCTTCGCGCCGATCGCGGGGACCGTCGTCTCGCAGGCCGCCAAGCAGGGCCAAACGCTGAACGCCAATCAGCAGGCGCCGATCGTCATGCGCATCGCGGACCTGTCGACCATGACGGTTCAGGCCCAGGTCTCGGAGGCCGACGTGCCGAAGCTGCGCCTCGGGATGGACGTCTACTTCACCACGCTGGGCGGTGACAACCGGCGCTATTACGGCAAGCTGCGCCAGATCCCGCCGACGCCGAACGTGGTGAACAACGTCGTGCTCTACGACGCTTTGTTCGACGTGGCGAACCCGAACCAGGCGCTGATGACGCAGATGACGGCTCAGGTGTTCTTCGTCGTCGCGAGCGCGAAGGACGCGGTGCTGGTTCCGCTCGCCGCGCTGCGTCCGGTGGCGTCCGCGGCCGGCTCGCGCAGGACCCGCGGCGCAGGCGCAGGCCTCGATCCGCGCACCCAGTTCGCCAACGGCGTCGCGCAGGTGAGCGTGGTCGGCGCCGGCGGCAAGGTCCTGGAGCGCGAGGTGAAGGTCGGGGTGATGAACCGCGTCTCGGCCCAGGTCGTCTCCGGACTCGAGCCCGGCGAGAAGGTCGTGATCGGAGCCACGGCGCCCGCCGCGGCGGCTGCGCGGCCGCAAACCGCCAGCGCGCTGGCGCCGAACGCGGCGAGGGGCGGCCACCCGTGACGCCGCTGATCGAGCTGGCGAACGTCACCAAGACCTACCGCAGCGGGGAGCTCGAGGTCGAGGTCTTGCACGGCATCAGCCTGCAGGTCTACGCGGGCGAGTACCTCGCGATCATGGGCGCCTCGGGCTCGGGCAAGACCACGCTGATGAACATCCTGGGCTGCCTGGACCGCCCGACCACCGGCAGCTACCGCTTCATGGGCGAGGACGTCTCGGACTTCGAGCGCGACGAGCTGGCGCGGCTGAGGCGCGAAGCGTTCGGCTTCGTGTTCCAGAGCTACAACCTGATCGGCACCGTTTCCGCGCTGGAAAACGTGGAGGTGCCGGCCGTCTATTCCGGGATGGCGCCGGCGGCGCGCGATGCGCGCGCCAAGGAGCTGCTCGGCTCGCTCGGGCTGGGCGACCGGCTCGCGCACCGGCCGAGCCAGCTTTCCGGGGGGCAGCAGCAGCGCGTCTCGATCGCGCGCGCGCTGATGAACGGCGGGCGCATCGTGCTGGCCGATGAGCCCACCGGCGCGCTCGACAGCAAGAGCGGCACCGAAGTGATGGCGCTGCTGCACGACCTTTCGCGCCAAGGGCACACGGTGATTCTGATCACGCACGCGCAGGAGATCGCCGCGCAGGCACAGCGCATCATCGAGATCAGGGACGGCGCGATCGTCGGCGATCCCGGCCCGCGCCAGCCCGGCGGCCCGGCGGCGCCGGAGACCGCGCCGCGGAAGGACGAAGGCGGCGCCTCGTTCGTCGGCGGCGCGCTCGAGGCGGCGAAGACCGCGCTGCGGGCCTTGCACGCGAACCTTTTCCGCACGGCGCTGACGCTGCTCGGCATCGTGATCGGCGTGGCCTCGGTGATCGCGATGCTCGCGATCGGCGACGGAGCCAAGCAGATGGTGCTGGACCGCATCAGCGCGATGGGCACGAACCTGCTTCTCATCCGCCCGGGCGCGCCGGGACGCCACGGCGTCGGCGGCACCGTCGCTTCGCTCGTGCCGGAAGACGCGGACATGATTGCCGCGCTGCCCAACGTACTGGCGGCCGTGCCCGAGCTGGGCGGGAGCGTCACTGCGCGCTTCGGCAATTCGGACTACCAGACCCAGGCGACCGGAACCTCCGCCGCGTATCCGTTGGCCCACAACTGGGACCTTAGCAGGGGACTGTTCTTCTCGAGCTCGGACGTGACGAGCTATGCCGCGGTGGTGGTGCTGGGCCAGACCGTCGCGGACAATCTCTTTGCGCCGGGCGTGGATCCCCTCGGGCAGTACATCGTGCTCAACAACGTCATGTTCCAGGTCATCGGCCTGATGGCGGTGCGCGGCGCCTCGCCTCAAGGCCAGGACCAGGACGACGTCGTGCTGGTGCCTCTCACGACCGGGGGGCTGCGGCTGTTCGGCCAGAGATTCCTGCGCACCATCACGGTGGCGGTGGACGACGTCGCGCTCATCGACGCCACGCAGGACGAAGTCACCGCGCTGCTGAGTTCGCGGCACCAGAGCACGGACTTCCGCATCCGCAACATGGCCTCGATCCTGGAAACGGCCACCGATACGCAGAACACGCTTACGGTGCTGCTGGGGTCGATCGCCGCGATCTCGTTGCTGGTGGGCGGCATCGGGGTGATGAACATCATGCTGGTGAGCGTGACCGAGCGCACGCGCGAGATCGGCATCCGGATGGCGACCGGCGCGCGGATGAGGAACATCTTGCAGCAGTTCCTCATCGAAGCGCTGGTGGTGTCGATGCTCGGCGGCGCGATCGGGGTGGCGGTCGGGCTCGCCGCGGCGGCGGTCATCGGCGCGTTCGGCACGCCGGTGCGCTACACGGTCGGCCCGGTGCTGCTCGCCTTCGGCTGCGCGCTCGCGACCGGCCTGGTGTTCGGCTACATGCCGGCGCGCAAGGCGGCGCGGGTCGATCCGATCGTGGCACTGGCGACATGACGAAGCCCCTCGCGTCGTTGACGGCTGCGCTCGTACTCGGCGCCTGCGCGGCGACGAGCAATCCGCCGCCACCGGCGCCCGTCATGCCGTCCGCCTGGACTGAACCGGGCGCCGCGGACGCGCTCGTGCTGACGCGAGACTGGTGGCGCGGCTTCGATTCGGCGGAGCTCTCGCGCCTGATCGACGCCGCCTTGCGCGCGAGCCCCGACATGGCGATCGCCGCGGCGCGCGTCGCCCAGGCCGAGGCGCAGGTGCGTATCGCGGGCGCGACTCTTTTTCCGGCTTTGAACTTCAGCGCCGGCACCGGGCGCCGCGAAACGCGCCCGCCGGGAGGCGGCTGGAGCGGCGAAAATTCTTCCAGCGCCGCGCTCAGCGCGAGCTATGAGCTCGACCTGTGGGGACGGATCGGCTCCGGCGTGCGCTCGGCCGAATCCTCGCTGCGCGCCACGCGCTTCGATCGGGAAACGGTGCAGCTCACGCTGGTGGCGGGCGTCGCGAACGGCTACTTCCAGCTGCTGTCGCTGCGCGGACGCCTTGCGATCGCGGGCGAGAACCTGGCGATCGCGCAACGCGTGCTCAAGCTGGTGGACGCGCGGGCACGCAACGGCGCCGCCTCCGCGCTCGACCTCGCGCGGCAGCGGGCGGCGGTGTTGACGCTGCGCGCTTCCATCCCGCCGCTCGAACTGCAGCAGCGCGAAACCCTGTACGCGCTCGCAATACTGACCGGCCGGCCGCCCGAGGGTTTCGACGCTGCGGGCTCATCCGTCACCGCGCTCGCGGTGCCGCGCGTCGCGCCCGGTCTTCCCGCGAGCCTGCTCGCCCGCCGGCCCGACCTGGCAAGCGCCGAAGCGCAGCTGGCTGCGGCCAACGCCGACGTCGCCGCGGCGCGCGCGGCGCTCCTGCCCGATATCTCGCTCACGGGATCGGCGGGGCTGGCGAGCAACGTGCTGATCAACTTCCTCAACGCGCCGACCGCGACCTTGACGCTCGGGGCGTCGCTGCTGCAGCCGGTGTTTGACGGCGGGCGCTTGCGCGGGCAGGTCGACGTGGCGGCGTCGCGCGAGCGCGAGGTGGTCGAGGACTACCGCAAATCGGTTCTCGCCGCGCTGGCCGACGTCGAGAGCGCGCTCGCCGCGGTCGGCCGCACGGCGGACCAGGAAGCGCTGCAGGCGCAGGTGGTCGAACAGGCGCGGATCGCGCTGCGGCTGGCGGAAGTGCGCTACCGCGAAGGCGCCGACGATCTGCTCACCACGCTCGACGCGCAGCGCACCCTGTTCCAGGCCGAGGACCAGCTTGCGCAGCTCCGGCTATCGCGCCTGCAGGCTTCGATCGGCCTGTTCAAGGCGCTCGGCGGCGGATGGGGATGATTCGGGCGTCCCGGGTTACTCGCGCGGCTCGCCCTGCGCGTTGACGGTCACCGTGGCACCGGGAGGAGCGGTCGTTTGCATGCGATGCCCCTCGCCACGGAAGTTGTAAGTGACATCCCAGTAATCGGGACGCGCCTGGTTGGGCACGCTTTCGCAGCGCTTGACGTCCTGCGTCTGCGCCGGCTGGCCGCTGTTGCGACCGACGTTGGCGCCTATCACGGCCCCCGCAACGGCGCCGCCGACAGTGGCGAGATCCTGGCCGCGCCCGTTGCCGACCTGGTGGCCGAGAATGCCGCCGATGACGGCGCCGGCAATCGTGCCGGGGACATTGGCACTGCTCTTCTCAGGGGCGATTTGCTGGTGCTCGACCCAGCATCGCTGCGTGGGCGGTCCGACCACCGCGTGCACCGAAGTCACGTCCGCCTGAAACAGACGCTCGTTGTGGCGCCGACGATAGTCGTGGCGCCCGGTCGTCGCTTCGGCCTGCGGCGCCGGGGCGAAGCGCTCGTTGCGGATGCGCTCGTTCGCGCCGATGGCCCGCACCGACGAAACGCGGTTGTTCAGCCCCATCGCCGCCAGCGACGCATACCTGCCCGGACGCAGCACCCTGCAGCGCCCGCGGAAGCCGACGTTTTCGCATACTTCCCACCGCTCGCCGACGATCTCGACCGACGAGGCGCGGTCATTGAAGCCGTATCGGGCGAAGTTGCGAACTTGCTTCGTGGTGCTGAATGTTCGCCCACGGAAGTCTTGATGTTCGTAAAAGGTGGCCTGCGCGACCTCTGGCGCGGGCGCATAGCGCTCGCCGCGGATGCGCGCTTTCGGACCGACCGTGCGCACCGATGAAACGCGGTCGTTCAGCCCCATCGCCGCCAGCGACGGATATCTCCCGGGACGCAGGACCATGCAGCGCCCGCGGAAGCGGACGTCTTCGCATACTTCCCACCGCTTGCCGACGACCACGACCGACGAGGCGCGGTCATTGAAGCCATAGTGGCCGAAGTCGCCGATTTGTTTCTGGGTGGTGAACGAACGGCCGTGAAAGCCTTCGCGTTCGTAAAAGGTGACCTGCGCGGCCGCTTGCAGCGTGATGGCCGCTCCGACCACTCCCAGCGCGGTTTTAAATAGCGTGTTCATTGATTGCTCCGTGTGAAAGGTGGCATGACGGACTCACTGGCGAACCCGTGGCGGCTGAGCCAGGGTTCGCCCCGGAGTTCCTCAGTGCTTCGGCACGATCACGACGGTGTCGCCGCTTCCAGTACGACCGGTTGCGCCTGTGCTGCCGGTTGCGCCGGTGTAACCGGTTGCGCCCGTGCTTCCGGTCGCGCCGGTGTAGCCGGTTGCACCCGTGCTTCCGGTTGCGCCGGTGTATCCCGTCGCGCCGGTGTGTCCGGTCGCCCCGGTGTATCCGGTCGCGCCAGTGTCACCGGTCGCGCCTTGCGGGCCGGCCGGGCCGGCGGGAGCCGTAATACATCCGCCCAGCGCAATAATTGCCGCTGCCGTCACCAACTGTTTCGCGTACTTCATGATGATTTCCTCTGCGCGGTTAACGGGCGCTGCGCACGCAATTGCACGCAGTCACCCGGATTGATTTCGCTTCAGCCGCAGCTGTCAGTTGCTCAGCAACATCTGCAGGATGACGCCGGTCGCGACCGCGACCAGGACAAAGTCGGCGCCCGATTGAACCCAGTGGTAGCCGCGGGGCGGGGCGCTCAGATGGTGTCCGCGCCAATCGTCGACGACATACTGCCGTTGCCGGTGCTGGGCCGACATGCGCTGGCCGGGGTAATACGCGTGGTTCGGGCCTGCGCCGCGACCCTCATGGCGGTAGTCGTTCCGCGCGCCACGCTGGTAGTCGTTCCGCGCGCCACGCTGGTAGTCGCGCCGATCCGGCTGGCGCGCCTGGCTGCGGCGCTGGTCGTCATGGCCGTAGCGCTGCATGCGCTCGTCGCGACCACGATCGTTGCTGTCTTGGTTCTGCTGGCCGCGGCCTTGCATCTGTTCATTGCGACCGCGATCGTTGCTATCTCGGTTTCCATCGCGATCGCCGCGACCCTGAGCGAACGCGGGCCCTCCGCTGGTCAAGAATACCGCCATGATGGCGGCCACTATCAATGTTCTTTTCATGCTGAGCTCCATTCGGTTGGGTAGTGCCATGCGACGCAGACGATAGGGCACTTCGGTACTGAATTCAGTGCGCTGGCACACGCTGCGCCATATGTGCGGCATCGCACGGACTCCCGTCGGCACGCGGTGGATCATCATTCCACGCACATCTCCTATCTCCTTCCAGGTGCACCATGCGCCAACATCCAGCGCGCGCCGCCAATACCATCGTCAGCGCCGAAGCTCCCGTCTCGGGGAGCGCCATCACGAGCTGCGCCGAGCGCGTGAAGTCGCTGGCAAGTTGCCGCGACGCCTTGAGCCTCAAGTCCGCAGTGCAGGAGCTTTGCACCGCATTCGGCAAAGTGACGCAGCTTGACGTGCTCACCATGGCCGAGGCCGAGACACGGCGGGCGCTGTGCTTCTTGCGCCTCGAGTCCGCGGCGCAGGAGCAGCAGCTGATGACGAGTCTCGGCGCCCCACGCTTCGGCGACGACGTGCTGATCGTGGTCGATCTTCCGCGCAGCTCGCCCCGCCCGGCTGCCTAAGCCGTCGCGGCGCGAACCGTTCCAGGAAACTTTCCCCCGCTTCAGGGGTCCTGTTTACAGGGCGGGCGGGTTGCGGCCGACGCTTCGCGCGCAGTTGCAGCGCGCCGACGCCCCCGGGTAGAGGAGTCCAAAAAGGAAGAACAGGACGAAGGGACGAAGCTGAGATGAACAAGACCAAGAGCGGCACGCCCCGCTCCGACGCGCTGGTGCTGTTCGGCGTCACGGGCGATCTGGCGCACAAGATGATCTTCCCGGCGCTGTATGCGATGGCCAAGCGCGGCGCGCTCAAGGTGCCGGTGGTCGGCGTCGCGTCCTCGCAGTGGAGCCTGGCGCAGCTGCGCAAGAGGGCGACCGACAGCATCAAGACATTCGGCAAGATCGACGATCAGCGCGCCCTTCGCCACCTGCTTTCCCGACTGCGCTATGTCGACGGCGACTACAACGATCCGGACACGTTCCAAACGCTCAAGAAGGAATTGGGCGATGCGCGGCGTCCGGCGCACTACCTCGCGATTCCGCCCGCGCTGTTCGCCACCGTGATCAAGGGGCTCGGCGCCGCCGGCCTGGCCGACGGGGCGCGCGTCATCGTCGAAAAGCCGTTCGGGCGCGACCTGGCCTCGGCGCGCGAGCTCAACCGCGTGGCGCGCTCGGTCTTTCCGGAAGACTCGATCTTCCGCATCGATCACTTCCTGGCGAAGGAAGCGATCATGAACATCCTGTATTTCCGCTTCGCCAATTCGTTCCTCGAGCCGATCTGGAACCGCAACTACGTGGCGAGCGTTCAGATCACCCTGTCCGAGGATTTCGGCGTCGGCAGCCGCGGCGCGTTCTACGAAACCGCCGGCTGCCTGCGCGACGTGGTCCAGAACCATCTGTTCCAGATCGTCGCGCTGCTCGCCATGGAACCGCCGACCTATCGGGGCTTCGGCGCCGTGCACGGCGAGACGGCCGACGTCTTCCAGGCCATGCGCCCGCTCAAGCCCGGCGACCTGGTGCGCGGCCAGTACAGCGGCTACCGCAAGGAAAAGGGCGTGGCGAAGCGTTCCGACGTCGAGACGTTCTGCGCGCTGCGGCTGTTCATCGACTCCTGGCGCTGGGCGGGCGTGCCCTGGTATCTGCGTTCCGGCAAGTATCTGGCCGAGACGGCAGCCGAGGTGATGGTCCAGTTGAAACCGCCGCCGCAGCGGCTTTTCGCCGACTCGGCCCCCGCGTCGGGCCGCACGAACTACATCCGCTTCCGCCTGTCCCCCAGCTCTGCCGTCGCGCTCGCGGCCCGCGTCAAGCGCGCGGGAAAGGACTTCGTCGGAGATCAGCGCGAGCTCTACCTGATCGACGAACGGCCGGGAGAGGAAGCGCCATACGAGAGGCTTCTGAGCGATGCCATGGCCGGCGACGGCGCGCTGTTCACCCGCGAGGACGCGGTGGAGGCCGCGTGGGCGGTGGTCGATCCGGTCCTCACCAGGCATCGGCGCGCCGCGCCCTACAAGCGCGGCAGTTGGGGGCCCAGGGAAGCGGACGCGCTCATCGCCGCAGACGGCAGTTGGCACAATCCCAAGGTCGCCGATGCCGCTGCCGATTGAAGACTACGCCCTGATCGGCGACTGCCACACGGCGGCGCTGGTCGGCCGCGACGGCTCCATCGACTGGCTGTGCTTTCCCAGATTCGATTCGGGCGCGTGCTTCGCCGCCTTGCTGGGAGAGCCCGGCCACGGGCGCTGGCTGATCGCGCCCGCCGCGCAAGCGCGCAGCGTCCGGCGCAAGTATCGCGACGGCACCATGATCCTGGAGACCGAATTCGAGACCGGCGACGGCGTCGTGCGGATCATCGACTGCATGCCGCTCTCGAACGAGCGTTGGGACGTCGTGCGCATCGTCGAAGGCGTGAGCGGGTGCGTCGCCATGCGCATGGAGCTCGTCATCCGTTTCGACTATGGATCGATCGTGCCCTGGGTGCGTCGCGCCGGCGATGCGCTGCTGGCCACCGCGGGGCCCGACAGGCTGGAGCTGCGCACCGCGGTCCCGGTCCACGGCGAAAACATGAAGACCATGGCCGAATTCCAGGTGAGCAAGGGCGAGCGCACGTCGTTCGTGCTCAACTACCGCCCTTCTTACGAAGCGACCCTGCCGGCCATCGATCCCGAGCAGGCATTGTCGGCAACCGAAAACGAGTGGCGCGCCTGGTCCGGGCGTTGCACTTACCGGGGACGATGGCGCGATGCCGTGGTGCGCTCGCTGATCACGCTGAAGGCCCTCACCTATGCGCCCACCGGAGGCATCGTCGCGGCGCCGACGACTTCGCTGCCGGAGCAACCGGGCGGCGTGCGCAACTGGGACTACCGCTATTGCTGGCTGCGCGACGCCACGTTCACGCTGAACGCCTTGCTGCTCGCCGGCTATCATGAAGAAGCGGCGGCCTGGCGCGAATGGCTGCTGCGCGCCGCGGCGGGCCGCCCCGAGGACCTGCAGACGCTCTACGGCGTCATGGGCGAGCGGCGCCTAGACGAATACGAGCTGGGCTGGCTGCCCGGCTATGGCGGCGCGGCTCCGGTGCGCGTGGGCAACGCGGCATCGACGCAGTTCCAGCTCGATGTCTACGGCGAAGTCATGGACACCTTGCACCTGGCGCGAGCGGCCGACCTGGAGCCGGAGGCGGCGGCCTGGAACATACAAGTCGCGCTGCTGGAGTTCCTGGAGTCGAACTGGCAGCAGCCCGACGAAGGCATCTGGGAGATCCGCGGACCGCGCCGCCAGTTCACCCACTCCAAGGTGATGGCCTGGGTGGCTTTCGACCGGGCGATCAAGGACATGAAGGCCTTGGGGCTCGAAGGACCGCTCGAACGCTGGCGCCAGGCGCGCGACGCGATCCACGCGCAGGTCTGTGCGCTGGGCTACGACGCGCGCGCCAACAGCTTCGTGCAATCCTACGGCTCGCCGCATCTCGATGCCAGCCTGCTGCTCATTCCCCTGGTCGGCTTCCTGCCGCCCGACGATCCGCGCGTGCGCGGCACGGTCGACGCCATCGCGCGCGATCTCGTCGTCGACGGCCTGGTGCGGCGCTATTCGGCCGCTGCCCGTGTCGACGGACTGCCGGCGGGCGAGGGCACGTTCCTGCCGTGCTCGTTCTGGCTCGCCGACGCTCTGGCGCTGACCGGGCGGCGCGCGCAAGGTGAGGCCTTGTTCGAACGCCTGCTCGCGTTGAGCAACGACGTGGGATTGCTGTCGGAGGAATACGACACGAGCGGGCGGCACATGCTCGGAAACTTTCCGCAGGCGCTGACGCACATGGCGCTGATCAACACCGCCCGGCTGCTGTCCATTCCCGAGCAAGATGCCAGGCACGCCAGCGAAAAAGGCGAGCGGCCTGCCGCCGCGACTCAGGCATCATGAGGCGGCGCATGAGCGAGCGCATGAAAGCGACCGATGACGTCGTGTTCCTGCTCGACTGCGACAACACGCTGCTCGACAACGATCGCGTGCAGGACGATCTGCGCACGCATCTCGCAAGCGAGTTCGGAACCGCGAGCCGCGATCGGTACTGGGAAATCTTCGAGGCGCTGCGCGCCGAGCTGGGATACGCGGACTATCTGGGCGCATTGCAACGCTACCGGCTCGGCGCAATGACCGATCCGCGCCTGTTACAGATGTCTTCGTTTCTGGTGGACTATCCGTTCGCCGACCGGCTCTATCCCGGCGCGCTCGCCGTGATCGAACATCTGCGCCGTTGGGGACCGACTGTCATCCTGTCGGATGGAGACGTCGTGTTCCAGCCACGCAAGGTCCAGCGTTCGGGGCTGTGGAACGCGGTACAAGGTCGGGTGCTGATCTACATCCACAAGGAACAGATGCTGGCCGATCTCGAGCAGCGCTACCCGGCGCGCCATTACTTCATGGTAGACGACAAGTTGCGCATTCTGGCGGCGATGAAGAAGATCCTGGGGGACCGGCTTACGACCGTTTTCCCGCGCCAGGGGCATTACGCGCTCGACCCGCGCGAGCTTTCCGCCTATCCACCGGCCGACCTGGCGATCGAGCGCATCGGCGATCTGCTCGAATTCGATTTGCCCGCTTTGCTCGGGCCTGCCGGGCTCGTCGAGCGGAAACAGGAGACGACATGAACGCGACACGACGGCTTCACGATCTGGGGCAAAGCCTCTGGCTCGACAACATCACGCGCGGGCTGCTCACCAGCGGCACCCTCGGCCGCTACATCAGCGAGTTTGCGGTGTCGGGGCTCACCTCGAACCCCACCATCTTCGATCACGCGATCAAGGAGGGCGATTTCTACGACGCCGCCATACGCGAGAAGTCGCTCGCGGGCAGGTCCGGCGAGGCGTTGTTTTTCGAACTGGCCCTGGAGGACCTGACCCGGGCGGCGGATCTGTTCCGTCCGATTCACAACGCCACCGGCGGCGTGGACGGCTGGGTGTCGCTGGAGGTGTCGCCCCTGCTTGCGGACGACAGCGCCGGCACCATCAAGGCGGCGGCGCAACTTCATGCGCGCGCGCAGCGGCCCAATCTATTTATCAAGATCCCCGGTACCCGCGCCGGCCTTCCCGCGATCGAGCAATCGATCTTCGCCGGCGTACCGGTAAACGTCACGCTGCTGTTCTCGCGCGAGCACTACCTCGCGGCGGCCGACGCGTACATGCGCGGCATCGAGCGCCGCATCGCGGCGGGTCTCGAGCCGAAGGTCGGTTGCGTGGCATCGATCTTCGTCAGCCGCTGGGACGTCGCGGTCGAGGACAAGGTTCAAGCGCAGTTCCGCAACCGCCTCGGCATTGCCATCGCGATGCGCACCTACAAAGCCTACCGCGATCTGCTGGCCTCGCCACGCTGGCAGAAACTCGCCGCTGCCGGCGCGCGACCGCAGCGCCTGCTGTGGGCCAGCACCGGCACCAAGGATCCCGCGGCTTCGGACATTCTTTACGTCCAGGCGCTGGCGGCTCCGGAGACGATCAACACCATGCCCGAGAAAACGCTGCTCGCCTTTGCCGATCACGGCGCGGTGAACGATGCCATGCGCGTCGACGGCGGCAGCGCCGAAGTGGTGCTCGCGGAATTCAAGCGCGAGGGCGTCGACGCTGAAGCGCTTGCCGCCGACCTGCAGCGCGAAGGCACCGATTCGTTCGCCAAGTCATGGCGCGACCTGATGGCGCGCATTGGCTCAAAAAGCCATGTGCCGGCGAAGGCCGGGCAGGCATGAGCGGGGCGAAGCCTGCCGGCGTGAGTCCGCTCGCCGGCAAGCCGGCACCGCTTGCGATGCTGGTCGACGTGCCCAGGCTCGTTACGGCCTACTACACCGGCCTGCCCGACGCTTCGGTGCCGGCGCAGCGGGTTGCGTTCGGCACCTCGGGGCATCGCGGCTGCGCTTTCGAGAACTCTTTCAACGAGCGGCACGTTCTCGCCATCGCTCAGGCCATTTGCGACTACCGCAAGCGGCAGAACATAGGCGGTCCGCTGTACCTCGGCATCGACACGCATGCGCTGTCGGTGCCGGCTTGCGCCAGCGCGCTCGAAGTGCTGGCCGCCAACGGCGTCGACGTCATGCTCGCGGACAAGGACGAGTACACCCCCACGCCCGTCATTTCCCACGCGATCCTGACCTACAACCGTGGGCGCAGTGCGGGCCTTGCCGACGGCATCGTCATCACGCCCTCGCACAACCCGCCCGACAACGGCGGCTTCAAGTACAACCCGCCCAACGGCGGGCCGGCGGATAACGACGCCACGAAGTGGATCGAAGCCAGGGCCAACGAGTTGCTTGAAAACGGCCTGAAGGGCGTGAAGAGAATTCCCCACGCCGAGGCCCTGCGCGCCAGCACCACGCACCGGCACGACTTTCTCGGCGCGTACGTGGGCGACCTCGGCAGCATCCTCGACCTGGATACGATCCGCGGCGCGGACATAAAGCTGGGCGTGGACCCGCTCGGCGGCGCCGGCGTGCACTACTGGGGCCCGATCGCGGAGCGCTATGGCCTGAATCTCACGCTCGTGAACGAAACGGTCGATCCGACCTTCCGCTTCATGACGCTCGATTGGGACGGGCGAATCCGCATGGATCCGTCCTCGCCCTACGCCATGCAGAGCCTGATCGGCCTCAAGGACCGCTTCGACGTCGCCTTCGCCTGCGACACGGACCACGACCGGCACGGCATCGTCACCGGGAACGCGGGCCTGCTGCCGCCCAACCATTACCTCTCCGTCGCCATCTTCTACCTCTTCCAGCACCGGCCGCAGTGGAGCAAATCGGCGGCGGTCGGCAAGACGCTGGTCAGCAGCCTCATGATCGACCGCGTCGCGGCGAAGCTCGGCCGCAAGGTCTACGAGGTTCCGGTCGGCTTCAAGTGGTTCGTCGACGGCCTGCTCGACGGCTCGCTCGGCTTCGGCGG
Source organism: uncultured beta proteobacterium (assembly GCA_963832685.1). Taxonomy (GTDB): domain Bacteria; phylum Pseudomonadota; class Gammaproteobacteria; order Burkholderiales; family SG8-39; genus DAHVFK01. The sequence continues at coordinate 87,709 of CAWHUZ010000003.1, forward strand.
GGAAGAGAGCGCCGGCGCTTCGTTTCTTCGCATTGATGGCAAGGTGTGGACGACTGACAAGGATGGCATCGTCGCGGCCTTGCTGGCCGCGGAAATTACCGCGCGCATGGGCCGCGATCCCGGCGAAATCTATCTCGAGCTGACGCGCGAATTCGGCGCGCCCGAATTCGAGCGCGTTGATGCACCTGCCACGCCGGCACAAAAAGCGCTGCTTGCAAAACTGTCGCCGCAGCAAGTGAAGTCCACACAACTGGCCGGCGAGAAAATCCAGAGCATCCTCACCCAGGCACCGGGCAACGACGCGCCGATCGGCGGCTTGAAGGTGGTGGCCGAGAACGGCTGGTTCGCGGCGCGCCCCTCGGGCACCGAGGACATCTACAAGATCTACGCCGAGAGCTTGCGCGGCGCGGACCATCTGCGCCGCATCCTGGCCGAAGCGCAGACCATCGTCGGCGCTGCCCTGGAGAAGCGGCCATGAGCGAAACCGCACGGGCCAGCCACCCCCTGTTCGGCCTTCTGCCCGCCGACGTGGCGGGATTCGAGCCCCTCGCGGAGCTCGCGCTGGATATGCGCTCGTCGTGGAATCACGCCACCGACCAGGTATGGCGGCAACTGGATCCCGTGTTGTGGGAGCTCACCCATAACCCCTGGGGCCTGCTGCAGACGGTCTCCCGGGATCGGATCGAGCACCTGTCGGCCGATCCCGCCTTCCGCAAGAGCGTCGACGGCCTGGTGCGAGCCAGGCGCCAGGCAGCGGACGCGCCGGCGTGGTTTCAGCAGGCCCATCCGCAATCGCAGCTGCGCTGCGTCGCCTATTTCAGCATGGAATTCATGTTGAGCGAAGCCTTGCCCATCTATTCGGGTGGACTCGGCAACGTGGCAGGCGATCAGCTCAAGGGCGCCAGCGATCTGGGTGTGCCGGTGGTCGGCGTGGGACTGCTGTACCAGCAGGGCTATTTTCGCCAGGCGATCGACAAGGACGGAGCGCAACAGGCGCTCTACCCTTACAACGACCCCGGGCAGCTGCCGATTACGCCTTTGCGCCAGGCAAACGGCGAGTGGCTGCGGCTGGAGATCGCCCTGCCCGGCTACTCGGTCTGGCTGCGCGCCTGGCAGGTCCAGGTGGGTCGGGTGAAGCTGTACCTGCTGGACAGCAACGATCCGGCGAACATCCCCGCCCACCGCGGGATTACCAGCGAGCTGTATGGCGGTGGGCCGGAACTGCGTCTCAAGCAGGAGCTGCTGCTCGGGATCGGCGGCTGGCGACTGCTCGCCGCGCTCGGCCTCCGGCCGGAAGTCTGTCACTTGAACGAGGGGCACGCGGCCTTCGCGGTGCTGGAGCGCGCGCGCAGTTTCATGCAGGAGAACTCGCAGCCGTTCGAGGTCGCGCTGGCCGTCACCCGGGCGGGGAATCTCTTTACCACGCATACGGCAGTAGCTGCCGGCTTCGATCGTTTCGCTCCGGCCCTCATCAAGCAATACCTCGGCGGCTATGCCGAGCAGAAGCTCGACCTGAGCCTGCGCGATTTGCTGGCCCTCGGCCGCAGCAACCCGAACGATTCGTCGGAACCGTTCAATATGGCGCATCTGGCGGTGCGCGGAAGCGGAGCGGTGAATGGCGTGAGTCGCTTGCACGGGCAGGTGAGCCGGCACATCTTTCTGCCTCTGTTTCCGCACTGGCCGGAGCACGAAGTGCCGGTCGGACACGTCACCAACGGCATCCACGTGCCGACCTGGGACTCGGCCGCAGCCGATGATCTCTGGACGCAGGCCTGCGGCAAAGACCGCTGGCGGGGGACGACGGATACTCTGGAGCAGCACATACGCCGCGTCTCCGACGCAGGCCTTTGGCAATTCCGCACCGCCGCCAGCAAGTCTCTGGTCGAATACGCTCGCCAGCGATTGTCCCGCCAACTGGCCGCCTCGGGCGCCGCGCCCGCGGCGGTCGAAGCGGCAAAGCACCTGTTCGATCCGAACACATTGACACTTGGCTTTGCACGCCGCTTCGCGTCCTACAAGCGGCCGAACCTGCTGCTGCACGACCCGCAGCGTCTGCTGCGCCTGTTGAGCAATCCGCAGCGTCCGGTGCAGCTCATCATGGCCGGCAAGGCTCATCCGGCGGACCAGGCGGGCCAGGCCCTGATCCGGGAATGGACGCATTTCATCCGCCGGCCCGAGGTGCGCCCCCATGCGATCTTCCTCAGCGACTACGACATGCTCCTGACCGAGCACCTGGTGCAGGGCGTGGACGTCTGGCTCAACACGCCGCGACGCCCCTGGGAAGCGTGTGGCACCAGCGGCATGAAAGTGCTCGTCAATGGCGGCCTCAACCTGTCGGAACTGGACGGCTGGTGGGCGGAGGCCTACACGCCCGAAGTCGGCTGGGCGTTGGGCGACGGTCGGGAACACGGCGACGACCCGGCCTGGGACGCGGTCGACGCCAACGCGCTCTACGACCTGCTCGAGCGCGAGGTGATACCCGAGTTCTATGCCCGCGACAATCAGGGCATTCCCGGCGCCTGGGTGGCGCGGATGCGCGAAAGCATGGCGCGCCTGACGCCACGCTTTTCCACCAACCGCGCAGTGCGCGAATACACCGAGCACCACTACCTCCCGGCGGCAGCGGCCTACCTTGCGCGGGCGGTCGATAAAGGCGCGAGCGGCGCGCAGCTGGTCGATTGGCGGCACGCGCTGAATGAAAAATGGACCGCGCTGCGCTTCGGCGAAGTGAAGCTCGAGACCGACGGCGAGCAGCACGTATTCGAGGTTCAGGCCTATCTCGATGATCTCGACCCCGAGGCCGTGCGGGTCGAGCTCTATGCCGATGGCATTAACGGTGCCGCACCGGAGCGCGTGGAGATGAAGCGCGTGCGGCAACTGGTGGGCGCGCTAAACGGCTACGCCTATCGCGCAGGCGTGCCAGCAGCCCGTCCGGCGACCGACTATACGGCGAGACTCATACCGCAGCGCGACGGCGTGGCGATCCCGCTGGAAGACGCGCGAATCCTGTGGCAACGGTGATCCGCTCAATAAAGGAGGCGAGATGTTGAAAGGGTTTATTCTGGGAGTCGCATTGACGCTGGTTGTTGCCCTGACCGGCGCTTACGCTCTGGTGCGAAGCGGACTCATTCCGGCCAATGCCGACGCAAAGCCCGGTTGGCTGGAAACCTGGGCGGCCGATACCTCGCTCGATGCGACATTGGCTCGCGACGCGCCGAAGGACAACAATCCGGTGCCGCCGACCGAGAAGAATCTCCTCAAGGGAGTGCAGCTCTTTGCCCAGAACTGCGCGGTTTGCCATGGTTCCGCGAAGGGAGCTGCGTCCGCGTCACCGATCGCGAAAGGCCTCTATCAAAAGCCGCCGCAACTGGCGACCGATGGGGTCGAGGACGACCCGGAAGGCGATTCGTTCTGGAAGATCAAGCACGGCATTCGCCTGACGGGCATGCCTTCGTTCGGATCCTCCCTCAGCGACCGCCAGATCTGGACCCTGGCGCTGTTCCTGAAGCACATGGACAAGCTGCCGCCCGCGGCACAGCAGACCTGGCAGCAAGTCCGGAACTGGCCGCTGGCGTCCGTGAACCGGCCGAATTGATTCGCCTATTCCTGTCCGCTCCGCACGGCCTGAGCTGCGCTAGCGACCGCCTTGTATGCGGTCGCGATGGCGACGCCGGCGCCGCAGCGCTGCCGCATCCAGTCCTGGTGCGCAAGCACGCTGCCGGCGGCGAACAAGCGTGGATGGGCGGGCTTGCCCGCAGCATCCAGTGGCCGCCATTGTTCGTCGACAGTCACGCCCGAGCGATTGATGGCGTGGCCGCGCGGATCGAAGTAGTCCGCGCGGTACCAATCCGCACGCCCCTCGGGTTGGGTCACGGCGAGGTTCAGCAGGGTCTCCCGGATCCCGTTGGGGTCCGCCCGCAACCCGCCGGAGGTGAAACGCCCGGTCGCAAGCACCGCGGCGGCGGCCTCGATCGTGACCTCCCCATAAGCGTCCTCCAGCTGCGCGCTGACGCCCTGTGACAGGAGCTCGAGACGCTTGACCCGGTGCTGAGGCTCTAGCGCGACGCCGCGTTGCGGCAGGGCGGTCTCGAACAGTTCGCGCAGACGCACGCCCGGCACCGCGGGGGGCATGGTGGGGATTTCGAACACGGGCACGCCCAGCAGGGATTGGAGCTCGCGATGCACATGATCCGGCCGATGCACGCCGAGAATCGCCGGCAGGCCCAGCGCCTGCGCGCTTGCGAGCAGGGGCGCGAGGCGTTCGGCCAGGCGTTGCCGGGTGGCGGGAACTTCCATGGCGCGAGCCATCACCTCGGCGTACACCTCGGCGCCGCTATCCATATCCGGAAAGCCGATGCGTAGCGCGCGAAGACCAGGCCAGCGTGGCGCGAGGTTCGCGACTACCTCGCGTGCGCTGAAACCGTTGAGGCCGATGAAATCGACCACGAGGGTGTCGAGGCCGCGAGCCATCGCGGGAATCGCGGGCTGCATCGTGAGGGGCAGCGAGAGCGTGGGCTTCAGGGTGCCCGCCGGCGTCAGCGCGAGCAGGTTGTGCTGTCCAGGCGCGCTATATCCCAGCCCCATCTCGGTGAGGGTCCGGGTGAAGCTGGTGAACGCGGCGCGGATGTCGTCTTGGGCGATGTTGGCCAGCGGGTGACGCGGTTCGTCCTCGCGCAGCCGGATCAGGTCCAGCCACGGATCGTCGACAAAGTCGCTGCCGTCGTGGCCCAGCAGATCCAGGTAACCGGTGGTGAACGCAATCACGCCGCTGTTTCCGACTTGCGCCACGCCGACACCGCGCTCCAGCGCGAACAGGCTTGCCGCCATGCCGGCAAGCCCGGAGCCGATCACCAGCAGCTCGGTCCGATGGCGACGCGGCTGCTTGATCATGGGTCCGGCACTCCGGTCGGCGGCTGCCGCCCGCGGTCGTCGGCCAGTTGATCCAGACCGAGCAGCGCGCAGTGCAGCGCCTCGGCCAGCTCGAGCTGCGGCAGGTGCTCGCCCCAAGCCACCGGGGCGACGCCCTTGAAGCGGTGGGCCACGAAGTCGCGCGTGTTGCGCAGCCCCAGCGGCGAGTCGTACACCTGCCGGTCGTACAGGTGCGACGTCACCCGCAGGCTGCAGAACGCACCCTGACAGCTTCCCTTGCCGACACGGCTGCGAACGGCGATTGCGTTGAGGCTCATCTGCGATTCCGCGCCCGGCGCGTTCTCGACGATAGCGTCGATCGCCGATGCGGGCACCATTTCGCATTCACACAGAATCAGGTCGCCGGGCTGGCGCCGCGCGACCCAGTAGCGGGGCGCGAATCCCGGCTCGGTCCAGCGTATGGCCTCCCCGGAAGGCAGCGGCGCGGTTTCGGTCTTGCACGGCTGGCCGTTGCCCAGCCGGCGCGCAACCAGATTCCCGGTTTTCTCGGCCATCAGGCGAAAGGTGGTGAGCTTGCCGCCGGCCACCGTGGCGAAATTGGCGAGGCCCTCGGACTCGTGATCGAACAAGCTGAAGCCGCGACTGGCCTTGCGCCCGTCAGCGTCGGCGCCGGCCGCCATCAGCAGCGGGCGCACGCCCGAAAATGCGCGGATGAAGCGCGTGTGCGCGATCTGCGGCACCATTGCGATGCCTTCGGCGACGAGGCGATCCACCTCGGCAACGGTGGGATGGATCTGGTCCAGGTTCTGCACCGTCTCCGAGGTGGTGCCGAGCAGCGACACCGTGCCCCCGGGCACCAGGATGTCGCCGTCGCCAGGCCTGCGCAGGCGGTTGATCACGCGCCGGCCGATGCGCGCGTTGCTGATGATCAGGGTGCCCTTGGAATAGAGCAGCTTGACGCCGGAGCAGCCGGCCAGGCGCGCCACCCGCATGGCCCAGGCGCCGGCGGCGTTGACCACCTGACGCGCGTGTATGGTCGTCGTCGCACCGGTTCGCGTATCGCGGCAGATCGCGCTGCGGATGGTGCCGCCATCGACGACGAAGCGCTCGAGTTCCGTGTGCGGGAGAAAGATGCTTTGCGTCAGCTGTTGCGCATGGTTGACGTTCTCGAGCGTGATGCGAAACGGGTCAACGGTCGCGTCGGGCACCGTATACGCGGCGAACACCTTTTCGCTCAGGCAGGGTTCGAGCTCGCGCGCCTCGGCGGGCGTGATGGCGCTGCATTCGATCCCGGCCGAGCGGCAGTGCTCCGGGAAGCGGGCGGCGAACTCCGGGTCATCGCCCTCGACCGCGACGAACAGGCCGCCGCAGGCATCGATGCATTCCGGGGCGACCGCCTTGAGGATGTCGCCCTCGCGCCGGCATTCGGCGGCCGTGTCCGCGTCGCCCGCCGCGTACCTGCCGCCGCTGTGCAGCAGGCCGTGGTTGCCGCCCGAGGCCCCCGCGTTGAGGTCGCGCCGGTCGATGAGCAGGCAATGAATGCCGCGCAGCGCCAGATCGCGCATCACGCCGGTGCCGGTCACGCCGCCGCCGACGATCAGCACCTCGGTTTCGCATACCGGGCCGCGGCGTGTCGGTCGCGTGCTCACCCTCAGAGCCCGAGCCGTGCCAGATCGGGTCCCAGGTACTTGCGCTCGTTTTCGCCGAGGATGCCGAGCGAAAGGCAGATCAGGGTCCAGAAATGCACGACGCGGTATCGGCCGTGGAAATGCTGGCCGAGGTCTTCAATCTGCGAGTGGCAGTTGTGGCAGGGCGTGAGCACGTAGTCGGCCTCGGTCGTCGCGATCTGATCGAATTTGCGCTTGCCGTAGGCGTGGCGCAGCTCCTTCATGCCTGCCTGCAAGAACCCGCCGCCGCCGCCGCAGCAGTAGTTGGCGCTGCGACTGGGCGCCATGTCGATGAAGTTCTCCTCGCCCACGAGCGTGCGCGCGACGAAGCGCAGGTCGTCCGCCATCGGATCGCCGAGGGACTTGCGCACCAGCTGGCAGGGGTCCTGCACGGTGAACTTGATGCCCTGCGTGTTCCACTCGGCGTTGACCGGCAGGCGGCCTTCGCGGATCCAGCGCGCGTAATAGCTCACGAGGCTGTCCGCTTCGAAATCGGCCTTGAGACCGAAGCGCTCGACGCCCTTCCACAGCGTATAGAACGAGTGCCCGCACTCGGTATTGAGCCACACTTTGCAGCCCAGCTGGTTGACCGCGTCGACGCGCTGCTCGACCATCTTGCGCCAGCTCTGATCGTCGCCGGTGAACATGCAAAAGTTTTCCGCCGCCCACCCCTTCGACGAATAGGTCCAGTCCGCGCCCACGTAGTCGAACACCTTCCACAGGGGCCCCATCTCCTCCGGTTCCGTGGCCGGTTCGCGCGAGTTCTGGTTGACGAAGAAGTGCGCCCCCTGCTTGTCGATGGGCGCATCCAGCCGTGCGAAGCGCGGGTCCTGCTCGCGTACCGATATCACCGTCTCCTCGACGGCCTCGACGAAATCCTGCCCTTGCAGACCCATCGCGCTGGTCGACGGAAAACGCAGCTGCGCCTCGCAGGAGCGCACGATCCCGCTGGGCTTGTCCTCCTTCGGCCAGGCGCCCCGGGCCAGGCCCACCAGCACCGAAACGTCAATGCTCATCGGGCAGATGTACTTGCAGCGCTGGCACTGGGTGCAGGTCCAAATCCACGGGGTGGTGGACAACTCCTCGTTCATGTCCAGCATGGCCATGCGGATGAAGCGCCGCGGATCCATGCCTTCGAGGCCGGATGCGGGGCAGCCTGCGGAGCACAGCCCGCAGCTCAGACAGGCGTCGTAGCTGGCACCCGCAGGCAGCAGATCGCGCGCGGCGGCCTTGAAGTCGATTGTCCGGGTGGCAGTCGGGGATGCGGTGTTCATGAGCCCTCGATGCGCGGCGCCGGACGCGCTCCCATTCCCCCCGCCTGTGGAGGCCGGCGAAGCGAAACTGACATAGTGTGTATTGTGCGCCGTTTTGGGGCGCGTTCGCACGCCGGACTTCGCCGCGGCGGCAATCCGTTCGTCGTCAGTCGACCGTCAGATCGAAGGCCGCGCTTATGTACGCCATCGCACCGAGCAGGCCGCGCATTCGGCGTATCAACTGGACTGTAGTCACGCAAAGCTTTGTTGAAATCTCCGATTCGGGGGAGAAGGACAAATGTTGCGCAGCATGAAGGATCTGGAGGACTACGCCATCCGCGCGACCGACGGCATCATCGGCCACGTGAAGGACTTCTATTTCGACGACGAAGCGTGGGTCATCCGCTATTTCGTCGTCGACACCGGCAGCTGGCTTTCGAGTCGAATGGTGCTGATCTCGCCGATCGCGCTCGGTCAGCCGGACTGGGCGAACAAGGTACTGCCCGTGTCGATCACGAAAGAGCAAGTGAAGAAAAGCCCCCACATCGACACCGACAAGCCGGTCTCGCGCCAGCACGAAACGCATTACCTCGGGTATTACGGCTACCCCTTCTATTGGGGCGGTGTCGGCCTCTGGGGCGGCGGCGCTTACCCGGGCATGATGATGACGGGGTTGGGCGGCCTTTCATCGACGCCGCATGCCCCACGTCCGCAGGAGCAGGAGGCTTACGCGCGCGCTGATGCGGCGCGGCACCGGGACGACGACCTGCATCTACGCAGTTGCAAGGCGGTGATGGACTATCACATCGAAGCGACCGATGGCGACGTCGGCCACGTCCAGGGCCTGCTGGTCGATGAGGAGACCTGGGCCATCCGATACATGGTGGTGGATACGAGCAACTGGTGGCTCGGTCACAAGGTGCTCATCGCGCCGCAATGGATCAAGCAGGTGAGCTGGCCCGAGGCCACGGTCTCGGTCGATCTGACCCGGCAGGCGGTGAAAGACGCTCCGCCGTACGACCCGGCGGAGACGCTGGATCGAAAGCAGGAAACGGGCATCTACGAACACTACGGCCGTCCCGGCTATTGGGCAGCCGAGGTGAAGCGCAAAGCGGAAATATCACACCACTAGGTCGAGGCCGGAATGAAACCCTTCGCCGCGCTGGCAGTCCTCGTTTTCTCGCTCGTCGCGTTGCTGCAATTGCTGCGCGTGTTTTTCGGGTGGCAAATCACGGTAAATGGCTTTTTCATTCCGCTTTGGGCCAGCGTCATCGCTTGCCTGCTTGCGGCTGCGCTCGCATTCGCCCTCTGGCGAGAAACGCGCACCTGAGCGTTCCGGTCTCGAGGCGACTTCGCTCGAACTGAGTTTTTCGTTGCCCTGCATTCTGACGATCAACGGCGGCGCAATGGCTCGATGAACGTCGGCAGAAACTTTATCGCAACGTCGGCTATCGAATCCTCGAGGCCAATATCCGGGAGTTTCTGACCGACCCCGGCGAGCGGGCCTGCTGATGTTCGATAGAGGAATACCCATTATGAAACGCAATGCCGACCAGCCCAAGGCTCCCAAATCGGAACCGGGATCGAAGCCCGATACGAAGGACGACCTGAAATCCCTGCCCCTGGCGGATGTCGAGAAGAAACTTGGCTCGTCGCCGGACGGCCTCACCCAGGCCGAGGCGGAAAAGCGCCTGACCCAATACGGGCCGAACGAGATCGAGGAAAAGAAGACCAATCCGCTGCTGAAATTCCTCACTTACTTCTGGGGCCCCATCCCGTGGATGATCGAAGCAGCCGTGATCCTTTCGGCGGTAGACCGGCATTGGCCGGACTTCGGCATCATCCTGGTCCTGCTGCTGGCCAACGCCGTGGTCGGATTCTGGGAGGAACGCGAGGCGGGCAACGCCATCGAGGCCCTCAAGGCCAAGCTGGCGATCAAGGCCCGGGTCAAACGTGACGGGAAGTGGATCAACCCGGCGGCGCGCGAATTGGTGCCGGGCGACGTGATTCGCATGCGCCTGGGCGACATCGTGCCGGCCGATGCGCGCCTGCTGGACGGCGATCCCATGTCGATCGATCAGTCCGCGCTGACCGGAGAGTCCTTGCCCGCCACGCGCAAGCCGGGCGACGCGGTGTTCTCCGGTTCGATCATCCGCCGGGGTGAGAGCAGCGCGCTGGTGTATGCCACGGGTACCAACACCTATTTCGGCAAGACGGCACAACTTGTCGAGGAGGCGCACACCGTCAGCCATTTTCAGAAGGCGGTGCTGAAGATCGGCAACTACCTGATCATTCTCGCAGTGGTGCTGGTCGCGGCGATCATTGCCGTCGCGATTTTCCGCGGCGACCCGATCCTCACCACCTTGCAATTCGCGCTGGTGCTGACCGTGGCCGCGATTCCCGTGGCGATGCCCACGGTGTTGTCGGTCACGATGGCGGTCGGCGCGCGTCTGCTCGCCAAGAAGGAGGCAATCGTCAGCCGGTTGGTGGCGATCGAGGAACTGGCTGGGGCGGACGTGCTGTGCGCGGACAAGACCGGCACCCTGACCCAGAACAAGCTGACGCTGGGCGATCCGTTCAGCGTGGACAATATTCCCGCCGAGCGGATCATCCTCGACGCCGCGCTCGCGTCGCGTGCGGACGGCAAGGACACCATCGACCTGGCCGTGCTGGGCGGCCTGAAGGATGAGGCGGCCCTGAAGGGCTACCAGGTACTTCATTTCCAGCCGTTCGATCCGGTGCACAAGCGCACTGAGGCCAGCGTCAAGGGCGCGGACGGCAAGCAGTTCAAGGTCACCAAGGGCGCACCGCAAGTGATCCTGGCCTTGTCGGCCAATGCCGGCGAGGTCAAGCCCGCGGTCGACAAGGCGATCAACGAATTCGCGGCGCGCGGCTTTCGTTCGTTGGGCGTCGCCCGGGCGGACGAGGAAGGCAAATGGATGTTTGTCGGCGTGCTGCCCCTGTTCGATCCGCCGCGGGAAGATGCCAAGGCGACCATCGCGACCGCGCTGGCCATGGGCGTGAAGGTCAAGATGGTGACGGGTGACGCATTGGCCATCGCCATCGAGACCGCCAAGAAGCTGGGCATGGGCGCAAAGCTTCTCGATGCCGCCGGCCTGGGCGACTCGAAAAAGCAGGAAACCACGCAGGTCGCCGAGTCGATCGAGCAGGCCGATGGCTTCGCCCAGGTGTTTCCCGAGCACAAGTTCCACATCGTGGACGTCCTGCAACAGCGTGGCCACATCGTCGGCATGACGGGCGACGGAGTGAATGACGCCCCCGCGCTGAAGAAGGCCGACTGCGGCATCGCCGTCTCGGACGCGACTGACGCCGCGCGCGCCGCGGCGGATATCGTGCTAATGACGCCGGGCCTGGCGGTGATCATCGACGCGATCAAGGAGAGCCGCAAGATCTTCCAGCGCATGAACAGCTACGCGATCTACCGCATCGCCGAGACGCTGCGCGTGCTGTTCTTCATGACGCTGGCCATCCTGGTCTTCAACTTCTATCCATTGACCGCGGTGATGATCGTGATGCTGGCGCTGCTCAACGACGGCGCCATCCTGTCCATCGCCTATGACAGGGTTCACTACAAGGACCAGCCCGAGGCCTGGAACATGCGCATGGTACTGGGGGTTTCCACCGCGCTGGGCGTCATCGGGGTCGTCTCCGCGTTCGCCCTGTTCTATCTCGGTGAGCGCGTGTTCCACCTCGACCGGCCGCACATCCAGACGCTGATGTACCTGAAGCTGTCCGTGGCGGGACACCTGACGATCTTCCTCACGCGCACGCGCGGCCCGTTCTGGTCCATCCGCCCCGCGCGCATCCTGTGGGCAGCCGTGCTCGGCACCCAGATCGTGGCGACGCTGATCGCGGTTTACGGCTTGTTCATGACGCCTCTGGGCTGGGGATGGGCCGGGTTCGTCTGGGGCTATGCGCTGCTGTGGTTCGTCGTGAACGACCGCGTGAAACTGCTCGCGTACCGGATATTTGATCCAGTCAAAGCTGGAACCAAGCCTGATTCCAAAGTCGAGGACAAGCCCGAAGCGAAAGACAAGAGTAAGCCTGAAGCAAAGGTCGAGCAGAAGCCGGATGCCAAAGGCAAAACAACTTCCGATCTGACACCGCAGATCGCCACACGGGCGTATGAACTGTATGAGGAGCAGGGCCGACGGGACGGTCGATCAGTTCAGGATTGGGAGAAGGCGGAGCGGGAGATTCGGAAAGCTAACGTCAAGGCCGAGCCGAAGCCCGAAGCCAACGCCAAGACACCGACCGATTTGACGCCGCAACTCGTCAAGCGTGTCCATCAACTCTACGAGGACCTGGGGCGCAAAGACGTTCAAGCAGTTGAAGACATGGAGAGGGCGGAGCGGGAGAGTCGGAAAGACGAGCCGAGCAAATAAACGCACGCGAACAACGGCCGGACGTGGCCCAAGGAATGCAGATGAAGATCAATTCAAAGGATTTCCGTGTGCGACCGGGAGAAGAGGTCAACCTCAAAAAGTGGCCGACGCTGGCGAAACCCTTCTACAAGTCGAAGAAGCGGTACAAAAAGCTCCTGCAAGAACAGGTCGATGAGCTGAGCGCGCTGCAGCGCCTTCACTACGCGTCCAACCGCTATTCGATGCTGCTGATTTTCCAGGCGATGGACGCTGCCGGCAAGGACGGCGCCATCCGGCACGTCATGTCCGGCGTCAATCCTCAGGGCTGCCAGGTGTTCAGCTTCAAACACCCGAGTGCTACCGAGCTGGAGCACGACTTTCTGTGGCGTACCACCCGCTCCTTGCCGGAACGCGGCCGCATCGGCATCTTCAACCGCTCCTATTACGAGGAAGTGCTGGTTGTCCGCGTGCATCCGGAGATCCTGCGCACGCAGGGGCTGCCGGACGCGCTGCTCGACGACGACGAAATCTGGAAGGAGCGCTATCGCTCCATCGTGAACCTGGAAGACCATCTCTACCGCAACGGGACGCGAATCATAAAGTTCTTCCTCCACCTGTCGAAGGAAGAGCAGCGCAAGCGGTTCCTCGCGCGCATCGACGAACCGGACAAGAACTGGAAGTTCAGCCTCGCCGACATTCACGAGCGGGGATTCTGGGCGCAGTACATGACGGCCTATGAGGCTTGCCTGGGCGCGACCAGCACTGATCACGCGCCCTGGTACGTCGTTCCCGCCGATGACAAGGAGAACGCGCGGCTGATCGTTTCTCAGGTCATCCTCGATGCGTTCAATGAGCTCGAGATGGCCTATCCCAAGACCACCGCAAAGCGCCGGCGCGAATTGAAGGCCATCCGCAAGCAGCTGGCGAAATAGCGCCCGTATCGTGGCTTCTCGATCGGGCAAGAGGCAACTGATCATCGAAGCCGAGCTGGATACGCTTCAGCGCGAATCGTTCAGCTACTTTGTGCACGAGGTAAATCCCGCCAACGGACTGGTGAGCGACAAGACGGCGGCGGATTGGCCCGCCAGCATTGCTGCCACCGGCTTCGCCTTGGCGGCGTACCCGGTGGGGATCGAGCGTGGATTCATGTCGCGCGCCGCCGCGGTGGAGCGCACGCTCGCGACGCTGCGCTTCTTCTGGAACAGTCCGCACGGCCCTGAACCCGATGCCACCGGCTATCAGGGCTTTTACTATCATTTTCTCGACATGCGCACCGGGCGGCGCGCCTGGCAATGCGAGCTGTCGACGGTGGACAGCGCATTTCTGCTGGCCGGCATGTTGACGGCGGGACGCTATTTCGACGCGCAAACGCCTGACGAGCATGAGATCCGTACCCTCGCCGACGCGCTTTACCGGCGCGCCGATTGGCACTGGGCCCAAAACCAGGGAGCAACGCTGACGCACGGCTGGAAACCCGAAAGCGGCTTCCTTCCGTATCGGTGGCAGGGTTACGACGAGGCGCTCCTGCTCTACATGCTTGCGCTCGGCTCTCCCACGTATCCGCTGCCTGACGGCAGCTACGCCGCGTGGAGTTCGACTTATCGATGGCGGCGCTGTTACGGATACGACTATCTTTACGCCGGATCGCTTTTCACGCACCAGCTGTCGCACCTCTGGATCGATTTTCGCGGCATCCGCGACGCGTTCATGCGCGACAAAGGCATCGATTACTTCGAGAACAGCCGCCGCGCCACCTACGTGCAACAACAATACGCGATCGACAATCCGCTCAAGTTCAAGGCTTACGGCCGCTGTTGCTGGGGGATCACCGCGAGCGATGGACCCGGGCCCGACAGCATCACGGTAGACGGTGTAGAGCGGCAGTTCCATGGTTACCTGGCGCGCGGAGTGCCGGACGGGCCCGACGACGGCACCCTCGCGCCCTGGGCAGTGGCGGCGTCGTTGCCGTTCGCGCCCGAGATCGTGCTGCCCGCGCTTGACTATTGCATACACCAGGCCAAGTTGACCGAGCTGAACCCGTACGGCTTCAAAGCGTCCTTCAACCCCTCCCACCCCGGAAGAGCCGACAATCAGTACGGTTGGTGGGTATCGCCGTGGCATTACGGGCTGAACCAGGGCCCGGTGATCCTGATGCTTGAAAACCATCGTAGCGGCTTGTTGTGGCGCTTGATGCGAGACTGCCCATACATCGTCGACGGCTTGCGGCGCGCCGGCTTCGCGGGAGGGTGGCTGTCCGAGCGAGGACTTGTACAGGAGGCGACCGACGCATGAGCAAAGCAGGCGCCGGCAAGATCGGGTTCTGGCCTGTGGTCGCAATCGGCGTCGGCGGGATGGTCGGGGGCGGGATTTTCGCGGTGCTTGGCCTGGCCGTGCAACTGGCGCACGGCGGCACGCCGGTGGCCTTTGCGCTGGCGGGCGTGGTGGCGCTGCTGACCACGTATTCGTACGCCAGGCTTTCGGTGGCTTATCCGAGCCGCGGCGGGACGGTCACGTTCCTGGATCGCGTTTTCGGCTCCGGCATGCTGACCGGCAGCCTGAACGTGCTGTTGTGGCTGAGTTACGTCGTGATGTTGTCGCTGTATGCGTTCGCATTCGGCAGTTACGGCGCGACCTTCCTGCCGCAGGCGTGGCAGGCGATCGGCAAACACGCGTTGATCAGCCTCAGCGTGATCGCGATTGCCGGGTTGAACCTGCTCAGCGCCGAGTGGATCGGCAAAGCGGAGGGCTGGATCGTGGGATTGAAGGTGGCGATCCTGCTGTTCTTCGTCGGCGCCGGCCTTGCCGGCATTCACGCTTCCCGGATCGCGCCAGGCTCCTGGTCGCCGCCGTTGCAGCTGGCGGCGGGCGGGATGATCATCTTCCTGGCTTACGAAGGATTCGAGTTGATCGCCAATACCGCGCAGGATGTGCACGACCCGGCGCGCACGCTGCCGCGCGCGTACTACGCGGCGGTCGGGTTCGTGATCGCCCTGTACGTGCTGGTCGCGCTGGTCACTGTCGGCAATCTCCCGGTGGGCAAGATCGTGGCGGCCAGGGATTACGCCCTGGCCGAGGCGGCCCGACCATTTCTCGGGCGGGCCGGTTTCACGCTGATCGCGGTCGCAGCGATGTTATCCACCGCGTCCGCGATCAACGCCACGCTCTACGGTGCGGCGCGTTTGAGTTACTGCATCGCGCGTGACGGCGAATTGCCTGCGACGCTGGAGCGCAAAGTGTGGGGCGAGCCCATGGAAGGACTGTTCATCACCACCGGGCTGACGCTGCTGGTGGCCAACGCATTTGACCTGACGAGCATCGCGACGCTGGGCAGCGCCGGCTTTCTGCTGATCTTCGCCGCAGTGAACGCCGCCAACGCGCGCCATGCGCGTCATACCGGCAGCCGTGGCTGGATTTCGGTCGCCGGGGCCGTCGCGTGCCTCGTTGCATTGGGGGCGCTGATCTGGCACACAAGCATGACCGCACCGGCAAAACTGTGGGTACTGGCGGCGATGGTGGCGTCGGCGATGGCGATCGAGGGCGGC
>CAWHUZ010000004.1:0-22585 GCA_963832685.1 uncultured beta proteobacterium
TCTCTATCTCCACTTGTCGCTGCTTCGCGGCCCCGCGAATCGAGCCTAACACAGCCTTAGACAGCGGCGCGCGCCTTGATTCGCGGCTTGAGCGGCTTCGGCTGCGGCAGATCCCAGTAAGGCTCGGGGCCGAAGGATTCGGCCAGGAAATCGATGAACGCTCGCGTCTTCGCCGGCAGATGGCGGCGGTGCGGATACACGGCGTAAATCGCCACGTCGGTATCGAAGGTATAGCCCGGGCAGAGCGGCACGAGCGAACCGTCCTCGAGCTGGGGGCGCACGTCCCAGGTCGATTTGAGCGCGACGCCGAGGCCGGCGAGCGCCCACTCGCGCAAGACTTCCCAGTTGTCGCAGGCGTACTTGCCGGTGACGCGAATTTCGCCCTGCTTGCCGGCAGGCCCCTTGTACTCGACGGTCATGGCGAAGCTGCCGTCGCCCCAGTTCGCGACCAGGAAGTTGTGCTTGGCGAGCTCCAGCGGCGTGCGCGGCGTGCCGTGGCGGCGCAGGTAGTCGGGGCTCGCGCACACGACGCGGCGGTTGGGCGCGAGCTTGCGCGCGGCGAGCGAGGAGTCCTCGAGCTCGGCGATGCGCACCGCGAGGTCGAAGCCTTCGTCGATCACGTTCACGTGCCGGTCCGAGAGGCTCAGCGCCAGGCGCAGCTTGGGGTAGCGGGCGGCGAATTGCGGCACCAGCGGCGCGATGTGCTGGTGGCCGAACGAGGCCGGCAGCGCGACCTTGAGCACACCCTGCGGCTCGTCGCGCCCGGCCGAGGCCGCCGCGTCGGCTTGCTCGATCTCGTCGAGAATGCGGGAACAGGATTCGAAGTAAGCGGCCCCTTCGTCGGTGAGATGCAGGCTGCGGGTGGTGCGGTGGATGAGCCGGGTGCCAAGGCGCGCCTCGAGCGCGGACAGGCTGCGGCTGACCACCGCCGGCGATAGCCCCAGCTCGCGCCCCGCCGCCGACAGGCTGGCGCTGGAGACAACCTTGGCGAAAATCGACATTTGCTGCAGGGAATCGGACATATCTTTGCTATTTGCACAAAGGTGAATTGATTGTGGAGCCTATTCTAAACCATTCCGCAAAGACATATGATTGCTGCATCGCAACACAGCTGAATGAGGTAACACCATGAACGCCAGCGAAATCCGCTACATCGAAGCGCACCTCGAGGCCGAGCCGAAGCTGCCTTTGTCCGACTACCAAATGGTCGACATCATGCACCGGGCCAAGCGCGAGCGCGCCGAGGCGATCGCGGCGATGTTCTCCGCTCTCGGGTCGCGCATCGTCGGCTACTTCCGCGCCCTGCGCGAGAGCGCCGCGGGCCAGACCGGCGCGGGCCTGCGCCACAGCTGATCACCGGCTGCGCCCGCCGCGGATTCCTCCTCCCTCCTCCTTCCGCGGCGGGGTTCGTCCCGCTCCGCACGCAAGTGCGGGGCGGGACCGCACTTCATCCCCAGCTCAAATCTGCAGCAGTTCCTCGAGCGCGGCGCCGACTTCGAGCGGCCGCTCGAGCGTCGACAGATGGCCGCAATCGCGCACCACGACCAGCGTCGCCCCCGGGATTGCCTGTGCGATCGCTTGGTGGCGCTCGAGCGGCGTCAGCAGGTCCCGGTCTCCGCATAGCACCAGCGTCGGGCACGCGATCGCGGCGAGCGAGGGGCGCGAATCGGGTCGTCCCATGATCGCTTGCTGCTGGCGCACGAAGGCGTCCTTGCCGACCCCGCGCGCCATGCTCTTGACCAGCTGAGCGCCAGCCGGCGCTCGGTGGCTTCGGGCGTGTCGGGCCGCGCCTGGGTGTCGAGCAGCGCGAGCCGCTCCACGCGCTGTGGCGCCCGGCGCATCAGCTCGAGCGCGACGTAGCCTCCCATCGACAGGCCGGCGAGCGCGAAGCGCTCGATCTGCGGCTGCCAGAGGCGGGCGTCGGTCAGCAGCCCCGGCAGGAACACAACCGGGCTAGGCAATCGTCTTCCACATCTCCACGTCGCGCCGCGCGGTCCAGATGCGCGGATGCTTGATGCCGCTCGCTTCGTCGTAGGCGCGCGTGACGTCGAACGGGATGCAGTGCTCGTAAATCGGGTAGCCGGCGTAGCGTGGGTCCATGCGGCGGCGGGTCTGGGCGTAGGCCTGCTTCAGGCTCTTGCCGGCGGCGACCGCGCGCTTGGCGTTGGCGTACAGCGCGCTGACGAAGTCCTGCGTGTAGCGGATCGCCTTGTCGCATTGCGCCGGGGTGAGCAGCGCGGGGCCGCGCCCGGGCACGAGCGCCTTCGGCTTGAGCGCGCGCAGCCGGCGCAGCGTGGCGGGCCATTCCTCGAGCTGCGCGTCGCCGGTGTAGATGCCCGCCTCGTACTCGACCAGGTCGCCCGAAAACAGCACGCGCTGCGAAGGCACCCACACGATGGTGTCGCCCGCGGTGTGCCCCGGGCCGGCGTGGATGATCTTCACCTCGAGCTTGCCCATCATGAGCGTCATCTCGTCGCGGAAGGCGAGCGTCGGCCAGGTCAGCCCCGGGATCGACTTGGCGCCGCGGAACAGGCGCGGAAAGCGCCCGATCTCGCTCTTCATGTCCTGCTTGCCGCGCTCGCGGATCAGCTCGAGCGTGCTCTGGCTGGCGATGATCTGCTCGGCCCGGTACGCGGCGGCGCCGAGCACGCGCACCGCGTGGTAGTGCGACAGCACCACGTACTTGATCGGCTTGGAGGTCACGCGGCGAATGCGCCGGATCACCTCGCGCGCCATCAGCGGGGTGGCCTGGGCGTCGACCACCAGCACCCCGTCGTCGCCGACCACCACGCCGGTGTTCGGGTCGCCCTCGGCGGTGAAGGCGTAGCAGTTGGGGGAGAGCTTCTTGAAGCTGATCTTCTTCGGCTTGAGGTCGCCCTGAGAGGCGAAAGTCTTGGTCATGAAGCCTGTCCTCGTGTGCGGAAAGATTCGTCGGGCGCTTATGATAGCCTCTTCGCGGCGCACCGGAATCACGCATAATGCGGCCATGAATCGCCCGGAAAAGGTCAGGCTAGGCGACATTCTCGTCGCGCAGAAATTGATCTCGCGCGAACAGCTCAGGCTCGGGCTCGAGCAGCAGAAAAAGAGCGGCCGACGGCTCGGGCGCGTGCTGCTCGAACAGGGGTTCGTGAGCGACGAGCAGATCAGCGAGGCGATCTCGCGCCAGCTCGGCATCCCGTTCGTCAACCTGAAGTTCTACAACCTCAAGCCTGACCTGGTGCGCGTGCTGCCGGAGACCCAGGCGCGGCGCTTCCGCGCCATCATGCTCGAGGACCGCAAGGCGAGCTACCTGGTGGGCATGGCGGATCCGACCGACCTGTTCGCCTTCGACGAGCTGCAGCGCCTGCTCAAGCGCGACATCGAGGTCGCGGTGGTGAGCGAGGCGCTGCTGGTTCAGGCGATCGACCGCGTCTACCGCCGCACCGAGGAGATCAGCGGGCTCGCCAAGGAGCTCGAGCGCGACATCGGCGAGGACTACATCGACTTCGGCGCGCTCGGCGCCGGGCTCGGCGCCGAGGAGGCGCCGGTGGTCAAGCTGCTGCAGTCGGTGTTCGAGGACGCGGTGCAGGTGAACGCTTCCGACGTGCACATCGAGCCGCAGGAGACCCGGGTGCAGATCCGCGTGCGCATCGACGGCGCGCTGATGCCGCAGGCCGAGGCCGACAGCAGGATCGGCCCCGCGCTGGCGCAGCGCCTGAAGCTGATGGCCGGGCTCGACATCTCGGAGAGGCGGCTGCCGCAGGACGGGCGCCTGAACGTGATGGTGCGCGGCCAGCCGGTGGACGTGCGCATGTCGACCATGCCGAGCCAGTTCGGCGAGTCGGTGGTGCTGCGCCTGCTCAACCGCGGCTCGGCACTGCAGAGCCTCGAGAAGATCGGCATGCCGCGGGACATGCTCGGGCGCTTCCGCGACATCATCCAGCGCACCAGCGGCATGGTGCTGGTGACCGGCCCGACCGGCAGCGGCAAGACGACCACGCTCTACGCCGCGCTGCAGGAGATGAACACGGTCGATCGCAAGATCATCACGATCGAGGACCCGATCGAGTACCGCCTGGCGGGCATCACGCAGGTGCAGGTGAACGAGAAGATCGAGCTCGGCTTCGGTCGCGTGCTGCGCTCGGCGCTGCGCCAGGACCCGGATGTCATCCTGGTGGGCGAGATCCGCGACGAGGACACGGCGCAGATCGGCCTGCGCGCCGCGCTGACGGGGCACATGGTGTTCTCGACCCTGCACACCAGGGACGCCGCGAGCGCGGCGATCCGCCTGATCGACATGGGGGCGCCGAGCTACATGGTGGCGAGCTCGCTGCACGCGGTGGTCGCGCAGCGCCTGCTGCGCCTGGTGTGCGAGACCTGCAAGGAAGAGCACCCGCCGGAGGCGCAGGAGGAGCGCTGGCTCGAGACGCACCTGGGCGAGAGCTGGGCCGCGGGGCGCAGCTTCATGCGCGGGCGCGGCTGCTCGCACTGCAATGGTACCGGCTTCTCCGGGCGCACCGGCGTGTACGAAATGCTGGAGATGACGCCGCCGCTGGTGCACGCCGCGGGCATGGCCGACCCCGGCGGCTTCGCCGAGGCGGCCCGGCCGCAGCTCGAAGGCAAGACCCTCACCGCGCGCGCGCTCGAGCTGGTGCTCGCCGGGCGTACCACCGTGTCGGAGGTGATCCGGGTGGCAACCGACGTGGAGGGCTAAGTGCCGCATTTCGCCTACCGTGGGCGCAATTCGCGCGGCGACCTCGTGGTGGGCCAGCTCGAAGCCGCGGACAGCGGCGCGGTGGCGGACCAGTTGCTGAGCACCGGAATCACGCCGGTCCAGATCGACGCCGCCGCGAGCGTCGAGCCGAACGGGGGTGTGCCCGAGTGGTGGCGCTTGCTCACGGCGGAGGCGGTCGGCGACATCGACGTCATGCTGTTTTCGCGCCAGATGTACACCCTGCTCAGGTCCGGCGTTCCGATCCTGCGCGCGCTCGCGGGGCTGCAGGAGTCGGTGCGCAACGCCGCCTTGAAGGAAGTGATCGCGGACCTGCTGGTCAACCTGGACGCCGGGCGCGAGCTGTCGACCGCGATGCGCCGCCACCCGAAGGTGTTCAGCAACTACTACGTCAGCATCGTACGGGTCGGAGAGACCACCGGCACGCTGGCCGAGTCGTTCGACCGCATGTTCCGCCACATCGAGTTCGAGCGCGGGGTGCGCGAGCGGATCAAGACCGCGCTGCGCTATCCGATCATCGTCCTGACCGCGATCGCGGTCGCGATCGCGATCGTGAATTTCGCCGTGATCCCGGCGTTCGCCAAGATCTTCGAGGCGAACAAGGTCCCGCTTCCGATCCTGACCCGGTTTCTGATCGCGAGCTCGAACTTCTTTCTCGCCTGGTGGCCCGCGATGCTCGTCGCCCTGATCGCGCTGGTCGTGGGCCTGCGCGCCTACGTGCGCACCGAGCGCGGGCGCTACGCCTGGGACCGCTACAAGCTGCGCCTGCCGATCGCGGGCGAGATCGTCACCAAGGCCACGCTCTCGCGCCTCGCGCGCAGCCTGTCGGTGACGATGCAGTCCGGGGTGCCGATCGTGCAGGGGCTGTCGGTGGTGGCGGACGTGGTCGACAACGCGTACATCGCACAGCGCATCGAGCAGATGCGCGACGGCGTGGAGCGCGGCGAGAGCCTGCTGCGCACCGCGGTCGCGGTCGGGGTCTTCACCCCGGTGGTGCTGCAGATGATCGCGGTCGGCGAGGAGACCGGCGAGCTGGACGACATGCTGGGGGAGGTGGCGCGCATGTACGAACGCGAGGTCGACTACGAGATCCGCAACCTGAGCGCGAACATCGAGCCGATTCTCACCGTGATGATGGGCGTCATGGTGCTGGTGCTCGCCCTGGGCGTGTTCCTGCCGATCTGGGGCATCGGCAAGGTGATGCTCGCCCGGTGACCCCGTTCCGGGTCCGCCTCCGGCAGCGCAGCTACCTGGAGTCGGCGCTCTACGTCATCATCGCCGGCGCGCTCGCCGCGCTCCTGTTGCACCGCCTGCAGCAGTTGTCGGAGGTGGCGGAGAAGACCGCGATGGAAGCCACCGTGGCGCGGCTTCAATCCGCGCTCTACGTGCGCGCGGCGAAGGCGGTGCTGGGGGGCCAAGCCGACGTGATCGTGCGCGACTGGGCGGAGCGCAATCCGATCCGGCTCGCGCGCGCGGACCTGCCGAACTACCTGGGCGCGTTCGACCACCCGGATCTGACGCAGCTCGATGCCGGAAACTGGCTCTTCGACCGCGGCCAGCACGAGCTGGTTTACCTGGTGCGGCGGGGGCAGAATTTCAGCGGCGGCACGGACCCGGTGCCTGCGATCCGTTTCCGCCTGCAGGTCGAGCACACGCCCTCTGGCGCGTATTCGCCCTACCTGCTGCATCCGGTGACGGCGTACGAGTGGGGGCCCGCGGGGGGTTAAAAGTTCACCATTATTCGAGAAACGACCCGAAACCCTATGACTTATCTTGACAAAACAAGATTGCAGCAGGCTAAATTGAGGCTTATCATTGCACTCTACGATTAATAACTCGCCGCGGCCATGGTGGCCGCCGGGCAGCGGGCAGCGAGCAGCGGACAACGGGAGGTTTCTGGTGAAACAGATGAAACGAGCGGTACAGCAGGGCTTCACCCTGATCGAATTGGTCGTGGTGATCGTGATTCTCGGCATCCTGGCGGCGATCGCGGTGCCGCAGTTCACCGACCTTTCCCAAAGCGCGCGCGACGCGGTGAAAGAAGGCGCGTGCGGCGCGATCCAGTCGTCCGCGGTGCTGCTGTACGCATCGACCAAAGGGCCGAACACCATCGCTGCGATCATCGGCAACGTCAGCGTCAGCTCGAACCTCACGTTGGGCGGCAGCTGCGCGTCGCCAACGGTGACCTACAGCGGCGATGCGACGATCAAGACTTGCACCACGCTGCCTGCTGCGCTCTGTAACTAACCCGGCTGGCAATCAAACAAGGGGGGCCTGATGGCCTCCCTTTTTTTTCTGGCGCTCGCCTGCGCCGCGGCCGGTTCCGCGCAGGCGGTGGTGGGTCTTTGGGCGGCGGCCGCGCTCGCGCTGCTCGCGATCTTCAGGCTTGGGCAACCCGCTCCGGCGGCGACGTGGCTCGCCGCGGCGGCGGTGGGCTTCGCGGCGCTGATCGCGGCCAACACGCTGCTCGCGAGCCCGGCCTACACCCCCGCGGGGCTGTTCCACCCGCTGCTGTTCGTCCTCGCGTTCGCCGCCGTGCGCCGCTTTGCGGCGCGCGAGCAACGGCGGCTGTTCGGCGGCGCACTCGCCGCCGCGCTCGTGTTGGGCGTATGGGGACTCGTTCAGCTGCGAGTTTCGGGCGAGGCTCGCGCGCAGGCGTTCCTCGAGACCCCGAGCACTTACGCCGCGCTGCTCGACCTGGTCCTGCTGCCGGCGGCGGTCTGGCTGCTGTGGGGTCGCGCGGGGCGAACGTTCGCCGTGCTGCTGGCGCTGCTGTGCGCGGCCTCGCTCGCCGCGCTCAGCCGCGGCGCCTGGCTCGGCGCCTTCGCCGGCGCGGGCGCAGCGGCCGCGCTCGGCGCGCAATTGCCGCGCCCCGGCGCGCGCGCGTGGGCGCGGCTTGGCGCCGCGATGATCCTGGGCGCGCTGGTCTCGCTCGCGGTGCGCGTGCCGCTGCCGGGCTTCGCTCATGATGAAGAGGCGGTCCGCGACGCGCCGGCGCGGCTCGAATCGTCGGTTTCGCGCCTGGAGCTGTACGCGGTGTCCTGGGAGTCTTACCGCGCGCACCCGGCGGCGGGCACCGGCTACCTGACCTTTCGCTACGCGCTCGAGCGCCACCGCGCCGAGCTGCCTTCGTACGGGACCGAGAACGTTACCTACTTCGTGCACGACGACTACCTCCAGCTGCTGCAGGAAACCGGGCCGCTCGGACTGCTGGCGCTCGCCGCGCTCGCGCTGCTGCCCTACGGCTTCGCGCGCCGCGCCTTGAACCGGCTCGGGCCCGAGCAGAAGGTGCACGCGGTGGCGGCCGTCGCGGGGCTCGCGTCGATGTCGGTGCACGCGCTGGTCGACTTTCCCTTCTACGTGCCCGCCTGCCTGCTGCTGTTCGGCTCGCTGCTCGGAGCGCTGGACCGCCTGCTGGCCGAGGCCGGCGTCGGCCGCCTGCCGGCGATGCCGGCGATGCCGGCGCTGCCGCGCGCGGTGCGCGTCGCGCTGCTGCTGGTGGCCGCGTTCGGCCTGGCGCAGCCGGTCGCGGCGGAGGGTTCGGCATACTGGGGCCGGCGCCAGCTCGGCGCGGGCAGGACGCTCGCGGCCGCCTACTGGTTCCAGGTCGCGAGCCGGCTTCAGCCGCGCGATTGGCGCTACCACTGGTACCTGGGCCAGTTCTGGCAGGGCCAGGCGTTCGCCGGCGGCGGCAGCGACGCGGTGCGCTTCGCGCTGCGGGAATTCGACGCCGGACTCGCGGCCAATCCGCTCGAAGTGCGCGATCTGCTGGGGCGCATCTCCACCTACCGCCTGCTGGGGCCGCAGCTGGCCCGGCCGGCGGGCGCGGCCGAGCTCGACGCCTGGTCGCGCGAGGCGCTCGCCATGGCGCCGCTGATGCCGCAGGCGCGGCGCGAGCGCGCGCGCGTGCTGGAGCATATCGGCCGGGCCCAGACCGCGGGGGGCGCAAGGTGACCCGCCGAACGCGAGCCGCCGAGCGCGGCTTCACGCTGCTCGAGCTGGTGACGGTGATCCTGATCCTCGGCATCCTCGCGGCGGTGAGCGCGGCGAGCTTCAACCAGAAATCCATCGACCAGACCTGGTTCCTGGAGCAGGTGAAGTCGGCGCTGCGCTACGCGCAGAAGACCGCGATTGCGCAGCGGCGCGCGATCTACGTGAGCGTCAGCCCGTCGCCCAACCAACTCTTGCTGTGCTATGACGCCGGCTGCTCGATCCCCGTAAGCACTCTTACTTCCAACGGCGCGTTCAAGCTCGACGCGCCGAGCGGGGTGATCCTCACCGCGTCGAGCTCCCCGTTCAGCTTCAACGGCCTCGGGCAGCCGAGCGCCGCGGTGACGCTCGCGGTCAATGGCCGCCCGGTGACGGTGAGCGCGGAGACGGGCTATGTCCAGTAGATCGACCCGCCGCGAGCGCGGCGTCTCCCTGATCGAGCTGATCGTGTTCATCGTTGTGCTCGCGATCGGAGTGACCGGCATCGCCGTTTTGTTCAATCAGATGACGCGGTCCAGCGTCGACCCGGTGGTGCGCAAGCAGGCGCTCTCGATCGCCACCTCGCTGATGGAGGAGATCGAGCTGCAGGCCTTTACTTATTGCGTCCCGAGCGACCCGGCGGTGTACACCGCGACCAGTCCCGCGGGCTGTGCGACGCCGCAGGGTACGGTCGCGCCGCCGGGCTACACGCGCTACGCCGACCCGCGCTACGACAACGTGGGCGACTACAACAGTTTGCCTCCCATGACCGGTATTCTGGATATTACCGGCAACCCCGTCACGGGGTTGGGGGGCTATACAGCCAGCGTCTCGGTAGTGCCGATCTCGGCCGCGGAACTGCCTGGCATCCCGACCACCGAGGGCCTGCGCATCACGGTCAGCGTGACCGGTCCGGCGAACGCCAACGTGGTGCTTCAGGGATACCGCCTGCGCTATGCGCCGAACCTGCCCTGAGCGCGCGCCGCGCGGCCGCGCGCGAGGCTTCAACCTGATCGAGCTGGTGATCTCGATCGTGGTCACGGGCATCGTGGTCGCGGGGCTCGCGTACTTCGTTTTCCCGGTGCGGCAGGCGGCCGACATCGCGGCGCGCGCCGACCTGACCGACATCGCCGACACCGCCTTGCAGCGCATCGGGCGCGACGTTCGCCTTGCGCTGCCCAACAGCGTGCGCACCGCCACCAGCGGCGGAGCGGTATTCGTCGAGTTCCTCGCCGTACGCTCCGCCGGGCGCTACCGCGGCGAAGGCGGAGGCGCGTCCGGGGGCAGCGACTGTCCGAACGACGATCCCGCGCTTGCCGCGCCCGACAACGACCAGCTCAGCTTCGACTCGGTCGCGGACTCCTGCTTCAAGACCATCGGCAAGCTGCCCGACGCGGCGAGCGTGACCGCGAGCGATTACCTGGTGCTGAACAACTACGGCACGGGGTTCGCGGGACAGGACGCCTACAGCCCCGGGCCGCCGGCCAACCGCGCGCTGATCAGCTCGGTCGACACTTCCGAGGCCGGGCGCGACCGCGTCGCCTTCGCGTCGACGACGTTCCAGCGCAGCCTGCACGATTCGCCGGGCAGGCGCTTCTTCATCGTCTCCGGGCCGGTAAGCTACGTCTGCGATCCCGTGGTCGGCACCGTCACGCGCTACTGGGGCTACCCGATCGCCACGGCGCAGCCGCTCACGTTCGCCTCGGGCAGCTCTGCCGTGATCGCGACCAAGGTGAGCGCGTGCGACTTCGACTACGCGCCGAACGTGGCGCCGCAAGTCGGCCTGCTGACCCTGCGCTTGACGCTCTCCGCGCCCACCTCGTCGGGCGTGGCCGAAACCGTTTCGCTCTACCATGCGATCCACGTCACCAATGTGCCCTGAGCCGACACGCCGGCGGCGCGCGAGGCAGCGCGGCTTCTCGCTCATTCTGGCGCTGTTCCTGCTCGTTTCGCTCGCCGCCATGGGCACATATCTGCTGACGATCTCGACCATGCAGCAGGAGACTTCAGCCGCCGACGAGCTCGGCGCGAGGGCTTACCAGGCCGCTCACACCGGCGTCGAGTGGGGCCTTTACCAGCTTCTGCGCGACCCCGGCGGCGCCTTCGCCAGCGCCTGCGACGCCGCGCCGGCCGCGCAGACTTTCGCGCTGGGCGGCGGGCTGGCAGCGTTCAGCGTCAAAGTCGAGTGCAGCGCGACCGCGCCCACCACCGAAGGCGCAACCAGCGGCTTGCGCGCCTACGTGCTCAAGGCCACGGCTTGCAACCAGGCGAGCTGCCCCGGAGCGCAAGGACCGACGTATGTCGAGCGCCAGCTTCAAGCGACTGTTACAAACTAACAAAAAGATCATTGACAACAAATAGTTATTTCTTTATCTTGAACTTGTTTGGGAGAGTGCCGGATGGCGTCGAGATGAAGTGGGGGTCGGGCAAGAAGAGGCGCGAGCCCGGATGGTTGGTCGCTTCGCTGCGGCCGCAGGAGCTTGCCATCGTCCACGGCCGCATCGCGTTGAACGGCAAGGCGCGCATCGGCAAGCTCACCTCACGCGCGCTCGAAGGCGAGTACGCCGGGGCCGAGCGCCTGAGCCGGGAATGGCATCTCGCACGCTATCGCTGCGCCACGCTGCTCGAGTCGGGCGACTACCAGCTGCTGCAGGTCGAGGCGCCGAACGTCCCGCCCGCCGAGCTGAAGGCGGCGATCCGCTGGCGGATCAAGGACCTTCTCGACTACCACGTGGACGACGCCACGGTCGACGTGCTCGACATTCCGCCCGATCCCACGGGCGCGGCCCGCAGCCACTCGATGTACGCGGTGGCGGCGCGCAACGACGCGATCCAGGCTTGCATCGAGCGCTTCGACGCGGCGCAGATTCCGCTCTCGGTGATCGACATCGCAGAGACCGCGCAGCGCAACATCGCCGCGCTGTACGAGGACGAGGGCCGCGGCGTCGGGCTGCTGTATCTGGGCGAATCGAGCGGCCTGTTCACGATCAACTACCGCCGCGAGCTCTACCTCGCGCGCCGCATCGAGGTCGGCTACGACCAGATCTCGGCCGGGCCCGAGCGCGCGGAGGCGTTCAACCGGATCGCGCTCGAGCTGACGCGAACGCTGGACCATTTCGACCGCCAGTTCGGGTTCGTGGCGGTGAACAAGCTGCTGCTCGGGCCCGAGCCGGACGAGAGCGGCTTGCTCGACTACCTGCGCTCCAACCTCGACCTCCCGATTTCACGCGTCGATCTTGCCGCGACGCTCGCGTTCGAGGCCGGCGCGCGTCCCGACCCGCGCACCGAGTGGCAGCGGTTCCATCTCCTCGGCGCGTCGTTGCGCTACGAGTCGAAGGCGCCCTGAGGGCCGGCCGTGAGCCAGCAGATCAATCTCTTCAATCCGATCTTCCTCAAGCAGGAGCGCTACTTCTCCGCCAAGACGATGGTCGAGTCGCTCACGCTGATCCTGGTCGCGATGTGCGCGTTCTACGTCTACGCCCACGGCGAGGTCAGGTCGTTCGAATACGTGGCGGAGGACGCCGCGCATCAGCTCGCCGATGCGCGAGACCGGTTCTTCAAACTGGGAGGCGAGCTTTCGCCGCAGCGGCGCAGCAAGCTGCTCGAGGCGCAAGTCGCGCGCACCGAGAGCGAGCTGCGCGGCAAGCAAGCGCTGCTCGAGTCGCTGCGCGACGCCGCGGCGGACAAGGCGCGCGGCTACTCGCAGTACTTTGCCGCGTTTGCACGGGAGACGCTTCCAGGCGTGTGGCTGACCGGATTCAGCGTCGCCGACGGCGGCGAGCAGCTCAGCGTCCGGGGACGGGTGCTGCGGCCGGATCTCGTGCCGGCGTACATCCGGGCGCTGAACAACGAGCCGGTGATGCGCGGACGGACGGTGACCCAGCTCAAGCTGGTCGCGCACAGCGAGCCGGCTCCGGCGGCGGGTTCGGCCGCGCCGGCGGGGCCCTCGCGCTACGTGGAGTTCGAGTTGACGATGCCGCTCGCCGCGCCCGAGCCGGTAAGGGAGGGCCGCAAGTGAAAGCGTTGCTGCGGCGCTATTCGGAACGTATCGACGCCCTTACGCTGCGCGAGCGGGGTTTGATCTTCATCGCCGTCGCGCTGGTGCTGATCGCGGTCGTTTACCTCGGCTTTCTCGCGCCGTTGCTGGAAAAGGACAAGCGCCTGTCGCGCGAAGTCGCGCTCAGGCAGAGCGAGCTCGCAACGCTGCAGACGCAGTTGCAGGCCATGGCGCGCACGAGCGACATGCGTCCGGACGAGGCGAATCGCGCCAAGCTCGAGGACCTGAAGCGCCAGCTCGTTCAGCTCGACGGGCAGATCGGTGAAGCGGCGAGCCGCTTCACCTCGCCGCGGCACATGCGGGACGTGCTGCAGGAGATGCTGGCGCGCAACCCGCGCTTGCAGCTGGTCGACCTCAAGACGCTGCCGGTCGACCTGTTCGGCAACTCGGGCGCCAGGGGGCCGAGGCCGATCTACCGGCATGCGCTCGAGCTCACCGTGAGCGGCGCCTACCTGGACCTCTACGCCTATTTGCGGCAGCTGGAGGGACTGCCGACACGGTTATACTGGCGCAAGGCGGATCTCGCGGCGGGCGACTACCCGAAAGTGGTGCTGAAGCTTACCGTGTACACGCTTAGCTTCGACCGGTCGTGGATGAACGTATGAGGCTGGCGCGAATATTTTGCGGGCTGGTGACGGGCCTCGCGGCGGCTCAGGTGGTCGCCGCGGACGCGGCGGCCCAGGGCTTCGCCGACCCGACCCGACCGCCCTATGGCGGCCCCGGCGTCGGCGTCAGCGAGACGCCGGTCACGGGACCGGAGCTTCAGTCGGTGCTCATTTCGCCGACGCGCAATGTGGCGGTGATCAACGGGCAGACGGTGCCGCTGGGCGGGAAGTTCCGCGACGCGACGCTGACGAGGATCAGCGCGTCGGGCGTCGAGTTGCGCAACGGAAGCCGGGTTGAGAAGCTCAGCCTGTTTCCGCAGGTGGACAAGAAGTCGCTGCGAGGCGGCGAGCCGGAGAGGCGGAACTAGAACATGAAGAAGACTTTCCTGATAGCGGCCACGGCGGCGCTCGGCGCGTGCGCAACCCCGCCGCCACGGCCGACGGGGATCGAACCCGGCATACGCTCGGCACTGGAAGGAGCGCCGGCGAAGAAGGAAGCCCGCAGCGCGGCCCTCGACAAGGCATTGTTGCCGCCGCTTCGCATGGCGATGCCCGAAGCGCGCGGCCAGCCGATAGAGCCCAGGTTCGACCTCTCGGTGAACAACGCGCCGGCGGCGCAGGTGTTCAATTCCATCGTGTCCGGGACGCGCTACAGCATGCTGGTGCCGCCGAGCGTGAACGGCACGATCTCGGTCAACCTGAAGGACGTCTCGATCAGGGAGGCGCTCGACTCGATACGCGAGCTCTACGGATACGATTACAAGTTCGACGGCACGCGCATTTTCATCCGGCCCGCAGGGCTCCAGACGCGGGTGTTCCAGGTGAACTATCTGCAGGGGCAGCGCCGCGGATCGAGCGAAGTGCGGGTGCAATCCGGCTCGGTATCGGACATCGCCGGTAGCAGCGCGGCGCCGACGCCGGCCACGAGCGCGAATCCGACCCCGGGCGAGGTCGGGCAGCCGAACCAGACCACGCTGAACAGCAGCCAGGTGACCACTCACACCGATAGTGATTACTGGGCGGAATTGCGCTCGGCGCTGATCGCGATCGTGGGCAGCGGCGCGGGCCGCAACGTGGTGGTGTCGCCGCAGTCCGGTGTGGTCGTGGTGAGCGCGCCGTCGCGCGAGATGCGCGCCGTCGAGCAGTACCTGCGCGACAGCCAGATCTCGGTCGAACGCCAGGTCATGCTGGAAGCGAAGATCATCCAGGTGACGCTGTCGGACACCTACCAGTCGGGCATCAACTGGTCCGCCTTCCGCAGCACCGGGCCGAACGTGGCGATCGGACAGAGCGGCAATACCGGCACCACGGTGCTCGGCTCCCGCGGGCAGCTCCTCCAGGGCGGAGGCCAGACGCTCGACCTGGCCGCGAGCACCGTGACGACGACCGCGAGCACGCTGGCGGCCGACAATCCCGCGAGCGGGGTGTTCGGGCTTGCGTTCCAGACTTCGAACTTCGCCGCGCTGCTGCAGTTCCTCGAGTCGCAGGGCAACGTGCAGGTGCTCTCCAGTCCGCGCATCGCGACTCTGAACAATCAGAAGGCGGTGCTCAAGGTGGGCACCGACGAGTTCTTCGTCACCAACGTCGCGACCGTGACGACCACGACGGGCGCCACCACGCAGCAGACGCCGACGGTAACGGTCGCGCCGTTCTTCTCCGGCATTCTGCTGGACGTGACGCCGCAGATCGACGACCAGAACAACATCACCCTGCATGTCCATCCGTCGATCAGCGAAGTCACCGAGAGCAAGCGGGTGGTAGATCTGGGCGGTACCGTGCCGTCGATCACGCTGCCGCTCGCCAAGAGCACTATCAGCGAAACCGACACCATCGTGCGCGTGCCAGACAGCAATATCGTTGCCATAGGCGGGCTGATGAGCGTCGACGTTCGCGACAACCGGGGCGGCATCCCGGGCGTCAGTGAGGGCGGGCTTGGAGACCTGGTGCGCAATACCAATCGCCAGGCGAGCAAGAAGGAGCTCGTCATACTCATCAAGCCGACGGTGATCCGGGACGATCGCGGCTGGGCCGCCGGGCTGCGCGATACTCGCGAGCGCGTCGAGGGCATGGTCCCACGCCAGAGGGGCGAGGCCGGCCAGAAGTGAACTACCTGCGGCACTTCGGTCTGCGCGAACCCCCGTTCGGGATCACCCCGGATACCAGCTTCTTCTGCGCTTGCCGGAGCACGCAAGAGGCGCTGAACACCCTTCTGGTCGCCGTCGCCAACGGCGAAGGATTCCTAAAGATCACCGGCGAGGTCGGGACCGGCAAGACGCTGCTGTGCCGCAAGTTTCTCGCCACGCTCGATTCCGGGTGGGTCACGGCTTATGTTCCGAATCCGAGCATCGAGCCACGCACTTTGCTGCTCGAGCTTGCCGAGGAACTCGGCGTCCAGGTCGATCCCGGGGTCGACCAGCACTACCTGCTCAAAGGCATCACGCGGACGCTGCTCGGGCTCGCGCGACAGCGCAAGCGCGTAGTGCTGTGCATGGACGAGAGCCAGGCGATGCCGATCGAGACGCTCGAGACGCTGCGCCTGCTGACCAACCTCGAGACCGAAAAGCGAAAGCTCCTGCAGGTGGTGCTGTTCGGTCAACCGGAGCTCGATCGCAAGCTCGCGTCGGAGTCGATCCGCCAGCTGCGCCAGCGGATCACTTTTCAGTACGATCTCAAGGCGCTGGCCGAAGACGAGGTGCGCGACTACGTCAATCACAGGCTCACGGTCGCCGGCTACGTGGGCCAGCCGATCGTGAGCGCGCGCGCGATGCGCACTCTTCATCGGGCGAGTGGGGGGCTGCCACGCCTGGTCAACATCCTGACGCACAAGGCTTTGCTGCTCGCGTACGGCGAGGGCGGCCACCGTGTGGAGCCGCGCCATGTTCGCGTGGCGGCGCACGACACGCCCGCCGCCGCCTCCACGCGCTGGTGGATGCCAAGGCCCAGGTCGCCGCGCATAGCAGACTAAAGCGAGAACCATGAGCCTAATCAACAAGATGCTCCAGGAGCTGGACCGCAGGCACGCCGCTTCCGCTCCTGACGCAGACTCTGTTTCCCAGCATATCGAGCCGGTCGCGGCCGGGCG
Organism: uncultured beta proteobacterium; assembly: GCA_963832685.1. GTDB lineage: Bacteria > Pseudomonadota > Gammaproteobacteria > Burkholderiales > SG8-39 > DAHVFK01. Next base: position 16,425 of record CAWHUZ010000004.1, read on the forward strand.
TCGCCGGCGCGATCTGTTCTGGTTCATCCTAGTGTTGGAACTGGCCGCCGCCGTGGCGTGGCTGGCATGGACCGGCTACCAGCTTCGGCCGCAATCCGTGGTCACCGATCTCGCGTTGCGCTCGGTCGGCGGAATACGCCGCGCAATCCGTTCCACCAAGCCGCCGCCGGCGCCCGTCGCGAAGCCTGTTCAGATGCCGGCGCCTCCGGCTGCGCCGACCTTGCCCGCCGTCTTGGCGTCCCCGCAGGCGTCGCCGCCGGCGCCGTCGCCGGCGATCGATACATTCAAGCTCGCACAATCCATCGAGCGCCCGATTCGCGCCGCGCGTCCCCGTGCTGCGCCGGCCACGGCCAAGAAGAAACCGGCGCCGAAGCCGTTGCTGTCCGCCCCCGCAGAGGAGACGCAGCCCGAAGTCCACAAGCGGGACCATCCGAGTACCCCGGCGCAGCAGGCCGACGCAAAATTCCGACGTGCGGTGCAATGGCTCCATCAAGGGCGGGTGAGCGAGGCGGAGCAGGAGTTTCAGGCCGCGCTGTCTCTCGACCCGTCCCTTGAGCCTGCGCGCCAGGCCCTCGTTTCTCTGCTGGTCGACCAGCGGCGGCTGGACGAGGCGCAGAAGCTGCTGCAGCAGGGGCTGGCGCTCGACCCCGCTCAGGTGCAGTTCGCCACGGTGCTGGCGCGCATCTCGGTCGAGCGCGACGACTATGCGAAAGCACTCGACGTGCTGCGGGGATGCAAGGGCGACGTGGCGCGCGATTCCGAGTACAACGGCTTGTTGGGTGCGGTGCTGCAGCACCTGTCGAAGCCCGAGCAAGCAGCGAACGCGTACCGCGCGGCGCTGCGCGTGGCGCCCCAGACGGGGACCGCATGGCTCGGGCTCGGCGTTTCGCTCGAGGCTCTGAATCATCGCCCGGAGGCCGCAGAAGCCTTCCGGCGCGCGGTAGCGACCGGCTCGCTCAGCCAGGACGCGAATCACTACGCCGAACAGCAGCTGCGCAGACTGCAGTAGATCCTACGCGGCGCCAGCGTCGGTGCCGAGCCGCTCCAGGCGATAGCCGTAGTTGTATATCGGCACGACCCGGTAGCCCGTCTCCGGGCGCAGGTCGAGCTTCTTTCTGACCTGGCTGACGTGGGTGTCCACGGTGCGCGTCGCGAGGTCGCCGCTGCGGCCCCAGACCGACTCCTGCAGATGCCCGCGCGACATCAGGCGTCCGATATTGCGGAACAGCACGACCGCCAGCTCGAATTCCTTCGGCGTAAGCTCGATGCGTGAGCCATCGCGGCGAATCTCGCCGCGCTGGGTGTCGATTTCGAACGGCGGAAACGAAAGCTGGGTCTGCTCTTCCTGCGGGTAGGCCCGGCGCAGCAGCGCGCTGACCCGAGCCAGCATCTCCTGGCGGCGCGCCGGTTTGACCATGTAGTCGTCCGCGCCGTTCTCCAGCGCAAAGACGATGTCCTCCTCCGAATCGCGCACCGTGATGAACAGCACCGGCACGCGCTTGGAGACGTTCGCGCGCAGCCAGGTGAGCACCTCGGCGCCCGAAATATCGGGCACCTGCCAATCCAGGATGAAGAGGTCGAAGCTCTCCCGCCCGGCGTGTTTCATCGCCTCGCGCCCGGCCATGTAACCGTGCACGTCGTGTCCCGCGTCCACGAGCCAGCGCCGCAACAGCGCGAGCTGATCGGGATCGTCCTCGAGTATCGCGATTCGCACTGCGCACCTCCCTGGCGGCGATGCCGCGCTGGCGACACAAATGATAATGCCGCCGGCGCTCGAAGCAAATTCGGATTGTGGCAGAATCGCCGCCTCCCGGAGGATCTTGCGCATGCGACTCGCTCTGCTCGGCGGCGGCACGATCGCTCGTCTGGTGCTCGACAATCTGCGTCGCGGCGCGCTGCCCGACACTGAGGTGGTAGCGCTGGCGGGGCGCGGCGCGGCATCTCGCGGGGCGGCGCTGGCTCTCGAATACGGGGTCGGCTACGTGAGCGGCGTGCAGGCCCTGTGCGCGGCCAGACCCGACGTGGTCCTCGAGGCCGCCTCCCACGACGCGGTCCGGGAGCATCTCGTCCCGATCCTTGCCGCCGGAGCGTCGGTCATCGTGCTTTCGGCGGGGGCGCTGGTCGACGACGCCCTGCGCGCCCAGGCCGAGGCCGCGGCGCGCCGCTCGGGCGCGCTGCTCTACGTCCCCTCGGGGGGAATCGGCGCGCTCGACGCGCTAAAGGGCGCCTGCGCCGCGGGAAAGGTGGAGGTGTCGATCGAAGTCGCGAAGCCGCCGGCGGCATGGAGGAAGATCAGCTTCGTCGAGTCGCTCGGCGTCGATCTCGAGTCCCTCGCGACAGCAACGACGCTGTTCGAAGGGGCGGCGCGCGCGGGTGTCCCGCATTTTCCGCAAAATGTGAACATCGCGGCCGTACTTTCGCTTGCCGGTGTCGGCTTCGACCGCACCAGGCTCAAGGTCGTGGCCGATCCCGCCTTGAGCCGAAATACCCACACGATCCGGGTTTCGGGGGTGACCGGCCAGTTCACGATGGTGCTGGAGAACGTCCCGGCGCCGGACAACCCCAAGACGGCCTGGCTTGCCTGCTACAGCGCCTTGGCGGCGCTGAAGGAACTGTCGTCGCCCGCCCGGTACGGAACCTGACCGGCCCCAAGAGGGGGATCTAGCCGCGATTCGCTTGACTAAGCAGCGGAAATCTCACATAATTTCAGGTTCCGCCGGAGGGGTGCCCGAGCGGTTAAAGGGGGCAGACTGTAAATCTGTTGGCCTTGCGCCTACGTTGGTTCGAATCCAACCCCCTCCACCGAATTTGCGGGCGGGGCGCGGGCGGCAGGCAGGTTGAGCGGGTGAACTGAATGGGCGGGTGTAGCTCAATGGTAGAGCAGAAGCCTTCCAAGCTTACGACGAGGGTTCGATTCCCTTCACCCGCTCCAATGCGCAAATTCAGCCCATGTAGCTCAGTGGTAGAGCACTCCCTTGGTAAGGGAGAGGTCATGCGTTCAATCCGCGTCATGGGCACCAGACATCGGAACTCTTTCAACGAAACGTCAAAGGCAGCGTAGTCATGGCAAAAGGCAAATTTGAGCGGACCAAGCCGCACGTGAACGTTGGCACGATTGGGCATGTGGACCATGGCAAGACGACGCTGACGGCGGCGATGACGAGTATTTTGTCGCAGAAGTACGGAGGCGAGGCCAGGAGCTACGCGCAGATTGACTCGGCGCCGGAGGAGAAGGCGCGCGGGATCACGATCAACACGGCGCACGTGGAGTACGAGACGGCCAAGAGGCACTACGCGCACGTGGACTGTCCGGGGCATGCGGACTACATCAAGAACATGATCACGGGCGCGGCGCAGATGGACGGGGCGATTCTGGTGGTCTCGGCGGCCGATGGGCCGATGCCGCAGACGCGCGAGCACATTTTGCTGGCGCGCCAGGTCGGGGTGCCCTACATCGTGGCGTACCTGAACAAGGCCGACATGGTGGATGACAAGGAGCTCTTGGAGCTGGTGGAGGTGGAGGTCCGGGAGTTGCTCTCGAAGTACGATTTTCCCGGGGACAAGACCCCGATCGTGATCGGCTCGGCGTTGAAGGCGCTCGAGGGCGACAAGGGCGAGCTGGGCGAGGGATCGATTCTGAAGCTCGCGGAGGCGCTCGATGCCTACATTCCGACCCCGGAGCGGGCGATCGACGGGGCGTTTCTGATGCCGGTGGAGGACGTGTTTTCGATCTCGGGCCGGGGCACGGTGGTCACGGGGCGCGTGGAGCGCGGGGTGATCAAGGTGGGCGAGGAGATCGAGATTGTGGGGCTTAATCCCACGACCAAGACGGTGTGCACGGGCGTGGAGATGTTCAGGAAGCTCTTGGACCAGGGTCAGGCGGGCGACAACATCGGGGTGCTGCTGCGCGGCACCAAGCGCGAAGAAGTCGAGCGCGGTCAGGTGCTGGCGAAGCCCGGCTCGATCACGCCGCACACCAAGTTCGAGTGCGAGGTGTACGTGCTCTCGAAGGAAGAGGGCGGGCGGCACACGCCGTTTTTCAACAACTACCGGCCGCAGTTTTACTTCAGGACCACGGACGTGACGGGCGCGGTGGAGCTGCCCGCGGGCACCGAGATGGTGATGCCGGGGGACAACATCAAGATGGTGGTGACGCTGATTGCGCCCATCGCGATGGAGCAGGGCTTGCGCTTTGCCATCCGAGAAGGCGGCAAGACCGTCGGTGCCGGCGTCGTCGCCAAGGTCATCGAGTAAGGGGACGCATAGGCCAATAGCTCAACTGGCAGAGCGTCGGTCTCCAAAACCGAAGGTTGGGGGTTCGATTCCCTCTTGGCCTGCCAAATTCCACGAACACTGCTGAAGCGATGCTCGACAAAATTAAGCTGGTGATTGCAGTAGGTCTGGTGGCGATGGGCGTCTGGGGCTACTACTGGCTCGGCGAAGGCTCCGTGCTGCTGCGCGTTCTCTCGGTTTTCGGCGGCATATTCGCCGGCTGCGTGGTCGCCTGGTTCACCGAACTCGGGCGGCGGTTCGTCGCGTTCGCGCGCGAGGCGATCGTGGAGGCGAAGAAGGTGGTGTGGCCGACCCGAAAGGAAACGGTGCAGACCACCGCCGCCGTGTTCGCTTTCGCCGTGGCGATGGCGGTGTTTCTTTGGATCAGCGACAAGGGCCTCGAGTGGGTCCTGTACGACGTGATCCTCGGTTGGAAGAAGACCTAACGTGTCCAGAATCGAGCAGGTCGACATGAGCAAACGCTGGTATGTGGTGCACGCCTACTCCGGCTTCGAGAAGTCGGTGCAGCGCGCGCTGGAAGACCGCATTTCACGCGCTGGAATGCAGGACAAGTTCGGCCGCATCCTCGTCCCGGTCGAGGAGGTGGTCGAAATGAAGGGCGGCCAGAAGCACATGTCCGAGCGCAAGTTCTTCCCGGGCTACGTGCTGGTCGAGATGGAGATGAACGACGACACCTGGCACCTGGTCAAGAACACGAACAAGGTGACCGGCTTCGTCGGCGGCACGGCGACCAAGCCCGCTCCGATTTCGGAGAAAGAGGTCGCCGCGATCATGCAGCAGATGCGCGAAGGCGTGGAGAAGCCCAAGCCGAAGGTGCTGTTCGAAAACGGCGAAATGGTGCGCGTCAAGGATGGTCCGTTCACGGACTTTCAGGGAACCGTAGAGGACGTGAATTATGAGAAGAGCCGACTGCGCGTGGCGGTAACGATTTTTGGTCGCTCAACCCCGGTTGAGCTGGAGTTCGGGCAGGTTGAGAAGGCGTAACGGGGAGAACGCTGCGGCGTTCGTTCGGACCCGATAGGAGAAGAGCATGGCGAAGAAGATTGTCGGCTACGTGAAGCTTCAGGTGCCGGCGGGCAAGGCGAATCCCTCGCCTCCCATCGGTCCGGCGCTTGGCCAGCGCGGCCTGAACATCATGGAATTCTGCAAGGCCTTCAACGCGCAGACGCAAAAGGTCGAGCCGGGCCTGCCGCTGCCGGTGGTGATCACGGCGTACGCGGACAAGAGCTTCACCTTCATCATCAAGACGCCCCCGACCACGGTGCTGATCAAGAAGGCGGCCGGAATCGAAAGCGGGAGCCCGCGGCCGCATACCGACAAGGTCGGCAAGATCACCCGCAAACAGGTCGAGGAGATCGCGAAGGCCAAGACCCCCGACCTGACGGCCGCGGATCTCGAGGCCGCGATGCGAACCGTCGCCGGCAGCGCGCGCTCGATGGGCATCGTCGTGGAGGGCATGTAAATGCCCATCAGCAAACGCAGGAAGACCCTGGCGGGCAAAGTCGACCGCGCCCTCGCTTACCCGGCGATCGACGCGATGAAGCTGATCAAGGACACCGCGACGGCGAAGTTCGACGAATCGGTGGATGTGGCGGTGAACCTGGGCATCGACGCCAAGAAGAGCGACCAGTCGGTGCGCGGATCGGTCGTGCTGCCCTCGGGCACCGGCAAGTCGGTACGAGTGGCGGTGTTCGCGCAAGGCGACAGGGCGCAAGCGGCGAAGGCGGCGGGCGCGGATCTGGTCGGCTTCGAGGACCTGGCCGAGACGATCAAGGGCGGCAAGATCGACTTCGACGTTGTGATCGCCGCGCCGGACGCGATGCGGGTGGTCGGCCAGCTCGGACAGATTCTCGGTCCGCGGGGCCTGA
>CAWHUZ010000005.1:0-212012 GCA_963832685.1 uncultured beta proteobacterium
TGCAGGGCGCGGAACGCGCTGACGCGGTTCTTCGGGTTGTCGGCCCAGCGCAGCACCGCGAGCAGGTCCTTGACGTGCGCCGCCTCGAGGAACTTGAGCCCGCCGTACTTGACGTACGGGATGTCGCGCCGCACCAGCTCGAGCTCGAGCACGTCGCTGTGGTGCGAGGCGCGGAACAGCACCGCCTGGCGCCGCAGCGCCACGCCGCGCTCGCGCGCCTCGAGCACGCGCTCGACCACGTAGCCGGCCTGCGCCTGGTCGTCGGCGACCGTGACGTAGCGCGGGCGCTCGCCCGCGCCGCGCGCGGCCTGCAGGATCTTGCGGTACTGGCGCTGCCCCTCGCCGATGAGCGCGTTGGCGGCGTCGAGCACGTCCTGGGTCGAGCGGTAGTTGCGCTCGAGCGTCACCACCGCGGCCGGCGGCGCGTACTGCGCCGGGAAGCCGAGGATGTTCTCGACCGTCGCGGCGCGGAACGAGTAGATCGCCTGCGCGTCGTCGCCCACCACGGTGACGCCTTCGCCCGAGGGGCGCAGCAGCTTCAGGATCTGCCCCTGCAGCGCGTTGGTGTCCTGGTACTCGTCGACCAGGATGTGGTCGAAAGCGGCGCCCATCTCGGCCGCGAGCGCGGCGTCGTTCGCCATCGCGTGCCAGTACAGCAGCAGGTCGTCGTAGTCGAGCGCCTGGTTGGCGAGCTTGCGCTCGACGTAGGCGCGGTACAGGCGCGCGAGCTCGTCTTCCCACTCGGCGCACCAGGGAAAGGCGTCGATCAGCGTGCGCCGCAGCGCGCCCTGCGTGTTGACGCGGTGCGAGTAGATCGCGAGGCAGGTGTCCTTGCGCGGGAAGCGCTTCTCGATCCTGGACAGCCCCAGCTCGTGGCGCACCACGTCCATCAGGTCGGCGGCGTCGCCCCGGTCGAGCACGCTGAAATTCGCGTCCAGCCCCAGGCGCGCGCTGTGGCGCCGGATGAGGCGGTTCGCGATCGAGTGGAAGGTGCCCGACCACGGCAGCCTGACTTCCTTCGCCGCCTCGCCGGCGATCTTCTGCGCGCGGCGCGTCATCTCCTCGGCCGCGCGGCGGGTGAAAGTCAGCAGCAGGATGCGCTGCGGCGCGACGCCCTGCAGCAGCAGCCAGGCGACGCGATGCGCGAGCGTGTTGGTCTTGCCGGTGCCCGCGCCGGCGACGATCAGCAGCGGCGCGTCGCCGTGGCACGCCGCCGCGCGCTGCGCCTCGTTCAGCCGCTCAAAAACCGAAGTCGAAACCGGGGTCGCCGTCACGCCGCCCATTATGGGCGAATGCTGTATATCTATCCAGCCCCGGGCGGGCGGGCCGGGATCAGCTCGGCGACGGGCGGGTCGAGCTCGCTGCAGCGCGCGACGAGCTCGTGCGCGCCGTCCCAGACCCGACCCGCGGCCGCGAGCAGGCGCACGAGCCGCGCGCGCATGCGCTCGCGGCGCTCGAACATCCACCCTTCCTCGGCCTCGCCGGCGAGGAAAGGACCGCGGTAGAGCTCGAGCAGGCGTTCGGCGGCGGGCGCGACCGCAGCGCCGCCTTCGCGCAACGCCGCCTCGAGCGCCTCGGCGCGCGCCTCGAACTCCCACGTGTCGGTCCAGACGTAGCGCCGGTCGAAGCTGAGCTTGCCCTCGTGCAGCACCAGCGCCTTGTCCTCGCCCAGGAGCTTGCGCAGCCGGTGCAGCGTGCTGGTGAACGAGCGGTGCGCGGAGTCGCCCGGGATGCGGGGCCAGATTGCGTCGGCGATTCGTTCCTCGGCCACGCCCTCGCCGCCGTAGGCGATCAGCACCTTGAGCAGCTCGAGCGGGCGGCGCTGCGCCTTGCCGCTCGCCGCCAGCGGTTCGCCCTGGCGCAGCAGGCGGAAGCCGCCGAGGGTGGAAACCCGGAAGGCCCACGGCCAGCTCTCCGGCGCGGGCGCCTCGCCGCCCGGCATCAGCCTGCGCCGGCGCGCCAGGTCGCGCGCGTAGTCGGGCTCGATGCCGGCGCCGATCGCGTGCGCGCACAGCCGCCCCATGTCCTCAGGCAGCCACCACTGGAAGTGCGTATAGCCGTACTCGCGCCCGAGCGCGAAGGCGCGGCGCAGCGCGTTCAGACCCGAGCGCGGGCGGCCGTGCTCGAGCGCGATGTCGGCGAACACCGCCAGGCAGGCGTATTCCAGGTGCCGGTTATCGATGCCGCTGACGATGTCGCGCATCTGGCGCAGCTGCGCGGCGCACTTGCGCTCGTCGTCGCAGTCGGCCAGCACGCGCGCCAGCGCGAGCCGGCACAGGGCCTCGAAATACGGACAGCCGACCTCGACCGCCAGGCGCAGCGCGGTGCGCGCTTCGCGCAGCGCGCCCATCAGGTCCTTGCGCAGCATCGCCTCCCAGGACGCGTAGTAATGGAAGCAAACGAGGTTGAAGCGGCTCGCGCCGCTCACCTCGGCTTCGAGCTCCTTGCGCACGCGCGCCGCGGCGGCGAGGTCCGGTCCGGCGAGCGCGCCGCCGTAGCCGTAGGCCAGCGTCTGGAAGGCCCAGGTGCGCACGCCGGTGGCGCGCGCGATGTCCAGCCCTTCGCGCATTGCTTCGAGGCAGGGCCCGGCCTCGCGCCTGAGCATGTGGTACATCGTCTCGATGTCCTTCAGCGTGGCGAGCGAGAACGCCGACACGCCGGGCCCCGCGGCGGCGCGGCGCATCGCCTCGATCAGGCCGGCGGCCTTCTCGAACAGGCCGGTCCACATCAGCGTCAGCGCGGCGAACAGCCCCACGAACAGGCGCAGGTTGGGATCGGGGTCGTCCTTCGAGCAGGCGAAGGCGCGTTCGATCCAGTGCTGGATGTCGCGCCGCTGCGTCTGGCGCACGGTGAGCGCGATGAACATGCTGCTCGCCACGCGCGCCTCGACGGCGGAGGAGGAAAAGCGCGCGCCCTGCGCGATCTCGGCGTCGATCACGGCGATCCAGCGGTCGAGCAGCGAGAAGTCGTCGAGCTCGTACAGGATCGAGTCGATCGCGCCGGCGGCGGCGCGGATCAGGTCCTCGGCGAGCGGCGAGACGGTGAAACGGAACAGCTCGTAGGCGCGCTCGAACATCAGCCGCGCCTCGCGCGGCGCGCCGGGCAGGCGGCTCGCCGCCGCCCAGTACACGGTCCAGGGATGCTCCTGCTGCACCTCGGGCGGCAGGTCTTCGACCCAGCGCACCAGGGTCTCGCCGCGTCCCTGCGCCACCATCTCGGCGCCGTGCGCAGCGATGACGCGCGCCATCTCCTGCCATTCGTGGCTCTCGGCGTAGAGCGCGAAGGCGTCCTCGATCTGGCCCGCGGCTTCCATCTGCCCCGCGCAAACCCGCTGCAGGCGCCGCCGCTCATCCTTGGGCATCGACTCGGCCGCGCGCGCGAGCAGGAATTCGCGCAACATGGGGTGATACTGGTACACCGCGTCCGGGCCCGCCTGGCGCAGCGTCGCGAAGTAATTGTCGCGGTGCAGCTCGGACAGGATGCGGCCGGCCTCCGGCTCGCCGCTCACCGCCTCGGCCATCGCGGCGGTCATCTGGGTCGGATACGCGGTGCGCAGCAGGAAGGCCTGCGTGCGCGGATCCGACTTCTGCAGGATCTCGCCCGCCAGGTAGTCGAACAGCAGCTGGCGCGTGGCGAGGTCGGGCGCCGCGGCGAGCGGGGCGCCGCGGCGCGACTGCTCCAGCATCAGCACCAGCCCCGCGGCCCAGCCCGCGGTGCGCGCGTAGAGCTCCTCGAGCTCGGCGTCGGACAGGCCCGGATGGCGCAGCGCGACGATCTCGCGCGTCTCGGCGGGCGTGAGGCGCAGCGCATCCCAGTCGATCAGCGCGAGCGTGCGGTTCGCGCGCAGCCGCGCCAGCGCCGGCGGCGGATCGCCGCGGCTGATGCACACCAGAAAGCCGCCCGGGGGAAGCTCGCGCACCGCCTCGCGCATGACTTCGTGCAGCGGCGACGAGGCCGGCACGTCGTTGAAGCCGTCGAACACCACCGCGAACGGCGGCGGCTGGCGCGCGTACAGCGCCTGGAAGTAGCTGCGCGCGAACTGCGTGAGCCCGGCGTGGTACTCGGGCGTGAGCAGCGGCAGCGGCGCCTCGCCGCCTGCGCCCAGCTCGGCCGCGGCGAGCCCGAGGTAGTAGAAGAACGTCGCGACGTCGGCGTCGCCTTCGTCCAGCTGGTACCAGAGACAGGGCACGCCGGCATGGTCGAGATAACTCGCCCCGAGCGTGGTCTTGCCGCTGCCGGGCGGCCCGGCGAGCCACACCGCACCGCCGGCGCGGGCCTCGTCGAGCAGGTCGAACAGGCGCTGGCGCGGCAGGATCCCCGGCAGGCTCGGCCGGGTCGTCTTGGCGAGCGGGCTGCGCCTGGCGTCGCTCACCAGCCCCCGCCTCCGCCTCCCCCTCCGCCGCCGCCCGATCCGCCGCCGCCACCGCCGCCGCCGCCAGAGCTGCTGCCCGGCGGCGTCGAGGCCGCGCTCACCGTGCCGCCCAGCCCGCCGAGCGAGCTGGCGAAGGACCCGATGTCGCTGCCGCCGCCGAACAGGCCATGGCTCGGGCTCGCGACGTAGTAGTGCGCGACCGCGGCGCTCACCGCGGCGGTCCCGAGCGCCGCGGCGAAGCGGTCGGCCCAGGTGCGCTCGACGCCCAGCGCGAGCGCATAGGGCAGGAACTTGGCGAACTCCTCGGGCGTGCGCTGCGGAGCCTTGAGGCGGGCGAGCTCGTCCTTTTCCGCCACGCCCAGGTAGTAACGCAGGCCCTCGATGTGGTCCTGGATCCTGCGTCCGGCGACCGAATAGGCCGGCAGCAGGTGTCTGAACAGCGCGAGCTCGATCACCATCACCACGGCGAGTGAGAGCAGCGCCTGGCCGGGCGTGTCGAGCGCGATCATCGCCGCGAAGCTGGCGAACGCGAGCGCCACGCCGAGCGCGAGCGAGCCGTAGTTGCGCGAAAACAGCTTCTTGTTGAACGCGAACTCGAGGTTGGCGCGGAACGCGTCGCGCGCGGCCTGCACCGCCGGGTCGTGCTTGCGCTCGAGCGTGATCGAGGGTGCCGGCCCGAGCAGCATCGAGGCGAGCTCGCGCTCGCCAGGGAGCCAGTCGACCTCCTTGCCGGCGCGCTCGATCTCGTAGTCGCCGCCTTGGTCGCGGATCTTGAGGTAGCCGCGCGCGCCGAGCCCGAGCAGGGCGGCGGCGAGGCACTTGTCGTCGTAGCCCATGCGATCGACGAAGCGCACGCCCGCCGGGCCGAGCCCCGGCGGGGGATCGTAGCGCGGGAACTTCGGCCCCGCGCTCGGGTCGCGCCCGACCAGGCGCCAGCGCCAGAACAGGAACGCGAACAGCAGCAGCGCGCCGGCGGCACCGAGCGCCGCGCCGCGGTTGTCGGACAGCCACCACATGATGCGCTGCCAGGCGCCGGGCTCGCGCACGATCCCCTTCGGAAACCCGAGCACGATGCTCATGCCCTCGTGGCGCGCGAAGCCGCGCGTGCTCTCGAAGCTCGCGCCGCCCGCGCTCAGCGCGCTCTTGTAGTCGCGCCCGCGCGCGCCGTCGCCGCCGGTGTAGGCCACCGCCGAAAGCTCGGACGCCGGCACCGTCACCGGCAGGCTGACGTCGGCCGAGACGTGGTCGATCGGGAACGCCCAGCCGTTGCCGGTGACGTTCCAGTACAGCTCGTCGCGGCCGGTGAAGAAGCCCAGCTCGCGCGTGGCGCGGTAGGTGATCGAGTATTCGTGCCGGCCGTGCCGCAGCAGCGCGCGCGGGTCGCCGATGCGCACCCGCACCCCATTCGACAGGCGCTGGGTGATCCACTGCACCGGGCCGCCGTCGAGCGACACCGACACCACCTCGAAGCCCACGTGCACGCGCTGGCCGAAGCGGCCCGCGTAGTCGGTCGGAAAATCGCGGTAGATGCCGTGCCGGATGCCGCTGCCCTCGGCCTGGACCTCGATCGTCTCGGTCACGCTCAGCGCGCCGTCCGCCCCGATCGCGATGTTGCTGCGGAAGTCCAGCACGCGCTCGTCCGCCGTCGCCGCGCCGGCGGCGAGCCACAGCAGCAAGGCGCAGGCGAGCCGCTTCACAGGTCTACCGCGACCGGCGCGCGGTCGTCGGTCTCGAAAAACGGCATCGCGGCGAAGGCGAACAGGCGCGCGACCAGGAGGTCGGGAAACGACTCGAGGCGCGTCAGGTACTGCTTCACCGCGCCATTGTAGAAGCGGCGCGCGTACTGCAGCGCGTCCTCGACCTCGACCAGCTTGGCCGAAAGATCGCGGAAATTGGCGTCGGCCTTGAGCTGCGGGTAGTTCTCCTGCAGCAGCACGAGCTGCTTGAGCTGGCGCCCCAGCGCGCGCTCGACGCCGAAGCGCTCGGCCGCGGGCGCCGCGCGCAGCGCGTCGGCGCGCAGCTCGGTCACGGTGGTGAGCAGCGCCTTCTCGTAGGCGGCGTAGCCGCGCACCGCCTCGACCAGCTGCGGCACCAGGTCGGCGCGGCGCTTGAGCTGCACGTCGATGTCGGCATAGCCCTGGCGCGCCTGGTTGCGGTCCGAGACCAGGCGGTTGTAGAGCCACGCGCCGAGTGCGAACAGCGCGCCGGCCGCGAGCAGCAGCCAGGATCCTGCATTCATTGCCGTCCCCCGCCCGGGCGGGCCGCCCGAGCCCCGGGGCACAGTGTTCCGCGCGCGGCGCCGCGCGTCAACCGCGCTTTTCCATCTCCCGGTAGAAGGCGCGGATGCGGCGCGCGTTGGTGCCCAGGTCGCCGCGGCCTTCGCGCGAGGCCGAGCGCACGTCGATGCGGCTCGCCGCGTCGAGCGGGCCGATGCGGATCACGATGTCGTCCTTGAAGCCGAATAACGGCGTGGTGTCGGTCGCCTCGATGCGCAGCGCGGCCGGGTCCGCGGCGACGATCTGCCAGCCCAGCCCGCGCGCGGCCTCGAGGCAGCGCTCGAACGCGGCCGGCGGACGCGAGCCCAGCGCGAGCGGCACGATGTCCGGGTAGGCGCGCTGCTGCTGCGCGGCGACCGCGGCGCCGCCGTAGGCCGGGCCGTTGGGCGACGCGCGCCGCGCCGGCGCGAGCGCAACGAACTGCGGCGGGTGCGCGGTGTCGCTCGTGATGTCGTGGATCGGCGGCGCGCCGCGCGCCCGCGCGAGCATCGCCCAGGGCACTCCGAACGCGGCGCCGCCCGCCGCGGCCCCGAGCAGCGCCGCCAGCAGCGCGCCGAGCGCGCGCGCGCGCACCGCCCAGGCCGCGGCCGCGAGGCAGGCGAGCGCGCCCGCGAGCCCGCTCCAGGCGGCCGCGCGCAGCAGCAGGAAGCCGAAGCGATAGTCCCACAGGCCGAAGCGGTGGCCGAGGCCCGAGGCGAGGGCGGCGAGCGCCGCCAGCGCCGCGACGGCAATGGCGAGCGCGGGAAGCTTGCGCATCACCGATTGAGCGGCCCGGGCGCGCGAAGTTCCGTGCTCATTGCGCGACGCTGAAGTTCCGCGCTCATTGCGCGACCTTGTTCCGCCCGCCCTGCTTGGCGCGGTAGAGCGCCTCGTCGGCGGACTTGATCACCTCGGCCGGCGCGCGGCGGCGCTTGTCGGGGCCGGCGACGCCGATGCTCACCGTGACCGACAATCCCTGCTCGCCCTGGTGCTCGCCGCGCCGCTTCGATCCCTTCTTCGCGCTCTTGGGCCGGTCGCCGCCGCGCATCGCCATGCGGTAGTCCTCGATCGACTGCCGGATGTGCTCGAGGTAGGGCAGCGCGTCCTTCACGCCGGCGTCCGGGAACAGCACCGTGAATTCTTCGCCGCCGTAGCGGAACGCCCGTCCGCCGCCGCCCACCTCGGCCAGGCGCGCGGCGACCAGCCGCAGCACCTGGTCGCCGACGTCGTGGCCGTGGGTGTCGTTGAATTTCTTGAAATGATCGACGTCGACCATCGCCACCGCGTAGTCCGGCCCGAGCGCGCGCATGCGCTCGTCGAGCGCGCGCCGGCTCGGCAGCCCGGTGAGCTCGTCGCGGAACGCGAGCCGGTGCGATTCCTGCAGCACCGCGACCAGCAGGATCACCCCGGCGGCGCTCATGAACGCGGCGAAGTCCGCGAAGCGCCCGGCGAAGGCGCAGGCGATGAGGAACGCGACCAGCGAGGCCGCCGTGCCGACCTCGAGCGGGCTGAACTTCGGCCAGGCGCGCCACACCGCGCCGGCGAACGCGAAGGCGAACATCACCCGCCCGGCGAAAGGCACCGGAGGATAGCGCAGGGTCCAGTGGTGCAGGATCCGGTGCCAGGACTGGCCCGACAAGCTGCTGTGGCCGGAGGACGCGACCCAGGCCAGCAGCAGCGCCTCGATCCCGATCAGCAGCAGCCAGCGCCAGCTGCCGTGATGCACCACGCCGCGCTCGGGCAGCACGAACGAGATGAACATGTTGGCCGGCACCAGCAGCACCGCGGCGACGTATGCCGCCTGCGGCGCGAAGCCGCGCGGATCGACCGCGAGCGCATAGCGGTAGCCGGCGTAGGCGGCGAGCATCGACGCGGCGGCGACGAAAGCGCGGCCGCGGTTGAACCACAGCGTCACCGCGGCCGCGAGCCCGAGCAGCGCGTACGGCCCGAGAGTCACCAGCCCCGCGAGCGAGCGCGGCAGTCCCTTGCCGAACGCCACCGCGAGCGCCGCGACGGCGAGGATCGCGGCGGGCACCAGCAGCGGGCGGTAGACGGAAGGGAAAACGGGTCGGCGCGGCATGAGTCCGATTCTAGGGCGTTTGCGGCGTCACGTTTCCTCGGGCGGCCTGATGCGGCGGAAGGCGCGCCACAGCAGCAGGTCGTAGCTCATCTTGATCAGCGCCCCGGCCACCAGCGGCGCCCACAGCGCGCCCGCCTGCATCGCGCCGCCGGCGATCAAGGGAGCGATCACGCGCCCGCTCGCGCGCCCGAGCTGCGACATGCCCGAGGCCCAGGCGCGCTCGTGCGCCGGAACGATCGCCATCAGGTAGGACTGGCGCGTCGGCACGTCCATCTCGGACAGTCCCTCGCGCAGGATGAACAGCGCCGCCGCCACTCCGAGGTTCGGCGCCAGCGGCAGCGTGAGCAGCAGCAGGCCCGAGGGCAAATGGGTGAACACCATGGTGTTGACCAGCCCGATGCGGCGCGACAGCCACGCCGCGACGAAGTGCGACAGCACGGTCATCACCCGCGCGGCGACGAACAGCGCCGCGAGCGCGCCTTCGGACGCGCCGAAGCGAAGGTAGAGAAAGTACGCGATCAGCGCCGAGCCGATGAAGCCGCCGCCGAAGGCGTCCATCGCCGCGAGCAGCGAGAAATTGCGCACCGCGCGGCGCACCGCGGCCGGCGCGTGCAGCGCGTGCAGCGGCGGGATCGCGGCGCCGCGCTCGGCCGCGGGCGAGAGCCGGGCGTAGGCGAGCGCCGCGCCGGCCAGCAGCAGCGCGTAGGCGATCAGCGTCGCGTCGTAGGCGCGCACTTCGCCCACCTCGAAGCGGTCGCGCAGCAGCGCGGGCAGCGCCGCGAGCAGCGCCCCGGCCGCCGTGCCGACGTCCTGCAGCGCGTTGTACCAGGCGAACATCTGGGTCCGCTCGCGGTCGGGCACGGTGGCCGGCAGGATCGCCTGCTCGAGCGCCTGCGCGCCGCCGCGGTCGGTGCCCTGGGTGTTGAGCATGCCGAGGAACGCCGCCGCGCTGAGCGCCCACAGCGAGTCGAGCAGCGCGAGCGCGAGCCCGCCGCCTGCGGCGAGCGCGGCGAGCGCGACCAGGCTGCGCCGGCGCCCGATGCGGTCGGCGAGGAAGGTGCTGTAGGCCGTGCCGCAGGCGACGCCGACGAAACCCGCGCTGAGCACCAATCCGACCTCGCCTTCCTCGAAGCCGCGCTTGGCGAGGTACACCGCCGCGAGCACGCTGATCGATCCCGCGGCCAGCCCGCGCAGCAGCGCGGCGATGTAGATGAGCCTGCGGTCGCGCCGCAGCCCGTTCACGCCAGGGCGTCGGGCCGGAAGCCCACGTCGCACACCCTGCCGCGCTGCGCGCGCCTGCCTTCGTAGTCCTTGAGGCTCTTCGCGTCGAGCTGCGCGGTCTTGCGCGTGCGCTTGAAGCCGGACACGGTCAGCGCGCCCTTGGGATCCAGCGCGCAGACCGCGGCGAGCGTCACCTTGTCGGGCAGCGCGATGATCTGCACGCCGACGCCGCCGTTCGGCCGCAGCGGCAGCTCGGCCATCGGGAACACCAGCAGCCGCGCGTCGGACGACAGCGCGGCGAGCTTGAGCTTCGCCGCGTCGCCGCCGTAGGGCGCCGGCGAGTTGGCGCGCGCGCCCTCGGCCACGTTCATGAATTCCTTGCCCGCGCGCGTCTTGCTGAGCAGGTCGCCCAGCCGGCACAGGAAGCCCTGTCCGGCGCTCGAGCTCATCACCAGCGGCTGCGCCGGGTCGCCGCAGGCCATCCACACGATGTCGTCGCCGTTGCAGTTGACCAGCGCGTTCATCGGCTGGCCGTCGCCGCGCCCGCCCGGCAGGCTGGCCGCCTCGAGCGTGAACGCCTTGCCGCGCGCCGACAGGAACGCGACCGGCGAGGTCGTCTTGCACTCGAGCGCCTGCAACAGGCCGTCGCCGTCCTTGAAGCCCACCGTGGCGAGGTCGATGCCGTGCCCCGTGCGGGCGCGGATCCAGCCCTTGTTCGACAGGATCACGGTGAGCGGCTCCTCGAGCACGCTGCGCTCGATCTGCGCGCGCTCCTCGGGCTTGATCAGCGTGCGGCGCGCGTCGCCGAATTTCTTCGCGTCCTCCTCGAGCTCCTTGATGACCAGCTTCCTCAGCTCCTTGTCCTCGCCCAGCAGCGTCTTGAGGCCCTTGCGCTCGCCCTCGAGCGATTTGCGCTCGTCGTTCAGCTTGACGCCGTCGAGCTTGGTGAGCTGGCCCAGGCGCAGGTTGACGATGTCCTCGGCCTGGCGCTCGCTGAACTTCCACTTCGCGCGCAGCTTTTCCTTCGCCTCGGCCTGGTCGTCGCAGGCGCGGATCAGCTTGATGATCTCGTCGATCTTGACCAGCGCCAGCAGCCGCCCCATCACGATGTGCAGCCGCTCCTCGCACTTTTGCAGCCGGTGCGCGGTGCGCCGGCGCACGGTCTGCACGCGGAACTCGCCCCACTCGCGCAGCACCTCGACGATGCCCTTGGTCTCGGGCAGGCCGTCGAGGCCGAGCCAGGTGAGGTTGATCGCATAGCGCGTCTCGAGCGAGGTCTGCACCAGCAGCGCGTTCATCGTCTCGGCCGGGTCCTGGCGCGAGCTGCGCGGCTCGATCACCAGCCGCAGCTTCGACTTGCGGTCGGACTCGTCGCGCACCGACTCGACCAGGTCGAGCACGAACTGCTTGACGCGCTTTTGTTCCTGCGTCACGTCCTTCTTGCCCGCCGCAGGGCGCGGGCTGACCAGCGCATCGATCTCCTCCTGCAGCTGGCGCGCCGACACGCCGTGCGGCAGCTCGTTGACCACGATGCGCCACTGGCCGCGCGCGAGCGGCTCGACCGTCCAGCGCGCGCGCAGCGTGATCGAGCCGCGCCCGCTCTCGTAGGCCTGCCTGAGCTCCTCGGCCGGGGAGATGATCTGCCCGCCGCCGGGGAAGTCGGGCCCCGGCAGGCGCTCGAGCACGTCGTCGAGCTTCGCCTTCGGGTGGCGGATCACCCACGCCGCGGCGGCCGCGACCTCCTTCAGGTTGTGCGGCGGGATGCGGGTCGAGAACCCGACCGGGATGCCGAACGAGCCGTTCAGCAGGCCGAAGGGCACGCGCGCCGGCAGCAGCACCGGCTCGTCGAACTTGCCGTCGTAGTTCTTCTGGAAGTCGACCGTGCCCTCGCCGATCTCGGCCAGCATCAGCTCGGCGATGCGCGCGAGCTTCGCCTCGGTGTAGCGGTAGGCCGCGGCGCCGTCGCCGTCGCGCGAGCCGAAGTTGCCCTGGCCGTCGATCAGCGGGTAGCGCATCGAGAACGGCTGCGCCATGTGCACCAGCGCCTCGTAGGTCGAGGCATCGCCGTGCGGGTGGTATTTGCCCAGCACCTCGCCGACGTAGCGCGCGGACTTGGCGAAGCCCTGCCCGCCGCCGGGCGTGTCGCCCATGGCGTAGAGGATCCTGCGCTGCACCGGCTTCAGGCCGTCGGCGACCTCGGGCAGGGCGCGCGACTTGACGGTCGAGACCGCGTAGCCGAGATAGGCCTGCGAGGCGTGGCGCTCGATCGGAGCGGCGTCGTCGCCGTTGTCGGGAGTGAAAAGATCCAGCGTCTGGGTGTCGTCCATCGCTTACTCGAAAAGTGGCAGCTGCCTGTCGGACACGGCCACCGCGAGCTCGACCGCGGCGCGCGCCTTGTCCAGGGCGTCGCAGCGGCCGATCTTGCCGCCCGCCTCCCAGTCGTAGCGGCCGGTCTCGACCAGGGTGACCTTGCCGAGCTTGTGCTTGCCGAGCCAGTAGACGTGGCCGCGGTAGCCGCGCTCCCAGTACGGCCTGGGCTTGGAACGCTTTGCGCGCCTGGCGCTCACACGTCGGCCTCGACGGTCTTCCAGTGCTCGCGCATCCAGTCGCGCCGCGCCTCGGCTTCGCCTGCGTCCATCAGCAGCTCGAAGGTCTCGCGCACCTTCTTGATCCGCTCGCGATCGAGCTGCATGCGAACCAGCCGCCGCGAGTCGGGATTCATGGTGGTCTCCCACAGCTGCTCCGCGCTCATCTCGCCCAGGCCCTTGAAGCGCGAGATCTCCCAGCTGCCCTCGCGCAGCTTCTCCTTCTTCAGCAGCCCGAGCGCTTCCTCCAGCTCGTCGTCGTCGAGGCAGTACAGGCGCCGCGCCGGGCGGCCCTTGCCTTGCGCCGGCACCTCCACCTTGTACAGCGGCGGCTGCGCGACGTACAGGTGCCCGGTTTCGACCAGCTTGGGCGCATGGATGAAAAAGAACGTGAGCAGCAGCGCCTGGATGTGGCCGCCGTCGACGTCGGCGTCGGTCATCACGATCACCTTGCCGTAGCGCAGCCCGGAGAGGTCCGGCGCGTCGTCGATGCCGTGCGGGTCGACCCCGATCGCGGTCGCGATCGCCTGCAGCTCCTTGTTGGCAAGGACCGTGCGCGAGTCCTTGGACATGGTGTTGAGCACCTTGCCGCGCAGCGGCAGGATGGCCTGGCTGTCCTTGTCGCGCGCCTCCTTGGCCGAGCCGCCGGCCGAGTCGCCCTCGACCAGGAACAGCTCGTTCCTCGAAGTGTCGCCCGAAGCGCAGTCGACCAGCTTGCCCGGCAGCGTGGCGACGCCGGAGGATTTCTTGCGCTCGAACTTCTTGCCCCTGGACAGGCGCGACAGCGCCTGCTCGATCGCCACTTCGACGATCTTCCTGCCCTCATCGGGGTGCGCGTTGAGCCACAGCTCGAAAGCGTCGCGCACGCAAAGCTCGACCAGCCGCGCGGCGTGGCGCGTGGTGAGCTTCTCCTTGGTCTGGCCGTGGAACTGGGTGCGCACGATGCGCGCCGAGAGCGTGAAGCAGGCGCGCGACCACAGGTCCTCGGCGATCAGCTTGACGCCCTTGGGGCTCAGGCCGCGCGTGTCCATGAACGCGCGCAGCGCGTCGAAAATGCCGTTGCGAAAGCCCGCCTCGTGGGTGCCGTGCGAGCGGGTCGGGATCAGGTTGACGTGGCTGTCGGCGAACACCTCGCCCTCGGCGACCCAGCCGATCGCCCACGCGGCGCCCTCGCCGGGCTCGACTTCCGGGACGTCGCTCTGCTCGAAGTAGCGCTCGCCGGTGAACAGCGGCGCGACCAGCTCGCGCCCGGCGAGCATGAACTCGAAGTACTGCGCCATGCCGCGCTCGTATTTCCAGGCCTTGTCTTCGCGCCCTTCGATGCGCAGCACCATGGTCAGCCCGGGCAGCAGATAGGCTTTCGAGCGCACCAGGTGCTCGAGCTCGGCGAGCGGGATGTTGGGCGAGTCGAAATACTTCGGGTCGGGCCAGGCGTGCACCACCGTGCCGGTGCGGCGCTCGCGGATCTTCTCCGACTTGAGCTTCTGCTTCAGCTCCCCGCCCTCGAACGCGATCGTGTGCCGGTAGCCGTCGCGGTAGACCGTGACCTCGAGCCGCTTCGAAAGCGCGTTGGTGACCGCGACCCCGACGCCGTGCAGGCCGCCCGAGATGTGGTAGACCGCCTCGCCCGAGCGGTCGAACTTGCCGCCGGCGTGCAGCATGGTGAACGCGACCTCGACCGCGGGCTTCTTCTCCACCGGATGCATGTCGACCGGGATGCCGCGGCCCTCGTCCTCGACCTCGATCGAGCCGTCCTTGTGCCAGCTGACGGTGATCTTCTTGCCGAAGCCGGCCAGCGCCTCGTCGACCGCGTTGTCGATCGCCTCCTGCGCCACGTGCAGCGGATGGATGGTGTGGGTGTACATGCCCGGCATGCGGCGCACGGGCTCGAGCCCCTTGAGGGCCTGGATCGAGGAAGCGTCGTAGGTCTGTCTTGCCATGTATCTAGTATCGCCGAGGTCTCGCTACGCCATATATTGTAGTCGCGGCTGGCCGAGCGTGGATTCGGCCGTGCACGGCGCGGCACCGGCGCTCCGATCCGGTCATTATCGCAATTGGCCGATCCGTTTGCATAACGCACTCGAACATCGCAGCCAAAGTCCGTGTCGACGCAGGAAGTTTTGGTCAGCGCCGCGGCTCTTGCCGGCGCAAACGGAACATCGACACAAAAATTTAGATCGTCTGCTCTACCCAATCCGCGCGGACTCGATTACTCTCGCCGCATGCAACCGGGGGATCTTGCTGCCGCGGCACTGGCCGGGCTGGCCGAGCGTCGCGTGCTGGCGGTGGCGGTGTTGCGCCAGGGTCGGCTCGCGTGGGCGAGCCCTGCGCTGCTGGGGATGTTCGGTCTGGAGCCTGCCGGGGCGGAGCAGGGGCAGCGGCTGCTGGATCTGGTGGCGCCGGCGGACCGCGAGGGGCTGGCGACGGCGCTGGAGGAAAGGCCCGGCACGGAGCTGGGGCCGCGCTCGTTCACGGGCTTGAGGGCCGATGGCAGCCAGTTCGATGCCGAGCTGGTGGGGTGCACGCTGGAGCTGCCCGGGGGGGCTGGGGTGGCGATCGCGCTGAGCGACGTGACGGTGCAGCGCCGGGCGCAGGCGCAGCTGTCGTACCTGGCGCTGCGCGACCCGTTGACCGAGCTGCCGAACCGGGCGTTGTTTTTCGACCGGCTGCGCCAGGCGCTGGTGGCCGCGCGGCGCCACGGCAGCTCCTTTGCGGTGCTGGTGAGCGACCTGGACGGGTTCAAGCTGATCAACGACCGCTACGGGCACGAGACGGGCGATGCGCTGCTGCAGGTGGCGGCCAAGCGCCTGCGCGCGGCCACGCGCGAGGGCGACACGGTGGCGCGCATCGGGGGGGACGAATTCTCCGCGCTGCTGGCGCGCGCCTCGACGCTCGAGGACGCGGCGATCGTGGCCAAGCGCATGGTGCAGGCGCTGGACCAGCCGATCGTGATCGCGGGCCAGCCCTGCCAGGTGGGCATCAGCATCGGCATCGCGCTGTACCCCGCGGGGGGCAAGGACATGGACGTGCTGGTGGCGCACGCGGACGGGGCGATGTACGCGGCCAAGCGCGCGGGCGGGCGCTGCTACAAGTTCGCCGGGGAGCGCGATGCGGACATCTCCGGGCCGCTGCGGCTGCCGTTTTTCGAGTGGAGCGAGGCCCACAGCGTGGGCGTGCCGCTGATGGACGAGCAGCACAAGGAGCTCGCGGGGCTGATCAACCGCATCGGCGAGGACTTGAAGGCCGGGCAGGAGGCCGACCGGCTGCGCGAGTCCTTCGCCAAGCTGGTGGCGGCGGCGCGCGCGCACTTCGCCGACGAGGAGCAGCTCATGGCCCAGGCGGGCCTGGGCGCGGCCGCCGAGCGCCACAAGCAGGAGCACCGGCGCCTGCTCGAGGAGCTCGAGGGCCAGGCCAACGCGCCCGAAGGCCGCAGCATGTCGCTCACCATGCGCTACCTGAACTTCTGGCTGCTGCACCACATCGAAACGACCGACAAGCCGCACGCGAAGCTGATCGCCGAACGCAGCGACGCGCTCGATTCGGCCGGCGGCATGCCGCCCCCGGGCGTCGGCCCCGGCGCCGGAACCACCACGTCCGCGCTGTACGCCTCGAATCCGGGCTGAGCGCGCCGCTGGCCGGCGCGCGCTGATTCAGGACAGATAGCGCGCCTCGAAATCCTGCGCGCCGAGCGGCGCCGCGTACAGATAGCCCTGCGCCTCGTGGCAGCCGCTGCGGCGCAGGAACTCGGCCTGCGCCTCGGTCTCGACGCCCTCCGCGATGACGCGCAGGTTCAGCCCGTTCGCCAAGCCGACGATCGCCTCGGCGATGGCGCAGCTATGCGCGTCGCGCGGCAGCTCGATGACGAAGGAGCGGTCGATCTTCAGCTTGTGCACCGGCAGCCGCTTCAGGTAGCCCAGGCTCGAATAGCCGGTGCCGAAATCGTCGATCGCGAGCTGCAGCCCGAGGCTCCCCAGCGCCTCCAGCGTGGCGCTCACCTGCTCGACGCCGGCCATCAGCACGCTCTCGGTCACCTCCAGCTCGAGCAGCGCCGCCGGCAGCTGCGCTTCCTCCAGCACGCGCTTCACGCTGTCCAGGAAGTCGGGCTCGCGGAACTGCATCGACGACACGTTCACCGCGACCGCGCCCTGCTTCAGGCCCGCGGCGAGCCACTTCGCGCGCAGGCGGCAGGCCTCGCGCAGGGCCCATTCGCCGAGCGCGACGATCAGCCCGGAGTCCTCCGCGATCGGCACGAACAGCGCCGGGCTCACCGCGCCGCGCTGCGGATGCTTCCAGCGCGCGAGCGCCTCCATCCCCACCAGCGCCCCGTTATGCATGTCGATCTGGGGCTGGAAGGCGAGCGAAAGCTGCGCGCCGTCGGCGAGCGCGCGCCGCAGATCGTGCTCGAGCTCCATGCGCTCCGTGGCGCGCCTGCTCATTTCGGCCGAATGGAAGCGGTAGCAGCCACGGCCGTCCTCCTTCGCGGCGTACATCGCGGTGTCCGCGTTGCGCAGCAGCGTCTCGAAGTCCTTGCCGCTGTCCGGGTAGAGGGCGATGCCGACCGAGCATCCGACCTGCAGCTCGCGCTGGCCGATGGTGAACGGCCGCTGCACGGCCTCGAGCAGCTTGTCCGCCACGCGCGCCGCGTCCTGCGCCCCGACCAGGTCGCTCGCGAGCACCGTGAATTCGTCGCCGCCCTGGCGCGCCACCACGTCGGCGGCGCGCAGCGCCTCGGTCAGCCGCATGGCGTAGCGCCGCAGCAGCTCGTCGCCGGCGGCGTGGCCGAGCGAATCGTTGACGTTCTTGAACCGGTCGAGGTCGACGAACATCAGCGCCACCTTGCGTCCGTCGCGCCGCGCGCGCTCGATCGCGGCGCCGATCTTCTCGTGCAGCAGCGCGCGGTTGGGCAGGTCGGTGAGCAGGTCGTGGTGGGCGAGGTGGCGGATGCGCTGCTCGGCGCGCTTGTGCGCGGTGATGTCGACCAGCGACACGGCGTAGCTGCGCAGGCCGCCGTCGGCCCTTCGTACCCCGGAAAACGTGGCGTGCAGCAGGACGGTCGCGCCGTCCTTGCGCGTCGCGCGCAGTTCGCCTTCCCAGTAGCCCTGGCCCTGCACCGCTTCGAGCGCGAGCGGGAACAGGCCCGCATCGGCCGGATCGGCGATGAATCCCAGCGCCTTGCCCGCCGCCTCGTGGCGGCCGTAGCCGGTGAGCTGCTCGAACGCCGGGTTGACCTGCTCGATCGCGCCGGCGCCGTCGGTGAGGATCATGCCCTGGATGCTCGACTCGAAGGCCGCCGCCGCGAGGCGCAGGCGGGTCTCTGCCTGGCGGCGCTTGAGATACATGTGGTACATGAGCAGCGCGAGCGCGGCGAACGCCGCACCGACGAGATACGCCGACAAAGTGAGCGCGTCGAGCAGCTCCTTGCCGCCGGGCCCGGAGAATACCCCCATGCGGGGACTATACCCGCTGCCGCAGCGCGCGCCAGACCTTCTCGGGGGTGAGCGGCATGTCCAGCTCGACGACGCCGCGCTCGGCGAGCGCGTCGATCACCGCGTTGACCACCGCGGGCATCGCGCCGTGGCATCCGGCCTCGCCGACGCCCTTGGCGCCGAGCGGATTGAGCGCGCTCGGCACCGATTGGTCGAACCCGGTCTCGAGCTCGGGCGTCAGGTCGGCGCGCGGCATGGCGTAGTCCATGAACGAGCCGGTGAGCAGCTGCCCGGTATCGTCGTACACGGACTGCTCCATCAGCGCCTGGCCGATGCCCTGCATCATGCCGCCGTGCACCTGGCCTTCCGCGATCAGCGGGTTCATCACGCGCCCGACGTCGTCCACCGCGGCGAGCCGCGCGAGGCGCACCTCGCCGGTGTCGGGGTCGACCTCGGCCTCGCACACCTGGCAGCCGTTGGGCCAGGTCTGCCCCTTTACCGTCTCGCTGTGCGTCACGACGATGCGCCGCTCCGGCTGCCGGGCGGCGAGGTCCGCGAGTCCGATCGAGCGGTCGGTCCCGGCGATGCGGTAGCGCCCCGCGGCGAACTCGATGTCCACCGCGGCGGCCTCGAGCTCCTTCGCCGCGAGCGCCTTGCCTTGCTCGATCAGTTTGCGCGAGCCCACCAGCGTCGCGCTGCCGCCGACCTGCAGGCTCCTCGAGCCGCCCGCGCCGCCGCCGGATTTCGCGATGTCGGTGTCGCCCTGGATCACGCGCACCGACTCGGGCGGCACGCCGAGCAGCTCGGCAACGATCTGCGCGTACGCGGTCTGGATGCCCTGCCCGATCTGCTGCGTCCCCGACACGAGCGTGACCGTGCCGTCGGCCTCGACCGTCAGGCTCACCGCCTCGGTGACGCGCGCGCTGCCGGTGATCTCGATGTAGCACGCAAGCCCCCGGCCGTAGAGCAGGCCGCGCTTCGCGGCCGCCGCCTTGCGCGCCGCGAAGCCGTCCCAGTCGGCCGCGGCCATCGTCTCCTTGAGCACCTTGGCGAAGTCGCCGCAGTCGTAGGTCTGACCGGCGGGGTTGCGGTACGGCATCTGCGCCGGCGTGATCATGTTCTTCAGCCTGAGCGCGATCGGATCCGCGCCCAGCTCGCGCGCGGCGCGCGTCACCAGGCGCTCGAGCAGGTAGCCCATCTCCGGCCGCCCGGCGCCGCGGTAGGCGTCCACCGGCCCGGTGTGGGTGAACAGCATCCGCACCTCGTGGTCGATGTGCGGAATCGCGTATACGCCGGTCGGCGCGCGCACGCCGGACATCGCCGGCACGCAGGCGCCGAAGTTCGAGGCGTAGGCGCCGATGTTCGCCAGCGTGCGGATGCGCAGCGCGCTGAAGCGCTGCCCGCGGTCGACCGCGAGCTCCGCCTCGGTCACGCTGTCGCGGCCGTGGACCTCCGACAGGAAATTCTCCGAGCGGTCGGCGCGCCACTTCACCGGGCGCCCGAGCGCGCGCGCGGCGAAGCACAGCGCCGCGTGCTCGGGGTAGGCGTAGCCGCGCGCGCCGAAGCCGCCGCCGAGGTCGGTGCACACGATGCGCAGCCGGTCCTCGTCGAGCTTGAACACCTTGGCGAGCTGGCCGCGCACGGTGTGGGTGTTCTGGGTCGGGCAGTAGAGCGTGAAGCGGCCGCTGGCGGCGTCGAACTGCGCCGCGAGCGCGCGCGGCTCGAGCGGGTTGGCGACCACGCGGTTGTTGACGACCCTGAGCTTCACCACCTGCGCCGCGGCGGCGAACGCGGCGTCGCTCGCCGCGCGCTCGCCCATGCGGTAGATCGCCGCGATGTTGCCGTACTCGGGCGTGAACGCGGGCGGCCACACGACCGGCCCCTTGCCGCTCCCCGACGTCGGCAGGTCGGCGACCGCGGGCAGCGGCTCCCAGTCGACCTCGATCAACTCGGCCGCGTCGCGCGCCTGATCGCGCGTCTCGGCCACGACCATCGCCACCGCGTCGCCGACGAAGCGCGCGACGCCGCCGGTGAGCGCGTGGCGCGGCGGCACCGTCATGTCGGCGCCGTCCGGGCGCTTGTGCAGCTGGGTGAACGGCACCGGCGCCAGGCCGGCGGCGACGATGTCGGCGTTGGTAAATACCGCGATCACGCCCGGCGCGGCGCGCGCGGCGGAGACGTCGATCGCGCCGATCTTCGCGTGCGCGTGCGGCGAGCGCGCGAACGCCGCATGGGCCTCGCCCGGCAGCGTGACGTCGTCGGTAAAGCGCCCCCGGCCGGTGAGAAGCTTCTGGTCCTCGAGCCGGCGCATCGGTTTGCCGATCCACTGGCTCGCGCCGGGTTGAATGTCGGATTCGTCTGCCATCGCCGTCGCTGCCTCCTGGGCAGGAATCGTAGCAAGTCCGCCCCCGCCTTCGCGAGCCGCCTTGCGAACCAGGCGCGGCGCTAGCCGCGCGCGACCGGATGCCCGGGCAGCGGCGCGTCCGCGACGAGCACCTGGCCGTTGTCGGAATCGGTGATGAAGATCTGCGACAGGCCGGGGCCGCCAAAGCAAAGATTCGTGAGCGTGCGTCCGGCGCAGGATGCGAAACGGTGCGTCGGCAGCCCGTTGCGATCGAGCCGCCACACCGCGCCGTGGCCCGGATTGGCCACCAGCACGCCGTCCTCGGCGTCCAGCGCGAGGCCGTCCGGTCCGCTCACGCCGCCTGGAAGCTGGCAGAACATCTGCGCCTTGGATACGCCGGCGTCGGCCGTGAGGGGCAGGCGCCACACCTGGCAGGCGCGCGTGAGCGCGACGAAGAGGTAACGCCCGCTCGTGTCGGTGACCAGCCCGTTGGGGCTCGGGCAGGTGTCGATCAGGCACTGCAGGCCGCCGCCCGCCAGGCGGTAGACGCGCCCGCTCGGGTCCTGCAGCCCGGTCTGCCCCTGGTCGGTGAAGAAGATCTCGCCGGCGGCGCCGAAGCACAGGTCGTTCAGGCCCTTGAAGCTTTCGCTGCGCACCGTGGCGCAGACCTCGGTCAACTCGCGCGTGGCCGGGTCGATGCCGATCAGGCCGCGGCGGTAATCCGCGATCAGCAGCGAGCCGTCGCCGCGCAGCTTGAGCCCGTTCGGCCAGCCCGGGTACTCCGTCACCAGCTCCCAGTCCTCGCCGCCGCGCGGGCCGATGCGCAGGATGCGCCCGTTCGGGATGTCGGTCACGAGCAGCCGCCCTTGGTCATCGAAGCACGGCCCCTCGAGAAAGCAATCCAGCGCCTGCGCCGCCTTGTTGGCGCGCGACCAGTCGCTGACGCGCGGCTCGGCGCGCAGGCGCGCGGGCATGCGCGCCCAGACGCGGGTGGCGATCTCCTTCGGCGGCGGGAACCAGGACATGGAACGCAATGCTGCCTTTCTGCGATCATTCAGGCAATGTCGTTACAGGTCGAATGCGCGGCGCGCGGCGCCGACCTTCTCGGGGAATGCCCGCTGTGGGACGGGCGCGAGCTGTGGTGGGTCGACATCCTCGGCCCGGCGCTCAAGCGGCTCGACCCGGCGAGCGGCGCGCGGCGCGCTCTCGCCCTGCCCGAGGCGATCGGCAGCTTCGCCTTCCGCCGCGCGGGCGGGATCCTGGCGGCGATGAAATCCGGGCTCTACTTTCTGAATTCGGACAACGGCGAACTCGACTGCATCGCGCAACCCGAGGCCGCGCTGCCCGACAACCGCTTCAACGACGGACGCTGCGACCGCGACGGACGTTTCTGGGCCGGAACCATGAAGGACGAGGGAAAACGCGAGCCGGTCGGCTCGCTCTACCGGCTCGATGCCGGCGGCGCGTGCGCGCGCATGCGCGGGGACCTGTACGTGCCGAACGGCCTTGTGCTGGAGCCCCGACGGACGCACGATGTACTTCTCCGACACGCACCGCCACGTCATCTGGGCCTGCGACTACGACCGCGCCAGCGGCGCGATCTCAGCGCAGCGGGTGTTCGCCGATGCGCGACGACCTGCATCCCGACGGCGCCTGCATCGACGCCGAGGGCTGCCTGTGGAGCTGCCAGTACGGCGGCTGGCGCATCGTGCGCTTCACGCCGGCGGGAAAGGTCGATCGCGTCTCGAGCTGCCGGTGCAGAACCCGACCTGCTGCTGCTTCGGCGGCGCGGCGCTCGACACGCTGTACGTCACCACCGCCACGCAGAAGCTCGCGCCCGGACGAGCTCGCCCGCCAGCCGCTCGCCGGCAGCGTGCTCGCGCTGCGCCCCGGCGTGACGGGCCTGCCCGAATCGCGCTTCGCCGGCTGACGCGAACTTGACGCTGCCGGGCCGCTTGCGCAATATTCGCGCCCTACCATGCGGCCCGAAGCGGACGACGAAGCCGAGAGACACGCCGCCCGCCGACGCGCGGGCGATGCTGTCCGGAATTCACAACAAGCTCGCCTTCGACCGGCTGCTTTTCTTCAGCGACGCGGTATTCGCGATCGCGATCACTTTCCTCGCGCTCGACCTTCGGCTTCCCGCGGGCGAGGCAGGGCCACCGCATCGCGGATGCCGCGCTCTGGCCGGCGCTCGGCGAGCTCTGGCCGAAGTACCTGAGCTTCCTGGTGAGCTTCCTGGTGATCGGCCTGTACTGGCAGGGACACCATCGCATGTTCCGGCTGATCAACCGCTTCGACGACCGGCTGGTGTGGATCAATCTGCTGTTCCTGCTCTGCATCGTCGTGATCCCGTTCCCGACCACGGTCCTCGGCGAGCACGCGAACGCCCCCGCGGCCGTGATCCTGTACGCGGGCGTGCTCGCGCTCACCGGGCTGCTGCAGGCGGCCATGTGGCTCTACGCCACGCACCGACGGCGGCTGGTCGACACGACGCTCGAGCGCAAGCCTGTACCGGCACCTGGTGCGCGTCGTCACCGCGCGCATGCTGGTCGCGCCGCTGGTATTCCTGGCGTCGATGGCGCTGCGCATCGCCTCGCCCGACTGGGCGAAGTACAGCTGGATCCTGATCGCGCCGGCGCTCGCCCTGACGAGCTGGATCGGCCGCAAGATTCCGGCCGCAGAAGAACCGAAGTGAACTGAGGGAGCGAGCATATGTCCGCCCGCATGCGCGTCTTTGTGATCGCTGTCGGACTGCTGCTCCTGCTCGATCTCGCACGCTCGCTGTACGTGCGCGTCGGCTACAGCGCGCCGACCGAGATCTGGAATCCCGATCCGAAGCAATATGCCGACATCGTCTGGCCGCCGGCCTCGACCGTGCCCGCCGGCGCGCCGCTGGGCGAGCGCGTCTATCTCGCAGAACTGCGCCATCTGCCACGGGCCGGACGGGCGCGGCAACGGCGCGGCGGCGCCCTCGATGATTCCGCGTCCGCGCGACTTCACCGCCGGCCTGTACAAGTACAAGTCCACCGCCGCGGGCGCGCCGGCGAGCGAGGCGGACCTGCTGCGCACCGTGCGCGACGGGCTGCACGCGAGCGGCATGCCGTACTGGCGCGATGTCCTGAGCACCGGAGGAAATCGGCGCGGTGGTGAAATACATCCGGCGTTTCGCGTCCCGCGTCGGCAAGGCCGATGCCGCGCCGATTGCGATTGCCGCCCGCGTGCCGCCGGGACCGGAAAGTGCGGCGCGCGGCGCCGCACTGTACGCCAGGCTCGGCTGCACCGGCTGCCACGGCGAGAACCTGCGCGGCGGCATCGAGCTGCGCGACGCCAAGGGCTACCCGGTCATCAGCCGCGACCTGACCGCGCCGTGGACCTTCCGCGGCGGCGCCGAGCCCGAGCAGATCTGGCTGCGGCTCACCACCGGCCTCGCGCCCGGGCCGATGCCGTCTTACGCCGCGAGCACCACGCCGCAGCAGCGCTGGGACCTGGTCAACTTCATCCTCGCGCACCGGCGTACGCCCGCCTGGGAGGCCGGCGGCAAGCTCGACGGCCCCGGGTTCGCCACCGACCTCGAGCGGCGCGGGCGCTATCTGGTGCACGCCGAGATGTGCGGCCTGTGCCACACCGAGGTCAATCCGCGCGGCATCTACCGCGAAGACCATTACCTCGCCGGCGGCATGCGCGTGGGCGCCTATCCGCAGGGAATCTTCATCAGCCGCAACCTGACGCCGGACGACGCGACCGGGCTCGGCCAGTGGACGCCGCAGGAGATCGCAAACGCGATCCGGCTCGGGCGCGCGAAGGGCGGCCGCACGCTCAATTTCTGGGGCATGCCGTGGATGTACCTGCACGCGCTGACCGACGAGGACGCGCTCGCCATCGCGCGCTACCTGAAGACGCTGCCGGCGGTGCGCAACGCCGTGCCCGAGCCGCTGCAGTACGGCGTGATCGAGACGATCTACGGCAAACTGCGCGCGGGCAAGATGCCGGTCGCGCCGCCGCGGGTGCTGACCTACAAGGAAGGCAGCTACGCCAATCCGCGCGGCATCGCGCCCGGCACGGTCGAAGCCTGGCTGGCGGGCGCGCAATGGCTGGTGCTTGGCTTCGGCCTGATTGCGTTCGTGTTCGCAGGCCCGCGCGGCTCGCGCCTGCCGCGCAGCGTCCTGGGCTGGTCGGGCACGATACTGGGGACGGTCGCGCTCGTCGTCCTGTTCGCGGCGGGATGGTTCGTCTACCGCACGCCCGCGCTCGCCTTCCTTCCGCCCGATCGCGTCGCCGAAGGCGCGGCGGGCAGCATCCCGCGGCCGGACCTGTCGAAGCTGGATCCGCAGCGCGCCGCGCTCGTCGCGCGGGGCCGCTACCTGTTCAACGTCGCCTCCTGCGCCTACTGCCACGGCAACGACGGCTCGGGCGGCGCAAAGCTGAGCGGCGGCCTGGGCACCATATTCACGCCGAATATCAGCTCCCACCCCGAAGCGGGAATCGGCGCCTGGAGCGACGCGCAGATCGAGCGCGCGATCCGCAGCGGCGTGAGCCGCAACGGCCGGCCGCTGTACTGGCAGGGCATGCCGTGGGATCACTTCTCCAACTGGGACGAGGAGGACGTCCGCTCGCTCGTGGCCTACCTGCGGCGGCTGCCGCCGGTGGCCGAGAAGGTTCCTCCCTACCGGCCCCCGGCGCCGGACGACTGCAAGGTCTACACCTTCTGGATCACCCCCAATCGCCAGCCCGGGTGCCGCTAGCCCAGCGTCGGCATGTGGAAGCCCGGCGCGGGCGTGTCCTGGTGCGGCCAGCGCTTGGTGACGACCTTGGTGCGGGTGTAGAACTTGACGCCCTCGACGCCGTGCACGTGCAGGTCGCCGAAGAGCGAGTTCTTCCAGCCGCCGAAGGAGTAGAACGCCACCGGCACCGGGATCGGCACGTTGATGCCGACCATGCCGACCTGGATCTCGTTCTCGAAGCGGCGCGCGGCGCCCCCGCTACTCGGTGAAGATCGCGGTGCCGTTGGCGTAAGGGTTCGCGTTGACCAGCGCGATCGCCTCTTCGAGCGAGCGCGCCCGCAGCACGACGAGCACCGGGCCGAAGATCTCGTTCTTGTAGACCTCCATCTGCGGCGTGACGCGGTCGAACAGCGTGGTTCCGAGGAAGAAGCCCTCTTTCTGCGGGGGATTGCGCCCGTCGACCACCAGTTTCGCTCCTTCGGAAATTCCTTTTTCAATGAACCCCGCAACCTTGTCCCGGTGCTCGGCCGTGACCAGCGGCCCCATGT
The DNA here is from genome assembly GCA_963832685.1 of uncultured beta proteobacterium. GTDB lineage: Bacteria > Pseudomonadota > Gammaproteobacteria > Burkholderiales > SG8-39 > DAHVFK01. The sequence continues at coordinate 25,556 of CAWHUZ010000005.1, forward strand.
CCATGCCGGGCGCGTCCCCCGGGCCCGATCTTGATCGCCTTGGCCCTCTTCTCCAGCAGCTTGACCAGCGGGTCGCCCGCGGCGCCGACCGCGACCACCGCGCTGATCGCCATGCAGCGCTCGCCCGCCGAGCCGTAGGCCGCGCCGATCAGCGCATCGGCGGCGAACTCGAGGTCGGCGTCGGGCAGCACCACGGCGTGGTTCTTGGCCCCGCCGAGCGCCTGCACCCGCTTGCCGTTCCTGGCGCAGGTCTCGTAGATGTATTTCGCGATCGGCGTCGAGCCGACGAAGGACACCGCCGCGATGCCCGGATGGGCGAGGATCGCGTCGACCGCCTCCTTGTCGCCGTGCACCACGTTGAACACGCCGTCGGGCAGCCCCGCTTCCTTGAACAGCTCGGCCATGCGCACCGACGCCGAGGGCACCTTCTCCGAGGGCTTGAGCACGAAGCTGTTGCCGCAGGCGATCGCGACCGGGAACATCCACAGCGGCACCATCACCGGGAAATTGAACGGCGTGATGCCGGCGCACACGCCCACCGGCTGGCGCAGGGTGTGGGTGTCGACCGAAGTGCCGACGTTCTCGGAGAACTCGCCCTTCAGCAGCTGCGGGATGCCGCAGGCGAACTCGATCACTTCGATGCCGCGCTGCACCGAGCCCGCGGCGTCGGGCAGCGTCTTGCCGTGCTCCTCGCTCACCAGGCGCGCCAGCTCCTGCTGGTTGTCCTGCATCAGCTGGAGGAACTTCTGCATCACCCGCGCGCGCCGCAGCGGCGGCGTGTCGCGCCAGGCGGGCAGCGCCGCGGCCGCCGCCTTGACCGCGGCGTCGACGATCTTCGCGTCCGCGAGCGGAACTTTCTTCGCCACCTGGCCGGTGGCAGGGTTGTAGACGTCCCCCGTGCGGCCGCCCGGCACGACGGGCTTGCCGCCGATCCACAGCGGAACGGTGTGATGCTTGATGTCTGCGGGCTTGTTCATGCGCACGTCCTCCGTCGCGCCGATTTTACGCCGATCTATATACTCGTCCGATGCCCGCGCCGCTCGTTCCCGCCACGCTCGCCTTCGCGCCGGACGGCACGCCTTATTCGGAGGCCTACGGCGACGTCTACCACAGCGCCGCGGGCGGCCCGGCGCAGGCGCGCCACGTGTTCCTCGCCGGCAACGGCCTGCCCGGACGCTGGCGCGGCCGGCGCGCGTTCACCGTGCTCGAGACGGGCTTCGGCTTCGGGCTGAACTTCCTCGCCACGTGGAGCGCCTGGCGCGAGGACGGCGAACGCTGCGAGCGGCTGCACTTCGTTTCGCTCGAAAAGCACCCTTTCTCCGCCGCCGACCTGGAGCGCCTGCACGCGCGCTATCCCGAGTTCGCCGGCCCGGCCGGCGAGCTGCGCGCGCACTGGCCGCCGCTCGTTCCCGGCGTGCACCGGCTCGAGCTCGAGGGCGGCCGCGTCGTGCTGACGCTCGCCTTGGCCGACGCCGCGCAAGCGCTGCGCGGGTTGCGCCTCGCCGCGGACGCGGTCTACCTCGACGGCTTCGCGCCGGCGAAGAACCCCGTCATGTGGTCGGCCGCCGCCATGAAGGCGATCGCGCGTCTGTGCGCGCCCGGAGCGAGCGCCGCCACCTGGAGCGCGGCCGCGCCGGTGCGCGAGGCGCTCGCGGCCGCCGGCTTCGCGGTCGAGAAGCGCCCGGGCTACGCGGCCAAGCGCGACATGCTGGCGGCACGCCACGCACCGCGCGGCAAGGCGCGCGCCGTGCCTGCGCCGTGGCCCGAGCGCCGCGCGCTGGTGATCGGCGCCGGGATCGCCGGCACCGCGGTGTGCGAGCGCCTCGCGGCGCGCGACTGGGAAGTGATTCTGATCGAGCGCCGGCGCGAGCCCGCGCTGGAGACCTCCGGCAACCACGCGGGCGTGTTCCACCCGGTCGCGACGCCGGACGACAGCATGCTCGCGCGCCTGACGCGCGCGGGCTCGCTCTACGCGGTGCGGCGCTGGGCCGCGCTCGAGGGCGCGGCCTGGGAACCCTGCGGCGCGCTCCAACTCGCGCGCGACGACGAAGAAGACGAGGCGCAGCAGCGCGCGCTCGCGGCGCTGGGTGCGTGCGTGGATTACGCGCGACGCGTGACGCGCACCGAAGCATCCGAGCTGGCGGGCGTCGCGGTCGCGGCGGGCGGGCTGTGGTTCGCTCCCGGCGGCTGGGCGCGCCCGCCGGGCGTCGCGCGCGCCCAGCTCGCTTACTCGGCCGCCGAAGCCTGTTTCGGCATCGCGGTCGCGGCGCTCGAGCGCGACAACGGCGGCTGGAGCGCGCGCGATGCCGAGGGCCGAACCATCGCGAGCGCGCCGGTCGTGGTGCTGGCGAACGCCGCCGACGCGCCGCGCCTCGCGCCGGACTGCGGCATCGCGCTGCGGCGGGTGCGCGGCCAGGTGAGCTACCTGCCCGAGGCGCTGTTTCGCGCGCCGCGGCTGCCGCTATTGCGCGGGGGCTTCGTGCTGCCGGCGGTCGACGGCATCGCGGTCGCCGGGGCGAGCTACGACTTCGACGACGACGACCCGGCGCCGCGCGCCGACGGGCACGCGGGCAACCTGGCGCGCCTCGAGCGGATCGTCCCCGGCGCGGCGCGCGGCCTCGACCCGGCGCAGCTCGACGGGCGGGTGGGTTTTCGCGCCGTCACGCGCGACCGCCTGCCGGTCGTGGGCGAGCTCGCCGCCGGCCTGTACGGCGCCTTCGGCTACGGCTCGCGCGGCCTGGTGTGGTCCGCGCTCGCGGGCGAGCTGCTCGCGAGCCTGATCGAGCGCGAGCCGCTGCCGCTCGAAGGCGCGCTCGCGGACGCGCTCGCGCCGCAGCGCTTCACGCGCCGCCGTCCGTCTCGCCCTGCATCTCGCCCTTGAGCCGGCGCGCCATGAGACGCGCGTAGAGCGCGGGCGCGACGCGGCTCAGCCACCACGCGAGGCGCGCGGTGCGTCCGTGCAGCAGCAGGCGGCGCCCGCGGCGCGCAGCGCGCAAGACCGCCTCCGCCACCTCCTCGGGGGCGGCGCGCGCGCCGACGATGCGCTGCGCGTGGCGCGCGGGCCGGCCGTCGGCGCCCAGCGCGTTGCGCTCGATCCCGGTGGCGACGAACGCCGGGCACACCAGCAGCACGTCGACGCCGCGCTCGGCCAGCTCGGTGCGCAGGCTGTCGAAGAAGCCATGCAGCGCGTGCTTGCTGGCGGCGTAGCCGGTGCGCGCGATCAGCGGCGAGAACCCGGCGACGCTCGACACCGTCACGATCAGTCCGCGCGTGTGCAGGAGGTCCTTGAGTGCCGCGCGGGTGCAGTTCACCGCGCCGAAGAAGTTGACCTCCATCACGCGCCGGATCACCGCCGGCTCGGTCGCCGCGTAGGCGCTGCGGTGGGAGATGCCCGCGTTGTTGATCAGCACGTGGACCGGTCCCAGCGCCGCCGCGGCACGCGCGAGCGCGCGCTCGCACTGCGCGGCGTCGCTCACGTCGCAGGCGAGTCCGAGCGCGCTCTGCCCGAGCTGCGCCGCGGCCGCTTCGACCGCGGCCGCGTCGCGATCGAGCAGCGCCACGCGCGCGCCGGCGGCGGCGAAGCGCGCCGCGAGCGCGCGCCCCAGACCGCCCGCGGCGCCGGTCACCACCACGACCTTGTCGCGGAACTCACGCCGCGCCATCGGCGGCTCCGGGCGCGGCGGTAGAGGTCGAAGGTCTCGGACGTAGTGAGGCGCGGCGCATAGCCGAAGACCTGCTTCAGGCGGCGGTTGTCGAGCACCGGCCGGTAGCGCAGGAATCGAACCTGCTCCGGACCGTAGCTGCGACAGCCCGAGCGGCTTGAGCAGCGCGAGCGCGCCCGCGATCGCCCAGGCGGGCAGCGCGACGCAGCGCTTGCCCAGGCGCGCGGCGATCTCGCGCACCCCGAGCGCGCCGTCGCCCGCGACGTTGTACACGCCCTCGCGGCCGGGCTCGAGCGCGAGCACGAGGCAGGCGACCACGTCCTGGTCCCAGGCGAACACGAACGGGCTCTCCGACGCCGCGCAGCGCGATCAGGCGCGGCTTGTCGAACAGGTCGGTGATCTGGTTGCGCGTGGTCTCGCCGAGGATGGTGCCCACGCGCAGCACCACCTGCGCCAGCTGCGGCTGCGCGGCGCGATACTCGGCGAGCATCTCCTCGACCAGGCGCTTGTGCCAGGCGTAGGCGAACTCGCGGTTGCCGCGCAGCGGCTGGGACTCGTCGATCAACGGCGGGTTGTCGGCGTGGTAGCCGTAGGCGGCGCCGCTCGAGGTGACGACGATCTTCGTCACGCCCGCCTCGACGCAGGCCTCGAGCACGTTCTTCGTCCCCAGCACGTCGACCGAATACTCGTGCTCGCGCGAGCTGCCGCGCCCGGGAGTGACGATCGAGGCGAGGTGCGCCACCGCGTCGACGCCGCGCGCGCGCATGGTCTGCGCGAGCCCCGGCGCGCGCACGTCGCCCTCCAGGTACTCGACACCCGGCTCGCGCGCGTCGACCGGCGGCTCGCGCAGGTCGAGCGCGAGCACGGCTTGCCCGCGCCGCGCGAGCTCGGCGACCAGCAGCCGCCCGAGGTAGCCTCCGGCGCCGGTGACCAGGACCGTCATGCCGCGGCGGGCGCCGGCGGGCGGCGCGACCAGGTGCCTGCCAGGCTCAGCCCCGCGACGATATGCCAGATGCCCCACCAGGCGGTGATCACCGCCATCCCGCCGAGGCCGTCGAAGTAGCCGAAGATCAGGATCAACCCGAGGCCGGAGTTCTGGATTCCGCACTCGATCGACACCGCGCGCCGGTCGCGCTCGGCGAGGCCCGCCGCGCGCGCCAGGCCGTAGCCGGTCGCGAGCGCAAGCGCGTTGTGTACGAACACGATGCCGACCACCATCCCGACGTAGTCGAGGAAGTACTGCCAGTTCGCGCCCAGCGCGGCCAGAACGAACAGCACGAAGAATCCGAGCGAGAAGAACTTGAACGGCTTGACCGCGCGCGCGGTGAAGCGCGGGAAGCGGCGCGAGACGAACAGTCCGGCCGCGAGCGGCGCGCCGAGCAGCAGCAGCACGTGGGCGAACATCTCGAACGGGTTGACCGCGACCGCGCGCAGGATCGGCTGCGCGGGCCCATACAGGCCGCCCCAGAACGCGACGTTGAGCGGCGTCATGACGATCGCGGCGAGCGTCGACAGGGTGCTGATCGACACCGACAGCGCCGTGTTGCCGCGCGCGAGATGGGTGAGGAAGTTCGAGATGTTGCCCGCCGGGCAGGACGACACCAGGATCATGCCGAGCGCGATGCTCGGGCGCGGCTGGAGCGCGAGCACCAGCAGGAAGGTCGCGGCCGGGAACACCACGTGGTGCCCGAGCAGGCCGATCGCGAGCGCGCGCGGCGTCGCGAGCGCGGTCCTGAAGTCGGCGGGCTTGAGCTCGAGCGAGACGCCGAACATCACCAGCCCGAGCACCACGTTCAGCGCGAGCAGCGTCTGCGGGTTGAAGTTCAGCCGCACCAGGTCGATGTCGCTCATGGCGCTACTTGCCCGCGGGCTCCTCGTGCATCTTCTTGAAGTGCAGCAGCCCGGGCGCCCACATGTGCTTCACCGGGTCGACGTCGACGTGGATCACCGCGCAGCGGCCCGCCGCGAGGCTGCGCTCGAGCGCGGGCCCGAGCGCGGCCGGATCGGCCACGCGCTCACCGTGCGCGCCCATCGACTCGGCGAGCTTGTCGAAGGCGATCTCGCCCAGGTCGGCCTTGATCGTCTCCTCCGGCCCGAGCGACTTCATGATCAGCGTCTTGAGCGGCCTGAGCATGAACTGCTGGTTCATCTTCACCATGCCCCACTGGCGGTCGCACAGCACGAGGTAGACCACGCGCAGCCCGTTACGGATCGCGGTCTCGATCTCCTGCGGGTGAAAGCCCATCGCGCCGTCGCCGATGATGCAGCACACCGGGCGCTCGGGGCGCGCCGCCGCGGCGCCGAGCGCCTGCGCGACGCCGGCGCCGAGCATGCCGAACTTGAAGGTCGAGAGCATCGTGTTCGGCACCCGCGCCTCGTGGTAGAACATGGCCCAGATCGCGGCGTTGCCGCCGTCGGCGACCAGCACGGTGTCGTCGCCGAACGCCTGCTGGCAGGCGTGCGCGACGTGCGCGGGATTCATCGGCAGCGCGAGGTCCTCGAGCCGCTTGTCGAGCTCGGCGCGCTCGGCGCGGCGCGCCGCGGCGTATTTCGCCACTCGCGCCTTGCGCGGATCGAGCCGCATCGCGCCGGCCCGCGCTTCGAGCCGCTCGGCGAGCTGCGCGAGGAACACTTTCGCGTCGGCAAGAACCGCGATCACCGCGGGCTTGCTCGCGCCGAGCGCGGCGCCGTCGATATCGACCTGGATCATCTTCTGCGCCGAGGGCGCGCGCCAGTAGGGCGCCTTGCCCCACCAGTCGGTTTCGCCCAGGCGCGAGCCGACGCAGAGCACCACGTCGGCGTCGTTGCGCACTTCGTGGTTGAGCTTGACGTGGATCATCGGCACCGCGAGCTCGGAGGTCTCGGGCAGCGCGCCGCGCGCGCCCCAGCTCGTGGTCACCGGCGCGTGCAGCAGCTCGGCCACGCGCGCGAGCTCGGCGAACGCGCCCGCGTGCACCACGCCGCTGCCGGCGTGGATCATCGGCGCCTCGGCCGCGGCGAGCATATCGGCCGCGCGCTCGACGTCCTCGGGCGCGGGGTGCGGCGGCGCTCGCGCGGCGGTACTCGGACGGGGCCCACAGCGCCGGCTCGCCCTTGAAGGCGCCGTTCATGATGTTCTCCGGCACGTCCAGGTGGACCACGCCGGGGCGACCCTCCCAGCAGGCGCGCAGCGCCGCGCGCAGCGAGCTCGGGCAGGCGCTCGTAGGACGGCGCCGCGCGGCTCCACTTCGCGAACGCCGACACCACGCGCGACTGGTCGAAGCTCTGGTAGGCGCCCGGGCGCTCCGGATAGCTGATCCCGGTGCGGCGCGCGCTGCTCACGCACAGCACGCGGTTGCCTTCGGCCTGCTCCACCACCAGCCCCGGCAGCACGTTCGCCACCCCCGGCCCGTTCGACGCCATGCATACGCCGAGCTTGCCGGTCACGCGCGCGTAAGCGCCCGCCATGTGGGCGGCGCTGGTCTCGTGGCGCGGGGTGACGATCTCGATGCCGAGCCGGTGCAGGGCGGCGTAGAAGCCGAAGTAGGTGCCGTCGATGATGCCGAAGACCTTGCTCACGCCCTCGGCCTGCAGCATGCGCGCGATCAGCTCGCCGCCTGAGTGCTCCGCCATCCTTCCTCCTTCCCGCCCGGGTTGCCGCGCGGCATTGTATAGCGCTATGCGCCGTCCAACGCCCTGAAGTCGACCCGCGTCGCGGGCGCGTCGGGCTCGCCGTTGCGCGCGAGGATCGCCCGGCGCGCCTCGTCGCGCAGCGCGATCGCGTCGTGCCAGCCGCTTCCTGCGGGCGCGATCGGCTCGCACACCGTCACCTCGAGCTGTGCGCGGCGAGGAAACCAGACGCCGTCGGGCAGCATCGCGCGCGTGCCGCGCATCACCACCGGCACCACCGGCACGCCCGCCTGCACCGCGGCGACGAAGGCCCCCATGCGAAACGGCAGCAGGCCCGGCTCGCGCCGCAGCGTGCCCTCGGCGAACACCAGCGGGGCGAGCCCGGCGCGGGCGGACTTTTCGATCGCGCGGTAGTCCTCGACGCTGCGCGAGGCGTCGACGCGCTCGACGAACAGCGTGCCCAGCCGCCGCAACAGCGTGCCCGCGAGGCGCTGCGGCGCGAGGTCGCGCTTGGCGACGAATACGATGCTCGGCGGCAGCGCCGCGGTGAGCAGGATGCCGTCGAGGTAGCTCGCGTGATTGCACACCACGACCGCGTTGCCGCCCGCGATGCGCTCGGCGCCCTCGACGCGCGGCACGGCGCCGGCGAGCGCAAACGCCAGGCGCGCGGCCGCGCGCGCCCGCCGCCGCGCGCGCGCGGCATCGCGCGTCAGCGCGAGCAGCGCCCAGGCCGACAGGCCGACCACGCCGATCACCGCGCAGGCCCAGGCTCCCCACACGCGATCGCCGGCGCGGCGCAGCGAGCGCGCCGCGCGCGCCCACAGGCCCTCGAGCTCGAGCCGCGCGAGCTGCAGCCAGGCCGCGCGCGCGCCGGCGCCGAGCGCGCCGCGCTCGTACAGCTCGCGGCAGGCCGCGCGCCGGATCTTCCCGCTCGATGTCTTGAGCACGCTGCGCGGCGGCGCGAGCAGCACCTCGTCGGGCGGCATGCCGATCAGGTCGAGCGCGAGGCGGTTGATCTCGCCGACCATGCGCGCGCGCTCGTCTTCGCGCGACTCGCGCGTCTCGGCGAGCACGATCAGGCGCTCGCCTGCGCCGCGCGCAGCGGAGGCGAACACCGCCACGCCGCCGCGGCGCACGCCGGCGACCTCGGCGGCCGCCTCCTCGAGCTCCATCGGGTGGATGTTGTGCCCGCCGCGGATGATCAGGTCCTTCTCGCGCCCGGTGAGATACAGCTCGCCCGCGGCGAGGTAGCCCAGGTCGCCGGTGTTGCGCCAGTCGCCGTCGATCAGGCGTGCGCTGTCCTCGGCGTTCTGGTAGTAGCCGCTCGCGGCCGAGGGGCCGCTGAACTCGACACGGCCCTCCGTGCGCTCGCCCAGCTCGCGTCCGGCGCCATCGACGATCCGGATCGAATGGCCCGGCAGCGCGCGGCCGCAGGCCACCACCCGCAGCGGTGCGGCGTCGCCCGCGCGCGCCGGGCGCGCCACGCCCAGGCGCTGCAGCGCGGCGCGCTCGACGCGGTCGACCAGCAGGCCGCGCCCGAGCGGCGGAAAGGAAACGCCGAGGCAGGCTTCGGCCAGCCCGTACACCGGGGTCATCGCTTCGCGCCGCAGGCCGTAGCGCGCGAAACGTTCGCTGAAGCGCTCGGCCGTCTCGGCGCTCACTGCTTCCGCGCCGTTGAACGCGAGCCGCAGCGACGACAGGTCGAGCCCCTCGAGCTCCCGCTCGGTGAGCTTGCTCAAGCACAGCTCGTAGGCGAAATTCGGCGCCGAGGTGAGCGTGCCGCGATGCAGTGCGATGCGCCTGAGCCAGCGCTCGGGCCGCGACAGGAAGGCAAGCGGCGACATCAGCACCAGCGGGTAGCCGTAGAGCAGCGCGCCGAGGCAGGCGCCGATCAGCCCCATGTCGTGGTACAGCGGCAGCCAGGAAACGAACACGTCGGCCGGGCCGGCCTGCGCCGCGGCGCCCATCGCGCGCAGGTTCGCGATCAGGTTCGCGTGCGAGAGCACCACGCCCTTCGGGCGCCCCGTGCTGCCGGAGGTGTACTGCAGGAACGCGGTGTCGCCTGGCGCCGCGCGGTGCGCCGGGACGGCGCCCCCGGCCTGCCGCACCTCGTCCACGGTGACGACATCGCGCAGCGCTTCGGCGTGCGACTGGAGCACGTGGGCCAGCGGCTTCGCCGGCCCCACGGTGACGAAGATGCGCGCGCCGCTGTTGGCGACGATGCCCGCGATGCGCCGGAAGTGCTGCTCGAGCTGCGCCGGCCGCGCCGGCGGGTAGAGCGGGACCGGGATCGCACCGGCGCGCAACGCGCCGTAGAACGCGACGAAGAAGTCGCGGCTGGTCGGCAGCATGATCGCCACGCGCTCGCCCGGCGCGATGCCGCGCGCCGCGAGCCCGGCGGCGAACTCGCCCGCCGCCTCGTCCAGCGCGCCGAAGCCGATCTCCTCGGCCGCGTCGCGCTCGCCGTAGAGCGTGATGTGGATGCGCTCCGGGTGGCGCGCGAGGTGCCAGTCGAGCGCTTGCGTGAGCGTGTCGACCGCGAGCGCGGGGTGCTCCGCTGCGGGCGCAGCGCGCGGCGCCGGGGCCGCGACGGCTGCGGGGACGGGTGGCGTCGCGCGCGGCGCCGATTGAACCATGCGCAACAGATCGCGCGCGCTTTCGGCCTCGCTGAACCCTTCCTCGGGCAGGCGTACGCCGAACGCCTGCTCGATGCGCGCCGCGAGCTCGACTCGCGCCAGGCTGTCGAGCCCGAAATCGCGTTCCAGCGAGGCGTCGAGCTGCAGGCGCTCTATGGCGGGGTCCTGCGGGTGGAGCTCGCGCGCGAGATCGCGCAGCAGCTCAAGCAGTCGCGCGCCGATCGCGCCGTCTTCATGCATCTTACTTTCGGCGGTGCGCGGCGTAGAGTTCGCGGAAGGTCCTGCCCTCGGGCGCCGGCATGTCGCGCCCCTGCGTCCAGCCCGAGCCGACCGGCAAGCGCGAGATCCTGCCCTTGGCGCCGCCCATCAGCTTGAGCACGCGCGCCCCGATCCGGGTCGCGAGCGCGTACAGGCGCGGGCGCGTCGCGGCGAAGGCCCACAGGCGGAACCCGGCGCGCTCGCGCCAGGGGCGCAGCCCGGCCTGCATCTGGCGCTCGCGCAGGGTGCGCAGCAGCTCCGGCAGCGGGATCTTCACCGGGCAGGCGACCTCGCAAGCGCCGCACAGCGTCGCCGCCTGCGGCAGGTCGAGCGCGTTCTCGATGCCGTTGTAGACCGGCGTCAGCACCGAGCCCATCGGACCCGGATAGACCCAGCCGTACGCGTGCCCGCCGACGGTCTGGAACACCGGGCAATGGTTCATGCATGCGCCGCAGCGGATGCAACGCAGCATCTCCTGCAGGTCGCTGCCGACCAGCCGGGTGCGGCCGGCGTCGACCAGGATCACGTACATGTGCTCGGGGCCGTCGAGGTCGCCGTCGCGGCGCGGGCCGGTGACGATGGTGAAGTAGTTCTCGATCTCCTGCCCGGTCGCCGAGCGCGGCAGGATTCGGTTGAGCGTCGACAGGTCCTCCAGCGTCGGTATCACCTTCTCGATCCCGGTGATCGCGACGTGCACCTTGGGCAGCGTGGTCACCATGCGGCCGTTGCCCTCGTTGGTGACGATCGCCACCGAGCCGGTTTCGGCGACCAGGAAGTTGGCGCCCGAAATGCCGAGGTCGGCGCTGAGGAAGTGCCCGCGCAGCATTTCGCGCGCCTCGCGCGTGAGCGCCTCGGTGTCGGTGAGGCGCGGGCGGTGGTGGTGCTCGGCGAACAGGTCCGAGACCTGCTCCTTGTCCTTGTGAATCGCCGGCGCGATGATGTGCGAGGGCGGCTCCTTGGCCAGCTGGATGATGTACTCGCCGAGGTCGGTCTCGACCGGGGTGACGCCGCTCTCCTCGAGCGCCTCGTTGAGCCCGGCCTCCTCGGAAACCATCGATTTCGACTTGATCGCCTTCTTCACGCCGTGGCGGGCGCAGATCGCGAGCACGTGGCTGCGGATCTCGGCCGCGTCCCTGGCCCACAGCACCTTGGCGCCGCGCCGGGTCGCCTCCTCTTCAAAGCGCAGCAACCAGGTGTCGAGGTTCGCCAGACCGCGGTCGCGGATCGCCGCGCTCGCGTCGCGCAGCGCCTCGAACGCCTCCACGCCGTAGGCCTCGCGCGCCGCCGCTCGCTTGTCGACGAACCCGCTGCCGAAGCGCTCCAGCACGCTCTGCAGCCGGACGTCGGCCAGCGCCAGGTGGGCGCGCGCCTTGAACTGCATCGACTGCATGCGCATCAGTCGGACTCCCCTGCCAGAACTTCCGCGACGTGCAGCACGCGCGTGGTCTGGTCGCCGCGGCGGCGCAGGCGGCCTTCGATGTTCAGGATGCAGCCCAGGTCGCCCAGCACCACCGTTCCCGCGCCCGTCGCGACGATGTTGTCGCACTTGGCGTCGGCCATCGCGGCCGAGATTTCACCGAACTTGATCGAGAAGGTGCCGCCGAAGCCGCAGCAGGTTTCGCCATCCTTCATTTCGGCGAGCGTGACGCCGGGCATCTTCGCCAGCAGCCGGCGCGGCTGCTGCTTGACGCCCAGCTCGCGCAGCCCGGCGCAGGAGTCGTGGTAAGTGATGGTGCCGCTGAAGCGCCCGGGCGGCAGCTCGATCCGCGCGACGTTCGCCAGGAAATCCGTCAGCTCCCAGCTCTTCGCCGCGAGCGCCTCGACGCGCGCGAGCCACGCCCCCTCGCCCGCGAACAGCTTCGGGTAGTGGGTCTTGATCATCCCGGTGCACGAGCCCGACGGCGCGACCAGGTAGTCGCAGGCCTCGAACTCGCCGATCAGCTTCTCGGCCAGCGCGCGCGCGGAGGCGCGCTCGCCCGAGTTCCATCCCGGCTGGCCGCAACAGGTCTGCGTCGCGGGCACAACCACCTCGAAGCCCGCGCTCTCGAGCAGCTTCAGGGCGGCGAAACCGATGCGCGGCCGCATCATGTCCACCAGACAGGTGACGAACAGGCCGACGCGGCGTCCGCTGGGCATGGATGGAATGTTTTGTCTTTTGAAACAGAGGCGAACCGGTGCTCAGGATATCACGCTGCCTACTCGCCCGATTTCACATCGTGGGATACAATCGAACGTTCTTGATGATGCTACGCAGCAAATCCGTGCCGAGCCCGAAAGCCAAACCAAAGGAAGACCAGAAGAGCCCGATCCAGGTCATCGAACGCATGATGAAGCTGCTCGACGTGCTGGCCAAGCACCCCGAGCCGCTCGGCCTGAAGCAGGTTGCCCAGTACACCGGGCTCCACCCGTCGACCGCGCATCGGATTCTCGCCGCGATGGCCGCCGACCGCCTGGTCGACCGCATCGAGCCCGGCAGCTACCGACTCGGCATGCGGCTGCTCGAGCTAGGCACCCTGGTGAAGTCGCGCATCAGCGTGCGCGAGCTGGCGCTGCCGGTGATGCGCGAGCTGCACGCGCAGACCGGCGAAACGGTCAACCTCTCCGTGCGCCACGACGACGAAATCGTGTACGTCGAGCGCACCTCGGCGGGCCGCTCAGCGATGCGCATCGTGCACGCCATCGGCGCTCGCGCGTCGCTGCACATCACCGCCGCGGGCAAGCTGTTCCTGCTCGAGGACGGATTCGCCAGGCTGCGCGACTACGCCAAGCGCACCGGCCTCGCGCCTCACACGCGCAATACCCTGAGCACCATTGCGCTGCTCGAGCGCGACTTCGAGCGCATTCAGCGCCAGGGCTACGCGACGGACAACGAGGAAGCCGAAATCGGCGTGCGCTGCGTCGCCGCGGGGATTCGCAACGACGGCGGCGCCCTGATCGCCGGGCTGTCGCTGTCGACCCCCGCCGACCGCATGAAGCCGCAGTGGGGCCCGCTGGTGAAGGAGGCCGCCGACCGCATCTCGCGCGCCATCGGGCATCGGCCGGCGGCGCGAATCGGCGCGGTTTGAGAGGCGCGGCGCTGAATGGCGCGCGCCGCCGCTCGAACCCGGGCAAGGGGTTTCACGCTGGTCGAGCTGATCGTGGTGCTGGTGATCCTGGGCGTGCTCGCCGCAGTCGCCATGCCGCGCTATCTCGATCTGCAGGGCGGCAGTTTCAGGACTTCGGTGGCGCAGACTGCGGCGGCCTTCTCGACGGCGAGCTCGCTCGCTCACTTCAGCTGCCTGATCAAGGGCTACGCGGGCAAGGACAACCTGCCCGGGTTCGGCGCCGGCATCGTCGATTTCAATTCAAACTGCTACCCGTCGTCGACCAACGGCAACAACGGCAACGTGAATGCCAACCGCTGCCTTCAGGTCTGGAACGGCGTGCTCGCGCTCGCGCCCACGATCAGCACCGCGGCGAGCGGCGCGACGGACTACCGCGCGCAGGGCAGCGGCACGACCTGCACCTATACCTACCGCAAGGACGGCTCCACCGTGCGCCGCTTCACCTACAGCACCGCGACCGGCGCGATCGTCGTCACCAATCCCTAGCGCTCACTCGTCCGCGGTCAGCCCGTGCAGGGAGAACAGGCCGCGGCGGTCGCGCCATACCCGCGCGCCTTCGAAACCCGCCTCCGCCGCGAGCGCCTGGAACTCGTCCACCGAATACTTGCACGAGTTCTCGGTGTGAATGGTTTCGCCCGCATCGAACTGGAAGCGGCTGCGCCCCACCCGCACGTTCTGGCGCACCAGAGACACGAGATGCATCTCGACCCGTCCGAGCGACGCGTTGTAGAACGCGTAGTGCCGAAAGCGCCGCAGGTCGAAATCGCCGCCGAGCTCGCGGTTGACGCGCGCCAGGAGATTCAGGTTGAACGCGGCGGTCACGCCCTTGGCGTCGTTGTAGGCGGCGTGCAGCACGTTGGCGTCCTTCTTCAGATCTACGCCGACCAGCATCGCGCCGCTGGCGCCGACCTGGGCGCGCGTCATGCGCAGGAAGCCCTCCGCCTCGGCCGGAGAAAGGTTGCCGATCGTGGATCCCGGGAAGTAGGCCACGCGCCGGCGCGGCCTGAGCCCGCGCCTCGGCGGCATTTTGAGCGGACGCGAGAAATCGCCCACCACCGCGGCGATCTCGAGCCACGGGAATTCGCGCGCCAGCCGCGCCGCCGCCTGGTGCAGCGCCGGCTCGGAAATTTCGACCGGCACGTAGCGCGACGGCCGGAGATGCTCGATCAGCATGCGCGTCTTGACGCTTTCGCCGCTGCCGTACTCGATCAGCTCGCAGCGCTCGCCGGCGAAGCGCACGATCTCCCGCAGGTGCCGCCTGGTGAGGGAGAGCTCGGCGCGCGTCGGGTAATACTCGCGCAGGCGGCAGATGCGCTCGAACAGACGGCTGCCTGCGGCGTCGTACAGGTATTTTGGCGGCAGGGCTTTTTGCGGTTGCGACAGGCCGGAAATGACGTCGTCCAGAAACCCGTCGGCGGCGACCGCGGAGCCGGAAAAACTGACCCCGCCCCGCCTGCTCAGCCGCGCGAGTCGGCCAAGGCGCTGCTTTCGAGCCACTTGCGGATGCGTTTGGCGTCGCCGATACGCGAGTACTTGCCCCAGGAATCGAGCAGCACCACGATCAATTCCCTCGAAGCGACCGTTATCTGCATCACCAGGCAGCGGCCGGCTTCGCTGATGTAACCGGTCTTGGAAAGGTCGATGTCCCAATGAGGGTTGGACACCAGCCGGTTCGTGTTGTGATACGAGAGCGTGCGACCGCGCGCCTCGACCTGGGCTCTTCCGCGCGTGGTGTACTCGCGGATCAGGGGATAGTCGGCGGCCGCCTTGACCAGCCGCGCCAGGTCGCGCGGGCTCGAAACGTTGTCGGAATCCAGGCCCGTGGGATCGACGTAGCGCGTGTCCTGCATGTCGAGCTTGCGGGCCTTGGCGTTCATCGCCGCGACGAACGCGTCGGTGCCGCCCGGATAGGTTCGCGCCAGCGCCGCGGCGGCGCGGTTTTCCGACGCCATGAGCGCGAGCAGCAACAGGTCCTCGCGCGTCAGGCTCGAGCCGGGACGCAGGCGCGAATGCGTGCCCTTGCGCCGATCGACGTCTTCCCTGCTGACGACGACTCGCTGCGTCATGTCGATGCCGCTGTCCAGCAGAACCATCGCGGTCATCAACTTGGTGATGGATGCGATCGGCATCACGGAGTCGGAATTCTTGGCGAGAATCGTCTGGCCGCTGTTGGCGTCCTGCACCAGAACCGCGTTCGAGCGCAGGAACACCTTGCCGCTCTGCGCCTGCGCGAATCCGACCGTGAGCAGCAGCACCGCCAGCAGGGCGAACACTGCGACGATTTTCTCCAGCTGATGAAGCTGCCGTTGTGGTTCTTGTTGCACGCCCGCAGTGTATCGCGGGGGCTCAAAAAAACGCAAGCAAAAATAAGGGACTACTCCCCGTTTCTCGAAAGAACGTGAAATATCCCCGGTATGCGGGGCGTCAGGCGGCCTTGACCCGCTCCAGGGTCTCTTCGGCGGCCGCGGCCTGCTGCTGAAGCGCCCACATGCGCGCGTACTCGCCGCCGGCCGCGAGCAGCTCGCGGTGGCTGCCGCGCTCGACGATGCGGCCCTGGGCCAGCACCAGGATCTGGTCGGCGTCCATCACGGTCGAAAGCCGGTGTGCGATGACCAGGGTGGTGCGCCCCTTGGAAATGCGCTCGAGCTCGGCCTGGATCGCCTTTTCGGACTTCGAGTCCAGCGCCGAGGTGGCCTCGTCGAAGATCAGGATGCGCGGGTCCTTGAGCAGCGCGCGCGCGATCGCCACGCGCTGCTTCTCCCCGCCCGAGAGCTTGAGTCCGCGCTCGCCGACCATCGTCTCGTACCCGGCCGGCAGGCTCCGGATGAAATCGTGAATGTGCGCCGCACGCGCCGCCTCGACCACGTCTTCCTCGCTCGCGTCCGGCCGCCCGTATTGGATGTTGTAGTGCACGCTGTCGTTGAACAGCACCGTGTCCTGCGGAACGATGCCGATCGCCGCGCGCAGCGACTGCTGCTGCATATCGCGGATGTCCGTGCCGTTGACCAGGATCGCGCCGCCGCTCGCGTCGTAGAAGCGGTACAGCAGCCGCGCCAGGGTCGACTTGCCCGACCCGGAATGACCCACCACGGCGACCCGCCGGCCCGCGGGGATGGCGAAGCTGACGCGATGCAGGATGCGCCGCGCCGGCTCGTAGTTGAAGTCGACGTCGCGGAACTCGACCGCGGCCGGCCCCGATGGGAGCTCCGCCGCGCCGGGCTTGTCCTCGATCTCGCGCTGCGCGGCGAGCAGGCGGAACATGCGATCCATGTCGATCAGCGCCTGCTTGATTTCGCGGTAGACCATGCCCAGGAAATTGAGCGGGATGTAGAGCTGGATCAGCAGGCCGTTCACCAGCACCAGGTCCCCGAGCGTGAACGCTTTTGCCACCACGCCCTGCGCGGCAAGGAACATGAGCGCCGTCACCGCGCCCGCGATGATCATCGCCTGGCCGATGTTGAGCAGCCCGAGCGAGGCCTCGTTCTGCACTGCGGCGTTCTCGTACTTGAACAGGTTCTCGTCGTAGCGCCGGGCCTCGAACTCCTCGTTGCCGAAGTACTTTACCGTCTCGTAGTTGAGCAGGCTGTCGATCGCGCGCGTGTTGGCGCTCGAATCCAGCTCGTTCACGCGGCGCCGGATCTCCATCCGCCACTCGGTCACCAGCACGGTGAAGGTCAGGTAGATCGCAACGGCGCCGAAGGTAATCGCGGCAAAGCGCCAGTCGAATTTCTTCAGCAGCACCGCGCCCACCAGCGTGAACTCGATGATGACCGGGATGATCGAGAACAGCAGGTAGGACAGCAGCGTCGAGATGCCGCGCGTGCCGCGCTCGATGTCGCGCGTCATGCCGCCGGTCTGGCGCTCCAGGTGAAAGCGCAGCGACAGCCGGTGCAGGTGGCGAAACACCCCCAGCGCCACGCGGCGGATCGCGCGCTGGGTCACGCGCACGAACACCACGTCGCGCAGCTCGGCGAACAGCGTAGTGGAAAAGCGCAGCAGGCCGTAGATCGCGAGCAGCGCCGCCGGCACGGCGACGATCGCCGTCTTGGCGTCCAGCCCGTCGACCACCTCTTTCATCACCAGCGGCACGGCCACGTTGGCGACCTTGGCCGCCGTGAGGAACACGAGCGCGGCAGCCACGCGCCATTTGTATTCGAGCAGGTAGGGCAGCAGCAGCCCGAAGGCGCGCCACTCGGTTCCTCTGAGCGGCTGCGTGGGGGCGGAGTTGTGCGAGCGGCGGGCCATGGGGAACCGGCGATTCTAGTTGCTTTTGGCCGGCCCTCGCCCGAACGGCAGCAGCAGGATCCAGCCCAGGCAATAGGCGTCGAGCACGAGCGGCAGCGGCAAGAGCGCGAGGCCCCACCACCCGGGTTGCCAGTCGAGCCACTTCCCAACCGTCGGAAGGGTGAGAAACATGGCGATCGCGCCGAACAGGCCGGGCAGGAACGGGATTCCCGACGGCACGCGCTCGCCAATCTTCGCTTTGCGCCACGCGCGCCAAACCCGGAAATTTACCGCCGCGCCGAAAAGAAAGAACAGCCACAGCATCGACGCAAGCACCAGGCCGAGGAAAAAGCCGCCGCTCATCGCGCTAGCCTCGCACATCCGGCAGCGCCCATCTTGACGCCGTCCAGCGTGCGCCGTACTATTCAAACGTTCGTTTGAATCCTGTCATCCCCCTATTTCCGCCATGACCCTGCGCGCGATCAAGCCGCAACACGAGACTCGCACCCGCATCCTCGACGTCGCCGAGGAGCTCTTCATGCAGCACGGCTTCGAGGCGACCTCGATGCGGCTGCTGACATCGACCGCGCGCGTCAACCTTGCGGCGGTGAACTACCACTTCGGCTCCAAGGACGCGCTGATCGAGGCGCTGTTCCAGCGCAGGCTGGACCCCATGAACACTGAACGCGTCGCCGCGCTCGATGTGCTCGAGCAGCAGGCCGGCGAGCAGCCGCTCGCGCCCGAGCAGATCATCCGCGCCTTCATCGGCGCGAGCCTGCGCATGATCGAAGACGCCCAGGCAGGGGGCCGAAACTTCATCCGCCTGCTCGGGCGCACCTACACCGAGCCGGCGAAGCAGATTCGCGCCATGATCGGCAGGCTTCACGCGCCGGCGATGGAACGCTTCAAGTCCGCATTCGCCAAGGCACTGCCCGAAGTCCCGCTCGACGAGCTGGTCTGGCGCATGCACTTCATGTTCGGCACGCTGTCCTACACGCTGGCGGCGACGGACACCGTGCAGCTGATCGCCGGCTGCAAGCCCGAAGACCGCTACGACGCGCAGCTGCTCGAGGCGCGCCTGGTGGCGTTTCTCGCCGCCGGGCTGCTCGCGCCGCTGCCGCAGCACCGCAACGTCCGCAAAGCTGCCTAGGCAATAAAGAGGAGACCGTCATGCTCGGATTCATCATCGCCTGCGCCGCCGCCCTGGTCCTGGCACTCGTCTTCGTCGGCCCGCTGCGCCGCGCCTTGATCAGCGATCCGCTGCTCGCGCTGTACCGCCGCATTCTGCCGGACATGTCGCAGACCGAGCGCGAAGCAATCGACGCCGGAACCGTGTGGTGGGACGCGGACCTCTTCTCCGGCCGGCCGGATTGGGACAAGCTGCTCGCCGTGCCCGCGCCCGGCCTGACGCCCGAGGAACAGGCCTTCGTCGACGGGCCCTGCGAAGAGCTGTGCGCAATGTGCGACGACTGGGAGATCACGCACGAGCTGCAGGATCTGCCGCCGCGCGCGTGGCAGTTCATGAAGGACAAGGGCTTCCTCGGCATGATCATCCCGAAGAAGTACGGCGGCCTCGAATTCTCGGCGCTGGCGCACTCGGCGGTGGTGATGAAGCTCTCCACGCGCTCGAACGCCGCGGCGGTGAGCGTGATGGTGCCGAACTCGCTCGGGCCGGCCGAGCTGCTGCTGCAATACGGCACCGACGAGCAAAAGAACCACTACCTGCCGCGTCTCGCCAAGGGGCTTGAGATTCCGTGCTTCGCGCTTACGAACCCGGAAGCGGGCTCGGACGCCGCGGCGATCCCCGATTTCGGCGTCGTGTGCCGCGGCATGCACCAGGGCAAGGAAGTGCTCGGCATGCGCGTCACCTGGGACAAGCGCTACATCACGCTTGGCCCCGTCGCAACGCTGCTCGGCCTCGCATTCCGCCTCTACGATCCGGAGCGCCTGCTCGGCGGCGAGGAGGACCTCGGCATCACCTGCGCGCTGGTGCCGACCAGCCATCCGGGGGTCGAGATCGGCCGCCGCCACCTGCCGCTGAACGCAGTGTTCCAGAACGGGCCGAATTCGGGCAAGGACGTGTTCATGCCGCTCGAGTGGATCATCGGCGGGCGCGAGTACGCGGGCAAGGGCTGGATGATGCTGATGGGCTGCCTCGCCGCGGGGCGCTCGATCTCGCTGCCGACCTCGTCCGTGGGCGGCGCGAAGGCGATGGCGCGCTACACCGGCGCTTACGCCCGCGTGCGCAGCCAGTTCAAGACCCCGATCGGTAAGCTGGAGGGCGTCGAAGAAGCGCTCGGCCGGATCGCCGCCAATTGCTACCTGATGGACGCCACTCGCGTGATGACCGCCGGCGCGGTCGACGCGGGCGAGAAGCCCGCGGTGATCTCCGCCATCGCCAAGTACCACATGACCGAGCGCGTGCGCAAAGTGATCGACGACGCGATGGACGTGCACGGCGGCAAGGGCATCTGCCTCGGGCCGAACAACTGGATCGGGCGCGGCTACCAGGTGGTCCCGGTCGGCATCACGGTCGAAGGAGCGAATATCCTGACGCGCAGCCTGATCATCTTCGGCCAGGGCGCGATCCGCTGCCATCCTTACGTGCTGCGCGAAATGCGCGCCGCGAAGGAGATGCGCGGTGCCGAGGCGTCGCGCGAGTTCGACGCGGCGCTTTTCGCGCATATCGGACATACTCTGGGCAACGGTTGGCGCGCGTTCGCGCACGCGCTCACCGGATCGGCGTTCGCACCGGCGCCGGCACGCGCGGCGCCGGAGACGCGGCGCTACTACAAGGACCTGTCGCGCATCTCGGCGGCCTTCGCTTTCGCCGCCGATGTGTCGATGCTGGTGCTGGGCGGCTCGCTGAAGCGGAAGGAAAAGATCTCCGCGCGCCTCGGCGACGTGCTGTCGGCGATGTACCTCGCCTCCGCCACGCTCAAGCGCTTCGAGGACCAGGGCCGCAAGCGCGACGATCTGCCGTTGCTCGAGCACGCAGTGCAAGACGCGCTCTACCAGGCGCAGCAGGCGCTGGACTCGATCATCGCGAACTTTCCCAGCCGCCTGGCGGCGCTCAAGCTGCGCGCCGCGGTGTTTCCGCTCGGCAAGCGGTTCGCGCCGCCGTCGGACGAACTCAATCGCCGCTGCGCCCAGCTCCTGCTGGCGCCCGGCGAAGCGCGCGACCGCCTTACGGCGGGCATGTATCTCGCGAGTGCCGATGCCGACCCGACCGCCAACCTGGAGGCCGCGCTTGTGGCGACAATCGCCTGCGAGCCGATCGAGCGCAAGCTGCGCGAGGCCGTCAAGCGCGGCAAGATCGTGCCGCGCGCCGGGGACGACGCGGCGGCGCTCGCGCGCGACCTGGGCGCGATCAGCGTCGACGAGTTCGCCCAGTGGCAGCGCAAGGAAGTGCTGCGCAAGGACGTCATAAAGGTCGACGATTTCGAGCAGGATTTCGCCCGCGCTGCGATTGTGCAGAAGCTGGCGAGGGATCAGGCTCGGGCGGCGAAGGCGGCCTGAGCATGTACGCCAAACCCGTTTACGTCGTCGACGGCGCACGCACGCCGTTCCTCAAGGCCAGGAACCGGCCCGGGCCCTTCGCCGCGAGCGACCTCGCCACCCAGGCGGGGCGCGCGCTGCTGCTGCGGCAGAAGTTCGAGCCTACCGAGCTGGACGAGGTGATCCTGGGCTGCGCTGCTCCCTCGGTAGACGAGGTCAATATCGGCCGCGTCGCCGCGCTGCGCATGGGCTGCGGGCAGAAGGTGCCGGGCTGGACCGTGATGCGCAACTGCGCCTCCGGCATGCAGGCGCTGGATTCGGGCGTCAACAACATCCTCGCCGGGCGCTCCAATCTCGTGCTCGCCGGCGGCGTCGACGCGCTGTCGCGCGCGCCGCTGCTGGTGTCCGATGCGATGACGCTGTGGCTGGCGGACTGGTACCAGATGAAGTCGCTGGGGCAGAAAGCCAGACAACTGGCCAAGCTGCGCCTGAAGTACCTCGCGCCGGTGATCGGCATCATGAAGGGCCTGACCGATCCGGTCGTCGGCCTGCTGATGGGGCAGACCGCGGAGAACCTGGCGCACCGCTTCGGCATCACGCGCGAGCAGATGGACGCGTTTTCGGTGCGCAGCCACCAGCGCGTTGCCGCGGCGCAGGACGCGGGCTACCTCGCCGCCGCCGGCGGCGAGCTCGAGGCCCTGTACGACCGCGACGGCAATGCCTATGCGCTGGATGACGGCCTGCGGCGCGACGCTTCGATCGACAAGCTCGCGAAGCTCAAGCCCTTTTTCGACCGCAAGTACGGCAATGTCACCCCGGGCAACAGCTCCCAGATCACCGACGGCGGCGCGTGGCTGATTCTCGCCTCCGAGCAAGCGGTCGCGCGTCACGGCCTGGAGCCGATCGGGCGCATCCTGGATTCCGAATGGGCGGGCCTCGACCCGGCGCAGATGGGCCTGGGGCCGGTACACGCCGCGACGCCGATTCTCCTGCGCAACGGCCTCGCGCTCAATGATCTCGACTACTGGGAAATCAACGAGGCATTCGCGGCCCAGGTGCTTGCCTGTCTGGCCGCCTGGAAGGACGAGGCCTACTGCCGCGAGCAGCTCGGCGCGGAGGGGGCGCTTGGCGCGCTGGACGAGGACAAGCTGAACGTGGACGGCGGCGCGGTGGCGCTCGGGCATCCGGTCGGCGCTTCCGGCGCGCGGATCGTGCTGCATCTGCTCAAGACGCTCAAGCGCAACGGCGCGAAGCAGGGCATCGCCGCGATTTGCATCGGCGGCGGGTTGGGCGGGGCAATGCTGGTGGAGGCGCTCTGATGAAGCACTTCCGCTGGGAAAGGGATCGCGAGGGCCTCGCCTGGCTGACCTTCGACAAGGATGGCGAGTCGGCGAACACCTTCTCGCGCGAAGCGCTCGAGGAACTGGCGGCGTCACTCGACGAGATCGCCGCTGCGAAGCCTACCGGGCTGATCATCCGCTCGGCGAAGGAGGGCTTCATCGCCGGCGCCGACGTCGAGGAATTCACCCGCTTCGATAACGCCGACCAAGCGCTCGAGTTCACGCGCTTCGGCTGGGACGTGTTCGAGAAGCTCTCGCGCCTGCCCTTCCCCACCACCGCGCTGGTAAACGGCTTTTGCATGGGCGGAGGACTCGAGCTCGCGCTCGCCTGCCGGTACCGAGTCGCGCTGGATGATCCGAAGACGCGCTTCGCGTTCCCCGAGGTCATGCTCGGCATCATGCCGACCTGGCACGGCGTGCAATGGCTTCCGAAACGCGTCGGCCCGGCCGCGGCGCTCGACATGATGCTCAGCGGCCGCGCGGTGGACGCGCGGCGCGCCAAGCGCATGCGGCTGGTGGACGAGGCCGTGCCGCTTCGAATCTTCGAAAACACGGCGCGCATGCTGACGCTCGAGGCGCCCGCGCCGCGCCGCCTGCCGCTCGCGCAAGGTCTGATGCTCGGGCCGATGCGCGGCTACGTCGCCTCCCAGGCACGCAAGCAGGTCGCCCGGCGGGCGAACCCGGAGCACTACCCGGCTCCCTACGCCATCATCGAGCTGTGGCGGAAGTACGACGGTGACCCGTTCGCGGCCGCCGACGATCCGGCCTGCTCGATCAAGACTTTGTTCGAGCACCCGACGACGCGCAACCTCATCCGCGTCTTCTTCCTGCAGGAGCGGCTCAAGTCGCTCGGCAAGGCGAGTGATTTCGATCCCGCTCATGTGCACGTGGTCGGTGCGGGCGTCATGGGCGGCGACATCGCGGCGCTCTGCGCGCTGCGCGGAATGAGGGTGACGCTGCAGGACACCTCGCCCGAGCGCATCGCGCCGGCGCTCAAGCGTGCGGCGAAATTGTTCGAGCGCCGGCTGCGCGACAAACGCCGCGTGCGTGATGCGCTGGACCGCCTGATCCCTGACGTGGCGGGAGCCGGCATCGCGCACGCCGACGTCGTGATCGAAGCGATTTTCGAGAATCTGGAAGCCAAGCGCGAGCTCTTCGCCAGGCTCGAATCGGCGGCAAAGCCCGGTGCGATCCTCGCCTCCAACACTTCGAGCCTAAAGCTGGCCGATATCGCGGGCGCGCTGAAGGACCCTGGCCGCCTGGTAGGGATCCACTTCTTCAACCCGGTGCCGCAGATGATGCTGGTGGAAGTCGTCTCGGGCGAGCACACCGATCCCGAGCTGGTGCAAAAGGCCGCGGCGTTCGTGCGTCGCATCGACAAATTGCCGTTGCCGGTGAAGGACTCGCCTGGATTTCTGGTCAACCGCGTGCTCGGGCCATACATGCAGAACGCGTTTCGCATGCTCGACGAGGCGATACAGCCGGAGACCATCGACGCGGCAATGGAATCCTTCGGCATGCCGATGGGGCCGATCGAGCTCGCCGACGCGGTGGGGCTCGACATCTGCCTCGCTGCCGGCAAGGAACTGGCCAAGAAGGGCGCGAGCGGCGAGCCCGACGCGCCCAGAGTGCTGCTGAACAGGGTGGCGGCCGGCAAGCTCGGCAAGAAGACCGGACAGGGCATCTACCATTACGTGGACGGAAAGACGGTAAAGCGCCAGGCCGGCGAGCCGCGCGCGGACATGATCGAGTCCCTCATCGAGCCCTATCTGGCCGAGGCACGGGCGGTGCTCGCGGAGGGCATCGTCGCCGATGCGGACCTGATCGACGCCGGGCTGATCTTCGGCACCGGCTTCGCCCCATTCCTCGGCGGCCCGCTCCACTACCTGGAGTCGAAGGAAGGCGGTCGGTGAAGATACCCGAGGGCAAGCTCCCGGCACTGAGAGTGGTGCCAATGCCTGCCGACTCGAACCAGAACGGCGACATCTTCGGCGGCTGGATCATGGCGCAGGTGGACGTCGCTGGCGGGACAGTCGCGGGTCGGCTCGCGCGCGGCCGGGTCGCCACGGTTGCGGTCAACTCCTTCGTTTTCAAGCAGCCGGTACAGATCGGCGACGTGGTTTCGTTCTACGCCGACGTCGTGCGCGTCGGCAACACGTCGGTCACCGTCAACGTCGAAGTCTTTGCCGAGCGCCGCCCGCATGATCCGGAGGTGGTCAAGGTCACGGAAGCGACGCTCACCTACGTCGCGATCGACGCCAAGGGACGTCCGCGTCCCGTGCCGAAGGGCGGCTAGTTCAGCGCAACCCGGGCAAGAGCGCGACCAGCCCCTCGGCCATGGTCTGGAACGCGATCGCAGTAAGCAGCAGGCCGAGCAGCCGCGTTGCGATATTCAACCCAGTAGTCCCCATGCGCGGCGCGAGCGCATGGGCGAAGCGCATCACCAGCCACAGCAGCGCGCATACCGCCGCGATGCAGCCGACGATCGCGACAAGGTGCAGCAGCGAGCGCGCCTGTGCCGCGATGATCGTGGTGCTGATCGCGCCCGGCCCCGCGAGCAGCGGCACGGCGAGCGGCACCACGCCCGAAACCTCGCCCGCTTCCAGCTCCTCGGCCTCGGCCGCCGACTGGCGCACGCCGCCCACGCGCGCGTTCAGCATCGCGAGCGCCATCAGCAGCAGCACCAATCCGCCGCCGACGCGGAACGCCGGCAAGGTCGCGCCGATAAGGGTCAGCAGCGCTTCGCCGAATAGCGCCGCGCCCGCCAGCACAAGGAACACCGTCAGCGTCACGACGCGCGCCAGGCGCGTGCGCTCGAGCTCGGGGCGCTGCGCGGTAAGGCTGACGAAGATCGGCACGGCGAGGAACGGGTCGAGCACCGCCGTCAGCGTGACGGTGAAGCGCAGGTACTCCCCGAGCGGCGCGAAGCCGTGCATCGGGGCCGCTATTTCTTGGCCATCGCCGCCTGCGCGGACTTGCGGTCTTCGCTCACGCGCGCGAACGCCGGGCGCTCCCCGAGCATCTTGATGTAGGGCTTCACCTGCGGCAGTCCCTCGAGGAAATCCCGCCCGAAGGCCAGCTTGCTCGCCATCGACACCAGCGGCAAATGGACGTAGGCCGCGCAGTCCGCGAGGGTGAACTCCTTGCCGGCAATGTAAGGCTCGAACCTGGCGCGCGTGGCGAAGCTGCGCACGCCCTTGGACAGGTCGCGCTCGACTTGCTTCTTGGTCTCGTCGGATACCTTGCCGCCGAAGAACACTTCCCGATACAGGCGACGCGCCACCAGCTCGACGTGCAGCTCGATGTACTGGATGAGCTCGCGCACCTTCGCCCGGGCGAGCGGCTCCCGCGGGTAGAGCGGCTTTGCCGGGTACGCATCCTCGAGGTACTCGCAGATCACCTGCGACTCGGTCAGAACGGCACCGTCCACTTCCATGAAGGGAACCTTGCCGAGCGGCGAGCGTGCCAGGAACGCCTCCTCCTGAGTAGGCTTGCAACCGGAATCTTCCTCGAACGGAACGTCCTTCTCGAGCAGAGCCAGACGAACCTTGTTGTGGTAGTTGCTGATGTGGAAGCCGCACAGCTTTAGCATGGATTCTCCTCGCGTCTACTGGTCGGGCTAGGCGCGCTTCTTCGGCGCGACGGCCTCCGCGACGGTCGTCTGCTCGCCGATCTCGAGCTTGGCGATCTGATTGCGGTGCACCTCGTCCGGACCGTCGGCAAAGCGCAGCGTGCGCGCGTGCGCGTAAGCGGAAGCGAGCCCGAAGTCCTCGGCGACGCCGCCGCCGCCGTGAGCCTGCATCGCCCAGTCGATCACCTTGCAAGCCATGTTCGGCGCGAGCACCTTGATCATGGCGATTTCCTTGCGCGCCACCTTGTTGCCGACGGTATCCATCTTCCAGGCGGCGTTCAGCACCATGAAGCGCGTGGAGTCGATCATGATGCGCGCCTCCGCGATGCGCTCGCGCGTCACGCCCTGCTCCGCCACCGTGCGGCCGAACGCGACGCGCGAAGTCGCGCGCTTGCACATCTTTTCCAGCGCCCGCTCCGCCTGGCCGATCAAGCGCATGCAGTGGTGGATACGCCCGGGCCCGAGGCGTCCCTGGGCGATCTCGAAACCGCGCCCTTCGCCCAGCAGGATGTTGGATGCCGGCACCCGCACGTCCTTCAGCTCGATCTCCATGTGACCGTGCGGCGCGTCGTCGTAGCCGAATACCTTGAGATGGCGCACGATCCTGATCCCGGGCAGGCCAGCCGGCACGAGGATCATCGACTGCTGGCTATGGCGCGAAGGATTGTCGGGCGAGGTCTTACCCATCAGGACGTAGACCTTGCAGCGCGGATCGCCCGCGCCCGACGACCACCACTTGGTGCCGTTGATGACGTAATCGTCGCCGTCGAGCTTGATGCGGGTCTGGATGTTGGTCGCATCCGAGGAGGCCACCGCCGGCTCGGTCATCAGGAACGCCGAGCGGATCTTTCCCTGAAGCAAGGGCTCGAGCCATTCGTCCTTTTGCGCCTCGGTGCCGTAGCGCTCGATCGTCTCCATGTTGCCGGTGTCGGGCGCCGAGCAGTTGAATACCTCCGGCGCCCAGGTTACCCGCCCCATGATCTCGCAAAGCGGCGCGTACTCGAGGTTCGACAGACCTTCGGGCGCACGCGGAGAGCGCGGCAGGAACAGGTTCCACAGGCCCGTGGCGCGCGCCTTGGGCTTGAGGGCCTCGATGACCGGCACAGGCTTCCAGCGGTCGGGCCCGTTGCAGTGATCGTACCAGGCCTTCTCGTTCGGATAGATGTGCTCGTTCATGAAGGAGATCAACTTCTTCTCCAGTTCCTTCACCTTGGGCGAATACTCGAAGTCCATGCTCTTCTCCTAGGCGGCTCGTTTCAGAATCCTCTCGACCTGCTGCCAGCCGAGCCCGGCCAGCAGTGGTGCCTTGCTTCCGGCCTCGACCGCATGCGCGCTCGCTGCGGTGCCGTCAAGCACGCGCTTCGCGATGCCCTGCGTAATTCCGGCGATACGGAACAGGTTGTAGGCCATGTAGAAGTCCCAGGTCGAGGGATCGATTCCCGCGCGCCCGGTCCTTTTGCAGTACATCTCGACATAGCGCTGCTCGGAGGGGATGCCCAGTTCCGCGAGCGGGAGGCCTTCGATGCCGCGGAACTTCCCCGACGGGATGTGCCAGCTCATGCAGTGGTAGGAAAAATCCGCCAGCGGATGGCCGAGCGTGGACAGCTCCCAGTCGAGCACCGCGAGAATGCGCGGCTCCGCGGGGTGAAATATCGTATTGTCGAGCCGATAGTCGCCGTGCACGATGGTCGTTTCATCTCCCGGCGGTATATTCTGCGGCAACCAGGCGATCAGGTTGTCCATCGCCTCGATCTTCTCCGTCTCCGAGGCGCGGTATTGCTTGCTCCAGCGCGCGATCTGGCGCGCGATGTAGCTGCCCTCCTTGCCGAAGCCGTCGAGCCCGACCGCACGGTAGTCGACGCTGTGCAACTGCGCGATCACGCGGTTCAATTCGTCCCAGATTGCGGACCGCTGCGCCGGGTCCATGCCGGGCAGCGCCTGGTCCCACAGCACGCGCCCTTCGACGCAGTCCATGATGTAGAAAGCGGTCCCGATCACGCCGTCGTCCTCGCAAAGTGCGTAAGGCCGGGCGACCGGAAAGTCGACGCCGTACAGCGCCTTGATGACGCGAAACTCGCGCTCCACCGCGTGCGCGGACGGCAGCAGCTTGCCCGGCGGCTTGCGCCGCAGCACGTAGCGCCGGCCCCCGGCGCAAAGGCGATAGGTCGGATTCGACTGCCCGCCGCGAAACTGCTCCACCTCGAGATCGCCAGAGTAGCCTTCGACGTTGGCGCGCATGTACTCGTGCAGGCGCACGGTATCGAACCGGTGGCGCTCATCGACCGGCTTGGTGCCGACAAACTGGTCGTACATGGGAGGGATCGAAACGTGAGAAACTTGTGGCCGCAAGCTTACGCCGATTCGTCGCGTCCCGGGCATGCAGGAGGAGAAACTCATGGCAAGAGCGAAACCCGCCGCGGAAGCCGTCACCCGCGCGAAACGCTTCTCTGTCAATCATCGCGCGACGGCGAAGTTCGAGAAACGCGGATTGCGCAACTACTTCGAATACCGGGATCTGGGCATCCGTCGCGCCACGCGCGGCAAGCTGATCGCGCACGTGATCCGCGCCCGACCCGGCAAAGCGCCGCACGGCAAGTGGCATGTGCACGACTGCGAGGCGCAGTTCGTCTACGTGCTCAAAGGCTGGGTGCGGTTCGAGTACGAGGGCGTGGGCGAGGTGCTGATGAAATCCGGCGCCTGCTTCTACCAGCCTCCGCGCATTCGGCATCGCGAGATCGAGCATTCGAAGGACCTCGAATTGCTCGAAGTCGTGGCGCCGGCCGGCTTCAGGACCTATTCTGCGGCGGCGCCTGCAGCCAGAAAGTCACCGGCCCGTCGTTGACCAGCCGTACCTGCATTTGAGCGCCGAAGCGCCCGGTTGCAACGGCGGCGATCCGGTCGCGCGCCAGCGCGACGAAGCGCTCGAACAGGCGCTCGCCTTCGGCGGGAGGAGCTGCGCTCGAAAAGCTCGGGCGCGCGCCCTTGTGAGTGTCCGCGGCGAGGGTGAACTGCGGCACCGCCAACAGCGCGCCGCCGATCTCGGAGAGCGAGAGGTTCATTCTGCCTTCGGCGTCCTCGAAGATGCGGTAGCCGAGCACGCGCTCCACCAGGCGTCCGGCTTCACGCTCCTCGTCCCCGCGCTCTACGCCCACCAGGGCCAGGATTCCGGCGCCGATGGCGCCGACGCTCTCGCCGGCGACTGTCACCTCGGCCTCGGCGACACGCTGCACCAGCGCAATCACGCGATGATGTCCGGTATCAGCCTGTCTTTCAGCATGGCGATCTGGTCCTTCAGCAAGAGCTTGCGCTTCTTGAGGCGGCGCAACCGCAGCTGGTCGTGGACCGGATCCTGCGAGAGCGTGGCGATGATGTAGTCCAGGTCGCTATGCTCGATCTCGAGCGCCGTAATGCGCACCCGGATTTGCGCCTTCTCGTCGTCGGTGAGCTGGAAGTGAGCCAAACAACTCGCGCCCATGACAAAGCTTTACGCGCTCTGGAGGTCCATCCGTGAAGTCTTTCACTGACAGCCTGTCGCGCCCGGACCATCCTAACTCTACTTGCGGGCACGGAAAAGGGGTCGCGAGGGGCTGGATCCATTGCCATTTTATGTGGCCGGCGCCCCGTCAATCAAATCATGCGGCGCAACGATCACGACGTTACAGGCATCGTCCGGACGACCGATCCCGCGACCGTCAAAGCCGAAGTCCAGCGTCTTTACAGGGGCCTATACGACGGTTCCCCTGCCCGGGCGATCGAGCGCGCGTTTGCCGATATCACCAAGCTATATCGAGGCGAGCACCCCGAGTACTACGCCTGCGACACCCGCTACCACGACCTGCAGCACGTGCTGGAGGTGACGCTGGCGATGGCGCGCCTGATGGACGGCTACGAGCGAAGCCGGCGCAACGGTACCCCTCACCTGCCGCCCGAGCTGTTCATGCTGGGCGTGATTTCCGCCCTGTTCCACGATTTCGGCTACCTGCGCCGGCGCAGCGACCGGCGGCACAGCAACGGCGCCGAATACACGCTGGTGCACGTTTCGCGCGGCGCCGCCTACCTGCGCCGCTACATGCGCGACCTGGGTACCGGACGCTTGTCGGACATCGCGGCCAAGCTGCTGCACTACACTGGCTACGAGTACCCGGTCGAGCGGATCCGCGTCGCCGACACGCTGATTCGCCGCGTCGGCCAGATGCTCGGCAGCGCCGACATCATCGCGCAGATGGCCGACCGGTGCTATTTGGAGAAGTGCCGCGACCGCCTGTACCCGGAATTCGTGCTTGGCGGCGTCGCGCGGCGCGAGCTCCCCGGCGGCTTCACGCAGGATGTGTTCCGCTCCGGCGAGGATCTGGTCCGCAAGACGCCCGCCTTTTACCGCAACGCAGTACGGCGGCTCGAGCTGCAGCTCGCACACGCCTATGCCTACGCGGAAGGCCACTTCGGCGGACAGAATCTCTACCTCGAGGAAATGCACAAGAACGTGCGCCACGCGCAGGCGCTTGCGGGCGCGGCCATCGACGAAATGTTGCGCCGCGCGCCGCCCGGAACGGTGCTGACGGTGGTGGAAGTCCTGCCAAAGGTGCTCGTGATCGGCTGAGCTGCGCATGCGGCTCCTGAGCTGGAACGTTCAGTGGTGCCGCGGGATGGACGGCGTGGTCGACCCGTCGCGCATCGCCCGCGAAGCGCGCCGCCTCGCGGATCCCGACGTGCTGTGCCTGCAGGAGGTGGCGGACAACTTTCCGGCGCTTTCCGGTAGCGCGGGCGCGAACCAGGCCGACCTGCTCGCGCGCGAATTTCCGGGATACGCAGCGGCCTATGCCTGGGGCGTCGATGTGGCCGACGACGCGGGCCGCCGGCGCCGCTTCGGCAACCTGATCCTCTCGCGTCTTCCCCTGCTGCAGGTCCTGCGCCACTCTCTGCCATGGCCGTCTTCGGCCGACAGCCCGAGCATGCCCCGTGTCGCGCTCGAGGCCGTCGTCCGGGCGCCGTTCGGGGCCTTGCGCGTCACGACCACGCACCTCGAGTACTACTCGGCCGCGCATCGCGCCGCGCAGGTGGAGCGCCTGCGCGAGCTGCATGCGGAAGCCTGCGCCCACTCCCGCACTCCTGCGTCGCCGTCGAGCGAGCCGGGCCCGTTCCGGCACCCGGCGCGACCCGCGTCGGCGATCCTGTGCGGGGATTTCAACCTGCGGCCCGACGATGCGCTGCATGCGCGCCTCCAGGCGAGCTTTGCCGACGGCGCACCGCGCCTGGTCGACGCCTGGCAGCAGGCGCATCCGGGAATTGCGCACCCGCCGAGCTTCCGCGTGCACGACGCGGCGCGCGCCGAGACGCCCTATTGCTGCGATTTCGTCCTGGTAAGCGAGGATCTGGCGCCGCGTGTGCGCGCCCTCGGCATCGATGCGCATGCGCAGGCGTCCGACCACCAGCCGGTGGTGCTGGAGCTCAGGCGCTGACGCGCCGCAGGATCAGCGCGCGGATAGCCTCGATGCGCTTGCGATTCACGCCGAAATCGCGCCTTCCAAGGCGCGACGCGGAACGGACCTGGATCAATCCCGCCCTGTCGTCGTAGGCGAATTCGACGTCGTCTACGAAGCCCATCAGCCGCGAGCGGAACTCGGCGTACAAGTAGTCCGGTTCGTGACGGACCACGGTTGCGCGCGGCATGCTCTCGACCGCGCTTCGTACGGCGGCCATCGCCTCGACGGGTGCGCCCTTGAAGGGAATCGGCTCAATGTAGTGCTCGGCGTCGGACGGGTCCGCCTGAGACGAGACGCAATTGGGGGAACGTCGGCACGGCGCGAGCCTGCCGTCGTGCACGCCGAGGCTGGTGGGACGCTTGCCTGCGAACATGGTGTCTCCGCGAGTGAGAGCGGTGTGCAGCGCGATCCCGACGGCGGCGCCCGCGAGGAGCAGGAGTAAGGTCAGCAGCACCCGCTTCAGCATTCGATGCGCGCTTTCGGGGAATTTCGCGCGGATGTTACCATCGCGCATCCTCGGTCTCGGGCTGGTCTTTTCCTCTGGAGGATCGCCATGCTGCAAATCTCCGCGCTACAGCTCGCCGAGCTGCTCTCGGGCATCGCCCGGGCGCAGGCGGCCGTCGTTCTGGGGCTCGAAACCGCCTCGCCTGGCACGCGCAACAACTACGTCCTGCCCGCGATACAGAACTTGTCGCACCTGCGCGACCACCCAAACCCGACCCTGACCGATCTCCCGGTCCGCATGCTGCTTTCGTACATGGGGCGGGTCGGGCCAGATGTCGAGGCCGTGGCGCGCGAACTCGAGCGGCTGCTTTCGGGCGAAAGCGGAGGCGATTCCGGCGAATCGCCGGGCCTCGGCAGCAGCAGCTAGAAATCCTGCGGCTCCGGGGGGAACGACGGCTTTCTCTTCTCCCTGTGCGATGCAATGCCTTCCTTTACCTCGGGCCCGGTAAAGCCCATGAACTCGAGCGCGAGCGAGGCGTCGAATGCGGGTCCGGCCATGCGCAGCCAGTTGTTCAGGCTGTATTTCGTCCAGCGCAGCGCGGTCTGCGCCCCCGCCGCGAGCTTGCGCGCCACCTCGAGCGCTTTCGCTTGCAGCTCGGACTCCTCGCAGCACAGAGAAACCAGCCCGATTCTTTCGGCCTCCTCGCCGCTCACCTGCTCGCAAGTGAGGAGGTAGTACTTCGCCTTCGCCATGCCGCAAAGCAACGGCCAAACGATCGCGGCGTGATCTCCGGCCGCCACGCCGAGCCGGGTGTGGCCGTCGATGATGCGCGCGTTCTTGGCCGCGATCGACACGTCGGCCAGCAGCCCGGCGACCAGCCCGGCCCCGACCGCGGGCCCGTGCATGGCCGAAACCACCATTTTGGAGCAGTTGATCACGTTGTACACCAGATCGCGTGCCTCGCGCCAGACGCGCGCCCGGGCGGCGAAGTCGGTCGTCATCTGCTCGACCATCGCCAGGTCTCCCCCGGCGGAGAAGCCCCTGCCCGCGCCGCGCAGGATCGCGACCCGCGTTTCGGGGTCGCGATCCACATCGAGCCAGATTTGCGCCAGCTCGCCGTGCAGGCGCGCGGTCGCGGTCGACAGCTTCCCGCCCTCCTCGCCCATCACGATTTCGAGGATTCCCGGCTCGATCCGCCGGACCTTCAGGTCGTGGTAAGTGGAGTAGTCCATGCAGCCATTCTACAATCCACCGATGT
The DNA here is from genome assembly GCA_963832685.1 of uncultured beta proteobacterium. Classification (GTDB taxonomy): domain Bacteria; phylum Pseudomonadota; class Gammaproteobacteria; order Burkholderiales; family SG8-39; genus DAHVFK01. The sequence continues at coordinate 58,701 of CAWHUZ010000005.1, forward strand.
CGGCCATCCTGCGAACCCCTGACGAGCATTTCATCTCTCTTCCCGGCTACCCCTGGGCGCCGCGCTACCTCGAATGGCGCGGGCTGCGAGCGCACTACCTCGACGAGGGGCCGGTCGATGCGCCGGTCTTCCTGTGCCTGCACGGCGAGCCGACCTGGAGCTATCTCTATCGGCGCATGCTGCCGCCGTTCCTCGACTGCGGCGCGCGCGTGGTCGCGCCGGACTTCATCGGCTTCGGCCGCTCGGACAAGCCGGCGGAGGATGCCGCCTATACGTTCGATTTTCACCGCGCGATGCTGCTCGAGCTGGTCGAACGGCTCGACCTGCGTCGCATCACCCTGGTGGTGCAGGACTGGGGCGGGCTGCTCGGCCTCACCGCACCGATGGAGGCGCCCGAGCGCTACGCGCGCCTGCTGGTGATGAACACCGCGCTCGGCACCGGCGATGCGCCGTTGTCCGAAGGCTTCCTCGCCTGGCGCGCATACGTCAACAAGAACCCCGACCTCGCCTGCGGCAAGCTGCTCAAGCGAAGCTGCGCGCACTTGAGCGACGAAGAAGCGGCGGCCTACGACGCGCCATTTCCCGATGTGCGTCATAAGGCCGGGGTTCGAAGCTTTCCGAACCTGGTGCCGGACCGGGAGGACGCACCGGGCGCCGCGCTCTCGCGCCGCGCGCGCGACTGGTGGAAGAACGCCTGGCGCGGCGAGTCTTTCATGGCGGTGGGAGCCAAGGACCCGGTGCTCGGCCCGCCCGTCATGCTGGCGCTGCGCGGGGTCATCCGCGGCTGCCCCGAGCCCTGGCTGCATGCCGCGGGAGGGCACTTCCTTCAGGAGTGGGGGGGCGAAGTCGCCCGCGCCGCGCTGGATCACTGGGGTGGAGCTTGAACCTGTCGGTTTCGTTCGACGATGTCGAGGCAGCCCACGAGCGCCTGCGCGGCGTCGCCCACCGCACGCCGGCGCTCAGCTCGAGCACGATCGATGCGCTCACCGGCGCGCAGGTATTCTTCAAGTGCGAGAACCTGCAGCGCATGGGGGCATTCAAGTTCCGCGGCGCCTACAACGCGCTGGCCCAGCTGTCCGAGGACCAGAAACGCCGCGGCGTGATCACCTTCTCGTCCGGCAACCACGCGCAGGCGGTGGCGCTCGCGGGCCGGCTGCTCGGCGTCGGCGCGACCATCGTCATGCCGGCCGATGCGCGACGCGTGAAACTGGATGCGACGCGCGGCTACGGCGCCGAGGTCATCACCTACGATGCGAAGACCGCGTCGCGCGAGGAGATCGCGCGCAAGCTCGGCGCCGAGCGCGGCCTGACGATGATACCGCCGTTCGACCACCCGCAAGTGATCGCCGGCCAGGGCACGGCGGCGAAGGAACTGATCGAGGACGCCGGCCCGCTCGACGTGCTGCTCGTTCCCTGCGGCGGCGGTGGGCTTCTCGCGGGCTGCGCGGTCGCCGTGCGGCGCATGAATCCGGAGTGCCGCGTGATCGGCGTCGAGCCCGCCGCGGGCGACGACGCCACGCGTTCGTTCAAATCGAAGACCCTGCAGTCGGTGCACAACCCGGACACCATCGCCGACGGCGCGCGCACCGAGTCGCTCGGCGAGCACACCTTTCCGCTGGTCCTGCACTTTGTCGACGACATGCTGACCGTGACCGACGAAGAGCTGCTCGACGCGATGTTCTTTCTCTGGCAGCGCATGAAGCTGGTGGTCGAGCCGACCGGCGCGCTCGCCGCCTGTGCCCTGCTGCGCGGCAAGCTCGACGCCGCGGGACTGCGGATCGGCGTGATCCTGTCGGGCGGCAACGTGGACCTCGACTGGGCGGCACGCCAGCGGCTGCGCTAAACTCGCCCGCTCATCCAGGAGCAACCCTCACCATGACATTGCCAAGCAAGATGCGCGCGGTCGAGATCGTCAAGCCCGGCGGGCCGGAAGCGCTGGTGCCGACCGAGCGGCCGCTGCCGGCGCCGAAACCGAACGAGATTCTGGTCAAGGTCGCCGCGGCGGGCGTCAACCGCCCCGACCTGCTGCAGCGTCAGGGGCTGTACGCCGTGCCCCCCGACGCGTCCGATCTGCCGGGGCTGGAGATCGCCGGCGAGGTCGTCGCCTGCGGCGCCAAGGCGACGCGCTGGAAAGTCGGCGACAAGGTGTGCGCGCTCGCCCACGGCGGCGGCTACGCCGAGTATTGCGCGGTGCCCGAAGTCCAGGCGCTGCCGGTGCCCAAGGGCCTGTCGCTGATCGAGGCCGCTTCGCTGCCCGAGACCTTCTTCACCGTGTGGTCGAACGTGTTCGACCGCGGCCGGCTCAAAGCCGGCGAGACGCTGCTGGTACACGGCGGCTCCTCCGGCATCGGCGTCACCGCGATCCAGATCGCGAGGGCGATGGGCAACCGGGTGCTCGCGACCGCCGGCAGCGACGACAAGTGCGCTGCCTGCGTCAAGCTCGGCGCCGACAAGGCGATCAACTACCGCACCCAGGACTTCCTGGCCGAAGTGCAGGCCGCCACCGACGGCAAAGGGGTGAACGTGATCCTCGACATGGTGGGCGGCGATTACGTGCCGAAGGAGCTCAAGTGCTTGGCGGAGGAAGGACGGCTGGTATTCATCGCCTTCCTGCGCGGACCAAAGACCGAGCTCGACATCAACGAGGTGATGCGGCGCCGCCTCACGCTGACCGGCTCGACCCTGCGCCCACGCCCGGTCGAATTCAAGGGTGCGGTGGCGGCAAGCCTGCGCCAGCACGTCTGGCCGCTGATCGAGAGCGGCAAGATCAAGCCGGTGATCTTCAAGACGTTCCCGCTCGCTCAGGCTTCCGAAGCCCACAAGCTGATGGAGTCGTCGCAGCACATCGGCAAGATCGTGCTTACCGTATAGCGGCTGCGCGCGGCTGCTCTTCGGCCGCCGCCTCGCCGCGCAACCAAGCCAAGAACTCCGACACTTCCGGACGCGTCGCGGCGGTTTTCGCGACGATCGCATAGTAGGCGCGGGTGGACTCGGCGCTGCGCTTGAAGGGGGCCACCAGCGCGCCCGCTGCGAGCGCTTCGCGCACCAGCGGGCTCCTGCCGAGCGCCACGCCGTGGCCCGCGATCGCCGCCGGAATGATCTGCTCGTAGCCCGACAGCAGCAGGCTGCCTGCGGGCCTCAGATCGGTCAGTCCCTCCACCTCGAGCCAGGTCTTCCAGTGCAACCACGGGTGGCGGCCCTCGGGATCGTCGTATTGCAGCAGCACATGGTTGCGCAAATCCGCCGGCTCGCGCAGAGGCCGTTTCGGATCGCGCAGCAGGGTGGGGCTGCAAACTGGGAACACGCGCTCGCCGAAAAGGCGCATCGCGTTCGGCCCTGCGATTGACGCCGGCCCGTGGCGGATCGCGACGTCCAATCCGTCGCGCTCCAGGTCCTGCACTCGCGTATCCGTTGCGATTCGCACATCGACGCCCGGGTGAGTGCGGGTGAAGCCCGCCAGGCGCGGGATCAGCCACAGCGCGGCGAACGAGTGAGTGGTGGTCACGGCGAGCGCCCGGCGTGCCGAGATTGCGCGCAGCTGGTCGGTCGCCGCGCGCATCGCCTGCAACACCTGGATCGCGGCGGGGAATAGGGTGCGCCCCGCGTCGGTCAGCGCGAGCGCGCGATGCCGGCGCTCGAACAGCGCTGCGCCCAGTTGTGATTCGAGCTCCTTGATCTGTCGGCTCACCGCCGACTGGGTGAGGTGCAATTCTTCCCCGGCACCTGTGAACGACAGCAGGCGGGCGGCCGCCTCGAAGCCCTTCAACAAGTCGAGCGAAGGCAGTCGGGGGGCGGTGCCATGCGCCAGACTCGCATTCCCTTTAATCATGCCTGCCCTGAGCGATTTCCGTTTGAGCACCATAGGCCATAGGCTTACGCTTGCATCCACGCAGCATGCGCGTATCGCATGCAACATGCAAGGAGATCGAGATGCACATCGAACTGCGCGGCGGCAATCTGCATTTGGCCGGAGGGCAGACCCTGAAGCTTCGCGACGGCGCCGGCAGCACCGTGTGCTGCCGCGCGGGCACGCTGTGGGTGACCGAGGAGAACAGGCCGCGCGACGTGCTGCTCGGCCCGGGAGCCTGCCACGTTCTGTCGCAGCGCGGCGTCGCACTGGTGCAGGCGCTCGGCGAAGCCGACCTGGCGCTCGCCTGAGACCAGCGCGAGAGCGCCATGGAACGCGTCACGCTGGAACGTTTCTACAGCGATCCGCAGATGTTGAGCCGGATCCACGCCCAGGCCCGGCGCGAGCGCGCGGCGATGTTCGCCGCGCTCGCCGCGCGCTTCGCACGCCTGGCCGGGCGCGTCCTGCGTGGAAGTAGAATGCACGCTGCCGGCAAGAGGAGCGCGCATGTTCAAGCAAGGGCTGTTCAAGGATAAGCGGATCCTGATCACCGGGGGCGGCACCGGCCTGGGACGCGAGATTGCCGCCAAGTACCTCGAGCTCGGGGCCGAGGTGTGGATCGCCGGCCGTCGCGGCCCTGTGCTCGACCAGACCGCGAAGCAGCTCATGGATCTGCACGGAGGCGTGGTGCGCACGCATTCCGTCGACATCCGCGACGCGCAGGCGGTCGACGCGATGGTCCAGCGCATCTGGGACGAGGCCGGGCCGCTCACCGGATTGGTCAACAATGCCGCGGGCAATTTCATCAGCCCGACCAAGGACCTCACGCCGAACGGCTTCAACGCCATCGCCAACATCGTCTTCCACGGCACCTTCTACGTCACCCACGCGGTGGGACGGCGCTGGATCGCGGGTGGCCACAAAGGGTCCGTCATCTCGATCCTGGTGACCTGGGTCTGGACCGGATCGCCCTATGTCGTGCCCTCCGCCATGTCGAAGGCGGCGCTGCACGTCATGACCAAGTCGCTCGCGGTCGAATGGGGACGCCACGGCATCCGGCTCAACGCCATTGCGCCGGGCCCCTTTCCGACCGAAGGCGCCTCGAAGCGACTGCGCCCGGACAGCAGCTTCGAGGACGCGACGAGCACGATCCCGATGCGGCGCATCGGGCAGATGCCGGAGCTGCAGAACCTCGCGGCGTTCCTGATGGCCGACGGCTGCGACTACCTCACGGGCGAAACGATCGCGATCGACGGCGGCGGCTACCTCGCCAACGGCGCCTCGTTCAGCGGACTGGACAAGCTCTCCGACGCCGACTGGCAGCGCATGCGCGAACTGATCAAGGCGCAGAACGACAAGGATCGCGCCGGACGCACCGCGTGACGCCCGCAGCGCGCCCCGCGGCGACGGTCGCCCTGCTGCGCGAGGCGGCGGGCGGTCTCGATGTCTTCATGCTTCAGCGCACCCGCGGCGCGGCTTTCCTCGCCGGCGCCTACGTGTTCCCGGGGGGCGCGATCGACGACCATGACGCCGATCCCCGAATTCTGCGGCGCGTGGTGGGGCTGAGCGACGGCGAGGCGAGCGCGCGTCTCGGCGTCGCTGCCGGCGGGCTCGCGCACTGGGTCGCGGCGGTGCGCGAATGTTTCGAGGAGGCCGGCATCCTGCTCGCCTGGGACGAGGAGCGGCGCCCCGTCGGCGCGGAGCGTGCCGCGGCGCTCGAGCACCTGCGCGCACCGCTCAATGCGGGCGAGCTTTCGTTCGCCGAGTTCCTTGAACGCGAGAAGCTGCTCGTACCGGCGCACGAGCTCGCCTACTTCGGCCACTGGATCACCGCGCCGGGACGCTCGCGCCGCTTCGACACCCGCTTCTTCGTCGCGATCGCGCCACAGGGCCAGCAGGGCTCGCACGACAATTCGGAGACGATCCACAATCTGTGGCTGCGCCCGCAGGAAGCGCTGGAGCGCAACGCGCAGGGCAAGATCGAGCTGGTGTTCGCAACCAAGCACACGCTGGCGGAGCTCGCGCGCTTCGCCAGCCCGTACGAGGCCTTCGAGCACGTGAAAGCGCTGCCCGAGGTCGAGACAAACCGGGCGTGCTGGGCCCAGGGCAAGGACGGACCGAGGGTGTTCCGGCGCGCCGATCCGCAGTATTTCGAGATTCACTGGTGCGACCCGGAAGAGAGCGGAAACACGAGCTACGACCTGGTACCCGGCACGCCGAAGAGGCTCGACCGTCTGGTGACGCGCATCACTGCGCCGAATCCCGGCATGATGACGGGCCCCGGGACCAATACTTACCTGGTGGGCGACGGCGACCTGGCAGTGATCGATCCCGGTCCCGCGATCGAATCGCACGTCGGGGCGGTTCTCGCCGCCGGCGCGGGGCGCATCAAGTGGGTGCTGTGCACCCACACCCATCTCGACCATTCGCCCGCCGCGGCCGCAATCCGTGAGGCGACGGGCGCGCAGCTTATCGGCCGCCCGCCGCCGCCGGGCCAGAGCCAGGACCAGGGCTTTGCGCCGCAACGGCTGCCCGCGCACGGCGAGACGCTCGCGCTGGGCGGCATCGCGCTGCGCGCCCTGCACACGCCCGGCCATGCGTCCAATCACCTTTGCTACCTCCTCGAGCAGACCGGCATGCTGTTCACCGGCGATCACGTGATGCAGGGCTCGACCGTGGTCATCAATCCGCCCGACGGCGACATGCGCGCCTACCTCGCGTCGCTCGAAGCGCTGCTCGCCGAAGAGCTTGCGATCTTCGCGCCGGGACACGGCTACCTGATCGGCGCGCCGCACAAGGAGCTGAGGCGCCTGATCACGCACCGACTCGCGCGCGAAAGCAAAGTTGTCGCAGCGCTGGCGAAGCTCGGCAACGCGACGCTCGAAGCGCTGGTGCCCGCGGTATACGACGATGTTTCGGCCAAGCTGCACGCGGTGGCGGCGCGCTCTTTGCGCGCGCATCTGGACAAGCTCATGGCCGAAGGCAGAGTGCGCGAGTCCGACGGCCGCTACGCGCAGCTTGGCTAGCCAATCCGGCGCCAACTGGCTAAGATCGCTGCACCCGCCGCTCAAGGAGAGCGCCATGAGCATGCACGACAAGACGCTGAAACTGGTGACCAACCTGGACCGCGCCGGAATCGAAGCACGTCTGGCCGAGGTGCGAAGCGCAGCCGAAAGCAAGAACCTCGGCGAGCTTGCGGCGCTGCTCAAAGGAATCGAGGGCATGCCGCGCGAGCAGATCGAGGAGCGGGTACGGCAAGGAATCAAGTCTCTGCGCGGCAATTCCGAGCAGGGCGGTCTTTCCGCGCTGCTCGAGCTCGTGGAGCTGAATCTGCCCAACCTGAAGTGACACGCACCGGGCAGTACGACTTCGACCTGTTCACGATAGGCGGCGGCTCTGGCGGCGTTCGCGCCAGCCGCGTCGCGGCCGTCTACGGCGCGCGAGTCGCCATCGCGGAGTCGGGCAGATTCGGCGGCACCTGCGTAAACGTCGGCTGCATTCCGAAGAAGCTCTTTTCCTACGCGGCGCACTTTCGCGACGATTTCGAGGACGCCGCGGCCTACGGCTGGAGCGTAGCCGAACCGGGCTTCGACTGGCGGACGCTGGTGACCAACAAGGACAGGGAGATCGCGCGCCTGAACGCGGTCTACGAGCGGCTGCTCGCCGAGGCGGGGGTCGAGATCGTGCGCGGCCGCGCCGCGCTGCGCGACGCGCACACGGTCGAGATCGCCGGGCGAAGCTGGAGCGCGAAGCACATCCTGATCGCCACCGGCTCGCGGTCGCAGGTGCCGGACATACCGGGCAAGTCGCACGCGATCACCTCCGACGCGGTGTTCCATCTCGAGCAGCTGCCTGCGCGCGCAATCGTCGTCGGCGGCGGCTACATCGCGGTCGAGTTCGCCTCGATCTTCAACGGGCTCGGAGTGCAAACCACTCTCGCCTATCGCCGCCACCGCCTGCTGCGCGAGTTCGACGTCGAGCTCGGCACGCGCCTGGGCGAGGAGATCGGGAAGAAGGGCGTCATCCTGCATTTCGGCGCCGAGCCGGTGTCGATCACCAAGCTCCCCGACGGCGTGCTTGAAGTCGCCTACGGCGACGGCATGCACGCGCGCGCCGAACTGGTGCTGTTCGCGACCGGCCGGGTGCCGAACAGCAAGGGCCTCGGCCTCGAGGGCGCGGGCGTGAAGCTCGGGCCGATCGGCGAGGTGGTCGTGGATGCCTACTCGAAGAGCTCGGTGGAGTCGATCCACGCCATCGGCGACGTCACCAACCGGATCAATCTCACCCCGGTGGCCACCGCCGAGGGCATGGCGCTCGCCAAGACTCTGTTCCGCGGCGAGCCGACCGCGATCGACTACGAGAACGTGCCGACCGCGGTATTCGCCAACCCGAACCTCGCTGCGGTCGGGCTGACGGAGGAAGCCGCGCGAGAACGCTACCCGAAGCTGCAGGTCTACAAGACCGCGTTCCGCTCGCTCAAGCACACCCTCACCGAAAGCGACGAGAGGACTTTCATGAAGCTCCTCGTGGACGGCCCCAGCCAGCGCGTGGTCGGCGCCCAGATGATCGGCCCGGACGCCGGCGAGATCATCCAGGGCATCGCGATCGCGGTCAGGCTCGGCGCCACCAAAGCCCAGTTCGATGCCACCATTGGCATCCACCCCACCGCGGCGGAAGAATTCGTCACCATGCGCGAACCCGCGAGTTCTTGATCTGCCGCCCAAAGCCCGGTAAAACACATATCAGACACCGGCCCGGTCCCCATGCTGCTGGATTCCCGCATCAAGAAGGTCATCGGCGAGCTGAGCGGAAAAGCGAATCTGCCGGTAGCGCTTGTGCTGTGGAACGGCCAACGCTACGAGCTCGCGCCATCGCCCACGGTGACGCTGCGCATCCCGTCTGCCCGGGCGCTGCGCTACTTGGTGAATCCGGACCTGGCAAAGCTGGGCGAGGCATACGTCGAGGGACACCTCGAGGTCGAAGGCCCGATCGCCGAGGCGCTGCGCGCGGCCGAGGGCCTGTCGCGCTACCTCGGCGCCGCGAGGCAGGGAAGATTGCCGCTGCTGCGCCGGCACAGCAAGAAGCGTGATGCGGAAGCGATCCACTACCACTACGACGTCTCGAACGATTTCTACGCGCTGTGGCTGGACCGCAACATGGTCTACTCGTGCGCCTACTTCAAGACCGGCGAAGAGGATATCGACACCGCGCAAGAGCAGAAGCTCGACCACATCTGCCGCAAGCTGCGGCTGCGGCCGGGAGACCGGCTGCTCGACATCGGCTGCGGCTGGGGCGGGCTGGTGCGCTGGGCGGCGCGCCACTACGGGGTCGACGCCACCGGAATCACGCTGTCGCACAACCAGCACGCGCTCGCGTCCGAGCGGATCGAGGCGGACGGGCTCTCGGATCGCTGCCGGGTGCTGCTGCAGGACTATCGCGACGTCCCGGGGAGCGGCGTCTACGACAAGATCGCCTCGGTCGGTATGTTCGAGCACGTCGGCCTGAAGAACCTGCCGCTGTATTTCGGGACGATTTACCGCCTGCTCAAGGATGGCGGCATCGCGTTGAACCACGGCATCACCTCGGTCGACCCGGACAGCCGCTCGGTCGGCCTGGGCGGAGGCGATTTCGTCGAGAAGTACGTCTTCCCGCACGGCGAGTTGCCGCACGTCTCCCTCGCGCTGCGCGAGATGGCCGCCGCGGGGCTCGAGGTGATGGACGTGGAAACTCTGCGCCTGCACTACGCCAAGACGCTATGGCACTGGAGCGAGCGACTCGAGGCAAACCTCGAGCGCGCGCGCGAATTCTCGGGCGAGAAGCGCCTGCGCATCTGGCGCGCCTACCTCGCCGGCTGTGCGCACGCTTTCGGGCAGCGCTGGGTCTCGATTCACCAGATGCTCGCGGTCAAAACCGGCAGCCCGGCCGTCAACCCTCTGCCCTGGAGCCGGGACTGGATCTACCGATGAGCAACGCCGTCACGCACTGGCATGCCGAGCACGCGAACTTCTTGCGCCTGCTTGCGCTGCTGGAGAGCCAGGTCGCGGTGTTTCACGAAGGCGGCAAGCCCAACTACGAGCTGATGATCGACATCGTCTCGTACCTGCGGCACTACCCCGACCGCTTCCACCACGCGCGCGAGGACGTCGCCTTCGCGCGCCTGGTCGCGCGCCAGCCGGACCTGCACGGCAAGATCAACCGCCTGCTGCAGGAGCACCGCGTCATCGCCAAGGCCGGCGACGAGCTGCTCGCGCTGCTGAACGAGGTGGCCGACGAGGCGATCGTGTCGCGCGCCTCGGTCGAAGCCGCGGCCGCCACCTACCTGGTGTACTACCGCCATCACCTCGCGACCGAAGAGGAGGAGGTGCTACCGCGCGCGGCGGAGCTGCTCACCCCCGAGGACTGGGCCGCCGTGACCGCCGCGGTACCGGCAGGACGCGACCCGTTGTTCGGCGACGCGTCCGAAGAGCGCTATCGCGAGCTGCGCCGCCTCATCATGCTCGAGGCGAGCGGCACGCAGACGAGGTAGCCGGCAAGCGCCGCACCGAGCGCGAGCAGGTAGGCGCCTTTCATCTCCAGCACGCTGTCGGCCAGGATGAACACCGCAGTGCCCGCAATCAGCGCTGCGTAGGCGCTCGCCGCGCCGCCGACCCGGCCGCCCCAGAGCGCGAACAGCATCATGATCAGTATTCCGGCACTGCCCAGGCCGGATGACTCCTGCACCAGCGCGTACATGCTCTCGCTCGAGAGCGCGATGAGGTAGGCGATCAATCCGAACGCGATCACCGCCCAGCGGTTTGCGCGCAGCTTGGCCTTCTCGGACAGCCGCGGCGCGAGCGGCAGCAGCACGTTGTGCGCGGCGAGCGATCCCGCCACCAGCAGAGCGCCGGACAGCGTCGACAGGATCGCCGACACCAGCGCGCCGAGGAACAGGATGTAGAGCGGCATGGGGAGCTGCTGCTGGGCGAACAAGGCGAGCACCTGCTCATGGTCGCGCCCGGCCCCGATGATGCCTGCCGCGCCCAGGCCGATCGCCACCGGCACGATGCCAACCGCGAGATAGAGCCCGCCGGCGGCGACCGTCGCGCTTCGGGCCAACCGTGCGCCGCGCACCGCGAGGATGCGCGAAACCAGCTCCTGCGCAGCGATGGTCGAGAAGATCGGCACCGCGAGCGCATCGATCGCGCTCAGCGCGCTGCGCCCGTGCATCGGATCGAATCTCGCGGCGGGGAGCGACGCGATCTCGCGCAGCCCACCGAGCGAGACGAACACGGCGCCCAGCGCGAGCACGCCCGCGATCAGCACGATGCCCTGCACCAGGTCGGTGACCGCGTCCGCCCACATCCCGCCGATCGCGGTGTAGGCGATGACGACCGCCGCGGCGAGCGTTATCGCCGCGAGCAGGCCCAGGTCCGACGCCGACGCCAGCACCTGGCCGAAAGCGCGCACCTGCGCGGCGGCCCACATGACCGAGCCGGGGATCATGATGACGGCCGCCAGCCGCTCGACGCCCAGGCCATAGCGCTGGCGGAACAGGTCTGCCAGCGTGACGATGCCGCGCTTCCACAGCGCTCCGGCGAAGAACAGCCCGGACAGCACGATCCCGGCGGTGTAGCCGAAGGGATCGGCGATGACGCCGGAAATTCCATGCGCGTAGGCCTCGCCCGCGGCGCCGACGCAGGTCTCGGCGCCGAACCAGGTCGCGAACACGGTAAAGGTCGCCATCCACGGACCGAGGCTGCGTCCCGCCAGCAGGTAGTCCACCTCGTTGCGGTTGCGGTGCGAGAACCAGAAGGCGATGCCGAGCTGGGCGACGATGTAGGCCAGCACGAAGCCCAGGACCCAGTCCATCGCTCAACCCAGCGCGCGCAGGACCAGCGAGCCGCCCGAGGCGAGCAGCATGAGCGACACCGCGCGCATCAGAGTTTCGCGCCTGATGCGCCTGAAAAGTCGCGAGGCGGCCGAAATGCCGATCCATGCCGCCGGCAGCGCGACCGCCGCCGCGGCCCATACCGACGCATCGCTCATCAGCCCGGTAAGCGCGAACGCCGCAAGGCGCAGCGCGATGCTCGCGATCGAGGTGACCGCGAGCGTGGCGCGGAACGATTCCTTGCTCAGGTCGCGCTGCGAGAGATAGATCGCGTAGGGCGGCCCGCCGGCGCCGAACATCGAGCTCGTGATTCCGCCGGCGAGCCCCGCGGGCCAGGCCCAGCCGCGCGCGACCGTACTGCGCGGGCGGCGCGAAAAGAGCGAGTACAGCGCAAAGACGACGACGAACACGCCCAGCGCCAGCATGCCCCCCTGGCGCGGCATGTTCACCAGCGCGGTGACGCCGAGCACCGTCCCGGCAAGGATCATCGGTACCAGGCGCACGACCTCGCCGCGCACCACGTGCCGCGGAGCCTCGAGCCCGATGCGCAGCGCGTTTGCGAGGTCGAGCAGCACGAACACCGCGAGCGCGAAGTGAAGCGGCACGAATTGCGTCGCGAGCGGGATCGCGACCAGCGCCGCGCCGAAGCCGGTGACGCCGTAGACCAGCGCGCCGAGGAAGGCAATCGGCGCCAGCGCCAGGACCTCGACGCTCAAGTCTTGACCGACAGGTTCAGGCTGTAGACCCCGGTAATGCGAGCGCTGTCCAGGATGCGGCCCTTGATCGCGACCACCAGGTCCGCTCCCTTGAAACCGTCGGCTAGCGGACACTTCTCGATATCCAGCGCGTAGAGGGTGAACACGTAGTGGTGCGGGATGGTGTCGTTCCACGGCGGACAAGGGCCGTCGTAACCGAAGTAGTCGCCCTTCATTTCGGCGTCGCCGGCGAACCACGCGGTGTAGTCGTTCAGGCCCTGGCGCGCGCCGCGCGGCGCCTGCGGACCGGGCTTGCCGCGCGCGGTGATGCCGTTGGAGAACTCGCCTTCATCGATCGGTTTGTCGAAGGGCTTCAGATCGACCAGCAGCCAGTGGTAGAAGTCGGCCCGCGGAAGCGTGGCGGGAATCTGGCGGCCCTCCTTGTTGACGTCGTCGGGCTTGGTCGGCACGTCGTAATCGTGGCACACGAGCGCCAGCGAGCGCGTGCCCGCGGGCAACCCGCTCCAAGCCAGCTGCGGATTGCGGTTGTCGGACAGCCTGACGTGGGTCTTCGCGTCGGGCACCGCGAACGCGCAGCGCCCGGGGATCGTGCCCATGTCGGCAAAGCTCTCGCTGGTCAGTTTCATCGTTCCCCTCCGTTCGTGTCAGGCGTGATTATAAGGTCCTCCCTCGTGTGGGGATTCATCAACCCGAGTCCGGCGACGTAGCGGCGGAACGGCAGCGCGAAGCGCTCTTCCAGCCGCTCGGCGCGCGCGCGCAGCGCACGCCAGGCGAGGCGCGGCGGCGCGCCCTTGAGGGCGAACACCAGCAGGTTCGGGTCGGAAAGCGCCGGCAGGCAAAGCACCGCGCCGCCGAAGGCGCGCTCCAGGCGCCTCAGGTACAGGTCGAGCCCCGGGTCGTCGCTCATGAAATTGAGCACCATCGCGCCCGGCTCGGAAAGTGCCAGCCAGGCCGCGTCGTAGAACGCGTGGCTCACCAGGCCGGGCACCTGCTCGCCGTCGTCGAAGCCGTCCACCAGCAGCAGGTCGCAGCATTCCGGCGCCAGCGCCTCGGCACCGTCGCCGACCTCGACGCGCAACCTAGCGTCGTCCTGCGGCAGCGCGAAGTGCTCGCGCGCCGCGGCGACCACGCGCGCGTCCAGTTCGACCGCGCGCACGCGCGCGCCGCGGAACCTGCGGTGGAAGAACTTGGCCAGCGAGCCGCCGCCGAGGCCGATCATCAGCACCTCGCGCGGCTGAGGGTGAAACAGCAGCACCGCCATCATGCAGCGCGTGTAGTCGAGCGCAAGCGCGTACGGATCGTCGATGCGCATCGCGCTCTGGATCGCGTCGCCGCCGATGTGCAGGCGGCGAACGCCGCGCGCCTCGCTTACCGCGAGCGCCGGCGCGCGCTTCATGCCGGGACGGCGCGCGTGCGCCGCACCAGCACCAGCACGATGCCGGCGGCGGCGAACGACAGCGCAGCGCCGGCCAGGATCGGCGCGGCGTAGCTGCCCAGCGCGTCGAACGCGGCGCCGGCGAGCGGCGGGCCGATCAAGGTGCCGATCCCGGGACCGGTGTAGAGGAAGCCGATGATGCCCGACAGCGCCCGCGGCCCGTACAGATCCATCATGATCGACGGCGCGAGCGCCACGAATCCGCCGTAGAAGGCGCCGAAAGAAAGCGCGAACAGCGCCAGGACCCAGTACTGGGTGGCGAGCCACCACAGCACCAGCATCGCGCCCAGGCCCAGGTACATCACCGCCAGCGAAGGCATGCGCCCGAGCCGGTCGGCGACGCCGCCGATGGTGAAGCGCCCGAGCAGGCTGCCGAGCCCGATCAGGCTCACCAGCGCCACGCCCTTGGCCTCCGAATAGCCCGCGTCCTGGGCGAACGAAGCGAGGTGCACCATCGGCACGAACAGCCCGACGCACACCAGCACGCTCGAAACGTACAGCAGCCAGAACGGCTCGGAGCGCAGGGCCTCGCCCAGCGTCGCGCCCGGCAGCGTGGCGCGCTCGGTGCGCGCCGTGCCGGCCGCGCCGTGGCGCGCCGGGTCGTCGTCGATCGCGAGCGCGGCTGCGCCGCCGAGCACGAGCACGCCGAGCGCGAGCACCTGGTAGGCCGCGCGCCAGCCGAAGGCGCCGATCAGCCAGGCCGCGAGCGGCGGCACGAGAAAATTGCCGGCGCCGATCCCGGCCACCGCGACGCCCGACGCAAAAGCGCGGTTGGCGACGAACCACGGCTGCACCGCGCCTACCGCGGGCACGTAGGTTAGCCCGACCCCGACTCCCATCCCGATGCTGTAGGTCAGGTAGAGCACCCCGACCGACGGCGCGACGCTCGCCAGCGCCAGCGCGGCCACCAGGCAGGCGACGCCCGCGAGCGCGACGCGCCGCGGCCCGAGCCGGTCCGCCAGCACGCCGCCCGGCGCGCCGAGCGTGAACCACAGGAAAGCGGCCACCGAGAACACGAGCGACACGTGGCCGCGCGAGGCCGCGAACTCGGTCTGGAAAGCGCTGAAGAACGCCGCGAACGAGTAGGCGGCGCCGAAGCCGACGAACATCAGGCTGAACGCGGCGGCCACCACCACCCAGCCGTAGTACGGGCGGCGGCTCAATACAGGGCTCCGCGGGCGCTCACCGGCCAGAGCGCTTCGACCCGTCCATCGCGCAGGCACACGTACCAGTCGTACAGGTTTACCGTCGGGTCGCAATGGCCCGGCACCAGCAGCAGCCGCTCGCCCAGCGCGGGCGGCACGCCGGCCGCGACCTCGAGCACGCCGTGCTCGTCGGAAGCGCGCACGTAGCGCAGCCCCGGGTGCTCCCACACCAGCGGCATGCCTGAGTCGAGGCTAAGCGCCTTGAGCCCGGCATCCAGCACCGCGCGATCCGCCGCCGGCCGGCTCATCACCGTCGAGAGCACGAACAGCGCGTGCTCGAAGCGCGGCAGGGGCGCGGCCCACTCGTTCTTCGCGTAGTCCGCGTCCATGAACACGTACGAGCCGGGCTGGATCTCGTCGAACACGCCCGACTCGATCTCGAACGCGAAGCTTCCGCTGCCGGCTCCGGTCACCGTCGGGCAGGCGAGCCCCTCGGACTCGATCAGGCGCCGCGTCTGGTTCGCCGCGCTCGCCGCGCGGGCGATCGCGGCGCGGCGCTCGGACATCGCGCGCAGGTGCTGCGCCGCGCCGTGGTAGGCCTGCAGGCCGGCGAAGCGCAGGCCCGGGCTGGCAGCGACCTCGCGCGCCAGCGCGAGCGCCGGCGCGCCCGCTTCGACGCCGCAGCGGCGTGCCCCCACGTCCACCTCGACGTAGACGTCGAGCGTCGCGCCGGCGCGCTGCGCCGCCTGCGAGAGCTCGCGCACGTTGGCCGCGTCGTCGACGCACACCCCGATGCGCGCGCGGCGCGCGAGCGCGGCGAGGCGCTCGAGCTTGCGCGCCCCGACGACCTCGTTCGATACCAGGACGTCGGCCACGCCGCCTTCGACCATCACCTCGGCCTCCGATACCTTCTGGCAGCACACGCCGATCGCGCCGGCGGCGATCTGGCGCCGCGCGATCTCCGGGGACTTGTGGGTCTTGGCGTGGGCGCGAACCCGGACGCCGCGCCCGGCGACGGCGTTCGACAGGCGCTTGAGGTTGCGCTCGAAGGCGTCGAGCTCGATGATCAGCGCCGGGGTGTCGACTTCGTCGAGCGGCGCGCCGACGGCGGCGGGAGGCGCGAGCGCCATGGTCTCAGGCCGCCGCACCATGGTGGCGGTTGCGCAGAGCGAGCCACGCGATCGCCGCCATGATGATCGCGACCAGCGGCAGGGCGGCGTAGTTGACGCTGTTCCAGCCCAAATTGGTCACGATCAGGCCCGATGAGAACGACGACAGCGCCATCATGACGAATATCGCCGAGTCGTTGGCGCCCTGCGCCTTGGCGCGCTCTTCCGGACGATAGGTCTCGGTCAGCAGCGCGGTCGCGCCGATGAACAGGAAGTTCCAGCCTACGCCCAGCAGGACCAGCGCGAACCAGAACTGCGCGATCTCGATGCCGGTCAGCGCGACGCCGACGCACAGCGCGTTCAGCACCGCGCCGGTGAACATCACGCGCAGCGAGCCGAAGCGGCGGATCAGCCCGCCGGTGAAGAACGAAGGCAGGTACATGCCCACCACGTGGGACGAAATCACGAACGCGGCCGCGCCGTAGGGGTGGCCGCAGATGCGCATCGCGAGCGGGGTCGAGGTCATGAGGAAGTTCATCACGCCGTAGCCGAACGCGGCGCCCGCCACCGCGACCAGGAACTTGGGCTGGCGCGCGATCTTCGACAGCGGCCGCCCGGTCGCCTGCTGTTCCGCCGCGCTCGGGTCCGGAATGCGGATGAAGCGCAGCAGCGCCACCGTGACCAGCAAGAACAGGATCAGCGCGAGGTAGGCGCCGAGGAACCTCTGCGGCAGCAGCTCGACCGTCAACCGGCTGGTGGTCGGCCCGAGCACGCCGCCGACCAATCCGCCCGCGAGCACGAGCGAGATCGCGGTGGGCCGGAACTGCACGCTCGCCGAGTCGGCGGCGGCAAACCGGTAGTACTGGCCGTAGGCGTTGTAGACGCCGAATACCAGCGCGCCGAAGCACAACAGCCAGAAGCTCTGCAGCCAGATCGCGCCGGCGCAGATCAGCGCGCCGGCGAACCCCCACAGCGTGCCGAGCGTCAGGCCCCGGCGGCGACCGACCCGCTTCATGTGCAGCGAAGCGCGCATCGTCGCCACCGCGCCGCCCAGCACCCAGAAAGTCACCGGCAGGGTGGCAAGCGAGCGGTTGGCCGCCAGCGCGAGCCCCGCCAGGCCGTTGATCGCGATCAGGGTCGAATTGTTGGTCAGCAGCATCGCCTGGCAGGCGGTCAGCAGCGCAACGTTGCGCCTTTCACTGGACATATATACAGTATTGGGAGTCCTTCAGAACAACGCGATTCTAACGGTAGGCGACATGGCCAACGAGACGAGTTCCGAACCCCGTTCGATCGTCGTGCACGCGGCCAGGGTGGCGGGCGCGGGCAAGTCGCGCGGCGCGCTTTCGCGCCTGCAGGGGCGCTTCGAAACCGTGGCGCGGGAGGCCTTCGACGACGGCTGGGGCGCCGAGGACGAGGCGCCGGCGGCGCTCGAGACCAGCGTGACGGAGGAGCGCGCGCGCTCGATCATCCAGCGCAACGACTCGCCCGACCTGCCGTTCGAGCTCTCGATCAACCCATACCGCGGCTGCGAGCACGGCTGCATCTACTGCTACGCGCGCCCGAGCCACGCCTACCTCGAGCTTTCGCCCGGACTGGACTTCGAGAGCAAGCTGTTCGCCAAGCTGAACGCGGTCGAGCGGCTGCGCGACGAGCTCTCCCGGCGCGGCTACCGCCCCTCGCCGATCGCGCTCGGCGCAAACACCGACTGCTACCAGCCGATCGAGCGCCGCTACCGCATTACGCGCGGCCTGATCGAGCTGCTCGCCGAGTGCCGCCACCCGCTGACGATCGTCACCAAGTCGGCGCTGGTGGAGCGCGACCTGGACCTGCTCGGGCCGATGGGCCGCGCGAACCTCGCCAAGGTCTTCGTTTCGCTCGGAACGCTCGATCGCAGGCTTGCGCGCCGGCTCGAGCCGCGCGCGGCGAGCCCGCAGCGGCGCCTCGACACCATCCGCGCGCTGGCCGGCGCCGGCGTGCCGGTGGGCGTGATGCTCGCGCCCGTGATCCCCGCGCTGTCCGACAAGTCGGTCGAGGAATCGCTCGAAGCGGCCGCCGCCGCGGGCGCGAGCATGGCCGGCTACCAGCTCATGCGGCTGCCGAACGAGCTCAAGACGCTGTTTCGCGAATGGCTGGCGGCACACTACCCCTTGCGCGCCGAGCACGTGATGAGCATCGTGCAGCAGCTGCGCGGCGGGCGCGACAACGATCCGCGCTTCGGCACCCGCATGACCGGCACGGGCAACTACGCCGATTTGCTCGCCAAGCGCTTCGAGATCGCCTGCCGGCGGCTCGGCCTCAACGGCGCCGAGCGCGGCACCCGGCCGCGGCGCGAGCTCGACTGCGCGGCCTTCCGCCCGCCGCCGCCGGCCGGGCAGATGCGGCTTTTCTGATCGTGCGCAGGCTCTGGGTCGCCCTCGGCTGGGCAATGGTGGCGGCGATCGTGTACGGCTCGGTGATGCGCTCGCCGCCCTCGCTCGGCTTCGAGCAGAGCGACAAGCTCGAGCACATCGGCAGCTACGCCCTGGTGATGTTCTGGTTCTGCCTGCTCTACCGCCCGCGCCGCGCGCGCCTGGCTTACGCGCTGGGCTTCGCCGCCCTGGGCATCGCGCTCGAGTTCGTGCAGGGCTGGCTTGGCTACCGCGATTTCGAGCTCGCCGACATGGCGGCCGACGCGGCCGGCGTCGCTCTCGGGTGGGGCGCAGCGATCATCTTCCCCACAACGTTACCAGGAGCGGAAACAGGAAGGCGGTGAGCAGTCCGTTCAGGCCCATGCCGAGGCCGGCGAACGCGCCCATGGTCTCGGAAACCTGGAACGCACGCGCGGTGCCGATGCCGTGCGCGGCCACCCCTACCGCGAAACCGCGCACCGCGTGGTCGTGGATGCGCAGCAGGTTGAGCGTGCCGCGCGCGAGCACCGCGCCGAGAATGCCGGTGCTCACCACCAGCACCGCGGTGAGCGATGGCAGGCCGCCGAGCTTGTCGGCGATGCCCATCGCGATCGGCGTGGTCACGGACTTCGGCGCCATCGAAACCAGCGTGATGCGGCTCGCCCCGAGCGTCCAGCCAATTCCGACCGCCGACACCACCGCCGTGAGCGAGCCGGCGAGCAACCCGCCGAGCAGCGGCACGAGGTTCCTCTTCAGTGCGCCCAGGTTCGCGTACAGCGGCACCGCCAGGGCGACCGTCGCGGGCCCGAGCAGGAAGTGCACGAACTGCGCGCCGTCGAAGTAGGTCTGGTAGGGCGTCCCGGTCGCCCACAGCAGCGCGACCAGGACCGCGACCGACAACGCAACCGGGTTGGCGAGCGGATTCATGCCGAGCCGCCGGTAGATCCAGAACGCCGCCTGGTACGCGAGCAGAGTGATCGTCAGGCCGAGCAGCGGCGTGGTCGCCAGGTAGACCCAGATCTCGCTGAAGCGGCCGGTCATCGGCGGGCCTGCAGCGCGCGCATCACCAGCGCGGTGACGGCGATTGTGAGCACGGTGCTGACGACCAGTGAGACGCCGATCGCGAGCCACTCGGCCTCCAGCCGACGGAAATGCAGCATCACCCCGACCCCGGCCGGAACGAACAGCAGCGACAGATGGGAAAGCAGGGTCTGCGCGGTGCCGCTCAGCCATTCGGGCGCGCCGCCGCGGATCGCGAGGCTCAGGAACAGCAGGAGCATGCCGACTACCGGCCCCGGCACCGGCAGGCCCGCGGCCTGCACGATCACCTCGCCGACGAGCTGGTAGACCAGGAGCACGGTGAGCGCGGCGAGCATGGCGCGCTAGGAGAGAAATTCGATCAGCGCGTCCAGCACCGCGTCGGGCGCCTCGGCCATGAGCGAGTGGCCCGATGAGCCGACCTGCACTGTGCGACTCCCCGCGATCGCCTGCGCCAGTGCCGCGGCCGCCTTCGGCGGCGTCATCATGTCGCGCCGCCCGAGCAGGAACAGCGCTGGGCAGCTCAGCTTGCGTGCGCTCTCGAGTCCCGCGGCGTACTCGTTGCACGCCTTGAGGTCGTTGTGCAGCACCCCCGGCGCGAGGCGCGCCAGGCGCGCAAGGGTGTCGCCGTACATCCACATGCCGGGGTTCGGGTTGCCGCCGAGCGGTACCTGCGGGGCGTGGCCCCAGATGGTCGACATGTCGAACGCACTCTGCTCGTTCTTGCGCGCCGCCTCCAGGAACGCCTCCGAGACGTTCATCGGGTAGGCGACGCCGATCAACGCGATGCACTCCACGCGCGCGGGGTGGCGCGCGGCGCACTCGAGCGCGATCAGAGATCCCAGCGAGTGTCCCACCAGCGCGGCCTTGCCGAGGCCGAGGCTGTCGAGCACCCGCACAACCCAGTCCGCCATCGCCTCGACCGACGCGAGCGGCGGCCCGTCGCTGCGCCCGTGCCCCGGCAGGTCGAGCGCGAGGACGTTGCGGCCGTGATAACCGAAGTAGCGGCTCTGCAGCCCGAACCAGCTGTGATCCAGCCCCGCGCCGTGCAGGAAAACGACCGTCGGACGCGCCGCGTCGATCGCGTGCGCCGCGGTGTAGGCGAACACCTCTTTGCCGTCGACGGCGAAATTCATTGCGCGACCTTTTTCGCCGCGGCCAGCGCGCGGCCGAGATCGTCGATCAGGTCCTGGGCGTCTTCCAGGCCGACCGACAGGCGCACCGTGCCGGCGCTGATGCCGGCCTTCTTCAGGTCCTCGTCCGACATGCGGTAATGCGTGGTGGTGGCGGGATGGATCACGAGCGACTTCGCGTCGCCCACGTTCGCCAGGTGCGAAAACACGCGCAGCGCCTCGATGAACGCGCGCCCGGCGGGACGCCCTCCCTTCATGTTGAAGGAGAATACTGCCCCCGCGCCGCGCGGCAGCAGCCGCTGCGCGAGCGCGTGGTCGGGATGGGAAGACAGTCCGGGGTAGCCGACCGACTCGATCATCGGGTGCGCGGCGAGGAAGTCGACGACTTTGCGCGTGTTCTCGACGTGGCGCGGCATGCGCAGGTGCAGCGTCTCGATGCCCTGCAGGATGTGAAACGCGGTCATCGGCGCCATGCAGGCGCCGAAGTCGCGCAGCCCTTCGCGCCGCGCGCGCAGGAGGAAGGCACGCGTGCCGGACTCCTCCTCGAAGTCCATGTCGTGGAAGCCCGCGTAGGGCGCGGTGAGCTGGGGAAACTTGCCGCTCTTCTCCCAGTCGAAGCGGCCCGAGTCGACCAGCACGCCGCCGATCGCCACGCCGTGCCCGCCGAGGAACTTGGTCGCTGAGTGGTACAGCAGGTCAGCGCCCAGCTCGAACGGCTTCATCAGCCAGGGCGTGGTGAAGGTCGAATCGACCAGCAGCGGCAGGCCGGCGGCGTGCGCGATTGCCGCCACCGCCGGAACGTCGAGCACGTCCAGCCCGGGATTGCCGAGCGTCTCGCCGAATACCAGCCGCGTGTTGTCCCGGATCGCGCGCTCGAAGTTGCGCGGGTCGCGCGGGCTGACGAAGGTCGTCTCGATGCCGAAGCGCTTGAGCGTGTAGCCCAGCAGGTTGTGCGAGCCGCCGTAGAGCGAGTTCGAGGCCACGACGTGCTGCCCGGCGTCGAGCAGGGTGGCGATCGCCAGGTGCAGCGCCGCCTGGCCCGACGCGGTCGCGATCGCGCCGACGCCGCCCTCGAGCGCGGCCATGCGCTCCTCGAGCACCGCCACGGTCGGGTTCGAGATGCGCGAGTACACGTGTCCCGCGCGCTCCATGTTGAACAGCGAGGCCGCGTGCTCGGTGTCGCGAAACACGTAGGAGGTCGTAGCGTAGATCGGCACCGCGCGGCTTCCGGTCGCCGCGTCGGGCGACTGGCCGGCGTGCAGCGCGAGCGTGTCGAAAGCGGGGTATTTTGGTGCTGCCATCGCGGCCTCCGCAAAAGAAAACGCCCCTCGAAAGGGGCGTCCGGGAGATGGGCTCGTCTAGTGCAGGTGTCGGCGGCTCGGCTTGGTGTAGGCCTCGAACGCGCGCTCGGGCTGCTTGGGCTGCGCGGCCTTTTCCTTCCAGTCGCGGTCGAACAGTTCGTTCACCAGCATCACGACCTCGGCCGCGCGCTCCTTGTCGAACTGGCGCTCGAGCAGCGCGGACACGTCCTCGATCATGCAGCGGCGCTGCGCCTCGTGGATCGCCTGTGCGGTGGGGCCGACGAACAGCAGCCGTCCTTCCTGGTCGCCGTTCTCCTGGTACAGGGTCAGGTCGACCTCGACCGCTTCGTAGCAGTAAGGGCCGAGATTCTCGAGCGCCTCGTCGAGCGCGCGATGGAAGCTGCGGCCGATCTCGCCGGTCCAGCAGACGTAGAGCATGAGGTCCTTCTCGTCGAACTTGAGGCCCGGCTCGTCCGGCTCCAGGCTCTTGACGTCGCCCAGGCCTTCCGCGTCGAGGTACTCGAGCCACGGCGCCAGCGCCTGCTCGATCTGCTTCTTCGAGACCCCTTCGAGAATGGGGATGTCGGCGTGGACGTGAACTTCGACGCGCATGGCGAAATCCTTGCAAAAAAGGCGTGACATTCTACCACCCGACCCCGGCGCGGGCTTGAATCCGGGCCCAGCGGCACAAAGCTTGCTTGTAGTTGTCCGAGTGCTTGGCAACGGTGCGCCGAAGGAGGCCGCAATGAACGTGCTGTACGACAACGGCGATTATTACGTCACCGAGTTCCCCGGCTGGGGCATCGAGCTGGTGGACACGCGCGCTGGTCGCGGCGCCTACCTGGAGGGTGCCCTAGAACGTCAGTTCCGTGCCCAAATGGCGCACCTGATATCGGGCGGACCGAGCGAGGAGTCGGTCGAGGCCTTCCTCGGCGGCTACCAGGCGCTGCTGACCAACCCGATGGTGTTCCACTAGCGTCTGGCCCGGTTTCACAGCCAGGCGGCGCGAATCCGCTAGGATTCGCGCCATGGTAAGACCCGACTATTCCGGCGCCGGCCTGGTCAACCTGGTCGCCTCGCTCGGCGCCGCGCGCGGAGGCCGGCCGCACCACGCTACCCTCGAGCAGTTGCCGCCGGCGGAAATTGCCGGCGCGCGCAACGTCGTGCTGCTGATCGTCGACGGACTGGGCGACCGCTACCTGACGCGGCGCGGGGCCGGCAGCGAGCTCGAGCGCCGGCGGCGCGGCGCGATCACCTCGGTATTCCCCTCGACCACCGCGAGCGCGATCACCACTTCGTATACCGGCTGCGCGCCGCTCGAGCACGGCCTGACCGGCTGGTTCACCTATTTCGGCGCCGCCGGCTGCGTCGCCGCGCCGCTTCCGTTCCGCTCCCGCGGCGACTACCGGCCGCTGCAGAAGCGCGGCATCGACACTGCCGCGATATATGCCTCAGGTTCGATGTTCGACGCCCTGCCGGTGCGCACGATCGTGGTCTCGCAACGCGACATCATCGATTCCGACTACAACCGGCACCACTGCGGCCGCGCCGAACGGCGCGCCTACGACGACCTGGAGGGCCTGCTGCGCGAGGCCGAGGCGGCGGTGAAATCCGGCAGCGAGCAAAAGTTCGTCTACGTCTACTGGCCGCTCTACGACACGATCTCGCACGCGCACGGCTCCGAGAGCACGCAGGCGGCGGAGCAGTTCGCCGCGATCGACGCCGCCTTCGGCTCGCTGCTCGCGCGCCTGGCCGGGACCGAAAGCGTGGTCGTAGCGACCGCCGATCACGGCTTCATCGACTGTCCGCCGGAGACCGCGCTGCAACTCGAGCATGGGCCGGGGCTTTCGGCGCTGCTGCGCTACCCGATGTGCGGCGAGCGCCGCGTCGCGTACTGCCACGTGCAGCTGGGGCGGGTGGAGGAATTCATGGCGCGCGCCGCGCAGTGGCTGGACGGCCGCGCGCAGGTGCGCGAAAGCCGCGAGCTGCTGGCCGAGGGCTGGTTCGGCGCCGGCCCCGCGCACCCGCGCATCGCAGAGCGCGTCGGCGACGTCGTGCTGGTGATGAACGAGCGGTTTACCATCAAGGACTGGACGCCGGGGGAGCCCCGGTACCTGCACATCGGCAACCACGGCGGCGCGAGCGCGGAGGAAATGATGATCCCGCTGGTGGTCGCCCCGACCTAGGGAGGGGTGAATGAAAGCAAGCGTGAACGGTGTCGAGACCTACTACGAGATCCACGGCAAGGAAGGCGCCCCGTGGCTCACCTTGAGCCACTCGCTCGCCTGCAGCGTGCGCATGTGGGACCCTCAGATCGAAGCCTTCAAGAGCCGCTACCGGGTTCTCGCCTACGACACGCGCGGCCACGGCGCGAGCGCGGCCCCGGGCGGCGCCTACTCGCTCGAGCAGCTCGCCGACGACCTGCACGCGCTGTTCAAGCATCTCGCGATCGGCAGCACGCATTTCGCCGGGCTCTCGATGGGCGGCATGATCGGGCAGACCTTTGCGCTCAAGTATCCGGGCATGTTCCGCAGCCTCACGCTGGCCGATACCACCAGCCGCTACCCGGCCGAAGCGGCGGGCGCCTGGACCGAGCGCATTCACACGGTCGAGACGCGCGGCATGCAGCCGCTGGTGCAGCCGACCCTGGAGCGCTGGTTCACGGAGGGCTTCCGCAAGGCCCATCCCGAGGCCGTGCAGCGCATCGCGCAACTGATCGGCAGCACGCCGGTCGCCGGCTACGCGGGCTGCAGCCACGCGATCCCGAAGATCAACCTGAGCGCCAGGCTGAAAGAGATCAAGTGCCCGATCCTGGTGATCTGCGGCGACAAGGACCCGGGCACGCCTCCGGCGATGGCGCGCGAAATCCACGACAACGCGCCTGGCTCGAAGCTGGTGCTGATCCCGGACGCCGCGCACCTGTCCAACCTGGAGCAGCCCGCGGCGTTCAACCGCGCGCTGGAGGAGTTCCTTTCATCCCTGCCCAGCGCCTGACGCCCGGGGTGCGGATTCCGAACAGGTCGAGCACCCGCGCCACGGTGTGCTCGACCATGTCTTCGATGCTCTTCGGCTTGACGTAGAACGCCGGCACCGGCGGGAAGACGATCCCGCCCATCTCGGTCACCGCCACCATGTTGCGCAGGTGCGCGAGGTTGAGCGGCGCTTCGCGCGGCAGCAGCACCAGGCGGCGGCGCTCCTTGAGAACCACATCGGCGGCGCGCGAGACCAGGTCGTCGGCGTGGGCGTGGGCCACCGCGGCGAGCGTCTTCATCGAGCACGGCGCGATCACCATGCCCTCGGTCAGGAACGAGCCGCTGGCGAGCGTCGCGGCGATGTCGCGCGGGTTGTAGGCGGCCGCGGCCAGGCGCTCGATGTCCTTGCGCTTCATGCCGAGCTCCTGCCAGGCGGTCAGCGCGCCCGCGTCCGACAGCACGAGGTGGCTCTCCCAGCCGCGCCGGGCGCGCAGCGCTTCGAGCAGCCGCACCCCGTAGGCCGCGCCGGTGGCACCCGTGATCGCGACGATCAGGCGTTTTGCCATGCCCGCAAGCCTACCCGAAGCGCGCAGCCTCGTGCGGCTTGACGCCAAACTGGCACCGGCTAGGATGAGCATGGGGGGCCGATGACTACGCAGCACCGCAATTACCTGTTCGTCGCACTCGCCGCGGGCGCGGTGTTCGCGCTCGGCCTGGGCGTGCGCCAGGCGCAGCCGCTGTTCATCAGCGCGATCAACTCCTCGACCGGCATGGGCTACGCCACGATCAGCCTCGCGTTCGGCATCGCGCAGCTGATGTGGGGGCTGGCGCAGCCGGTGGCCGGCGGGATCGCCGACCGCTACGGCCCGCGGCCCGTGATGGTTGGCGGCGCGCTGCTGGTGTCCATCGCCACCGCGCTGACGCCGCTGGCGCACACCGGCCTCGCCCTTGCGCTCCTCGTAGGCGTGCTCGCCGCGACCGGCGCGGGTGCGCTCGGCCCCTCGCTGCTCATGTCGGCGGCCAATCGCTGGATTCCGGAAGCGAAGCGCGCGTTCGCGAGCGGCGTCATCAACGCCGGCGGCTCGTTCGGCCAGTTCACCCTGGTGCCGCTGGCGCAGCTCGCGATCGGCCTGGCCGGCTGGCAACCGGCACTGGTGCTGCTCGGCGCGAGCGGCCTGCTGGCCGTGCCGCTGGTGCTGTGGCTCACGCGCGGGGGCGCGGCGCATGCCTCGCAGGCGGCCTCGCCCGGCGCCGCCTCCCTGCGCCAGGCGCTGCGGCAGGCCGCGGGCGATCGCAGCTTCCTGCTGCTCAGCGCCGGGTTCTTCACCTGCGGCTTTCACGTCGCCTTCATCGTCACCCACCTGCCGGGCTACGTCGCGCTGTGCAGCCTGCCGGCCACCGTCAGCGCGTGGTCGCTCGCGGTGGTCGGCCTGTTCAACATCGGCGGCAGCCTGTGGATCGGGATGCGCATCCAGACCTGGCGCATGAAGATGTCGCTCGCGGGCATCTACGCCGCGCGCGCCGCGATCATCCTGGTGTTCTTCCTGTTCGCGCCCAAGACCGCATTCAGCTTCCTCGTTTTCTCCGCCGCGATCGGCTTCACCTACCTTTCGACCGTGCCGCCGACGGTGGGCCTGGTGGCCAAGCTGCAAGGGCCGAAATATCTGGCGACGCTGTTCGGCGTGGTGATGCTTTCGCACCAGGTGGGCGGTTTTCTCGGCGCCTGGCTCGGCGGCAAGGTGTTCGTGGCGACCGGCAATTACGACCTGATGTGGTGGGCCGACATCGCCCTTTGCCTGTTCGCCGCCGCGATCAACCTGCCGATCCGCGAGGCGCGGCGCCCGGCGGTCGCCGCCGCCTAGCCGTCGCGGCCCGCGCCGTCCTTCCTGCCGCGCACCGCGGCGACGAACAGCCACACGATCACCAGCGGGATCAGCAGCGGCAGCAGGAAGGGAAACGCGAGCCAGGCGAACAGCAGGCCGGCGAGCACGAAGGCGCCGAGCAGGATCAGGCCGATCCCGGCGAACACGAAGGTGAGCAGGATCGCGGCGCAGAACAGGCCCACGATCCCCACCAGCATGCCCCAGCCTTCGGCCGCGAACTTCGCCGGGCCGGCGAGCTCGCGCCCGTTGACCACGATCGTCACGCCGCTCGAGCGCAGCGCGACCCAGGCCAGCAGCGCGAGCAGGACCAGGACCAGAACCAGGGCAACGCTTCTCACCACGATCTGTTCACCCTTCTCAAGCGCGGTAGACTTGGCGCGATCGCCATTGGAGGAGACCGCACCATGTTCGAGACTACCATCGCCGGCAGCCTGCCAAAACCCTTCTGGCTCGCCGAGCCGAACAAGCTGTGGCCGACCTGGCAGTCGTCTGGCGAGGATCTTGCGCGCGCCAAGCGCGACGCGACGCTGCTGTGGCTCAAGGAGCAGGAAGACGCCGGCATCGACATCGTTTCCGACGGCGAGATGTCGCGCCAGCACTTCGTGCACGGCTTCCTCGAGGCCGTCGAGGGCATCGACTTCGAGCACAAGGTGAAGATGGGTATCCGCGACAACCGCTACGAGGCGATGGTCCCGGTCGTGGTGGGCCCGATTCGTCTCAAGGGCCGCGTGCACCAGATCGAGGCGCGCGTGGCGCGCGCGCACACCGGCAGGAAGCTCAAGATCACCATGCCCGGGCCGATGACGATCGTCGACACCATCGCCGACCGGTTCTACGGCGACAAGGTGAAGCTCGCGCTGGCGTTCGCGGACTTGCTCAACCAGGAGGCGCGCGCGCTGGAGAAGGACGGCGTCGACACGATCCAGTTCGACGAACCCGCGTTCAACGTCTACATGGACGACGTGGTCAAGTGGGGCGTCACGGCGCTCGAGCGCGCCGCGCGCGGCCTCAAGTGCACCACCGCGGTCCACATCTGCTACGGCTACGGCATCAAGGCCAACATCGACTGGAAGCAGAGCCTGGGCGAGGAGTGGCGCCAGTACGAGAAGATCTTTCCCGCGCTCGCCAAGAGCAAGATCAAGCAGGTATCGCTCGAGTGTATCCACTCGCACGTGCCGCCGCATCTCATGGCGCTGCTCAAGGGCAAGGACGTGCTGGTGGGCGTGATCGACGTCGCCTCGGACAAGGTCGAGACCCCGGCCGAGGTGGCGAAGACCATCGGGCTTGCGCTCAAGTACGTGCCGAAGAACCGGCTGTTTCCCTGCACCAACTGCGGCATGGCGCCGATGCAGCGCGAGATCGCGATCGCCAAGCTGAAGGCGCTCGGCGCCGGCGCGGCGCTGGCGAGAAAAAAATGGGGTCAGAGTCGGATTAAGAAGAAATCCGACTCTGACCCCATTTCATCTACCAGCAAAAAGCGTAAGCCGGGAAAACCTCGGACTTCGCGCCGCGCGGGTCGCAGCCGGCCTCGATAAGGCCGCTCGCCTCGTCGTACTGGGCCGCCGAGACAAAGCCTTCGGTCCAATCCGGCGCGACGTCGAGCTCGTGGCCGCGGCGCCTGAGCTCGTCGAGCACCTTCTTGCCGAAACGCGGCTCGATGCGCACCCGGTTGGGGTAGCCGCGGTGCGGCGCGAAAAAGCCCGGGAAGTGCTCGGTCGAGAGCCTGGGCGCCTCGATCGCCTCCTGCAGCGTCATGCCGAACGCGGCGCGGCAGAGGAAGAACTGGAGCAGCCACTGGCCCTGGTTGTCGCCGCCCATGGTGCCGAAGCTCATCCACGGCTTGCCGTTCCTGAACGCGAGCGAAGGCGTGAGCGTGGTGCGCGGGCGCTTGCCCGGCGCGACCACGTTCGGATGGTGCGCGGGACCGAGATAGAAGGTCATCATCCGCACCGAAAGCGGGAAACCGAGCGGCTCGATCACCTCGGATGACATCAGCCAGGCGCCGCTCGGCGTGAATGAAGCCATGTTGCCCTTGGCGTCGACCGCGTCGACGTGAACGGTGCCGGCGCCCCAGTGGCCCGGCGAGAAGCGCTCGTCCTCGGGCAACAGCGCCGCGTTGCGGCGCGCGTCGCCGGGTCGCAACTCGAGGCTCGAGCGGCGCGGGTCGATCAGCTTCGCCCTTGCGTCGTTATATGTATCCGAAAGCAGGATCTCGGACGGAACCATGCTCTGCGACGGATCGCCGTAGTACTGCTCGCGGTCGGCGAAGGCGAGCTTCATCGCCTCGATCAGCAGGTGGCAGTAGTCGGCGCTGCCAGGCGTCATCGACTCAACGCCGTGGCGCGCCATGAGCGCGATGGTCTGCAGCTCGGCCGGCCCCTGGGTCCAGAAGCCGCACTTGTACAGCTCGGTGTCGAGGAAGCGCAGGCGCGCGGGCTCCTCCAGCCGGGTCTCGAAGCGCTCCAGGTCCTCGCGCGCGAGCAGCCCGTCGCGCTCGCGCGAGGATTTCGCGATCTCCGCC
Source organism: uncultured beta proteobacterium (assembly GCA_963832685.1). Taxonomy (GTDB): domain Bacteria; phylum Pseudomonadota; class Gammaproteobacteria; order Burkholderiales; family SG8-39; genus DAHVFK01. The sequence goes on from CAWHUZ010000005.1 coordinate 88,058, forward strand.
GCGACCTCGCCCTTGTAGAACGCGGCGAGCGGGTCTTTCTCGCCCGCGAGGTAGTCGAGCACCCGCGCATAGGCCGGATTCTTCACTGCCTCGCCCACCTCCGGCACTCGCCCGCCGGGAATGTACAGCCGGCCGGTCGCCGGCCATTCCGACAGGAACCTCTCGCGCAGCACCGTGAGTCCGTACTTGTGCGCGCTGCGCAGCCCCGAATGCATCGGGAAGCCCTTCGCCGCAAGCTCGCGCGCGTGCCACGACACGTCCTTCAAGCTCATCGTGCCCCAGCGCGTGAGCGCCGTCATGAGCGCCGAGAACGCCGCCGGCGCGCCCGCGGCGAGAATCCCCTTGTCGGGCACCTCGCCCAGCCCGCGCGCGCGATAGGCCTCTGGCGTTGCTGCCGCGGGTGCCGCGGTATTGCCGTTGACCGCGATCACGCGCGATTCGCCCGCGAGGCGGATCAGCATCGGGCACTCGCCGCCGATGGTGTGCATCTGCGGGTTGACCACGCCCTCGACCAGCGTCGCCGCGACCGCCGCGTCGAACGCGTTGCCGCCCGCCTTGAGGATATCGACCCCGGCGTTTACCGAAAGATAGGAGTTGGAAGCAACCGCGCCGTGGGTGCCGATCAGGCGCGGATAGAACGTGGTCGAGTCGGTGGGAAGGTCGCGGTAGGTTCGGGCGCTCATAAGGGCCCGAAGAATACCGCAATGCGCGGCTACTTGTGCCTTGCCTCGTACTCGGCGATCGCCCGCTTGAGCTCGTCGTACTGCTCGCACGAGAAGAAGCACAGCTTGTCCAGCGCCGCGAGCTGCTCTTTCGCCTTGGCCAGGTTGCCGACCTGCAGGTAGGCTTCGCCGATGTATTCGTGCGCGTTGCGGTGCTTCGGGTCGATGCGCAGCGCTTCCTCGTAGTGCCGGAACACTTCTTTCATGTCGGGGTTCGGGCCCTTGCGCAGCGCGTAGGCATACAGGTTGTGGTACTCGGCGTTGTCGGGGTGGGCGGCGAGCGCCTCGCGCATGACCGACGCGGCCCGCACCCAGTCCTTGGCCTGGATCGCGTCCTGCGCCCGGGTAATGGCGGGATCCTCGGACGGACCGGTCGACCAGGAATCGCCGCCTGCCGCCAGCGCTCCGACCGGAAGCCAGCAGAATCCCGCGACGAGGGCCACAATCAGGGGACGAAATGGCGTTTTCATGTGTTCTCCTCGTAAGGGGCAAGCCATGCCGAACCGCGCCACCAACCTGCTGCACGCCGCCCTGCTCGGGCTAACACTGTACGCCGCGCCCGCATTCCCGGCGCCGGCCGACCGCGGCGCGGCGCTTGCGCAGCTGGACGCCGGCGAGCCCGCCCGGCGCGCCGAGGCGATCAGCTGGATCGCCAACCACGGCGCGCCCGGCGACACCGAGCTGCTCTACCCCCGGCTGCGCGACGACAGCGCGCTGGTGCGCAGCTATGCCGAGAGCGCGCTCTGGGTGCTTTGGAGCCGCTCCGGCGACCGAGCGCTCGACAAGCTGCTGGCGCGCGGCGTCGAGGAAATGAACGACGGCCGGCCGCGGCAGGCGATCGCGACATTCTCCGAGGTGATCCGCCGCAAGCCGTCCTTCACCGAAGCCTGGAACAAGCGCGCGACCTTGTACTACCTCTTGGGCCAGTACCCTAAGTCGATCGCCGACTGCAGGCAGGTGCTCAAGCGCAACCCGCGCCATTTCGGCGCGCTCTCAGGCCTGGGGCAGATCTATCTGGCGCTCGAGGACTACGAGCAGTCGCTGGCCTGGTTTCGTCGCGCGTTCGAGGTCAATCCGAACCTCGAGGGCGTCGAGCTGAACATCAGGGCCCTGGAGGAGATTCTCAAGCAAAAGCGCGCGCGCACGATCTGAGGCGTCAGGCGCACAGCTGGTCGGCAAGCTCCGCCACCGCCGCGGCCGCCGCGGCCGGATGCTCGAACGGGAACAGGTGCCCGCCCGGGACCTTGCGCAGCGCGAAGCACCGCCGCGTCGCCGCGAGCCCGGTCAGGCGCACCACGTCCGAATGCTCTCCTCCGACGAAGCCTCCCGGCACGCGCAGCGCGCGCAACTGCCCGCCCATGCCGTGCGGGATGGTGCGGTAGATCTGGTATTCGATCTGCGGATCGATGCGCAGCCTGAGCGCGCCGCCCGAACGCACCAGGCCGTGGCGCACGTAGTCGTCCAGGCAGTCGTCGGTGAAGTGGCGAAACAGGCGCCGTCCGCGGAAGTGGCGCTTCGCCTCCGCGCGGCTCTCCCAATGGCTGCGGCGGTCGCGCGTCGCGCCGGCCGGCGTCACGCGGTCGACGATCCCGAGCCGCTTGGTGGCGCCGAGCATGCGCCCGCGCAGCCCGCCGATCACAGGCGCGTCCAGCAGCACGATGGCGCGGAACAGCTCGGGCCTTTTCACCGCCGCGAGAAAGCTCAGGTAGCCGCCCAGCGAGTGCCCCACGCCGAGCACGGGCGCGCCGCGGTACATGCGCTCGAGCGCGTCGATCAGCTGCTCGACCAGGTGCGGCCAGCCCTCGGTGACAGGATGGCGCGGGTCCATGCCGATTGCGTCGATCCAGCCGATGCGAAAGCGCCCGCCGAGCGCGGCGAACATCTGCGCGTAGCACCGCGCCGGGAAGCCGTTGGCGTGCGAAAAATGCAGCAGCGGCTTGCTCAGACGTACTCTTTCGCCGCGGCGTCCGCGTCCACCGGGCGCCCGGCGAGAAAGCCCTGCAGGTAGTCGCAGCGGCAGGTCTGCAGGAACTCCATCTGCGCTTCGGTCTCTACGCCTTCGGCCACCACTTTCAGGCCCAGGGCGTGCGACAGCGCCACCACCGCGGCGACGATCGCCTTGTGGTCCTTGTCGCCCGGGATGTCGGCGACGAACGAGCGGTCGATCTTGAGCCGGTCGACCGCGAAGCGCTTGAGGTAGGCCAGGCTCGAATAGCCGGTGCCGAAGTCGTCGATGGCGATCGACACCCCGAGCTGCTTGAGCTTGGCGAATGTCACTGCCGTGACGTCGGTGTGCTGCATCGCCGTCGACTCGGTGATCTCGAGCTCGAGCAGGCTGGCTGGCAGCCCGGTATCCTTCAGCGCCCGCGCCACCGTGTCGACCAGGGTGGGATCGCCGAACTGACGCGCCGAGAGATTGACCGACACCTGCAGACCCCGGTCGATGCCGATGAAGGTCGCCCAGCGGCAGGCCTCGCGCAGCACCCACTCGCCAATGTGGAGGATCAGCCCGGTGTCCTCGGCAAGCTGGATGAACTCCGACGGCGCCACCAGCCCGCGCGAGGGATGCTGCCAGCGCACCAGCGCCTCGTGCCCGGCGACGCAGCCGCCCTTGAGCTCGACGATCGGCTGGTAGTGAACCCGCAGCTCACCCTTCTGCAGCGCGCGCCGCAGGTCGTTCTCCAGCGCGAGCCGGCGCGAGGCCGACAGGTTCATCTGGTCGGTGAAGAACTGGTAGTTGGCGCGCCCCATCTCCTTGGCGTGGTACATGGCCGCGTCGGCGTTGCGGATCAGGGTCTCGGCGTCGCGCCCGTCCTCCGGAAACACGCTGATGCCGATCGAGGGCGTAACGTGCAGCTCGCGTCCCTCGACCATGGACGGCAGCGAGAGCTGCTCGATCACCTTCTGCGCGACGTGCGCCGCGTCGGTGGCGCGCTTGATCTCGGGCAGCACGACCACGAATTCGTCCCCGCCGATACGGCAGATCGTGTCGCCGTCCCGCAATTGCGCCACCAGGCGCTTCGCCACTGCCTTGAGCAGCACGTCGCCGACCGCATGGCCGAGCGAGTCGTTGATCGTCTTGAACCGGTCCAGGTCGACGAACATCACCGCGGTCTGCTCGCGATTGCGGTAGCTTAGCGCGAGCGCCTGCGTCAGGCGGTCCTCCAGCAGGCGCCGGTTCGGCAACCCCGTCAGGGCGTCGTGGTCGGCAAGGTGCTGGGCGCGCTGCTCGGCCTGCTTGCGCTCCGCGATCTCCCCCTCGAGCATCCGGTTCGCGTCCGCCAGCTGCGCGGTGCGCTGGGAGACCGCCTGCTCGAGCGATTCGCGGGCGGCGTGCTCTGCGCTGATGTCGTCGTAGATCCAGATCGCGCCTTCGTGCGGCCGCGCCGGGTCGATCGCGCGCCCGACGATCTTGCACCAGATGAGCGTGCCGTCGCGGCGCTTGAGCTGGCGCTCGTCGGTCGAGCGCTCGCCGCGCCCCAGTGTCTCGTAGCGCGTTTCGCCCGCCTCCTCGTAGTCCTGCAGGCTCGGGAACACGATCGCCGTGCTCTGCCCGATCATCTCGTCCGGCGCGTAGCCGAACATCTCCTCGAACCTGGGGTTGCAGCGCTGGTAGATGCGGTTCTTGACGAACGAGATGCCGACCGTCGCGTTGTCCAGAATCAGCTGCTGCTCCGCGAGCGCGCGGCGCACGCGCTCCTCGGTTTCGCGTTCGAGCGTGACGTCCTCGAACAGCCAGACATAGCCCTTCGACGCATTGCCCGGCTCGACCGCGCGTCCCGACAGGCGGCACCAGAAGCCCGAGCCGTCTGCGCGGCGCAGGAACTGCTCGCGCTGGTGCGGGCGCCCCTGGTCCAGCTCGGCGTAGCTCGCGATGCGTGCGGCGTACTCCTCGTCGGTGAAGTACAGGGCGCGCGCCGGAAGGCTCTGGCCCTCGCCGGGCGCGTAGCCGAATATTTCCTCGAAGCGCTGGTTGCAGCGCTGCACCACCCGGTCGCGCACAAAGGCGATGCCGACCACCACGTTGTCGAGCAGCGCTTGCTGCTCGGCGAGCAGCCGCGCGAACTCCTCCTCCGCGCGGCGCTGATTGGTGATGTCCTCTACGGTCCAAACGGACCCCTTTTCCGGATGGCGCGGATCGACAGCGCGCCCGTCGGTACGGGTCCAGAAGCTGCTGCCGTCCTTGTGGCGGCGCAAGCCGATGCGCCTGGAGGTCTTGCCCGACGCGAGCAGATCGTAAGCATCCTCGTCCGTGCGGTAGGTGTCCTCCTGGACATAGAGGATGCTCGTGGGCTGGCCGTCCATCTCGCCCGGGCCGTAGCCGTACATCTCCTCGTAGCGCCGGTTGCAGCGCACGATGTTGCGGTCCTTGATGAACACGATGCCGATCGATGCGCTGCCGAGGATCGCCTCCTGCTCGCGCAGCAACCGGTTCATCTCGTCGCTGTGGCGCTTGCGCTCGGTGATGTCCTCGGCGATCCAGATCGTGCCGGCCTGGGTCTGGGTCGGGTTGATCGCTTTCGCGATCACGCGGCACAGGAGGGTCGAGCCGTCCTTGCGCCTGAATTCCCATTCCAGGTCCAACTGCCTGCCTTCGCGCAGGACGGGCACCGCGACCTGCGCAAGCTCGGCGTAGCTCTCCGGGCTGGTGTAGATGATCTCGCCCGGCTGGCCGAGCAGCTCGCCCGGGCCCCAGCCGAGCATCTCCTCGAATTTCGGGTTGCAGAGAGAGAACTTGCGCTCGCGCGTGAACGCGATGCCGATTGAAGCGTTGGCGAGAATCGCCTGGTACTCGAGCTCGGTATAGCGGTTGCGGCTGCCGTAGCCGGCCGCCGGCGCCTCGGCGCGCGAAGCCGGCTCTTTCGCAGCTGGGACGACCGGCTCGCTCACGGTCGCCCGCAGCGGCGCTGAGTCGCTCATTTCGAGTCTCTCGTTTCCAATCCGTCTCTCCCCGCCGTCAGCGGTCCCCTGCTGGATCGTAACCCCAAACGCCCTCGCGCGGCTGAACGGCGGCGTGTGTGAACTATTTCACCAAAAGCTCTCGACCGTGATCTGTCCCGGCGCGCGCCGGCGGTGCTTCTTCATGCCGCGCTCGGTGAGGGCCGCGCTCGCGTCGCGCAGCATTTCGGGGTTGCCGCACAGCATCACCTGCGCGCGCCCCGCATCGAGCGGCGCGCCGGCGGCGTCTTCCAGCCGGCCGTCGCCGATCGCCGCCGGAATGCGCCCGGAAAGCGTCCCCGCCGCCGCTTCGCGGCTGACGAAACTGACGCGCCGGAAGCGCTCCGCGCCGCGCTCGCGCGCGATCGCCTCGAGCAGCTCCCCGTACACCAGCTCTTTCGCGTAGCGCGCCGCGTGCACCAGCACCACGCGGCGGTAGCGCTGCCACGGCGTCTCGGTGCACAGGATCGACAGGAAAGGCGCCAGCCCGGTGCCTGTGGACAACAACCAGAGCGTCTCGGCGTCGGGGACTTCCGACAGCACCAGGAACCCGGACGGATTGGACGACAGATGGAGCGCGTCCCCCGCGGCCAGCCGCGCGAGCCGCGGCGACAACGGTCCCTCCGGCACCACCACGCCGTAGAACTCGAGCAGCGCCGCCTGGGGCGGATTGACGAACGAGAACGGCCGCGCGACGCGTTCTGCGCCGATGTCCAGCGCGAGCTTGACGAATTGTCCCGCCTCGAAGCGCAGCGGCGGCGCCTCGACCTTGAGCGAGAACAGTGCCTCGGTCCAGCGCCGGTTCTCGACTACGCGTCCTTCGAGCCACTTGCTCATTGGATCGGGTACGGCTCCATCTGGAGCTCGGCGATCTCGCCGCCCAGAGTGACGATCACGCCCTGGCGCCGGTTGTTGCCGGTGTCCGAGAACTCGAACGCGTAGGTGCGCCGCAGCCGCAGGCGCCCGCCGTCGTCGCGCGCCGCCCGCAGCTTGACGAACGCCACCGTTTCGTCGAGGAATTGCAGCCCGTGGCGCGCGCAGGCGGCGCGGCCGGCCGCCACCGCGCGCTCGCGCGCCCGCAGGCTGTCGACCCAGAGCCAAGCTGCGCCGAGGACGACGGCGATTGCAGAGAGTTCCAGCATGGGTCGCGCATTATATTCATGCCATCTCCCTCGAATCGCGATAGCGGTAATACAACAGCGCGAGCGTTTCCTTGCCCTTGACCAGCGCGTGCCCCGGTACCGGTCTGAGGCGCGTGATCGGCAGCGGCAGCGAAGCGAGCGGCGTGCCGAGGCAGGCGCGCGCCAGCTCGCCGCCAATCGCGGTGGCAAGGGCCAGCCCGCGGCCGTTGCAGCCGAGCCAGGCGAGCACGCCCGGCGCCAACTCGTGCACGTGCGGCAGCCGGTCGAGCGTGATACCCAGCCGGCCGTGCCACTGGAACTCGAAGCTCGGCACGCCGAGTTGCGGAAACACGCGCGCCACGCGCTCGCCGATGCGCCGCGCGAGGCGCTCGCGCCAGTTCCACGGCAGCACCAGCGCGCCGCCGGTGACCAGCCGGCCCTGCGCGTCCCAGCGGAAGAAATGCAGGTCGCCGTGCGTGTCGGAGCAGGCATGGTCGAACGGCAGCACGCTCCTTCTCGCCGCTTCGGGCAGCGGCGCGGTCGCCATCTGGTAGCTGGTCACCGGGAAAACGCTTTGCGCCAGGCCCGGCCAGAGCGCACCGGAATAGGCCTGCGTCGCAATCACCACGCGCTCCGCGCGCACGCCGCCGCGCGCGGTGGCGACGCGCCACAACGTGCCCGCGCGCTCGACACTCTGCGCCGCGCTTTGCGCGTGCACCCGCGCGCCGCGCCCGATCGCCGCCCGCGCCAGCTCGCGGCAGTAGGCGAGCGCGTTCAGCTTGCCGCCGCTCGTGTTCTGCCAGCCGCCGTGCCAGAACGCCGACCCGGTCACCCGCTCGACGCCGGCCCGGTCGAGCAGCTCGACCGGCGCGCCGCGCCGACCCCAGGCCGCCGCGCGCGCCTCGGCGAGCCGCATCCGTCCGGGCGTGTGCGCCGGCTGCACCCAGCCGTTCTGCACCGCCTCGCATTTCATGCCGTGGCGGCGAATCAGCTCGAAGCTGCGCAGCGCGGAGTCGCACACCAGCTGAACGAAGCCCTCGCCGGCGCGCGCGGCGAGCTCGTCGGGATCCATCCGCGACAGCGTCGGGATCACCTGGCCGTTGTTGCGTCCGGAGGCGCCGAAGCCGATCTCCCCGGCTTCCAGTACCGCGACGCGTGCACCCGCTTCGGCGAGCGCGAGAGCGCACGAAAGCCCCGTGTAGCCCGCCCCGATCACCGCGACGTCGGCGCGCTGCTCTCCGTCCAGCGCCTCGGCCGGCGGCGCCGGCGGCGCCGTGGCATGCCACAGCGAGCCGCGAAATCCGTCGTCCTCCATACGGTAGAGTCTAGGCTACATGGCCGAATTGATCGAATTCCCGGACGGTGGCTACGCGTTTCTCGAGGGCGTATACCCGTATTCGCAGGGCGTGGCCGCGCTTGCAGGTTTCGCGATCGAGCGCGCGCGCTTCGCGCGGCCGCTGCCGCTGGCGCAGGGCTTCGCGGCAATCGAGGCGCATCTCGCGGCGCTGGGCCGGCCGCGCGCCGCGCTGTGCGCCGCCGAGCTGCGCTCGCCGCGGCCGTTCAGCTTCGGCGGCTTCGGCGAGTTCAACCGCGGCTACGTCGCCGTGCTCGAGGAGTGGGGACTGTTTCGCGGCGGGCTCAATCCGGTCGCGCGCTCCAACGTCGCGCCTGAAATCGACCCGCCCGCCGAGCCCTCGTTCCATGCGTTTTGCTATACGGTCGAGGCGCCGCGCGCCGGTCCGGACTTCGTGGTCGCCGGCAGCGGCGAATGGCCCGAGGGCGGGCGTTTTCCCGAGGACATCGTGGCGCGCGGCGACGCCTCGGGCGCGGGGCTGCGCGCCAAGGCGCGCTGGGTGCTCGACATGATGGAGCAACGTCTGCGCGGACTGGGCGCCGACTGGGCCGAAGTCTCGGCGACTCAGGTCTACACCGTGCACGACCTGCACCCGTTCCTGGGCGACGAGGTCGTCGCGCGCGGCGCGGCGCCGGACGGCCTGACCTGGCACTACTGCCGCCCGCCGATCGCGGGGCTCGAGTACGAGATGGACGCGCGCGGCGTCGCCCTGGAGCGCGTCATCCGCGCCTAGGACGCGCGGCGCATGAACTCGGCGGCGCGCTCGCCGATCATGATCGCCGGCGCGTTCGTGTTTCCCCCGACAAGGGTCGGCATCACCGAGCAGTCGGCCACGCGCAGGCCCTCGACGCCGCGCACCCGCAATTCCGGATCGAGCACCGAACCCGTGTCGCTGCCCATGCGGCAGGTTCCGACCGGGTGGTACACGGTGTCGGTACGCGAGCGGACGGCGCGCTCGATCTCGGCGTCGTCGCGCACGTCCGCGGTATAGAGCTCGGTCGAAGCGAACGCCGCAAGCGCCGGCGCGTCGAGGATGCGCCGCACCAGCTTGAAGCCGCGCACCAGCGCGGCGAGGTCCTCGGGCTCGGCGAGGAAGCGCGGATCGATCAGCGGCGCGTCGCGCGCGTCGCGGCTCGCCAGCCGCACGCTACCGCGGCTCTTGGGGCGCAGCACGCAAACGTGGCACGACATGCCGTGGCCGAGGTGCAGCGTACGGTTGTGGTTGTCCACCATGCCGATCACGAAATGCAGCTGCAGGTCGGGGCGCTCGAGCCCGGGCTCGCTTTTCACGAAACCGCCCGCCTCGGCAAAATTGGAGGTCAGCATGCCGCGCCGCTCGCGCACGTAGCGCCAGATCTCCTTCGCGAGGCGCAGGGTTCCGCCGAGCGAAACGCCCAGCAGCTCGCTCGAGCCGATCTTGCGGATGATGACGTAGTCGGGATGGTCCTGCAGGTTCTCGCCCACGCCGGGCGAGTCCTGCACCACCTCCAGCCCGAGCGCGCGCAGCTGCTCGCCGGGCCCGATGCCCGAGCACATCAGGAGCTGAGGCGACTGTAACGCGCCGGCGGCGAGCACCACCTCGCGCGCCGCGCCGAGCGTCTCCCTGCGCCCGGCGCGCACGATCTCGACCCCGGTCGCGCGCCGCCCCTCGAACAGCACGCGCAGCGCGTGCGCCTGAGTGTAGACGGCCAGGTTAGGCCGGCCCATGGCCGGGCGCAGATAGGCGCGCGCCGCGTTCCAGCGCTCGCCGCCCTTTTGCGTCACCTGGTACAGGCCCACGCCCTCCTGCTGCGCGCCGTTGAAGTCTTCGTTCTCCGGCAGCCCCGCCTGCTTGCCCGCTTCGACGAACAACCGCGCGAAGGGATTCGGCGAGCGCAGGTCGGCCACGTTGAGCGGCCCGCCCACGCCGTGAAAATCGCTCGCGCCGCGCTCGTTGTTCTCGGCCCGCACGAAATGCGGCAGCACGTCGCGCCAGCCCCAGCCGGTCGCGCCGGCCGCGGCCCAGTCGTCGTAGTCCGACGGGTGGCCGCGCATGTAGATCATGGCGTTGAGCGAGCTCGAGCCGCCGAGCATCCTGCCGCGCGGCTGATAGCCGCGACGCAGGTACAGCGCCTCCTGCGGCACGGTCTGGAAGGCCCAGTTGCGGATCCGGGTCGGCACCAGCAGCGCGGCCCCGACCGGCGTGCTGACCAGCGCGCTGTCGTCCGGCGGGCCGGCTTCGACCAGGCACACGCGCAGCGACGGGTCTTCCGACAGGCGCGCGGCGAGCGCGCAGCCCGCCGAGCCGCCGCCCACCACCACGCAGTCGAACTGCGCCATCGCGTACTCCTCAGGCGGGCGCCACCCGCGGCGCGCGGCGACGCTTGTCGTACGCCCCGATCGCGGCGCCGAGGATCCCCTTCGGCATGAAGATGATGAACAACACCAGCATCAAGCCGTAGATGGTGGTGTCCAGGCCGTGGATGTCGTGCCCCAGGCCGAGGCGCAGCCCCTCGGCGAGCATTAGCGTGAACACCGCGCCGACCGTCGGGCCGAGGCGCACGAACATGCCGCCCGCGATCGCGCCGAACACCATCTGCAGGCTGATGCCGATGCCGGACACCGTCTCGGGATTCACGTACAGCTGGTACTGCGCGTACAGAATCCCGCCGACGCAGGTCATCAGGGCCGAGACCATGGTGACGCCCAGCTTGAGCCGGGTGACGCTCATGCCGATCGAGGCGGCGGCGTCCTCCTCCTGGCTGATCGCCTCGAGCGCCAGGCGCGACATCGAGCGGTCGACGCGCGTCCAGATCCACAGCCCGAGGAGCCACACCACCAGGATCACGTAGAACCACACCAGCTTGGAGGAAAACTGCATCGCGTAGAGAGACCACGACGTCTTGGCGAGCGCGGTCTTCGGCGTCACGCCGAGCGAGCCGCCGGTGTAGTCGCGCAGCGCGATGATGATCAGCCTGACCACCTCCGACAGCGCGAGCGTCACGAGCGCGAAATAGTGGCCGACGATCTTGAAGCGAAAGCACGGGTAGCCGATCAGGAAGGCGAGCAGCGCGGTGGCCGCGAGCGCGAGCGGCAGGCCCAGCCAGGGCGAGATGTGGAAGTGGTTCCAGCCCATCACCACGACGTAGGCACCCACCCCGAGGAAGGCGCCGTGCCCCAGGCTCACCATGCCCAGGCGCCCCATGATCGCCCAGCCGGTGTAGACGAAGGCCCACAGCAGGCACAGGATGATCAGGTGCAGCGGGTAGTCGCCCATGCCCGCCAGCGGCGCCACCGCCAGCAGCGCGAGGCCGATCCAGCGCGCCTTGCTCATCTCACTTGCCTCCCATGATGCCCTGCGGGCGCCAGAACATCATGGCGATGAAGAACAGGAACGCGAGCACGTAGCCCCATTCGAGCGCCAGGAAATAGCCGCCCACGGAGATGAACTGGGCGAAGATGAACGCGGCGATGAAACCCCCGACCATGTTCCCCAGCCCGCCGAGCACGCACACCATAAAGGTGATCGGGCCGAAGGACAGGCCGATCGCGGGATGGATGTCGTACTGCAGCACCAGCAGGCAGGCGGCGAGCCCGGCGAGCGCGCCGCCGAGCGCCGAGGTCAGCACGAAGATGCGGTTCGGGTTCACGCCCATGAGCGGCATGATCCCCCGGTCCTGGGAGATGGCGCGGATCGCGGTGCCGATATATGTCCGCTTGAGCAGCAGGTACACCGCCACCATGCCGGCGAGCGCGACGCCGAACGCGATCAGGCGCGCAAAGCTGATGTACATGCCTGCGACCTGCAGCGTCGGCAGGCTGACGCCGATGTTGCGGAACTCGACCCCGAACACGAGCGTCGCCGCGGCCTGCAGGAAGAAAAGCACCCCGCCGGTGACCAGCAGCTGGTTGATCGGCTCGGCGCCGAGCACCGGCCGGATCACCAGCACGTGCAGCAGCGCCCCGAGCGCCGCGACCAGCAGCACGCAGCCGATGAAAGCCAGCGCGAGCGGCAAGTGGTAGACGTTGTGCAGGTAGTACACCGAGTACATGCCGATCATGATCAGCTCGGCGTAGCAGATCCAGATGACGTCGATCACGCCGAACACGAGGTTCAGCCCGAGCGCGAGCAGCGCCAGGATGCCGCCGAGCAGGATGCCGTTGATCACCGCCTCGAGCAGGAAGACGTCGAATATCTGCATCGCTAGAGTCCCAGGTAGGCCTTGCGGATCTCGTCCGAGGCGAGCAGCGTGGCCGCGGCGCCGCTCGTCTTGATGCGTCCGGTTTCGAGCAGGTAGGCGCGGTCGACGATCTTGAGCACCTGGCGGATGTTCTGCTCCACGATCAGCACCGTGTAGCCTTCGGCGCAGATGCGCTTGATCATGCCGAAGATCGCCTGCACCACCACCGGCGCGAGGCCGGCCGAGGGCTCGTCGAGCAGCAGCAGCTTGGGCCCGGACATGAGCGCGCGGCCGATGGCGCACATTTGCTGCTCGCCGCCCGAGAGCGTGCCGGCGAGCTGCGCGCGGCGCTCGCGCATGTGCGGAAAGAGCGAATACACGAACTCGAGCCGCTCGGCATAGCGCGCGCGCACCGCCGGCAGGAAGCCCCCCATCTTCAGGTTCTCTTCCACCGTGAGCTTGGGGAACAGGCGCCGGTTCTCGGGCACCTGGGCAATGCCGCGCGCGATCACCAGGTGCGCGGGCACGTCGTTCAGCGGTCGGCCCTCCATCGAGACCACGCCGGCGCTCGCCGGCAGCAGCTTCGAGATCACGCGCAGCAGGGTCGTCTTGCCCGCGCCGTTCGGCCCGATCACCGCCACCGACTCGCCGCCGTTCACTTCCAGGCTGACGTCGAACAGCGCCTGGAAGCTGCCATAGCCGGCCGACACGTTCGCAAGCTGCAGCATCAGCCGGTCCTCGCCGCGACGGTGGCCTGAACGTCCTCGGCGTCGGTGCCGAGGTAGACCTCGATCACCTTGGGGTCGTGCGCGACCTCCTGCGGCGGGCCCTGGGCGATGACCTCGCCGTGGTCGAGCACCACGCAGCGGTCGACCACCCGCATCAGCGCTCCCATGATGTGCTCGACCCAGATGATGGTGATGCCGCGCTGGGCGCGGATCGCACCCAGCATGTCGGCGGCCTGGTGCATCTCGGCCTCGTCCAGCCCGCCGAGCGATTCGTCGGCGAGCAGCAGCTGCGGCCGGGTGGCGAGCGCGCGCGCCAGCTCGAGCTTCTTCAGCCCTGCCGCGCCCAGGCCGTCGACCCGCGCGGATTCCTCGACCGGCAGGTTGACCAGGGCCAGGGTCTCTCGCGCCTGCGCGAACGCGGTCTCGCGCGAGGGCCTTTCCTGCTGCCCGTAGTAGGCGGCGAGCGCGACGTTCTCGACCAGCGACAGGCGCCTGAACGGGCGCGGGATCTGGAACGTGCGCGCGACGCCGTGGTGCGCGACCCGGTTCGCGGGCTCGCCGGCGATCTCGCGCCCGAGCAGGCTGATCGAGCCTGCCGAGGGCGCGAGATTGCCGGCAATCAGGTTGAAAGTCGTGCTCTTGCCCGAGCCGTTCGGCCCGATCAGGCCGAGGATCTCGCCCTGCGCGAGCTCGAACGAGACCTCGTTGACCGCCGTGAACCCCCCAAAACGCTTGGTGAGCCGGCTGACCGAGAGCATGCCCTCCGCGCCCGTCTCAGCTTTCTACTTCGCGTAGGCGGAGCTCTTGGGCAGCGGGATCACGGGATCCGCGGTGCGCAGCGCGGCAGGCCAGACGATCTTGGTCTTGCCGCCCAGGTACTGCATCACCACCGGCGAGCTGCGCTCGTTCTGTCCCGACATGGCAGTGCCCGGCGGAAAGAACTTCACGCCGTAGCCCTGGATCGTGCCGCCGACCGGGATGTCGGTGTCGAGCGCGGCCTTGCGCAGGTCCTCGGAGGTGATCCCGCCGTACTTCTTGATCGCGCGCGGCAGCACGTCGGTGAAGAAGATCCACGCCTGGTTGAATCCCATCGACGCGTGCGGCGGGACCTCGTCGGCGCCGGTCGCGGCCTTGTAGCGCTTGATCATTTCCTGGGTCAGATCTCCCAGCCCGGGCTTGAGCGTCTTCGCGTCGAGCAACTGCGCTGCCACCGGGTCGACGTCGAAGATGTAGTTCGCCTCGTCGCCGAAAGAGGCGTGCAGCTTGTCGTACTGGCCGTAGCCCGCCCCCTGGCCGATCAGCGCGTCCCACTTGAGCCCCTGCTCGCGCGCCTGGCGCCAGAACAGGGTGATGTCCGGGTTGTAGCCGGTGTGCAGGATCACGTCCGGACGCGCGCGGCGCAGCTTGGTGATCAGCGACGAGAGGTCGGGCGCGGTGGCGGCGTAGCCCTCCTTCAGCACGATGTCCATGCCGTCCGCACCGCAGGCCTCGACGTTGCCCGCCGCGACGCCGCTGCCGTAGGGCCCGTCCTCGTGAATGATCGCCACGCGCAGGTCCTTCGGCGACTTGTGCAGCTTGGGCTGCGCGATCTCCTTCACGAACGTGCAAGCCGCTTTCCCGATCTGGTCGGAATGGAGCTGCGCGCGGAACACGTAGTGAAGGTTCTTGCCCTTGAACACGCTCGAGGCGATGCAGACGTTGTACCAGGTGAACAATTTCTGCGCGTCGGCCTTCTGCGCGATCGGCACGCACTCGGCGCTCGAGTAGAAGCCCATCAGCATGTCGACGTGCTGCTCGTCCATCAGGCGCGTCGCCTCGTTGATCGCGACGTCGACCTTCGATTGCGCGTCGGCGTAGATCGGCACGATCTTGTAGCCGTCGACGCCGCCCTTCTCGTTGATCATGTCGATCGCGATCTTGGTCGCGTCCCCCGCGGCCTTCGATCCGCCGGCCGCGAGCGGGCCGGTGTAGTCGTAGATCACGCCGATCTTCAGTTCCTTCGCCGCGAACGCGGACGAAGCGAATGCGGCCGCGCCGAACGCGGCGGCCAGCGCGCAAATGCGGATTCCGTACGAACGCATGGACCCCTCCTTCCTGTCTATGATGGACTTGCCGGACGATTCTTGTTTTCAGCCAGTCTTTCGCAACAGCGCCGCGCCTGTCAAGCGACTTTCACATCGCGGCGTCGTCGCGGACAATATCCGCGCCCTTTTCCGCCAGCGCGATCACCGCCGCGTTGGTGTTCCCCGACACGACCGAAGGCATCACCGAAGCGTCGATCACGCGCAGCCCGCCGACCCCGCGCACCCGCAGCCGCTCGTCGACCACCGAGGCCGCGTCGGCTCCCATGCGGCAGCTCGAAGTCGGGTGGAACACCGTGTCGCCCGCCTCGCGGCAGTAGCCGAGCCAATCATCGTCGCTTTGCACCCGCTCGCCGGGCTGGAACTCGCCCGCGACGTAGCCCGACAGCGGCGGCGTCCCGGCGAGGCGGCGCGCGAACTTCAGGCCTTCGACCATCATGCGGCGGTCGTTCTGCGTCGCGAGATAGTTGTAGCGGATCGCGGGCGGCGCCTGCGGGTCGGGCGAGCGAATCCTCACCCAGCCGCGCGACTCGGTCTGCAGCTGCGACACCGATACGGTGAAGCCCGAGAACGGGTGCAGCACGCCGCCGCGCTTGGCGGACGAGAAGTTGATGAAATAGATCTGGGCGTCCGGCCGCGAGAGCTCCGGGCGGGTGCGAATGAAGGCGGCGGCGTAGCCGGCGCTCACCGTCAGCGGCCCGCGCCGCCACAGCAGGTAGCGCAGGCCGATGCCGAGCTGGCGCCACAGGCTCGCCATGTCGTCGTTTAGCGTGATCGGCCGGTTGCAGCGCCAGTAGGTGCGCACGTAGAAATGGTCCTGCAGCGCCTCGCCTACCCCCGGCGCGTCGACCAGCGGCGCGATCCCAAGGCCCTCGAGCAGCGCGCGCGGGCCGATGCCCGAGAGCTGCAGCAGCTGCGGCGAGTTGAACGCGCCGCCGGCGAGGATCACCTCGCGCGCCGCGCGCACCGCGTGCTTCTGACCTCCGCGCAGGTATTCGACCCCGACCGCGCGCCGGCCCTCGAACAGCACCCTCGTGGCGAGCGCGTTGACCTCGACCCGCAGGTTCGCGCGCCCGGCGGCCGGGCGCAGGTAGCCGGTCGCGGCGCTCGAGCGCCGGCCGTTCCTGGTCGTGGCCTGGTAGTAGCCGGCGCCTTCCTGCGCCGCGCCGTTGAAGTCGTCGTTGCGCGGCACGCCGAGCGCTGCGGCCGAGGCGATGAACGCGTCGCACAGCTCGTGCCTGTCGGGCAGGTCGCCGACCGCGATCGGACCTCCCGCGCCGTGCCAGGCGCTCGCGCCGCGGCTCTGGTCCTCGGACTTGATGAAGTACGGCAGCAAGTCGTCGAAGCTCCAGCCCGGCACGCCCCAGCCGTCGAAATCCTCGCGCTGGCCGCGGATGTAGACCAGGCCGTTGATCGACGACGAGCCGCCCAGGACCTTGCCGCGCGGCGTGAACACGCGCCTGCCGTTGAGCGCCGGCTCGGGCTCGGACTCGTAGGCCCAGTTGACGTCGGTGCGAGTGAACAGCTTGCCGTAGCCGAGCGGCACGTGAATCCAGGGATTGGTGTCGCGCGGCCCGGCCTCGAGCAGCAGCACGCGCGTGCGGCCGTCCGCGCTCAGCCGGTTGGCGAGCACGCAGCCGGCCGAACCGGCGCCGACGATGACCACATCGCAGGACTCGCTGCGGGACATGCTCCGCTCAGACCTTGCGCGGCGGCGCCACGTGCATCCCGGCGTCGACGTAGAGCACCTGCCCGGTGACCTGGGAGGCGCCCTCGATCAGCCAGGCCGCAGCCTGTGCCACGTCCTGCGGCTGCGTGATCGACTTGAGCGGCGCGATCGAGGTGTAGGTTTCCCGCAGCCGCGCATAGCGCTCCTCGCCGTAGCCCGCGACCAGCCAGGGCGTCTCGACGAAGCCGGGCGCGATCACGTTCACGCGCACCTCGGGCGCGAGCACGCGCGCGAGCGTCATCGAGACCGTGTTGAGCGCCGCCTTGGACGCGGCGTAGGCGATCGACGAGCCGGTGGCCACGCGCGAGGCGAGCGACGAGACGTTGACGATCGCGCCGCGCGCGGCCTTGAGCGCAGGCGCCGCGGCGCGGCACATCTGGAACGGGCCGACGACGTTGGTCGCGTAGATGCGCTGGAAGTCCTGCGCCGAGAGGCCGTCGAGCTCCGCGTGCGGCACGAACTTGGTGGTGCCGGCGTTGTTCACCAGCGCGTCGAGCCGGCCCCACTTGTCGAGCGCCGCCTGCACCAGCGCGCGGCACTGCGCGTCGTCCGACACGTCCGCGCGCACCGCGATCGCCTCGCCGCAGCGCGCGGCGACTTCCCGCGCCTGCTTTTCGCTCTTGGAATAGTTGACCACCACGCGCCAGCCGCGGCCCGCCAGCTCCCGCGCGACCGCCGCTCCGATGCCGGAGGCCGAGCCGGTGACGATCGCGACCCGAGCGTCCACGCGCTCAGACCGTCGCGGTCGCCGCGGCGGGCGAGCCGACCGCGCCGGGCAGCCTGAGCGGCGGCGCGGTGAGCAGGAAGCGGTTGCGCTCGTGCTCGCGCAGCCAGTTCGCCAGACGCGTCAAGTACCACAGCTCCCCGAGGTGAATGCCGTTCTTGAAGATGCAGTGCTCGTGCAGCGGCATCATCGCGTGCGGCGCGGGCTTGAACAGGCTGGTCGGGATGATCTCGACCGCGTAGTTGTCCGAGATCAGGCAGGCCAGGCCCGAGTCGCTGATCCAGCCGAGCAGCTTGTCGTCGCGCCCGTCCAGGCCGCTGCAGGTCGAGTGCAGCAGCTTGGGGTCCGGGTTCTTGTTCAGCTCGAGGATCAGGTCGGCGAAACCGGTATACAGGCACACCATGTCGCCGCGCTCGATCGCGACCTTGTCGGCCTCGAGCACTCGCATCAGATCGTCGTAGCCGACCGCGCGGCGCTCGCGGCCGAAATGCGCGTGCAGGTCGATCATCACGCCGCGCCCCTGCGCGCCGTGCTCGGCCAGGTTCTCGATCCCGAGCGCATCGGCGCGCGCGCCCTCGTACTTCGCCCAAGGCTCGGGCGCCGCGGGGTTCTCGGGCGCGGGCTTGACGTGCTCGCCGGCGCGGAAGCCGTTGTAGAACACGATTTCGGCCTTGCCGTCGCCGTCGGCGTCGAACCTGCTGCCGATGTGAGCGAACGAGTCCCACTGGGTCGAGTACTGCAGCGTCAGCAGCACCAGGTCGTCGCACACCACGTCGGTGTGGTCGGGGTTGTCCTCCGAAAGCGGGAAGCAGAAGTTCTGCCGTCCCGCGTTCTTCTTGCCGTCGCGCAGGGTGGCGAACTGGCGCGGCGGGCCGCGGCGCGCGTTGAGCGCGCTGCCCCCGGGGTAGTCGAGCGGCAGCGAGAGGCAGAAGCTGATGCCTTCTTTCACCTCGGCCGCGCCCTGCAAGACCTTTTCCTTCGTGACGTAGTTCATGCGCCCGCGCTGGTCATCGGGGCCGAACTCGCCCCAGTTCGAGCCCGCGGGCCTGTTCTTCCATCGCTGTGCCACCTGCATCCTCCTCAGAAGAAGTGCCGCGCGATCGTCTCGGCGACCATCACCGGCTTGTCGCCGCCCTCGCGCTCCATGACCACGTTCCACGCCACCTGCACCCCGCCCTCGATCTTTTCGTACTTCGCGAGCGTGAAGCGCGCCCGGACTTTCGACCCCGACGGCACCGGCGCGGTGAAGCGCACCCGGTTCAGCCCGTAATTGACCCCCATCTTGCGGTCCGAGAACGAGAACGTGATCTCGCTCAGGTGCGCCACCAGCGAGAGCGTCAGAAAGCCGTGCGCGATCGTCGTGCCGTACGGCGAACTCTTGGCCCGCTCGCGGTCGACGTGGATCCACTGATAATCGTCGATCGCCTTGGCGAACTGATCGATGCGCTCCTGCGTGATCTCGAGCCAGGGCGAGACCGCGATCTCCTCGCCCACCCTGTTCTCAAGTCCGCGTATGGTGAGTGCGGCGGTGCTCATTGACTATCCCCCCGTGTTGACCGAAGCGCCGACGAAACGCTCGATTTCGCTGCACACCCGATCCGGATATTCGTGGATTATCCAGTGCGAGGCGCCCGGCACGCGCACCACGCGCAGATCCGGCACGCAGGCCTCCAGCCCGTCGAGGCAGCCGCTCAGCAGCGCCCTGTCCGCTTCGCCCCAGATCACCAGCGTCGGCACTTTCACCATGAAGTCCTTGGCTTCCAGGCTCAAGCGCGACGCGCCGGGGTCTTCGGGCGTGGGGGGGTAGAGGGGCGAGGCGCGATACCAGTTCAGCCCGCCGGTGAGCGCGCCGGGCTGCGCCCAGGCCTCGAGGTAGGCCGCCTTGTCCTCCTCGCCGAACTGCGGCGTGCCCGAACCGAAGGCAAATTGCCACAGCTTGCCGTAGCCGTCCTGCGACAGCACTCGCTCGGCCTTCGCGTCGCGCAGCAAGAGCATATAAGCGCTCGCCTGCTGCTGCGCGGGATTTCCGGCGAGCTCGCGCCAGAAGGTGTACGGATGCGGCGAGTTGACGATCACCAGGTGCGACAGAAGCTCCGGGTGCGCCATCGCGAAGCCCCACGCCACCGCGCCGCCCCAGTCGTGCGCCACCAGCACGAAGCGCCCGTCGCCGAAGCGGCGCGCCAGCTGACGGATGTCCTCGACCAGCAGCCTGGCCCGGTACTGCTCCACCGCGGCAGGATGGTCGGACAGGTTGTAGCCGCGCTGGTCCGGCGCCACCGCGCACCAGCCGCGCGCGCCGAAATGCTCCAGCGGCTTCTTCCAGCCGCGCCAGAACTCCGGGAAGCCGTGCAGGAACAGCATCAGCGGCCCCTCGCCCGAGCGCGCGTAGTGCAGGCGCACGCCGTTGACCGCGGCGTAGCCGTGCTCGATGGCGCGCGCCTGGGTCACGAAAACCTGGAGAAATCGGGCTTTCGCTTCTCGAAGAAGGCCGTCATCGCCTCCTTCGCCTCGGGCGAGCCGAGGCGCTCCCTGAAGGCGCGCCCTTCGACCTCGATCTGCTCGCCGACCCCGCGCGCGAACGCCGCCTTCATCAGCTGCTTGGTCTGGCGCACCGACGCCGGCGGCAGCGCCGCAAGCGCGAGCGCGGCGTTGCGCGCGGTTTCGAGCAGATCGCTCTCGGGAACGATTTCGGTGACGAACCCGGCGGCGAGCGCCTTGTCGGCGCCGAAGGGCTGGCCGAGCAGCAGCAGCTCCGCGGCGCGCTGGTAGCCCGCGATCGCCGGCAGCAGCAGGCTCGATCCCGCCTCGGGCACCAGCCCGAGCGGCACGAACGGCAGCTGGAAACGCGCATTGGGCGCCGCGTAGACCAGGTCGCAATGCAGCAGCATCGTGGTGCCGATGCCCACCGCCGGACCGCCCACCGCGGCGACCAGCGGCTTTTTCAGGCCTGCGATCAGGTGCAGGAAATCGAACGCTCCCGAGCGCTCTGTGTGCGGCGGGCGCTCGAGGAAGTCCTTCAGGTCGTTGCCCGAGCAGAAGCAGTCGGGCCTGCCGTGGATCAGCATCGCCCGCACTTGCGGGTCGGCCTCCGCGGCGGTCATCGCGCTTCCGATCCCGGCGTACATCTCGACGGTGAGCGCGTTCTTCTTGTCGATGCGCGCGATCTCGATCCGCGCCACGCGGTCCCTGGTCTCGACGACGATGTTGGCGCTCATGTCACGCTGCCGGCAGCTTGTAGTCCTTGAGCTGATCGCGGATCGTGAGCTTGGAGAGCTTGCCGGTCGCAGTGTGCGGCAGCTCGGCGACGAACACCACGTCGTCCGGCATCCACCATTTCGCGATCTTGCCCTCGAAGAACTTGAGCAGCTCCTCCTTCGTCACTTCCTGACCGGGCTTCTTCACCACCACCACGACCGGACGCTCGTCCCACTTCGGGTGCTTGACGCCGATCACCGCCGCCTCGGCGACCGCCGGGTGCGCCACCGCGACGTTCTCGAGGTCGATCGAGCTGATCCACTCGCCGCCGGACTTGATCACGTCCTTGGAGCGGTCGGTGATCTGCATGTAGCCGTCCGGGTCGAGCGTGGCGACGTCGCCGGTCGGAAACCAGCCGTCCTGCAGCGGGTCGCCGCCCTCGCCCTTGAAATAGCTGGTGATGACCCAGGGCCCGCGCACCTGCAGGTCGCCGAAGGCCTTGCCGTCCATCGGCAGCTCCTCGCCGTCCTGGCCGACGATTCGCATGTCGACGCCGAAAATCGCGCGACCCTGCTTCGCCTGCACCGCGTAGCGCGCTTCCTTGTCCATCGTCAGGTGCTTTTCCTTGAACGTGCACACGGTGCCGAGCGGGCTCATCTCGGTCATGCCCCAGGCGTGCAGGACGTTCACGCCGAAATCCTCCTGGAAGGCGCGCAGCATCGCCGGCGGGCAGGCGGAGCCGCCGATCACCACCCCCCTGAGGGTCGAGAACTTGAGCTTCGATTGCTTCATGTAGTTGAGCAGGCCGAGCCAGACCGTGGGCACGCCCGCGGACATGGTCACGTGCTCGGCCTCGAACAGCTCGTGCAAGCTCTTGCCGTCGAGGTGCGGCCCGGGGAACACGAGCTTGGTGCCGGTCATCGCGCACGAGTACGGCAGCCCCCATGCATTGACGTGGAACATCGGCACGACCGGCAGCACCACGTCGCGCGCGGACAGGTTGAGCGCGTCGGGCAGCGCGGCGGCGTAGGCGTGCAATATGGTCGAGCGGTGCGCGTAGAGCACGCCCTTGGGATTGCCGGTGGTGCCGGAGGTGTAGCACAGGCAGGCCGCGGTGCGCTCGTCGAGGCTGGGCCAGTCGAACTTGTCGTCCTGCGCCTCGAGCAGCTCCTCGTAGCAGAGCAGGTTCGGGATCGGCGATTGCTTCGGCATGTGCGCGCGGTCGGTCATCAGCACGAAGCCCTTGACCGTCTTCAGCTGCGGCGCGAGCCTCTCCACCAGCGGCAGGAAGGTGAGGTCGAAGAAGACGAACTTGTCCTCCGCGTGGTTGGCGATGTAGACGATCTGGTCGGGGAACAGGCGCGGGTTGATGGTATGGATCACCGCGCCGCTGCCGGCCACCGCGTAATAGATCTCGAAGTGGCGGAAGCCGTTCCAGGCCAGCGTGGCGACGCGATCGGACGGCTTGACGCCGAGCGCCGCGAGCGCCTTGGCCAGGCGGCGCGAGCGCTTGTGCGCCTCGCGGTAGTTGTAGCGGTGGATCTCGCCCTCGACCGTCTTGGAAACGATTTCGGTTTCGCCATGGTGGCGATCGGCGTGCCGGATCAGGTCGGTGATCAACAGCGGGGCGTCCATCATCAGGCCTAGCATCGGGCTCCTCCGGAATGCGGTTTCACTATGCGGGCACAGCCGGGCGAAAGTACTCTCGCGCGGCGCGACCGGTCAAGCAGCGAAGCGAAGTTGCCGGTAAAATCGGCCTCCCCCGCGCGGCAATCCAATCCGGAGATCATCGCATGAGCGACGCAGCGCCCTATTCGGTTCGCGACGGCATCGCCGTCATTACCCTCAACAATCCTCCCGTAAACGGCCTGGGCAGCGTGCTGCGCCCGGCGATCATGGAGGGCATCAAGAAGGCCGGCGCGGACGCGGCGGTCAAGGCCCTGGTCCTGATCGGATCCGAAAAGGCGTTCTCGGGCGGGGCCGACATCCGCGAGTTCAATACCCCGAAGATGAGCGTGCCGCCCTCCCTGCCCGAGATCAACGAGGTGCAGGACGCCTTCGGCAAGCCGATGATCGCGGCGATCGGCGGCTTCGCGCTCGGCGGCGGACTCGAGCTCGCGCTCGGCTGCCACTACCGCGTGGCGCTGCCCAAGAGCCTGCTCGGCCTGCCGGAGGTCAAGCTCGGCCTGTTGCCCGGCTCGGGCGGCACGCAGCGCCTGCCGCGGGTGGTGGGCGCCGCGGAGGCGATCAGGATGATGACCACCGGCAACCCGGTGCCGGCAGAGAAGGCGCTCGCGCTCGGGCTGGTCGACCAGATCGTGCAGGGCGACCTGCTCGAAGGCGCGCTCGGCTATGCGAAGAAGCTGGTCGCCGAGGGCAAGGGCCCGCGCCGCATCCGCGACATGAAGGTCAAGCTCGAGGGCGACCCGAAAGCCTTCTTCGAGCAGGCTCGCGCCGAGGTCGGCAAGGCTTCGCGCGGGTTCCCGGCGCCGCTCGAGATCGTCGCCTGCGTCGAAGCCGCGGCGACCAGGCCGTTCGACGAAGGCCGCGCCGAGGAGCGCAAGCGCTTCCAGCTCCTGGTCGAAGGCAACGAATCCAAGGCGCTGCGGCACATGTTCTTCGCCGAGCGCCAGACCTCGAAGATCCCCGACGTGCCCGAGGACACGCCGACGCGCGAGATCAGGAAGGCCGCGATCATCGGCGCCGGCACCATGGGCGGCGGCATCGCGATGAGCTTCGTCAACGTCGGCATCCCGGTGACGCTGATCGAGATGAAGCAGGAAGCGATCGACCGCGGCCTCGCGACGATCAAGAAGAACTACGCCAACACCGTGTCCAAGGGGCGCCTGAAGCAAGAGGAGATGGACAAGCGGCTTGCGCTCATCACCCCGGCGCTCGACCTCGCCGCGGCGAAGGACGCCGACATCGTGATCGAGGCGGTATTCGAGCGCATGGACGTCAAGCAGGACATCTTCGGCAAGCTCGACGCCACGGTGAAGCAGGGTGCGATCCTCGCTTCCAACACCTCGACCCTCGACGTTAACGAGATCGCGGCGGCCACCAAGCGGCCGCAGGACGTGATCGGCACGCACTTCTTCTCGCCCGCGAACGTGATGCGCCTGCTCGAGGTGGTGCGCGGCGCGAAGACCGCCAAGGACGTGCTCGCCACCACCATGAAGCTCGGCAAGCGGCTGAAGAAAGTGCCGGTGGTGTCGGGCGTGTGCGACGGCTTCATCGGCAACCGCATGATCGAGAAGTACGGCCAGCAGAGCCTGTTCCTGTTAGACGAGGGCGCGAGCCCGCAGCAGGTCGACGCCGCGGCGCAGAAATGGGGCCTGGCGATGGGGCCGTTCACCATGGGCGACATGGCGGGCCTCGACATCGGCTGGGAGATCCGCAAGCGCCGCTACGCGGAGCGCCCGAACTTCGTCTACTCGCGCGTGGGCGACCGCATCTGCGAGCAGGGACGCTACGGGCAGAAGACCGGCAAGGGCTGGTACCTGTACGAGCCCGGCAATCGCAAGCCGATTCCCGACCCCGAGGTGGACAAGATCATCTCCCAGTACCGGACCGAGATCGGCGTCCAGCCGCGGCAAATCTCGGACGAGGAGATCGTCGAGCGGCTGATCTACGCGCTGGTGAACGAAGGCGCTTACATCCTCGAGGAAGGCATCGCGCTGCGCGCCTCGGACATCGACATGGTCTACCTCACCGGCTACGGCTTTCCCGCCTACCGCGGCGGACCGATGTTCTACGCCGACACCGTGGGCCTGCCCAAGGTGCTGGCGTCGATCGAGAAGTTCCAGAAGGGCTACCGGGGCGAGGTGTGGAAGCCCGCACCGCTGCTCGTGAAACTCGCCAAGGAAGGTAAACGCTTTAACGGCTAGGAGAACTGAACATGACCGAAGCAGTCATCGTATCGACCGCGCGCACCCCGCTGTGCAAGAGCTGGCGCGGGGCGCTCAACATGACCCACGGCGCGACCATGGGCGGACACGTCGTCAGGCACGCGCTCGAGCGCGCCAAGCTCGAGCCGGGCGAGGTCTACGACGTCATCATGGGCTGCGCCAATCCGGAGGGCGCGACCGGCGCCAACATCGCGCGCCAGATCGCGCTGCGCGCGGGCCTGCCGGTGACGGTCTCGGGCATGACCGTGAACCGCTTCTGCTCCTCGGGCCTGCAGACCGTCGCGCTCGCCAGCCAGCGCATCATGCAGGGCGAGGCGGACATCATGATCGCCGGCGGCGTCGAGTCGATCTCCTGCGTGCAGAACGAAGCGAACAAGTACATGATCCAGGAAGCTTGGCTGGTCGAGCACAAGCCCGAGGTCTACTGGCCGATGCTGCAGACCGCGGAGACGGTCGCCAAGCGCTACAAGATTTCGCGCGAGGCGCAGGACCGCTACGGCGTCGAGAGCCAGCTCAAGGCCGCCAAGTCGCGCGCCGAGGGCAAGTTCAAGGACGAGATCGTCCCGATCACCACCAAGATGAAGGTGGTCGACAAGACGACCAGTGTCGAGACGCTCAAGCCCGTCACCGCGACCGAGGACGAAGGCATCCGCCCCGACACGACCTACGAGGGCGTGTCGCAGATCAAGCCCGCGATCGAGGGCGGCGTGATCGCCGCCGGCAACGCGAGCCAGTTCTCCGACGGCGCCTCGGCCCAGGTCGTGATGAGCGACAAGACCGCGGCCAAAAAGGGACTCAAGCCGATGGGCGTGTTCCGCGGCTTCGCCGTGGCGGGCTGCGAGCCCGACGAGATGGGCATCGGCCCGGTGTTCGCGATCCCGAAGCTGCTCAAGCAGACCGGCAAGAAGATGGAAGACATCGGCCTGTGGGAGCTGAACGAGGCCTTCGCGGTGCAGGTCATCTATTGCCGCGACAAGCTCGGCATTCCGAACGAGCGCCTCAACGTCGACGGCGGCGCGATCGCCGTGGGCCATCCCTACGGCGTCACCGGCAGCCGCCTGATCGGCCACGCGCTGATCGAGGGCAAGCGCCGCGGCGTGAAGTACGTGGTGGTGACGATGTGCATCGGCGGCGGCATGGGCGCGGCGGGGCTGTTCGAAGTCCTGTGAAGATCGCGATCGTCGGCTGCGGCGCGATGGGCTCGGTGTACGCCGGGCTGTTCGCCGCCGCCGGCCACGACGTCTGGGCGATCGATGCCTGGCCGGAGCACGTCGAGGCGATGCGCAAGCGCGGCCTGCGCCTGGAGGGCGCCTCGGGCGATCGCACGGTGAAGCTGCAACGCGACCACCGAGGCGCGCGACGCCGGCGCCTGCGATCTGGTGGTCATCGCGACCAAGGCGGCGCAGGTCGAGGCCGCCGCCCGTTCCGCCAAAGGCCTGCTCGGAAGCGAAACGTTCGTCCTCTCGATTCAGAACGGCCTCGGCGGCCCCGACACCGCGGCGTCCGTCCTGGGCAAGGACCGAGTCATGGTCGGCGTGGTGGGCGGCTTCGGCGCCTCGATGAAAGGCCCCGGCCACGCGCACCACAACGGCATGGAGCTGGTGCGGCTGGGCGAATTCGCAGGCCCCGTGACCCCGCGCCTGCAGAAGATCGCCGACGCCTGGCAGGGCGCGGGCTTTCGCGTCAAGTGCTTCGACGACATCGACCAGCTGGTGTGGGAAAAGCTGATCTGCAACTGCGCCTACTCCGGCCCCTGCGGCATCAGCGACCACACCGTGATCGAGGTGATGCAGGACCCCGACCTTTCCCGCGTCTCGGCCGCGTGCGCGACCGAGGCGTATCAGGTCGCGCGGAAGAAGAAGATCAAGCTTGGATTCGACGACCCGGTCGCCTACGTGCGCGACTTCGGCTCCAAGATCCCGCAACGCGCGCCCCTCGGTGCTGCTCGACCTGATGGCGAAGCGAAAGTCCGAAATCGGCGTCATCAACGGCTCGATTCCGCGCGTCGGCAGGGAAGTCGGCGTCGCCGCACCGGTCAACGACACCCTCACCGCGCTCGTGCTCGACAAGGAACGGCGCCTGGGCTGCCGCTAGCCCAGGAACTCGAGCAGCAGCCGGGCGACCTCATCGGGCCGTTCCTGCTGCACCCAGTGGCCGGCGCCTTCGAGCAGGTGGCAGCCGCGCAGGCGGGTGCAGACGCGTTCCTGCATCGCCTCGATCGCGCCGGGGACCTGGTAGACGCCCCAGTCGCTCTTGCCGGCGATGAACGCCGAGGGCACGTCGATGGTGCGGCCCGCAAAGGCGTCCAGATCCTTGTTGCGGCCTTCGGTGCGGCAGCGGTACCACTGCAGCCCGCCCTGGAAGCCGGTGCGTGCGTATTCCGCGCTGTAGACGGCGAGCTCGTTCTCGGTGAGCCACGGCGCGGGGCCCGGCGGCATCTCGGGCGCAACCGTTTCGGCCATGTTCCGGTCCAGATCCATGATGTAGTAGGACGGCATCTTCGCCAGCTCGCGCGCGCTCCACGACTCGAGGCGAAACGGCTTGTTGCCCTTCCAGTCGGCGCTCTTGTAGTGGAAGTAGGCGCGCAGAAAGGCGTGCACGCCCTGCTCGCAGCGCCACATGTCGTCGTTCGCGCCGCGCGTCGAGTAGTACCACTGGTAGTGCTTGCGCGGCCTGGGCAGCGCTACGAGCTCGGCGTCGATGTCCTGCATCGGAGGGCCGCCGAACGGCGCGCTCATCAGCACTACCGAGCGGAACACGTCCGGCCGCACGAGCGCGCAGTTCGCCGCCACCGCGGCGCCGAAATCGTGGCCGACCACCGCCGCCACCGAGCGCCAGCCGAGCGCCGACACCAGTCCCAGCGTATCGCGCACCAGGTTCAGGAGCCGAAACGAGTCGACGTCGCCGTCGTAATCCGCGTCCCAGCCGGTGGTGCCCCCATAGCCGCGCTGATCGGGCGCCGCGACGTGAAACCCCGCCTGCGCGAGCGCCGGCATGACCTTGCGCCAGCTATAGGCCAGCTCGGGGAAGCCGTGCAGCAACAACACGCCCGGGCGACCGCTCTCGCCCGCCTCGAGCAGATGGACCTTGAGCCCGTTGCCGTTGTCGAGCACGCGGGCGCGCATCCCGGCATCGGTCATCGCACCCGCGGGGCCCGCTCAGCCCCTCAATGCCGTGACCCGGAACGCGAGCACCGGTTGAGCGAAGCCGCGCAGCTGCAGCGGCCCGATCTGGTCGGTCTGCGCCATCGGCGCCAGGTCGGCCTCGGTCTGGCCGTCGACCAGGATCTCCCCGGCGCGCGCCTCGCCGCACAGGCGCGCCGCGAGGTTCGGCACGTTGCCGATCGCCGCGTATTCCCATCGCTGCTCGAAGCCGATCACGCCGAGCGTGGCCTCGCCCTGCGCGATGCCGATCCCGAGACCCACCTCCTGCCCCAGCCTCGCCCAGGCGTGCGCGATCGGCGCGAAGGACTGCTGCAGGGAGAGCGCCATGCGCACCGAGCGCTCGGCGGCGCGTTCGACCGGGAATGGATCGTTGAAGAAGATCATCACCCCGTCGCCGGCGAAATGCTCGAGGGTTCCGCCGAACTCGGCCACCAGGCGCCCCAGCGTGCCGTGGTAGGCGCGCAGCAGCTCGAGCACCTCCTCCGGATCGGCGCGATCGGTGAACGCGGTGAACCCGCGCAAGTCGAGGAACACCGCCGTGATCTCGCGCCGGTGCGGGCGAAGGATTTCCTCGCCGCCGGCGACAATGGCTTCGGCGACCTGCGGCGAGAAGAAGCGCTTCAGTCGTTCGAGGCGCTGGATCGCGGTCACCTGCTGCCCGACGCGCTCCTCGAGCTTCGCGTTCCATTCCCGCAGCGCCTCGGCCTGGCGTCGGACCTCGTCCTGCAGCGACTTGACGCGCAGCAGCGACCGCACGCGCGCGAACAGCTCGGTCCAGTTGACCGGCTTGGACAGGAAGTCGTCCGCGCCGGCCTCGATCCCCTTCACCCGCTCCGCCTGGGGATCGAGCGAGGTGACGAGCACCACCGGCAGCAGCGCGGTCGCCGCGTTGGCGCGCACGCGGCGGCACAGCTCGTAGCCGTCGAGGCCGGGCATCATGATGTCGGACACCACCAGGTCGAGCGGCTCCTGGCGGACGATCTCGAGCGCCTGCTCGCCGTCGAGGGCCGTGAGCACCTGGTGGCCGCGCTGCTTCAGCAGGTCCGCCATCAGCTCGACGTTGGTGCGCTGATCGTCGACGACCAGGATGCGGCCCGTCGTCGCTTCCGCCGCGCTCATCTCAGAACACGATGACGCCGCGGGCGTTCTTTCCGGACTCCATGTCTGCGAACGCCTGCGGCGCCTCTTCGATCGAGTAGCGCCGCGTGATCAGCTCGTCGAGCTTGAGCTTGCCCTGCATGTAGAGACCGAGCATGCGCGGGAAGTCGACGCGCGGCACGCAGGAGCCGAAGTAGCTGCCGGTGAGCGTCTTCTCTTCGAACGGCAGCGACATGGTGCGCACGGCGGTCGAATCGCCGGGCTTGGCCACCCCGACCACGACCGCGACCCCGCCGCGCCCGACCGCCTTGTAGGCCGCCGCCGCGAGCTCGCCGCTGCCGACGCACTCGAAGGCGTAATCCGCGCCGCCGCCGGTCAGCTTCTTGAGCGGCTTGGTGAGGTCCTCGCCGGGCTTGGCGAGCAGCGTGTCGGTGGCGCCGAATTGCTTCGCCATCTCGAGCTTCGATTGCATCGTATCGATCGCGATGATGCGCATGGCGCCCGCGATCGACGCGCCCTGGATCACGTTCAGGCCGACGCCGCCGCAGCCGAACACCGCCACGCTCGCTCCCGGGACCACGCGCGCGGTGTTGAATACCGCCCCCACCCCGGTGGTCACCGCGCAGCCGACCAGCGCCGCGCGGTCGAAGGGGATCTTGGGGTCGATCTTGACCACGTTGTCGACGTGCAGCGTCGCATACTCGGCCATCACGCCGCAGCCGGAGAAGATGTTGAGCGGCTGGCCCTGCGCGTCCTTGGTCCGCAGCGTACCGTCGGGAAGGGTGGTGAGCGCCTTGCCCTGCTCGACGCACAGCACCGGCCGGCCCATCGAGCAGAAGCGGCACTTGCCGCACATGTAGATGAACGACGACACCACGTGGTCGCCGACGGCGAGGCCGGTGACGCCCTCGCCCAACGCGATCACCTCGCCGGCGGATTCATGGCCGAGCACCAGCGGCGGCGGCAGCGGGATCGTGCCGTTGGTCGCGGACAGGTCGGAGTGACAGACGCCGCAGGCACCGATTTTCACCATCACTTCTGCGCGCTGCGGCGGGTCGACCGTGATCGACTCAACCACCACCGGCTTGTTCAGTTCGCGGCAGACGACGGCCCGTGCGGATTGCGCCATGCAATATATCTCCCTGTCCGATCTTCCCGCGGAGTATAGCGCGGCCGCTCGGCTAAAATACGGTCCTCGACAAGGAGGTTCAGATGCACTCGCGCGACAAGTTCTTTATCGGCGGCCACTGGGTCGCCCCGTCCGGCAAGGACACGATCGAGGTCCACAACGCGGGCACCGCAGAGGTCATGGGCAAGGTCCCGGCGGGCGACGAAAAGGATGCCGACGCGGCGGTCGCGGCCGCGCGCGCCGCGCTCGAGGGATGGTCGCATACGCCGGTCGAGAAGCGCGCCGAGTTCCTGGACAAGGTTTCCGCCGGCCTCAAGGCGCGCGCCGAGGAGCTGGCGAAGCTCATCGCGCAGGAAGTCGGCATGCCGATCAAGCTCTCCGGGCGAATCCAGGCGGGCCTGCCGATCGCCAATTTCGCCAATTACGCCAGGCTGCTGAAGGAATTCAAGTTCGAGGAGCGCGTCGGCAATTCGATCGTGCTGCGCGAGCCGGTCGGGGTAGTCGTGGCGATCACGCCCTGGAACTACCCGCTGCATCAGATCGCGCTCAAGGTGGCGCCGGCCCTCGCCGCCGGCTGCACGGTGGTGCTCAAGCCCTCCGAGGTGGCCCCGTTCAACGCTTTCGTGCTGGCCGAGGTGTTCGAGGCGGCGGGCCTGCCGAAGGGCGTATTCAACCTGGTGACCGGCTTCGGGCCGGTGGTGGGCGAGGCGCTGGTGCGCCACCCAGGGGTCGACATGATCTCCTTCACCGGCTCGACGCGCGCCGGCAAACGCATCTCGGAGGTCGCCGCGCACGGCATCAAGCGGGTCGCGCTCGAGCTCGGCGGCAAGTCGCCGTCGGTAATCCTGGAAGATGCCGACCTCGCCGCGGCGGTGAAGGGCACGATCAACGGCTGCTACCTCAACTCCGGGCAGACCTGCACCGCGCTCACCCGCATGCTGGTACCGGCGTCGAAATACGAGGAGGCCGCGAAGATCGCGGTCGAGGTGGCCAAGGGCTTCACGCTCGGCGACCCGATGTCCGAGACGACCCGGCTCGGCCCGCTGTCCTCGGCCGCGCAGCGCGAACGAGTGCGCGGTTACATCCAGAAAGGAGTGCAGGAAGGCGCGCAGCTGCTCACCGGCGGCGCCGAGCAGCCCGGGGGCGTGCCCGGAGGCTATTTCGTCAAGCCCACCGTGTTCGGCAAGGTCAAGCCGGGCTCGACCATAGAGCAGGAGGAGATCTTCGGCCCGGTGCTGTCGATCATCGCCTACCTGGACGAAGAAGAAGCGATCCGCATCGCCAACGACACGCCCTATGGCCTGGCGGCGGCGGTCTGGGGCAAGGACGAGGCGCATGCGCAGAAGGTCGCGCGCCGCATCCGCGCCGGCCAGGTGGACGTCAACGGCGGCGCGTTCAACATGAACGCTCCGTTCGGCGGCTTCAAGCAGTCCGGCCACGGGCGCGAGGCCGGCACCTACGGCCTCGAAGAGTTCCTCGAGTACAAGTCGATGCAGCTGAAGCAGTAACCTCCGACCGCCGTTTGACCTCGATCAAACGGCGCCGCGCGCGGCCCGCTAGCTTAGGGCAATGGAGCGGCCGCGCATCATCCGCAAGAACGCCGGCGGGCAGGCCGTCGCGCCCAACCTGGTCGACTACGCCGCGGCGCGCGCCGGCTTCAGCTGGGAGACGGCAAGGCGCGAGCTCGAAGGGCTTCCGGGCGGAGGTCTCAACATCGCCCACGAGGCGATCGAGCGCCACGCCCGCAGCGACAAGACCGCATTCCGCTTTCTCTCGGCGCAGGGCGGCCGGCGCGACGTCTCCTACGCCGAGCTCTCGCGCCTCACGAACCGCTTCGCAAACCTGCTGCGCGGCCTCGGCGTGGGCATGGGCGAGCGCGTGTTCGTGCTCTCGGGGCGGATCCCCGAGCTCTACATCGCGGTGCTCGGCGCGCTGAAGAACGGCAGCGTGGTTTCGCCGCTGTTTTCGGCCTTCGGCCCCGAGCCGATCGCGACCCGCGTCAGGCTCGGCGAAGGCAAGGTTCTCGTCACCACCAGCGAGTTGTACCGGCGCAAGGTGGCGAAAGTGCGCGCGGAGCTGCCGACGCTCGAGCACGTGCTCGAGGTCGACACGCCGCAGTTCGCGCGCATGATGGACCAGGCCCCGGACACGTTCGAGACCGAGCGCACAGGTGCCGAGGACATGGCGCTGCTGCACTTCACCAGCGGCACGACCGGTAAGCCCAAGGGCGCGGTGCACGTGCACGGCGCGGTGCTCACTCACTATGTCACCGGCCGCTACGCGCTCGACCTGCACCCGGCGGACGTGTTCTGGTGCACCGCCGACCCGGGCTGGGTCACGGGCACTTCCTACGGCATCATCGCGCCGCTGCTGCACGGGGTCACCAGCGTGGTAGACGAAGCGGAATTCGACGCCGAGCGCTGGTACCGCATTCTCGAGGAGCAGAAGGTCTCGATCTGGTATACCGCGCCGACCGCGATCCGGATGCTGATGAAAGCCGGCGCCGAGCTCGCGCGCAAGCGCGCCTACCCCGCGCTCAGGTTCGTCGCCAGCGTCGGCGAGCCGCTCAACCCCGAAGCAGTGTGGTGGGGCGAGGAGGCGCTGGGGCTGGCGATCCACGACAACTGGTGGCAGACCGAGACCGGCGGCATCATGATCTCAAACTTCGCCGCTCTGGACGTCAAGCCGGGCTCGATGGGCCTGCCGATCCCCGGGGTCGACGCAGAGATCGTTCGGCGCACCGAAACCGGAATCGAATTCGTGCAAACCCCGGACACGGAAGGCGAGTTGGCGCTCAAGGCCGGCTGGCCTTCGATGTTCCGCGGCTACCTGCACGAGGACGAGCGCTACCGCAAGTGCTTCCGCGACGGCTGGTACCTGAGCGGCGACCTGGCCAAGCGCGACGCCGACGGCTACTACTGGTTCGTCGGGCGCGCAGACGACGTGATCAAGTCCGCCGGGCACCTGATCGGCCCGTTCGAGGTCGAAAGCGCGCTGATGGAGCACCCCGCGGTGGCCGAAGCAGGCGTGATCGGCAAGCCCGATCCGACGGTGGGCCAGATCGTGAAGGCCTTCGTTTCGCTCAAGAAGGGCTTCGAGCCCTCCGAGGCCCTCAAGCTGGAGATCCTGGGCCACGCCAGGAAGCGCCTCGGCGCGGCGGTGGCGCCGAAGGAGATCGAGATCCAGCCCTCGCTGCCCAAGACGCGCAGCGGCAAGATCATGCGCCGCCTGCTCAAGGCGCGCGAGCTGGGGCTGCCCGAGGGCGACATCTCGACCTTGGAGTCCGCATGACCGTCGCCCCGCCGCCTGCGGGCCCGGTGCCCTGGGAGCGCGAGTTCGCGCTCGGCATGGTGCGCGACATGCTGCGCATCCGGCGCATGGAGGAGCGCGCGGCCGAGCTCTACGGCGAGCAGAAGATCCGCGGTTTCCTGCATCTGTACATCGGCGAGGAGGCGGTCGCGACCGGCGCGATCCACGCGCTCCAGGCCGAGGACAACGTCGTCGCCACCTACCGCGAGCACGGCCACGCGCTGCTGCGCGGCATGCCGATGCGAACCATCATGGCCGAGATGTACGGCAAGCGCGAGGGCTGCTCGCGCGGACGCGGCGGCTCGATGCACCTGTTCGACGCGAAGCTGCGCCTTTACGGCGGCAACGCGATCGTCGCCGGCGGCCTGCCGCTCGCGGTCGGGCTCGCCCTCGCGGACACGCTGCAGAAGGTCAAGCGCGTCACCGCCTGCTTCTTCGGCGAGGGCGCGATGGCCGAGGGTGCATTTCACGAGGCGCTCAACCTCGCCGCGCTGTGGCGGGTCCCGGTTCTGTTTTGCTGCGAGAACAACCTCTACGCGATGGGCACCGCGCTCGCGCGCTCGGAATCGCAGACCGACCTGTGCGCCAAGGCCGCCTCCTACGGCGTGCCGACGGCGAAGGTCGACGGCCAGGACATCGTCGCCGTGCACGAGGCGGCGAAGAACGCACAGAAGTACGTGCGCGAAGGCAAGGGGCCCTTCTTCGTCGAGTTCCAGACCTACCGCTACCGCGCGCACTCGATGTTCGACCCCGATCTGTACCGCGACAAGAAGGAAATCGAGCAGTGGAAGACGCGCGGGCCGCTCCACACCTACACCGCGCGCCTCAAGGCCGAGGGCAAGCTGACCGAGGAGCAGTTCCTCGCCATCGATGCCGAGGTCGCGAAGGAAGTCGAGGACGCGGTGGCGTTCGCCGAGGCCGGCAGCTGGGAGCCGGTCGAGGACCTGGCGAAGGACGTGACCGCGTCATGAACAAGATCTCCTACCGCGAGGCGATGCGCGAGGCGCTGCGCGAGGCGCTCGCGGCGGATCCGCGCGTGTTCCTGATGGGCGAGGACGTGGGAAAATACGGTGGCAGCTACGCCGTGTCGAAGGGCCTGCTGCAGGAGTTCGGGCCGGAGCGCATCCGCGACACGCCGCTGTCGGAGCTCGGCTTCACCGGCGCCGGCATCGGCGCGGCGCTCGGCGGCATGCGCCCGATCGTCGAGGTGATGACGGTCAACTTCAGCCTGCTCGCGCTGGACCAGATCGTGAACACCGCGTCGCTGCTGCGCCACATGTCGGGCGGCCAGTTCTCGGTGCCGCTGGTGATCCGCATGGCGACCGGCGCCGGGCGCCAGATCGGCGCGCAGCACTCGCACAGCCTGGAGAACTGGTACGCCCACATCCCCGGCATCAAGGTGCTCGCTCCGGCGACGGTCGAGGACGCGCGCGGAATGCTGGGCGCCGCGCTCGCCGACCCCGACCCGGTGGTGATCTTCGAGCACGCCGAGCTGTACAACACCGAAGGCGAGCTGCCCGAGCCCTGGTCCGCAGACATCAAGTCTGCAATGGTCAGGAAACCCGGTACCGCGGTAAGCCTGATCACCTACGGCGGGTCGCTGCCAAAGACGCTGAAAGCCGCCGACATGCTCGGCAAGGACGGCATCGACGCCGAGGTGATCGACCTGCGGGTGCTGCGGCCGCTCGACGACCGGACGATCATGGCCTCGGTGCGCAAGTGCCGCCGCGCCGTAATCGTCGACGAAGGCTGGAAGACCGGCAGCCTCGCCGGCGAGCTGATGGCGCGCATCGTCGAGCAGGCCTTCTACGACCTGGACGCGCCGCTTGCGCGCGTGTGCAGCGAGGAAGTGCCGATGCCCTACGCGAAGCACATGGAACAGGCCGCGCTGCCGCAGCCCGAGAAGATCGTCGCCGCGGCGAAAGGACTGTTCGGATGATCGAGTTCAAGCTCCCGTCGCTCGGCGCCGACATGGACCAGGGCAAGCTGCTCGAGTGGAAGGTCAAGCCGGGCGACGCGGTCAAGCGCGGCCAGGTGATCGCGGTGGTCGACACCTCCAAGGCCGCGGTCGACGTCGAGATCTGGCACGACGGCGTGGTCGAGGAGTTGCTCACCAAGGAAGGGGAAACGATCCCGGTGGGCACCGTGATGGCGAAGCTTCGCCAGGCCGGGGCGGATGCTGCCGCCGCTCCTGTCGCCACGGTTCCCCCTTCGCTTCGCAAGCCGGCCTCCCCCGCCGCACGCAAACGCGCGCACGAGCTGGACGTCGATATCGGCAAGGTCAGCGGGACCGGGCCGCACGGCGCGGTGACTTTGGAAGACGTCGAGAAAGCGGCCCAACCCGCCGCTCCCGCCCCTACCCCTGCCCCTGCGTCTACCCCTGCCCCTGCCCCTGCGTCTACCCCTGACCGCCAGGTCGAGATGCGCAAGGCGATCGCGGCGGCGATGAGCCGCTCCAAGCGCGAGATCCCGCACTACTACCTGTCCGAGACGATCCCGATGCACAAGGCGCTCGAGCACCTCGCGCGCGCGAACGAGAGCCGCCCGGTCACCGAGCGCATCCTGATGGGCGCGCTGCAGCTCAAGGCGGTGGCGCTGACGCTGCGGAGCTATCCCGAGCTGAACGGCTTCTGGCGCGACGGCGGGTTCCAGCCCGGCGCCGGGATCCACGTCGGCGTGGCGATCTCGCTGCGCCAGGGCGGGCTGGTGGCGCCCGCGATCCACGACGTCGACCAGCGCAGCCTCGAGGAGCTGATGCGCGCGCTCGCCGACCTGGTCAAGCGCGCGCGCGCGGGTTCGCTGCGCAGCTCCGAGATGTCCGATCCCACGATCACCGTCACCAATCTCGGCGAGCAGGGCGTCGAGGCGGTGCTGGGCGTGATCTACCCGCCGCAGGTCGCGCTGGTGGGCTTTGGCCGCATCGCCGAGCGTGCCTGGGCCGAGGACGGCGCGCTGCGCGCCGCGCCGCTGGTGACCGCGACGCTTTCAGGCGATCATCGCGCGAGCGACGGACACCGCGGCGCACGCTTCCTCGCCGCGCTGCGCGAACAGCTGCAACGACCGGAGGAACTGTGAAGCCCGAAGAGCTCAAATCCGAGGTGCTGGGAATCCTCGCCACGATCGCGCCCGAGCTCGAACCGGGCGAGCTGCGCTCCGACAAGCCACTGCGCGGCCAGGTCGACCTGGACTCGATGGACTGGCTGAACTTCCTCTTGGCGCTGCACGAGCGCCTGAAGGTCGACATCCCCGAGACCGACTACGCCAAGCTGGTGACGCTCGAGGACCTGCTCGCCTACCTGAAGGGCAGGCTGGGCGGCTAGGCAGCCGCGTTGATCGCCGCCTCGAGCTCGGCGTAGCTCTGCGCCACGGGAAACTGCGGGAACTGGGCCGCGATTGCCGGCGGCGGGCGGAACAAGATCCCGGCGTCCGCCGCGGAAAGCATGGCGATGTCGTTGTACGAGTCGCCGGCGGCAATCACCCGGTAGTTGAGTCCCTTGAAGGCGTTCACGGCGGCGCGCTTCTGGTCCGCCATCCTCAGGTGGTAGCGGCCGATGAAACCGTCCGCCCCGACCTCCAAGCGGTGGCACAGCAGCGTCGGGCGGCCGAGCTGGCGCATCAGCGGGCCGGCGAACTCGTAGAAGGTGTCGGACAGGATCACGAGCTGGTAATGCGCGCGCAGCGCGTCGAGAAAGCCGCGCGCGCCCTCGAGCGGCGCCATCGATGCGATCACCTGCTGGATGTCCGCCAGGCGCAGGCCGTGGTGGCGCAGCAGGTCGAGCCGGTAGCGCATCAGCTTGTCGTAGTCGGGCTCGTCGCGCGTGGTACGCGCGAGCGCCTCGATGCCGGTTCGCTTCGAGACTTCGATCCAGATTTCCGGCACCAGGACGCCTTCGAGGTCGAGGCAGACGAGTTGCATGGCTGACGCGAAAAAGTGCGCAGTGTACCAATTCGGCTAGAATTTCGGCTTCCCTTCGGACGGAGAAGCGCATGAGCGTCAAGAAGCTTTTCGACCTCACGGGGCGCGTCGCGATCGTCACCGGCGGCTCGCGCGGGCTCGGCCTGCAGATCGCCGAGGCGTTGGGCGAGATGGGCGCCAAGGTCGCGCTGACCGCGCGCAAGAAGGACGAGCTCGACGCGGCGGTGGCGCACCTCGCCAAGCTCGGGATCGAGGCGGCGCCCTGCGTCTGCGACCTGGGCAAGCGCGAGCAGATCGCGCCGCTGGTCGACGCCGTACTGAAGAAGTTCGGCAAGGTCGACATCCTGGTGAACAACGCGGGCGCCACCTGGGGCGCGCCCGCCGAAGACCACCCGCTCGAGGCCTGGGACAAGCTGGTGAACCTGAACCTGACCGGCACCTTCCTCATCTCGCAGCAGGTGGCGAAGAAGTCGATGATTCCCGCC
This sequence comes from uncultured beta proteobacterium, assembly GCA_963832685.1. Classification (GTDB taxonomy): domain Bacteria; phylum Pseudomonadota; class Gammaproteobacteria; order Burkholderiales; family SG8-39; genus DAHVFK01. The sequence goes on from CAWHUZ010000005.1 coordinate 125,819, forward strand.
AAGTGGGGCCGCATCGTCAACGTCGCCTCGGTCGCCGGCCTGATGGCGAGCGACCCGCGCGTGGTGCGCACCATCGCCTACAACGCGACCAAGCACGGCGTGGTCGGCCTCACGCGCCAGTTCGCCGCCGAGTGGGGCGAGCACGGCATCACGGTGAACGCGATCTGCCCCGGCTTCTTCCCCTCCAAGATGACCAAAGGCACGCTCGATGCGCTCGGCGAAATGCTGATCGAGGTGACTCCGACCCGGCGCCTGGGCGGCGACGAGGACCTCAAGGGGCTCGCCGTCCTGCTCGCCTCGGAGGCCTCGCGCCACATCACCGGCCAGGCGATCGCGGTGGACGGAGGGGCGGCGCTGATATGACGCACGACGCCGAGTTCGCGCGCGAGTACCAGAAGAAGATCCCGTTCATCGCCCACCTGGGGCTCGCGACCGACGAGCTGGGCGAAGGCAGCGCCCGGCTCTCGCTCGCGCTCGCGCCTCACATGAGCAACAGCTTCGGCAGCGCGCACGGCGGCGTGATCATGACGCTGCTCGACGTCGCGCTGTGCACCGCGGCGCGCACGCTGCACCCCGACTCGACCGGGGTCGTGACGATCGACCTGAGCACCAGCTTCATCGGCGCCGGTACCGGGCCGCGGCTGCTGGCCGAGGCGCGCGTGCTCAAGAACGGCCGCAGCATCATCTTCGTCGAAGGCGAAGCGAGGAACGAGGACGGCAGCCTGGTCGCCAAGGCGATCGGCACCGTGCGCGCGAGAAAGGGCTGACCGGCGGGGCTAGCCGGGCGTCGGAAGCGGACGCTCGAGCAGGCGCCGCCCGCTCCACAGCCAGGCGAGGCCGGAGAACTGGATTGCCCAGGCGAGGCCGAGGGCCCAGGTGTAGGCCTCGGGCGCGTAGCCCGCGGCGCTTTGCGGCCAAAGGTCGAGCACCGCACCCAGACCCCATTGGCCGAGGAACATGCCGCTGAAGCCGAATACGTTGATCCCGGTGTTGGCGCGCCCGCTCATTTCCTTCGGATAGCGGCGCGACAGCAGCGAGAACGAGAGCACGATCGCGGTGCTGCCGCCGACGAAGGTGCACCACAGCACGAGGCTGCCGGTGCGCGTGCCGAGCGCGAGCAGCGCGAGGCTCGCGGAGGCCAGCGCGAGCCCGCCCGCGAGCAGCGGCAGCACGCTCAGCCCGCGCCGGGCGCGCATGTCCGCGGCCCGGCCGAAGCCCAGGTAGCCGACGATCATCGCCACGTTCGCCGCGAGCAGGCCGCGGGCGACGTCCGCCGGCCCGTAGCCGGCGACATCGCGCAGCCAGGTCGCCATCCAGAGCGTCTGCAGCGACATCGCGGCGACCTGGCTCGCCGCCATGGCGAGCGCGATACGCCGAAAGCCCGCGTCCGCGATCAGCCTGGCCAGGCCGCGCAGCTGGTCGCCCAGGCTCGCGCCGCTCGGGCGCGCGCTGCGCTCGGGCACCCAGAACCAAAGCACCAGGCTCACCGCGAGCGTCGCCCCGACCAGGAGCAGGAAGGCCTCGCGCCAGGGCCAGACCCGCAGCAGCAGCTCGAGCGGCACGCTGACCGTGATCGAGCCGAGCGCGCCGCAGGCGAAGGCAATCCCGTTCATGGTGGAAAGGCGCTCGGCCGGGTACCACAGCACGAACGCGAGCACCGTCGACATGAGGCAGCCCGACACTCCAAGCCCGATCAGCGCGCGCGCGGCGATCGCCTCCGTCGCCGAATGCGCGAAGGCGAACCAGGCGCCGCCCGCGGCGGCGACGAGCAGCAGGGTCGCGTTCACGCGCCGCGGCCCGAAGCGATCCAACAGCAGTCCGAGCGGTAGCTGGAACAGGGCGAAGGACAGGAAGTACATGCTGGTGAGCAGCCCCAGGCCGCCGGCGGTAAGGCCGAACTCGGCCGCGAGCGTGGGGCCCAGCACCGCGTTCACCGCGCGGTACATGTACGAGACGAAAAACCCCGCGATGAACGGCAGCGCGACGCGGAGGAAGATCAATTCTTCGGTGCTTCGATGCCGCCCAGGTAGAAGCGATTGGCGGTCGGGCTGATGATCAGCTCATTGACGCAGCTGCGCGCCGGCATGGTCGCAATGAACAGAATCGCCTTGCCGAAGTCCTCCGGCTGCGACATGCGCGCGCGTTCCGCGGCCGACGGCGGCACCGGGCGCTTCTCCAGGATCGGCGTCGCCACCTCGCCCGGAAGGATCGAGGTGGCGCGGATGCCGTTGGCGCACTCTTCCATGTTGATCGACTCGGTGATCGCGATCACGCCGCGCTTGGTGGCGTTGTAGGCCGGCCCGGTGAGCGGCGTGGCGTAGCGCCCCGCCCAGGAGGAGATATTGATGATGAGGCCGTCCTTGCGCGCGCGCATGCCGGGGATCACGGCGTAGCAGCAGTAGAACAGCCCGTTCAGGTTGATCCGCACCACGTCGTCCCAGCCGTCGAGCGACATGGTCTTCAGGTTGCGTTTGGCACCGCCGATGTTGGTGCCCGCGCTCGTCACCAGGATGTCGATGCGGCCGTGGCGCCTGTCGATCTCCGCCGCGGTCTTCTCCACCGCCGCGCGGTCGCCGACGTCGAGCAGCGTCGCTTCCGCGCTGCCGACCTTCTTCAGCTCCGCGAGGCCGGCTTCGTTGGTGCGCGCGGTGCGGCCCGAAATGACCACGTGCGCCCCGGCCCGGGCCAGCTCGAGCGCCCCGGCAAGACCGATGCCCGAGCCTCCGCCGGTGACCCAGGCGACCTTCCCCTTCAGCTCAGCGCTGGACATATTGCTTCGCCCCGAAGAGATTCTCCTTCTGCTCCGGCGTCATCTCGGTGCGGCGCCGGTCCGCCAGCACCTGCAGCGCGCGCTGCACCGCGGGCCGCGCGGCGATGCCGTCGCGCCAGCGCTTCACGTTGGGGTACTTCTCGATGTCGACCCCCTGGCGCTCGGGAAAGCGCAACCAGGGCATGGTCGCCATGTCGGCGATGGTGTACGCGCCGCAGGCGACGTACTTCGACTCGCCCAGCCGCCGCTCGAGCACGCCGTAGAGGCGGTTGGCCTCGTTCTTGTAGCGGTTCATCGCGTACTCGATCTTCTCCGGCGCGTAGCCGAGGAAGTGGTGCGCCTGGCCCAGCATCGGCCCGATGTGCCCCATCTGGAACATCACCCACTGCATCACCTGCCAGCGCTCGCGCAGATCCTCGGGCAGGAATTTCCCGGTCTTGGAGGCGAGGTAGAACAGCATCGCGCCCGACTCCGCGAGCGCGAACGGCCCGCCTCCGGGTCCGTCCGTGTCGATCATCGCCGGCATCTTGTTGTTGGGCGAGATCTTGAGGAACTCGGGCTTGAACTGGTCGCCCGCGCCGATGTCGATCGGGTGCACCCGGTAGGGCAGCCCGGTCTCCTCCAGCATGATGTGGACCTTGTGGCCGTTGGGGGTCGGCCATGTATAGAGCTCAATCATTGTCGTATACCACCAGTGTGCCTGCGATTTTGTCGTGGAAGCCCTGCTTGCGCTTGTCGATGCCGATCCAGATGAAGCCGAAGCACAGCGGCAGGATCGAGACGATGTACGCGAAATAGCGCACCACCAGCCTGCCGGTCGAAGGCCGTCCGCCGGTCTTCGCGTCGACGATCTTGGCCGATATCGCCATCTTTCCCGGAGTCGCGCTGCGGTAGCGCCAGAACAGGATCACCGCGATCGCCGGCAGAATGTACTGGATCAGGAAGTCCCACACCCCGGCGACGCCGCCGCCTTCGTGCGCGAGCTTGAGGTAGGAGCGGCCGTAGATCGCGAGCAGCAGCGGCACCGTGACGACGGTGATGATGAAGACGTCGATCAGGAACGCGACGAAGCGCTTCCAGAAGCCCACGTACTCGAGCCCGGAGAGCGCCGGCGGCGGCGCCGTCTCAGGCGAGCTTGACGAGCTGTTTTCCAAAGTTTCCCCCCTTGAGGAGCGCGAGGAACCCCTTGGGCGCGTTCTCGATTCCCTCGACCACCGACTCGCGGTACTTCAGCTTGCCCTGCGCGAGATACCCGGCGAGCGCCTGCACGCCCTCGCCGTAGCGGTCCTTCCAGTCAAACACGATCATGCCCTGCATCTTGATCCGGTTGCCGATCAGGACACCCAGGTTCTTGTGGCAATAAGCTTCATCGCGCTCGGCGATACGGCCGCAGACGACGATTCTCGAGCGCAGATTCATCAGCGTCAGCATGGTTTCGAGCACTTCGCCGCCAACGTTGTCGAAGTACACGTCGGCGCGTTTGGGACAGGCCTCGCGCAGGTCGCGGTAGAGGTTACCCGCCTTGTAGTCGACGCAGGCGTCGAAGCCGAGCTCCTTCACCACGTAGTCGCATTTCTGCTTGCCGCCCGCGATACCCACTGCGCGGCAGCCGGCGATCTTGGCCAGCTGGCCGACCACGCCGCCCACCGCGCCCGAGGCTGCCGACACCACCACCGTCTCGCCCGGCTTGGGCACGCCGATCTCCTTCAGCCCGAAATACGCGGTCAGACCCGGCATGCCGAGCAACCCGAGGTAGTACGACAGCGGCGCGTCGCTCGCGGGCACCTTGGACAGGTCGTCGCCCTTCATGCAGCTGTAGAGCTGCCAGCCGGCGGCAAGCACCTTGTCGCCGGCCTTGAACGCCGGGTGTTTCGATTCCACCACTTCGCCCGCGGTTTGGCCGACCATGACTTCGCCAATCTGCACCGACGGCGCGTAGGACTTGACGTCGTCCATGCGGAATCGCATGTACGGGTCGAGCGACAGCCAGTGATTTCTGACCAGTACCTCGCCGTCCTTCGGCCGCGGCGCCTCCGATTCGACCAGCTTGAAGTTCTGCTCGGTCGCCGGCCCGGTCGGGCGGCTGGCGAGGGTCCAGGCCTTGTTGGTCGTCATCTCAGCTCCGGTCGAGCGCCGCGAAGCGCTCCAGGTGGTGCTCGGCGTCGCCGAACTGTTGCGCGATCACGGTCAGGCGCCTGAAGCTGTGGCTCACTTTCAGCTCCTCGCTCATGCCCATGCCGCCGTGAAGCTGGATCGCCTCCTGGCTCACGTGGCGGCAGGCGTCGGCGATCTTGACCTTGGCCGCCGACACCAGCCGCTTGCGTTCGTCCGGATCGGTCTCGGAATCGACCTTGGCGCAGGCGAGGAAGGCCATCGAGCGCGCCTGCTCGGCGGCGATCACCATGTCCACCATGCGATGCTGCAGCGCCTGGAAAGTCCCGATCGGCACGCCGAACTGCTTGCGCGTCTTGAGGTACTCGAGCGTGGCGTCGTTTGCCTGCTTCATCGCGCCTATGGACTCGGCGCAGACCAGCGCGGTGGCGAAGTCGACCACTTCCTCGATCAGCGCGAGCGCCTCGCCCTCCTTGCCGATCAGCGCATCGGCGCCGACCTCGACGCCCTTGAGCACGACGTCCGCCGCGCGCGTTTCATCCACGGTCAGGTACGGCCGCAGGCTCACGCCCGCCGCTGCGCGGTCGACCAGGAACAGGCTGATGCCCTTGGCGTCGGCCGGCTGGCCCGAGGTGCGAGCCGAGACCACCAGCTTGTCGGCCAGCGGCGCGCCCAGCACCACGTGCTTCTCGCCGTCGATGACCCACACCTTGCCCGCCTTCTTGGCGACGGTCGCGACGTGCGCCAGGTCGTAGCGCGCGCCGCGCTCGGTGTGGGCGAAGGCCATCTTCAGCTTGCCCTCGATCAGCGCGGGCAGGATCGCCTTCTTCTGCGCTTCGCTGCCGCCGCGCGCGACGAACTGCGCGCCCAGGCCGACGGTGGGCAGGAAGGGCTCGACCACAAGGCCTTCGCCGATCGCTTCCATCGCACTCATCAGGTCTATCGCCCCGCCGCCGAACCCGCCGAGCTCCGCGGCGAACGGGATGCCGAGCAGCCCCATCTCCGCGAACGTCGCCCAGACCCCGGCGCTGAAGCCTTCCTTCGAAGCGACGATCTTCTTGCGCGCCTCGAAGTCGTAGTCCTTGGCGATGAAGCGCCGGATCGAATCCGCCAGCAGCTGCTGCTCTTCGTTGTAGTCGAAGTGCATGGCTACAGTCCCAGGGTCATCTTGGAGATGATGTTGCGCTGGATCTCGTTCGAGCCGGCGTAGATCGTGGTCTTGCGCATGTTGCAGTAGCGCGGCGCGAGCGCGGCGGCGAAGGAATCGAAGCCGTCGCCGCCGTCGGAGGGCCGGAACGGCTGCGCCAGCGGCCCGACCGCCTGCATCATCAGCTCCGAGAGCGCCTGCTGGATCTCGGTGCCCTTGATCTTGAGCATCGACACGTCCGCGCCCGGGGGCTGCCCGGTGCGGCGCATCTGGTCGAGGAACCTGAGGTTGGTGATCTCGAGCGCGGTGAGCTCGATTTCCACGCGCGAGAGCTTGTCGCGGAAGCGCACGTCCTCGATCAGCGGCCGGCCGCCCTTGGTCTGCTCGGCGGCGAATTCCTTCAGCTTGGTCAGCTCGCGCTTCGAGGCGCCGATGCGGCCCGTGTTCATGCGCTCATGGCCGAGCAGGTACTTGGCCACCGTCCAGCCCTTGCCCTCCTCGAACACCAGGTTCTCGAGCGGCACCTTGACGTCGTCGAAGAACACCTCGTTCACCTCGTGGCCGCCGTCCATCAGGATCAGCGGGCGCACCGTGATGCCCGGCGTCTTCATGTCGAACAGCAGGAACGAAATGCCTTCCTGGCGCTTCGCCGCGCCGCTGTCGGTGCGCACCAGGCAGAAGATCCAGTCGGCGTAGTGCGCGAGCGTGGTCCAGATCTTCTGCCCGTTGACCACGTAATGGTCGCCCTGGCGCACCGCCTTGGTCTTGAGCGAGGCGAGGTCCGAACCGGAGCCGGGCTCGGAGTAGCCCTGGCACCAGAAGTCGTCCCCGTTGTAGATCCGCGGCAGGAAGCGCTTCTTCTGCGCCTCGCTGCCGAACTTGAGCAGCACCGGCGCGCACATCGACAGGCCGAACGGGATCAGGGGCGGCGTCCCGGCGTAGCCGCACTCCTCCTCGAAAATGTAGCGCTGCACCAGGTTCCAGTCGGTGCCGCCCCATTCCGTCGGCCAGGAAGGCGCGATCCAGCCTTTCTTGGCGAGCGCGCGGTGCCAGCGCACCAGGTCTTCGCGCGTGAGATGGTCGTACTCCGCCATCTTGCGCCGCAGGTCGTCCGGCAGGTTGGCGTTCAGCCAGCCCCGCACCTCGTCGCGGAAGGCCAGCTCTTCGGGAGAGTAGTTCAGATCCATGGCGGGCTCCTTGCAGCAGGTTAGTCTAGCGCAGCGCTCAGACGATCGTCACGCCGCCATCGGCGACAATGACCTGGCCGGTGATGAAGGACGCCGCCTCGGAGGCCAGGAACACGGCGATGCCGCCGATCTCGTCCGGCTCGCCCAGGCGGCGCAGGGGGGTGATCGCCTCGCGCTCTTTCCTGCGCTTTTCGTCCTCCCACAGGGCGCGCGCGAAATCCGTCTTGATCAGCCCGGGAGCGATCGCGTTCACGCGCACCTTCTTCGGCCCCCACTCGGCGGCAAGGTTGCGCACCAGGTGGTGGTCGGCCGCCTTGGAGACGCCGTAGGCGCCGATCACGGTGTTGGCCTTCAGGCCGCCGATCGAGCCGATCGTGATGAAGCTGCCGCCGCCCCGCTCTGCCATGCCGGGAAGCGTCAGCTTGGCCAGCCACAGCACGCTCTTGACGTTGTTGGCGAAGATCTTGTCGAAGGTCTCGTCGGGCAGCTCCAGCAGCGGACCGTAGTAGGGGTTCGCGGCGGCGTTCGCGACCGCGATGTCGATCCGGCCCCAGGTCGCGAGGGTCTTGTCGACCAGTGCCTTCAGCTCCTCCTTGCGCGAGACGTTGCAGGGCTGGGCGATCACCGGCCAGCCCTGGCGCTCGAATTCGGCGCGCACCGCCTCGCAGGCGTCCGCCTTGCGGCTGGACACGACGACCTTGGCACCGGCGCGCGCCATCGCCGCCGCGATCGACTTGCCGATGCCGCGTGTCGAGCCGGTCACGAAAGCGACCTTGCCTTGCAGATCGAAGGGGGATGAAGCCATGGTGGTCTCTTTTGAGTTTCGATATGCGAAATATGATATGACTAAGTTGACACCCCTGCCGGACGCGAACGAATATCGAAACGCGAAACATCCGCTGCAACCCAAAACAAAACCAGGAGACGAATCGATGGGCGCACTAGAGGCCAATGCCCCCCTTTCCCAAGCGGGGGCGCCCTACAGCTACGAGCACGAAGGCGACCGCCAGTTTGCCACTACCCTGGCGCGCGGGCTCGAAGTGCTGCGCTGTTTCACGCCGCTCGAGACGATGCTCGGCAACAAGGAGATCTCGGTCCGCACCGGGCTGCCCAAGCCCACCGTGTCGCGCCTGACCTATACCCTGACCAAGCTCGGCTACTTGCGCCACAACATGCGCCTCGGCAAGTACCAGCTAGGTTCGGCGGTGCTCTCGATCGGCTACCCGCTGCTCGCGTCGATGAGCGTGCGCCAGGTGGCGCGGCCGCTGATGAAGGAGCTCGCCGACTACTGCCACGGCTCGGTGTCGATGGGCATCCGCGACCGGCTCAACATGGTCTACGTCGAGTCTTCGCGCAACGGCAACGCGCTCACCATGCTGCCCGACATCGGCACCGCGGTGCCGATCGCGCAGGCCGCGATCGGCCGGGCCTTCCTCGCCGCCTGCACCCCGCCCGAGCGCGAAGGCGTGCTCAACCACATCAAGGTCAAGGAACCCGAGCTGCACCGCAAGTACCGCCCGAGCATCGACAAGAGCCTGGAGGACATCCGCAGCCGCGGCTTCTGCGTCTCGATGGGCGAGCTGCACCGCGAGGTCGTGGGCGTGGCGGTGCCGATGCGTCGCACCGTCGACGGCGAGATCGTCGCCTTCAACTGTGCCGTGCCCGAATTCGCGTTGAAGAAAGGCCAGCTCGAGGACGACATCGGCCCGCGCCTGGTCGCGATGGTGCGCACCATCGAGTCCGCGCTCGGCATCCACTGACTTCTAGGAGTAGGTGATCGCCTCGCGCCGTCCCGACCGCTCGAGGTGCGGCACGGCGTTGAAGCTCACGCAGTGGGCGCGCTGAGCGCCGGCGCGCAGCTCGCTCAGGCCGGTGTTGCGGGTCTGGAGGTTCAGGTCGACGACCGTGCGCGGCGTGACACCGAGCACGGCGCCGATCGCGGTCGAGATCGGGCCGCCAGAGCTCACCACCAGCACGCGCTCGGCGCCGTGGCGCGCGGTCTCGAGCGCCAGCCTGACGCCTGCCTCGAACTCGGGGAACGCCGGATGCGCCTGCGCGCTTAGCGTGCCGTCCACCCAGGCGTAGAGCGCCTCGCGCAACACCCGGAAGTGCCCGCGCCGGTCGGCGGCATGATCCAGCGGCGGCAGTCCGCGCCCCGCGAGGTGCGCCGCGAGCAGCGCCTCGGCGCGGTATTCGTTCAGGCCCGGGAACGCGTCGGCCGCGGGCAACGGCAGCGCCTCGGCGATTCCCGCCAGCGTCTCCGCGTGGCGGCGCAGGCTGCCGGTGACGACGCGGTCGAACGCGATCGCGCGTTCGGCGAAATACTCGCCCAGCCAGCGCGCCTGGCGGTGGCCGAGCTCGGTCAGCCGGTCGTAATCGTCGGTGCCGAAGGCCGCCTGCGCGTGCCGCACCAGAACCAGTTCCGCCATCGCATCTCGCCGTTGCTGGAAGGAGCCGACGATATACGCCGCGCGCGCAATCGTCCAGAATGCCCGCTGGACGAGGAGGGCACGAGATGAAATTGCGCGACAAGGTCTGCGTGGTCACCGGGGGCGGCAGGGGCATCGGCAAGGCGCTGGTCGAGCGCTTCGGCGCGGAAGGCGCGCGCGCCGTGGTGGCCGTCGATCTGAAGATGGCCGAAGACGAAGGCATCGCCTGCGACGTCTCGAGCGAGAAGCAGGTCTCGGAACTGGTGCAAAAGGTGATCGCGCGCCACGGCCGCATCGACCTGTTCTGCTCCAATGCCGGGATCATCGAGCGCACCGGCCTGGATGCGCCGCTGGACGCCTGGCGGCGCACGATGGACGTCAATTTCATGGCGCACCTCTACGCGGCACGCGCGGTGGTGCCGCACATGCTGGCGCAGGGCGGCGGCTACATCGTCGACACCGCTTCGGCCGCGGGCCTGCTGATGCAGGTGGATTCGGCGACCTACACCGTGTCCAAGCACGCCGCGGTGGCGTTCGCCGAGTGGCTGTCGGTGAACTACCACGACAAGGGCATCCGCGTGTCCTGCCTGTGTCCGCAGGGCGTGCGCACGCCGATGCTGCTCGGGCCGAAAGGCAATCGCAAATCGTTCCTGCTCGACGGCTCCGTAAGCGTCGAGCACGTCGCCGAGTGCGTCGTGCGCGCGATCGAAGCCGAGACCTTCCTCGTCCTGCCGCACCCCGAGGTCGCCGAGTACGAGCGGCGCAAGACCGCCGACCGCGACCGTTGGCTCGCCGGCATGCGCAAACTGAAGGCGAAGATCGACGCCGACCCGAATCTGCGCGGCGACGACTGATAACATCGACCCTTCGGGCATGTACTGATGGAGATTCGCCGATGAACACCGTGCTTCACTACTTCAATCAGCTCGACGCCGACGCCAGGATCGCGATCACGCACGGCGCGCGCATTGTGCTGATCCTGATCGCAGCCGGTGTGTTGCAGAGCGTCGCCTCGCGCTTCATTCGGACCTTCCGCCGCTTCCTCGAGCGACGCCGCGGGCCTGACCAGCAAGCCCGCGTCCAGACCCTCGGCCGCGTATTCCGCTACATCGCCGCGGTGGTCATCTGGCTGGTGACCGGCATGCTGCTGCTGGGCGAGCTCGGCATCTCGGTCGCCCCGGTGCTGGCGACCGCCGGGGTTGCCGGCATCGCCATCGGCTTCGGCGCGCAGAGCCTGATCAAGGATTACTTCAACGGCTTCTTCCTGCTGCTGGAGGACCAGATCCGCCAGGGCGAAATCGTCGACACCGGCGGTCAGGCGGGACTGGTCGAGGAGATGACCCTGCGCTACGTGCGCATGCGCAATTTCGACGGCCACGTGATCTTCGTACCCAACGGCGAGATCAAGGTGGTCAAGAACCTCACGCGCGACTTCGCGCAGGCGGTGATCCGGGTCGGGGTCGCGTACCGCGAGGACGTCGACGAGGCGCTCGCGGTGATGAAGGAAGTCGGGCGCGAAATGAAACAGGACCCGGTGTTCGGGCCCAACCTTGCCGCCGATATCGAGATCATCGGCGTCGACGAGTGGGGCGATTCCTCGGTCAACCTGATCTGCAGACTGAAGGTCGTGCCGCCGATCCAGCAGTGGAGCATGCGGCGCGAGTTCCTCAGGCGGCTCAAACACGCCTACGACGCGCGCGGCATCGAGATCCCGTTCCCGCACCTCACGGTCTACGCCGGGCAGCTCAAGGACGGCAGCGCGCCCGACTTTCCGGTCAAAGCTCTGCTGCCCACGCAGTGAAGATCCGATGCATGCGGCGCACGCCGTCGCCGAGCGCGGCGGGCCCGGGCTGCAGGATGTCGGCGGACTTGATCTCGTAAAGCGCGCCCGCGCGCACCGCCGGAATCGCGTCCCAGCCGGGGCGCGCGGCGACGCGCTCGGGGCGGAACTTCTTGCCGCACCACGAGCCGAGGATCACCTCGGGTGCGCGCCGTACGACTTCCTGTGGATCGACGATGGTGCGCCCGCTCGCCGCGTGGGAAAAGGACAAAGATGAAAAAACATCTTCTCCACCCGCGATCCCGATCAGCTCGCTGACCCAGCGGATGGCGCTGATCATCGGCTCGTCCCACTCCTCGAAATAGACCCTGGGACGCCGCGGAAAGCGCCGCGCAGCGAGACGGATCGATTCGAGATTGCGTTCAAGTTCATCAATCAATTTGTTGCCCTTGTCCGTTGCTCCCACCATCGCCGATAACGTCAGGATCATCGACAGGATCTCGTCCACCGAGCGCTGGTTGAAGATGATGACGTTCAGGCCCGCCTTCGCCAGCTCGCGCGCGATGTCGGCCTGCAGGTCCGAGAAGCCCAGCACCAGGTCGGGCTTGAGGGCGAGGATCTTGTCCGTTTTCGCAGAGAGAAACGCCGACACCTTCGGCTTGTCGCGCCGCGCCTCGGGCGGGCGCACCGTGTAGCCCGAGACGCCGACGATGCGCCGCTGCTCGCCGAGCAGGTAGAGCGTCTCGGTGGTCTCCTCGGTAAGGCAGACGATGCGTTCCGGGTAACGCGCGGGCACCGGCTGAGGATATCATCCGCTCCATGGGACCCCTTGCCGGCATCCGCGTGCTCGAGCTCGAAGCGATCGGCCCGGGGCCCTTCGCCGGCATGCTGCTCGCCGACATGGGTGCCGACGTGCTGCTGGTCGACCGTCCCACGGCCGCCGACCTGGGCCTGAAGCGCGAGCGCTGGAACGACGTCATGATGCGCGGCCGGCGCTCGGTCACGCTTGACCTCAAATCGCCGCGGGGCGTCGAGGCCGCGCTCGAGCTGATCGCGCGCGCCGACGCGCTGATCGAAGGCTTCCGCCCGGGCGTCATGGAGCGCCTCGGCCTCGGGCCCGACGCCGCGCTCGCGCGCAACCCCAGGCTGGTCTACGGCCGCATGACCGGCTGGGGCCAGGACGGGCCGCTCGCGCCGCGCGCCGGCCACGACATCAACTACATCGCGCTCGCCGGCGTACTGCACGCGTTCGGCCGCAAGGGCGACGCGCCGGTGCCGCCGCTCAACCTGGTGGGCGACTTCGGCGGCGGCGGCATGCTGCTCGGCTTCGGCATCGCCTGCGCGCTGATCGAGGCGCAGCGCTCGGGCAAGGGACAGGTGGTCGACGCCGCCATGGTCGAGGGCGCATCGCAGCTCGCGGCGATGTTCTCCGGCATGCTCGCCGCGGGGCGCTGGAGCGAGGTGCGCGGCGAGAACACACTCGATACCGGCGCGCCGTGGTATGACAGCTACGAAACCAAGGACGGCAAGCACGTCGCGATCGGCTCGATCGAGGCGCGCTTCTACGAAGAATTGATAGAAAAATTGAAATTGAAAGACGAGGCTCTGCCCGCACAGCACGATCGCGCGCGCTGGCCCGAGCTGCGCGCCGCGCTTGCCCGGACTTTCAAATCGAAGACGCGTGACGAATGGTGCGCCGTGTTCGAGGGCTCGGACGCGTGCTTCGCGCCGGTGCTCAGCTTCAGCGAAGCGCGGGAGCACCCGCACAACGTCGCACGCGGCAGCTTCGTCGAGATCGGCGGCGTGCGCCAGCCGGCGCCGGCGCCGCGCTTCTCGCGCACGCCTGCCGCGATCCGCCGCCCGCCCCCGGAGCGCGGCGCCGGAGGGCGCGAGGCGCTCGCCGACTGGGGCTTCTCCCCGTCCGAGGCGGAGCGGCTGCGCGGGCTCGGACTGGGCTGCGCCGACTGATCCGGCCCTAGTGCATCGGCATCGAAGCGCCCATCGATCCGACTTCGAGCTGCACGTCCACCTCTCCCGCGTTCTCGAAGCGCAGCTTCACCGGCACCTTCTCGCCGGGCTCGAACGGCTTCTTGATGCCGAGGAACATGAGGTGGTTGCCGCCGGGCTTGAGCGCGAGGCCGCCATGCGCGGGCACCTTGAACGACGGCACTTGCCGCATCCTCATCACGCCGTTGTCCATCCTCATCACGTGCAGCTGGACCTGATCCGCCGCGGGCGAGGAGGCCCCGACCAGTTTGTCCGCGGCGTCGCCCGCGTTCCTGACCGTCATGTAGCCGCCGCCAACGCTCGCCCCCGGCGGCGTTGCGCGCGCCCAGGGATGCTCGATCTCGAGCTTGCCCTTCGACTGCGCCCAGGCGAGCCCCGCCATGGCCAGCGCCGCGCACAGCGCGATTCCGGTCCTGATCCTATTTCTTCGCACTCGCATTCTCCTGTTCCTGCAGCTTGCGCCAGAAGATCTTTCCGGTCGCGGTCTTGGGCAGCTCGTCGACGAACTGGACCACGCGCGGCACCTTGAACGCGGCCATGCGCTCGTGCGCCCAAGCGGTAATGTCCTCCGGCTGGACCCGCCCTCGCGCCGCGGGCTTGAGCACGATCACGGCCTTCACGGTCTCGCCGCGGTAAGGGTCGAGCGAGCCGATGATGCAGGCTTCCTGGATATCCGGATGCGCGTACAGCATCGCCTCGACCTCGGCCGGCCAGACCTTGTAGCCCGAGGCGTTGATCATGCGCTTCAGGCGGTCGGTGATGAAGAAGTAGCCTTCCTCGTCGTAGTAGCCGAGATCGCCCGAGCGGAAGAACCTCTTGCCGTCGTGCTCGATGAAGGCCTCGGCGGTGGCCTTTTCCTGGCGCCAGTAGCCCTTGAACACCTGCGGCCCGCTCATCACGATTTCGCCCACCTCGTTCGGCCCGCATTCGCGCAAGGTCTCGGGATCGAGCACGCGCGAATCGGTGTCGAAAATCGGGATTCCGCCGCACTGGCGCTTGGGGCGCTGCGGCGGGTTGCTGTGGCTCGGCGCCATGGTCTCGGTCAGGCCGTAGCCCTCGATGAACTCCAGGCCGAGCATGTCGTAGAGCTTCTTCGCCAGTGCCTCGGGCATCGCCGCGCCGCCGCCGCCGAGGGTGGTCATCGACGACAGGTCGTACTTCGCCAGGTTCGGGTTGGCGAGGAAATCGACCACCATGGTGGTGATCGCGGTGAACCCGGTCACCCGTGCGCGCTCGATCTGCATCGCCGCGCATTCGCGGTCCCAGCGCGTCATCACGACCGAGGTCGCGCCGGCCTGGATCGGCGTGTTCATTCCCGCCTGCATGCCGGTGACGTGGAACATCGGCAGCACCGCGAGCGCCACCGAGCCGCTCGCCGCGCCGCGCCAGTGGCAGCCCGCGGTCGAGGTCGACAGCACGGTGGCGTGGGTGTGCATGCAGCCCTTTGGCTTGCCCGTGGTGCCGGAGGTGTAGGGCATTACCGCGAGGTCGTCCGGCCCGGCCAGGTGCGGGCCAGGCGCGAGCCCGGCCGCGAGCGCCTCGCGCCAGGAGGTGACGCCGCCGTAGGACGGGATCGCGGCCGGCGCGCGCACGAAATCCGGCAGCGGCAGGTCGGTCGGCGTGGTCAGGTACTCCGAATGCGCGCCGATCAGCGCGTTCTCGAGCGCGCTGGTGCCGATCAGCGGCGCGATGCGGTCCCACAGCTCCTGGGTGGAGACGATGGTGCGCGCTTCGCCGTCCTCGACGTAGTGGCGCAGCTCCTCGGTGCGGTTCATCGGGTTGACCGGCACCACCACCGCGTCGGCGCGCAGGATCGCGTAGTAGCCGAGCATGAAGTGAGGGCCGTTCTGGCAGTACAGCAGCACCCGGTCGCCCTTCGCCACGCCGCAGCGCTGCTGCAGGAAGCCGGCCAGCGCGTCGACCTCGCGCTTCATCCGTGCGTAGCTGATGCGGCTGCCGTAGTAGTCGATCACCGTCGAGTCCGGGTAGCGCGTCGCGCTCACTTCGAGGTTGTAGTAGACGCTGGTGCGCGGGATGCGCAGCGAGTGCGGCACGCCCGAGGGCCAGTGGGGGAAGTGGCGCGTGAACGTGGACATGGCTCAGAGCGCGTAGCGCCTGACGGCCTTCTCGTCCCAGCGCATTCCCAGCCCGGGACGGGCGGGAATCACGACGCTGCCCCCGCGCAGCTCGAGCGGCTCGGCGAGCACCGGCTCGGCCCAGTCGACGAACTCTAGCCAGTGGCAGGTGGGCGTGACCGCCAGCAGGTGGCAGCTCGCCTCGGGAAACAGGTGGCTCGACATCTCCAGCCCCGCGGCCTGCGCCAGCGCCGCCGCGCGCATCCAGCCGGTCACGCCGCCGATCCGCTGCGCGTCGGGCATGACGTAGTCGCAGGCGCCGGCGGCGAGCGCCTGCGCCATCTGTTCCGGCCCCATGAAGTTCTCCCCGAGCTGGATCGGCGTCGTCACCTCGCGCGTGACGCGCGCGTTGCCCGCGAAGTCGTCCGCGCGCACCGGCTCCTCGATCCAGAGCACCCCGCCCTCCTCGTCGATCATGCGGCCGCGCCGCAGCGCCTCGTTGACCGTCAGGCACTGGTTGAAGTCGACCATCAAGCTGACCTTGGTTCCGAGCGCCTTCTTCACCGCGCGCAGCGCTTCGATGTCGTCGCGCGCCTCGGGCCGGCCGAGGCGCAGCTTGACCGCGCCGAAGCCCTCCCCGGCCAGCTCGATCGCCTCGCGCACCAGCGCCTTGAGCGACATGATGCCAAGGCCTTTCGAGTTGTAGGCGGCCACCGGCCGCGGCGCCCCGCCGAGCAGCCGCACCAGCGGCTCCCCGTGCGCCTGTCCGAGCGCGTCCCAGGCGGCCATGTCGATGCCCGACATGGCGAACAGGACGATGTTGTGCACGCCGAGCAGCGTGTAGCGCGCGCGCAGCTTGCTTTCGATCTCGAACGGCGCCAGCGGTTCGCCCTTGAGCACCTCGCCCATCGCCTCGACCAGCTTGGCGATCGGCGCCAGGTTCTGCTTGCCGATGCCGAACAGGTAGGCGCGGCCGGTGATGCCGGCGTCGGTCTGGAGATCGATCAGAAGCAGCGGCGCGACGGAGATCGCGCCCGTGCTGGTCGCGAGTGGGCGCTTCATCGGCGCGCCGACGGCGCGCACCCTGATTCCTTTCAGCGCGAGCTTGGGCGTCTTCATCGTCCCTTGAAGCGCGGCGTGCGCTTTTCCATGAAAGCGCGGCGGCCCTCGACGTGGTCCTCGCTCTTCATGCAGCGCTCGATCAGCGCCTCGCCGGCCGAGAAATCCCCGCGCGCCTCGATCACGCCGTTGATGATCGATTTCGAAGCGGCCATCGACAGCGGCGCGTTCGCCGCAAGGTCGTCGGCGAGCTTGCGCACGTAGCCCTCGAGCTCCGCATCCGGCAGCACGCGGTTGACCAGTCCCATCGCGAGCGCCTCGTCCGCTTTGTAGCGCCTGCCGGTGAGCATGATCTCGCGCGCCGCGGCGTGGCCGACGCTCGCCACCAGCCGGTTGGTGCCGTGCACGCCGTAGCCGATGCCCAGCCGCGCGGCGGGAATCGCGAAGCTCGCCGAGGCGCCGGCGTAGCGCAGGTCGCAGGCGAGCGCGATCTCCAGTCCGCCGCCGAGGCAGAAGCCGCGGATCATCGCCAGCACCGGCTTGGCGGAATTCTCGAGCGCGAGCTGCGCGACGTCGATCGCGTTGTCGTGCTTGCCGGCCGCTTGCGCGTCCGCGCGCCGCTGCTCGAACTCCGAAATGTCGGCACCGGCGGCGAAGGCAATGTCGCCCGCGCCGCGCAGCACCACGCAACGAACCTCGGGATCGGCGTCGAATTGCGCCATCGCCTTCGGGATCGCGCGCCACATCTCGCCCGTGATCGCGTTGCGGCGCGCCGGGTTGTCGAAGATCATCCAGCCGATCGGTCCGTCGCGCTCGGCGCGCAGTCTCGCTTCGCTCATCGGATCTCCTCAGATGACCTTGTCGGCGCGCAGCCGCTCGATCTCGGCCTGCGCGTAGCCGAGCTCGCGCAGGATCTCGGCGTTGTGCTCCCCGGCGGGCCCCATGGCGCGCTTCATGCGCGCCGGCGTGCGCGACAGCCGGATCGCGGGGCCGACCAGGTTCAGCTCGCCGCCGCCGGGCTTGGGCACCGGCGCCGCCATGCCGAGATGGCGCACCTGCGGGTCGTCGAATACCTCGTTCATCTTGTAGATCGGGCCGCAGGGCACGCCTGCCTTGTTGAGCAGCTCGATCAGTTCGCTCGAGCCGTGGCGCCGGGTGAGTCCGGCCAGCAGCTCGTTCAGCGCCGCGCGGTTGTTCGAGCGCAGCGCGCCGGTGGCGTACTCGGCCTGCGTCGCGAGCGCCGGCTCGCCGAGCGCCTCGCACAGCCGCGTCCAGATGACATTGCCCGCGGCGGCGATGTTGACGTAGCCGTCGGTCGTCGGGAACACGCCGGTCGGGATCGACGTCGGGTGGTCGTTGCCGGCCTGCCCGGGCACGTGGCCCTCGACCAGCCAGCGCGCGGCCTGGAAGTCCATCATCGCCACCATCGCCGACAAGAGCGAGCTCTGCACCCATTGTCCCTTGCCCGTGCGGCCGCGCTCCTGCAGCGCGATCATGACCCCGAGCGCGGCGTACAGGCCGGCGGTCAGGTCGGCCACCGGGATGCCCGCGCGCACCGGACCCTGCCCGGGGAGTCCGGTCACCCACATCAGGCCGCCCATGCCCTGGGCGATCTGGTCGAAGCCGGCGCGGTCGCGGTAGGGGCCGTCCTGGCCGAAGCCCGAGATGCTCGCATAGATCAGCCCCGGGTTCTCCTTCGCGAGCGTCTCGTAGTCGATGCCCAGGCGGTGCTTGACGTCAGGGCGGTAGTTCTCGATGAGCACGTCGGCGGTCTTCACCAGGCGCTTGAGCGCCTCGACCCCGCGCGGGTCCTTGAGGTTGAGGGTGATCGAGCGCTTGTTGCGATGCAGGTTCTGGAAGTCCGATCCCTGGCGCGGCCCGAAGCCGTCCTCGCCGTCGGTCGCCGGCGCCTCGACCTTGATCACGTCCGCGCCCCAGTCGGCGAACTGCTTGGCGCAGGTCGGGCCCGCGCGCACGCGCGTGAGGTCGATCACGCGCAGATGGGAGAGCGCCTCAGCCCCGGGCACGGCCTGCCTCCACTTGGTGAAAGAAATCCTCGACCAGCCGGTTGAACAGCGCCGGTTCCTCGAGATTGATCATGTGCCCGGTTTTCGGCACCACCGCGAGCGCGGCGCCAGGCACCGTCCGCTTGATCAACAGCGAGGGCTCGATCGTCGAGGGGTCCTCGTCGCCCGCGATCACCAGCAGCGGCGCCCTGATCGCCGCCATCTCGGCGCTCAGGTCGTACAGCGACGGCCTGCGCGCCTGGTAGCCGAGCATGGTGTTGGCCGAACCCTGCGCCGAGTGCTCGGCGAGGTTGCGCTGGAACTCGGCAAAGCCGCGCGGATCCTTCGCCTTCATGGTCACGCGGGTGGGATTCTCACCGTAGCTCGCGGCGAAATGCGCCATGCCGCGCTCGAGCATCGTCTTGGCGTTGGCGCGCGAATCGGCCTGGAAACGAGCGTACTCGCTCTTGTGCGCGCCGCTGCCGACGGCCGCAGTCACCAGCGACAGCGCCCGCTCGCTGTGCACCATGCCGAAGTGAAGAGTGGCCATCGCGCCCATGGAAAGGCCGACCACGTGCGCGCGCTCGATTCCCAGCCCGTCGAGCACGCAGCGCACGTCGTCGCGCTCGCGCGCCTGCGAGTACGAATCGGGGTTCTGCGGCACGTCCGAGGGCGGGTAGCCGCGTGCGTTGTACGCGATGCAGCGGTAGCGGCGCGAGAAATGCCGCACTTGCGGCTCCCAGCTGCGGCAGTCGCCCGCAAACTCGTGCACGAACAGGATCGGCGTGCCGCTCCCGGTTTCCTCGTAATACAGCTTTACGCCGTCGTCGGTTGTGAGAGTAGGCATCTGAAATGTGCAAGACTAACTAAAATTGCGCAATCGAGGGAGGGCTGTTTTATGGATCTGAACCTGACGGGCCGGCGCGCGCTGGTGACCGGCGCCTCGAAGGGCATCGGCAAGGCCTGCGCCGAGGCGCTCGCCGCGGAAGGCTGCGAAGTGCTGGGCGCGGCGCGCAACCCCGCGCCGGGACCGAACGCGAAAGCGATCGACCTCTCGCAACGGGGGGCGCCCGAGGCTCTCGCGGCCTGGGCCGGCGAGATCGACATCCTGATCAACAACGCCGGCGCGATCCCCGGCGGCGACCTGCTCAAGGTCGACGAGGAAACATGGCGCCGCGCCTGGGACCTCAAGCTGTTCGGCTACATCAACCTCAGCCGGCAGGTCTACGCTTCGATGAAGAAGCGCGGCCGCGGGGTGATCCTCAACATCATCGGCAGCGCCGGCGAAAAAATGGACGCGGCCTACATCGCGGGCAGCACGGCCAACGCCGGCCTGATGGCGTTCACGCGCGCGCTCGGCGGGGCCTCGCACGCCGACGGCATCCGGGTGCTGGGGATCAACCCCGGCCCGGTGTCGACCGACCGCCTGACCAGCCTGTACAAGCAGCGCGCGCAGACGCTGCTCGGGGACGCAGCGCGCTACGAGGAGCTGTTCGCCAACATGTCGTTCGGCCGCCCCGCGACGCCCGAGGAGATCGCCGCTGCCGCGCTGTTTCTCGTATCGGACCGCTCGGCCTATACCTCGGGGTGCATACTGACGATAGACGGCGGACTGGCGAGCCGTTCCCACTAGCGCTATGGCAACGGAAATCCCATGAAGGCAGTCATCTGCAAGCAGTTCGGCCCCCCCGAAACCCTGGTCATCGGCGAGCTTCCCTCCCCCAAGCCCGGACCGGGCGAGGTCGTGGTGACGGTCAAGGCGGCAAGCGTCAATTTTCCGGACGTGCTCATCATCCAGAACAAATACCAGGTGAAGGCGACGCCTCCCTTCACGCCCGGCTCCGAGTTCGCCGGCGTGGTGAAGGAGGTCGGCGCCGGCGTCACGCATGTGAAGCCGGGAGACCGCGTGCTCGGCGCGGGCGGCTTCGGCGGCTTCGCCGAGGAATGCCTTGTAGGCGCCGGCACGCGCCTGGTGCCGATCCCGTCGCGGATGGACTTTCCGACCGCGGCCTCGTTCCTGCTGACCTACGGCACGTCGCACCACGCGCTGTGCAATCGCGCCGACGCCAAGGCGGGCGAAACGCTGCTGGTGCTTGGCGCCGCGGGCGGCGTCGGCCTGGCGGCGGTCGAGATCGGCAAGATCCTCGGCCTGCGCGTGATCGCGGCGGCCTCCAGCGCCGAAAAGCTCGCCGTGTGCCGCGAGCACGGCGCCGACGAGACGATCGACTACGCCGCCGAGGACATGCGCGCGCGCATCAAGGCGCTCACGGATGGCAAGGGCGTCGACCTGATCTACGACCCGGTCGGCGGCGCCTACACCGAGGCGGCGCTGCGCTCCTCGGCCTGGCGCGCGCGGCTGCTGGTGATCGGCTTCGCCGCCGGCGAGATCCCGAAGCTGCCGCTCAACCTGCCGCTGCTGATGGAACGCTCGATCGTGGGCGTATATTGGGGCGAGTGGACCAAGCGCGCGCCGGACGAGTTCGCCGCAGCGCTCAAGCAGCTCGGCGAATGGTTCGGCGAAGGCAGGCTCCGCCCGCACATCTCCGCGAGCTACCCGCTGGCGCAGGCGGTGCAGGCGCTCAAGGACATGGCCGAGCGCCGCGTAATGGGCAAGGTGGTGCTGCTGCCCGATGCCTGACGCGCGGGTGCTGGTCCTCGGGGCCGGCGCGATCGGCGCGTTCTACGGCGGGGTGCTGGCGCGCGCGGGCGGCGAGGTGTCGGTCGTCGCGCGCGCCGATTACGACGCCGTCGCGGCCGACGGCTATCGCATCGAAAGCACGCTCGGCGAGCTCTCGTTCCGTCCCGCGCAGCTGCTGCGCTCGGCGGGCGAATACCGCGGCGAGGCGGACTACGTGCTCGTGGCCCTCAAACTCGCCCGCGGCGTCGACCGTGCCGCCCTCCTCGGCCCGGCGCTCGCCCCCGGCAGCGCCATCGTGCTGGTGCAGAACGGCATTGGCATCGAGGACGAGGTGGCGCGGGCGTTTCCCCGCCACGAGCTGCTGTCCGGGGTCGCCTACGCGGCGGTGAGCCGCGAGGCGCCGGGTCGCGTGCGCCATCACTCGAAGTTCACGCGACTTGTGCTGGGATGCTACCCGGGCGGCGCCTCCGACAAGGCCGCGCGCTTTGCGGAGCTTCTGAAGAAGGGCGGCTCGAGCTGCGTCGTGACCGAGGACATCGTCGGTGCGCGCTGGGAAAAGTGCGCCTGGAACGCCGTGTTCAATCCGATTTCCGCGATCGGGGGTGGGCTCGGCACCCGCGACATCCTCTCCGGCGAGGAGCAGACCGCGTTCGTGCGCGCCGCGATCGCCGAGGTATGCGCGGTGGCCGCCGCGGACGGCCATCCGCTCGCGCCCGGCACCCCGGACACGCAGGTCGAGGGCACGCGGCGGATGCCGAACTTCGTCTCCAGCATGGGCCAGGACCGGCTCGCGGGCCGGCCGATGGAAACCGAGGCGCTCCTCGGCAACGCCGTGCGCATCGCGCGCCGCTTGGGCGTCGCCGCACCGCGGCTCGAAGCGCTCTATGCGCTGCTGCGCATGAGCGAATCGAAAGCCGGCGCCGCGTGATCGAGACGCTGCACGCCACCGCCCCGGCATGGCAGCTCGCCTTGTGCGCGCTGGTGGTCGTGGCCGCCTATACCCTGCGCGGTGCGACCGGCTTCGGCGCCGGCGTGGTGGCGATTCCGCTGCTGGTGCTGGTGCTGCCGCTTCGCACGGTGATCCCCGTCATCACCACGCTCGGCATCGTCGCGTCCTTCGGTCAGACGGTGCGCGAATTCCGCCACGTCGACTGGCGCGGCGTGCGCGGCCTGCTGCTGCCCACGATCGTCGGCTGGGCGGCGGGGCTGTGGCTGTTCAAGGAACTGCACCCCGAGATGCTGCGCAACGCGCTGGCGCTGTTCATCATCGCCTACGCGTTGTGGAACCTATCGCCGCGCAAGGCGGTGCTGCACGCGCCCCGGGTCTGGCTCGCGCCGCTCGCCGGCGCGGGCGGCGGGCTGGTCAGCACGCTGTTCGGCGGCATGGCGGGACCCATATTTGTCATCTACCTGAACGCGCTGGTGCTCGACAAGGCGCGCTTTCGCGCCACCATGTCCGCGATCCTGTTCCTGCTCGCGCTGCTACGCGCCGGCGGCTACGGCGGCCTCGGTTTCTACGATGCGAGGGCGATTGCGCTGATCGCGCTGCTGCTGCCGGCGATGATCGTGGGCATGGTGCTGGGCGAGCGCGTGCACCACGGCTTGCCCGAGGCGATCTTCAAGCGGGTGGTCGCCCTGCTGCTGGTGGCGAGCGGCGTCGCGCTGCTGCTCAAGTAAGCGGGCGCGTCGCGTCCCCCGGGCCGAGCGGGCGTTGCATGACGACGCTGTCCACCCAGCGGCCGAATTTGAACCCGACCGAGCGCAGCGTGCCGACGCGAAGGAATCCCTGCCGCGCGTGCAGCTCGATGGATGCCGTGTTGGCGCTGTCGCCGATCACGGCGATCAGTTGCCGGTAGCCGAGCCCGGCGCAGCGCGCGACCAACGCGCCCAGGATCGCGCGCCCGACGCCGCGCCGGACCATGTCGTGCCGGATGTAAACCGAGTCCTCCAGCGCGTAGCGGTAGGCCGAGCGGGCACGGTAGGGGGCGCAATAGCCGTATCCGGCGATCGCACCGTCGAGCTCGAGCGCAAGATACGGCAGTCCGCGCGAGGCGACGTCCTCGAACCGCCTTCGAATCTCCTCCGGCGGCGGCGGCACCTCCTCGAACGAGGCGAGGCCGTGCAGAACGTGGCGCGCGTAGATGGCGTGGATCGCGCCCAGGTCCGCGCTCGTCGCAGGCCTGGGCCGCAGGATTTCTTCGGACAATGCCCTAGCTCTTGTAGTCCGGCGCTTCCCGGTCGAGGATGCGCTTGAGCGCCTCGAAATGCGCGCCGGCGTATCTCGGCGCGTCCGCGAGGATCGCGCGGCAAGTCTCGCGCGCGACCTCAAGCGCGAGCCGGAAGGCGGCGGCGAGATCGATCCTCCCCAGACGCTCCGGGTTCGTGACCTGGTTTAGTTCGCGTACCTTGTTCATACCCGGCTATGGTAAATAAAAAAAGGGGCGGCCGCAGCCGCCCCTGTCGTTCCCCTTGCGGATCGCGTCAGCCGCCGTTCGAGGTCGTAGTCGCCTCGGTCGCAGGCGCTTCCTCGCCCACCGGAATCTCCGGCAGGATCGGCTCGGCGGCCTGCTGCTTGCGCATGTTGTGGTAGGCCATGCCGGTGCCCGCCGGGATGAGGCGTCCGACGATCACGTTCTCCTTCAGCCCGCGCAGCCCGTCGCGCTTGCCCATGATCGCCGCCTCGGTCAGCACGCGCGTGGTCTCCTGGAACGAGGCCGCCGAGATGAACGAGTCGGTCGACAGCGAGGCCTTGGTGATGCCGAGCAGCATGTACGAGTAGGTCGCATGCTTCTTGCCTTCTTTTTCCGCCTTCTCGTTCTCTCCCAGCACGTCGGCGCGCTCGGCCTGCTCGCCCTGGATGAACGCCGTCTCGCCCGGGTCCTCGATCTGCACGCGCCGCAGCATCTGGCGCACGATGACCTCGATGTGCTTGTCGTTGATCTTCACGCCCTGCAGACGGTAGACGTCCTGCACCTCGTCGATGATGTAGCGCGCGAGCGCCTCCACCCCGAGCAGGCGCAGCAGGTCGTGCGGATCGACCGAGCCGTCGACGATCATCTCGCCCTTGTTCACCACCTGGCCGTCGTGCACCAGCACGTGCTTGTCCTTCGGAATCAGCTCCTCGTGCTGCACGCCCTCCAGGTCGGTGATCACCAGGCGCTGCTTGCCCTTGGTGTCCTTGCCGAACGAGACGGTGCCTGTGTACTCGGCCAGCACCGCCTTGTCCTTCGGCGCGCGCGCCTCGAACAGCTCGGCCACCCGCGGCAGACCGCCCGTGATGTCGCGCGTCTTCGAGACCTCCTGCGGAATGCGCGCCAGAACCTCGCCAATCTGGACCTGCTGGCCTTCGCGCACGGCGATCACCGCTCCCACCGGGAAGCTGATGTTCACCGCGTGGTCGGTGCCGGCGATGCGCACTTCCTCGCCGGACTCGTTCAGCAGCTTGACCGACGGCCGTACGCCCTTCGCCGCGGCGCTGCCGCGACGCTTGACGTCGATCACCACCAGGGTCGAAAGGCCGGTCACGTCGTCGATCTGCTTGGCGACGGTGACGTTTTCCTCGACGTGCTCGAACCTCACCGTACCGCCGTACTCGGTGATGATCGGGCGGTGGTGCGGATCCCAGCTGGCTACGATCTTGCCTGCCTTGATCACGTCGCCATCGACCACCTGGAGCATCGCGCCGTAAGGCACCTTGTGGCGCTCGCGCTCGCGACCGTTGTCGTCGGCGATGATTACCTCGCCGGAGCGCGAGATCACGACCTTGTCGCCCTTGGCGTTCGACAGATAGCGCATGGTCGGCGTGAAGCGCGCCGTGCCAGCGGACTTCGCTTCGACCTGGCTCGCCACCGCAGTCCTGGACGCCGCGCCGCCGATGTGGAAAGTCCGCATCGTCAGCTGCGTGCCCGGCTCGCCGATCGACTGGGCCGCGATCACGCCGATCGCCTCGCCCACGTTCACCAGCGAACCGCGGCCGAGGTCGCGCCCGTAGCACTTGGCGCAGACGCCGAAGCGCGTGTCGCAGGAGAGCGCCGTGCGCACCTTGACCTCGTCGATGCCCAGGCTGTCGATGGTGTCGACCGCGTCCTCGTCCAGCAGCATGCCGGCCGGGTAGAGCAGATCCTGGGTCTCGGGGTGCGTCAGCTCCGTCGCCAGCACGCGCCCGAGGATGCGTTCCTTGAGCGCCTCGACGACCTCGCCGCCCTCGACCAGCGCCTTCATCGAGACGCCGTTCTGGGTGTTGCAGTCGTCCTCGGTGACCACCAGGTCCTGCGTCACATCGACCAGGCGGCGCGTGAGATAGCCGGAGTTCGCGGTCTTGAGCGCCGTGTCGGCGAGGCCCTTTCTCGCGCCGTGCGTCGAGATGAAGTACTGCAGCACGTTGAGGCCTTCGCGGAAGTTGGCCGTAATCGGCGTCTCGATGATCGAGCCGTCGGGCTTGGCCATCAGCCCCCGCATGCCGGCGAGCTGCCGGATCTGCGCCGCGGAACCGCGCGCGCCGGAGTCGGCCATCATGTAGATCGAGTTGAACGCCTCCTGGCGCACCTTCTTGCCGTGGCGGTCGATCACCTCTTCGGTGCCGAGCTGCTCCATCATCACCTTGCCGACCTGCTCGCCGCAGCGCGACCAGATGTCGACCACCTTGTTGTAGCGCTCGCCCACCGTGACCAGGCCCGAGGTGTACTGGCTCTCGATCTCCTTAACCTCGTTCTCGGCGGCTTGGATCATGTCGTGCTTTTGCGTCGGAATGCGCATGTCGTGCACCCCGAACGAGATTCCGGCGCGGGTGGCCATGGTGAAGCCGGCCTGCATCAGCTTGTCGGCGAAGATCACCGTTTCGCGCAGGCCGCAGCGCCGGAACGCGGCGTTGATCAGGCGCGAAATTTCCTTCTTCTTCAACGGCCGGTTGAGCAGCGTGAACGGCAGGCCCGGCGGCAGGATTTCGGACAGTAGGGCACGCCCGACGGTCGTCTCGTAACGGGTCACCTTGTCGGTCTTCTCGCCATCCTCGCTGACGTCGACCTCCTTGATTCGCACCCAGGCGCGCGAATGCAGGTCGACCTGGCGCGAATCGTAGGCGCGATGCACTTCCGCCAGGTCGGAGAACGACATCCCCTCGCCCTTGGCATTGAGAAACTCGCGCGTGGCGTAGTACAGGCCGAGCACGATGTCCTGCGAGGGCACGATGATCGGCTCGCCGTTGGCGGGCGACAGGACGTTGTTCGAGGCGAGCATGAGCGTGCGCGCCTCCATCTGCGCCTCGAGCGAAAGCGGAACGTGCACCGCCATCTGGTCGCCGTCAAAGTCGGCGTTGAACGCCGCGCACACCAGCGGATGGAGCTGGATCGCCTTGCCTTCGATCAGCACCGGCTCGAACGCCTGGATGCCCAGGCGATGCAGCGTCGGCGCCCGATTGAGCATCACCGGGTGCTCGCGGATCACCTCTTCCAGGATGTCCCACACCTCGGGCACTTCCTGCTCCACCAGGCGCTTGGCCGCCTTGATGGTGGTGGCGAGACCCAGCAGCTCGAGCTTGTTGAAGATGAACGGCTTGAACAGCTCGAGCGCCATCTTCTTCGGCAGGCCGCACTGGTGCAGCTTGAGCTGCGGACCGACCACGATCACCGAACGGCCGGAGTAGTCGACGCGCTTGCCGAGCAGATTCTGGCGGAAGCGCCCGCCCTTGCCCTTGATCATGTCCGCGAGCGACTTCAGCGGGCGCTTGTTGGCCCCGGTCATCGCCTTGCCGCGGCGGCCGTTGTCGAGCAGCGAGTCGACCGCCTCCTGCAGCATGCGCTTCTCGTTGCGCACGATGATCTCGGGCGCCTTGAGCTCCAGCAGCCGCTTCAAGCGGTTGTTGCGGTTGATGACGCGCCGATACAGGTCGTTCAGGTCCGAGGTCGCGAAACGGCCGCCGTCGAGCGGCACCAGCGGCCGCAGCTCGGGCGGCAGCACCGGCAGCACTTCCATCACCATCCAGTCGGGCTTGATGTTGGCGTTCTTGAAGCCCTCGAGCACCTTGAGGCGCTTGGCGAGCTTCTTGATCTTGGCTTCCGAGCTGGTCGCCTCGAGGTCCTTGCGCAGGTTCTCGATGTCGCGGTTGATGTCGATCGAGCGCAGCAGCGCGCGGATGCCCTCGGCGCCCATCGCCGCCGAGAAATCGTCGCCGAATTCCTCGACCTTGGAGAGGTAGTCGTCCTCGGTCAGCAGCTGGCAGCGCTTGAGCGGCGTCAGTCCCGGGTCGGTCACGACGTAGGCCTCGAAATACAGCACGCGCTCGATGTCGCGCAGCGTCATGTCGAGCACCAGGCCGAGCCGCGAAGGCAGCGACTTGAGGAACCAGATGTGCGCGGTCGGGCTGGCGAGCTCGATGTGGCCCATGCGCTCGCGCCGGACCTTGGCCAGCGTCACCTCGACGCCGCACTTCTCGCAGATCACGCCACGGTGCTTGAGGCGCTTGTATTTGCCGCAAAGGCACTCGTAATCCTTGATCGGGCCGAAGATCTTGGCGCAGAACAGGCCGTCGCGCTCGGGCTTGAAGGTCCGGTAGTTGATGGTCTCCGGCTTCTTCACTTCGCCGTAGGACCACGAACGGATCTTCTCGGGCGAAGCAAGACCGATCTTGATCGCGTCAAAATCCTCGTCCTGCTGGACCTGCTTGAAGAGCTCCAGTAGCGCTTTCATCAGTACCTCTCCAGGTCGATATCAATGCCCAGCGAGCGAATTTCCTTCACCAGCACATTGAATGATTCCGGCATGCCGGCGTCGATCTTGTGGTCGCCCTTGACGATGTTCTCGTACACCTTGGTGCGGCCGTTGATGTCGTCGGACTTGACCGTCAGCATCTCCTGCAGCGTGTAGGCGGCGCCGTAAGCTTCCAGCGCCCAGACTTCCATCTCGCCGAAGCGCTGGCCGCCGAACTGCGCCTTGCCTCCCAGCGGCTGCTGCGTGACCAGGCTGTACGGCCCGGTCGAGCGGGCGTGCATCTTGTCGTCCACCAGGTGGTGCAGCTTGAGCACGTGCATGTAGCCGACGGTCACCTGGCGATCGAACGCCTCGCCGGTGCGGCCGTCGTACAGGGTGACCTGGCCGGAAGTCGGCAGTCCCGGCCGTCTCGAGCATGGCGTTGATCTCGGCCTCCGCCGCGCCGTCGAACACCGGGGTGGCGAACGGCACGCCTTCCTTGAGGTTGTTCGCGAGCAGCATCACTTCGTCGTCGTTCAGATCGGCGATCGTGTCTTCCTTGGTGTTCGAAACGTAGATCTGCGCCAGGGTCTTCTTCAGCTCGGCCGCCTTCACTTGCTGCTTGAGCATCTCGCCGATCCGCAAGCCCAGCCCCTTGGCGGCCCAGCCCAGGTGCGTTTCGAGAATCTGCCCGACGTTCATGCGCGACGGCACGCCGAGCGGATTCAGCACCACGTCGACCGGGGTGCCATCGGCCATGTGCGGCATGTCCTCGACCGGCACGATCTTGGAGATCACGCCCTTGTTGCCGTGCCGTCCGGCCATCTTGTCGCCCGGCTGCAGGCGGCGCTTCACCGCCACGTAGACCTTGACCATCTTCAGCACGCCCGGAGGCAGCTCGTCGCCCTGGGTGAGCTTCTTGCGCTTGGCCTCGAACATGGCGTCGAACTCGCGCCGCTTCTGCGCCAGCGAATCCTTCAGTCCTTCGAGCTGCGCTGCCGCGTCCTCGTTCGCGAGCCGGATGTCGAACCAGTCGTAGCGCTCGATCGACTCGAGATAGCTCTTGGCGAGCTTGGTGCCCTTGGCGAGGCGCTTCGGGCCGCCGTTGGCCGTCTTGCCCGTCAGCAGCCTCTCCAGCCGCTCGAAAGTGTCGGACTCGACGATTCGCATCTGGTCCGCGAGGTCGGTCTTGTAGCGGCGCAGGTCGTCCTCGATGATCTGCTGGCTGCGCTTGTCGCGCTCGATGCCTTCGCGCGTGAAGACCTGGACGTCGATCACCGTGCCGGAGATGCCCGAGGGCACGCGCAGGCTGGTGTCCTTAACGTCGCTCGCCTTCTCGCCGAAGATCGCGCGCAGCAGCTTCTCTTCCGGCGTGAGCTGGGTCTCGCCCTTGGGCGTGACCTTGCCCACCAGCACGTCGCCCGCCTCGACTTCGGCGCCGATGTAGACGATGCCGGACTCGTCCAGGCGCGACAGTTGCCCTTCGGACAGGTTCGAGATGTCGCGCGTGATGTCTTCCGGCCCAAGCTTGGTGTCGCGCGCAACGACCGTCAGCTCCTCGATGTGGATCGAAGTGAAGCGGTCGTCGCCGACCACCCGCTCCGAGATCAGGATCGAATCCTCGAAGTTGAAGCCGTTCCACGGCATGAACGCGACCAGCATGTTCTGGCCGAGCGCGAGCTCGCCCAGGTCGGTCGAGGCGCCGTCGGCCACCACGTCGCCCTTGGCGATGCGCTCGCCCTGCTTCACGATCGGGCGCTGGTTGATGTTGGTGTTCTGGTTCGAGCGCGTGTACTTGGTGAGCTTGTAGATGTCCACCCCGACGTCGCCCGGCACGGTCTCGTCGTCGTTCACCCGCACCACGATCCGGTTGGCATCGACGTAGTCCACCACGCCGCCGCGCAGCGCGATGACGCAGGTGCCGGAGTCGATCGCCGCGGTGCGCTCGACGCCGGTGCCGACCAGCGGCTTCTCGGGCCGCAGGCAGGGCACCGCCTGGCGCTGCATGTTGGAGCCCATCAGCGCGCGGTTGGCGTCGTCGTGCTCGAGGAACGGAATCAGCGACGCCGCCACCGAGACGATCTGCGCCGGCGCCACGTCCATGTACTGCACTTCCTCGGGCGACTTGAGCTCGAACTCGTTCTTGAAGCGGCACGAGACCAGCGTGTCGACCAGCTTGCCGGACTTGTCGATCTGCGGCGTTCGCCTGCGCGATCACGTAGTTGCCTTCCTCGATCGCCGACAGGAACTCGATCTCGTTGGTCACCTTGCTGTTGGACGACCTTGCGGTACGGCGTCTCGAGGAAGCCGTACTTGTTGGTGCGCGCGTAGAGCGCGAGCGAGTTGATCAGGCCGATGTTGGGGCCTTCCGGCGTCTCGATCGGGCACACGCGGCCGTAATGGGTCGGGTGCACGTCGCGCACCTCGAAGCCGGCGCGCTCGCGCGTCAGGCCGCCTGGCCCAAGTGCCGAGACACGGCGCTTGTGCGTGATCTCGGACAGCGGGTTGGTCTGGTCCATGAACTGCGACAGCTGCGACGAGCCGAAGAACTCCTTGATCGCAGCCGAGATCGGCTTGGCGTTGATCAGGTCGTGCGGCATCAGGTTGTCGCTTTCGGCCTGCGACAGGCGCTCCTTGACCGCGCGCTCGACGCGCACCAGGCCGGCGCGGAACTGGTTCTCGGCCAGCTCGCCGACCGAGCGCACGCGCCGGTTGCCGAGATGGTCGATATCGTCGATCTCGCCGCGGCCGTTGCGCAGCTCGACCAGGATGCGGATGACTTCCACGATGTCGCGCGGGCTGAGCGTGAAGCGCTGCTCGATTTTCGCGTCCAGCTTCTGCCGGTCGACGCCCTTCGCCTTGAGGTCGTGGAACATCTTGTCCATGACCGCCTGGGCCTGCTCTTCGGTAGAGACTCCCTCGATGCTGACCTTATTCAGGGAAAGCTCGGGCACGTTGCCGAAATAGGCACGCACCTCCTGCTCCGCCTCCTTCGCCAGGGCGATGTTCTTGAGCCGGATCTGCCAGCTCGTTTCGCTCGGCGCGGCGATGCGGCGGTTGAACTTCATGCGGCCGACCGCGGAGAGGTCGTAGCGTTCCTCGGCGAAGAACAGGCCGTTGAACAGAGCCTCGACGGCGTCCTCCGTCGGCGGCTCGCCCGGGCGCATCATGCGGTAGATCGCGATGCGCGCGGCGTTCAGGTCGGTGGTTTCGTCCGCACGCAGGGTTTGCGAGATGTAGGCGCCCTGGTCGAGATCGTTGGTGAACAGCGTCTGGACCTTGCTCACCTTCGCTTCACGCAGCTGGGCGAGCAGTGTTTCGGTGATCTCGTCGTTCGCGTTGGCGACGATCTCGCCGGTGTCCGAATTCACCACGTTGTGCGCGAGCGCGCGGCCGATGATGAACTCGTCGGGCGCGATGAGCTTCTTGATTCCCGCCGCTTCCATGTCGCGGATGTGCTTCACCGTGATGCGCTTGTTCTGCGCCACGATCAGCTTGCCGGACTTGTCGTTGATGTCGAAACGCGCCACTTCGCCGCGCAGGCGCTCCGGAACCACCTCGAACAGGACGTGGTTCGGCTCGATGTTGAAGCTATCGAACGCGAAGAACTCCTTGAGGATCCGCTCCGGCGTGTAGCCGAGCGCCTTGAGCA
Organism: uncultured beta proteobacterium; assembly: GCA_963832685.1. Lineage (GTDB taxonomy): Bacteria > Pseudomonadota > Gammaproteobacteria > Burkholderiales > SG8-39 > DAHVFK01. Next base: position 157,365 of record CAWHUZ010000005.1, read on the forward strand.
GGATCGTGGCCGGCATCTTGCGGCGACGGTCGACGCGGAAGAACACGATGTCCTTGGCGTCGAACTCGAAGTCGAGCCAGGAGCCGCGATAAGGGATGACTCGGGCCGAGAACAGCAGCTTGCCCGAGCTGTGGGTCTTGCCGCGGTCGTGCTCGAAGAACACGCCCGGCGAGCGATGCAGCTGCGAGACGATGACGCGCTCGGTGCCGTTGATGACGAACGAGCCGGTGGTGGTCATGAGCGGGATCTCGCCCATGTAGACCTCCTGCTCCTTGACCTCCTTGGTGGTCGGCTTGGGCGCCTCCTTGTCCATGATCACCAGGCGCACCTTGGCGCGCAGCGGGCTGGCGTAGGTCAGGCCGCGCTGCTGGCATTCCTTGACGTCGAACGGCGGCTCGCCGAGCATGAAGCTGACGAACTCCAGGCGCGCATTCCCCGAGTGGCTGGAGATCGGGAAGATGGACATGAACGCGGCCTGCAGGCCTTCGCTCTTGCGCTTTTCGGGCGCAATGCTCGCCTGCAGGAACGCGGTATAGGACTCGAGCTGCGTCGCGATCAGGAAGGGCACGTTGAGAACGCTTGCGCGTTTCGCGAAGCTCTTGCGGATGCGTTTACGCTCGGTGAGGGAATAGGTCATGAAGGCTCCCAGTGAAGGAACGCTATTGCGGCAAAGGACAAAGCGAAGACGCGGCGGCCCGACGGTTCGCAGCGTCTTGGTTTTGCACTCTGTCTCTGTGTATTAGGACTCGGGCTGGGTAAGAGAGCCCGGCGGCCCGGAAGTTCCGGGCCGCCGGACTCGCAACCAGGCGTTTACTTGATCTCGGCCTTTCCGCCGGCGTCGGTCAGCTTCTTCACCATTGCATCGGCGTCGGCCTTGGAAACGCCCTCCTTGACCGCCTTGGGCGCGCCGTCGACCAGGTCCTTGGCCTCTTTCAGCCCCAGACCGGTCAGCTCGCGTACCGCCTTGATGACGTTCACCTTGTTGTCGCCGATCGCGGTCAGCGTCACGGTGAACTCGGTCTGCTCTTCCGCAGCGGCCGCGCCGCCCGCGGCGCCGCCAGCCGGTGCCGCAACCGCAACAGCGGCCGCGGCCGAGACGCCGAACTTGTCTTCCATGTCCTTGATGAGCTGGGACAGCTCCAGGACGGTCATGCCCGAAATTGCCTCGAGAATTTGTGCTCGTTCCATCTTCAACTCCTGAATGTTTAGGGTTCCTGAATGTTTGGTCGGTTCGGATCAGGCCGCAGCCTTCTCCTTGTGGTCGCGTACCGCGGCCAGCGTGCGCACGAACTTGCCCGGCACCTCGTTCATGGTCCGCACGAGCTTGGCGACCGGCGCCTGCATCGTGCCCATGAGCTTGGCCAGCAGCTCGTCGCGGCTCGGCAGCAATGCGAGCGCCGTAACGTCCTTGGCGGACATCACGCTGTTCGGCATTGCCCCGCCCTTGATGACGAAGAACTCGTTCGTCTTGGCAAACTCGGCCAGCACTTTTGCGCCAGCGACCGGATCCTGCGCGATGCCGTACATCAGCGGGCCGATCATCTGCTCGGCCAGCTTCTCGAACGGGGTGCCCTTTACGGCACGCCGTGCGAGGGAATTCTTCAGCACGCGCAGGTAGACGCCCGACTTCCTTGCGGCGGCGCGCAGGCCAGTCACGCTCTCGACATTGAGGCCGCGATATTCCGCGACGATCAATGCCTGCGCGTTGCTGAGCTGCGCGGCGATCTCGGTTACGACCGCCTGCTTCTGCTCCAGACTAAGACTCAAGGTCTACCTCCTTGCGTTGATCAAACGGCCGTGCCTTGCGGTACGGCCCCCATGGCGACCTTGAATCAGGAACCCTAGATTCCTGCTTCGGGTGCGCCGTCTGCGTAGGGCGCTGCTGCTCGTTTAAGCCGCTGCGGTCAAACACCCGTGCGGCCCCTACGGTCTTTGACAGCAACCGGCCGTTCCTGCGAACGACCGGCAGCCCAAAGTCCTTGCTTCACTGCTGCGGTTGCGCCGCGAGCGACGCGGGATCGATCTTGACCCCCACGCCCATCGTGCTCGACACCGACAGCTTCTTCAAATACACGCCCTTCGAGCCCGACGGCTTGACCCTGTTCAGCGCCTCGATCAGCGCCGCGAGGTTGTCACGCAGCTGCTCGGGCGTGAACGACGCGCGCCCGATCGTGCACTGCACGGTCCCGGACTTGTCGGCGCGGAATTGCACCTGGCCCGCCTTCGCGTTCTTTACCGCTGCGGCGACGTCGGGCGTCACGGTACCGACCTTCGGATTGGGCATCAGACCGCGCGGACCGAGGATCTGCCCCAGCTGGCCTACCACGCGCATCGCGTCCGGAGCGGCGATCACCACGTCGAACTCGATCTTCCCGCCCTTGATCGTCTCGGCCAGGTCCTCGAAGCCGACCAAGTCCGCGCCGGCCGCTTTGGCGGCTTGCGCCTTGTCGCCCTGCGCGAATACCGCCACTCGCACCGACTTGCCGGTACCGGAAGGCAGCACGACCGAGCCACGCACCGACTGGTCGGTCTTCTTGGCGTCGATGCCCAAGTTCACCGCCACGTCCACCGACTCGTCGAACTTCGCGGTCGCGGTGTCCTTGATCAGCTTCATCGCGTCGATCGCGGGGTAGGCGAGCGCGCGGTCGACTTTGCCCGCGAGGGCTTTCCTGCGCTTGCTGATGTCCATTTACATGCCCTCCACGACAATGCCCATCGAGCGCGCGCTGCCGGCGACGGTTCGCATCGCGGCCTCGAGATCCGCGGCCGTGAGATCGGGGGTCTTGGCCTTCGCGATCTCCTCGACCTGCTTGCGGGTGATCTTGCCGACCTTGTCGGTATGCGGCCGCGGGCTCCCGCTTTCGATTCCGGCTGCCTTCTTGATCAGCACCGTGGTCGGAGGCGTCTTGATGATGAAGGTGAAGCTCTTGTCGGCATACGCCGTGATCACCACAGGCAGCGGCAGGCCCGGCTCGACCTTTTGCGTCTGCGCGTTGAACGCCTTGCAGAATTCCATGATGTTCAGGCCGCGCTGGCCGAGCGCCGGACCGATGGGGGGCGAGGGATTCGCCTTGCCCGCCGGCACCTGAAGCTTCACGTAGCCGACAATCTTCTTCGCCATAACAGCTTCTCTCCTATCATGGGTCCGAACGAACGCCGCAGCGCTCTCCCCGTTACTCAGGCCTTCTCGACCTGCCCGAACTCCAGCTCGACCGGCGTCGAGCGTCCAAAAATCGTGACCGCCACGCGCAGGCGGCTCTTTTCGTAGTTCACGTCCTCCACCGTTCCCTGGAAATCCGTAAACGGGCCATCCTTGACGCGTACCATCTCGCCGTTTTCGAACAGCACCTTCGGCTTGGGCTTTTCCACGCCTTCGCGCATCTGCTGCATGATCGCGGCGACCTCCTTCTCCGAAATCGGAGCGGGTTTGGTCGCCGTGCCGCCGACGAAGCCGGTCACCTTGTTGGTGTTCTTGACCAGGTGCCAGGTGTCGTCGTTCATCTCCATCTCGACCAGCACGTAGCCCGGGAAGAACTTGCGCTCGGACATATGCTTCTGGCCGCCCTTCATTTCGACCACTTCCTCGACCGGAACGAGGATGCGGCCGAACTTGTCCTGCATTCCGGCGCGCGAGATGCGGTCCTCCAGCGCGCGCTGCACCGACTTTTCAAAGCCGGAATAGGCATGCACCACATACCAGCGTTTGCTCATGTCGACCTGCTCGATTCTGGCCACTTTAAGTCTTCTTCCATCCGAGGATCACGTCATACAGGACCCACTCGAGGCCCTTGTCGCTGATCCATAGAAACACCGCCATCGCCACGGCGAACGCGAACACGGCGGCGGTGGTCTGCACCGTCTCCTTGCGCGTCGGCCACACCACCTTCTTGGCTTCCACGATCGCCTCGCGCGCGAACGCGACGAACCGGCGGCCGGGCTCGGTGAACCAGGCGACCGCGCAGCCGGCGAGAAGGCCGCCGAATACGGAAAGGACGCGCAGCAGCACGTCGCCCTCTCCCAGCCAGTAGTAGCCCCAGACGCCCAGCGCCGCGAGGGCTACCGCAATCACCAGCTTTATCTTGTCGAGCATCGTTTCAGCAGTGTCCGTGGAATTTGGCAGGCCAAGAGGGAATCGAACCCCCAACCTTCGGTTTTGGAGACCGACGCTCTGCCAGTTGAGCTATTGGCCTGTGAGTCCCCTTACTCGATGACCTTGGCGACGACGCCGGCGCCGACGGTCTTGCCGCCCTCGCGGATGGCAAAGCGCAAGCCCTGCTCCATCGCGATCGGCGCAATCAGCGTCACCACCATCTTGATGTTGTCCCCCGGCATCACCATCTCGGTGCCCGCGGGCAGCTCTACCGCCCCGGTCACGTCGGTGGTGCGAAAGTAAAACTGCGGCCGGTAGTTGTTGAAAAACGGCGTGTGCCGCCCGCCCTCTTCCTTCGAGAGCACGTACACCTCGCACTCGAACTTCGTGTGCGGCGTGATCGAGCCGGGCTTGGCCAGCACTTGGCCGCGCTCGACTTCTTCCCGCTTGGTGCCGCGCAGCAGCACCCCAATGTTGTCCCCCGCCTGACCCTGGTCCAGGAGCTTGCGGAACATCTCCACGCCCGTGCACACCGTCTTCGTGGTCGCCTTGAGCCCCACGATCTCGATCTCCTCGCCCACCTTGACCACCCCGCGCTCCACGCGCCCCGTGACCACCGTGCCGCGCCCCGAGATCGAAAACACGTCCTCCACCGGCATCAGAAACGCCCCGTCGATCGCCCGCTCCGGGCGTCGGAATGTAGGCATCCAGCGCCTCGGCCAGCTTGAAAATCGAGCCCTCGCCCATCTCGCCCTTGTCGCCCTCGAGCGCCTTCAGCGCCGAGCCGATCACGATCGGGGTCTTGTCGCCCGGAAAATCGTACTTGCTCAGAAGCTCCCGAACCTCCACCTCCACCAGCTCCAAGAGCTCCTTGTCGTCCACCATGTCGGCCTTGTTCAGGTACGCCACGATGTAGGGCACCCCCACCTGGCGTGCCAGCAAAATGTGCTCGCGCGTCTGCGGCATCGGCCCGTCGGCCGCCGAGACCACCAGAATCGCCCCGTCCATCTGCGCCGCGCCCGTGATCATGTTCTTGATGTAGTCCGCGTGCCCCGGGCAGTCCACGTGCGCGTAGTGGCGCTTCTCCGTCTCGTACTCCACGTGCGCCGTGTTGATCGTGATCCCGCGCGCCTTCTCCTCCGGCGCCGAGTCAATCTGCGCGTAGCTCTTGGCCTCGCCGCCGTACTTCTTCGACAAAATACTCGTCATCGCCGCCGTCAGCGTCGTCTTGCCATGGTCCACATGCCCAATCGTGCCAACGTTCACGTGCGGCTTGGTCCGTTCAAATTTGCCTTTTGCCATGACTACGCTGCCTTTGACGTTTCGTTGAAAGAGTACTGATGTCTGGTGCCCATGACGCGGATTGAACGCATGACCTCTCCCTTACCAAGGGAGTGCTCTACCACTGAGCTACATGGGCTGAATTTGCGCATTGGAGCGGGTGAAGGGAATCGAACCCTCGTCATAAGCTTGGAAGGCTTCTGCTCTACCATTGAGCTACACCCGCCCATTAAATTCACCCGCAATCCCTGTTTGCCGCGCCCGCCCGAGATGCCGGTGGAGGGGGTTGGATTCGAACCAACGTAGGCGCAAGGCCAACAGATTTACAGTCTGCCCCCTTTAACCGCTCGGGCACCCCTCCGGCGGAACCCGAAATTATGTGAGATATCCGCTGCTTAGTCAAGCGAATTGAGGTCGGCGCATCGTCGGGCGCCCGCTCAGGTGCCGTAGCGCGCGGAAGAGCCGAACTGCTTGAGCGCCGCCAACGCGCTGTAGCAGGCAAGCCAGGCGGTTTTCGGGTTGTCGGGCGCAGGCACGTTCTCAAGCACGATCGTGAACTCGCCAGTCTTGCCCGAAACCCGGATGGTATGGGTATTGCGGGTCAGAGCGGGGTCCGCCACGACCTTGAGCCGGGTGCGGTCGAAGCCGGCCCCGGCGAGCGACAGCACGGCCGCAATGTTGACGTTCTGCGGAAAGTGCGGAACCCCGGCGCGCGCGGATCCGTCGAACAGCGTCGTCGCGCCCGCAAGCGAATCGAGATCGACGTCGAGGGACTCCACGTAGTCGATCTTCCTCCACGCCGCGGGAGGCTTCGCGACTTGGATCGATACCTCGACCTCGCCTGCGGCACAGGCGCCCTTGAGCGCGTCGAGTGCGCCGATCCCTCCCGAAGGCACGTACAGCAGCGCGCCGGAGCGACGAGCCGCCGCCTCTGCCTCGGCGCGCAGCGCGTCGTCGACCAGCGCCCCGGCTGACAGCACGATCACTGACGAACCCGCGGCGAGAACCGGGACGAGGTAGGCGCGGACCGCGTCGTGCGAAGCCGCCTCGAGGACCACGTCGGGCTTCGCCTCGCACAGCGCGCGCGCGCCGAGGACGTAATCGACTCCGTATTCGCCCGCGAGCGCCGCCGCGCCGGACACCGCCCGTCTTCCGGCCAGCGCCACCACCTCCATGCCGGGCAGCGCACCCCGACGCAGGTTTTCCAGCACCAGACGGGCGATCGTGCCGCCGCCGAGTAGAGCGAATCGCATTTGCCAGGCCCTCCGGGAGGCGGCGATTCTGCCACAATTCGAATTTGCGTCGCGCGCCGGCGGCATTATCATTCGCCTCGCCGGTGCGGCATCGCCGCCAGGGAGGTGCGCAGTGCGAATCGCAATACTCGAAGACGACCCCGACCAGCTCGCGCTGCTGCGGCGCTGGCTCGCGGACGCAGGACACGACGTTCACGGCTACTTGGCGGGGCGCGAAGCGATGAAGCACGCGGGGCGCGAAAGCTTCGACCTGTTCATTCTCGACTGGCAGGTGCCGGACGTTTCGGGGGCCGAGGTGCTGACCTGGCTGCGCGCCAACGTTTCGAAGCACGTCCCCATACTTTTCATCACGGTGCGCGATTCCGAGGAGGACATCGTCTACGCGCTTGAGAACGGCGCGGACGACTACATGGTGAAGCCGGCGCGGCGCCAGGAAATGCTGGCACGCGTCAGCGCGCTGCTTCGCCGCGCCTACCCGCGCGAGGAACAGACCTTGCTTTCCTTCCCCCCGTTCGAGATCGATACCCAGCGCGGCGAGATCCGGCGCGAGGGCTCGCGCATCGAGCTCACGCCGAAAGAGTTCGAGCTCGCGGTTGTCCTGTTCCGCAACATCGGGCGCCTGATGTCGCGCGGGCATTTGCAGGAATCGGTCTGGGGACGCAGCGGCGACCTCGCGACCCGCACCGTAGACACCCACGTCAGCCAGGTGCGGAAAAAGCTCGATCTGCGGCCCGAGACAGGCTACCGGGTGGTGCCGATCTACAACTACGGATATCGACTGGAACGCCTCGGAACCGACGCGGGTGCGGCCTGACGCCTACTGCAAGCGCCGCAGCTGCTGCTCGGCGTAGTCCCTGACTTCCTGACTGAGCGATCCGGTGGCGACCGCGCGCCGGAACGCCTCAGCCGCTTCCGGGCGGTGGTCCAGCGCCGCGAGCGAAAGCCCGAGCCCGACCCAGGCCGTCCCCGCCTGCGGTGCGGCACGCAACGCCGCACGATACGCATCGGCGGCTTCGCCAGGCCGGGACATGTGCTGCAGCACCGCGCCCAACAAGGTGTTGTACTCGGGGTCGCGCGAAACGTCGCCTTTGCACCCTCGCAGGACGCCGAGCGCCCTGTCGTAGTCGTTGCCTTCCACGTAGATGCGCGCCAGGACCGTGGCGAACTGGACTTGGGCGGGATCCAGCGCCAGCCCTTCCTGCAGCAGGCGCTGCGCTTCGATCAAGCGCCGCTGGTCGACCAGCAGCGAGATGAGCGCCTGTCGCGCGGGCTCCTGGGATGGATCGATCGATAGCGCCCCGTTGAGAGCCTGTTTGGCCTCGGTCACACGTCCCTGGTTGAGCAGTTGCACCGCGCGTTGAAACTCCGCTTGAGCCAGCTCGGCCGGCGTGCGTGGGTGAGCTTGCTTGTGGACCTGCGGCTGCGCCTCCTCGACTGTCGCGGACGGCGGCGGGTTCGGCACGCGCTTGCGGTCGACCGGCTTCGGCGCGGCGTGCGGGCGCGGCGCCGGGATCGCGCGCTCGATCGACTGCGCGAGCTTGAGCGTATCGATCGCCGGCTGCGGCACCGGCGGTGATACCTGGACGGGCGCAGCGCTTACCACCGGCGCCGGCTGGGGCACAGGCTGGGACGCAGGCTTTTGCGCCGGCGCAGACGCATGCGGTCGGATACGCTGCACCGTGCGGCCCAATCCGCCCGACGCTCGCAGCGCGAGCTCGGTAACCACCGACCGCGGCCTGAGCTGATAGCTGGTCCACGCGAGCCATCCCAGCGCGACGGCCAGCTCGAGCCCGAGAATCAGCCAGAACAGGTCGCGCCTGCGCCGCCCCGCGGCGACCGGCTCGATCTGCCGCGTCATGACGTCGGCATTGGGCGACCCCATCGCGTGCCGGCGATCCAGCTCCTGCAGCATCTTGTTGATAAGGCTCATCGTTTCGGCTTCAGTCGGCGGCGCGCGGCGATCTGAACTTTGGCCACCACCAGCGCCTTGAAGCGGCGGCCGGCGTGTCGTTCGCCGCCGCGCGCACGTGACGCGGCTCAACGCGGTAGCCACCTTCGCCGAAAGCAAGCAGCAACGACTTGTGCGCCAGGATGTTGACCAGGCGCGGCAACCCTCTGCTCGCGCGGTGCAATGTGCGCAGCGCGCGCGCGCTCACCACCGGCTGGCCGACGTAGCCCGCGACTGTGAGACGGTGATTTACGTAATCGCCTACTTCGTCCTCTGCCAGCGCCTTGAGGTCGTATTGGAACGTGATGCGCTGGCGCAGCTGGCGGATTGACTCGGACGCGAGCTTGCGATCGAGCTCGGGCTGACCGAACAGCACTACCTGCAGCAGCTTGCGCTTTTCGGTCTCGAGATTGGTCAGCAGGCGCAGCGTCTCGAGGGTTTCTATCGGCATGGCCTGGCTTTCGTCCATGCAGAGCACGACGCGCTTGCGCTGGCGCGCGAGGCCTAGCAGCGTCCGGGTGATTCCCTTAAGCAGATAGTGCTGGTCGGCACTGGTATCGACCTGCACTCCGAGCTCCTCGGCCAGTTCGAGCAGCAGCGTTCGCGGCTCGATACTCGGGTTGGGGACATAGGCCGTTACCCAGCCCGAATCGAGCGTGGCGAGAAACTTCCGGCACAGCAGCGTTTTGCCGGTTCCGACCTCGCCCGTGATTTTGATGAACCCCTCGCCGTTGCCGACCGCCACCAGCAGGGTGTTCAGCGCTTCCTGCGTGCTTCGGCAGGCGCAGAAGAAACTCGTGTCCGGAGTAATTCCGAACGGGGGTTCGCGCAGGCCGAAGTGCCGCAGGTAATTCACTGCCTGCGCGCCTCACCCTTCTGGTCCTTGACCATGCCCTCGATGCTTTCGCGCGTATCGCGCAACCCTGCGGCCCAGGTGCTGTCGTCCCGGATGACCGTCGGCTTGATAAGAATGACGAGCTCGTTCTTGCTCGACGTGCGGCTCGTGTTGCGCACCAGGTCTCCCAACCCGCCTTCGCGGACGCCCGGAATGCCGCCCCGATTGTCGCGCACGTCGACGCTCATGAGGCCTCCGATGGCGACGATGTTGCCGTCCGGGACGCGCACGATGGTGTCGGTCTCGCTGATGCTGCTCTTGGCGAGCGGCAGCGTGATGGATGGAACGGTGCCGCCGAGGTCGACCACCCGCTTGCTCTCGGTGACCTCGCTGATCGACGGGTGAACGTGCAGCGTGATGTTGTTCTGCTGGTCGATCTGGGGCGTCACGTCGAGCATTATGCCGGAGAAGAACGGCGCGACGGTCACGGTCGGCGTCTGCTGCGTCGTGGCGCCAGTGGTGGTCGTGACAGTCGACACGTTGGTGACGAAGAACTCGTCGGTGCCCACCTTGAGCACCGCCTTCTGGTTGTTGAGCGTCGCGATGCGCGGGCTGGAAAGGACCTGGACATTGCCCTGTGACTGCAGGAACTGCAGCAGCGCGGCGAAGTTCGAGGTCTGGAACGCGAGCCCGAAGACGCCGCTCGCGGGATTGTCAGCGGCGAGCGTGCTCGCGGCAGTGGTCACGCTGCTGGTCGAAAGGTTGAGCGTCTGACCGCCTCCCTGCAGAACCTGGCCGCGCGAACCGAGCACGGTCGTGCCGGCGTTGCCGCTCTGCCCGATCGCCACATCCGGCCCAGTGCTGCGGAAGGCCGACCAGTTGATCCCGGACTGGTAGCCGTCCGAGAGCGTCACCTGGATGATCTTCGCCTCCAGCATGACCTGGCGCTCGACCGAAATCTGGCTGTCGCGCAGGTACTGCTCGACCGCGCGCATTTCGCGCGACGGCGCGCTGACCACCACCACCCCCGACTGCGGCGAAACCACCACGTTGCGGCCCGGGCCGCTGCCGACGATCGCGACTAGCGCGGTGCGCAACTCGGCCCAGTAGTCGCTGTCGGTCCGGGTGGTCACCTGGCTGCTGTTGAGCGAGGTCTGACCCTGCTGGTCCACCGGGCCCGGCGACGGGTTCGCGCTCGAGGACGGCGTGGGAGCCGCGCTGCTTCCGCTGGCGTCCGACACGGAGCCGGATTGCACCCGGACCTCGCTCATGCCGCGACGCTGGCCCTGCAGGTAATTCACCTGGAATACGCGCGTCTGAAGGCCGGCGGGCTGAATGAAAATGCGCGTGCCCTCGAATTTGTAGTCGTAGCCATAGAGCTCGCGGATCGAGTCGAGCGCTTCCCGGATCGAGACGTCCTTCAGGTTGACCGAGATCGTCCCGTTCACGCTCGGCGGCACCAACATGCTGTAGCGCGTGCCGGAGACGATCGAGTTGAACACCTGGGCCGCCGGCGCGTTGTTGACCGAAAGATCGAACCTGGGTTCCGCGGGCCGTCCGCGCACTTCGGGCATCGCCATGCGAAGCGGCGGCAGCAGCGCCTGGTTAAGGGCGGCACTGCGGGATTCCTTCTTGGGCGCCGGCTCCAGCGCCGCGCGTATGCCGGGTTCTATGCCACTCGGGCGGGGCGGCGGAGTGGCGCACCCTCCGAGCGCCGAAACGGCCACGATAAGGAATACTTTCTTCATGTTCTAGTTCCGCCTCCGCGGCTGGTCGCTTGGCAGGGACTTCTTCTCGACCTGTGGAAACAGCCTGAGCACCTTAATCTGGCTTCCGCTGCGCAACTCGACTCCGGACCCGGTAATTCTTGTCAGCGTCGCGTCGCGGAACTTGCCCCCGAGCGGCACGGTTTGCCCGTTGATCACGGCGACATTGCGCGTGGTCGAGATCAGCACCGACTGCAATTCAGGCCCTGCGACCGGAGACTCGTCCGCCGCGGTGGCGCGGCCGCTGTAGGGCGGTCGCGTCGGGTCGGCGAAGCCCTGGGTGGACCCAGCGTCCGCCTCCGCCGCGATGACCTGCGTCGCCACCAGGCTCGTCAACAGGCAGCAATATAGTCGCGCCAGCCTCATACGCTCATCCAAGACGGATCGAAGCTCAACGTGTAGACGGTAAGCTTCAGCACCACTTTCGGATAGTTGCCCGCCGCGAGATCCGCCTTGCGCCAGTATAACCGCGTCGGCAGGCCTTCCAGCTGCCGCAGGTAGGCATACAGATCCAGGTATGCGCCACTCACGGTGAGCTCGATCGCATGCCGGTAGATCGGCCGTGGGCCGCGCGCATCCGAGTGACCGAACAGGTCGGCCGGCAGGGTTTTCAGGTCGACCAACTGCAGGCGCGGGTTGCGCGCCAGGATCTCCTGCAGGACGTCGCGCATGCGCCGCGGTGAGGTGAAGCGGCTCGTCGCTTCACCGATCTGCTCGTCGAGCTGCGCGAGCTGGCGCTGCAGCCCCGCAAGCTTGGCGCGATTGGCGTCGTCAGGGCGCATCTCGCCCGCGCGCGCCATCGCCTGAAACTGGGCCTGCAACATGGCGAGCTCGGTCTGCCGGCGCGCGACCTCCCGTCCGAGGCGCCTGTCCCGCTCCAGCAGCGGGGAGATGAAGCCCAGATAGGCGAACGCGACCAGCACCAGCGCAGTCGCGATGAAGATCAGCGCCCGCTCGCGCAAGCTGAGCGCGTCGATGCGCTCCGTATAGCGCCGCAGCAGCGCCTTCATTGGTTTCCGTCCTTCACCGGCTGCGGCGCGACGAGCGGCATCGACAGCTCGAACTCGACGTAGCGCGCCGGACCCGGGCGCGGCGCCGCATCGGCCGCGGGCGCCGGCTCGTTGTGCGCCACCAGCTTGAGCCGCGTAACCGAGCGCCCGCGCATCACCTCCTCTTTGTTCAGCGCATGGATGTACGCCGGCACCAGATCTGGATGCAGCACCCGACCGCTGATGTTCAGCTCGTCGCCGCCGTCACCGATGCTGAAACCTGTCAGCCAAACGCCCGGCAGCGTCTGGCGCGCGAATGCCGCGAAATACTGCGAATAGCCCTGCGCTTTGTCTGCTGCGGTCGCTCGCAGCGAAGTGAGCAACGCCTGCTTGCCGTGCAGGTCGCTCTCGGCGCGCGCCACCTGCGCCTCGAGCAGCTTGCTGCGCCGCAGCGGCGAGAGCGAGCCGCTCAGGCTGACGAGGCGATTGCGCGTATCGGCCAGCTGGTGCTCGGCATCCGCCGTCACGTCTTCGAACGATTTCACCTCGTTGTACGCGTAGACGTAGAAGGCGCACAGCGCGACCAGGATCAGGACCAGCGACTCGGCCATCGTCATGGCGGAGAAATACTTCTCCTGCTTGAGAAAGATCGGATTGAAGAGGTTGATCTGCTGGCTCACCGCGGGCTCTCAGGGCGTTTTGGTCTCGTAGCGCAGCGATGCGCCGATCAGGTGGAAGCGCTGCCACTCGGTGCGGGGGTCGGGGCGCGCATCCGAATCGAACGCGAGCGTCGCGCCGAGATCGACGCGGGAAATCGGAATGTCGAGGTTCGACTTGAGAAAGTCCAGCAGGCCGCTGTCTTCGGGCTCGGGTCCGAGCAGCAGCTTGTTGACCGCGACGTAACCGAACTGGCGGTCGAAGTGGTCGAGCGTGCGCGTAAGCTCGAGCGCGATGCGATTGAACGCCTCGGTTCGCTCGTTGACGGCCGATATCTGCTCGTAGCCGATGTCGATGCGGCGCGCGAGGTAGAGCTCGCCGCGGTAGTTGATGGTGAACAGGCCGTCGCCCTGGCCCAGATACAGCAGCCCGACGCCGCGTTCGTCTTCCTCGTACAGCGCGGCGATGTTGCGCTGCGCGGTTTCCGCGATGTCGATGACCGAGAGCGGAATCTGAGCCGCGTCGAAGCGCTCGATGCAGGCCTGCACCGCCTCGTTGCGCGCCGCCACCGCGTACATCGAGTGGCTGCGCGTCGCGCCAGCGGGATCAGGAGGGATGTCGAGCACGTCGACCGTGGCGTCGTCGACGTGATAGTCGAGCAGGTCCTTGATGCGCCAGCGGATCGCCGCCTTCAATTCGGCGGGCGGGACATTCGGCGCCTCGACCAGCAGCAGCTGGTAATCGCCCGGCGCGAGCAGCGTCGCGCAACGATAGCGATCGAGATGCCATTCCTTGCTCAGCTTCTCGGCCCCGGCGAAATCGCCCTCCAGCGCGCGCGAAGCGAGTCGATCGATGCGCGCCTTGCCGTTCAGCGCGATGCGGCCGTGAACGATGGCGAGTTCCTGCGGCCTCAGCGACGCCGCCAGCCAGCCGGGCTCGCGTTTCTTCTTGTTGGTCGAACCCCAACTCATCTCACCGCCACCCGCCACACTCCTAAATCAGTTCAAGGTAAAGAAATAACTATTTGTTGTCAATGATCTTTTTGTCAGTTTGTCACGGTCGCCTGAAGTTGGCGCTCGACGTATGCCGGACCCTGGGTGCCGGGACAGCTCGCCTGGTTGCAGGCGGTGGCCTTCAGCACGTAAGCGCGCAAGCCGCTTATTGCGCCTTCGGTCGTCGGCGCGGTCGAAGTGCATTCGACCTTGACGCTGAACGCGGCCAGTCCGGCGCTCAGGGCAAAGGTCTGCGCGGCCGGCGCGGCCGGCGCGACGGCTGCGTTGCACGCGCTCGCGTAGGCGCCTCCCGGGTCGCGCAGCAACTGGTACAGGCCCCAGTCGACGCCGGTATGGGCCGCCTGGTACGCCCTGGCGCCGAGCTCGTCGGCGGCGGAGGACTCCTGCTGCAGCGTCGATATGGTCAGCAGGTAGGCGGCCATCGCGGAGAGCGAAACGAGCAGAAAGAGCGCAAGGATGAGCGAGAACCCGCGCTGGCGCGCGCGCCGCACACGACCTGGTTCAAGGCACATTGTTGACGTGGATTGCATGATAGAGCGATACGGTCTCGGCCACCCCGGACGAAGTGGGGGCGGAAAGGGTGAGGCGCAGCGTCAGCAGGCCGATCTGCGGCGAAACGTTCGGCGCGTAGTCGAAGTCGCACGCGCTCACCTTGGTCGCAATGACGGCCGAGCCGCCCGAGCCGAATGTGGTCGGCTGAGCCGCTGCGATCGGATAACCCCAGTAACGGGTAATGGTGCGCAAAACGGGGTCGCAGACGTAGCTCACCGGCCCCGAAATGATGAAGAAACGCCTGCCCGGCGAATCGTGCAGCGTGCGCTGGAACGTCGTCGCCGCGAACGCGACCCGGTCGCGTGCCGCCTCGGAGGTGTCGACCGAAGTAATCAGCGCGCGATTGGCCGGCGGCCCGGCACTGTAGGCGTCCTGCCCCGCGAAACCCGGGCCGTAGTTGTTCAGCACCAGGTAATCGCCGGGCGTCACGCTCGCCGCGTCGGGCAGCTTGCCGATCGTCTTGAAGCAGGTGTCCGCGACCGAGTCGAAGCTGAGCTGGTCGTTGCCGGGCGGCGTGAGCGAGGGATCGTCGTTCGGGCAATTGGTGCCGCCGGCCGCCCCGCCGCCTTCGGCGCGGTATCGGCCCGCGGTCCGAACGGCAAGGAATTCGACGAAAACCGCGCCGCCGCTGGTGGTCGTGCGCACGCTGTTGGGCAGCGCAAGGCGCACGTCGCGGCCGATGCGCTGCACGGCGGTGTCGGCGATATCGGTCAGGTCGGCGCGGGCCGCGATGTCGGCCGCCTGGCGCACCGGGAAGACGAAGTAGGCCAGGCCCGCGACCACGATGCCCGTGACGACCATCGAGATCACCAGCTCGATCAGGTTGAAGCCGCGCGCGCGCGGCGTCCGCCGCTCAGGGAACGTTCGGCGCATAGCGCAGGCGGTACCCCTGAAGGACTACGTTGGCGTTCGCCGGACCGGTCACGCTGACGGTGATGCGCAGACCCTCGCTGACCGGGATCCCCGGCAGCTCTCCGGCCACAATCGGCTGCACCGACACGCTCGCCGCGTAGCCGCTCAGCCCGGGCACGAGCGTGTTGGTGACGTCGCGGATGCCGCCCGACATCGAGAACCCGTTGTAGTCGTTCACGTTGTCGAAGCGCGGATCCGCGTAGCGCGTCTCGCCCGGTTCCGGGCCGGCGGCCTCCGGAATCGCGCAGCCCGCGGCGCTGGTCGCACTGCCGACCGCCGGATCGTCGGGATCGCAATACGTGAACGCGCGCAGCTCGATCTCTTCCATCAGCGAGGTGGCGATCGCGAGCGCCTGCTTGCGCACTACCGGATCGACGCTCGAGCGTGTCATCTGGTCGAACAGGATCGCCACGCCGGTCACCCCGATCGCGAGCACGACGATGAACACGACCAGCTCGATCAGGGAAAGGCCCCGCTGCCGACGCGCCGGCCTACTGGACATAGCCGGTCTCCGCGCTCACGCTGACGGGACGGCCGTTGACCGTAAGCGTCACGGCGGCGCTCGGCTGCCCGAGGCCGTTGAAATTGAACGTCGAAGTCGACGCGACGAGGATCACCCCGCTCGGCGGCGTGATCACGAACGCGGCGCTCGAAGCGAGCGAGCTGACCGGGCTCGCGCAGGCCGCGTCGTAGCACAGCGACAGCTGGTACGGCGCCGACGGGTTCACTTTCACATAGATCACCCGCCGCTGCGCGATCGCGGTCTTCTGGGCGTAGCGCACTGCCGACTTCACCTGCTCTAGGAACCAGGTCTGGTCGATCGACTTCTGGTTGAAGCTCGCCGCGGTCACCGCCGCAAGAATGCCCAGAATCAGGATCACCGTCACCAGTTCCAGCAGCGTGAAACCGCGCGCGGGGCGCGTGAAGGCACGCCGCTTCACCTGCCATCTCCCGTCCGGCTCTTGCCGACGTACGCCAGCACGCGCTCGCGCTCGCGTCGCACCTGCGGCATCAATGGCGCCATCGCCAGCGCCTCGCGCGACCAGGCCTCGAGCTCGGACGCGCTGGCGGGCCGCGCCAGCTCCTGCCCCAGCAGGCGGTAAGTGGTTATTCGCCCCAGCAAATTGCGCACCTCGAGCGGATTGGCGCGCAAGCCCGCGTCGAACTCGCGCAGCGCGAAGCGCACCGCGTCCGTGCCGCCGCCTGCGAACGCCTGACCCTGCCAGAATTGCCCCAGGTACCAGTGGTAGCGCCAGTCGCGCGGCTGCAGGCGGCTGGCGACCTGCAGCCAGTACGCGGCCGCCAGCGTCCGGCCCTCGCTCAACTGGCGCCGGCCCCAGTACGCGGCGCCCTCGGCCGCGACCGGCTGCGAAATCATGAACGCCGCCACCAGCAGCAGCGCGATGCGCGCCGCACGCGGCAGCGCCGGCAGCGAAAGCGCGGGCAAGCACCCGACCCCCGCTGCCGCCAGCAGGCGGTCAAGCCCGCCGAGCAGCGCGCCGAAAAGCACCAGGCAGGCGGGGACGTAGAACGGGTAGTCGACCAGCGCGTGAACCGACATTGTCGCCAGCCCTGCGACCGCCGCCACCGCATGCACCTTCTGCTCCGGATCGAGCCGCACCAGGGCGCGCCGCGCCAGGGCGTAGGGCAGGAACGCGAGCGCGGCAAGCGCGAGCAGGCCGAGCGGCCCCGTTTCCTGCAGCAGCTGAAGATAGTCGTCGTGGACGAAATAGGTCACGTGGTCCGCGCCGTACGAGGGTACCTCGGCGCGGTGTCGCTCCAGCGCGTAGCGATACGTCAGGTAGCCTGTGCCCGCAACGGGA
The DNA here is from genome assembly GCA_963832685.1 of uncultured beta proteobacterium. Taxonomy (GTDB): domain Bacteria; phylum Pseudomonadota; class Gammaproteobacteria; order Burkholderiales; family SG8-39; genus DAHVFK01. The sequence continues at coordinate 174,484 of CAWHUZ010000005.1, forward strand.
TGCGCACGGTACGCCTCCCATGCCAGCGCGTAGAGCTCCAGCCGCGAAAGCGAAGACTCGAGCCGCGCCCGCGCGTTTGGGCCCGATTCTTCATGCGCAAGGCCCGGCAATTGCAACCGTGCCGCGAGGCTCAGCAGCACTCCCAGGATCGCCACCGCCCCGAGACGTGTCCAGGCACGCCCGTCCGGGCGCGGCAACCGTATGCCGAGCAGGAGCGCCGCGCCTGCGCCGGCGAGCGCGCCGATCCAGGCGCCGCGGCTGAGCGCGGCGAACGAGGCAGCCGCGAGCAACGCGAGCAGCACGGCGAGAATTCGACCGCCGCGGCCCCAGAGCAGCCAGACCGCGGCCGGCAGCAAAACGAGGTCGAGCAGCGCGGCATAGGTGCTGGGCGTCTCGAGAAAGGCGAGCGCGCGCGCCTCGCCCTGAAAGCGCACCTGGGCCAGCCCCCAGACGCCGAGCACGAGCGCGGCGGCGAGCGCGCCGCCGAATAGCGAACGCTGCAGTCGCTCGGGGCAGCGGCGCGCCGTGGCAAAGGCGAGGATGAACAGCAGGGGGTGGAACAACCCGGCGGACGTATAGGCCGGGCTTGCGAGCAGGTTGTTGGCCGCGATCAGCGCCGCGAACCCTCCCGCTGCCACGGTGAGCCAGGTCGTCGCGGGCGCGCGTTGCCCCAAGCCAACGAGCGCGATCAGCGCGAGTCCGGACGCCGCCCAGAGTCCAATCACGGCCTGCGCCGAGCCGGCTGCCGCGAGGGCGAGCGCAAGAAAAAAAAAGGGGGCCGCAAGGCCCCCCTTTTTTTGTGCCGATGTCGTCTTCAGCCCTGCGTGGCGGCTTTGCTCAGCGACTGTCAAACCGCACCGACGACACCGCGCGCCGGGCGCTTACGGCCCGGTGCAAAGCGTGGCCGGCAGCGCCGTGCAGGTCGTAGTCGTCGCATCACCGGAGTAGGTCGCGATCGGCGCAGCGCAGGTACCGGAGATGGAAAGATTCGAGCTTAGAGTGACGTTGCCCTTCACCGCGGCGAAGCCGCTCGCGGCCTTGTTCGACGCGTAGAGCAGAACCGCCGAGGACTGGAGCGCGCCGCATGCGCCATCCCTCACGGCCGCGCGTGCGCTGGCCGAAAGGTCGGTAAATTGCGGTACCGCGATCGCTGCCAAGATGCCGAGGATCACGATCACCACCACCAACTCGATCAGGGTAAAACCCTTCTGCGCCGCTCGCTTGATCAGCTTCACCGAGTACCTCCTGTAATCTTTGTCTTCGAATGCAACTCCAACCCTTGATTGGGCTCCAGGCAGACAGCTTTTGTCAAGCTACGTCAGGGGGTTTTTAGATCATTTCTAGAAAATTGGTGAGGTCGGCGCGATGTATTAGCCCCCGTCCGGTCCCCATTCGTAGGGGGTGACCGCGTGAAGCAGGAACGGCGAATACGAGCCCGAGGGCGTGTGCTCGACCCGCAGCCGGAATCGGATCGCCGGTACCGGGTCCGTGCCGCCCGAGAAGCTGTTCGCGCGCCGCACCAGATAGACCAGCTCGTGCTGCCCCCGGTCGTAGAGCCAGTTGCCTGAGTCGAGCGTGGTCAGATCGGGATGCTCGAATTCACCCAGGTAGTTCGGCAGATCGGCTTGCGCGAGCGAAACCGGGTTGCGCTCCGCCCAGTTGCTCTCGATCTTCGCCGCGCGGCCCGACAAGACGGCCTTCGCCGCACGCGCGTAGAGCGCGGACTGAAGGCGCGACACGGTCGCTTCCATGGCGGTCTTCTCCGCCACTTCCGACAGCTGCTCCAGGCGGTGGAGCAGGAGCGCGGCAAGCGCGGCGGCGATGACCACGTAGAGCGCTGACTCCAGGTAGCTGCGCTGACGAAGGCGAACCGGGAACAGAGTCACCGGGCAAGCATCACCTTGCCGATGCCCCAGATCGGCAGGAACACGCCGAGCGCGAGCACAAGCACCATTACGCCCATCGCCACCGTGAGAATCGGCTCGATGTTGGCGCTCAGGTTGCGGATCTCGTAATCGACCTCGCGCTCGTACATGCGGGCGACCTCCGCCAGCAGCTCGTCGAGCTCGCCGGTCTCTTCGCCGACCGCGATCATCTGCAGCACCACGGGCGTGAAGACCCCAACCGCGACTGCGGTGCGCAGCAGGCTCTCGCCGCGCTCCACGCCGTCGCGCATCTGCTCGATACGGTGCGCGATATACACGTTGTCGACCACGTCGGCGACCACGGTCAGCCCCTGCACGATCGGCACCCCTGACTGCATCGCCACCGCCAGGCTGCGCGTCAGGCGCGACAGCGTCGCCTTGGTTACGATCTCGCCCGCGATCGGCAGGTTGAGCTTGAGGTGGTCCCAGGCGTAGCGCCCGCCATCGGTGCGCAAGTACGCGCGCAGGCCTGCGACCAGCGCGATCAGTGCGACGAGCATCGCCGGCCACCAGGCGAGGAAGAAATTCGAACTCGCGATCAGCACTCGCGTCAGCACCGGCAGCGGCACCTTGTTTGCCGCGAAGATCTTGGCGAATGCCGGGATCACGGCGAAATTCACGATCGCGATCGCGACCACGATCGCGGTCAGGACGATGATCGGATAGCGCAGAGCGGTCTTGATCCGCTCGCGCACGCCGCGCTCGAATTCGATGTGATGAAACATGCGATCGAACGACTCCGCCAGCGTGCCCGTGGTCTCGCCCACCCGCACGATGCTGACGTAGTAGTTGCTGAACACCTTGGGGTGCCGGCGCATGGCGGTCGAGAGCTCGCGCCCTGCGTCGAGGTTGACCAACAGGTCCGCGATCACCTCCTTCAGCGTGGCGTTGCGCACCGACTCCTGCAGCCCCGCGAGCGCGCGCAGGATCGGAACGCCCGACCTGAGCAGGGTGTACATCTGACGCGAGAACAGCATGACCTCGAGGTCGCCGACCTCCGGCGCGGTAAGCAGGCGCCACCATTTCGGCGCGCCGCCGTTCAGGCCATCGCTGACCGCGGCGTCGATCTGAACCGGCGTGATCCCGGTGCTCAACAGCTGGTCCGCCACTGCGCCGCTATCGACGGCCTCGAGCTGGCCCACCACCAGGTCGCCGCGCGAATTGCGTCCGCGATAGGCGAATTGCGGCACTCAGCCCTCCACGTCGGTCGCCACCCGGACTACCTCCGACACGGTGGTGCGCCCGGCGAGCACCAGCTCGAGCGCGCGCGCGGTGAGGGACTTGCCCTCGAGCTGCGGCCGGGCCGCATCGGCAAAGGCGCCCGGGTCCGCCCTGCCGACGGCGCGCACCAGCTCGGGCGTCATCTCGAGCATCTCGTACACGCCGGTCCGCCCGGCGAAGCCGGTGCCGTTGCAGTGCGAGCAGCCGCGCCCGCGCATGAACTTGCGCATGGTCATGCCGTCGCCGAGCTGGGCCGTGAGCCAGCGCTCCTCGTGGGCCTCGGGCGGCTGCTCCTCCTTGCAGGACTCGCACACCAGCCGCAGCAGGCGCTGCGCGACCACCGCGTGCAGCGAGCTCGCCACCATGTAGCTGGGGGCGCCCATGTCGATCAGGCGGATCGCCGCGCTTGCGGCGTCCCTCGTGTGCAGGGTCGAGAACACCATGTGGCCGGTGAGCGCGGCGCGCAGTCCGATCTGGGCCGTGTCTTCGTCCCGGATCTCGCCTACCAGGATGACATCCGGGTCCTGGCGCAAGGCCGAGCGCAGCACGCGCCCGAAGCCGAGCTCGATCTTCTCGTTCACCTGCACCTGCGTGATGCCGGCCAGCCGGTACTCGATCGGGTCCTCGATCGTGATGATCTTGCGATCGACCGTGTTCATCTCCTGCAGCGCGGCGTAGAGGGTGGTGGTCTTGCCGCTGCCGGTCGGGCCGGTGACCAGCACCATGCCGCTGGTGCGCTTGATGATGTCGCGAAAGCGCAAGAGCATGTCCGCCGGCATGCCGATCTTTTCCAGGCTTTGCAGGGTCGAGCCGCGGTTGAGCAGGCGCAGCACCACCGACTCGCCGAACTGGCTCGGCATGGTCGACATCCGGACGTCGACCGGCTGGCCGCGCACCATGACGTTGAGCCGGCCGTCCTGCGGCAGGCGCTTTTCCGAGATGTCGAGCCCGGCCATCAGCTTGAGGCGCTGCGCGAGCGCCGGTCCGATCCTGCTGTCGGCCTCGGCCTGCGGCATCAGCGCGCCGTCGATACGCACCCGGATTTGCACCCGCGTCTCCTGCGGCTCGACGTGCACGTCCGAGGCGCCCACCTGCATCGCGTCCTCGAACACCGACTGCAGCAGCTTGACCACCGGCGCTTCCTCGGCGCCGAGCCCTGCGCCGAGCGCGCCGAAGTCGATGTAGTCCTCGCCGATGTCGCGCTCGAGCTCCCTCGCCAGGCCGCTAATCTCCTCGGTTCGGCGATAGACCCGGTCGATTGCCTGCACCAGCAGCGCCTCGCTCACCACCGCGACCTCGATGTCGCGCTTGAGCAGGCGCTGCAGCTCGTCGAAGGCGAACAGGTCGGTCGGATCGGCGAGTCCGACCAGGTAGCTCGTCTTGCGGTCCTCGAGCATGATGGCGCGGAAGCGCCGCGCCTGCGTCTCGGGCAGCAGGCGCACGAGGTCGGGCTTGAGGTTGTAGAACTTTAGATTGACGAACGGGATTTCCAGCTGGCGCGAAATGGCCTCGCTGATCTGCTCGTCGCTGACGAAGCCCTGCTCGAGCAGCACGCGCCCGAGCCGGCGGCCGCTCTTCTTCTGTTGCTCCAACCCGAGCCTGAGCTGCTCGCGCGAGATCAGCTTCTGCGCGACGAGAATGTCGCCTAGCCTGACCTTCTCCGGACGGTTCATGCTCGCATTATCCGCGATTCGGGCGCGCCGCGAAGCGGCTATCATAAGCGCCCGTTCAAGGCACCCGCACGCGAGGACTCTCTCAATGACAAAGACTTTCGCCTCCCAGGGCGACCTCAAGCCGAAGAAGATCACGTTCAAGAAACTCTCGCCCAACTGCTACGCGTTCACCGCCGAGGGCGACCCGAACACCGGCGTCGTGGTCGGCGACGACGGCGTGCTGGTGGTCGACGCTCAGGCCACGCCGGTCATGGCGCGCGAGGTGATCCGCCGCATCCGCCGCGTCACCTCCAAGCCGATCAAGTGCGTCGTGCTGTCGCACTACCATGCAGTGCGCGTTCTCGGGGCCGCCGCCTACAAGGCCGAGCAGATCATCGCCAGCCAGACCACGCTCGATCTGATCCGCGAGCGCGGCAAGCAGGACATGAAGAGCGAGATCGGGCGCTTCCCGCGCCTGTTCCGCGGCGCCAAGTCGATCCCCGGCCTGACCTGGCCCACGCTCGCCTTCAAAGACGAGATGACGCTCATGATGGGCAAGCTCGAGGTAAAGATCATCCACGCCGGCCCGGGCCACACCGCGGGCGACACCATCGTCTGGGTGCCTTCGCAGCGCGTGCTGTTCTCGGGCGACCTGGTCGAGTACGAGGCCGGCATCTACACCGGCGACGCGCAACTCGAGGAATGGCCCGCCACGCTCGCGCCGGCTGCGCGCGCTAAAGCCCAAAGCGCTGGTGCCGGGGCGCGGGCCGGCGCTCACCACCCCCGCGCAGTGCGACAAGGCGATCCGCTACACGCAGGACTTCGTGACGGCGCTGTACGCCAACGCCAGGCGCGCGGTGGCCGCCGGCAAGACCCTAAAGCAGGCCTACGACCAGACCCGGCGCCGGATGGACCCGAAGTACGCCGGCTACCCGATCTACGAGCACTGCATCCCGTTCGACGTTACGCGCGCCTACGACGAGGCGCGCGGGATCAAGCACCCGCGCATCTGGACCGCGCGGCGCGACGTGGAGATGTGGAAGACGATTGCCTAGCAAGGCAAAGTGCGGTCCCGCTCCGCACTTGCGTGCGGAGCGGGACGAACCCCGCCGCGGAAGGAGGAGGGAGGAGGATTCCGCGGCGGGCGCAGTCGGTGATCAGTTGTGGCGCAGGCCCGCGCCGGTCTGGGCGGCCGCGCTCTCGCGCAGCGCGCGGAAGTAGGCGACGATGCGCGCCCCGAGGCGCGAGAACATCCCGGCGATCGCTTCGGCCCGCTCGCGCTTGGCCTGCCGCATGATTTCGGACATCTGGTAGTCCGAGATCGGGAGCCGCGGTTCGGCTTCAAGGTGCTGCTCGATGTACCGGATTTCGCTGGCGTTCATGGTGTTACCTCATTCGACTGTGTTGCGATGCAGCAATAGTATGCCTTTGCTGTATGGTTTAGAATAGGCTGAATAATCAATTCAGCTTTGCGCAAACAGCAAAGATATGTCCGATTCGCTGCAGCAAATGTCGATTTTCGCCAAGGTGGTCGCCAGCGGCAGCCTGTCGGCGGCGGCGCGCGAGCTGGGACTCTCCCCGGCGGTGGTCAGCCGCAGCCTGTCCGCGCTCGAGGCCCGTCTGGGCACCCGGCTCATCCACCGCACCACCCGCAGCCTGCACCTGACCGACGAAGGCGCCGCCTATTACGATTCCTGCATCCGCATCCTGGAGGAGATCGAGGAAGCCGATGCGATGGCCGCCGCCGGGCAGCGACGAGCCGCAGGGCGTGCTCAGGGTCGCGCTGCCGGCGTCGTTCGGCCACCTGCACGTCGCGCCGCTGGTGCCGCAGTTCGCCGCGCGCTATCCGAAGCTGCGTCTGGCGCTGAGCCTGGCGGACCGCCGGGTGAAGCTGATCGAGGAAGGCTTCGACCTCGCGGTGCAGATCGCCGAGCTCGCGGACTCGTCGCTCGCCGCGCGCAAGCTCGCGCCCAACCGCCGCGTCGTGTGCGCGAGCCCGGACTATCTGCGCCGCCACGGCACGCCGCGCACGCCGCAGGAGCTGACCAAGCACAACTTCCTGGTCGCCAACTGGGGCGACGGCAGCTTCGCCATGACGCTCGAGTACCGGGGACCGGTCGGCAAGCAGGGCGAAGTGCGCGTCACCGGCAAGTACGCCTGCGACAACTGGGAGGTGCTGCGCGATTGGGCGCTCGCCGGCCTGGGCGTCGCGCTCAAGTCGACCTGGGACGTGCGGCGCCAGCTCGAGGACGGCTCGCTGGTGCCGTTGTGCCCCGGCTATACCTTCGACACCGACGTGGCCATCTATGCGGTCTATCCGCACCGCCGCCACCTGCCGGCGAAGACGCGCGCCTTCATCGACTTCCTCGCCGAATCATTCGGCCCCGAGCCTTACTGGGACCTGCCGCAGGCGAAGCCGCTCAAGCCGCGAATCAAGGCCCGCGCCCCTGTCTAATGCTATGTTAGGCTCGCCTCGCGGGGCCACGACGCGGCAATATTTTGTGGAGACACGCCGATGAACGCACCTGTTGACCCTTCCAAGCTCGCCCAGGTATCGCTCGACGACAAGTACACGCTCGGCAAGGGACGCGTGTTCCTCACCGGCACCCAGGCGCTGGTGCGCCTGATGCTGCTGCAGCGCGAGCGCGACGTGCTCGCCGGCCTGAACACCGCGGGCTACATCTCGGGCTACCGCGGCTCGCCGCTGGGCGGCGTCGACCAGACGATGTGGGGCGCGAAGAAGCACCTCGAGCGCCACCACGTCGTGTTCCAGCCGGGCGTGAACGAGGACCTCGCCGCCACCGCGGTGTGGGGCACGCAGCAGGTCGGCATGTTCCCCGGCGCGAAGTACGACGGCGTGTTCGGCATGTGGTACGGCAAGGGCCCGGGCGTCGATCGCTGCGGCGACGTGTTCAAGCACGCCAACGCCGCCGGCACCTCGAAGCACGGCGGCGTGCTCGCGCTCGCCGGCGACGACCACGCGGCCAAGTCCTCCACCCTGCCGCACCAGTCCGAGCACATCTTCAAGGCCTGCATGATCCCGGTGCTCAACCCGGCCAACGTGCAGGAGTACCTCGACCTCGGGCTGCACGGCTTCGCCATGAGCCGCTACGCCGGCTGCTGGGTCGCGTTCAAGTGCGTCACCGACGTGGTCGAGTCGGGCGCCTCGGTCGAGGTCGACCCCGAGCGCGTTCGCATCCAGCTTCCGACCGACTTCGTCCTGCCGCCGGGCGGCCTCAACATCCGCTGGCCCGACGCCATCCTCGATCAGGAAGCGCGCCTGCTCGACTGGAAGGCCTACGCCGCGCTGGCCTACGTGCGCGCCAACAAGCTCGATCGCATCGTGTGGGACTCGCCCAACGCGCGCCTGGGCATCGTCACCACCGGCAAGTCCTTCGGCGACACCATGCAGGCGCTCGCGGACCTCGGCATCGACGAGCGGGTCGCGCGCGACATCGGCCTGCGCGTGTACAAGGTGGCGATGACCTGGCCGCTCGAGCCGCAGGGCGCGCGCCGCTTCGCCGAGGGGCTGGAAGAGATCCTGGTGGTGGAGGAGAAGCGCCAGCTGATCGAGTACCAGATCAAGGAAGAGCTCTACAACTGGAAAGACGGGCGTGCGCGCGCCGCGCGTGGTCGGCAAGTTCGACGACAACGGCGAGTGGAGCCGCGCCGCCGGCCAGCCCGCCGGCTCCTGGCTGCTGCCCGCGCACTACGAGCACTCGCCGGCGATGGTGGCGCGCGTGATCGCGCAGCGATTGACGAAACTGGGAATGGACAAGCAGTCTTGGGAGCCATTTCAAGGACCGCCTCGCGTTCCTCGACTTCAAGGAAAAGGCGCTCGCCAAGCCGCGCGTGACCGCGATCCGGCAGCCCTATTTCTGCTCGGGCTGCCCGCACAACACCTCGACCCGCGTGCCCGAAGGCAGCCGCGCCACGGCCGGCATCGGCTGCCACTTCATGGCGGTGTGGATGAACCGCTCGACCGCGACCTTCACCCACATGGGCGCCGAGGGCGCGCCGTGGATCGGGCAGGCGCCGTTCACCGACGAGAAGCACATCTTCGCCAACCTGGGCGACGGCACCTACTACCACTCGGGGCTGCTCGCGATCCGCGCCGCGGTCGCGGCCAAGGTCAGCATGACCTACAAGATCCTGTTCAACGACGCGGTGGCGATGACCGGCGGCCAGCGCCACGACGGCCCGCTCGACCCGGCGCTCATTTCGCGCCAGGTCGCGGCCGAGGGCGTCGGCAAGATCGTGGTGGTGACCGACGAGCCGCACAAGTACCCCGCGACCGTCAACTGGGCGCCGGGCGTCACGGTGCGCCACCGCGACGAGCTCGACGCCGTGCAGCGCGAGCTGCGCGACACGCCGGGCGTCACCGCGCTGATCTACGACCAGACCTGCGCCTCCGAGAAGCGCCGCCGCCGCAAGCGCGGCGCCTTCCCCGACCCGGCCAAGCGGGTGGTGATCAACGACATGGTGTGCGAGGGCTGCGGCGACTGCAGCGTCAAGTCCAACTGCCTGTCGGTCGAGCCGCTCGAAACCGAGTTCGGCCGCAAGCGCAAGATCAATCAGTCGACCTGCAACAAGGACTACTCCTGCGTCAAGGGCTTCTGCCCCAGCCTGGTCACGGTCGAGGGCGGGCAGCTCAAGAAGGGCAAGTCGGCGGCGGTCGCCGTCGAGCGACGATTTCGTCGCTCGAGGAGCCGCGAGCTGCCGCGGCTCGACACGCCCTTCGGCGTGCTCGTCACCGGCATCGGCGGCACCGGCGTCATCACCATCGGCCAGATCCTCGCCATGGCGGCGCACCTCGAGGGCAAGGGCGTGTCGGTGCTCGACATGTCGGGCCTGGCGCAGAAGTACGGCGCGGTGATGTCGCACGTCAAGCTGGCCGAGAACCCCGAGGCGCTGCACGCCGCGCGGCTGGGCGCCGGCAACGCGAACCTGGTGGTCGGCTGCGACCTGGTGGTGACCGCGACCAACGACGCGCTGGAGAAGATGAGCCCCACCGCCACCCGCGGCGTGGTCAATGCCACCACCACGCCGACCGCGGAGTTCGTCGCCAACCCGAACTGGCAAGCTCCCCGGCAGCGACCTCACGCACGACATTGCGGCGGCCTGCGGCGGGAAGAACGTCGACTTCGTGCCGGCGGCCGAGCTCGCCACCGGCCTGATGGGCGACTCGATCGCGACCAACATGTTCATGCTCGGCTACGCCTACCAGAAGGGCTGGGTGCCGCTGTCGGCCTCCGCGATCGTGCGCGCGATCCAGCTGAACGGCATCGCGGTCGAGTTCAACGTCGCGAGCTTCACCTGGGGCCGCCGCGCCGCGGTCGACCTCGAGCGCGTGCGGCGCGCGGCCACCCCGGCCGAGGTGATCCCGATCGGCGAGCACTTCTCGCGCAACCTGGACGAGCTGCTCGAGCGCCGGGTCAAGCTGCTGACCGACTACCAGGACGCCGCGTACGCGGCGCGCTACAAGGCGCTCGTCGAGCGGGTCAGGAAAGCCGAGAGCGACAAGCTCGGCGCCTCGACCCGGCTGGCCGAGGCCGTGGCGCGCTACTACGCCAAGCTCATGGCCTACAAGGACGAGTACGAGGTGGCGCGCCTGTACGCCAGCGGCGATTTCGCCAGGCGCGTCGCCGGCATGTTCGAGGGCGACTACAAGCTCCACTTCTATCTCGCCCCGCCGCTCATCGCCAAGCCCGATCCGCGCACCGGCGAACCGAAGAAGATGCGCTTCGGGCCCTGGGTCATGGGCCTGTTCAAGGTCCTCGCCCGCATGAAGGGCCTGCGCGGCGGCGCGCTCGACCTGTTCGGCCGCAGCGAAGAGCGCCGCACCGAGCGCGCGCTGATCGGCGAGTACGAGAAGACCGTCGAAACGCTGCTCGCCGGCCTGTCGGCGCAGAACCACGGGCTCGCGGTCCAGATCGCCTCGGTTCCCGAGGACATCCGCGGCTACGGCCACATCAAGCAGAAAAGCATCGACAGCGCGCGCGCCAAGACCGACCAGCTGCTCGCGCGCTACCGCGCCGGCGGGGCGGAGGAGCGTGCGGCGGCGTAATTGGGGTCTGACCCCGGTTTTTCTTTTCTGTGTCCTGACCGCGCCCGCCCAGGCGCAGGAGCGCTCGATCGCGCTGGGCGGCGAGACGATCCGCTATTCCCTGCGCGCCGAACCGGCCGACGGCGGCGCGCTCGCCACCGCGCGCGAGCTCGCGCGCAACCTGACCGCGGGCGACATCAAGGCCGCGGCCCTTCTGTCCAACGCGCCCGCGCGCCGCTACGAGGTGCTGCGCGAGTATCGCGACTGGGTCGGGCCGGACGAGTTCAAGCGCGTCTACGCGCAGTACTTCTCGCCGCGCAGCCGCGCGGTCGCCGAAATCTCGATCGGCCGGCACTGCCTGCTGGTCTGGAAGCTGGACGGCACGGATCACTTCGCGGGCCAGTTCTACGCCGAGATCGGCGGCAGGTTCCTGCTCGACGACGTGCCCGGCATCGAGCGCGCTCGCCTGCGCCGGCTGCTCGAGGCCTACCGCGCGGGCAAGCTGGGCGAGTGAACGGGCCACGGTCGATGCGCTCGAGCGCAGGGTCCGTTAGATATAGTGAAAATAGGACTAGAACAAAGAATGTCAGATTAAGTAGTTACGAGACCTTTCTCACATGATTGGCAGGAGAGGGCGGGTTATCGTTCAGCCGCCTGAAGACGGGATGGGCCCGTCGAACGCAGCTAAACAGAAACGAGAAAGGGACAACAATGAAGCTCAACAAACGGATCCTGGCGCTTGGCCTGGCGGTCGCCTGCGCGTCGATGGGCAGCGTCGCCTTTGCGGGCGGCAGCCACACCATTACCGTGAATGCCACCGTCACCGGCACCTGCAAGTTCAACACCGCCGCGTCGACGATCGCGCTAGCGGTAGACCCGACTGCCACAAGCTCGGTCACGGGCACCGATAACGTGCTCTACCGCTGTACCAACGGCACGGTGCCGGGGTTCACGCTGACCTCGTCCTCGACCTCTAGCACGACCGGCGGCAACCTGATCCAAGGCGCCGAGAACTTTCCCTACACGTTCACCTCCTCCGGGGGCGGCGCCGGCACGGGCATGGGCAACCTGGCAGCCAACGACAAGACGCTCGCCGTAACGGTCAGCGTCAACCAGTCCGGGGCCGCCAACGTCACGCCCGGGACCTACAGCGACACCATCGTCGTCGACGTCACCCCGTAATTCTCGGGCAGCATGGGGGTGCAGGCGAGGCAGGTTGCGACTCGCAAGCCGGTATTGAAACTCCTCGCGGTCTTGGCCGCGGCCGCGGTCGTTTGCCCGGCCGCGGCCAGCGCCGCGGGCAGCCACACGATCGCGGTGACTGCGACCGTGCTGTCCGCGAGCCGTTGCAGTTTCCGCGGCGGGCGCTCGCGAATCAATCTTGTGATCGATCCGAGTTCGGCGGCGCCCGTCATAGGAACCACGTCAATCGTGTTTCGCTGCCGGGGCAACGCGCGGGTTGCGTCCTACGCGCTGAGCGCGAACGGTGGGCTTTACGGAGTGTCACCGTCTACGATGCGCATGCGCCACGTGACCAGCCCCGCCGACTTCCTGCCCTACACGCTCGCCTACCCGACCAGCGGAACCACCCCCAGGAACCGCCGCACCACCATCACCGTGACCGCGACGGTGATGCCGACGGACTTTCAGAACGCGCTGATGGGCAATTACTCGGACACTGTCACGTTAAGCATCACGCCGTAACGGATAGTGAAACGCCACGCGCAACAGAAGCCTGCGTGATTTGTAGTGGCATCGGAAACCAGAGAGAATCGCGCCAGTGACGAAATCCACGAAGACCAGCCCCCGGTTTCTGCTCGGGTATCTCGCATGCCTTGCGCTGGCCGCGGCCTCCTTCGCCGCGCGCGCTGGCAATTTCGGGGTCTCGCCAATCAGGCTCGATCTCGATAAGGGCACGCGTACTGGCGTCATCGCCGTGTCGAACGACGGCGACAAGCCGCTCGAGTTCCAGGCGCGCACCATGCTCTGGACACAGGACGACGCCGGCCACGACCGCTACAAGGACACTCAGGCGCTGGTTTACTTTCCGCGTCAGTTTCAGGTCCCGCCGCATGAAAAGCGCGTGGTGCGCATCGGCTACCGCAGCCCGGCGCTAAAGCTCGAGCAGGCCTATCGCCTGTTCGTTGAAGAGATTCCCGACGCGAAGCCGCGCGGCAACCAGACCGCGGTTACCGTGGCGGTACGGTTCGGAGTGCCGATCTTCGTGCGCCCGCCCGCAAGCGACGTGCAGGCACGGATCGGAGGGCTAACGGTTAAGGATGGACACGCGCAGGCCACGGTGCAGAACGCCGGGACCGTGCATTTCCGCATCACCGGAGTGCGCTTTCGCGCGATCGGCGCCGACGGCACGGTGAAATGGGAGCACACGGTGCAGGGCTGGTACCTTCTCCCCGGCGCGCAGCGCGAGTACGCCGCCACCCTGCCTGCCCAGGCCTGTCGCGCCGCTCGCACGCTGCGCGTCAATCTGCTCGGCGACAAGCTGGACGCCACATCCGAGGTCCCGCTCAAGCCCGAGCTGTGCTCCTAGGCCGCGGCGCCATCATCGGTCTTCTCCTTGCTGCCGCCGCGCTGCCTACCGCTGCAAGTCCAGCCAACGATGCGCAGCTTACCGCGCGTCCCGAGAGCACGACCCAACCGGGGGCCGCGGAAGGGATCGTGTCGGTAAGCGTCAACCTGGAACCGAAGGGCGACGCGTACGTGCTGATCGGCCAGGACGGCGACATTCTGATGCGGGAATCGGACCTCAAAGGCTACGGCCTTTCCGCGCTGCGCTACCGCGCGACGCGGATCAATAACGTTCCCTACGTGTCGCTGCGCGACGTTCCGGGCCTGACGTACCAGTTCGACGAGGAAAAGCTCACGCTGCGCATCCGCGTCGAGGCGAGGGGGATCTCGCGCCGGCAGGTGATCGACATGGCGCCCAAGCGCGCGGACGACGTGACGTATCCGTCGGCCGGCGGCGCCTTCCTCAACTACAACCTGACGGGAAACGGCAGCGACCGGACCGGCCTCGACACGGTGAGCGCGGCGGGCGAGTTCGGCATGCGCCTGGGCGACTACCTGCTCTTGAGTGACGCACAGTCCATTTATCAGCGCGACACCGGCGAAGCCAACACCACTCGCCTGAATACCAGCCTGACGCGCGATTGGCGCGGCACCATGCAGAGACTGGTGCTCGGCGACTTCGTCACCTCTGCGTCGACGCTCGGCAGCTCGCTGCGCCTGGGAGGCATCAGCTTCTCGCGCCGCTACAGCATCGACCCCTACTATCTGCGCGCGCCCGGGCAGGTCGTGAGCGGCACCGCGGCGCTTCCCTCGGACATTTACCTCTACAACAACGGCGTGCTGATCGGCCACCAGCGCGTCGCCCCGGGAACGTTCGAGCTGCAGAACCTGGTCAGCCTGAACGGGCTGCAGGTGACTGAAGTGGTGGTGCGCGACGTGCTCGGCAACGAGCAGACCATCACCAATCCCTTCTACTTCAGCCAGGCACTTCTGCGCGAAGGGCTCGACGAATACAGCGCCGACATCGGCCTGCAGCGCGAACAGTTCGGCGTGCGCAGCAACGACTACGGCAGGCTCGGCGGCGCGGGCTTCTACCGCCGGGGAGTGAGCGACGCGATCACGCTCGGCGTTCGCGGCGAGGCGCTCGACCACCGCTACAACCTCGGGCCTAACGCGAGCTGGCGCATGGGAACCTGGGGCGTGGCGAGCGCCGAGATTTCGTGGGGCAACAGCCCCGACGGCAGCGGGACCGCGATCGCGTTCGGCCACTCCTTCAGCTCCCCCAGCTTCGCCTCGAGCCTCGCCTGGCGCACGGAGTCGCGCGATTATCCGCGCGCCGGCGCCGACACGAGCCTGAACCGCAAGCACGAATTCGCGGGCACCGTGTCCATGCCGATCGGCGGCGGGAGCTCGATTGGCTTGATCTACCAGGATTCACAGCCCTGGTACGCCGAGCGCAGCCGGTCCGCGAGCCTCACCTATCGCCACCGCTTGTCGAACGCCGTGTACCTGACCGGCGCGCTGCGCCGTTCGAACGGCGTCTTCGGCGCGAACGAGGTGCTGGTCTCTGTTTCCTACAATCCGGTCGGCAGCGGTGATCGGCCGTCGTACAGCGCCCAGCTTCAGCGCACCGGCGGCGTCAACGCACAGACGTTGCAGGTGCTGGGCGGCAATCCCGATGCAGAGGGACTCGTGTACCGCGCGACCGTTCAGCACTCCGACGGATCGGGCACCGCGCGCGATACCTTCGATCCTTACGTGCAGTACAACTTCGCGCGCAGCGTCGCGCGCGGCGAGTACTTCAGGGATTCCGGCGCCGGGAGCGGCACCTATCAGCTCGGCTTCGCCGGGGCGGTCACGCGCGTCGGCGATGCCTGGGGCCTGTCGCGGCCGATCTACGACAGCTACGGCATGGTAAAGGTCGAAGGGGTTCGCAATGTGCGCGTGTACGCGAACAATATCGAGGTGGGGCGCACGGACGCGGACGGAAACCTCTTCATCCCGCGCCTCGCCTCGTATTTCGACAACCCGATCGCGATCGAGGACAGAGACCTGCCGGTCGACATCATCGTGCCCCAGACGCGCTACATCGTTTCGCCGCCCCTGCGCAGCGGCGTGCTGGTCGACTTCAAGGCGCACCGGGTGCAGGCCGTCGCAGGCCGGCTCATGGTTCGCCGCAACGGCGAACGCGCGCCGTTCAGCGACGCGACTGGCGAGGTCGCCGTACCGGGCCATAATCCGCTGCCGGTGTACGCGGCGCGCGACGGCGGCTTCTACATCGAAAACCTCGGGAGCGGGACCTACCGCGGCGAGGTCAGCGGCCGGCTCGGCCGATGCGCGTTCACCCTGCACGTACCGCCGACCAAGGAAGCGGTCACGGACCTGGGTGTGCTGGAGTGCGGCGATGCGCGCTAGTTTCGTCGCCGCCTGTCTAGCGCTGTGCGCGGTGAGCGCGCACGCGGCATGCAACGTCTCCGCAGGACCGTTGTCCTTCGGGCCGTACGACCCGCTGAGCCCGCTGGGCTCGACTACCTCGGGCGTGATCACCGTAAGCTGCAACCAGGCCCCACCGCCGATCGTCACCATCCAGATCAGCCCGAGCGCGGTCTCGGGCGGATTCTTCCCGCGCCGCATGCAGCGCGCAAGCGGCAGCGACCTGCTGGATTACAACCTGTATCTCGACCCCGGCGTCACGGTCGTCTGGGGAGATGGGACCGCCGGCACGTCCACGCAGAGCAAGCGCGTCACCAAGAACAAGCCCTGGAACGTCACGATCTACGGCCGCATGCCGGGACTGCAGAACGTCACGCCCGGCAACTACGGCGACTCGATCGGCATCTCGATAATCTTCTAGGGGACGCGCGACCGCGCGCGGCGTCAGTAAGGCGCGATAAGAAGCGCCACCGGCCACGCAATGACCCCGGGCTGTGCGCCGGGCGCGAGATCGAGGCGCGTTCGCAGATGCAGCGTCTGGCTGCGCAGGCCCACCCCCGCCTTCGGCACCAGCACCACGGCAGCGCCGGTTGCGACGCTAAGCTGCAAGTCCTGGCCGTCGAAGTGCACAGCGCGGACCTGGGTCGAGTTGAGATTGAACCCGAGCATGACCCCGGCGGGGTTGTTGGTCCGAATTTCGATCTCCACCGGCTGCGCCAGCGCGACGTAGCCGCGCGCGATGTCCGCCGCAGTGACCGTAATCTGTTGCGGGGTGCGGAACGCGCTGATCGAGGCGTGGCGCAGCACCACTGCCTGCACGTCGATTCGATGCGTTTCCGCCAACGCTGCGGGCGGCGACGATACGCCCAACGCGGCGGCCGCAAAAGCGATCGCGCGCAGTCGCTTCTGGCGCGCGAGGAATCCGGACAGCACGTCCGGCGTGATCGCGCCGGACTCGACCAGCGCTTCGCCGAGCCGCTTGCCCGAAGCGCGCTGGCGCTGGATCGCATCCTCAAGGGTTGCCTCGTCGATGACCCCGGCCTCCACCAGCATGCGCCCGAGGCGCGTGCGCCCGTGCAGCCGGTTGACGACCTTTTCCTGGAGACTGAGCGCGCCCTGGCGCTGGGCCGGGGTGATGGCGCCCTGGCGGATGAGGATCTCGCCCAGCAGGTCGCCGGTACGCTCCTGTTCCTCGACCGCGCGGTCGAGCTGCGCCTGGGTCACTGCGGCTGAATTCAGCAGGATGTTGCCCAGGCGCGAGGCGAGCAATCCGAGCAGCTCTTTGCCGCGGCCGGCGCGCAGCTCGTCCTGGATCGCGAGCACCTCGTCGAGCTCCACCTGGTCGACCAGGGCCATCTCCACCAGCAGTTCGCCAAGCCTGCGATTGGCGCCCGCCTGTCGCGCCAGCGCCTCGTCCAAGCCGGCGCGCGGGACCAGGCCTGCCCGCACCAGCAATTCTCCGATACGCGGTACTGCGAGCATGGAAACGCTGCGGCTGAGGATCCAGGAAGGCAAGCGGGCGGTCACCTAGTGACCATAGCAGCTCGGCCAGCCGCCCTACGAGGACAAATTTGACCTTGGCGAAAGGCTTGTCAAATTCTCACACATTGCCGCATTCAGGCCTTGAGCGTGAACGGATTGAAGTTGGTGCGCCGGTCATAGTAGTCCTCGTTCTCGGCGCGCTTGAGCAGCGCGACCACCTTGTAGGTCACGGGCGTGAACAGCACCTCGACCGCCACCTTGGTCGCGAACTGCGCCGCCATCACCAGCGGCAGCTTGTCGTCCGGGATGATGCCCGCGCCGTAGAACGCGAGCGGGTAGAACAGCAGCGAGTCGACTCCCTCGCCGAAAATGGTCGAGCCGATGGTGCGCGTCCACAGCCAGCGCCCCGCGGTGAGGATCTTCATCTTGGCCAGCACGTAGGAGTTGACGAACTCGCCGCAGAAATAGGCGGCCATCGAGGCCCCGGCGATGCGCCACGTGGTCCCGAAAGCGATCTCGTAGGCGTCCTGGTGGTGCCAGAACGGCGCCGGCGGCAGCGCCACCACCACCGCGGCCATGAACGAGGCGAAGCCCAGCCCGGCGAAGCCGGCCCAGATCACGCGCCGCGCGCGCGCGTAGCCGTAGACCTCGGTCAGGATGTCGCCGAACACGTACGAGATGGGAAAGAACAGCACCGCGCCGCCGAAGGTGAGCGGGCCGAAGAACGGCACGTCGATCTGCGCGATCTTGGCCGGCCCGATCAGGTTGGAGCAGATCAGGATGGTGACGAACGCCGCCATCACGAACTCGTAATAGCGGTAGCTGCGCGGCTGGGCCATCCCGGCGGGTCCTCGCGGCGGGCTCAGGGCAGGCGCGGCGAATGTTCGCGGATGTCGGGATCGAACTCGACCCGCATCGCGTCGAGCATGCGCGACACCATGGCGTAGAACGCCGCGGTCAGGCACAGCTCGACGTAGTCGGCGTGGCCGAAGTGCTTCGCGGCCTCGGCGTGGACCTCGTCCGTGACGTTGCTTGCCATCACGCCTTCGGTCAGCGCCAGCGCGGCGCGCTCGCGCGCGTCGAAGTGCTTCGACTCGCGCCACAGCTCGAGCTCGTTGATCTGCTCCTCGGTGACGCCCGCCTTGCGCGCCATCTTGAGGTGCTGCGCCCACTCGTACTTCGAGCGCGCGATCTGCGCCGTGCGCAGGATCATGATCTCGCGCAGCTTGCGCGGGGTGCGGCTGTCGTGGCGGATCGAATTGGCGAACTCGGTCCAGGCCGCGGTCAGCGCCGGATGGTTGCCGAGAGCGCGGTAGAGGTTGACCGGCTCGCCCCACAACTCCTCGAGCCGCTTTTTCAGGCCGGGCTCGAAGTCGGCCATCGGAACGCGTTGCATGGCCGTGCATAATAGCCGAATGGACGCCCGCGAACGCGCGCGCGCATTCGAGCTCACCCGCGCGCCGGCAGACTTCATCGACGACCCCTACCCCTGGTACGCGGCCCTGCGCGAGCACGACCCGGTGCACGCGCTCGAGGGCGGCGGGGTGTTCCTGTCGCGCTACGAGGACGCGCTCGCGGTGTACCGCGACGCGCGCGCGAGCTCGGACAAGAAGGCCGAGTTCGGGCCCAAGCTGGGCGACTCGCCGCTCTACGAGCACCACACCACCAGCCTGGTGTTCAACGACCCGCCGCTGCACACGCGCGTGCGGCGCATCATCATGGGCGCGCTCAACCAGCGCGCGATCGCGCGCATGGAGGCCGACGTCGTGAAGCTGGTCGAGCGGCTGCTCGACGAGATGGCCAGAAGCGCGCGAGGTCAACTTCATCGACGCCTTCGCCTCGCAGATCCCGATCGAGGTGATCGGCAACCTGCTCGACGTGCCGCGCGCCGCGCGCGCGCCGCTGCGCGGCTGGTCGGTCGCGATTCTCTCCGGGCTCGAGCCGACGCTTACGCCGGCGATGCACGAGGCGGGCAACCGCGCGGTGACCGAGTTCGTCGCGTTCCTCAAGGACCTGATCGCCGAGCAGGAGGAAGCACCCCGGCGATTACGAGGCCGACGTCCTCACGCGCCTGATCCAGGGCGAGCAGGACGGCGAGCGCCTGAGCGAGACCGAGCTCTACCACCAGTGCATCTTCATGCTCAACGCGGGGCACGAGACCACCACCAATCTCATCGGCAACGGCACCTGGCTCTTGCTCACCCACCCGGCCGAGCTCGCGCGCGTGCGCGCCGATCCCGCGCTGGTGCCGACCGCGGTCGAGGAGATGCTGCGCTACGAGGGGCCGATCCAGCTCAACAACCGGCGCCTCACCGCGCCGATGGCGCTCGGCGGCAAAGAGCTTCCCGCCGGCACCCCGATCACCATCGGCATCGGCGCCGCGAACCGCGACGCGGCGCAATTTCCCGACCCCGAGCGCTTCGATGCCGGCCGCAAACCCAACCGCCACCTCGCCTTCGGCCAGGGCGCCCACGCCTGCGCCGGCCTGAACGTCGCGCGCATGGAAGCCCGCGTCGCCTTCGCGCGCCTGCTCCCGCGCTTCCCGAAATTGCAGCTCGCGGGCGAGCCCCAACGCGACCGCCGCATCCGCTTCCGCGGCTTCAAGAAACTCCCGGTACGCACCTAAACCGGGGACAGACCCCGATTTCGCACTCTAAGCAGGCTGTTTTTCCGAAACTAAATCGGAGACCTGTCCCCGATTTCGAGGACGCCGGTCAACCGATCTTCGACGGCAATCGTTGAGCGCTCATGCCCCGACACGCGCGCGCGATCCTTCCCGAAGTGGCCGTGCACATCATCCAGCGCGGGAACAACCGCTCGGCGTGCTTTCATCGCGATGCGGACTACCTGGTCTATCTCGATCACCTGCGCGAGCTCTCGCGTCGCCACGGCTGCGAGATCCACGCCTACTGCCTGATGACCAACCACGTCCATCTGCTCGCTACACCGCGGGCGGCGAACGCCTGCGCGTTGCTGATGAAGAATCTCGGCCAGCGCTACGTCCAGTACATCAACCGCAGCCGGGAGCGCAGCGGGACGCTATGGGAAGGGCGCTTTCGCTCGTGTATCGCGCAGTCCGATCGCTACGTCCTCGCGTGCTACCGATATATCGAGCTCAACCCGGTGCGCGCCGGCATGGTCGCCCGCGCGGGCGACTATCGCTGGTCAAGTCACTGCGCAAATGCCGGCGGCGTCCGCGATACATGGCTCGCGCCCCACCCGGAATACCTCGCCCTCGGTATTGACGACGACAAGCGCTCACACCGCGTATCGCGTGCTGGTCGAATCCGGCCTCGGCGCCACGCAGCTCGCCGAGATCCGCCGTGCGACCAACAGCGGCGGCGCACTCGGAGACGCGGCGTTCCGCAGCCTTGCCGCGCGCGCCCTCGGACGGCGCCTGACGCCGGGACGCGCCGGGCGTCCGCCGAAGCGCAAATTTGGGACAGACCGCGGCGCGAATCTTTCCGGATCAGTACGTTAGCCGGTGAAATCGGGGTCTGTCCCCGGTTTACAATCCACACTCGTATGAAAAGCGCCAGCAGAACGGAAGACGTCCATATCGTCGCCTTCGAGGCGATGGCCTCGCCGCGCGAGTTGCACGCCAAGGCGCCGATCACGCCGCGCGCGACGAAGACGGTGACGGAGGCGCGGCGCGTGCTGCAGGACATCCTCGAGCGGCGCGACCCGCGCCTGTTCGTGGTGGTGGGGCCGTGCTCGATCCACGACTCGAAGGCGGGCCTCGAGTACGCCGCGCGGCTGCACAAGCTCGCGGCCGAGGTCTCCGACGCGCTGTACCTGGTGATGCGGGTGTATTTCGAGAAGCCGCGCACGGTGAGCGGCTGGAAGGGCTTCATCAACGACCCCTACCTCGACGGCTCGTTCCACATCGAGGAAGGCATGCAGCGCGCGCGCGAGTTCCTGCTCGCGCTCGCCGACCAGGGCCTGCCCGCGGCGACCGAGGCGCTCGACCCGGTC
This sequence comes from uncultured beta proteobacterium, assembly GCA_963832685.1. Lineage (GTDB taxonomy): Bacteria > Pseudomonadota > Gammaproteobacteria > Burkholderiales > SG8-39 > DAHVFK01. The sequence continues at coordinate 195,744 of CAWHUZ010000005.1, forward strand.
GCGCCGCAGTACCTCGGCGACCTGATCTCGTGGTACGCGATCGGCGCGCGCACCAGCGAGTCGCAGACCCACCGCGAGATGGCGAGCGGCCTGTCCGCCCCGGTCGGATTCAAGAACGCCACCGACGGCGACACCGCGGTCGCGATCAACGCCATCCGCTCGGCGCGCCAGCGGCACAACTTCCTCGGCATCGACCCCGACGGCCGCTCGGCGATCGTGCGCACCGGCGGCAACCCCTACGGCCACGTCGTGCTGCGCGGCGGCGCGGCGAGCCCGAACTACGACACCGCGCACGTCGCGCTGATCGAGCAGGCGCTCAAAGAGGCGCGCGTGGCGCCCAACATCGTGGTCGACTGCTCGCACGCCAACTCGTTCAAGAAGCCCGAGCTGCAGCCGCTGGTGTTCAAGGACTGCATGCACCAGATCGTCGAGGGCAACCGCTCGATCGTCGGCCTGATGCTGGAGAGCAACCTGGTGGCCGGCAACCAGCCGATCCCCGAGGACAAATCGAAATTGATCTACGGCTGCTCGGTGACCGACGCCTGCATCGGCTGGGACGCGACCGAAGCGCTGCTGCGCGAATCCGCGGCGTCAGTGAAGAAAGCGCTGCGCGCCCGCGCCAGGTAACTACGGAGCCCCCATGCCGCCACGCATCGTTCCCGTGATCCTCTCCGGCGGCAGCGGCAGCCGGCTGTGGCCGATGTCGAGGAAGCTCCTGCCGAAGCAGTTCCTGCCGCTCGTGACCGAGCGCACGATGCTGCAGGACACCGCGCTGCGCCTGGAGGGTCTCGCCGACTGCGGCGCGCCGATCCTCGTGGTCAACACCGAGCACCGCTTCCTCGCCGCCGAGCAGCTCGCCGCAGCCGGCGTCGCGCCGCGCGCGGTGCTGCTCGAGCCGGTCGGGCGCAACACCGCGCCCGCGATCGCCGCCGCCGCGCTGTGGCTGCGCGCCGAGCAACCCGACGCGCTGCTGCTGGTGCTGCCCTCGGACCACATGATCCTGGATGCCGCCGCGTTCCATGCCGCGGTCGGCGCCGCGCGCCTCGCCGCCGAGCACGGGCTGCTGGTCACCTTCGGCATCCGCCCCACCAGCCCCGCCACCGGCTACGGCTACATCGAAGCCGGCGAGGTGATCGCAGGCTGCCCCGGCGCGCGCCGCATCCGGCGCTTCGTCGAGAAGCCCGACGAAAAGGCCGCGCGCGGCTTCCTCGAGCAGGGCGGCTTCTACTGGAACAGCGGCATGTTCCTGTTCGGCGCCGCGCGCTACCTGGCGGAGCTCAGGCGCCAGCGCCCCGACATGCTGGCCGCGGTCGAGCGCGCGCTCGCGGCCAAGACGAGCGACCTCGACTTCGTGCGCCTGGATGCCGAGGCGTTCTCGGCCTGCCCGGCCGAGTCGGTCGACTACGCGGTGATGGAGCACACCGCCGACGGCGCGGTGGTCGAGGGCGACTTCGGCTGGAGCGACGTCGGCTCGTGGTCGTCGCTGTGGGATATCGGCGCCAAGGACGCCGCCGGCAACGTGCTCGCCGGCGACGTCGCGGTGGCCGACGCAAAAGACTGCTACGTGCGCGCCGACGCGCGCCACGTCTCGCTGCTCGGCGTCGACGGGCTGCTGATCGTCGAGACCGACGACGCGATCCTGATCGCCGCGCGCGAGCGCGCGCAGGAGGTCAAGGGCATCGTCGAGCGGCTGGAGAAGGCCGAGCGGCGCGAGCACGTGGCGCACTCGCGCGTGTACCGCCCCTGGGGCTACTACGAGTCGATCGACGCCGCCGAGCGCTTCCAGGTCAAGCGCCTGATGGTCAAGCCCGGCCACGCGATTTCGCTTCAGCTGCACAACCACCGCGCCGAGCACTGGGTGGTCGTCTCCGGCACCGCCCTGGTCACCCGCGGCAACGACGAGATGATGCTGGAGGAGAACCAGTCCACCTTCATCCCGCAGGGCGTCAAGCACCGCCTGGCGAACCCCGGCACCCGGCCCTTGCTCATCGTCGAGGTGCAGTCCGGCAGCTACCTGGGCGAAGACGACATCGTGCGCTTCGACGACAAGTACAACCGGACCTGAAATCGGGGTCAGACCCCATTTTTAGATTCTAAAATGGAGTCTGACCGCCATTTCATAAATGAACTCTGACCCCGATTTTCGAACCATCCTGGTCACCGGCGGGCTGGGCTACATCGGCTCGCACACCTGCGTCGCGCTCGCGCACGCCGGCTACCGGCTGGCGATCGTCGACAACCTTTCCAACTCGAAGCCCGCGGTGCTCGAGCGCATCCGCGAGCTCGCGCCCGGAGCGAAGATCGACTTTCACCGCGCCGACCTGCGCGAGCGCGGCGCGCTCGACAAAGCCTTCGCAGCACAGCCGGTCGAGGCGGTGATCCACTTCGCCGGCCTCAAGGCGGTCGGCGAATCGGTCGAAAAGCCGCTGCTGTACTACGACAACAACGTCGGCGGCAGCATCGCGCTGCTCGAAGTCATGGCGCGCCGCGGGGTGAAGCGGATCGTGTTCAGCTCCTCGGCCACGGTGTACGGCGAGCCCGAGCGGCTGCCGCTGACCGAGGACCACCCCCTGCGCCCGGCGAGCCCCTACGGCAAGACCAAGCTGGTGATCGAGCACCTGCTGGCCGACGCCGCCGCGGCCGACCCGGGCTTCAGCCTACGCGGCGCTGAGGTACTTCAACCCGATCGGCGCCCACCCCTCGGGCCGCATCGGCGAGGACCCGCGCGGGGTGCCGAACAACCTGTTTCCGTATCTCACCCAGGTCGCCGCCGGGCGGCTGCCGAGGCTGCGCGTGTTCGGCGCCGACTACCCGACCGGCGACGGCACCGGCGTGCGCGACTACATCCACGTCGTGGACCTCGCCGCCGGGCACCTCGCGGCGCTCGTCTACCTGGAGAAAAAGAAGCGCTCGATCACCGCCAACCTCGGCACCGGGCGCGGCTACTCGGTGCGCGAGACGGTGCGCGCGTTCGAGAAAGCGACCGGCGTCAAGGTGCCGCTCGAGATCGTCGCGCGCCGCCCGGGCGACATCGCGGCCTGCTACGCCAACGCCTCGCTCGCCGCGCGCACGCTGGGCTGGCGCGCGAAGCTCGGGCTGCCGGAAATGTGCCGCGACGCCTGGCGCTGGCAGGCCGCAAATCCGGACGGTTATCCGGGCTAGAATCTCCTCGAAAGGGGGAACACCGATGAAGCCCGCAATCACCGCATTCGCCGCCGTCGTCGCCGTCGTCGCCGTGTCGCTCGCCGCGCCCGCCAGCCACGCCGGCGCCCTGGAGCTCAAGTTCTCGACCTTCGTGCCGCCCACGCACGGCTTCGTCACCGACGTGCTCCAGCCGCTGGGCAAGGAAATCGAGAAGAAGTCCGGCGGCGCGGTCACGGTGCGCGTGTTCGCCGGCAACTCGCCGTTCGGCAAGGTCGCCAACCAGGCCGACCAGGTCAAGCAGGGCGTGGTCGACCTCGCCTTCGGCCTGAACGGCATTCCGCGCGGGCGGTATCTGCGCACCTCGATCATGGAGATGCCGTTCGTGGCCGAGAGCGCCGACCTCGCCACCCGCACGCTGTGGGCGATGCGCAACGGCGCGCTGGCGGAAGACTGGAAAGGCTTCAAGCTCGCCGCGCTGCAATGCCACAACCCCGGTCTGTTCCATACCCGCGACAAGCGGCTCGAGACGATCTACGACGTCAAGGGCCTGCGCATGCGCGCGCCCAACCCCTCGACCCAGGACCTGCTCGCCTACCTCGGCGCCACGCCCGTCGGCATGCCGCCGGGACAGGTGTACGAGAACCTCGAGAAGGGCGTGATCGACGGCGCGGTGTTCCCGTGGGACGCGATCAAGGGCTTCCGGCTCGAGAGCCTGCTGAAAGAACACCTCGACGCGCGCGTGTACACCGCGTGCTTTCACCTGGTGATGAACCCCGAGCGCTTCGCGACCTATCCGGCCGCGGTGCAGAAAGCGATCGACAGCTCGATCGGCACCCCGCTGGTGGACAAGTTCGGCGGCTGGTGGGCGAAATGGGACAAGGCCGGCTACGACGCGGCGATGAAAGCCGGCGGCAAGCTGGTGCCGGTGTCGAACGCCACGCGCGAGAAGTGGCGCGAGCAGCTCCGGCCCGTGGTCGATCAGGAGCTCGCCAAGCTGGAAAAGGAAGGCGTGCCCAACGCCCGCGCGATCTACGACGAGATGCGCCGGACCGAAGCCAAGCTCGCGAGGTAAGGGTCAGCTCCGAAAAAATGGGGTCAGAGTCCAATTCATGAATCTCGAATTGGACTCTGACCCCATTTTTCGTATCGCCGACCGTGCCGCCCGCTGGCTTGCCTACACCGGCATGGCGCTGCTGTGCGGCGCGATGCTGGTGCAGATCGCCGACATCGCCACCCGCCGCACGCTCGGCTTCTCGATCCTCGGTACGATCGACCTGACCCAGCTCGGGGTCATGGGCTGCGTGTTCCTTTCCATGCCGCTCGCGTTCCTGCGCGGCACCCACGTCGGCGTTGAGTTCCTGACCGACCTGCTGCCCGCGCCGCTGCTCGGTGCGGTCAAGCTCGCCGCGGGCCTCATCGCCGCCGCATTCATGCTCGCGCTCGCCTGGTACGGCCTGCTGCAGGCGCAAATCGCGCTCGCCCAGGGCGACAAGTCGGTCACGCTCGGCATCCCGATGATCCTGTACTGGGCGCCGCTGCTTCTGGGCACCCTCGCCTCGGCGGCGACCGCGCTCATCGCCGCACTCGGCGCGCTGCGCCGGACCGAGCCCGGCTGATGCAGGGGCCGCTGCTCGGCGTCGCGGGCTTCGGCGCGGTGCTGCTGCTGATCGCGCTGCGCGTCCCGGTCGGCATCGCGATGGGCACGGTCGGCGCGCTCGGCTACGGCCTGACCTACGGCTGGTCGAGCCTCGCCTTCGTGCTCGGGCGCGCGCCGTTCGACTCGGCCTTTCCGGTCAGCCTGTCGGTGGTGCCGCTGTTCGTCATGATGGGGGTGTTCGCCGGCCGCACCGGGCTGTCGCAGAGCCTGTACAACCTGGTCGCCGCGTTCATCGGACACCTCAGAGGCGGACTCGCGCTGGCCACCATCGGCGCGAGCGCCCTGTTCGGCGCGGTGTGCGGCTCCTCGATCGCCACCGCCGCCACCATCGGCCGCATCGCGCTGCCCGAGATGCGCCGCCACCACTACGACGACCGGCTCGCGGCGGCCTCGGTCGCCGCCGGCGGCACGCTCGGGGTGATGATCCCGCCTTCGATCATGTTCGTGATCTACGGCCTGATGACCGAGAACCCGATCGGCAAGCTGTTCGTGGCCGGCATCCTGCCCGGCCTGCTCGGGGTGGGCCTGTACATGGGCGCGGTGCGCTGGGTCACCTGGCGCCACGCCGGGATGGGCCCCGCCGCCGAGCGCCACAGCTGGCGCGAGCGCCTGCGCGGGCTGCGCGAGGTGTGGCAGGTGGTGCTGCTGTTTGGCGTGGTGCTGGGCGGAATGTACCTGGGCTGGTTCTCGCCCACCGAGGCGGCCGCGGTCGGGGCCTTCGGCGCCTTGCTGCTCGCCGCGCTCGGCGGCGCGCTCTCGCGCGACGTGCTGGCCAAGGGCCTGCTCGAGACCGCCGGCACCAGCGCGATGATCTTCATGATCCTGATCGGCGCCTCGGTGTTCAACTTCTTCGTCGACGCCACCGGCCTGACCCAGTCGATGATCCAGTTCGTGCGCGAACTCGGCTGGGGCCGCTTCGAGGTGCTGGCGGCGATGTGCGCCCTCTACATCCTGCTCGGCTGCCTGATGGACAGCCTGTCGATGATCCTGCTCACCCTCGGCGCGGTCTATCCCCTGGTCAAGTCGTTCGGCTTCGACTCGATCTGGTTCGGCGTGCTGCTGGTGACGCTGTCCGAGATCGGCATGATCACCCCGCCGGTCGGAATGAACCTCTTCGTCCTGCGCAGCGTCGCCGACATCCGGCTGGAGACCATCGCCAAAGGCATCCTGCCCTTCATCGCCGCCGACGTCGTTCGCATCGCGCTCATCATCGCCTTCCCCCTGCTCGCCACCTGGCTCCCCGGGCGGATGTGAAAAATCGGGGTCAGAGTCGAATTTGAGAACCAAAAATTCGACTCTGACCCCGATTTTCCTGGTTTCCAGCAACTTTCTATTTCGTCCATAACGGAATAGAATGGCAAGCATGCGAACCGTCGATGCGACGCAGCTCAAGACCGACCTCGGGCAGGTGCTTTCGCGCGCCGCGGTGGAACGGCTGGCGGTGCGCCGCCACGGGCGGGTGATTGCCTACCTGGTGCCCGCGCACGAGTTCGAGGCGCCCGCAGGCAAGCGAGCCGCGAAAGCCGCCCCCCTGCCCGGGTCGTTGTCGCGCGCGGAGGAAGAACGGCTGCTGCAGCTGGTTGCTTCGGGCGACTTGCGCCCATCGCGCTGGCGGCGCGCCGGCGACCCGCGGCTGCTCGCCGGACTGGCTGTCCTGCTGGGAAGCGTCGACCTGGGCGACCGCGCGCGGCTCATGGCGCTGGCCGAGCAGCTCTCGCCCGGCATGACGACCCTGGAGCGCGCCAACGCATGGCTCGAGCAGTCGCCGCTGAAGCCGGATCGCTTCCTGCCGCTGCTTCGCGCGCGCCTCGCCTCCCGGGGCTGAGGCGTGCCTGCGAAAAGAAAACCGCGCATCGAGCTCAAGGCCGATCCGGAATACTGGAAGGCGTTCGCGCAACTGATGGCGCGCATCGAGGCGGCGCTGGGGGACTATTCCGGGCCGCCCGTTCCCGTCTATGTCGCCGGTGGGGCCGCAAGCCACATCTATACCGGCGCGCGTTTCTCGCACGACATCGACGCGGCGATCGGCCGCCGTCTGCTGCTGCCCCGCAACCTCGAGGTGATGTACCGGGACGCCGACGACAGCTTGCGCACGCTGTACTTCGATCGCCAGTACAACGACACCCTCGGCCTCATGCATCAGGATGCCCAGCGCGATTCCGTGCCGATCGACGTGCCGGGGGTCGATCCGAAGCGGCTGCAGGTGCGCGTCCTCGCACCGGTCGATCTCGCCGTGTCCAAGGTGCCCCGCTTCGCCGATCCCGATCGCGAGGACATCGCCGCGCTGGCACGCGCCGGTTTGCTGACCGCGGGAGATCTGCGCCAGCGCGCCAAAGACGCGCTGGCAGGCTACATCGGGCGCGTGAGCGACCTCCGGATCTCGCTCGACCTCGCCTGCCGCCTGATCGAAGACGCGAGGCGGCCGCGCCAGGCGAAAAAACGGTAGTACAGGAAAAATGGGGTCAGAGTCGAATTTGCGGTTCTCAAATTCGACTCTGACCCCGATTTTTCATTTCGGGGTCTGTCCCCGATTTTAGCTAAACTCGCCCCATGCCGAAATCCAAAAACGTCTTCACCGTCGCCCACCGCGTCAGCGAAGCAGACCGCATCGCCGCCAACCGCCACCGCGGCGGGATCCTGTGGTTCACCGGCCTGTCCGGCGCGGGCAAGAGCACCCTCGCGATCGAGCTCGAGAAAGCCCTCTTCGCGCGCCGCTACCAGGTCTACACCCTGGATGGCGACAACGTGCGCCAGGGTCTCAACACCGACCTCGGCTTCTCGCCCGCGGACCGGGCCGAGAACATCCGCCGCATCGGCGAAGTCGCCGCCCTCTTCGCCGAAGCCGGCTTCGTGGTCGTCACCGCGTTTATCTCCCCGTACCGCGCCGACCGCGAGAGAATCCGCGAGCGCCACCCGAAGTACTTCAACGAGATCTACATCAACGCCTCGCTCGAAGTGTGCGAGCAGCGCGACACCAAGGGCCTCTACCGCCGCGCCCGCGCGGGCGAGCTGAAGGAGTTCACCGGCGTGTCCGCCCCCTACGAGCCGCCCGCCACCGCCGAGCTCGAAGTGCGCGCCGGCGAAAAGACGGTCGAAGCCTGCCTCGCCGATCTGCTCGCCTTCGTCGAGCGGCGCCTGTCGCTGAAGTGAGGGGACAGACCTCGGTACTTTCGGGTTTTGTTTTTCGGGGTCTGTCCTCGGTCTACACTTCCGTCATGCCGAGTCACACTTGCTGTTGAAGCATTGCTCCGCTCCGGTCGGGCGAAGCTATGCTACAAAGCAAGCGTGGAATCATGGCCGCAAGATAGTATCTATCGTCGCACTGCCGCCGGCGACAAGGCGTTGGCGTCGCCCGTCACGACAATACCCCCCGAGTACCGCCGGATTCTCGGGGTAATCGAAGGGCTCACGCACACGGATGTCGTACGGGGTCTGCTACGACAGTTCCCGGATTCGTTGCTGGGAGACTGGTTGTCGGAGATGGAAGAGCTTGGATATGTCGTTTCCGATCCCGCCAGCCCCACGCACGATCTGGACTTTACCGTTCCCTTGAATGTCGCGCAGGGGGAACCGAGGGTCGCGACGCCCGACGATACAAGTCGGCTCCAGAAGCAGTCGCGCGCAGCCCGCACGGCGCTCGATCGTGCAGGCGCCTATCTTTCTCCGGACCGACTTCGAAACCGCCAGCCGATCGCGAAAGTTCCTGCCGAGATCGTGATCCTGATCGTGGAGGACGACCCGGACCAGGCAGCGCTCGCCAACTTGCGCGTCGGCGCCGCAGGTTACGCCGTGCGTGTTGCGCCCAGCTGCAGAGAGCTGCTCGAGGAGCTTCGCACTCGTGCGCCTCCGGACCTCGTCTTGCTCGACATCATGTTGCCGGATGGCAACGGCTTTGACGTCCTGACGAATATGCGCCGCCATCCGAAGCTTGCCCTGCTTCCGGTCGTCATGCTGACGGTACTGGCCAAACCCGAAGACGTGCAGCGCGGCCTCAATCTCGGCGCCGACGGATACATCACCAAGCCATACAGCAAGAATATTCTTGCGCAGACACTGCGCAGCGTTCTGAAGCACTCATAGCAGGGGGGGATTACCGATGAAGCTCGCGAGCTTACTTGCCAGCCTGCTCGTTACATACTGCGGCTCGTCATTTGCGGGCCCGCATCTATGGAGCGGCAATCAATTGTTGCAATACTACCGGGCCTACTTGTCCACTGCGACCAGCCGCGGCAAGAGCGGGGATATGGCAAGCTTCGGGCTCTATCTCGGCTACATTCGCGCATCTTACGAAATCCTGGCGGTTACGCCCGGTGCAGTCATGTGCATCGATAACTCCGTTTCTCTCAAGCAGGTCGGGGATGTAGTGGGCCACTACCTGATAGAAAACCCGCAGCAATTGGGCCTGCCGGCCAGCTTTCTTGTCCGCAAATCGCTGAAAGATGCGTTTCCGTGCAAGTAGCAGAATCTTTTTCGACGTAAACGTCAGTGGCTGGTCGCTTGGCCTGCGCCGGACGATGCGCCGCCCCCGCTCGCCTGCGCGACGCGAAGCGGCGCCGTCACCCCTGAAAACAAAAAAGCCCCGGGAAAACCCCGGGGCCCTTGGAACCGGCTGCCGAAGCAACCGGAAGGAGGTGCTCGTAGGCTCGTGGTGCGCGGTGGTGGCGGCGGCGGGGATGCTCGCGGATACCATCAGCGCGGAGCTTTTCTGACAGTAGTACCGCTGGCGGCGAAAATCAATCCCCTATTCGCGGTAGGCGCTTGATTTATCTTCGAGTCCGGCCGCCGCTTTTGATAGGATTTGTAAGAATGGAGAATCAGGCATGAAGAAAAGCTCGCCGCGCCTTTCCTACCAGAGCGGATTCGGCAACACCTTTTCCAGCGAGGCGGTGCGGGGCGCGCTGCCCGTGGGCCAGAACTCTCCCCAGCGCACCCCCAAGGGGCTCTACCCCGAGGTGCTCTCGGGCACCGCGTTCACCGCGCCGCGGGCCGAAAACCAGAGTACCTGGATGTACCGCCTGCGGCCTTCGGCGATGCACGCGGCCTACAAGAAGATGTCGCACCCGACGCTCGCCTCGGGCCCGTTCGATGGCTCGGGCGCGCAGCCCAACCGCATGCGCTGGGACCCGTTTCCCGTGCCCTCGAAGCCGACCGATTTTCTCGATGGCTTGGCCACGCTCGCGGGCTCGGGCAGCCCGGAAGCGCAGAGCGGGATCGTGGTGCACATCTACCGGGCCAATCGGTCAATGAAGAACCGCGTGTTCTGGAACGCCGACGGCGAGATGATGCTGGTGCCGCAGCAGGGGCGCCTTTCGATCTTCACCGAGCTCGGAAAGCTCGAAGTCTCGCCGGGCGAGATCTGCGTGCTTCCGCGCGGCATGCGCTACCGGGTCGAGCTGCCCGACGGCGCGGCGCGCGGCTACGCGTGCGAGAACTACGGCGCGGCGTTCCGCCTGCCCGAGCTGGGGCCGATCGGCGCCCAGGGCCTGGCGCAGACGCGCGACTTCCTCGCGCCGGTGGCGGCGTTCGAGGATGCGGGCGGCAAGCACCAGGTGGTCTCGAAGTACCTCGGCGGCCTGTTCGCGATGGAGCTTCCCCACTCGCCGTTCGACGTGGTCGCCTGGCACGGCGACTACGTGCCCTACAAGTACGACCTGGCGCGCTTCATGGTGATCAACACCGTGAGCTTCGACCATCCCGACCCGTCGATCTTCACCGTGCTCACCTCGCCATCCGGCCAGCCGGGGGTGGCGAACTGCGACTTCGTCATCTTCCCGCCGCGCTGGATGGTGGCCGAGCACACCTTCCGCCCGCCGTGGTTCCACCGCAACGTGATGAGCGAGCTGATGGGGCTGGTGCGCGGCGTGTACGACGCCAAGGCCGAGGGCTTCGTGCCCGGCGGCGTGTCGCTGCACAACTGCATGAGCGCGCACGGGCCGGACGCGGCGAGCTTCGCCAAGGCCAGCGCCGCCGAGCTGAAACCCGTGAAGCAGGAAGACACGCTCGCCTTCATGTGGGAGTCGCGCTGGGTGTTCAAGCCGACCCGGTTCGCGATGCAGGCGCGCGAGCGGCAGAATGACTACGACGCGGTCTGGAACGGCTTTCGCAAGAACTTCCCCGGGAAATAGCGCCATGCAGCTCGACGAGACGCACGACCCAAAGCGCACGAGCTGGGTCACCTCCGCCAACGATCCGGGCTGCGATTTTCCGATCCAGAACCTGCCGTTCGGCATCTTCCGCCGCCGCGGCACGCGCGAAGCGCCGCGCGCGGGGGTGGCGATCGGCGACCAGGTGCTCGAACTCAGCGCCGCGGGCGTGGTCGCCGGCTTCGAGGGCGAGGCGGCCGACGCCGCCGACGCGGGCCGCGCGCCGAAGCTCAACGCGCTCGCCGCGCTCGGGCGCGAGTACTGGCACCCTCTGCGGCTCGCGCTGTCGCGCTCGCTCACCTCCAACGCGCCGCCCAACGTACGCAAGGCGCTCGAAGGCTGCCTGGTGCCGCTGAAGGACGCCGAGCTCCTGCTGCCGGTCGAGATCCCCGACTACACCGACTTCTACACCTCGATCTACCACGCGACCAACATCGGCAAGCTGTTCCGCCCCGACGAGCCGCTCTTGCCGAACTTCAAGTGGATCCCGATCGGCTACCACGGGCGCGCCTCGTCGGTGGTCGTGTCCGGCACCGAGATCACGCGCCCCAACGGCCAGACCAAGGCGCCCGAGGCGCCGCTGGCGACGTTCGGGCCGTGCAAGCGCCTGGACTACGAAGTCGAGCTCGGCTTCGTGTGCGGGCCCGGCAACCCGCTTGGCACCCCGGTGCGCATCGCCAACGCCCTCGAGCGCGTGTTCGGCGTCGTGCTGCTCAACGACTGGAGCGCGCGCGACATCCAGGCCTGGGAATACCAGCCGCTCGGCCCGTTCCTCGCCAAGAGCTTCGCCAGCACCATCTCGCCGTGGGTCGTCACCCTCGACGCGCTCGAGCCCTACCGCGTGCCGGCCTTCCGCCGCCCGCCGAGCGACCCCGCGCCGCTGCCCTACCTCACCGACCCCGACGACCGCGACGAAGGCGGCCTGTCGATCGAGGTCGAGATGTACCTGCGCACCGCGGGCATGCGCGAAACCGGCATGCCGGCCGTGCGCCTGTCCCACGCCAACTACCGCGACTGCTACTGGACCCTGGCCCAGCTCGTCACCCACCACACCAGCAACGGCTGCAACCTCAGGCCCGGCGACCTGCTCGGCAGCGGCACCATCTCCGGCCCCGCCCCCGACTCCGCCGGCGCCATGATCGAACTCACCCAGGGCGGCAAACACTCCGTCAAACTCCCCGGCGGCGAAACCAGAAACTTCGTCGAAGACGGCGACGAGCTGGCAATAAGAGGGAGATGTGCTCGAGACGGACACGCGACGATCGGCTTCGGCGAAGCCGCGGGCCTAATCCTCCCCGCCACCAAGTAACCGGGGACAGACCCCGATTTCACGGGTCAAGTCTCTGAAGCGCTGAAAACTTTCTCGAGGTCTGTCCCCGATTTCTAAATCGAGGACAGACCACGTTTTCCCTAAGCGAGCGTCGCGTCTACCCCGCGGGCATTCACGTCCGCGCGCGCCGCAACCGCGGGGATTTATCCCAATGTCTAGATTACAAAATCCTGACGCGGGAGTAGATTTCAGGCGGAGGGGGGAGCCTCATGCTCGATGCGCTGCGCGCCGTTTGGGTTCGACGCAAGTCGTGGCTGTTCGCTCTTGGCGCGTTTGCGATTTTTTCGTGTGCGTCACTCGAGCGCGGCGACGCGAATGGCATTAAGTCCATCGAATTGCCGGTCGTTGGAGACCCGATCGCGTGGATCGATAACGAGACCCTGCTCCTGTACATAAACGTACCGGCGAGGTTGTGACGCGATTCAACGGCGCGCAGCTCTTGGGTTTTCCATCTCATCTCGTACAACTACAAGTCCGGTGTAGCGGAGGGACTTACGGTCGAGCAGGATCCCAAATTTGCTACGCCGACGGATACATATCTTACGAGATGGAAGCCGACGACGAAGACGGGCATGTCATAGCCGTCTACGGCGAGCTCGGAAAGGAGATGAGGAAGAAAGTAAAGCGCGGCGAGCTGACTTTTGACCGCGGCGCTATGGGATCATGTCGACCCTGGAGTGAGCGCCCGACAAGACCGAGCTGGGCGAACAAGGACACAACGATCTGGTACTTATGGCCTCGCTTAGGCGTCATCGATTGCCAAACACGAGCTGTAAATCCCCTCACGGAGCACATCAAAGCGCGCTTTCATCGACCCGACGACGCGATGGGTGTCGAACTGCCGTTCTCTTGCGAAGAGGTTTCAGGTCACGAGAGGCGAAAACTTTCCCGAGGTCTGTCCCCGATTTCTGAATCGAGGACCAGCCACTTCCCAAGCAAGCGTCGCGTCTACCCTGCGGGCATTCACGTCCACGCGCGCCGTGACCGCGGGGATTTATCCCAATGTCTAGATTACAAAATCCTGACGCGGGAGTAGATTCCACGTGGAGGGGGAGCCTCATGCTCAATGCGCTGCGCGCCGTCTGGGATCGACGCAAGTCGTTGCTTTGCGCTCTCCTCGCGCTTGCACCTCTTTCCTGCGCATCGCTCGAGGAAGAATCTCTCGAGGGCGTCAAGGTCACAAATCTACCGGTCGTTTCTTATCCGGTTGCGTGGATGGACAATGAACGAATCCTCATGCGCTACTCAAACGGCGACAGCGTTAGCTATTCCGGTGGTAGTCGCAAAGCAATCTTCTACTGGGTTTCATACAACTACAAAACTGCGGAGCGACAGAATTACGGTCGCGTTGGGACAAGCCCGTGCTACCGAGATGGTTACGTTTCGCACTACATGACGGACGACGAGGATTCAAAGCAACTCATTGCTGTGTACGGCGAACTTGGGAAAGAGACCAGACGCAGAGTTGAAAAAGGAGAAATATGGTTCGATAACGCTGCGCGCGGTTCGTGCCGGCCTTGGAGCGAAGTCCGAAAAGACCGTCTTGGGAGAGCGAGAAAACCACGATCTGGTTTCTTTGGCCTCGTTTCGGATTTATCGATTGTCAAACGCAATTCGTAAGCCCTCTAGCAAGACACGTCAAAGCGCGCTTTCACCGCTTCGCTGACAAAGTCGGTGTTGAGCTCCCATTCTCATGCAACGAAGTATCGGGCTACGGCACGCTCCGCTATCACCCCTTCAAGAACGCCTACTTTTCTTTTGAGTCCGATGTCGACATCCCCTGGCCCAAAGGTCGAGATCGGCGAGCCTTCTGGCTCTACCCTGATGGCCACGTAGAGACACTAACCTTTCCCTACTCGCAGGCGATCCGACATACCGCCACCCCGGTCGCGGACGGGATTCTTGCCTTCGCTGAGCCAGGCGACCGTAAGGACGACTACTGGGTTTATTTCCTCACACCCAAATCGAGTAGGCGCCTATTCCGCGGTGACGCGATGGGCATCACGTCTCCCGACGGATGCAAGGTGGCCATGCTCATTGATCGCGACTTCAAGGCCAAAGTGTGGTCGCACGATGTCAAGACGCCAGTCGAGCTGAAGATATTGGACTTCTGCAGCGGTAGATAAGGAGTTCAGCACATGTAAGTCCAGCAGTCTGATCTGGTTAGTCTGTCGGAGCGCCTCCTGATCGCCTGCGATCAGAGTTACGCCGCAAAATCACTCGAATTGGGCAAGAGTCACCTCACGCCGGACTTCGACGATTCGTTGGGTACCACGTTTCTTCCTCCTTTCGCATTCGATTTTCCGGGTTACATCGCCCAGAACCGCGTCGTGAATGACGATACTGGGTTCAAGTGCGTGCTCTATCAAAACTTGCAGACGCACGAAGTGATCGTTGCGATGGCAGGAACAGACGGCACTGATATTAAAGACTGGTGGGGAAATGTCACCCACTACGGCTGGAACCAGTGGAAGCGAAGCAGGGTCGCCGTTCTGGAAGCACTAAACGCACTCATCCCGAGCACGCAAACCGCAAACGGCGAACCACCAACAATTTACTTTACCGGACAGAGCCTCGGCGGTGCGCTCGCGCAATATGCTGCGTACGAATTTACAGAAACCCATCAGGAATTCCCACGCACCGAGCTCGCACTAATCACTTTCAATTCTCTCGGCGGAGTTGCCGCACTTCGCGACGAAATCCCAAATCGGGGGCCGCTAAGCGACATTGGATTCCCAAATTTTCAAGACTTAGTATTCAAGTCGGAGCGCGCCTCCGCTTTCGGCGTCATCGCTCACTTCTCGAACCAAAACGACCTAGTTTCCCGCGCAGGCGCAGGCCACTTCGGTGGCGATGTGATTGCCTTTCCAGGGGTGGATTTCTCGCACGCCAACGTGGCGACAAACAAGCCTTACTTTCTCGACACGATCAGCGCACCAAGATCGAGACCGGCTATTACTTCCCGCTCACAGGTTATGCGGCCTCCGCGACCGACGCTTTTGCACTTGCGGTGGACGGCGGATATCTCAGTAACTCCGATCTGAACGAGTACTACCTGCCGCTCACCAGCTTCCAGAAGGTCGCCTCGGTGATGGGGAACCTCTTCCCGCCAGGAGGCGAAACCTCCACCGCTGGCGGCCTTGCCCAACTCCTAATCGGCGGCCTTGGCGCAGTCATGGCCGGCGATCGCAACGAGATAAACCAGCTGGTCGACGCTTACATCGACACACGCTACCTCGCCGGCCGGTACGAAAACAACGAAAGGGAATACAAGATCGCGCGGGACACAGACTGGTCTTTCCGCCTGCGGGTCGGCGGCTGCTGCGCTGGGCATCGCGCCGCTCACCGCCGGGCCATTCGGCATCGTTTTCGCGTTCTTTCGCGCGCTAGCGCTGGCGCCGGTATTCGATCTGGTCGAGGCAATCTCCAGCGACCAAGCGGAGCTCCTCTTGCAAACCAAGCTTAATGCGTCCTGGAACGGCGATGCCCTGCCCGACTCTCAGCCCGAAGAGGTTCTGCAGCGCTCGGACATGCTCGGCGCCGCGCTGCAGGTCAGCGACCCGCGCGGGTCGGGCGATGGGCTAGCGACGGTTGGCGATCTTTCGCGCGGAGTGGAGGAAGAGCTCGCCGAGGCGATGGTCGACGAAAGCGGAAACTGGTACGGAGATACCGCCGCCTTCTCGTCGCCCGCGCCAACGAGCTCAGCGAGCAGACGAGGCTGCCGCAAGCGGAGAAGGAATTCTGGGACTACTCGCGGCGGGCGGCGGCGAGCAACCCCGTACTGCTGTCAGACATCAACACCCAGTGGCTGGAATTCCTCTCTGACTGGCGGACCGCGGTCGCCGGTGTGAGCCCCGATCTGGTCGCGCCCCAGAGCTCTCCGATCGCCGTCTCCGGACTCAATACTTACGAGGAGAAGAAGACCTTCTTGGACGGCGCGCTTGCGGGCATGGAAGATCTCCTCGACCTCTTCGTCGGCACCGCACACGCGGAGG
>CAWHUZ010000006.1:0-61332 GCA_963832685.1 uncultured beta proteobacterium
GCGCCTCGGCGGGGCGGGTCTGCTCGACGACCTTGAAGCGCACCTCGCGGTAGCGGTAGTCCTCCAGCGGCAGGCGCGGCCGCGGCGAATCGATGCGGAACGGGTTCATCCCGTGCCGGCGCATGGTCGGGTCGTAGCGGTATAGCGGCCAGTGCCCGGCGGCGACCGCGCGCGCGGACTGCTTCATGCCGTAGCGCAGGTCGGTGCCGTGCGCGATGCACTGCGAGTAGGCGAGGATCAGCGAGGGGCCGTCGTAGGCCTCGGCCTCGCGGAAGGCGAGCACCGCCTGCTCGCTGTTGGCGCCCATCGCGATCTGCGCCACGAACACGTTGCCGTAGGCGATCGCCATCATGCCGAGGTCCTTGCGGCCCGAGGTCTTGCCGGCGGCGGCGAACTTGGCCGAGGCGCCGAGCGGTGTCGACTTCGAGGCCTGGCCGCCGGTGTTGGAGTAGACCTCGGTGTCGAGCACCAGGATGTTCACGTTGCGCCCGGAGGCGAGCACGTGGTCGAGCCCGCCGTAGCCGATGTCGTAGGCCCAGCCGTCGCCGCCGACCAGCCACACCGAGCGGCGGGCGAAGAACTCCGCCACCGACAGCAGGTTGCGCGCGTCGGGGTCGTCTTGCATTCCCGTCAGCTTCGCCTTGAGCGCCGCCACCCGTTCGCGTTGCACGCGGAAGTCCGACTCGGTGAGCTGCGGCGCCTCGATCAGCGCGGCCACCAGGTCGGCGCCGATGCGCCCGGCGAGCTTGCGCGCGAGCGCTTGCGCGTACGCGGTCTGCGAATCGATCGCGATGCGGTAGCCGAGACCGAACTCGGCGTTGTCCTCGAACAGCGAGTTGGCCCACGCCGGTCCGCGGCCGGCGGCGTCGTGCGTCCAGGGCGTGGTCGGCAGGTTGCCGCCGTAGATCGACGAGCAGCCGGTGGCGTTCGCGATCTGGGCACGGTCGCCGAACAGCTGCGACAGCAGCTTCAGGTAGGGCGTCTCGCCGCAGCCGGCGCAGGCGCCGGGGAACTCGAACAGGGGCTGCAGGAACTGCACTCCGCGCACGTTGGCGAAGTTCACGCGCGTGCGGTCGACCCAGGGCAGAGTCTCGAAGAAGCCGACCGCGCGGCGCTCGTCCTCCAGCACCTCGAGCCGCGAGCGCATGTTGATCGCGCGCCGCTCGCCTTCCTCGTCGTGCGCCGGGCAGTTCTCGACGCACACGCCGCAGCCGGTGCAGTCCTCGACGTAGACCTGCAGCGTGTAGCGCGAGTCGGGGTAGCCGCGCGCGTTCGAGCCGGCGGCCTTGAAGCCGGCGGGCGCGCCCTCCAGCCGCGCCCGGTCGTAGGTCTTGGCGCGGATCACGCTGTGCGGGCAGACCACCGAGCACTGGCCGCACTGGATGCACAGCTCGGGCTCCCACACCGGCACCTCTTCGGCGACGTTGCGCTTTTCGAACTTCGTGGTGCCGCTGGGGTAGGTGCCGTCGGCCGGCAGCAGGCTCACGGGAAGCGCATCGCCGTTCCCGAGCATCATCGGCGCGGTGACCCTGCGCACGAACTCGGGCGCGTCGGCCGGCACCGTGAGCGGCAGCTCGAGCCCGCGCTTGCCGCCCTCGGGCGGCGCGACCTCGACCAGGTTCGCGAGCGCGCTGTCGATCGCCTGGAAGTTCTTCTTCACCACCTCGGCGCCCTTGCGCGCGTAGGTCTTCTCGGTCTCGGTCTTGATGCGCGCGATCGCCTCCTCGCGCGGCAGCACGCCCGAGAGCGCGAAGAAGCAGGTCTGCAGGATGGTGTTGATGCGGTTGCCCAGACCGAGGTCAAGCGCCACCCGGGTCGCATCGATGACGTGCAGCTTCAAGCCCCGCTCGCGGATCTGGCGCTGCGCCCGCTCCGGCAGCCGGTCCCACACTTCGTCCGCGCCGTAGGGGCTGTTCAGCAGCACGGTGGCACCGGGCGCCGCGGCGGCGAGCACGTCGTAGCGGAACAGGAAGTCGAACTTGTGCACGCCGACGAAGCTCGCGGTCTTGATCAGGTAGGGCGCGCGGATGCGCGCCGGCCCGAAGCGCAAGTGCGAGATGGTATAGGAGCCGGATTTCTTCGAGTCGTAGACGAAGTAGCCCTGCGCGTAGCGGTCCTCGTCGCCGGCGAGGATCTTGACCGAGTTCTTGTTCGCGCCGACGGTGCCGTCCGCGCCCAGGCCGTAGAACAGCGCGCGCACCACCTCGGGCGGCTCGATGTCGAAGCCGGAGTCGACCTCGAGGCTGGTGTGCGAGACGTCGTCGTCGATGCCGACGGTGAAGCTGTTGCGCGGCGCCGGTTTCGCCAGCTCGTCGAACACCGCCTTCGCCATCGCCGGATCGAAGTCCTTGGACGACAGGCCATAGCGTCCGCCGATCACGCGCGGCATCGCCTTGCGCTTGCCGTTGGCGAGTCCCTGCGCCAGCGTGGTGAGCACGTCCACGTACAGCGGCTCGCCGGTGGCGCCGGACTCCTTGCAACGGTCGAGCACCGCGATCGCCTTCACCGAGGCCGGCAGCGCGGCGAGGAAATGGTCCGCCGACCAGGGCCGGTAAAGCGTCACTTGCAGCACGCCGACGCGCTCGCCGTTGCGGTCGAGCCAGGCCGCGGTCTCGTCCAGCACTTCGAAACCCGAGCCCATGCACACCACAACTCGCTCGGCCTGCGGGTGGCCGTGGTAGCGGAACGGCGCGTAGCGCCGGCCGGTGAGGGCGGCGAAGCGGTCCATCGCCCGCTCGACCACGCCGGGCATGCGCTCGTACCAGGGGTTCACCGTCTCGCGCGCCTGGAAGAAGGTGTCCGGGTTGTGCGCGGTGCCGCGCACCACCGGGTGCTCGGGCGACAGCGCGCGCGCGCGGTGCGCGCGCACCAGCTCGTCGTCGATCATGGCCCGGATCTGCGCGTCCGGGATGAGGTGGATCTTGTTTTCCTCGTGCGAAGTACGGAAGCCGTCGAAGAAGAACAGCAGCGGAATGCGTCCCTCGAGCGTGGCCGCCTGCGCCACCAGCGCGAGGTCGTGCGCTTCCTGCACCGAGGCGGCGGCGAGCATGCCGAAGCCGGTGCCGCGTGCGCTCATCACGTCGGAGTGGTCGCCGAAAATCGACAGCGCCTGGGTGGCGATCGTGCGCGCCGCGACGTAGAACACCGACGGGGTCAGCTCGCCCGCGATCTTGTACATGTTGGGCAGCATCAGCAGCAGCCCCTGCGATGCGGTGAACGTCGCGCTGAGCGCGCCCGACTGCAGCGCGCCGTGGAGCGCGCCGGCCGCGCCGGCCTCGGACTGCATCTGCTGCACGACCGGTATTTCGCCCCAGATGTTGCGCAGCCCCTGGGCGGTCCAGGCGTCCGCCAGCTCGGCCATCGGAGAGGCAGGCGTGATCGGGAAGATCGCGCACACTTCGTTGGTGCGGTAGGCGACGTGGGCCGCCGCCGTGTTGCCGTCCATGGTGGTCGACACGGTGCGCTCGCTCATGGCCGAACCCTGAAGTGCGACGGCAGCGTTGGCTCGTGCAGCAGCCCCTGACCGGCCTGCGCGGCGTCGCGCTCGGGTTGCATCTCGATCGCGTGGCAGGGGCATTGCTCGTAGCAGGTCGCGCAGCCGGTGCACAGGTCGTAGTCGAAGCGGTACAGGCGTCCCTTGCCGAGCTTGACGATCGCCTGCTCGGGGCAGGCAGCGTAGCAGTTGTCGCACTCGAAGCAGTTGCCGCACGACAGGCAGCGCTGTGCCTCGTAGCGCACCTCGGGCTCGGTCAGGCCCTGGACCACCTCGTCGAAGCCGGTGCGTTCGGCGAGCGGCAGCGCGGGCTGCTCGCGCCGGTCGGCATCGAGATATACCGGCAGGTCGAGCATGCCGAACTCGACGATCGGCGGGCGCTCGCGCGCGGGCAGCGCCTCGCCGCGCAGCCAGGCGTCGATCGCGCGCGCGGCCTTCTTGCCGTGGCCGACCGCCGCGGTCATGGTGCGCGGACCGCCGATCACGTCGCCGCCGGCGAACACACCCGGATGCCCGGTCTGCAGGTCGGCGCCGACCTCGACCAGGTCGCCGCGCAGCACGCGCAGCCCGGGCAGCGCGGAGAGGAATCCGACGTCGGCGTGCTGGCCGACGGCGAGCACCAGCGCGTCGGCCTGGATCGTGTCGAACTTGCCGGTGCCGATCACGCCCTTGCCGTCGGGGGTGAGCTCCATGCGCTCGATCGTGATCTCCTCGCGGCCGAAGTTCTTCACCGTCGAGAGCCAGCTCACCTTGACCCCTTCGGCGAAGGCCTCGTCGGCCTCGTAGGGATGCGCCGGCATGTGCTCCCGGTCGCGGCGGTAGACCAGCACCGCTTCCTCGGCGCCGAGGCGCTTGGCGATGCGTGCGGCGTCCATCGCGGTGTTGCCGCCGCCGTAGACCGCGACCACGCGCCCGAGCAGCGGGCGCGCGCCCTTTTCGACGTTCTCGAGCAGGCTGATGGCGTCGATCATCTTGCCGGCGTCCATCGACGGCACGTCGACGTGATTGCTCACGCTCGCGCCGACGCCGACGAACACCGCATCGAAACCGCCCGCCGCCTTCTCCGCCGCGACGTCGGTCACGCGATGGTTGCAGGTGATCTTGACCCCCATCGCCGCGATGCGCTCGATTTCCTGCATCAGCCCGTCGCGCGGCAGGCGGTAGGCGGGGATGCCGTAGTGCATCATGCCGCCGGGCTTGGGCATCGCGTCGCGGATCTCGACCTCGTGGCCGAGGCGGCGCAGGTGGTAGGCGCAGGCGAGGCCGGCAGGTCCGGCGCCGATCACCAGCACCCGCCGCCCGGTGGGTGCGCCGGCGGGAACGCTCCAGCCCTCGCGCGAGGCCATGTCGCCGAGGAAGCGGTCGATGGCGTGGATCGCCAGCGGCGCGTCGAGCTGGGCCCGGTTGCAGACGGTCTCGCAGGGGTGGTAGCAGGCGCGCCCGTGCGTCGCCGGCAGCGGGTTCTCCTCCATGTACTTGAGCCAGGCCTCGCGGTAGCGCCCGGCCTGCGCCTCGGCCAGCCAGGCCTGGATGTTCTCGCCCGCGGGACAGGCGTGGTTGCACGGCGGCATGAGGTCGCGGTAGACCGGCCGCTGCCAGCGGATCGCGCCCGCGCCGCGCAGCGCGGTCGCCTGCAGCACCGGCGTCAAGTCTTTTGGAATCAGGCTCATCCGCGCAGTCTGCCAAGGATTATCATGCCGTATGTTGATCCTGATCAGTTAATCCCGGCGAAGCGGTGAGCGACGCGCTGACTTACCTGGTGAAGGCCCGTCCCGAGGCGATGGGCCATTACTTCCGCTTCCTCAAGGACGCGGGCAGCCGGCTCGAGCCCAAGACGCGCTCGCTCATCTCGGTCATCACCAAGGTGCACTCGCAGACCGAGCGCGGGCTGCTGCAGTACACCAAGCGCGCGCTCGGCGACGGCGCGAGCGCGGAAGAGATCCTCGACGCGCTGCTGATGGCGTTCCCGGCGCTCGGACTGGCCAAGATCGTGTGGGCGGTCGACGTGCTGCTCGCCTCCGGCCTGCCCGAGTTCACTATGGACGCGGCCGGACCGGCGTCCTGGCACGAGCTCGGAAAGCTCGACGCTTTGGCCGCGCCGATGGCGCGCGTCGAATGCGAGGGCCGCACGCTGCTCGTCTATCGCGCGAACGGCGCCTGCACGGTGTACGACAACCACTGTCCGCACCAGCGCACCCCGATTCCGCTCGAGGCGCTCGACGGCGGCGCGCTACGGTGCCCGAAGCACGGTTGGACCTTCGACATCGCGACCGGCGTCTGCACCGACAAGGGCGACCGCCCGCTCAAGCGCTACTCGAGCAAGATCGAAGGCGGACTTCTCTACGCCGAGTGGTGAGAACGGCCAGGCCGATACTGATTTCGTGGCGGTACCAGCCGACCGACATTTACTCACGACGGCGATGCGCTTAAGCCAAGGCCTCTCACCCTACCGGATGTCCCACGTCCGTGCCCTGCTCTTCATCAATTCGCGGTTTCCGGCGGTTTTGCTTCAGCTCGCGCTTTGGCAGCGCAGAAGGTCAGAAACTCACTCTCCTGCATCGGCTTGGCAATGAAGTAGCCTTGCGCCAGATCGCAGCCCACAGCCAGAAGCACATCCCAGTCTGCCTGCGTTTCCACGCCCTCGGCCACGCTTGTGATGTTCAGGCGGCGCGCCATTTCGACGCTGGACTCGACGATGGCGCGCGCCGAAGGATTAGCCCCGCAGCCCGTCACGAAGCCCTGGTCGATCTTGAGCTCGGTGAACGGCGCACGCGTCAATTGGCGCAAACTGGAGAAACCCGTTCCATAGTCGTCAACCGAAAGGCCGAAACCCCGCATGCGCAAGCGGGTGAGGTTTTCCAGCGCGGGCGCAACCTCGGTCATGGCGGCGGTTTCGGTGATTTCGAGAATCATGTAATGCGGATCGAGCCCGGCCGAGCGAACGATCTCGGTGATGCGGTTGGCCAGCTTCGTATCGGCCAACGAGACGAGCGAGAGGTTCACCGAAACCGTCAATTCCATTTCGCGCTCGCGCCAGGTGCGGCATGCGAGCGCCGCCTTCTGCAGCATCACCAGCGTAAGTTCGTCGATCTTTCCGCTGTGCTCCAGTGGCGCAATGAACGCATTGGGGCCGACCAGGCCGTGCTCCGGATGGCGCCAGCGGGCCAGCGCTTCCGCGCCCAGGACCTTCCCCGTCGCCAGCGCCACCTTGGGCTGGAAGAACGGCTCAAACTGTTTCTCCTGCACTCCGTGAAGAATCTGCTCGAGACTGAAGACCGGGGCGTCGGCGGATACGCGCGCGGACTGCAGCTTGGGCAGTTCGTGCAACGCGATCAGCGTTTCGAGGCCTTTGAGCGTCACCGGTTTCTCGATTAAGCCGAGCAGGCGCACGCCGTACGCCCGCGCCATTTTTTTCACCGAATTCAGCAGCGGGAGTTCCTGCACGCTGGCGATGATGACCGAGACGGCACTGTTCGCCTGACCCAAATGCCGCATGAACTCCATGCCGTCCATTTCCGGCATGTCCAGATCGCACACCACCAGGTCCACCAGCGCAGCGTCTCGTATCGACTCCAGCGCCTGCTTGCCGTTGCCGGCCTCCAGCACCTCCCGGGCGCCCAGAGATCGCAGCATGCGCACCACGGTCCGGCGCTGGAAATCGTCGTCCTCAACGACCAGCGTGATCAAGCCATTGGCTACGTTCATTCTTGCTTCTCGTTTGCGCCGGTCGTTTCGCCAATATGCGCTTCAAGCCGTTCCAGCGCCCGGCGCATCGCCGCCTGCGCCGTCCCCGCGTCCTCTGTGCTGCCCTGGCGCGCGGCACGCTCCATGGATTCACACGCCGCCGCCAGATCGCCTGCGCCCACCATCCGGCTCGAGCCTTTCATTCGATGGACGATGCGCGCGCAAGCCGGAAGGTCCTGCATGCTCAGCGCCGAGCGCAGTCCGGCGAAATCGGATCGGATCTGGGTCATGAAATCCAGCAGGATCTCCGCCCGCTCGGTGGCGCTTATGCCAATCTTGTCGAGTTCCGCAAAATCGATCGGTGCGATGAGCGCGGCGCCCGATCCCGTGTCTGCGGCGTCATCGGGGCCGGCTATCGCCGTCGCGGCGGACGGCAGCCACTTCAACAGTATCGCCTTCAATTCGGTCAGATCGGCCGGCTTGGTCAGAATATCGTCCATGCCCGCGGCGTGACACAGCGCCGCCGCGGCGGGGAGCACATTGGCGGTCCAGGCGATGATGGGTGTCCGCGGCCGGCCTTCCTTCGCCTCGATCTCGCGAATGGCCCGCGAGAAAGCATAGCCGTCCATCTGCGGCATGTTGCAGTCGGTGACGACCATGGCGATACCGCCGGCCTGCCACAGCGTAAGCGCCTCCCGGCCATCCACCGCCGTCTGCACGCGCAGCCCCAGCACCGCGATCTGGCGCGCCAGCAACTTGCGATTGGTCGGGTGATCGTCCACCGCCAGCACCAGCGGGCCTGCGCCGCGCGCGCCGGCCGCGATTATCGGTGCGACCGCTGACGCGGCCTCGTGCGCCGGTTCGGCCAGCGCGGCTTCGGCGATCGGCAGCGTGAACGTCACACTCATGGTGGTGCCCTCGCCCGGCGCGCTTTTCACCGCGATGGTGCCGCCCATCATCTGCGCCAGTCGGCGGCTGATCGATAAGCCGAGGCCGGTTCCGCCATACAGGTGCGCGGTGACCGCGCCTGCCTGCTCGAACGGCTGAAACAACCGCTGTTGCGCGTCCGGCTCGATGCCGATGCCGGTGTCCTTCACCGACAAGCACACGGTGTCGGCGCCGCCCCCCCGCCCGAGCAACTCTGCCCGGACTTCGACGTACCCATTGGCGGTGAACTTGAGTGCGTTGCTGACGAAGTTGTTGAGGATCTGCGATACCCGCAGCGGATCGGCCAGCAGCGACGGACTGATGCGAGGGTCCACGCTCTGCTTCAGCGTGAGATCATTGGCGCTCGCCACCGCCTGATAGGTATTCAACACTCGACGCAGGAGTTGCGCGATGGACACGGGCTCCAACCGGATTTCGAGCTTCCCCGCCTCCATTTTCTCGTGGTCCAGAACATCGTCGATGATGCGAGCCAGACCGCGCCCCGAATCCCGCGCGATCTGCAGCGAGTCGCGCTGCTCGCCGTCGAGCCGCGACAGGCCGAGCAACTCCAGCATGCCAAGCAATCCGTTGAGCGGCGTGCGGATCTCGTGGCTCATGGTGGCAAGAAATTCGCTTTTCGCCAGGGCCAGGCGTTCGGCCGACTCGCGCGCTTCGTCCAGTGACGTTCGCATCGAGAAATCCTTGCGCAGGATGTACTCGCGCCACCAACCGATGCCTGCCGACAGCATGAACAGCGTGACTACGTGATAGGACCAGTAGGCGAACTCGCCGGCCGATTGGTCCGCGCGAGCCCACATCGCCAATTCGAACGCAACCAGGATCAGCAGGCCGGACGCGAGCGCGTAGCGGAACTGGACGCCGAGGATGACGAAGCAGTAGAACTCCAGGAAGGTGAAATTGAGGATGCCCACCCACGATTTGAGACCCGTTCCGCCTTCGGCGTCGATGAGGAGCAGGACCCAGAACAGGGAAAACGACATGGCAACGATGAAGCCGGCCATCACGGATTGCCAGTGCCTTCTCGCGAAACGCGTGAAGGAATAGGCCAGCCCCACGCCGAGCACAGGCAGGCAGATTTCAAGTCGGAGAAAATTCGCCGACACGTCCGGATAGGCGATGTAATCGACAAGAAAATCGCCGAACACCAGCAACAGGCCCATCGCGAGGCTGGCCTGCGCGTAGCGATAGTAGAACTCGACGTAGTGGTCGACAAACCGCTTTTCGTACTCCGCGGGGACGAACGCAAGCATCGCCCGCAGTTCGAGCCGTGCCGGAAGGGTCTTGTCCATTTACGTGTGGGCGGTGTCGCGGAACAGCAATTCGTCGATCCCCAATTGCCAGCCGAACACGTATTTGCCGAAGGTGACGAGGCCCAGCGCAGCAAAGGCCAGCGTCCGCGCGTTTACGGCGGCGGTCTGTGCGCCAGGTAACATAGATCGCCGTCGCGCTCGGGCGCGGGACGCGGGCGCGAAAATTTGGCCCCGATCATTTCTGCAGGCGCCGGTTTACTCAGCAGATAGCAGCACGTTTGCTTGAGGTCGATCTGCTCCTCTACCCGAAATGCGGCGCGCAGATGCGCGTGATCGGGCTGATCGAAGACCCGGCCGTGATTGAGCGCACCCCAGGCGGGGCTCGCAGTCCTCGCTGTTCCCGAACTTGCCCGAGCGCGCCAAAGCGGCGCAGTATTTGCCATAAGGCCGTTCGCATTCCGGGCTTCCTGGCGCGGGCGCGAAGGAATTTCCTATCCTCAGCCGATTTTGCAGTGGAAGAACCGCATCAGGTAGAAGTCGCACCAAGTCCAGACGTACCAACCAAGGGAGAAGTCATGAAACGCAGGAAGCTTTTGTCAACAATTGCCGCGGCCGCGTTTGCGGCCGCATTTGCGCTGCCGGCCAGTGCACAGGTGATCACGCTGCACGGCGCATCGCAGTTCAGCGATGAGCATCCTTTCACGAAGGGGTTGCTGAAGTTCGAGGAGCTGGTGAAAAAATATTACGGCAAACCGATCAACTTCGTGCTGCACAAGAACAGTGAACTCGGGCTGGAGAAGGATTATTTCGCCTATATGAACCAGGGCATTTCGGTCGATTACGCGATCGTTTCCCCGGCGCATATGGCGACCTTCGCCAAGGCAGCACCGTTCATCGACGCGCCTTTCGTGTTCCGCGACCACGATCAGATGAACAAGGTGATCGCCCAGAATGTGCTCAAGCCCATCGCCGACGAGATCGCGAAAAAGGCCGACGTCCTGCTGCTCGGTTATGGCGGCGGCGGCGTACGCAGCATTTTCGCCACCAGGCCGATACACAACATGGCCGAGCTGAAAAATCTCAAGATCCGGGTGCAGGGCGCGCCGATCTGGACCCGCACTTTCCTCGCCGCCGGCATGGCGCCCACGGTCATTGCTTACAGCGAGATTTACAACGGCATTCAGACCGGGGTGATCGATGCCGGGGAGAACGAGGCGGCAGGGGTGGAGCAGATGAAATTCTACGAAGTGGGCCACAACCTGATACGGACCGAACACGCGATCAGCATCCGGCCGATCTGTTTCTCCGGCAAGACCTTGCGCAGACTACCGGCTGATCTGCAGAAGGCGATACGCAAGGCAGCGGTGGAGGCGGGCAACTGGGAACGGGCGCTCGAGTCGAGCTCGGACACGGCGATACTGCAGAAGCTGGAGAAAGAGGGCAAGCTCAAGCTGATAAAGTTCGACGAACGCGACAAGCTGCGCGCTTCGATGCAGCCGGTGTTGGCGGCTTACGCCAAGGAAATCGGCGCCGAAGCAATCTACAAGCGCATCAACGCGATCAAGTAAGGGTTGCGGTCGGTGCGGCGGCAGCGCTGGTGCCGCCGCACCGGCATTACCCCGAGCTGAATTCGCTTTTTCCGCAGGAATGTGATGCGAAAATTCATAGACCGGCTCTACCGCGGCCTGCAAGCGCTGCTGACGTTCTTGATGGCCATACTGATCCTGCCGGTGACCATGCAGGTCGTGGCGCGCTACAGCGACAGCGTTCCAAACTATATCTGGACCGAGGAGATGGCGCGAATGTGCCTGATCTGGATCATCATGATCGGCGCCAGTGTCGCCGTTCGCGACGGCACCCACTTCGACGTGGACGTCCTGCCGCATCCGAAAACCGCCGCCGGCCTGGCGCTCGGCCGCATCGTCGTGCACGCGGCGATATTTCTGGTTGCGCTGATTTTTCTCGCCTTCGGCTGGAGGTTCACCCAGTTCGGCTATGACCAGAGTTCGGAATTGACCGGTATCAACATGGCCACCATTCACGTCGCCTGGCCGTTCGCGGGTTTTACCTGGGTCCTGTTTACCATCGAGAAATTCTACGACGACATCCAGCTGATGAAAAAAGGCAAGAAGAGCGCACATGAGCCCGCTTGAAGTTGCGCTGATACTGTTCGGCGTGTTCGCGCTGCTGGTCATCGTGCGCGTGCCGATCGCCTTCGCGCTGGGGCTCGCCTGCGTTCCGGTGTTCTTCATCGACGACCGGCTCACGCCGTTTCTGCTGTTGAACGAGATGCTGAAGTCCTATAACTCGTTTCTGCTGTTGGCGATCCCGTTTTTCATGCTGGCCGCGAACCTGATGAATGCCGCCGGCATCACCGACAAACTGATCAATCTGTCGCGCGTGCTGGTCGGCTGGCTGCCGGGGGGGCTCGGCCATGTGAGCGTGCTGGTGAGCATGCTGTTCGCCGGCATCTCCGGCTCCAGCACCGCCGAAGCCGCCGGGGTGGGCGGCGTGCTGATCCCGGCAATGAAAAAGCAGGGCTACGACACCGAATTCGCCGTGTCGCTGGTCGCCTGCGCGGCGGTGATGGGCGTCATCATTCCACCGAGCATCCTGATGGTGGTCTGGGGCGGGGTCATTTCGGTCTCGATCGGCGGCTTGTTTCTCGCTGGCGTGCTGCCGGGGGCGCTGATGGGCCTGTCGTTCATGGTGGTGGTCTACATCTACGCCAAGCGCCGCAATTACCCGGTTTACGCCAGACCGACGGGGAAAGAGCTGCTGACGGCTATTTGGCAGGCAATCCTGCCGATTCTCACCCCAGGAATCATCGTCGGCGGCATCGTCGGCGGTTTGTTCACCCCGACCGAGGCGTCGGTGGTGGCCGTGCTCTACGCCATGTTCCTGGGCGTATTCATCTACCGGCGCCTGGGGCCGCGGCAGTTGCGCGAGACCATGTACGACTCCGGACGCTTTGCCGCCATTTCGCTGTTTTGCATCGGCACGGCGTCGGCTTTCGGCTGGCTGCTCGCGTATTTTCATATCCCGCAGCTGTTCGTCGACATGGTGTCCGGCTGGGGCGGCGGTATTACCAGCGTGGCCTTCATCACCGCGTTCTGCTTTATCGTGATCGGCTGTTTCATCGACGCCATTCCGGCGATCATTATCGTCGGCACCATACTTTCCCCGCTGGCCGAAAGCGTCGGCATGCACCCGATCCATTTTGCGATCATAGGCGTCATCTCGATCGCCTATGGACTGGTGACGCCGCCCTATGGGCTGTGCCTGATGATTTCCTGCACCGTCGGCGGGATCAAGATCAAGAATGCGATCAAAGACACGCTGATACTTTTCATTCCCATGCTGCTGGTGCTGCTGTTCGTGATCCTGGTGCCGGACGCGATGCTGTGGCTGCCGCGCACGCTGATGCCGACCCTGGTCAAATGAGATCGAGAGGTTGACGCTTAGCCTGCGTTCAAGCTGTGCGCTCAGGCGCGCTGTCAAGTGCCGCCCGGAACGCGCGGTTCGGTGTTTCCGGGCATGAGAGGTTCCCACGAACAGCGCCATGATGCGTCCGGCGATCTCGATATGCTTTTGCACCGGTGGTTCGTTGCGCGGGCGAAGGAAGTTGTGCAAGGCTTTGAGTGCGATTATCAGGACGGCGAATGTGATTACCGCCGCGAGTACGGCAGCGCAGGCGCTCAGCGGGTATAGCCTCTTGCCGATCACCACGCTGCACTGATCGTACCCGGCCCGATGAGCACGGGCACGGCGTCAGTGCGCGGCGGCGGCCGGGGGCAGCAGCCCGTCGAAGGTCTTCCTCAGCGTGCCGAGCACCTCTGGCATCTCGACGTCCATCACCTGGTCCATGACCCAGTGCTGGTCGTGCTCGTCCATCGCCTCGCGGATCTGCGCGCCGAGATAGCGCAGGGCCGGGAAGCTCGCGCCGGAGTCGGGGATGTCGAATTCCGCGTAATCAGTGCCGCGCCGGTTCAGCATGGCGATGAAGTCTTCGCGCGTGTCGCCTACATTGCGCTCCATGACATCGGCCAGGTGAGCGCCGATCGCCTGCACCAGCTCGGCGCGCTGCGCGTCGTCGATGCGGCCGTAGGCCCAGCGGTCGCACAGGTGCAGGCCGAGCGCCAGCACCTCGGCGATGATCCTGAACCCGCGCGCCGGGGTGACGATGTCATAGTCGGCGCGCGACAGGTTGTCGACCAGCCTGTCCGCCAGCCGCCACAGGGTCGAGGCGATGACGCTCGCGAGCTCCGCCGGCGCGCGCGCGCCGCCCTTGCGGAACCACACCGTCTTGACGCGCAACGCCTTCATCCGCGCCTCAGGTAGAACTCCCATTCGCCGGCGCCGATCTCGCGCGACCCGGCGAGCTCGATCCGGGTGGCGCGGGTCCAGGCGTTCACCTCGTCGCGCGCCGCGGGGCAGCTGGTCACCAGGCGCAGCACCTCGTCCGGCTTCATGCCCTCCAGCACGCGGCGCGCCTCGAGCACCGGCCCCGGGCAGACCGCGCCGCGCATGTCGAGCGTCACCTGCGCGCGCGGCGCCGGGCCCTTGCCCTTGCGGATATGGAACACGTGCTGCTTGCCCGCCAACTGCTCGACGCGCAGCAGGTCGTTGCCGGTGTGGCGCGCCCAGATGAAAAGGTCGTCGCGGGTGCCGGGACAGTCCGACACCAGCGCCAGCACCTGGCCCGGCTCGAGGTCGTCCACCAGCCGCTTGGCGCCGACCAGCGGCGCGGGGCAGGTCAGGCCGGTCAGGTCGAGCCGGACGTCCGGCTCGGGCATTCGTGATTCGCTCATCGGGGGTTCCTTTGCGCCTCGCCCGCGGCCCAGGCGAGCATCGCCTCGCCCCAGGCCTGCGCGCTCGCCGGATCGATGTCGAACACCGTGAAGCGCCTGCCCTCGCGGATGCGCACGCGCAGCAGCGCCATGCCGCCGCTCGCGTGCTCGATCTGCTGCAGCTCGATCCGCTGTCCGCCCAGCGGCACGGTCAGGCTCGAGAGAGGAAGGATTTGCGCCATCTTCGCAGTTTGACGCCAGGCCGGCGCGGTGCGCATTCCCTCCCATGGAGGATCCGGACCTACCCGAACGGGTAGGTCGGCTTTGCTCGTCAGGGCAGATGGCAGCGCCCGCGCCGCCAAATAGCATGCCGAATGCGCGCAGAGCGCCGCCGTCCATATGGAGGAGGCATGCATGACCAAGAAGATGCATGAGACGCCGCTGCTCGACCAGCTCGAGCAGGGGCCCTGGCCGAGCTTCGTCACGGGGCTCAAGCGCCTGGCGCAGGAAAAGGACATGGCGGTCGACCTGCTGGGGCAGCTCGAGGCTTCCTACCGCACCAAGACCGGCTACTGGAAGGGCGGCACGGTCGGGGTGTTCGGCTACGGCGCGGGCGTGATCCCGCGCTTCACCGAGCTCAAGGACAAGGACGGCAAGCCGCAGTTCCCGGACGCGGCCGAGTTCCACACCCTGCGCATCATCCCGCCCGCGGGCATGCACTACACGACCGAGCTGCTGCGCAAGATGTGCGACGTGTGGCAGAAACACGGCTCGGGGCTGATCGCGCTGCACGGCCAGAGCGGCGACATCATGTTCCAGGGCTGCAGCAGCGAGTCGGTGCAGGCCGCGTTCGACGAGCTGAACGCGATGGGCTTCGACATGGGCGGCGCAGGGGCCGACGTGCGCACCTCGATGTCCTGCGTCGGCTCGGCGCGCTGCGAGATGAGCTGCTACGACGAGCAGCGCGCGCTGCGCAGCGTCATCAACGCGAACCTGGACGAGATGCACCGTCCGGGGCTGCCGTACAAGTTCAAGTTCAAGTTCTCCGGCTGCCCGAACGACTGCGTCAACTCGATCCAGCGCTCGGACATGGCGACCATCGGCACCTGGCGCGACAACATCCGCACCGACGAGAAGCTGGCGCGCGAGTGGTACGCGGCGCACGGCATGGAAGAGCTGGTCGACAACGTGCTGACGCGCTGCCCGACCAGGGCCATGCGCGTCAGGAAATCGAACGGCGAGGCGCCGCCGGCGCACGTGTCGCGCGTGAAGCTGGACGACGCGCAGTGCCTGGAGATCGACAACCACGATTGCGTGCGCTGCATGCACTGCCTGAACGTGATGCCCGGCGCGCTGCTGCCCGGGCGCGACCGCGGCGTGTCGCTCCTGATGGGCGGCAAGGGCGTGCTCAAGATCGGCGCCAGCATGGGAACCGTGGTGGTGCCGTTCCTGAAGCTCGAGAGCGACCAGGACTTCGAGAAGCTGAAGGAGGTGGCGCACAAGGTGCTCGAGTTCTTCGCCGAGAACGCGCTCGAGCACGAGCGCGTGGGCGAGACGATCGACCGCATCGGCCTGGCGAACTTCCTCGAGGCGGTCGGCCTGCCGGTCGACCCGAGCATGGTGCTGCACCCGAGGACCAATCCCTACGTGCGCACCGACGACTGGGACGAGCAGGTCGCCAAGGCGCGCGGCGGACCGAAGACGAGCGGCGAACATCAGGCGACCTGAGGAGAACGACACATGGCACAAGCGCAGCCGAAGATGCCGGTCGAGCACGGGACGCCGGACCCGATGCCTTACATGCACCCGGTGATGAAGAAGAACTACGGCAAGTGGGTCACCCACAGCCACCCGAAGCCGGGCGTGCTGATGCACCGCGCGGCGGGCGGCGACGAGATCTGGACCGTCAAGGCGGGCACCCAGCGCCAGATGGACCACCACACGATCCGCAAGCTGTGCGACATCGCGGACGAGTTCGCCGACGGGCACGTGCGCTTCACCACGCGCTCCAACATCGAGTTCATGTTCGCCGACAAGGCCAAGGTCGAGCCGCTCATCAGGGCGCTCAACGACGCCGGCTTCCCGGTCGGCGGCACCGCCAACTCGGTGTCGATGATCGCGCACACCCAGGGCTGGCTGCACTGCGACATCCCGGGCACCGACGCTTCGGGCGTGGTCAAGTCGCTGATGGACGAGCTGCACGACGAGTTCGTGCGCTGCGAGATGCCCAACCGGGTCAAGCTCTCGACCTCGTGCTGCGAGATCAACTGCGGCGGCCAGGCCGACATCGCGATCATCGTGCAGCACACCAAGCCGCCCAAGATCAATCACGACCTGGTGGCGAACGTGTGCGAACGCCCGGCGGTGGTGGCGCGCTGCCCGGTGGCGGCGATCCGTCCCGCGCTGGTCAACGGCAAGCCCTCGCTCGAGGTGGACGAGAAGAAGTGCGTCTGCTGCGGCGCCTGCTATCCGCCGTGCCCGCCGATGCAGATCAACGACCCGGAGAACTCGAAGATCGCGATCTGGATCGGCGGCAAGAACTCCAACGCGCGCATCCGCCCGACCTTCCACAAGCTGGTCGCCTCGGGGCTGCCGAACAACCCGCCGCGCTGGCCCGAGGTGGCCGAGGTGGTGAAGAACATCCTGCGCACCTACAAGGCCGACGGCCGCCCCTGGGAGCGCGTGTCGGACTGGGTCGAACGCATCGGCTGGCCGGCCTTCTTCAGGAAGACCGGGCTGCCGTTCACCAAGTACCACATCGACGACTGGCGCGGCGCGCGCTACACGCTCAACGCCTCGGCCCACATCCGCTTCTGAGGCGCGCGTGAAATTCGGCATCCTGGTCAACGAGGGGCCCTACACCCACGAGGCGAGCGACTCGGCCTACCTGTTCACCCGCGCCGCGCTGGAGAAGGGCCACCAGATCTACCGCGTGTTCTTCTACCACGACGGAGTGAACAACGCGACCAAGTACACCGAGCCGCCGCAGGACGAACGCAACGTGGTCAAGCGCTGGTCGAAGCTCGCCGAGCAGTACGAGGTCGACCTGGTGGTGTGCGTGGCGGCGGCGCTGCGGCGCGGCATCAAGGACGATCTGCTCGCGCCGGGCTTCCGCATCTCGGGCCTCGGCCAGCTGGTCGAGGCGGGCATCGAGGGCGACCGCCTGGTCGTGTTCGGCGACTGAGGCGCAACGATGGGCGTGGTCAAGAAATTCATGTTCGTGAACAGGAAGGCACCCTACGGGACCATCTACGCGCTCGAGGGCCTGGAGGTGGTGCTGATCAGCGCCGCCTTCGACCAGGACGTCTCGCTCGCCTTCGTCGACGACGGCGTCTACCAGCTGCTCAAGGGCCAGCAGACCAAGGGCATCGAGGCGAAGAACTTCTCGCCCGCCTACCGCGCGCTCGAGGGCTACGACATCGAAAAACTGTACGTCGAGCGCGAGGCGCTCGAGCAGCGCGGCCTGGCCGAGGAAGACCTGCTGGTCGAGGTCCAGGTGATGTCGTCTGCCGAGCTCGCGGAGCTGATGGCGGCGCAGGACGTGGTGATCGGATTCTGAAAGGACCCGCGATGCTGCACATCGTCAACAAGAGCCCCTACGAGCGCAACGCGCTCGAGGCCTGCCTGCGGCTGGCGCGCGCGGGCTCGGCGCTGCTGCTGATCGAGGACGGCGTGTACGCCGCCACGCGCGGCAACGCGGCCGAGGCGAGCCTCAAGCAGGCGATGGCGCGGCTCAAGGTGTACGCGCTCAGGCCCGACCTCGAGGCGCGCGGCGTCGCGGCGCGGGTGATGGAAGGAATCGAGCTGGTGGACTACGGCGGCTTCGTCGATCTGGCCTGCGGGCAGCCGAATTGTCAGTCATGGCTTTAGGCGAAATACATAATCAGGAGGCGACATGGGTGCATTCGATCTGAACGGCAAGGCCTACGAGACCGACGAGGAAGGCTATCTCGTCAATCTGTCCGACTGGAACGAGGACGTGGCGCAGTTCCTCGCGCAAGAGGAGAAGGTCGAGCTGACGCCGAATCACTGGGAAGTGATCAACTTCCTGCGCGAGTACTACACCGAGTACCAGATCGCGCCCGCGATCCGCGTGCTCACCAAGTCGATCGGCAAGAAGCTCGGCGCCGACAAGGGCAACAACAAGTACCTGTACGAGCTGTTCCCCTACGGGCCGGCCAAGCAGGCGTGCAAGATCGCCGGCCTGCCCAAGCCCACCGGCTGCGTCTGAGGCCGTGCTGAGCGCGCTCTACGCCTGCCTGTTCTACGCCGCCGCGGCGGTGCTGGCGGCGGGCGTGGGCTGGCGCGTGCTCGGCTACGCGCGCGTTCCGGCGCCGCTCAAGATCCCGACCACGCCCGCGCCGATGACGCGCGCCGGCGCGGCGGCGCGGGTGGCGCGCGAGGTGCTGCTGTTCGAGAGCCTGTACCGCTCCAACAAGTGGATCTGGCTGTTCGGCTGGCTGTTCCACGTCGCGCTCGCGCTGGTGCTGGTGCGCCACCTGCGCTACTTCACCCAGCCGGTGTGGGGCTGGGTCGCGTTCGCGCAGCCTTTCGGCGTCTACGCGGGCTTCGCGCTGCTGGCCGGGCTCGCGGGCCTGTGGGCGCGGCGCCTGCTGCTCGAGCGCATGCGCTACATCTCGACCTGGTCCGACCACCTGATGCTCGCGCTGCTGGCGGGCATCGCGCTTACGGGGCTGGGGATGAAGTACGCCGCGCACGCCGACATCGTGGGGCTCAAGGAATTCATGCTCGGGCTGATGCGCTTCGACTGGCAGCCGCTGCCGGCCGACCCGCTGCTGCTCGCGCACCTGACGCTGGTGCTCGCGCTGATGGTCGTGTTCCCCGCTTCCAAGCTGCTGCACGCGCCGGGCGTGTTCTTCAGCCCTTCGCGCAACCAGGCCGACGACTCGCGCGAGCGGCGCCACCTCGCCGCCTGGGCGCGGGACTAGCCATGGCCCAGGCCGCCGTCAAAGCGCCGCCGCTGCAGGAGTACCCGGTCATCCCGATCCTCGCGCCGGGCGCGATGGCGGGCAGCAAGCCCTACGCGGCGTCGGACAAGATGAACGAGGCGCTCGGCTTTCCGGGCAAGCTGCCCGCGGACTGGAAGGAACGCGCGCTCGCCAAGATGGGCGAGCTGCTCGGCAAGTACCGCGGCCTGCGGGTATTTCTGGATGCCTGCGTGCACTGCGGCGCCTGCACCGACAAGTGCCACTACTTCCTCGGCACGGGCGATCCCGAAGAACATGCCGGTCGCGCGCCAGGACCTGCTGCGCAAGGTCTACCGGCGCTATTTCACCGTCGCCGGCAAGCTGTTCCCGAAGCTGGTCGGGGCCGAGGACCTGACCGAGGAAGTGCTCGAGGACTGGTTCAAGTACTTCAACCAGTGCTCCGAGTGCCGCCGCTGCTCGGTGTTCTGCCCCTACGGCATCGACACCGCCGAGATCACCATGGCCGCGCGCGAGATCATGAACGCTGTCGGCATGGGGCAGAAGTACACCAACGAGATCATCGGCAAGGTGCACAAGATCGGCAACAACCTCGGCCTGCCGCCGCGCGCGCTGGCCGACACCCTCGAGACGCTGGAGGAGGAGATCAAGGAGGAGACCGGCGTCGACGTCAAGCTGCCGCTCGACCAGAAGGGCGCCGAGGTGCTGCTGGTCACGCCCTCGGCCGATTTCTTCGCCGAGCCGCACGTGTTCAGCCTGATCGGCTACGCCAAGGTGTTCCACGCCGCGGGCATCAGCTGGACGCTCTCTTCGCACGCCTCCGAGGCGGCGAACTTCGGCATCTTCATCGGCAGCTACGAGCAGATGAAGAAGGTCTCGCTGCGCGTGCGCGAGGCGGCGCTCGAGCTCGGCGCCAGGCGCCTGGTGGTGGGCGAGTGCGGCCACGCCTGGCGCGTCGCCTACAGCTTCTGGAACACGCTCATCGGCCCGTTCGATTTCCTCGATCCGCGCTACCCGGCGCCGCAGCACATCTGCGAGCTGACCCACGACCTGGTCAAGCGAGGCGCGATCCGGCTCGAGCGGGAAAAGAACGACCAGCGCGTGGTGACCTTCCACGACTCGTGCAACGTCGCGCGCGGCGCGAGCATGGGCGGGGTGCCGGGCGGGCAGTTCACGATTCCGCGCGACCTGATCCGCGCCTCGTGCAATCACTTTTACGACATGGCGCCGGAGACGATCTACGAGAGCACCTACTGCTGCGGCGGCGGCGGCGGGCTGCTCTCGGACGAGATCCTGGAGCTGCGCGTCAAGGGCGCGCTGCCGCGCATGGAAGCGCTCAAGCAGGTGGTGGACGCGCACGGGGTGAACTTCATGGCGATGATCTGCGCCATCTGCAAGGCGCAGTTCACCAAGGTGGTGCCCTACTACGAATTCGACATGAGCATGGTCGGCGGCGTGCACCAGCTGGTGGGCGACGCGATCCGGCTCGGCGAGCGGCACTAGAGGAGGCAGGCGATGACCCAGTCGACGCCAACGGCGGACACCAAGCTCAATTACCGGCGCTACCGCGAGGGCGATTCCGGCCACGGTCCCTGGACCGAGCATATCTTCTCGGCCAGCCACAGCTTCAAGTGCCCGACCTACCAGAAGAGCACCCCGCCGTGCCAGGCGAGCTGCCCCTCGGGCGAGGACATCCGCAGCTACCTCGCGATCGTGCGCGGCACGGAGAAGCCGCCGGCCGGGGTGACCTGGCAGGAGTACGCCTGGCGCAGGCTGACCGAGTCCAACCCCTTTCCCGCGGTGATGGGGCGCGTGTGCCCCGCGCCCTGCGAATCGGGCTGCAACCGCAACGAGGTCGAGGATTTCGTCGGCATCAACTCGGTCGAGCATTTCCTGGGCGAGTACGCGATCGCCAACGGGCTGAAGTTCGACAAGCCCGGGACGAGCACGGGCAAGAAGGTGGCCGTGATCGGCGGCGGCCCCGCGGGGCTGTCCTGCGCCTACCAGCTCGCGCTCAAGGGCCACGAGGTCACGGTGTTCGACGAGCACGAGCAGCTCGGCGGCATGATGCGCTACGGCATCCCGGGCTACCGCACCCCGCGCGCGGTGCTCGACGCCGAGATCGCGCGCATCATCGAGCTCGGGGTGAAGGCGCGCCTGGGAACGCGCATCGGCACCGACGTCACGCTCGAGCAGGTCAAGAACGAGTTCGACGCGGTGTTCATGGGCATGGGCGCCCAGAGCGGGCGGCCGCTGCCGGTGCCGGGCGCGGACGCGCCCAACTGCGTCACCGCGACCGCGTTCCTGCGCGCCTTCAACGACGGGCGCATGAAGCACGTCGGCAAGCGCGTGGTGGTGATCGGCGGCGGCGACACCTCGATCGACGTCGCCACCGTGGCGCGCAGGCTGGGCCACATCGAGCACCCGCACGGCTCGCACCCCGAGATGGTGATCCTGGGCAAGCAGGCGCAGGACGTGGCCGAGATCTCGGCGCGCAAGGGCGCCGAGGTGACCCTCAGCTCGGTGTTCTCGATCGACAAGATGCAGGCCAGCCGGAACGAGATCGAGCACGCGATCGCCGAAGGCGTGGTGATCCGCGACGGCTGGGCGCCGGTGGAGGTGATGCGCGCCGCCGACGGCCGCGCCACCGGCCTCAAGATCGCCAGGTGCGAGGCGAAGTTCGTCGGCCCGAAGCTCGAGATCAAGATCGACCAGTCGAGCGCCGAGGTGCTTGCCGCCGACCTGATCGTCTCGGCGATCGGGCAGGCAGTGGACTTCACCGGGCTGGAAGCCTTCGACAACGGCAAAGGCATGGTCTCGACCGACAAGAACTACCAGATCCTGGGCCAGCCGGGATTCTTCGCCGGCGGCGACGTGATCCGGCCGCACCTGCTGACCAGCGCGGTCGGCCAGGGCTGGATCGCCGCCGAGGGCATCGACCGCCACCTGCGCGGCGAGGAGCAGGAGAGACGGCCCAGGATCGACGTGCACGCCTTCGACCTGATGCGCAAGCTCGCCGAGCGCGGGCTGGAGCCGAAGCAGGCGCCGCACGAGGGCGTGCGCGGCACCGGCGAGCAGGACTTCGCGGTGCACAACTACGAGGACCGCTCGGCGCGCTACGTGATCCCGCACGAGGACCTGTTCCTGGGGCATTTCACCTACAGCGCGCGCCACCAGCGCAAGGTCACCAAGCTCAGCGCCGAGCGGGCGCTGGGCAACTTCGAGGAGCGGCTCGAGGCGCTGCCGGAGAAGGAGGCGCAGGCCGAGGCCAAGCGCTGCATGAGCTGCGGCCTGTGCTTCGAGTGCGACAACTGTGTCGTCTACTGCCCGCAGCACGCGGTCTACCGGGTCAGGAAGGACCAGTCGACCACCGGGCGCTACGTCGACACCGACTACATGAAGTGCATCGGCTGCCATATCTGCCGCGACGTGTGCCCGACCGGCTACATCCAGATGGGGCTGGGCGAGTGAAGTCGCTTGCCGCGCTCGCGCTGCTCGCCCTGCTGGCATTGCCGGCAGGGGTGCTGGCGGGCGTGGAGAAGCCGGTGATCGTGAAGGCGCAGAGCGGCCCGTGCATCGCGCCGCCCGAGGTGATGCGGCGCGAGCACCCGGACATGCTCAAGCACCAGCGGACCGTCACGGTGCACGAGGGCGTGCGCGGAGCGAAGGTCAGCTTCGAGAAATGCGTGGCCTGCCACGCCAGCAAGCAGACCGGCAGCGTCGCGGCGAGCCCGCGGGACTTCTGCGAGAGCTGCCACGCCTACGCGGGCGTCAAGCTCGATTGTTTCGAATGCCACGCCTCGCGACCGGAGAAGAGATGAAAGGGCGGCGCGCCTTCCTCGGCGCTGCGGCCGCGCTCGGCGGCGTCGCCGTCGCGCCGGGGCTGTTCCTGTTCGAGCCTGCGCGGGCGAAAGGCGCCGCTTCCAAGGTCCGCTGGGGCATGCTGGTCGACACCACGCGCTGCGCCGAGGGCTGCACCGTGTGCGTGGCCGCCTGCAACAGGGAGAACGGACTTTCGGGCGGCACGAAGCCGACCGATGCGCAGTGGATCCGAAAGGTCGACCTGCGCAATGAGTCCACCGGGCACACGCTGTCGCTGCCGGTGATGTGCCAGCACTGCGCCGAGCCGCCCTGCGTCGACGTCTGCCCGACCGGCGCCTCGTTCAAGCGCGCCGACGGCATCGTGCTGGTCGACCGCCACATCTGCATCGGCTGCCGCTACTGCATGATGGCCTGTCCCTACAAGGCGCGCTCCTTCGTGCACCATCCGCTGCACGACCAGAAGCCCGACGTGCCGCGCGGCCAGGGCACTGTCGAAGCCTGCACCTTGTGCGTGCAGCGCGTCGACCGTGGCGCCGAGCCCGCCTGCGTCGAGGCCTGCCGCGCCGAGGGAAGCAACGCGCTGCTGTTCGGCGACCTGAACGACCCGCAGAGCGCGATCGCGCGCCGCATGCGCGAGGCGGGCGCGAAGCAAATCCGCGCCGATCTCGCGCTCGACACCGGCGTGCGCTACCAGGGGATCTGACATGGCCGCGATCGCAATGCGCGAGATCGAGGGCCGCAGCCGCGGCTGGTGGGCCCTGTTCGCGCTCGGCGCGGCGCTGCTGGGCGCGATGCTCGCCGCCTGGCACGTGATGGAAACGCGCGGCCACATCGTCTCCGGCATGGACAACCAGGTGGTGTGGGGTCTGCCGCACGTGTTCGCCGTGTTCCTGATCCTCGCCGCGTCCGGGGTGCTGAACGTGGCCTCGGTCGCCTCGGCGTTCGGCAAGCGCTTCTACAAGCCGCTCGCGCCGCTCTCCGGGTGGCTCGCGATCGTTCTGCTCGCGGGCGGGCTCGCGGTGCTGGGGCTCGACCTGGGGCGCTCGGACCGGCTGGTGGTGGCGATGACGCACTTCAACTTCAAGTCGATCTTCGCCTGGAACATGTTCCTCTACAGCGGCTTCTTCGCCATCGTCGGGGTCTACCTGTGGACCATGCTCGACCGCAGCGCGGGCGCGTACGCGACGCTCGCGGGGCGCACGGCCTTCGTCTGGCGCCTGGTGCTCACCACCGGGACGGGCTCGATCTTCGGCTTCCTGATCGCGCGCGAGGCCTACGCCTCGGCGCTGCTGGCGCCGACCTTCATCGTGCTGTCGATCGCCTACGGCATGGCGATCTACCTGCTCGCGCTGATCGCCGTCTGCGCCGGCAGCGGCCGGCCGCTCGGGCGCGAGGTGATCGGCCGCGTCGGGTCTCTGCTGGGCTGGTTCGTGCTGGCGGCGCTTTACTTCGTCGCGGTGTTCCACCTCACCAACCTTTATCTCGCCAAGCAGGCCGGGGTCGAGCATTTCTTGTTGCTGGCGGGTGGGATCTACACCTGGCTGTTCTGGATCGGACAGGTCCTGCTCGGCGGCGTCGTGCCGATCGTCCTGCTGTGGTCGCCCGCGACGCGCGGCCGGCGCGGCGCGGCGCTGACCGCCTGCGCGCTGGTGGTGCTCGGCGGGCTGGCGCAGATGTACGTCACGATCATCGGCGCGCAGGCCTGGCCGATCGATCTGTTCCCGGGCTACCAGGCGCGCTCGAGCTTCTTCGACGGCGTGATCCATCCCTACGCGCCGAGCCTGCCCGAGGCGGCGCTCGCGCTCGGAGGCGTGGCAATCGCGCTGCTCGGCGCGCTGCTCGGGGTGAAGTTCCTGCGCCTGCTGCCCGAGAGCCTCGCCGACGAAACGCTCGCGCCGGGAGACGGCGCGCACTGAGCGCCGCGCGTGCCATGGCGCACGTCCTCATCTCCGCGGCGCACAAGTCCTCCGGCAAGACCACGCTCACGCTCGGGCTCGCGGCGGCGCTGGCGCGGCGCGGGCTCGCGGTGCAGACGTTCAAGAAGGGGCCGGACTACATCGACCCGATGTGGCTCTCGCTCGCCTCGGGGCGGCCGTGCCGCAACCTCGACTTCCACCTCATGAGCCGCGACGAGATCCGCGCAAGCTTCGCGCGCCACGCGCGCGCCGCGCAGGTCTCGCTGATCGAGGGCAACAAGGGGCTTTACGACGGGCTGGATCTGGATGGCAGCAACTCGAACGCCGCGCTCGCGTCCATGCTCGGTTCGCCGGTGGTGCTGGTGATCGACGCGCGCGGCATGACGCGCGGCATCGCGCCGCTGATCCTGGGCTACCAGGCCTTCGATCCGTCGATCCGCATCGCCGGCGTGATCCTCAATAACCTGGGCGGCGCGCGTCACGAGCAGAAGCTGCGCGCGGTGATCGGCCACTATACCGACGTCGAAGTGATCGGCGCGGTGCCGCGCGACGAGCGCATCGCGATCGTCGAGCGCCACCTCGGCCTGGTGCCGAGCAACGAGGCCGCGGCGGCGGCGGGCGTCGTCGAGGCGGTGCGCGAGCTGGTGGAGCGAAGCGTCGACCTCGACCGCCTGCTGGTGATCGCTGCGAGCGCGGCGCCGCTGCCCGAGGCGCCCGCGCCCCGCGCGCCGGCCGCGACGGGATCGCGGCTGCGGGTGGGAATTGCGCGCGACGAGGCGTTCGGCTTCTATTACGCGGACGACCTGGAGGCGCTCGAAGAGGCCGGCGCCGAACTGGTGCCGGTCGACACGCTGCGCGCCCGGCGACTGCCGCAGATCGACGCGCTGGTGATCGGCGGCGGCTTTCCCGAGACCCGGATGCGCGAGCTCGAGGCCAACGAGGCCCTGCGCCACGACCTGGCACAGGCGATCGAGGCGGGGCTGCCGGTGTACGCGGAGTGCGGCGGACTGATGTACCTCTCGCGCAGCATCCGCTGGCAGGGCGAGACGGCGCGCATGGTCGGGGCCGTGCCGGGCGAGGCGGTGATGCACTCGCGCCCGGTCGGGCGCGGCTACGCGCGGCTCGAGGGCACGGCGGATGCGGCCTGGCTGCCGGCCGGCGTGGAAGTCCCGGCGCACGAGTTCCACTACGCGAGCCTCGAGAACCTGCCGCCGGGATTGAGCTATGCCTGGCGCGTGGCGCGCGGCTACGGCATCGACGGAGCGCGCGACGGCATCGTGCATCGCAACGTGCTCGCCTCGTTCTGCCACCTGCGCGGCGCCGGCGAGCGCGGCTGGGTGCGGCCGTTCCTCGACTTCGCGCGCAAGCGGGCGGGCGAGCGATGCTGCTTGACCTGATCGTGATCGGCTGCGGGCCCGCCGGCTACAAGGCCGCCGCGGGCGCCGCGCGCCTGGGCGCCGCGGTCGCCGTGATCGAGCGCGCCACGCCTGGCGGCAATTGCCTCAACGAAGGCTGTATCCCGACCCGCGCGCTGATGCATCCGGCGACGCTGCTCGAGGACTGCAACGCGCTCGCCGGTCGCGGGCTGGTCGGCAGCCTGCAGGGCGACTTCGCCGCCGCGGTGCGCCACAAGGATGGGGTGGTCGCCGCGCTGCGCGACGGGCTGCCCGGCGCGATGCAGCGGCTCGGGATCCGGATGCTGCGCGGCGCGGCGCGCTTCGAGGCGCCGGGGAGAGTGAGCGTCGGCGCCGGGGAGGCGCTCGAGGCGCCGCGCGTGCTGATCGCGACCGGTTCGCGCCCGCGGCTGCTGGCCGAGTGCCCGTTCGACGGCCGGGTGGTGCTGTCGTCGCGCGAGTTCTACTCCACCCTCGACCGGCTGCCCGAGAGCGTGCTGTGCGTCGGCGGCGGCGCGGTCGGCGTCGAGGCCGCCTACCTCGCGCGCCAGTACGGCGCGCGCGTCACGATCGTCGAGCGCGAGCCGCGCCTGCTGCCCGC
The DNA here is from genome assembly GCA_963832685.1 of uncultured beta proteobacterium. Lineage (GTDB taxonomy): Bacteria > Pseudomonadota > Gammaproteobacteria > Burkholderiales > SG8-39 > DAHVFK01. The sequence continues at coordinate 26,845 of CAWHUZ010000006.1, forward strand.
GGCGCGCGTTCCGGAGCACGTCGCCGACCTGCTCGAGGCGCGCCTGGAGCGCCTCGGGGTCGACGTGCGCACCGGCGCGCGGGTCGCGGCCTGCCGGGTGGAAGGCGAGCGCGCGCGCGTGACCTTCGACGACGGCAGCGAGGGCGACTACGGCCTGGTGCTGGTGGCGGTCGGGCGCGAGCCGAACAGCTCGGGGCTCGGCCTGGAGGAAATCGGCGTGCGCCTGAACGCCGCGGGACAACTGCGCACCGACGCCTTGCTCGAGACCGACGCGCCCGGGGTGTACGCCGCGGGCGACGTGCGCGAAGGACCGATGACCGCCAACGCGGCGCTGTACGACGCAAAGCTCGTGGTCGCGAACGCGCTCGGCGGCGAGCGCCTGCGCGCGAACTACTTCAAGGTGCCGTTCGTGGTGAATTCGGCGCTCGAGATCGCGACCGTCGGCCTGTCCGAAGCACAGGCCGAGCAGGCCGGCTTCGCCCCGCGCGTCGCGCGCAGCAGCTTCGGCGCCTCGGCCAAGGCGCGTGCACGGCACGACTACGACGGCTTCATCGAGGTGGTGCACGACCTCGAGACCGGCCAGCTCCTGGGCGGCTGCATCGTCGGCTCCGAAGCGGGCGAGCAGATCCTGCTGCTCGGCGCGGCCTGCCAGTCCGTGCGCGGCATGTGGTTCCTCAAGGACCTCAGCTACAGCCATCCCTCCTGGTGCGAGGAGATCGAGACCGCGATCGATCCCTACGCGGTGTCGCTCGCGCGCGACGCCGAGAACCTGTTCCGCCCCGGCATCCACGCCGGAGACTGAAGCGCTTGCGTCTGCTAAGCAACAGACGGGAGCCCGAGGATAGTGTCTGATGGTGCCACTGACGCATGCTCGGTGCTCTCTCCGAGAGCAGGCAATGCGTAGGAGTCTCAAATGTATATCGGTGGCGGTCTTCTGTTGGTCATCATCATCCTCTTGCTCGTGCTGCGCTAGCCCGATCGAGTGTGATTCCGGGATCGACACTTACCCGTCGTGGTACGAGGAGATCGAGGCCGCGATCGATCCCTGCGCGCTGTCGCTCGTGCGCGACGCCGAGAACCTGTTCCGCCCGGGAATCCACGCCGGGGACTGAAGGTCGGCCGTTACGGCCTTGTTTCCGTCCCGCGACCGGATCCGGTCCAGGGGGCGAATCGCAATTGACGATCCAGCCGCAGCACGAGCGGCGCGCCCCCGGGGGAATCGAACAGCGGCGGCCCCGCCACCGTCGCGCGAGGGCTCGGCCGCGCGGGCGGCGCCTGCGTCATGATCGGGGGCGGCCGGTGCGCGACGTAGCCGAGCGCCGCCGCCATGGCGAGCGCTAGCGCGATATTGGCGTGGGCGAATCGCGCCCGGCGCGGAAGCGGCGCGGGCGCTTCGGCGCGAACCGCGCGCGCCGCTCGCGCCTCGGCGGCCTCGAGGTCCTGCACGATCTTCAACGTCGCGCCCTCGGCGTGGACGCGCTCTTGTTCGGCGTCTTGCGCCGCGGCTTCGGCGGCGGCGCGCGCCGAGGCGGCCTGGCGCAGCGCTTCGAGGTTTGCCGCGACCCGACGCGCCGCCTCGGTGGCTTCGGCGGCCGTCTTGCGGCGCAACCGCGCGGCCTGCAAGGCGGCCATCTCCGCGGTGGCGCGCGTCCTGGCGGCCTGCGCCGCGCGCGCTTCGGCGGCGGCGCGCGCCCGCGCGGACTTGGCGAGCGATTCCTCGGCTCGAAGCCGCCACACGGCGCGCGCGGCGAGGGCATCTTCCGCCGCCGCCTTCTCCTGCGCGCCGCGCGCCTCGCGCTCGTTTTCCGCCTGCGCCTGCAGCAACGCAGCCTGCGCCGCCCGCTCCTCCTCTTGCAGCCGCTGCGCGGTTTCTTCGATGCTTGGCGTCTCGGGCGCGAACTCGGGCATCAAGTCGAACTTCCGCGTTTCAACTTCCGGCACAGCGACGGGTTCTGGCGGAAGCTCCGGCCCTTTTTCTTGCGCTTCGAAATTCAAATCGACTTCTTCGAGAACCTTCCTTATGAGCTCCGGCTCGGCAGGCGCCGTCTCGACCTCCAGGGGCCTGGTGGATTCGAGCAGCAGGTCCACTGCCTTCTCTTCCGGCGCAACGGGTTCGAGGGCCGGGTCGAGGCTCTGCTTCTCGGGTTCGGCCTCGGCCGGCGCCGCCTCTGCCTGCAAGGCGTCCTGCTCCGCCTTCTCCTGCGCGTCGCGGGCCTCGCGCTCGTTTTCCGCCTGCGCCTGCAACGCAGCCTGCGCCGCCCGCTCCTCCTCTTGCAGCCGCTGCGCGGTCTCTTCGGTGCTTGGCGTCTCGGGCGCGAACTCGGGCATCAAGTCGAACTTCTGCGTTTCAACTTCCGGCACAGCGACGGGTTCTGGCGGAAGCTCCGTCTCTTTCTCTTGCGCTTTGAAATTCAAATCGACTTCTTCGAGAACCTTCCTTATGAGCTCCGGCTCGGCAGGCGCCGTCTCGACCTCCAGGGGCCTGGTGGATTCGAGCAGCAGGTCCACTGCCTTCTCTTCCGGCGCAACGGGTTCGAGCGCCGGGTCGAGGCTCTGCTTCTCGGGTTCGGCCTCGGCCGGCGCCGCCTCTGCCTGCAAGGCGTCCTGCTCCGCCTTTTCTTGCGCCGCCTGGCGCGCCGCTTCGGCGGCGGCGAGCTCGTGCTCTTTCTGCAGGCGGGCGTAGGCGTCGGCCAGGGCCCTGGCGCGCTCGGCGTCGGCATCGCGCATGGCCCGCGCGGAACGTGCGTCGATCTCGGCCTTGTCCTGCGGCGAGGGCACCTGGACCTGCAGCGGCCTGGTGGCGAAATCGAGGTTGAGCATGTCCCCCAGGTGGTCGCGGTAGGTCTGCAGGATGCGGCGGAACTCCGGCAGCGCCTTGCCGAAGGCCTGCACCATGGCCGGGTCGAACTGCTTGTCCGCCGCGTCCACGATCTCCCGGGTGGCCTGCTCGACGGTCCTGGGCTCGCGGAAGAACTGGGTCGTGGTCATGCTCTCGAAGCTGTCGACGATCGCCATGACGCGCCCGGCCCAGGGGATGTCGGCGCCGCGCAGGCGCGCCGGGTAGCCGCTGCCGTCCCAGCGCTCGTGGTGCGTCAGCGCGAGCGTGCGCGCGAGCTTGAGCAGCGCGTCGTCGTGCTCGCCGATGATCTCGGCGCCGATCTCGGGGTGGCGCTGCATCTGCTCGCGCTCGGGCGCGCTCAGCGCGCCGGCCTTGCGCAGCAGCTGCGCCGGCACTCCCACCTTGCCGATGTCGTGCAGCGGCGCGGCCTTCATGATCAGGTCGCAGATCAGCGGGCGCGCGCCGGCGGCCTGCGCCAGCGCGCGCGCGTAGTGGCCCAGGCGCACCACGCGGTTTCCCACCGCCGAGGTCTCGTGGTACTCCATCACGCGGCCCAGGCGCCGGATCAGCTGCAGGCGCGTCTGCTCGAGCTGCTCGGTGCGCTCGCGGATGAGCTCTTCCTGGCGGTTGCGCCGGGCGATGAGCTCCAGGTGCGCGCGCACCCGCATCGCCAGCACCGGCGGGTTGATCGGCTTGGACAGATAGTCCACTGCGCCGAGCTTGAAGCCCTGCAGCACGTCGCGCGGATCGGCGTGCCCGCTGAGGAAGATCACCGCCACGTCGGCCACCGCGGGGCTCGCCTTGAGCGTCTTGCACACCTCGTAGCCGCTCGCCTCGGGCATCTCGACGTCGAGCAGGATCAGGTCCGGGTGCGGCTCCTCGAACGCCAGGCGCAGCGCGGTCGGGCCGTCCGGCGCGAGCTTGACCCGATGCTCGCGCCCGAGCGTTGTCCCGATCAGGCCAAGAATATCCTCCGAGTCGTCCACCACGAGAACCGTGGCCTGGCGCTCCGCGGGCTGCGCGGGCAGTGGCGGCGGCGGGCTTGTGGCCTCCTCAGGCGCGGCGGCGGCGAGTTCGTGCTCTTTCCGCAGGCGAGCTTGGGCCTCGGCGACGGCCCTGGCGCGCTCGGCGTCGGCCTCGCGCACGGCCTGCGCGGAGCTCGCGTCCACGGCCACCTTCTCCTGCGGCGAGGGCGCCGGGGCCTGCGCGGGGGCGCTCGCGAAGTCCAGGTCGAGCAAGTCCCCGAGCTGGTCGCGGTAGGTTTGCAGGATGTGCTTGAACTCCGGCAGCGCCTTGCCGAAGGCCTGCACCACGGCCGGGTCGAACTGCTTGCCCGAGGCGTCCAGGATCTCCCTGGCCGCTTGCTCGAGCGACTTGCGCTCGCGGTAGAACTGCGTGGTGGTCATGCTCTCGAAGCTGTCGACGATCGCCATGACGCGCCCGGCCCAGGGGATGTCGGCGCCGCGCAGGCGCGCCGGGTAGCCGCTGCCGTCCCAGCGCTCGTGGTGCGTCAGCGCGAGCGTGCGCGCGAGCTTGAGCAGCGCGTCGTCGTGCTCGCCGATGATCTCGGCGCCGATCTCGGGGTGGCGCTGCATCTGCTCGCGCTCGGGCGCGCTCAGCGCGCCGGCCTTGCGCAGCAGCTGCGCCGGCACTCCCACCTTGCCGATGTCGTGCAGCGGCGCGGCCTTCATGATCAGGTCGCAGATCAGCGGGCGCGCGCCGGCGGCCTGCGCCAGCGCGCGCGCGTAGTGGCCCAGGCGCACCACGCGGTTTCCCACCGCCGAGGTCTCGTGGTACTCCATCACGCGGCCCAGGCGCCGGATCAGCTGCAGGCGCGTCTGCTCGAGCTGCTCGGTGCGCTCGCGGATGAGCTCTTCCTGGCGGTTGCGCCGGGCGATGAGCTCCAGGTGCGCGCGCACCCGCATCGCCAGCACCGGCGGGTTGATCGGCTTGGACAGATAGTCCACTGCGCCGAGCTTGAAGCCCTGCAGCACGTCGCGCGGATCGGCGTGCCCGCTGAGGAAGATCACCGCCACGTCGGCCACCGCGGGGCTCGCCTTGAGCGTCTTGCACACCTCGTAGCCGCTCGCCTCGGGCATCTCGACGTCGAGCAGGATCAGGTCCGGGTGCGGCTCCTCGAACGCCAGGCGCAGCGCGGTCGGGCCGTCCGGCGCGAGCTTGACCCGATGCTCGCGCCCGAGCGTTGTCCCGATCAGGCTAAGTATGTCCTCCGAGTCGTCTACGGCGAGAACCGTGGCATTCGGAGTCTGCATCCCCTGGCCTCCCTCCCGGATGGCCGACCCCGCGCAGTATTGCATGTTGCCGGCCGGGCCGTGAAACGCAACGGTGCTAGGGCGTCGTGTGGCGCTCGCAGCGCGCCGCGTCGAGCGGCTGACCGGCCTCGCGATAGATGCGCGCGGCACGGGCGAAGCGCGTCGCCGCGCCTGCCTCGTCGCGTCGCGCGAGGGCGATATGGCCGCGGACTTCGTCCAGCGCGGCGTTCCACGCCGGAAGGCGCATTACGACGGTCGCGAGGTAGTCGACCGACTTCTCGTATTCCGCCGCGAGATCCAGCCTGCCTGCGCGCGCCGCCGCGATGGCCGCGGGGACGGCGAAGGTGATGCGGCATCCCGGGCAGGTCTCGAGCGGCCCGCGCACCGCTTCCTGCGCGTCCTCCAGCGCGGCCAGGGCCGACGCGGGGTTGGCGCTCAGCGCGAGGCGCGTGCCGTAAATCCGGTCCAGCAGGTGGAAGCCGATGTCGGTCTGGCGCGCCAGGTCCAGCGCCTCGTCCAGAAGCGCCGCGGCGGCATCGCGCCTGCCGCGGTAGAGCGCGACTTCGGCGCGCCGCTGTAGCGCCAGGGCTTCGCCGGTCGCGCCGCCGATCGCCCGGTGCAGCCGCGCACCAAGGATCAGGTGCTCGTCGGCCGCGTCCAGCTCCCCGGCCAGCAGCTCGGCCTCGCCGCGCAGCGTCACGCCGAAGGCTTCGCCGCGCGCCGCGCCGAGGCGCCGGGCTTCCGCCGCGAGCGCGTCGGCGAACGAGACGACCTCGCGGTACGGGCGCGCGCCGTAGAGGAAACGCTGCGTGATGCACAGCTGGCCGTCGAACACGCGCAGCGCGAGATGGGGCAGGTGGTGCGTGTCGTGCAGGTCCGCCCACACGCTGCCGTGCAGCTCCCCGCGCGCGTGGGCGGCGGCGGCCTGCGCCCAGGCGGCGATCACGATGGCCTGCGCGTCGCCCGCCTGGAACGCAAGGCGCCGCGATTCCGCGGCCTTCGCCGCGCCGAGGGCGGGGTTGCCGAAGCCCAGGGCCGCGGCGCCGCTGTAGGTGAGAGCCTCGGCGATCCTGCCTTCCAGCGTGCCGGGCGTCACTCCGTCCAGCGCCGAAAGCGCGCCCTTCGGGTCGCCCAGCTTGAGCTGCGCGAGCGCCCCCTTGGCACGCAGGTCGTGCGAGGCCGGCTCGCCCGCGACGGCGGCCGCGGCCCTGTACGCCGCCGCCGCCGCCGGGTCGCCGACCGCGTCCAGCGCTTCGGCGCGCAGGTGCAGCGCCTCAAGGTGGTCGGCCTGGAAGTCGAGCAACGGCTGCAGATGCCTCAGCGCGTCGCTGAACGCGCCCAGCCTGACGGCTTCGCGCGCCGCGGCCAGCAGCCATACCGTCGCCTCGGCGGGGCTGCCCCCTGCCAGCCAGTGGCGCGCGACGACCGCCGCCGGCGAGCCGTGCAGGGCGAGGCTGCGGGCAATGTCGCGATGCAGCCTGAGGCGCCGGTGCGGCGGGACTTCGTCGACCAGCGCCTGGCGCACCAGCTCGTGCCTGAACCGGTAGCGGGTGCCGGCGACGACGAGAATTCCCTTCGCGAGCGCCAGATCGAGCAGGGCGAAGACTTCTGCTTCCGTGCCCGGCGTGATCGCCAGGATCGACCGCGTGTCCAACTCCTCGCCGGCCAGCGCCAGGTACCGCAGCGTCGACATCGCCTCGTCGCCGACGTCGCACAAGCGCGCCGCGACCGCCTCGCGCACGCTCGCAGGCAGGGGCGAAGCGGGCTCCATATCGGCACAGCGCGCCAGCTCCAGGGCGGCGAACGGGTTGCCCTCCGCCAGCCGGACGATTCGCTCGACGACGGCGGCGGGGAGCGGGCGTGGCGCAGCCATCGCCACCAATTCGGCGGCGTCGTCGTCGGCCAGCGGGCCTAGATCGATCGTCGTCAATTGCCCGTGTCCGACCAGGCGCGAGATCCTTCGCGCCAGGCCCGATTGCGCGGGTTGCGTGCGCAGCGTCAGGCCGACGAACACGGGCCGTCCGCTCACGGCCATCTGCAGCAGCGCGTCGGCGTCCGATTCGTCGATCAGGTGGGCATCGTCGACCTGCACCATCACCGGATTGCCGGCCGAAGCCGCAAGCAGCAGGCGGCGCAATGCGCCGATCACCTGGTGCCGTCCGAGCGGACCCGTGACTTCCGGCGCGGGGGATGCGACGGGGGTCAGCGCAGCGAGCACGGAGCGCGCCGGCGCGCCGACGGCTTCCAGCGTCGACCGGTCTTCGAGCACCAGCTGCTCAATGGCGGTCGCGACCACCGCGTAAGGGCGCGTTGCCTGCGCGGCATCGACCGCCACGACGATCCACCCCCGGTCCCGCGCCAGGTTGCGCAGCTCGCGGCAGAAAGCGGACTTGCCGATGCCGGGCGGGCCCTGCACCGCGAATCCGCCCGGGCGCTCGCCGGCCGGCGCGCCGAGCCACGCCGCGACCTGCGCCAGCTCCATCCTGCGGCCGACGAACGCCGGTCCCGCATGCAGAAGTCCCGCGACGCAACGGTCGTAAAGCGCTTCGGTCTCGCGATCGGGCGCGACGCCGAGGGTCTGCGCGAGCGCGCTTCGCAGGCGCGAATACCAGCGTATGGCCGCCGGCCGGTTGCCCGCCGCGAGCGCGCGGCGCATCAGCTCGCGATGCGCGGGCTCGTCGGTCGGCTCGGCTTCCGCGAGCCGTTCCCATTGGGCGCTGGCGCGCAGCAGCTCCAGGTAGCGCGAGCGCAGCCTGTGCCGGGTCGCTTCCGTCCACGGCTCGTAGCGCGAGCCGGGAAGCAGCTCGCCGCCGTAGGCGGCCGCGGCTTCGGCGCAAGCCGCCGGATCGCCATCGGCGAGCGCGGCGTCGGCGAGGCGCTCGAAGCGCGCGGCGTCGACCTCGACCGCTTTCGACGGGCAGAGCGCGACCCGGCCGCCCTGCAGCAGGACCGCGTCCCGCAGGCGAAGCGCCTGGCGGGCGTGGTGCGCCGCCTTGCGCAGGTTGGCGCGCCCCGCCTCCGGATCGAGCTGCGGCCAGAGCGCGTCGACGACCTGGTCGCGGGCTAGGCAGTGACCGTCGGCAAGGCTCAACAGCTGGACCAGCTGAGCGGAGCGAAGGCTCGGCCACGCATCGGGCGGCGCGTCGGCGCCGTCCACGGCGACTTTGAATCCCCCAAGCAGGCCGATCTCGAGGTTGGGCATGGCGACGAAAGTTTGCTACGGCCGCCGGGCCGAAACAAGCATCGGGCCCGGGAACGTTTCAGGAACGGCCCGCGTGGATGCTTGGTTGCGCCAATCAACGACCAAAGGAGGTCTTTATGCCTCAAACGCTCTATGAACGGCTCGGCGGTGCCGAGCGCATCGCGGCGATGGTGGAGGATTCCATCGACCGCCACGCGGTCAACCCTGTTCTCGCGCCACGCTTCCGCGGCAAGGATCTGCCGCGACTGAAGCGGGTCGGGACGCAGTTCGTCTGCGCCGGCACCGGCGGGCCGCAGAAGTACGAGGGGCGCGACATGCGCGCCGTGCACGGCGGCATGAACATCAGCGAGCAGGAATACCTGGCGACGATGGACGACATCGTCGCGGCGATGAACGCCCACAGCGCGGGACAGGCCGAGGTCAACGAGATCGTCGCCATCCTGTACTCGCTCAAGAGCGAAGTCATGCGCATCTGATCCCGACAACGGAGGATTATCATGAGCACGGAACCACGCAATCTCGTCGTCGTCATCACGCGCGGCATCGATCACGAGCTGTCGTCCGTCGGCGTGACCATCGCGCTCGGCGGCCTGACCGCCGGCCTGAAAGTCTCTATCTTTCTCAGCAGCTCGGGCGTCGACATCGTCAGGCGCGGCGCCGCCGATACGACGCAGGTCAAGCCGCTCGAGCCGCTGGCGGGCATGCTGCGGGACTTCATGGCCCGCGGCGGAACCCTGTGGGCCTGCACGCCCTGCGTCAAGAGCCGCGGCTATTCGCAGGAGAGTCTGCTGGACGGCGTCGTCATCACCGGCGCGAGCGCGATGCACGAGTTGATCAAGCAGGGCGCCGCCACGCTCAGTTTTTGAGAGGCGCGGGCATGCCTAAGGTCGGGCGCGGCTCCTGCTTGCCCTTGCGCAGGTCGTGCCGGACGGCGTAGACGGCGGCCTCGACGCGGCGCAAGCCCGAGAGGTTCGATGTTGAACGCTCAGGCCTCGAGCAATGCGAGGCGCGCGAGGGTGTTGAGGTGCCGCTCGAGCAGCGCCGGCGTCAGCCGGTCTTGCGGGGCGAGCTCGGCAAGGAGGGCATCGCGGTCGCGCGTGCCGTCAAGCTTGACCAGCAGCCGTCGGCCGGTCTCGTCGGACAGGTTGACGATGCGATGCGTGAGAGAGGCGACCATCTCGCCGGCCGCGGCCTGGCGCCGCGCGAGCGCGCTTGCGCGCGGCCTGGCGCCCGGCGAGACCGCGAGGCGCGGCTCGCGGGCGTGCACTTCCACGGCGTCGAGCGCCAGCGCCGCCAGCAGGAAGTCGGCAAGCTGCGCGGTCGCGGGCGCCTCGAGGCCCGCCCGGCGCAGGCGCGCCGCTACGGCCTGCTGCAGTTCCGCGAAGCCGAGCCGCCGCGGCCAGGCCTCGTGCAAGACGAGGAGCGCCGCCTTGCTGAGCGGCAAGTCCATGCGGATCGTCTTGCCGCGGCTGCCGCGGAACGCCGCTTCGACGCCCGGCGCGAGCGAGGGCTCGTCCTCCGCGGGAGCTGCCGGCGAGGAAAAACGCAGCCCCGCCAGGCGCGCGGTCAGCGGAGTGCTGGCGGCGCCGGCCCCGTCGCGGCAAAGCAGCGACTGCCGGAACGGACGGCAGGCGAGAAAATCGAGATACTGCTCGCGCGCCACCGCGTTCTCGCCCAGCTTCGCGAGCGCGCCGCGCACGGCGGGCGCGTAGCGCTCCGCGCTCATCATGAAGTACTCCGCCTCGGCGAAGTAGCGCAGCCCGTGGCGCGAGGCGTGCTCGACGAACTTGTGGAAGTACACCGGCTCGTTCACGTCCGCCAGATCATCGTGGATGAGCAGCGCCGGGTCGAGGCCCCGGATGCGCTCGAGCTCCTTGCGCAGCAAAGGCCCGCAGGCGTCCTCCTCCGGCACCGAGTCGGCGAAGAACGTCATCAGCGCAAGAGATTGCGCAACCCGCGTGCGAGCGTCGGGCGCGCGCTGCGTGTGGAAGCGCATCATGTCGCGCGCGATGCGCCGCAGGTAGCCGCCGGGGAGTGCGTTGTAGCTGACGAAGGCGATGCCCTGCGGCGCGAGATGGCGGGCGCAGGCGGCGAGCAGGGCGTTGCGCACCTCCTCCGGCACCCAGGAATACACGCCGTGGGCGACGATGTAGTCGAATTCGCCCAGCCCGGCCGGCAGCTGAGCCAGGTCGTGCACCTGAAGCTCGAGGTTGTTGAGCCCGAGCGCGGCGGCCAGCACGCGGCCCTCGGCGATGGCCGTCGCGGCGAGATCCACGCCTACGAACCGGCCCTGCGGCAGGCCGTAGGCCATAGGGGCCAGGTTGGCGGCGTTGCCGCAGCCGAGCTCGAGCACCCGGCAGCTCTCCACGGCGGCCGGCGCCAGGCCGAAGAGCTGCCCGAGCGCCGACAGCAGGTCTGGGTGCGTCTGCGGGCGGGGCCGGCCCGGGTAGCGGATTTCGTCGTAGGGCGTCATGGCGGGCAGGGATTGTGGGCGAGGCGGTGGGGCTGCGGCGCGGAATTCCGAGTCCGGCCATCCCGGAAAGCTTGCCACGCCGTCAGCCGCCTCCTAGAATTCTCGCGCCTGCCAGCCTCTAAGCATAGAGTAAGCGGGCGGCATAGCGGTCCAGACTCGCGGGGACTCTGGAGGGGAGGTTCCTGGATGAGGGTTCGCCGTTCACAGAGCGCGTTCGCGTCCATCCGGCGCGGCGCTGCCGTTTCCATGGCAGGTATCCGCGCGCCCGGCCGCCAGGCCGGTCCCTCCGCGCAATAGCGCCGACCGCCATGCGCACCCAGCCGGCGGAGTTGCACAGCAGGGACAACTCAGACGCCGGCACATCGGGCGCGAGCCTGCGCGCCGTGCGGCTGCGCGATCCGCGCGCGGCACTGGGCATGGCCGTGAGCTACCTGATGACCGAGCCGGTGTTCGCACAGCTGCCGTTCGGGCAGTGGTCGCGCGTGCTGGTGGGGCAGATCAATCGCGGACATTACCTCTTCGTGTTCGAGGAGGAGAAAGTCGTCGGCTTCGTGGGCTGGGCGCTCGCGACGAGGGAGAGGGCCGAAGCGTGGCTCACCCGGAGCCGCGACATAGGCTCCGCCGAAAGCCGCGACGGCGACATCGTCTTGCTCAACGTCTGGAGGTCCGCCGGCCATGCCGTCAATCGCTTTCTGATCGAGTCGCTCCGCACGGAGTTCCGGGGCAAGGCCATGATCTACTCGAAGCGCTTCTACGCGGGCGGGCGCGTTCGGCCCGCGCGGCTGCGCCTGCCCGCGTCCACCCGATTGCGCAGAGAAACGGTGTGAAATACCTGGAGCAGAGCCATGGCTGATCCCGTCGCGTCGCTCGAAACCCTCGCCGAGTACATGCTGACCACGTACTGGACGAACCCGGACCCGAACGGGCTTGGATATCCGCCGCATCACTTCGACCACGTCGACATTACCTACACCCTGGCCCTCGCCGGCCCGAACGCCCAACTGCAGAGCCAGGCGATTGCCGCCGCACTTCAGGCATGGACCGAGGTGGCCCCACTGACCTTCACGCAGGTTTCGGCCGGCGGCGACCTCTACTTCGGTAACGAGGGTACCGACAATTCGGCGGCAACCGGGTACACCTTTGCGGCATCGCCCGATGGGCTGGAATACGTCGGTGCATCGATCCAGATGACGCAGACCTTCTTCGCCAATAACGGCAGCGGTCTCGGCAGCTACAGCGTGCAAGCCTATATCCACGAGATCGGCCACGCGCTGGGACTTGGCCATACCGGTCCCTACAACCAAAACGACCCCCCGGGATATACACCGACGTACGCCAACGACGCGATATTCGCCAATGACACCTGGCAGTTCTCGGTCATGTCGTACTTCCCGCAATCGAATTTCGGCGGCGCCTCGACTCAGAACGTCGGGACTCCACAAATGGCCGACATTCTCGCGATTCAGTCGCTCTACGGCGCAGCGGACACGCGGCCCGGCGACACGATCTACGGCACCAACTCGAACGCGGGCGACCCTTTCGATTTCAGCAAGTATGCCGTGGCGCCGGCGTTCACGATCTACGACAGCGGCGGCATCGACACGCTCGACTGCTCCGGCTTGTTCTCCGGTTTGTCCTATGACCAGACAATCGACCTCGGGCCTGGCGCCTACTCGTCGGTCGGCGGATTCACGAACAACATCGGCATCTGGATCGGGACCGTCATCGAGAACGCCATCGGCGGCAGCGGCAACGACACGATCCTGGGCAATGGCGCGGCCAACAGGCTCGACGGAAGGTGGGGAGACGACATCATCTCGGGCTATGGCGGCGATGATGTCCTGATCGGCGGCGTCGGCCACGATACCCTTGATGGGGGCGACGACAACGACACGGTCGACTATTCGGAGACGACACTCGGCGTCGACGTGCATCTCGCGAGTTACACCGAGGGCGGCGCCGTGTTCTTTCCCGGGGCCACGGGCGCCGAGATCGGCGCCGACACGCTCCTGTCGATCGAGAACGCCATCGGCGGCTCGGGCGACGACGAGCTGCACGGCGGCATCGGCGTTAACGTGCTGGTCGGCGGAGGTGGCCACGACCTGCTGGAAGGCGGGGGCGGCGCGGACATCCTCGATGGCGGCATGGATTTCGACATTGCCTATTACGGGAACTCCGATGCGGGCGTGAACGTCGATCTGGCCGCGAACACCGGCCACGGCGGCGAGGCCGAAGGCGACTTCCTGTTCGGCATCGAAGAGGTCGTCGGCTCGCGCTTCAACGACGGCCTGTTCGGCGACGGGCAGGACAACACGCTCGATGGCGCCGAGGGCAACGACGAGTTGAAGGGCGCCGGCGGCGATGACACGTTGATCGGCGGCAAGGGCGATGACGTCTACGACCTCACCGATGTCACTTACAAGGCCATCTTCGGGCCCTCCGGCGTCAATTACTTCGACGCCGTCTACGACACTGTCGTCGAAGCTGTGGGCGAAGGGACCGACACGGTCCGCGTCGAGCGCGCATCCGACGGACTGCACGAGAAAACCGCCTACACGCTCCCGGCGAACGTCGAGAATGGCGAGGTGATCGGCTCCGCCGGTTTCGACCTGACTGGCAACGCCCTCGCGAATACGCTCACCGGCAACAGCGGCAGCAACACGCTCGTTGGCGGCGAGGGCAAGGACACGCTGAACGGCGGAGCGGGCTACGACACGCTGATGGGCGGCGCGCACGACGACACTTACGAGCTGTTCGACGTCACCGCGCACACGTTCCAGGGTCCGCTCCTCTCCTACGTCAGCACCGTCTATGACGAGGTCGTCGAGGAACCCGGCCAGGGCATCGATCTCGTGCGAGTCCAGCGCGCCTCGGACGGCGCTACCGAGCTGACGTCGTACGCACTGCCTGCGAACGTGGAGAACGGCGAAGTGGCGGGCGCGGCCGCCTTCGACCTGACGGGCAACGAGCTCGACAATACGCTCGTCGGCAACGACGCAAACAACGTCCTTTCCGGCGGCGCCGGCGCGGACACGCTGAAAGGCGCTGGCGGCGACGACACGCTGGACGGCGGCGAGGGATTCGATTTCGCGACCTATGCCAACGCGCCTGGCCCGATCGTGGTCGATCTCGGCGTGAGCGGACCGCAGTACACCGGCATCGCGGGCAACGACACGCTCGTCAGCATCGAGGGCGTGATCGGTTCGCAGTACAACGACGTCCTGCTGCGCGGCTTCGGCGACGCCGTCACGTTGCGCGGCGAGGGCGGCGACGACATCTTCCACGACCACGACCAGGGCAACGACACGTTTGACGGGGGCGAGGGCATCGACACCGTCAGCTACGTCACGAGCGGCGGCGCCAGCGTGGAGATCGACCTTGCCGCCGGCACCGCGGTCTCGGTTGGCGGGTCGGTCAACACGCTGATAAGCATTGAGAACGCCAGGGGCTCCGAGGGCAACGACCGGCTCACCGGCGACGACGGCCCCAATCGCCTCGAGGGCGGCGCCGGCGCCGACACGCTGGCCGGCAGCAAGGGCGACGACGTCCTCAGCGGCGGCCCCGGCGCGGACTTGTTCGTGTTCCGCACCGGCGACGGCATCGACACCATCACCGACTATATGCCGGCCGAAGGCGACCGCTTCGACCTGAGCGGCGTCGCGGGCGTGCACGGCTTCGCCGACCTGAACATCACCCAGCAGGGCACCGACACGATCATTACGCTCGGCAGCGGGCTGGTGCTGCAGAACTTCTCCGCCGACCTGCTCGCGGCGGACCAGTTCGTATTCAGCCAGGCGCCGAGCGACATCCAGCTCTCCGCCGACGCGGTCGCGGAGAACAGCGCCGCGGGAACCGTGATCGGCACGCTGACGGCTACCGACGCGGATGTCGGAGAGACGTTCGCATTCTCGCTGCTGGACGACGCCGACGGGCGCTTCGCCGTGGACAGCGCGCGCCTGGTGGTCGCCGGGCCGCTCGACTACGAGACCGAATCCTCCCTTGGCGTCGTCCTGCGCGTGACCGACTCGGCCGGGAATACGTTCGACAAGGGCTTCACGATCGACGTGCGCAACGTCTTCGAGACGCTCCTGGGGACCGACGCCGACGATGTCATCACCATCGGCCCCGGCAACGGCGTCGATCTCGTGGCGGCGGGCGCCGGTAACGACACGATCACCGTGGCGCCGGGCATGGGGGTGGTGGTCGTAGACGCGGGCAGCGGCAACGACGTGATCGCCGGGAACGGCAGCACCATCCTGAGCTTCGCGTCCGCCGGCGGGCCGATCGACTTCAATCTCTCCGGCGAAGCGGGATTGCGCCAGGCGGTCCTCAAGGATCTCGACACGGGCGCGGTGATCCCGCTCCAGACGCGCAGCGGCGCAACGGATCCGCAGGATGCGGGCAGCAGCAGCGACCCGGTCTTCTCTCCCGACGGCGCCAAGGTCGCGTTCCAGTCGACCGCGCAGCTCGACCCGGCCTATGCGGGCGGCGTCTGGCACATCTGGGTCAAGGATCTCGATAGCGGTGAGACTTCGATCGTCTCGACGACGCAGGCCGGCGCGCCGGGGAACAACAACAGCTATAGCGGCATCTACCCGGTCGCCTGGTCCGCCGACGGCACGAAGATCGCATTCACGTCCATCGCGACGAACTTCGCGGCCGACGACGCGAACGGCCTGCCCGATCTCTTCGTCAAGACGATCGCCGGTCCCGATGCCGGGCAGATCGTGCGCGTCTCCGAAGGGACGGGCGGAGTGGAGGCGACCGATGCGACCGCGGCGAACCCGCTCCTCCCGCACGGCAGCTACGGGCCGCACTTCTCGCCCGACGGCAGCATGCTGCTGTTCTGGTCGAGCGCCGACGACTTCGCCGCGGGCGACGAGAACGGCGCGACCGACGTGTTCCTCAAGATGCTCGCCGGCCCGAACGCCGGCACGACCTACCTCATCTCGCGCAACGAAGCAGGCGAGATCGGCAACGGCCACAGCATCGACGCCTCGTTCTCTCCGGACGGCACGAAGGTGGTGTTCAAGTCCGTGGCGACCAACTTCGGCGCCACGGCGAACAGCCTGTTCATCAAGGACGTCTCGGCCGCCTACGCGGGCGGCGACCCCTCGGACGGCGCGCTCACCAAGATCGCGAGCCAGGGCTTCTGGCCGACGTTCTCCCCGGACGGCGGCAAGGTTCTCTACTACAACGGGCAGATTCTCTACCTCGACCTGGCGACGATGACGTCTACGCTCGTCTCGACCAGCGCTGCGGGCGAGCCGGGCGACGCCATCAGCCAGTTCCCGGCCTGGTCGCCTGACGGCATGAAGGTCGTCTTCCTCTCTGCCGCCGGCAACCTCGTCCCGGACGACACCAACGGCGCGATCGACATTTTCGTGAAGACGATCGCCGGGCCGGACGCCGGCGCGATCGAGCGCGCCTCGGTCGACGCCTTCGGCGTGCAGGGCAACGCCAACAGCTTCTACCCCTCGTTCTCGACCACGAGCGACGAGCTCGTCGCGTTCCAGACCGACGCCAACAACCTGTACGTTCCGCAGAGCGGCATCGGCAACGACCACTTCAGCGGCGTGGACGGTCTGTGGGGCACGCCGTTCAACGACATCCTCCTCAATTCCGACGCCGCGCTGCCCTTCGCCACCTTCCGCGGCGAGGCGGGCAACGACGTCATCCAGGACAACGACACGACGGTCGGGGAGGCCGACTACCGCGACTCGCCGGCGGGCATCGAAGTGACGATGACCAACGACCCCGCGCACCCGGGCTTCGGCTCGGCCAAGGACGGCTGGGGCGGCAAGGACACCCTGCGCTCGATCGAGCAGGTGCAGGGCTCGGAGCACGACGACGTCATCGCCATGGACGATCGCGACAACGTCGTGCACGGCAACGGCGGGGATGACCTTATCGACGGCTCGGGCGGCGCCGACGTGCTGTACGGCGGCGACGGCGCGGACACGCTCGCCGGCGGAACGGGCGACGACACGCTGAGCGGCGGACCCGGGCCGGACGTGTTCGTCTACCGCACGGGCGACGGCATCGACACGGTGCTCGATTTCAACGCCGCCGAAGGCGACCTGCTCGACCTGCGTGGCGTGGTCGGGCGCCATTCGCTTGCCGATCTGCCGATCGCGCAGGTGGGCGGCGACACGTTGATCACGCTGGGCAGCGGCATCATCCTCAAGAACGTGAATGCGCAGAGCCTCGCGCCGGAGCAGTTCCTGTTCAGCCAGCCGCCGAGCGACATCTCGATCTCGAGCGACATGGTGCCGCGGAATAGCGCCCCGGGCACGGTGGTGGGCACGTTGTCGGCGACGGACCCGGATCCGGGCGAGACGTTCACCTTCTCGCTGCTCGACGACGCCGACGGCCACTTCGCGCTCGACGGCGACACGCTGCTCACGGCGTGGCCGCTCGACCGCGACTTCGCCGGGGGGTACGTGGTGTCGGTGCGCGTCACCGACTCGACCGGGAATACGTACGACGAGAGCCTGCCGATCGGGCTGACGAGCGAGCCGCCGGTCGAAGGCGACGCGGGGACGCCGGTGCAGTACTTCCTGAGGATCGACGGGCTGAGGGGTGGCGCGACGCAGGACGGTTACAAGGACTGGTTCGAGATCGAGCAGTACAGCCTGGCGGTGAGGGAAGACGCGGCGGGGCATACGACGCTAGAGCCGCTGACGGTGGTGCTCAAGGCGGAGGCGGGCAGCGCGCTGGTGGAGTACGCGGCGACGCACGAGGCGATCGGTGCGGTGGAGTTGGTCGGGCTCACGGGCGGGGAGAGGCCGACCCAGGTCTACGACCTGAAGCTGGGCGATGTGACGCTGGACTCGCTGGCGCAAGCAGCTGCGGCAGGCTCTGGCTCGAACGCCGCGCTGAGCTTCGAGTTTGACCAGATGGCGCTGTCCACGCTCACGCTCAGCGCCGATGGCTCGAAGGGACCGGGGTACAGCTTCGGCTACGACCTGAAGACGGGCCAGGAGATCGACCCGGGGCTGGTACCGACGCCCTCGGGGTCGACCGTCGAAGGCGACGCGGGGACGCCGGTGCAGTACTTCCTGAGGATCGACGGGCTGAGGGGTGGCGCGACGCAGGACGGTTACAAGGACTGGTTCGAGATCGAGCAGTACAGCCTGGCGGTGAGGGAAGACGCGGCGGGGCATACGACGCTAGAGCCGCTGACGGTGGTGCTCAAGGCGGAGGCGGGCAGCGCGCTGGTGGAGTACGCGGCGACGCACGAGGCGATCGGTGCGGTGGAGTTGGTCGGGCTCACGGGCGGGGAGAGGCCGACCCAGGTCTACGACCTGAAGCTGGGCGATGTGACGCTGGACTCGCTGGCGCAAGCAGCTGCGGCAGGCTCTGGCTCGAACGCCGCGCTGAGCTTCGAGTTTGACCAGATGGCGCTGTCCACGCTCACGCTCAGCGCCGATGGCTCGAAGGGACCGGGGTACAGCTTCGGCTACGACCTGAAGACGGGCCAGGAGATCGACCCGGGGCTGGTACCGACGCCCTCGGGGTCGACCGTCGAAGGCGACGCGGGGACGCCGGTGCAGTACTTCCTGAGGATCGACGGGCTGAGGGGTGGCGCGACGCAGGACGGTTACAAGGACTGGTTCGAGATCGAGCAGTACAGCCTGGCGGTGAGGGAAGACGCGGCGGGGCATACGACGCTAGAGCCGCTGACGGTGGTGCTCAAGGCGGAGGCGGGCAGCGCGCTGGTGGAGTACGCGGCGACGCACGAGGCGATCGGTGCGGTGGAGTTGGTCGGGCTCACGGGCGGGGAGAGGCCGACCCAGGTCTACGACCTGAAGCTGGGCGATGTGACGCTGGACTCGCTGGCGCAAGCAGCTGCGGCAGGCTCTGGCTCGAACGCCGCGCTGAGCTTCGAGTTTGACCAGATGGCGCTGTCCACGCTCACGCTCAGCGCCGATGGCTCGAAGGGACCGGGGTACAGCTTCGGCTACGACCTGAAGACGGGCCAGGAGATCGACCCGGGGCTGGTACCGACGCCCTCGGGGTCGACCGTCGAAGGCGACGCGGGGACGCCGGTGCAGTACTTCCTGAGGATCGACGGGCTGAGGGGTGGCGCGACGCAGGACGGTTACAAGGACTGGTTCGAGATCGAGCAGTACAGCCTGGCGGTGAGGGAAGACGCGGCGGGGCATACGACGCTAGAGCCGCTGACGGTGGTGCTCAAGGCGGAGGCGGGCAGCGCGCTGGTGGAGTACGCGGCGACGCACGAGGCGATCGGTGCGGTGGAGTTGGTCGGGCTCACGGGCGGGGAGAGGCCGACCCAGGTCTACGACCTGAAGCTGGGCGATGTGACGCTGGACTCGCTGGCGCAAGCAGCTGCGGCAGGCTCTGGCTCGAACGCCGCGCTGAGCTTCGAGTTTGACCAGATGGCGCTGTCCACGCTCACGCTCAGCGCCGATGGCTCGAAGGGACCGGGGTACAGCTTCGGCTACGACCTGAAGACGGGCCAGGAGATCGACCCGGGGCTGGTACCGACGCCCTCGGGGTCGACCGTCGAAGGCGACGCGGGGACGCCGGTGCAGTACTTCCTGAGGATCGACGGGCTGAGGGGTGGCGCGACGCAGGACGGTTACAAGGACTGGTTCGAGATCGAGCAGTACAGCCTGGCGGTGAGGGAAGACGCGGCGGGGCATACGACGCTAGAGCCGCTGACGGTGGTGCTCAAGGCGGAGGCGGGCAGCGCGCTGGTGGAGTACGCGGCGACGCACGAGGCGATCGGTGCGGTGGAGTTGGTCGGGCTCACGGGCGGGGAGAGGCCGACCCAGGTCTACGACCTGAAGCTGGGCGATGTGACGCTGGACTCGCTGGCGCAAGCAGCTGCGGCAGGCTCTGGCTCGAACGCCGCGCTGAGCTTCGAGTTTGACCAGATGGCGCTGTCCACGCTCACGCTCAGCGCCGATGGCTCGAAGGGACCGGGGTACAGCTTCGGCTACGACCTGAAGACGGGCCAGGAGATCGACCCGGGGCTGGTACCGACGCCCTCGGGGTCGACCGTCGAAGGCGACGCGGGGACGCCGGTGCAGTACTTCCTGAGGATCGACGGGCTGAGGGGTGGCGCGACGCAGGACGGTTACAAGGACTGGTTCGAGATCGAGCAGTACAGCCTGGCGGTGAGGGAAGACGCGGCGGGGCATACGACGCTAGAGCCGCTGACGGTGGTGCTCAAGGCGGAGGCGGGCAGCGCGCTGGTGGAGTACGCGGCGACGCACGAGGCGATCGGTGCGGTGGAGTTGGTCGGGCTCACGGGCGGGGAGAGGCCGACCCAGGTCTACGACCTGAAGCTGGGCGATGTGACGCTGGACTCGCTGGCGCAAGCAGCTGCGGCAGGCTCTGGCTCGAACGCCGCGCTGAGCTTCGAGTTTGACCAGATGGCGCTGTCCACGCTCACGCTCAGCGCCGATGGCTCGAAGGGACCGGGGTACAGCTTCACCTACGCCGACGGCACTCCGGAGCCCGACTGGTTCTCCAGCCAGGGCGGCAACGCCTGGCTCTCGGGCGAGGGCGGCAACGACACTCTGCGCGGCGGAGCCGGCGACGACACGCTGATCGGCGGGCCGGGCGACGACATCCTCCTCGGCGGGCCCGGCGCGGACACTTTCGTCTACCGTACCGGCGACGGCCTCGACACGGTGCTCGATTTCAACAAGGCGGAAGGCGATCTGCTCGACTTGCGCGGCGTGGTGGGCGTGGGCGCGCTCGGCGATCTCAACATTTCGCAGGTCGGCGCGGACACGGTGATCACGCTGGGCAGTGGCCTGATCCTGAAGAACGTCGCGCTCGACGGCCTCACGCCGGAGCAGTTCCTGTTCAACCACGCGCCGACCGGCATCACGCTCACCCGCGACACGGTGCCGGAGAACAGCGCCGCGGGCACGGAGGTGGGCAAGCTAATCGCCGACGACCCGGATCCGGGCGAGACCTTCGCGTTCACGCTGCTCGACGACGCCGGCGGCCTGTTCGCCATCGACGGCGCCTACCTCGCCGTGGCCGGCGCGCTCGATTTCGAAGCCGCGGCGTCGCACGGCGTGACCGTCCGCGTGGCAGATTCGGTCGGCAATACGTTCGACAAGGACTTCGAGATTGCGGTCGAGGACCTGAACGAGGCGCCGACCGACATCGCGCTCTCCAACAACTCGATCGAGGAGAACAGCCCCGTCGGGACGGTCGTCGGCGCGCTCAGCGGCAGCGACCCGGACGCGCGCGACGTGCTCGGCTTCTCGCTGCTGGACGACGCGGGCGGCTTGTTCGCCGTCCACGGCACGAACCTGGTGGTCGCGGGCCCGATCGACTACGAGCAGGCGCAGCACCATGCCGTCATGGTGCGCGCCACGGACAGCGGCGGCCTCAGCTATGACGAGGCGTTCGACATCGCGGTGAATAACGTGCCCGGCGTGACGATCATCGGCTCGCAGAAGGCCGACCGGGTCGACGCCACGCACTCGGTTGCAGGTCAACCCCTGCCCACCGGCGAGGAGGACACGATCAGCGGCGGCGGCGCGAGCGACCATATCGACGCGCTGGGCGGAAACGACGTCGTCTCGGGCGGCGACGCCGCGGACTGGCTGACGGGCGGCGCGGGCGACGACATTTTGACCGGCGGTGGCGGTGCCGACCGATTCGTCTTCGAGCCGGGTTTCGGGCACGACCGCGTCACCGACTTCAGCGCGCGCGGCGGCGGGCACGATTTCCTCGAGTTCAACCGGGAAATCTTCGCCAATTTCGCGGCGGTCAAGGCCGCGAGCCACCAGGAGGGCAACGACGTGGTGATCCAGGCGGACGCGGAAAACTCGGTGACGCTGGAAAACTTTCAGCTCGACGACCTGCAGCCCGCCAGCTTCGACTTCTTTATCT
This sequence comes from uncultured beta proteobacterium, assembly GCA_963832685.1. Taxonomy (GTDB): domain Bacteria; phylum Pseudomonadota; class Gammaproteobacteria; order Burkholderiales; family SG8-39; genus DAHVFK01. The sequence goes on from CAWHUZ010000006.1 coordinate 48,519, forward strand.
GACGCGCCGGCGTCTCGCCCCGCGGCGACCTACTTGCCCTTGCGCAGGTCGTGCCGCACGGCGTACACCGCCGCCTCGACGCGCGAGGAGAGGTTGAGCTTGGTCAGCACGTTGCGCACGTGCAGCTTCACCGTGTCGACGCTGATCGCGAGCTCCTTCGCGATCGCCTTGTTGCTCTTGCCGCGGGTGAGGCAGTCGAGGATCTCGCGCTCGCGCGGGGTGAGCTGGGCCATGAGCGAGCCGGTCGCGTCCGGCTTGCCGTCGAGCAGGCGCACCAGCTTCGCGGTCATCGCCGGCGCGACCACCACCTCGCCGCGCGCGGCGCGCGCGATGGCATCGATCACGTCGTCCGGCTCCATGCTCTTGAGCAGGTAGCCGCGCGCGCCGGCGCGCAGCGCGGCGGCCATGTCGTCCTCGGCTTCGCTCATGGTGAGCGCGATCACCGGGATTTCGAGGCCTTCGTCGCGCAGGCGCCGGATCGATTCGATGCCGTCCTGGCCCGGGAGGTTCAGGTCCATGATGAGCACGTCGGGCTGCCCGGCGAGCAGCGGGCGCGCGTCCGCGAGCGAGGCGGCGACGCCGAGCACGCGAATCCTGCCGTCGTGCTCGAACAGCTCCGCCAGTCCCTTGCGGAACAGCGGGTGGTCGTCGACCAGGACCGCCTTGACCTGTTGCACGCTATCTGCCGCGCGCCGGGAACGACAGGCAAAGGCGCGCGCCGCCGCCGGGCCGCGACTCGATCCGCAGCTCGCCGCCGAGGCGCTCGGCGCGTTCGCGCATGATCGCCAGCCCGAAGTGCTCGTAGCGGTCGCCGGCGCCCGGCGCGAAGCCGGCGCCGTCGTCTTCGACGCAGACGCTGCAGGCGCCGCCGCCGAGCTCGAGCGAGACCCTGACCGACTTCGCCCGCGCGTGCTTTTGCACGTTCGCCAGCGCTTCCTGCACGATGTGGAACACGTGCATCTCCTCCTCGGCGGAGAGGTCCGGCTCCGGCGCGCCGGCGTCGAAGCTCACGGCCGCGTCGCTGCGCGCGGCGAAGGCGTCCACCGCGGCGCGCAGCGCGACGCCCAGCCCGCGCGGGTCCATCGGCTGGCGGAAGCGCCCGATCAGCTCGCGCAGCTCGCCGTAGGCCGCCTCGATCGCGTCCTCCATCTCCGCCAGGTAGCGCTCGGCGCGCGCCGGATCGCCGTTCTTCTGCGCCTCGCGCAGCGCGGCGGCGCGCATGCGGGTGTAGGCGAGGGTTTGCGCCACCGAGTCGTGCACCTCGTTGGCGAGCAGCTGGCGCTCGTTGACCAGGGTGACGCGCGCGTTCTCGCGCGAGAGCTGCGCGTTCTCGAGCGCAACGCCGAGGTGCTCGCTGATCGCGCCGAACAGCAGGCGCACGTTCTCGGGCAGCGCGCGCCCCTGGGCGAGGAACAGGTTGTAGACGCCGCGCACCTCGCCCCTGTGGAGCAGCGGCACCGCGATCACCTCGCCGCAGCCCGGCAGGAAGGCGCCGGGGTTCATCCCCCGGCAGGCCCGGGGCTCGCCGGACCAGGTCGCGCGCGCGCCTTCGATCGACTCGCCGCACACGCCGCAGTCGCGCGGCACCAGGCGCTCGCGCTCGACCATCTCGGGCGGCAGGCCGACCGAGCTCACCAGCCTCAGCTGGCGGCCGTCGGCAGTGAGCAGGCGCACCGTTCCGGCCAGCGCGCCGGCGACTCGAACCATGGTGGAAAGGTAGCGCGCGACCAGCTCGTCGAGCGTCGCGTCGGTGGAGAGGCTGGAGGCGATTTCCGACAGCACCAGCAGCGCCGGAACCTTGTAGCGGCCTTCCTCCGGCGCTTCGCCTGCGGCTGGCATGCTCCTCCCTCGCGAGGGACCGGAGCCGGTCCCTTCAGTCGACGCTATGGTAGACCGGCGCCTTCTCCAGCGTCCACTCGCCGCTTCGGAACGCCTACGGCTTCTTCGGCGTCTTGTATTCGGTTTCCTTCTGGAACGGTTCCCAGACGGTTTCGTAACCAACAAACCCCTTGGCGTTCGGCGGCAGCTGGCGCGTTGTCACAAACCGCGCATGGCCGTCGGGAACCTTGGTGGGGGTCGGTTTCTTCTCCTCGCTCATAAGTCACCCTTTCTGCCGTGAAGTCGGGATTGTAAAGGTCTCATCAGTGACGGGTCGACATCCGGGCCCGCAACGATCGCCTGGCCCGCTCTTGTCTCTTCAGCGGTTGCGTCGCGCACCGTCAGTATCTCGAGCGTGAAGACAACCTCTCTGCCGCAAAGCGGATTGTTGCCATCGATCGTCAGCGTCTCGTCGTCGATCCGGGTCACGATGAAGCTGCGGGTCTGTCCCTTGTCGTTCTCCATCAGGATGGAGGTGCCGATTTGCCGATACTCGTCCGGAACGTTCTCGATGCGATCGTTAAAGACCAGCGACTCGTCTCTGGGGCCGAAGATCTGATTGCCGTCGATCGGCACCTCGATGACCTCGCCCGTGGACTTGCCCTCCAGCTCCCGATGAACCGAAGGGGCCAGAATTTCATTGTGTCCGTGCACGTAGCCGAGCGGGAATTCGACCCGGGTGAGAACATGCCCCGACTGCTTGTCGGTCACCTTGTAGGTGAGCTCGACGAACTTGCCGTCGCGGATGCGTTCAGAAGATGGATGCACCGAAGATTCTGACATTGCCGTTCTCATAGCCGAGGACGAGCCGGCCGAGCCATTCGCCTTCCTTCTTGGTGCTGCGCTGCCGGTACAGAACCGTCACATGCTCGCCCCGGCGGATGATGCCGAGGGCGTCGACGTCTTCCGAAAGGCTTCTCGCCAGTTCGCTGTTGGCGAACTGGTGGCCGGCCACGACCTGGTTCATGGCAAGCGCCAGAGAATTGGAAAAGTTCCGCGCGAATTCCCCGTACTTGCCTTCATTCGAATACTTGACGAGGTCGCGCCACAGGGGATTGGCGATGGCGAGAATCTCCTCGTCGGTCTTTTCGATGATGTTCACGCGCGGCTCTTCCCCGGCGGGAGAGGCCGGCTTCACGGGGAGCGTCGCTACTCCTTGTCCGAGACCAGGTGATAGCAGGGCGCCTTCTCCATGGTGTATTCGCCGGTTTTCGGGTCGCGGCGCGAAACCGTCAGCACGTGCCAGTTTTCGTCGTCCACCTTCATGGCGTCGCCCCGGTAGTAGTAACCCGGCCAACGGGTCTCCTTGCGGAACAGCGTGTGCTGCGTGACGCACTCCGCGGCGCGATGGCGGTGCTTCAATTCCCACGCACGCAGCAGCTCGTGAATATCCGCCGCGGCGAGGCTCTCGAGGTCTTCCTCCATGATCCTGAGCTTCTTGAGACCGATATGCAGGAGCTTCTCGTTGGTCATGTAGTTGACGGTCATGCCGCCGCAATACTCGTCCATCAGCTTCTGCAGGCGGTCCAGGCCCTGCTCGGGATTGATGTAGTGCGGGTTGACACTGCCCGCCACGACCGCGTTGCGGTAGGTCTTGTAGTGCTCCAGGGGCTTGTAGATCTCCGCCTTGCGGCGCTTGATCTGCTCGTCGGACACGACGATGCCTTCGGCCTTGCCGTCGTCGATGTACTTGCAGGCGGCCTTCGCCGCGAGACGGCCTTCGGTGAACGAGCCGGATGAGAAGGCGTGCGGCGTGCCGCCGACGGCGTCACCGGCGCCGAACAGGCCTTCGATCGTCGTCATGCGGTTGTAGCCCCAGAAATACTCGGGAGGGGAAAGGTCCTCGGGACCCGAGCACCAGGCACCCGAGCAGGTCGCGTGGGAGCCCATCACGTAGGGCTCGGAGGTGGTCAGCTCGGGATTCTCGTTCTTGGGATCCACGTCGGTAGCGGCCCACAGAACGGCCTGGCCGACGGTCATGCCGAGGAAGTTTTCCCAGCCGACTTCTTCCAGATGAGGATCCTGGAAGGCGCGCATGGTCACCATGTGAATGGGGCCGCGGCCGGCATTGACTTCGCTGATCAAGGCATGGTTGCGCAGACAGGTCGGGATCGGCCGATGGGTCAGGTGAAAGGAATCCGGATCGAGATATTCCTTGCCGACCATCTTCTGCAGCTCGGGCCACCACTTGGACTCGAACTCTTCGCCCAGGCAGTTCTGCGTATAGGTCTTCAGGTGCAGGAAGTAGGCGCCGACCGGGCCATAGCCGTCCTTGAAGCGCGCCAGCACGATGCGATTTTCCATCTGCGTCATCTTGGCGCCGGCTTCGATCATGAGCCCATAGGCGGACGCCGACGACCAGGGCGCATACCAGGTGCGGCCGGAACCTTCGCCCACCGAGCGCGGCTTGAAGATGTTGGAGGCGCCGCCCGCGCCGCAGATCACCGTCTTGGCCTTGAAGACGTGGTAGTTGCCCGTGCGCACGTTGAAGCCGACGGCGCCGGCGACCCGGTTTTCCCTGCTTTCGTCCATCAGCAGGTGGGTGACGCAGATGCGGTTGAAGACCTTGTCGGCCGATTTCTTGGCGGCTTCGGACACGATGGGCTTGTAGGACTCGCCGTGAATCATGATCTGCCATCGCCCTTCACGCAGATAGCGCCCGGTCTTCGGGTCCTTCATGATGGGCAGGCCCCACTCTTCGAACTGATGCACCGAGGAGTCGACGTGGCGTGCCATGTCGAACGCCAGGTCTTCCCGCAACAGCCCCATCAGGTCGATGCGAGCGTAGCGGACATGGTCCTCCGGATTGTTCTCACCCCAGCGGGTGCCCATGTAGCAGTTGATCGCGTACAGACCCTGGGCCACCGCGCCGGAGCGATCCATATTGGCTTTCTCGGCGATGACGATCTTCTTGTTCTGACCCCAGAATCTCGCCTCCCAGGCGGCGCCGGTGCCGCCAAGACCTGCGCCGGCCACCAGAATGTCGATACCGTCTTCGATGATCGTTTCGTAGGCCATTAGTAATAGACACCCTTCTTCAATTTGAGACCGGCGGCCTGAAGCGTATGCAAGCCGCCGTCATCCATGCGGATGAATTTCGGCTCGTTGTACAACAGCTCGCCGTCGCGCATTTCCTTGCTGGGGCCGGGAACATTCCTGAGCTGCGGGATCGCCGTCCCCCAGGGCTTGGTGGTGATGGGCGACAGGAAGTTCTTTTCCGTGCCGTTGCGGAACTTGATCCTCCAGGCGATCGTGCCTTTCTCTTCGTCGCGGTGGACGCGAACGCTGTGGCCCAGCGGCGCAAAGTCGGCATATCCGCGCACGTCGATCGCATGCTGCGGGCAGGCCTTGACGCAGGAGTAGCACTCCCAGCACATGTTCGGCTCGATGTTGTAGGCACGGCGATAGGTCTTATCGATGTGCATGATGTCCGAGGGACAGATGTCGACGCAGTGTCCGCATCCGTCGCACCGCGTCATGTAGACGAAGGTAGGCATGCTGTTTCCTAGTAGTGGCGGGGCGCTTCGCGCTTGATGCCGAGTCCCATGTCCATCGGAGCGTTGCGCAACAGTTCCATGGAGTGTCTTTGCTGCTGTTCGGGGTCGTCGCGGGTCTGCGTCGGCAAGTTCTCGGCCGTGCCGTTGGCCTTGGTGACTCTCTTCTCGAACGCGGCCGCGGGCTTGAAGAACATGTGCGCGAACTTCGACCACGGCACGCCCGCGAACAGCACGGTCGTGGCGAAAATGTAGAGACCGAACAGGATGCCGACCCCGCCGCCCGCGGCGGCCCAGATCAGGCCGAGCGTGGCGCTGGCGAGCATCGACAGGATGAACAGGTCCGCCTTCACGACGCGGAACGGGGAGTGGCCCTCGGCGGCGACGTCGACGCGGATGAAGAACCAGAACCAGTAGCCGCCGGCGCACACCATCAGTCCGCCGATCCACCACAGCGTGGCCCAGATCGCGCCCGCCGAGAGATCGAACACCATCACGGCGGTGGACAGGCAGTAGAGCACGAAGCCGTACATGCCGAGCAGGTGCGCGATGCGCCGGCGCGGGTTGCAGAACTCGCCCGAGGTCAGCACGTCGACCACCGCGGTCTGCACCGCGATCGAGACCAGGTCGCCGCCGCCGACGGGCTTCGCGCCCTTCTTCTCCTTCGACCTGCGCCAGGTCTCGAAGAAGTACTTGGCGCTTCCCTTGTGCACGACCTCGAACAGGGTGCCCGCCGCGACCAGGAGGATCATGATGACGACGTACCACTGCATCACGGCGGGCGATATGGACGCCGATAACGCCGCAAAAGGATTGTTGCTGAGCATTTCCTGTCTCCTCCCCTTTCTTTCGGGAATTTTAAGCGCCGCCTCTCGGCGCCCGCCTATAAGTTCACTATGCGCCTATAGAGTCGCCAAATGCTCGCGCCCCAGCTCGCGCAGCTCGAAATGCATCGCCGCGAGATCGCCCAGCGCCCAGGTCGCGGGCGCGGCGAGGCCGGCCACCGTCCCGGGATTGACCAGCCAGGTGCTGCCGCCTTTCACGTTCGCGATCTTGCGCGCCTCGGCCTTGTGCGAGTGTCCGCAGCACACCAGCTCCCAATCGCCGGTGCACGCCATGGCGTAGCCGTAGTCGTCGTAGTGCACGACGAATATCCGCCGCCCGCGCGAGCTCGATGCGCGCGTCGGCGCCATGGTAGCGCAGCAGCCCGCCGCTCTTGCCCATCTGGAAGTGCAGCGCCTGCGTATCGCCGACATTGTTGCCGTGGATCAAATGTATCGGCAGGCCGTGCGCCAGCGCCGCCTTGACCGTCTGCGCCCCGATCAGGTCGCCGCAATGGATCACCGCCTGCGCGCCCGCGGCCTTCGCCTCGCGCACGGCCTGCGCCAGCGCGTCGGCGCGGTCGTGGCTATCCGAGACGATGCAGACTTTCACCCGACGACCTTCAGTTACTTGCCGCGCCCGGGCGAGCTGGCGTAGAGCTGCATCTCGCTGCGGTCGGCCCAGCTCTTTTCGTCCAGCATGCCCGCGGGCAGGGCGAAGCGCTCTGCGCTCGGCACCGCGGCCTGCTCGACGATGCGCTCGACGTCGTCGTAGGCGATCTTGCGCAGCAGGCCGTCGCCGCTGGTGGAGCGCGCGAGCATGAACTTGTCGTACACGCGGTAGACGTAGATGTTGGCGGGACGCGGCGCGCGCTTGGCGTCGTACACGGTCAGCACGTAGCGCGTGTCGGGCTTGAAGCTGCTCTTGTCCATCGTCGGTCCTCGCACGGGTGGCGCGCATGATAACCCATAAGGAGGGTGCGGCCAGCCCTCTTATGGGCAAATCAGATTATCTCGTTGGCAGCGGTCCGGATGCGTGCGGACAATGGTGTCTTCGGCTCAGGGAAGGTTCCAATTGAGCGCCTCTCCGCATACCGAGGTCAAGACCACCACCTGCTACATGTGCGCCTGCCGCTGCGGCATCCGGGTGCACCTGCGCGACGGCGAAGTGCGCTACATCGAGGGCAACCCCGAGCACCCGATCAACCGCGGCGTGATCTGCGCCAAGGGCTCGAGCGGGATCATGAAGCAGGTCTCGCCCGCGCGCCTGACGCGCCCCTGAAGAGAAAGCAAGGCAGCGAAAGGGGGGCGGGGGAATTCGAAGCGATCAGCTGGGAAGAGGCGTTTTCCCTGCTGGAAGAAAGACTCGGGAAAATCAGGTCGACAGATCCCGAAGAAATTCGCGCTGTTTACCGGGCGCGACCAGATGCAGGCGCTCACCGGCCTGTTCGCGCGCCAGTTCGGCACCCCGAACTACGCCGCGCACGGCGGCTTCTGCTCGGTCAACATGGCCGCGGGCATGATCTACACCATCGGCGGCTCGTTCTGGGAGTTCGGCGGCCCGGACCTGGAGCGCGCCAAGCTGTTCGTGATGCTCGGCACCGCGGAGGACCACCACTCCAACCCGCTCAAGATCGCGATCTCCGAGTTCAAGCGCCGCGGCGGAAGGTTCGTGTCGATCAACCCGGTGCGCACCGGCTACTCGGCGATCGCCGACGAGTGGGTGCCGATCCGGCCCGGCACCGACGGCGCGCTGCTGCTCGCGCTCACCAACGAGCTGATCGCGCAGGGGCTGTACGACCGCGAGTTCGTCGCGCGCTACACCAACGGCGGCCAGCTGGTGGTGTCGGACCCGGCCTCGCCGCACTTCGGGCTGCTCGCGACCGACGAGGACGCCGACCCGATCAACCCGCTCTATCCGCAGAACCAGCTCTGGTGGGACCGGCACTCGAACGGGCCGTGCCTGACCCACACCCCGGACACCGACCCATTCCTGTTCGGCGAGTTCACCCTGCCCGAGGGCACGCACGTGCGGCCCGCGTTCCAGCTGCTCGCCGAGCGCGTGGCCGAGTACACGCCCGAATGGGCCGCAGGCATCACCGGGATTCCGGCCGCGACCATCCGCCGCCTGGCGCACGAGATGGGGGTCACCGCGCGCGACGAGAAGATCGAGCTGCCGATCGCCTGGACCGACTGCTGGGGCAACGAGCACCAGAGCGTGACCGGCAACCCGGTGGCGTTCCATGCCATGCGGGGCCTCGCGGCGCATTCGAACGGCTTTCACACCGTGCGCACGCTCGCGATCCTGATGAGCCTGCTCGGCACCATCGACCGTCCGGGCGGGTTCCGCCACAAGGCGCCGTTCCCGCGCGGGATTCCGCCCTCGGCCAAGACGCCGACCGGGCCCGAGGGGGTGCAGCCGGGCAAGCCGCTCGCCGGCCTCGCGCTCGGCTGGCCGGCCTCGCCCGAGGACCTGTTCGTCGACGACGACGGCGAGCCGGTGCGCATCGACAAGGGCTTCTCCTGGGAGCACCCGCTGTCGGTGCACGGGCTGATGCACAACGTGATCACCAACGCCTGGCGCGGCGACCCTTACCCGATCGACACCCTGCTCATCTTCATGGCCAACATGGCCTGGAACTCGACCATGAACACGGTCGAGGTGAGGAAGATGCTCAACGACCGCGGCGCGGACGGCGAGTACAAGATTCCGTTCATCGCGGTATGCGACGCGTTCCAGTCGGAGATGACCGCGTTCGCCGACCTGGTGCTGCCCGACACCACCTACCTCGAGCGGCACGACGTCATGTCGATGCTCGACCGCCCGATCTCCGAGTTCGACGGTCCGGCCGACTCGGTGCGCGTGCCGGTCGTGCCGCCGCTGGGCGAATGCAAGCCCTTCCAGGAAGTCCTCATCGAGCTTGGGAGTCGCCTGAAGTTGCCTGCATTTGTAGATGTTAATGGGGAAAGAAAATACGAAAATTACCCCGACTTCATAGTCAGGCACGAGACCGAGCCCGGCTCGGGAATCGGCTTTCTCGCCGGCTGGCGCGGCAAGGACGGCGAGAAGTCGATGCTGGGCGAGCCGAACCCGAAGCAATGGGACATGTACGCGCAGAACAACTGCGTGTTCCACTACCGGCTGCCGCACTCCTACCAGTACATGCGCAACTGGAACCGCGGCTACATGGAATGGGCGCAGCGCATGCGCATCCGGCGCTGGGGCGACCCGGTGATCATCCACCTCTACTCCGAGGTGCTGCAGCGCTTTCGGCTCGCGGCCGAGGGCAAATGGCCCGGCCGCCAGCCGCCCGAGCGCCTGCGCGAGCGGGTGCAGAAATATTTCGACCCGCTGCCGTTCTACTACGCGCCGCTCGAGGCGCAGGTCACCGACCTGCGACAGTACCCGCTCGCCGCGATCACCCAGCGGCCGATGGCGATGTACCACTCCTGGGATTCGCAGAACGCCTGGCTGCGCCAGATCCACGGACACAATTACCTGTTCGTCAACCCGCGCACCGCGCGCGCGGCGGGGATCGAGGACGGCGGCTGGATGTGGGTCGAATCGCGCTGGGGCAAGGTGCGCTGCCTGTGCCGCGCACAGTGAGGCGGTCGAGCCCGGCACGGTGTGGACCTGGAACGCGATCGGCAAGCAGCCCGGCGCCTGGAACCTCGCGCCCGACGCCAACGAGGCGACCAAGGGCTTCCTGCTCAACCACCTGATCAGCGACGAGCTGCCGCTCGAGGGCGCGCAAGTGTCGAACTCCGACCCGCTCACCGGCCAGGCCGGCTGGTACGACGTGAGGGTGCGGATCTATCCGGCCGAGGAGGCGGGGGTTTGGCCTCAATTCGACACCCTCAAGGCGTTCCCCGGAATCCGGGCGGCGCCGCGCAAGTGGCTCGCCTACGTCGCGGGCAAGAGGATCGAACGATGACGCAGCTCGCGCTGGTGATCGACCTCAACGTCTGCGTCGGCTGCCACGCCTGCGTGACGAGCTGCAAGCAGTGGAACACCTCGGGCGCGGCGGGCTACCTGTCGGACGACAACCCCTACGGCGCCGATCCGACCGGAACCTTCTTCAATCGGGTGCAGACCTTCGAGGTGGGCGAGTTCCCCAACACCGAGACGGTGCACTTCCCCAAGTCGTGCCTGCACTGCGAGGACCCGCCCTGCGTGCCGGTGTGCCCGACGGGGGCCTCGTACAAGCGCGCCGAGGACGGCATCGTGCTGGTCGACTACGACAAGTGCATCGGCTGCAAGTACTGCTCCTGGGCCTGCCCCTACGGCGCGCGCGAGATCGACGCGCACCAGAAGGTGATGAAGAAGTGCACCCTGTGCGTCGACCGCATCTACGACCAGGCGCTGCCCGAGAGCGAAAGGAAGCCGGCCTGCGTGCTGGCCTGCCCGACCAGCGCGCGGATCTTCGGCGATGTGCACGACCCCGACTCGGCCGCCTCGAAGGCGATCCGCGAGCAGGGCGGCTACGCGTTGATGCCCGAGTGGGGCACGCAGCCGGCGAACCACTACCTGCCGCGGCGCCGCACCGAGATCCGCATCCATCCCGACGAGCTCGAGCGCCACGACAACCCGCTCAAGGTCGACGGCCTGCTGCCGCGGCCCTCGAGCAAGGACCCGGCGCTCGACGACGTCACGAGCTGGTAGCCGTGCGGCCCGCCCTGTCCGTGATCCTGCTCACCACGCTGATCGGCGCGGGGCAGGGGCTGTTTCTTGCCCTCGTGAGCGTAGAGGTGCTTTTCGGCGCGTCGAGGGGCTTCTTCGTTATTGGAGCGGCGATTTCACTCGTACTGCTCGGCGCAGGGCTGAGCAGCTTCGTTCTTCCACCTCGGCCACCCGGAGCGCGCCTGGCGCTCGGCGGCGAAGTGGCGCACCTCGTGGCTGTCGCGCGAGGTGATCGTTCTGCCCGCGTTCATGGCGGCGGTGTTCGCCTGGGGCGTCGCGCACTGGCTCGGCTGGCCGACGCTCGGGTTCGCCGCCGCGGGTGCGCTGCTCGCGCTCGCGCTGTACCTGTGCACCGCGATGATCTACGCCTGCCTGCCCTTCCTGCAGGAATGGCACAGCCCGCTCACGGTGGTGAACTACCTGGTGCTCGGCTGCGCCTCGGGCTTCACCCTCGCCGCAGCCTGGGCCGGCCTCGCGGCGCATGCCGGTCGCCGCGCCGCTCGCGGCGGCCGCCGTCGGCTGGACGCTGCTCGGGCTCGGCGACGCGCGGCGCGTCGCTGGCGCGCAACGCGCGGCTCAAGGCGCGCTCGAGCCTGCAGAGCGCGATCGGCGTCAAGCACCCGCGCATCGCGCAGAAGGCGCAGGGCGCGATCGCGGGCTCGTTCAACACGCGCGAGTTCTTCCACGGACGGGGCCCCGGCGCCCTGCGCAAGGTGAAGTGGCTGTTTCTGGTCGGCGCCTTCATCCTGCCCGCGGCGCTTCTTGTTGGAGGATTCCTGAGTCTTGCCTTTATCGTTCAATTCGCCGGCCTGATGGCCGAGCGCTGGTTCTTCTTCGCGCAGGCGAATCATCCGCAGAATCTTTACTACCAGGCGGTGTCCTAGATTTGCTGCGCTGCCGCTTGCTCGCGCGCCGCATGCTGGTATATTAACGAATACTAATATTCACCCTTCTGCCAGGCGGGTTTTTGCGCCGGTCGGCGAAGGGTTCGATCGAGGTGGTATAAGCGCAGAACCACCCACTCAGGAGACAGACGGCAATGGACTTCGACAAGGAACTCGACGCACGCGGCTTGAACTGTCCGCTGCCGATTCTGCGCGCCAAGAAGGCGCTGACCGAGCTGCAGTCGGGACAGGTGCTGAAGATCGTCGCCACCGATCCCGGCTCGGTGAAGGACTTCCAGGCCTTCTCCAAGCAGACCGGCAACGAGCTGCTGTCGCACGCCGCCGAAGGCAAGGAATTCACTTTCTTCATGAAGCGCAAGTAGCGCGAGCGCGCGGAGGGGCGATGGCGACGTACGCGGAAATGCAGGAGATCTTCGAGGACATCAAGAAGGATTTCCGCTACGAGCACGAGCTCAACGGCTGCCTCAACTGCGGCATCTGCACCGCGACCTGTCCCTCGGCGCATTTCTACGACTACAGCCCGCGCGAGATCGTGCAGCTGCTGTGGACCGAGAACGTCGAGCAGGTCTACGACGCGATGCAGGAGAAGATCTGGGCCTGCGCGCAGTGCATGACCTGCGCCGCGCGCTGCCCGTTCAAGAACTCGCCCGGCGGCCTGGTGGCGATCATGCGCGAGGTCGCGATCGGCCACGGCCTGCAGTCGGCCAAGGACGTGCTGCGGCCGTTCGGGCGCGTGATGCTGAAGCTCATCACCACCGGCAACCAACTCTCGCCGGACATGATCCAGCCCGACCACTTCCCGGACTGGGGCCCCAACATCCAGAAGGTCGAGGGCGACCTGAAGATGTTGCGCAAGGCGATCCCGATGAAGACGCTGCAGACCACCGACACCGCGTGGGAAGTGGCGCTCAAGACTTCGGTCGAGATGTACACCATCTGGGAAATGACCGGCGTGCTCAAGCAGCTCGAGACGATGGACGAGAACCTGTTCGACGTGATCGAGGACTTCATCGAAGAGAAGCGCGAGGAATACGA
>CAWHUZ010000007.1:0-157336 GCA_963832685.1 uncultured beta proteobacterium
CGCGCGAGATCGAGAATCGCGTCGCGCACCAGCCGCTCGCCGTGGGTCTGGGGCCCGATGAAGGTCGCGCTGCGCGAAGAGTGCTCGACGTTCTCGCGCGCGGCGAAGCCGCGCTCCGCGTCGTAGGTCTGCATCAGGTCCTCGTGCGCCTTGCCCTCGAGCACCAGCGCCAGCTTCCAGGCCAGGTTGTTCGCGTCCTGGATCGCGCGGTTGCCGCCGCGCGCGCCGAACGGCGAGTGCTGCGCGGCCGCGTCGCCCAGGAACAGCACCCGGCCGTGCCGCATGCGCTCCAGGAAGCGGCGCCGGAAGCGCCACGGCCCGACCCACACCAGCTCGAACGGCGTGTCGGGCCCAAGCAGCTTTTTCAGCCGCTCGGTGACGCGCGCCGGCTCGGTCTCGCGCTCGGGTTCCTCGTACTGCGACACCTGCCAGTCGGTGCGCCAGATGCCGTCGGCCATCTGGTGGTACCAGATCGCGCCGCCCGCGTTGAGCGGGTTGTCGAGGTAGGCCTTGCGCACCACCTCGGCCGAGGGCGACATCCTGATGTCGGTGATGCACCACTGGTCCTCCGAGAGCGCCGACTCGGCGTCCTTCGCGCCGAGCTTTTCACGCACCACGCTGTGCGCGCCGTCGGCGCCGACCAGCCATTGCGCGCGCGCGCGGTAGCGCCCGTCGGGACATTCGACCTCGACTTCGACCCCATCGGCGGCGGGGCGCACGTCGACCACCTTGTTCTTCCAGCGCAGGTCGACCGCGGGCGTTTGCATGATGCGCTCGACCAGGTACTGCTCGACGTAGAACTGCTGCAGGTTGACGAACGCGGGGTACTTCTGGTCGCGCTCGGGCTGCAGGTTGAAGCGGTACATGCGCTCCAGGCCGGCGTAGACGTCGCCTTCGTTCCAGGTCACGCCCTTGGCGCGCACGCGCTCGGCGACGCCGAAGCGGTCGAAGATCTCGAGCGAGCGCTTGGCGTAGCAGATGCCGCGCGACGAGAGTCCCGCCGCGCCGACCGTGTTGTCGTCGTCGAGCAGCACCGTGCGCACGCCGCGCTCGCCCAGCTCGAGCGCCGCGGTGAGCCCGCCCAGCCCCGCGCCGACCACGATCACCGGGTACGCGGCCTGCTCGCCGCGCGCGATCTCGGGCGGGGTGCGGGTCTCGTAGACCGGCAGCGTGTAGCCCGCCATGCGATCGGGCTGAAAGGTCTTTTCGGCCATGCCAAATCCTAGCATCGGCCGCGCGTTACAATTCGCGCCTCCATGAACGTGCGCACCCGATTCGCTCCCAGCCCCACCGGCACCCTGCACGTCGGCGGCGCGCGCACTGCGCTGTTCTCCTGGGCCTACGCCCGCCGCCACGGCGGAAGTTTCGTGCTGCGCATCGAGGACACCGACCTCGAGCGCTCGACCGAGGCCTCGAGCAACGCGATCCTGGAGAGCATGAAGTGGCTCGGCCTCGACTGGGACGAGGGGCCGTTGTTCCAGATGCAGCGCCTGGCGCGCTACAAGGAGGTCGCCGAGCGCCTGATCGCCGGGGACCACGCCTACTATTGCTGGGCGACGAAAGAAGAACTGGATACGCTCAGGAACGAGCAGCGCTCGCGCGGCGAAAAGCCCCGCTACGACGGGCGCTGGCGCCCGGAGCGCGCGAAGGCGGCGGGGCTGGTCGCGCCGGCGGGCGGCGCGCCGGTGGTGCGCTTTCGCACCCCGGAGGAAGGCGAGGTCGGCTGGCGCGACCTGGTGAAGGGGCAGATCTCCTTCCCCAACGCCGAGCTCGACGACCTGGTGATCCTGCGCGCCGACGGCGTGCCGACCTACAACTTCGGCGTGGTGGTCGACGACCTCGACATGCGGATCACGCACGTCATCCGCGGCGACGACCACGTCAACAACACGCCGCGCCAGATCCACATCTTCAGGGCGTTGAACGCAAAGCTGCCCGAGTTCGCGCACGTGCCGATGATCCTCGGCCCCGACGGCGAGCGCCTGTCCAAGCGCCACGGCGCGGTGAGCGTCACGCAGTACCGCGACGACGGCTTCCTGCCCGAGGCGCTCGACAACTACCTCGCGCGCCTGGGCTGGTCGCACGGCGACGACGAGCTGTTCAGCATGCGCCAGCTCACCGGCTGGTTCGACTTCGATCACGTGTCGCGCTCGGCGGCGCAGTTCGACCCGGACAAGCTCGCCTGGATGAATCAGCACTACATCAAGTCCGCGCCCGACGAGCGCCTCGCCGAGCTGGTCGAGCCCGAGCTGCGGCGCCTGGGCGCCGCGCCCGAGCTCGGGCCGCCGCTCGAGCGCGTGGTCGGACTGCTCAAGGACCGCGCCACCACCGTGCTGCACCTCGCCGAGGCCGCGATGCTGTTCTACGCCGAGCCGCATCCCGACCCGGCGCTCCTCGCCCAGCACCTCACCGAGGCCGTGCGGCCGGCGCTGCGCACCCTCAAGGCGCGCCTCGCCGAGGCGCCGGCCTGGGAGCGAAGCGCGATCTCGGGCGCGATGAAGCAGGCGCTCGCCGCGAGCGGCCTCAAGATGCCGCAGCTCGCGATGCCGCTGCGCGTATCCGCCAATTTGGCTGCCATCGCCGGGCGGTTCAGCCCATCGAGGGTGGGCCACGGTGGGGCGGGCACGACGCACGCTGAGGCAGGTAACAGGGTAGGGCGCACGGTGGCGCGCGTAGCCACGTCCGTTTGCGCCAGTGCTCGTGACGGTTTCGATCCGGGACGAGTACGCTCCCGCATATGAGCAACGATCAGCCAAGCGTCCCGGCCGCGCTCAACGGCGACATGATCAGCAACTCGTTTCTAGATGGCGGGGACCAACTGCCTCCAGCGTGGGTCAAGCTGATCAGGGAGAAGATCAGGGCGTATAACGCGCGGCACTGGAGCGGTCATTCTTTAAAAAGGGAATGAAGCCATGAAAAAGCTATTGCTGGTGCTGGCGTTGGTGCTGGCGCTGGCGCTGGTGCTGGTCGTGGGGCTGTTTTCGTATTACGGCGAAGTTGCGCAAGGCTGGGCAAAGGCACCGGACAGCTTCATGGGACTCAAGTTCGGGCAATCCCTTCCGGGGCAGATGAAGAAATGCCCCACCGACAGGTATTTCGTCGTGGACGGCCAGAGGCATTACATGATCGATTACGAAAAGCAGGGGAAAGAGCCCTGCTATGTCCCGGTTGGGCTCCGTGTGGCCGATTTCTACAATGCCCCTAATATCGGCTTCCTGATTTCCATCCCTCGCATTTTCAGGACCGACAAGGATGCTTTCGAGGGAATGTATTTCATGCTGGCCCATAGCGACTACAACAAGATGAAACAATTGCTTCTCGCGCAGTACGGGGCACCAACTAGAATCGAGAACGAGAAGATCACGACGATGGGCGGTGCGGTTCTCAACAAGGAATACCTTAGATGGGAAGCCCCCGATCTCACTCTGGCACTGCGTGAGTACACAGATGACATCAACCAAAGCTTTTTGACTATCTACACAAGGGCCTTTGCCGAGTTCGCTCAATCTTGGGGCCCAGAAAGCGATCCAGAAGAACAAGGACAAGCTGTAATGAAATCCCTTTCGCCCCGATGATCCAATAACGCTGCTAGATCGACGCAGAACAACGATTGCGCGGCAAGGGCTATCCGGGTGACGAGATGGCTCTAATGCCCTCTGCGAATGCGAAAGGCCGCATATAGTCCACGTCTGCGGTCTCTTCGGGATTCCAGCGCATATCGCTACTAGTTAAGCATGTCGATGACCGCTTTCGACCCGAAGCGGACAATATTCGCGCTGGTTTGGGTAGTTGCGGCATCGGGTCGCGGGCGGTCAAGGTGATGTTTGCCTTTTTGGCCGGCAGGGGGTAGTCGTTACAATTGCGCTGGTTCCCCGTGGGGACGCCAGTAGCCGATTGCGAATTCGAGTGTAGGCTCCTCACGATGGGTTACCGTCCGCATTCGACCCAAAGCGATGAAGCTGAACATTCTCTCCGACCTGCATTTGAGCAAGGGCGATCTGCCGCTCCCCGGCGAGGGCGCCGACCTCGTCATCCTCGCCGGCGACATCGCGCGGCCGGAGCGCGCGATCGCCTGGGCCTCGCGCATCGCGAGACCGGTGCTCTACGTCGCCGGCAACCACGAGTTCTACGGCGGCACGATCGAGGGCACGCCGGCCGAGCTGAAGCGGCTCGCGGCCGGGACCAACGTGTGCGTGCTCGATCGCGATGCGGCGCTGATCGATGGCGTGCGCTTCCTCGGCGCGACGCTGTGGACCGATTTCCTCGCCGCGGGCGAAGGCGAGGCGCGCGAGGCGGCGATGCGCGAAGCGCAGCGCTTCATGCGCGATTTCAGCGTCGTGCGCGCGGGCGACGCGCCGTTCACGCCGCAAGCCTCGGCGGCTCTCTTCGCCGAGGACGCGGCATGGCTCGCGGCGCGGCTCGCCGAGCCGCATCGCGGGCCGACGGTGGTCGTCACCCACCACGCGCCCTCGCTGCAGAGCATCCATCCGCGTTTCGCCGGCTCGGCGCTGAATGCCTGCTTCGTCTCCGGCGCCGAGCACCTCATCGACGGCCGCCGTGCCGGCCTGTGGATCCACGGCCACACGCACGACAGCTTCGACTACGTCGTCAACGGCGCGCGCGTGCTCTGCAATCCGCGCGGCTATGCGAAAGACGGCGTGAACGAGAACGCGCTCTTCGACGCCGGCCTGACGGTCGAGGTGGGCTAGCTGCCAGGCAGAAAGCCGCGACCACGGCGATCGCGACGACGAGCGCCAGCGGGAACGCGAGCGCGCCGCGCGAAGCCATGCCTCGCAGGGTGTCTCGGGGGCAGTCGTTATAATTGCGCTGGTGCCCCGTCGGGACGCCATCAATCCAAGCCAGACGATTAGACTGTCCGCGTTGACAGCGGAGGGCATGTGGGGCGCGTGATCTTGGCGGCTCTGTTGCTGGGCGGAATGTCGGCCACGTGGGCGGCCCGGTCGTGGTATCTCGTTGTGCCGCCTCGAAGCGACTACGACGAGCACGCGCCGTTCCTGAGGGGCTACAAGATCCTGGAGAACACGCCGCTGTCCGAGTGGGGGCTGGCGGGAATATTCAACAGTGTGGTGGACTGCGTGGCGAAGAGAGACCTGCTCGCGCTTAGCGAGCACAGGCTCTACTTGGACAACCTGGGTGAGTATCTGAAGTCGCAGGCGGAGCGAACAGCGCCGGAGCTAGTCCGCTACGAGCGATACGCTGCTGAGGTCCACCATTCTCACCACATGGCCTACTCGGCGAGCCGTTGCGTCTCGACCGAAGATTTGAGATTGCGTCATCCGCGATAGCGCTCCCGGCGGGGCGCCGGCCGTCAGCGTCGGTCGCGGGAGGACTGCCGCAGCTCCCTGTAGTACATGCGCACGCGGCGCACGTACCGGGCCGTCTCGCGGTTGCCGGGGACGCGCCAGCCGGCGCGCAGCACGGACTGCTCGCCGGCGTTGTAGGCCGCAAGCGCGAGGCCGACGTTGCCGCCGAAGGCGCGCAGCAGGTCGCGCAGGTAGCGCACCCCGGCGTCGAGATTTCCCGCCGGGTCGAAGCGGTCGATGACGCCGTAGCGGCGGGCGGTGTCCGGCATCAGCTGCATCAGCCCTGCCGCGCCCCGGGAGGAGACGGCTTTCGGGTCGTAGCCCGACTCGGCGCGCACCACCGCGTGCACGAGCAGGGGATCGACGCCGTGGCGCGCGGCGACGCGCCGGATCTGCGCGTCGCGCGGCAGCCTTCCCGCCGCCTGTGAGCGGTCGGTCTCGATCAGGTGCGCGCCGGCCGCGAGAGGCCGGTCGCTGAGCAGCAGGGTGCCGTTGTTCTGCACCTGGAGGTAGACGTCCGCCCGCGCCCCCTGGGCGCAGAGCGCGAGGGCGAGCAGCGCGATAGCGGCCGGCAGCCGCGTCATGGTCTAGATGATACCGCAAGCGGCGCGACCGGCACGCGGTCCTTGCGGACTCGACGGCGACGTGCGAAAAGATCGGCCGGGCGCTTGGACGCCATGATCCTCATCGGGGTTTCTCGAAGGAGTCCGCCGTGAGCAACGCAGCAGTTCTCCACGATCGCGAAGGATGAGCGCGCGGCTTGGACCGGCGGATCCGCGCGCGCACCGCCGCGCGATCGTGCTGATGATCATCGCGCCGATGCTGTGGAGCATCGCCGGCGTGGTCACGCGTCATCTCGAATTCGCCGGGCGCTGGGAAGTGGCTTTCTGGCGCAGCCTGTTCGCCGCGCTGTTCGTGCTCGCCGCGCTGCTCGCGACGCGCGGCGGCGCCTGGCATGCGCTGCGCGCCGGCGGCGGCTACGGCCTGCTTTCCGGTGCGATGTGGGCGATCATGATGATCGCGTTCATGCTGGCGCTGATGACCACGACCACCGCCAACACCCTGATCGTCAACAGCATCACGCCGCTGCTCACGGCGCTGCTCGCGCGCGCGGTGCTGCGCGATCCGATCGCCGCGCGCACCTGGGCTGCGATCGCACTCGCGATCGCCGGCATGCTGTGGATGTTCGGCTCGCGCTTTGCCGCGGGCGAACCGCGCCACCTCGCCGGGATGGCGATCGCACTCGCCGTGCCCATGGCCGCGGCGGTGAATCTGGTGACGCTCAAGCGCGCCGGCCGCTCGGTCGACCTGGTCCCGGCGGTGTTCATCGGCGCCGCGCTTTCGGCCGCCATCAGCTTGCCGTTTGCGTTGCCATTCCACGCCGGCGTGCACGATCTCGTCCTGCTCGCGGTGCTGGGCTGCCTGCAGCTCGGCTTGCCGTGCATGCTCATGGTGCGCGCCAGCTCGCAGCTGTCGGCGCCCGAGATCTCGCTGCTGGCGATGCTCGAAGTGGTGCTCGGCCCGCTGTGGGTCTGGCTGGGCGCGGGCGAAGCGCCCGCGTTGGCGACGTTGGCGGGCGGCGCGCTGGTGATCGCCGCGCTGCTGCTGAATGAACTGGCCGCCTTCGGCGGGCGGGTGCGCGCGCGGCCCCGTGTCGCCGGACAACGCTGAATCCCGATACGTGCATGAAGATCTCGGTCGTCGTGCCGGCGTTCAACGAAGAGCGGCTCCTCGCCGCCTCGTTGCGGCACCTGAACGACGCCATGTCGGTATTCGTGCGGCACGGCTGGACTTCGGAGCTGATTGTTTGCGACAACAACTCGACCGATCGCACGGCGGACATCGCGCGCGCGGCAGGCGCCCGGGTCGTGTTCGAACCGGTCAATCAGATCGGCCGCGCGCGCAACACCGGCGCGGCACATGCGCAAGGCGACTGGCTGATCTTCGTCGACGCCGACTCCTGTCCGAGCCAGGCCCTGTGCGAGGACGTCGCGAAGGAAATTGGATCGGGCCGTTGCCTCGCCGGCGGCAGCACGGTGCGGATCGAGTCGGATCGTCCCGTCATCCGGTCGCTGGGTGTTCTGTGGAACGCGCTCAGCAGGATCAGCAAGTGGGGGGCCGGTGCGTTCATCTTTTGCGAAGCGGCGAGCTTCGAGCGGCTTGGCGGCTTCAGCCAGGAGCTGTATGCGGCGGAGGAAATCGATCTGTTTCGCAGGCTCAAGCGCCTCGCGCGCCGCGAAGGGCGAAGCATTGCGATCCTTCATCGCCACCCGTTGGCCACGAGCGGCCGCAAGGCAAGGCTCTACACGGGGCGGGAGCTGCTGATGTTCATGCTGAAGACCATCGCGACCGGCGGCCGAACGCTGCGCGACCCCAAGGAATGCTTTTCGTGGTACGACGGCCGGCGTTGATGGCGCCGCGCCTCGATCTATAAGGAGTCCGTCATGAGCAACGACGCAGTTCTCTACGATATCGACGCGCGCGGCGTGGCGACCGTGGTTCTCAATCGTCCCGAGGTGAACAACGCCTACGACGACGCCGTGATCCAGGGTCTGCTCGACGCGATGGACGCGCTGGGGGCGCGCGGCGGGGTGCGGGCGGTGGTCCTGCGCGGGGCGGGAAAGCACTTCCAGGCGGGCGCCGATTTGAAATGGATCCGGCGCGTCGCGGGGCAGTCGGCGGAGGAGAACGAGCGCGCTTCGCGGGCCACTGCCGAGGCGGTGCGGCGGCTGAACGAGCTTCCGGTGCCGACGATCGCGCTGGTGCAGGGGGGCTGCTTCGGCGGGGGAACCGGCATCGTGGCGGCTTGCGACGTGGTCATCGCCGCCGACAATGCGATGTTCTCGATCGCGGAAACGCGCTGGGGCCTGATGGCGGGAATCATCCTGCCGCAGCTGGCCGACGCGATCGGCGCGCGGCAGGTGCGCCGCTACGCGCTGACCGGCGAGCGCTTCGGCGCCGAGGAGGCGCGCAGGATCGGGCTCGCGCACGAGGTGGTGCCGCTCGCCGAGCTGGAAGCCGCCGGCGCGCGCCTGGTCGAGCAGTTGCTGCAGAACGCGCCCGAGGCCAACGCCGAGACCAAGCGCGTCGCGCTCGAATTCGCGTGGGGCGCGGTGGACGAACCCGTTTTCGACCGGCTCGTCGCGCAGCATGCCGCCAAGCGCCGCAGCACGGAGGCGACCGAGGGTCTCGCCTCGTTCGTCGAGAAGCGGCCGGCGCGCTGGCTTGCGTAGTTGCGCGCAGGATCACGCGCCCGCGGCTGCCGCCAGGTCCCGAGGGAACTCGGCCATCGCTTCACCGGTGGCGATGAGCTCCTCGCGCTGGTTGCGCAGCTCGACCTCCAACAACAGCCAGCGGCTCTTGTGCGTGATCTTCTTGTGCACGACCCGCGCGCGTGGCCGAATCGTGTCGCCCGGGCGCACCGGGGCGCGCCAGCGCGTCTCGAGCCGCCGGTGCACACCGCCGCGCTGGTACAACCAGTCGGTGAGCATGCGTGTGATCAGGCCGAAGCTCGTCATGCCGTGCATGATGATGCCGCCAAACTGCGTCTTGCCGAAACTTTCCTTCATGTACTCGTCATCCAGGTGCAGAGGGTTGTAGTCGAGGGAGGCATCGCAGAACTCGCGGATCGTCTCGCGCGTCACCGCGAAGCGGAGGCCTTCGATCGATTCGCCTGCCCGGATCTCTTCGTACGCGTCGATCATTGCTTTCTCAAAGCGGCCGGATCGTCTGCCCTCGGCCGCTGCAGATCACCTTGCCGTGCTGGTTGAAAAGGACGTTGTCGTGTACCGCGAACAGCCTGTCCTTGCGGATGAACTTGTCGAGACAGCGCGCCTGAAGCGTGATGCTGTCGCCGGGGCGCGCAGGGATGTTGTAGCTCCAGCATTGCCCTGCATTGATGGTGCCCGGGCTGCGCATCCAGTCGTCGGCCGGCGTGCAGGCGAACATCAGCAGGATGTGAATCGACGGCGGCGCGATCAGGCCGCCGTATGGCGAGCGTTTCGCGTACGCCTCATCCAGATACAGCGGATGCAGATCGCCCACCGCGTGGCAGTACTTGCGGATTGCCTCCGCCGTCAGGAGATAAGGCAGCGTGCGGCGCGGCTCGCCGGGCACCAGGTCGTCCCAGCTTTTCCGCGCGGCGGCGTCCTTCCAGAAATCGGTTTCGAAGCGCGCTTCGCTCATGGTCGATTGTTCCGATGCCCCGATCGGACTGTCAACTGATGACCGCCCCCCGCGAGGACGCCATAATAGGAAGATGCGGTGCATCGTGGCCATTGCGCTGGCGTCCTTTTTCTCCCTTCCCGCGAGCGCCGGGGAGCTTGTGGGGCGCGTGGTGGTGGTCGCCGATGGCGACGCGCTCACGCTGGCTTCCGCCGACGGCGGCGATCGGGTGCGGGTTCGCCTCGCCGATATTGCCGCCCCTAAGCATGGGCAACGCTTCGCCACGCGCTCGCGCCAGTCGCTCGCGGAGCTCTGCGCGGGAAAGACGGCAGTCCTGGAAACCAGGGATGATGCGAAGCCCGATCGCGACGGCAACACGATCGGACGCGTCAGGTGCGGCGGCATTTACGCGGGCGCGGAGCAGGTGCGCCGCGGCATGGCCTGGGTGTATGTCGAACACGCGTCGCCGACTTCTGCCCTGTATGCGCTCGAAGCCGACGCGCGGCTGGCAAGGCGCGGACTTTGGCGGGACAGGCACGCTGTCGCGCCGTGGGTGTGGCGGCGGGGGCGACGCTAGATCGTCAATAGCGAGGCATATGTCGCGTATTGGCGACGGTCGACATCGCCAACAAGATATCGATTGTGCGATGCTGAAGCATCGGCGTCGTTACCGTGGAGGGCCAAGGCATGATCAGATTTCTGTCGGTCATGGGTCGCGCGACCATCGTGATCGCGGCGGCTCTCATCATCATAGGGTTTGTCGTCGCGAGCTACTTTGACGCCGGCATACGAGCGGAGCTGAGCGCATTCAGCTTCGGGCGTGAACTTGGCGCTCTCATCGGGCTGGTACTCGGTACGATTGCCGCGGGGATCATCTTCGGCCCCCTCGCGACGCTGTACGACATCAGGGACAACTTGCGGCGCCTGGTCCAGATCGGAGAAAGCGAGTTCGGCCCTCAACCGCCGAAAGCGACCGATCCCCTGGGTCCGCCGACGACGCGCAGGGAGCCCAGGCTGCGCTGAGCGGTCGTGCTTCGCGGCGGGAAATCGTCTCGCGTCCGGGGTCTGGCGTTTCACTTGTAGCCGAGGCGCGCGGGGACGTAACGGAATCGAAACCGCCCGCGCCGAGTATCGCACTCAAGCCCCCCGACGGTAGCACTTGGGTCCTTCTCCTCCCTCCCCCCTGATTGGGGCCCCGGCGTCGGGGCGGCTTCTTTTAATCAGTAGACGGTTTCCACCGCGGTGGCGAAGGTGTAGCCGGCGCCGCGCTCGGTCCGGATATAGCGCGGCTGAGCCGGGTCCTGCTCGATCTTGCGCCGCAGGCGCATGATCTGGATGTCGACCGAGCGGTTGAAGACCTCGTCGTTGTGAAGCCGCGACAGGTCGAGCAGCTGGTCCCGGGTGAGGATGCGCTGCGGGGCGCCCAGCAGCACCACCAGCAGGCTGAACTCGCCGTTGCTCAAGGCCACCTGGCGCCCGTCCCCGGCCCTGAGGCGCCGGGTATTGAGGTTGAGCTCCCAGCTGTCGAAGCGGTAGGCGCGGATCCCGTCGGGGCGGCCCTGGCGCACCTCGGCGCGCCGGCGCCGCAGCACCGTCCGGATCCGCGCCAGCAGCTCGCGCAGGCTGAACGGTTTGGTGAGGTAATCGTCGGCGCCAAGCTCGAGGCCCATGACCCGGTCGGCCTCCTCGTTGCGTCCGGTGAGCATGACGATGGGAATCGCGGATTCGTCGCGCAGCCGGCGCGCGAGCGACATGCCATCCTCCGCCTGGAGCTTGAGATCGAGCACCAGGAGGTCCACCACTTCCTGCTCCAGAACCGACTGCATCGCCGCGCCATCGGCGACCGCCGTGACGCGGAATCCGTTCTGCCCCAGATAGTCGGCGATCAGCTGCCGGATGACCGCGTCGTCGTCGACCGCGAGCACGTGCGGCGGCGCCGCGAGGGGACTCGCCTGGGTTTTGGGGCTCACGGTCGCTTGCATGTTCACGGCGCGATGAATTTAACTATTCGCCGCGCGCTAGTGTTACAGCTGTAACGCGGCACGCCGAGGAGTGTAAATTACGCGCAATTCCTTCGCGATGAAATAGGCGGGTGGGCAAAGACCTCGACGACAAGCCGGGCATTCTGGTGGTCGATGACGACGCGATCATGCGCGACCTCATCGGCGACTGGCTCGAGGCCGCGGGGTACTCGGTGCGCAAGGCCTCCGATTGCCAGGCGGGCGTGGCCGCGCTGGAGTCCGATCGCCCCGCCCTGGTCGTGAGCGACATGTGGATGCCGGGTCCCTGCGGCGCGGAGGCGATCCGGCGCTTGCGGCAAAGGCACCCCGGCGTGGAGCTGATCGCGGTCTCGGGCCATTTCGGCTCAGGGCAGGGCTGCAGCGAGAAGGAGGCGCTCGGGGCTGGCGCGACGCGGGTCTTCGCCAAGCCGGTGAAGCGCGCGGCGCTTCTCGATGCGGTCGCGGAGCTGATCGGCCCGCCGCCCAAGTAAGACTGATGCCGACGCCCCGCGCCCGCCCGGTGCTGTCGCGCATTCCGCTCGCCCGCGCGATCGTCACGCTGGGGCTGGTCCTGGTCGCGATCAACGTCGCTTCCACCGTGTGGGAGATCCGCGCCGCGCGCCAGAATACCGAGCGTCGCGCCGCGCGCGGCTTCTCCAATGTGACGCACGTCATCGCCGAGCAGACCGCTGCCTCGCTCGAGGCGGTCGACCTGGTGCTGCGCGATGCGACTCACCTGGGCGGCGCGCAGGCGGTGGTGGCGCGCCTGCCGGGCCTGCGCGCCGAGCTGCAGCACATGCCTCAGGTCGCGGGTCTGCTGGTGTTCGACGCCGACGGCCGGGAGCTGGCGCGCAGCGACGAGGACGCGTTCGGTCCGGCGTCCCCCACCCTTTACGGCGAGGAGGGCAGGAACGGGCTTTACATCAGCGATCCCTACTCCGAGCGCGACGGCCGACACTGGCGGCTACTGCTGTCGCGCCACCTCAAGGGTCCGCGCGGCGGCACGGTCGCGGCAGCGATCGAGCTCGAGAGCTTCGACCGGCTGTACCGCATGATCGACCTGGGCCGCGGCGCGTTCATCACTCTCCTGTCGTTCCAGGGCACAGTGGTCGCGCGCATACCCGATCCGGAGAAGATGCGCGGGCGCCGTCTGCCCGGGCCGGGCATCCGCGATGCGGTGCGCCGCGACGGCACCTGGCAGGGGTGGATGATGAGCCCGATCATGAAGCGCCAGGTGCTGCTGAACGCCTCGACCGTGCGCGGCTTCCCCTTGTTCGTGGCGAGCGGCGCCGACGAGGACGCGGTGTTCGCGCCCTGGCGCAAGGAGGCCCGCTTCGCCGTCGAACGCGCCATGCTCACCTCGGGCGCGACTCTTGTCCTGGTCGCGCTCGCCGCCTGGGGCCTGCAGCGGCGCGAGCGGGCCCTCGCGCAAAGCTGGCAGCGCTACCAGGCCATGATCGAGCACAGCTCGGACGCGCTGATCCTCACGCGTCCTCACATGGGCGGCATCTTCTACGCCAGCCCCGCGATCCAGCGCGTGCTTGGCTACACGCCGAAGGACCTGGGCGGGCGTGAGGTTCTGGAGCTCATCCACCCCGACTCCGTCCAGGCCGCGGTGAGGCTGCGCGACGAGCTGCTGCGCACGCCGGGAAAGCTTTCGGTCGACGAGGCCCGGCTGCTGCACAAGGACGGCTCCTACCGCTGGATCGAGCTCACGCGCGAGAATCTGCTCGAGGAACCGAGCGTGCGCGCGGTGGTGATTAACCTGCGCGACATCTCGGAGCGCAAGCAGGCCGAGGCCGAGCGCGCGCGGCTCGAGCAGCGATTGCGCCAGGCGGAGAAGATGGAGGCCGTCGGACGGCTCGCGGGCGGCATCGCCCACGACTTCAACAACGTCCTTGGAGGCATCCTTGGCTATGCCGAGATGCTGTCCGAGAACGCCCCCACCGGCTCGCCGCTGAAGCGTTATGCGGACAACGTGCTCACCGGCGCCAACCGCGCAAGCGGCCTGGTCGAGCAGATCCTGTCATACAGCCATAGCCGTCGCGGCAAGCGCGTCCCGGTTGAATTCGGCGCCATCGTGGCCGAGACGCTCGAGCTGGTGCGCGGCTCGCTGCCCGCGGGGATACGCCTCGAAGCGGAGCTGCCGGCGGCGCCGCTCTATGTTGTTGGAGATCCGACCCAGCTCCACCAGGTGGCGATGAACCTGTGCACCAACGCGATTCACGCGATGCACGAGGGCGGGGCGATGCGCGTGACGCTGGAGCCGGCGGACGCGGCGTCCGAGCGGCCGCTCGCGCACAGCGTCCTGAGGGCCGGCGCCTACGCCCGGCTCGCGGTCGAGGACACCGGAAGCGGCATGGACGAGGCGACCCAGGCGCGCATCTTCGAGCCGTTCTTCACCACCAGGGAAGTCGGCCGCGGCACCGGCCTCGGCCTCGCGCTGGTCTACGGCATCGTCACCGACTCGGCGGGAGCGATCGACGTGACGAGCGCGCCCGGCCGCGGCAGCAGGTTCGCGATCTACCTGCCGCGCGTGGATACGCCGGCGCTCGCCGAGGACCCCGCGGCGGGGCCGATCGCGCTCGGCAACGGCGAACGCGTGCTGGTGGTCGACGACGAGGAAGTGCTCGTGGCGCTGACCGCCGAGATCCTCAAGCGCATCGGCTACGAGGCGGTAACCTGCGCCGACGGCGCGGCCGCGCTCGCCGCGTTCGAGGCCGGGCGCATCGATGCCGTGATCGCCGACGAGGTGATGCCGGGCCTGACGGGCGTCGAGCTCGCGGTCAGACTGCGCAGGCACCGCGCCGACCTGCCGTTCGTCCTGGTGAGCGGCTACACCGGCCCCATGCTCGCCGAGCGGGCGCTCGGCGCCGGGATCACGGAGATCCTCAAGAAGCCGGTGCAGTCGCGCGAGCTGGCCGCCGCCCTGGCGCGCGCGCTCGGGCGCGCCTGAGGTTTCAACCGTAACGCGCAGCGGCCGGCCGGAAACAGTGCCGCTGCCGGCGCGGGCGACGATCGCGCATCGTTCATTCGAGGCGTCCAGCATGAAGATCGACTTGCGGCACGGAAACCGGCTGCGCCTGCGCGACGGCGCGGGCGTCGCGATCACCGCTCACGCGGGCCAGGTCTGGATCACCGAGCAGGACAGCCGGCGCGACGTGATCCTGCGTCCGGGCGAGAGTTTCACGCTCCTGTACCCGGGTCTCGCGATCGTGGAGGCGCTGGACCACGCGTCGATCTCGCTCGAAGCGGGGAGGCTCGAATGGACCGCGGCGTGAACCTCCCGCGCGCGTCCGTCAAAGCGGCGCGATGAGCGCTCGACCGCAAAGCGCGATGCAGCCGCCGCCCGAGACGTGGCTGACGGCGGACGGCACCGCCGTGAACGTTCGCCCGATCTGCGCGGCGGACCTGGCGCTCGAGGTGGCGTTTGTCGGTGGTCTCTCGCGACGCAGCCTCTATCAGCGCTTGATGTCGGCGCGCATTCCGTCACTGGAGGAGCTGCGGCGCTTTACCGACGTCGACCCGGTACGCGAGCTGGCCCTGATCGCGACCGTGCAGACCGAAGGCCGCGAGCGCCAGGTCGGCGTCGTCCGCTACGTCAAGGAGTCGTCGCCGGAGCGGGCCGCGGTCGCGGTCGTGATTGCCGACGAATGGCAGGGGCGCGGACTGGGGACACGGCTTTTGCTCGACCTGATCTCCGCCGCGAGGAACGCCGGCGTGCGCTGGTTCACCGGTACGGCGATATCGACGAACGAGCCGGCGCTTGCGCTCGCCCGCAAACTCGGCTTCCGGCTGGCGGCCGATCCACGCTCGGCAACGGTCACCAACCTCACGCTCGATCTCTCGCAATCCAGCGCGCCGCATATCGTTTGTAACGCGGCGCAGGCGTTTCGAAATCTCCCGCACACGGCGGCGGGCGAAAGTGACGGTGTAGCAAAACTTCTCCATCACTATCGAAAGGAATCGCCATGAAACGCCAAGTCATCGCAGCACTAGTTGGAAGCCTTTTTGCCGTGCCCGCGTTCGCCACCGGCAACCAGAATGCGCAGCAAGTCAACGAGTGGGAATACCCTGCGCTCGCCGCGGCCCCCGCCGTCGCGCGCGCCGACGTTCTGGCCGAGCTGGTGCAGGCGAAGCACAAGCGGCGACGTCATCGCCAACGCCGAAACCGGCGCAGAAGGCCTACCAGCTCTTTCCGTCGGCACTACCCGGCACACGCCGTGGTCGCCAGCAAGTCGCGCGCCGAGGTGCTGGACGAGCTGGTCGACGCGGAACGCGAAGGCGACAGCTTCGCCAACGCGGAGACCGGCATGCTGGCGAAAGACCTCTGATCGCGCCTTGCGCGGGCCGCGGCCGCGGCCCGCGTCAGCCGATGTACTTCTTGACCACCTCCGCCAGCCGCGCGTGCGCCTGCGCCGGATCGCCGCCCGTCTCGCGCAGCGCGCGGCGCTGGCGCAGGAGGTCCCAGCACTGATCGAGCTCGAGCTGGACTTGCGCCAGGCGCTTGGTTTCCTGCTCGCCGAGATCTCCGCCCTCGAACAGCCGGTGCTCCTCGGCTACCAGGCGCTGGATATGGGTAAGTACGGGCTGGTCGTTTCCTCGGTCGGCCATTGGATGCCTCGCTGGATGGCAAAGAGAGAGAGTCGCTACGGGCGAAGTTAGACCCGCGACACTTTTTCGGCAACTGTATTCGCAACCGTCACGCGCCGGGCGTCTGCGCCTGGCGCCGCGCGCCGGCGGCGAGGATCGTCGCGCCCAGGATCGCGGCGACGGTCGAGCCCGACAGGACGCCGATCTTGGCGACGGTCGATTCGGCGCCGCCGCCGAAGGCCTGGTCGGCCATCAGCATCGCGACCGTGTCGCCTACCCCGCACAGCGCCGCGGCGCCGAGGAAATTGCGCAGCGTCACGCCGTCCGGCATGAGCGCCAGGCGGGACTTGACCGCGAGGGCGGAAGCGAGCGCGATTCCGACCGGCTTGCCGATCACGAGCCCAAGCGCCACGCCGAGCAGGATCGAGCGGGTCTCGGCCGACCATGCCTCGACGTGCAGGGCGACGCCGGTGGCCGAGAACGCGAACAGCGGCAGGATCAGATAGGCGGTCCACGGCGCCACGGCGCGCTCGATGCGCTCGGCGGGCGACAGCAGCCGCTCGGTGGCCGCGGACAGGTTGCGGCCCGCCCATTCCCAGATCGGCTCCTGCTCGATGCGACGCGCGCCGCCCGCCGCGTCCGCTTCGCGCTCGGCGTGCTCGAGCTCGGCGAGCGAGGTCGCCGCCTGGGCGAGCAGCGGTCCCGCCGCCGGCGCGGGAAGCGTGGGCAGGAAGGCCGCGAGGATGACGCCCGCGAGCGCTGCGTGCACGCCCGCCGCGTGGAGGAACAGCGCGAGCGCCACGGTGACCACGGCATAGGGCCAGGCCGCGTAGACGCGCCAGCGATTGAGCGCGAACAGCGCCAGCACGGCGGCGGCGCTGGCGAGCAGCCAGGCCGGCGCGAAGCCGTGGGGATAGAAGATCGCCAGCGTCAGGACCGACAGGATGTCGTCCACCACCGCGAGCGCGGCCACGAACACGCGCAGGCCCGGCGGGATGCGCTCGCCGAGCAGCGCGAGAATGCCGAGCGTGAAGGCGATGTCGGTGGCGGTCGGCACGGCCCAGCCGACCGCGGTCGGTCCGCGGTTCAGCAGCAGGTAGATCGCCGCCGGCGCGAGCACGCCGCCGACCGCGGCGAGCACCGGCAGGATCGCGGCGCGGCGGTCCGCCAGCGCGCCGGCGCTCATCTCGCGCCGGATCTCCAGGCCCACGAGCAGAAAGAATATCGCCAGCAGGCCCTCGGAGAACCACGCGCCCACGCTCATCGACAGCATGTGGCCCGGCGGCCCGATGCCGAAATCGGCGCCGATGAAGCCGCGGTAATAGGGCGCGAGCGGCGTATTGGCGCACAGCAGCGCCGCCGCGGCGGCGAGCAGCAGCACCAGTCCGCCCGAAGCCGGCAGGCTCGCGAACGCGCGCGCCGAGCGCTGCACGCGCGCCGCCACCGGCCGCTCGAGTGCCTCGAGCAGCGAATGAAAATCCCATGCGCCGTCGTAGCGCAGGCCGTCGATGAACACCGTGGGGGTGCCGGTCACGCCGCTGCGCCGGCCTTCGGCGACGTCCTCCTCGACGCGCCGGCGTACGGCGTCGCTCTCGAGATCGCGGCCGAAGCGCTCCATGTCGATCCCGAGCGAGCGCACGAACGCAAGCGCGTCCTCCCGCGTGACCGGCGGCTCCTGCGCGTAGAGCCAGTCGTGCACCTCCCAGAAGCGCCCCTGACGTGCGGCGGCTTCGGCCACCCGGGCCAGGGTCTCGGCGCCAGGATGGGCCCGTTCGTTGGGGAAGTGGCGGAAGACGTAGGCGAGCCGGTCGCCGAGGGCTTGCCGCAGCTTCAGGATCACGGGCCTCAGCCGGCGGCAGTAGGGACACAGATAGTCCGCGTAGAGCACCAGGCTGATCGCATCCGCGCCGCCGCGGACGTGGTCGCGCGCGCGATCCACTTTGCGCTGCAGCGTGAGCCCGGCGGCGGGCAGTTTCTGCGCCATGTTCCGGTCCTGGTTCGGGTTCGAGCAGGAAGGGTACGTCATGTAGAGGCGCTCCGGCATGCCGCCCCAGCCGGCGCCGGAACGACTCGCCGCGCGCAAGCGTCGGGCTGACGCGACACTGCCTCCGCCGATTCCGGCGCGCGGGCGGGCAACTGCGTCATATGCCCTTGAGCCCTGCGTGCAGGCTGGCATCCTGTCCGAAGATGACGTCGCCGAACATCAACTCGCGACTGGCGAATACCGGGCGGCTGCTGGTGCGCTCGGGAATCGAGATCAGCCGGATTCTCGACGCCATGCGCGAGGACGGCGACGCCCTGACCGCGAGCCTCCCGCCGCGGCTGATGTTCCTGTCGACGCTGATTCGCGTCGAACCGGCGATCGGGACCATGAGGATCGCGTATTCCGACGACAAGAGAGCCAACGTGGCGGCGCTGGCGGCGCGCTCGCTCGTCCTGCGCTGCAACCACCGCGGCGCGCAGTTCGCCTTCGCGGGCGACAAGCCCAGGTATGTCGCGGACGCGGGCGAGCCCTGCATCCAGTGCGGGCTGCCCACGACGCTGCTGGGGATGCAGCAGCGCCGCGGGGTCGACCGTATCAAGGTGCCGGCGGAGGCAATGGTGCGCTGCGACCTGCGCCTGGGCCAGCAGGTTTTCGCCTCCAGGCTGATCGACGTCAGTCTCGACGGGATGTGCGCGCTGGTCACCGACCCGACGATTCCGTTGAGCGCCGGCACGCTGCTGGAGAGCGCGCGCATCCGGCATGCCCAGGCCGAGTCCTTCCTGGTCGACCTGGAAGTGCGCCACGCCGCTCGCATCACGCTCCCCAACGGCAAGCCGGTCAGCCGGGTCGGCTGCAAGGTGCTCGCCGCGCGCGAGGTCCTGGAAGAGCTCGTGCGGCTGTTCATCATCGACCTCTGAAGCGCCCGCGGCCGATGCGCTAGGCTAGCGCCCTTTCCACCCGGGAGCCGCATCGTGACGCACCGCGCAAACATTCTTCTTTGGCACGACTCGACCGCCGCCTATCTCGACGCGATCCAGGCTGCCGGGCTGACCGAGCGCGTCGAGGTGGAGACCTTGGCGCGCAAGGAGACGCCCAGCGCCGAGCAGTTGGCGCGCACCGAGGCGCTGATGGCGTACACGGTTCCGCCGGGGGTTCTGTCGAAGATGCCGAAGCTGCGCTGGGTGCAGGCGATGACCGCCGGCGTCGAGGGCTGGCTCGCGCTGCCCGACCTGCCGCAGCATCTGACGTTCACCTGCGCGCGCGGCACGCACGCCGAGTCGATGCCGGAGAACATCATCGGCGCGCTGCTGTACGTGGCCAAGCCCTACGCGGAGGCGGTCGAGAACCAGAAGCACAGGAAGTGGGTGCATACGGTCGCGCAGCCGCTGCAGGGGCAAGACGCTCGCGATCCTGGGGCTCGGCGCGATCGGCAAGGACGTCGCGCGCATCGCGGCGATGCTCGGGCTGCGGGTGATCGGCACCCGGCGCCGGCCGGAGCCGGTGGCGGACGTGGCGCAGGTGCTGCCGCCCGCGCGCACGCCGGAGGTGCTGGCGCAATCGGACTTCGTGCTGCTGCTGCTGCCGGCGACGCCGGAGACGGACAACTTCATCAATGCGGAGCGGCTGGCGATGATGAAGCCCGGCGCCTGGCTGCTGAATTTCGGCCGCGGCCACCTGATCAAGGACGACGACCTGGTCGCCGCGGTGAAAGCGAAGAAGATCGCGGGCGCGGTGCTGGACGTCTACCGCCAGGAGCCGCTGCCCCCCGACCACCCGTTCTGGGGCAGCGAGGGAATCATCGTGCTGCCCCACATCGGCGGTCCGCACCCGCGGCGCGACCGCTTCGTCGCGCCCCTGTTCGCCGAAAACCTGGGCCGCTTCCTGGACGGCAAGCCGCTCAGGGAAGTCGTCGACCGCGAGGCGGGATACTGACGCGCCGGCGCGGCGCCGATTGCCCGCCACTGACGCATTTGATAACGTTGCGCCGCGGTTCCGGGCCGCGCACGACGACATCAACACGACACCGCACGACCGGGCGGGTCATCGAGGAGGCTAGAATCATGCGGGTCATGCAAGCTATCGCGGCCGCGGCGCTGCTCGCGGCGGCATCATGTGCGGTCGCCGCCGGCGACGAGATCAAGGCCGGCTCCATCACCAACAGCCCGCCGATGATTTCCTACGCCTCGGACGGCACCACCCTGCAGGGCGCGATCGTCGACCTGGCGGCGGCGATGAGCCGTCAGATGGGGCGCAAGATCGTGTTCGAGTCGATCCCGTTCAAGGGCCTGCTGCCGGCGATGGAGGCCAAGCGCATCGACGTCACGTTCACGCTCATGAACGACACGCCGGAGCGCGAGAAGCTGATCGACTTCGTCGATTTCTTCAATCTCGGCACGATGCTGCTCATCCGCAAGGGAAACCCGGAGCACGTCACGAGCCTCGAGACGGCTTGCGGCAAGACCGTGTCCACGGTCCAGGGCTCCACCCAGGTCACCCTGGTCAACGAGACCAACGCCAAGTGCGCGGCGGCCGGCAAGCCCCCGATCCAGAACCTGCAGTACGCCCAGCCCGCCGACGCGCGGCTGCAGGTGCAATCCGGGCACGTGGCCGCGTTCCTCGGCAATTCGCCGGTAATGGTCTACCTCGCCAAGACCGCCGGCGGGGGGACGATATTCGACGTGGTGCAGGGGCACGTGTACCAGCCGGTGCCGCTCGGCATCGGCGTGGCGAAATCGAATGTGCAGCTGCGCGACGCGCTGCAAAAGGCGCTCGACGCGCTGATCGCCGACGGCAGCTACCGCAGGATTCTCGAGAAGCACGGCGTCGAGGACGGCGCCGTGACCTCGGCGACGATCAACGGCGGAGCGAACCTGAAGCTCTAGCGGGCGCGCCGGACCGGCCATGACCCGCATCGTCCCGCTGCGGCGGCCCTGGCTTTGGCTCGCGAGCGCGCTGGTGCTCGTCGCCGCGGCGCTGGTCGCCGTCTCGGTCTGGCGCAATCCCAACATCCAGCACGGCGTGATCCTGCAGTACCAGTTCGCGCCCGCGATCCTGCAGGGGCTGCGCACCACCGTCGTGCTGGCGCTGCTCGCGGCGCTGATCGGCGCGGTCCTCGGCGTGCTGCTCGCGGTGATGCGCCTGTCGGCGAGCCGGGTGCTGCGCCTGGCGAGCGGCTTCTATACCTGGCTCTTGCGCGGCACGCCGCTGCTGGTGCAGATCCTGATCTGGGGCAACCTCGCGCTGCTGTTCGAGCACCTCGGCCCGTTCCGCACCAACGACGTGCTGACGCCGTTCGTCGCGTCCGTGATCGCGCTCGGCCTGAACGAGGGCGCGTACATGGCGGAAATCGTCCGTGCCGGCATCATCGCCGTGGACCGCGGCCAGAACGACGCCGCGCTCGCGCTCGGCATGTCGCACCCGCTCGCGATGCGGCGCATCATCCTGCCGCAGGCGCTGCGGGTAATCCTGCCGCCGGCCGGCAACCAGTTCATCTCGCTGCTCAAGGCGACCTCGCTGGTTTCGGTGATCGCCGGCGGCGACATGCTGACGGCGGCGGAGAACATCTCCTCGGCCAACCTGCACACGATCGAGCTGATGCTGGTCGCGACCTTCTGGTACCTGGCGCTGACGACGATCACCAGCCTGGGCCAGCACTACCTCGAGCGGCGGCTCGGCAGGACGGGCGTGGGGATGCATGCCGCCCACTGAGCCGCTCGCCGCGCGCCCGATGGTCAGGGCGCTGGACGTTCACAAGCGCTACCGGCGCGAAGAAGTGCTGAAGGGCATCGATCTCG
The DNA here is from genome assembly GCA_963832685.1 of uncultured beta proteobacterium. Taxonomy (GTDB): domain Bacteria; phylum Pseudomonadota; class Gammaproteobacteria; order Burkholderiales; family SG8-39; genus DAHVFK01. The sequence continues at coordinate 21,860 of CAWHUZ010000007.1, forward strand.
AGGTCGCGAGCGGCGAAGTGCTGTGCCTGATCGGCCCCTCGGGCTCGGGCAAGAGCACCTTCCTGCGCTGCATCAACCACCTGGAGAAGATCGACGCCGGGCGGCTGTACGTCGACGGCGAGCTGGTGGGCTATCGCGAGCGCGGCGACCTGCTGTACGAGATGCCCCCGCGCGAGGTCTGCCGCCAGCGCGCCGCCATCGGCATGGTGTTCCAGCGCTTCAACCTGTTTCCGCACCTGACCGCGCTCGAGAACGTGATCGAGGCGCCGCTCAGGGTGCGCCGCGAGCCGCGCCCGCACGCGCTCGAGCGGGCGCGGGCGCTGCTCGCGCGGGTCGGCCTGCAGGAAAAGGCCGACGCCTACCCTGCGCACCTCTCGGGCGGGCAGCAGCAGCGCGTGGCGATCGCGCGCGCGCTCGCGATGCGTCCCAAGCTGATGCTGTTCGACGAGCCGACCTCGGCGCTCGATCCCGAGCTGGTGGGCGAGGTGCTGAGCGTGATGCGCGGCCTGGCCGACGACGGCATGACGATGATCGTGGTCACCCACGAGATGGCGTTCGCGCGCGAGGCGGGCGACACGGTGGCGTTCATGGACGCGGGCGCGATCGTCGAGTCGGGGCCGCCGGCCGAGCTCCTGTCGCACCCGCGCCACGAGCGCACCCGCGCCTTCCTGTCGCGCATCATCGGCCCGCGCGCCTGAGCCCGTCCCGGGCGCGGTTCGCCCCCGCAAAGCGGCATTTCGTCGCGGCGCGGTTGTGCCGCGCCGGGGCAGCGGGGACAATCGCCCCGCTTGCATCGAGGAAAGCAGACCCATGTCCGAAAATGAACGCCCGGCGTCCGCGCAGGTGGCGCGGCTGAGCGAGGTGGTGAAGACCTACGACGACGACGGGCTGCGCGTGACGGCGGTCGCCGGCATGAGTTTCGACATCCCGCGCCAGCGCTTCGCGATGATCGTCGGGCCCTCGGGCAGCGGCAAGACGACGCTGCTCAACCTGCTCGGCTGCATCGATGCGCCGTCGACCGGGCGGATCGAGGTCTGCGGCCAGGACGTGGCGGCGCTGTCGGACGACGCGCTGTCGGACTTCCGCTCGCGCCACATCGGCTTCATCTTCCAGAACTTCAACCTGGTGCCGGTGCTCTCGGCCTACGAGAACGTCGAATACCCGCTCATGCTGCTGGGCACCGGCGCGGCCGAGCGGCGCGAGCGCACCGAGGCGATGCTCGAGTCGGTCGGGCTGTCCGCGCAGCGCGAGCACCGCCCGAACCAGCTCAGCGGCGGCCAGAAGCAGCGCGTCGCGATCGCGCGCGCGCTGGTCAAGGGCCCCGAGCTGGTGCTGGCGGACGAGCCGACCGCGAACCTCGACAGCCACACCGGCGCGGCGATCATCGAGCTGATGCGCAAGGTGCAGCACGAGCGGGCCGCGACCTTCATCTTCTCCACCCACGACCCGCAGCTCATCTCGCACGCCGAGGAGACCTACGTCATCCGCGACGGCAAGCTGCTCGAGCACCGCTCGGAGGCCGCGTGATCCTGCTGCTCAAAATCGCCTCGCGCAACATCCTGCGCAACGGGCGCCGCTCGCTCATGACGATGCTCGCGATCGGGGTGGGCGCGGTGGCGATGCTGCTGTTCGGCGAGTTCATCGGTTTCATCAACCTGGGCCTGCAGACCGGCATGGTGCAGCGCATCGGCCACCTGCTGGTGTCGCGCAACGGCTACTTCGAGCTCGGCTCGGGCAACCCGGCGCAGTACGGCATCTCCGGCTACCGCGACGTGATGCGCCTGATCGAGGACGACCCGGAGCTCAAGCCGATGCTCAACGTGGTGACGCCGAACGTGACCCTGTTCGGCATCGCGGGCAACTTCGCCGTCGACGCCTCGAAAACCTTCTTCGGCTCGGGCGTGGTGCCCTCGGACCGCGAGCGCATGCGGCACTGGAACGAGTACCGCTTCGAGCGCAGCCGGCCAGAGCAGGCGCCCGCGATGAGCGACGCCGATCCCAGCCGCGGCGTGGTCGGCGTCGGGCTCGCGCGCATCCTCGGCCTGTGCCGGCCGCTCGAGCTCGGCAACTGCGCCGAGCCGCCGAAGGCGAGGAAGGAAGCTTCCGCTCCCGCGGTGCAGGATTTCACCGAGCTCGCGCAGCGCGACCTCGGCCCGGCGAAACCGGCGCCCGGGGCCGGCCTGCCGCGCATCGACCTGCTCGCGGCGACCGCGGGCGGGGCGCCGAACGTGGTGAGCCTGTACGTCGCGCGGGCCGAGCCGCAGGGCGCGAAGGAGCTCGACGACGCCTACGTGGTGATGCACATCGACCTTGCGCAGCAGCTGCTCTACGGCCGCGGCGAGCACAAGGCGGTCGGCATCGTGCTGCAGCTGCACCGCAGCGAGGACATTCCCGCGGCGCGCGCGCGGCTCGGGGCGCTGTTCAAGCAGCACGGGCTCGACCTCGAGGTGCACGACTTCACCGAGCTGCAGCCGGTGTACAAGCAGATCATCGGCATGATGGGGGCGATCTTCAGCTTCATCGCCGCGATCATGGGGGTGATCGTGCTGTTCACCGTGGTCAACACCATGAGCATGAGCGTGATGGAGCGCGTCAACGAGATCGGCACCACGCGCGCGCTCGGCGTGCGCCGCGCGGGCATCCGGCACCAGTTCGTCGCCGAGGGCCTGCTGCTCGGGGTGATCGGTGCGAGCGCGGGCCTGCTCGCCGGCGCCGCGATCGCCTTCCTCGTCAACCGCGCAGGCCTGACCTGGACCCCGCCGATGCAGGCGCGCCCGGTGCCGCTGCACCTGCTGGCGACCAACATCGAGCCGCTCGCGGTCAGCGTCTGGCTCGGCCTGGTGGCGCTCGCCACGCTCGCCGCGCTGATCCCCGCCAACCGCGCCGCGCGCATGCAGGTGGTCGACGCGCTGAGGCACGTATGAGATTTCTCGTCCTGGCATTGCTTCTGATCGCCAACGGAGCCGCCGCGGCCGATCCGTCCGCGCAGGAGATCGTCGCCGCCACCGACAAGGTGCGCAATCCCGGCAAGCCCTTCCGCCTCACCAGCACCTTGCTCGAGTACGTCGCGGGCAAGCCGCGCGACCGCGTGGTGCTGGTGGTGTACGCCAAGGAGGATCCGGCCACGCGCCAGTTCAAGAACCTGGTGCGCTACGCCGAGCCGCCGCGCGACAAGGGCAAGATGGTGCTGCTCGACGGCACCCGGATGTGGTTCTACGACCCGGCCTCGAAGGTGAGCATCCGCATCTCGCCGCAGCAGCGCCTGGTGGGGCAGGCTTCCAACGGCGACGTGGTCACGGTCAACCTCGCGCGCGACTACAAGGCGTCGATCGCGGGCGAGGAGACGCTCAAGGACGCCGACCGCCAGGACCGCGCCTGCTGGCGCCTGGAGCTCGCCGCCGCGACCGAGGACGCGATCTACAGCCGCATCGAGTACTGGGTCGAGCGCTCGAGCTTCCGCCCGGTGAAGGGCAAGTACTACTCCGACAGCGGGCGGCTGCTCAAGATCGCCTACTTCCGCGATTACCGCGACGAGCTGGGCGCCGCGCGGCCGACCGAGACCATCATCATCGACGCGGTCGACCCCAGCCTGGTGACGACGATGAAGTCCTCGGACTACCGCTTCGAGACGATCCCCGAGGCGTGGTTCCAGCGCGAGTTCCTGCCGCGCCTCAAGGCCGACTGATGGTTCGAGCGATGCGTGCGGCGGCCGGCGCGCTCGCCGCCGCGCTCGCCTGCGCAGCGCCGGCACCGGCGCGCGCCGACGACGTCGACCTGATCCCGCAGGCGGTGCAACAGGACGCACAGCGGGCCGCGCCGCAGGCGGCCGCGGCGCCGGCGGGCGCCGCCCGCGTGTACGTGGAGGACGCGCTCACCTTCTGGACGCTGCGCGACCCGGTCGTGCCGCTCCCGGGCGGCGCCGGCATCGAGCAGCGCAACCGCAGCAGCCTCGACGCGAGGGGGCGCTGGCAGCTCGGCCCGACGCTCGGCTTCAGCTTCAGCGACCGGCTGAGCGTGATCGAGCAGAGCGACTACGACTTTCCCTCGCGCCGCAGCGTGCGCAACGACTGGCGCGAGGGCTACCTCACCTGGGAGCCGGCGCCGCGCGACTACCTCGAGGCGGGGCGCATCAACCTGAGGAACGGCGTCGCGCTCGGCTTCAACCCGACCGATTTCTTCAAGACGCGCACGCTGGTGGACCAGATCTCGCAGGACCCGTCGGCGATGCGCGAGAACCGGCTCGGCACGCTCATGCTGCGCGCCGAGACGATCCGCGAAGGCGGCGCGGCGAGCCTCGCCTGGGCGCCGCGGCTGTACGACCCGGCCCCGCTGCAGAGCGCGCCGCCCGAGGCCGGCCTGCGCGCGGGCCTGGAGCGCACCAACGCCTCCGACCGGTTCCTGGCGAGCGCGAGCTTCGAGCTCGCCGGCCTGAGCCCGCAGTTGCTCGTCTACCGCGACGACGGCGGCACCCGGCTCGGGCTCGACCTGTCGCGCGTCGCCGGCAGGAGCGTGGTGCTTTACGCCGAATGGGCCGGCGGACGCTACCCGGGCCTGGTCTCGCGCGCGCTCGCCTACGCCAGGCAGACCGGAACGATCCCGGCGGGCGCGCCGGCGGCGCTGCCGGCCGATGCGGACAACCGGTTCCAGAACGACCTCGTGCTCGGCGTGTCCTGGACCGGCGCGCAAAAGCTCACCGTCAACGCCGAGGTCCTCTACCACCAGGCCGGCCTGTCGCGCGCGGACTGGAACGCGTGGTTCGCGGCCGGCGCCGCGCATCCCTCATCGCCCGCGGTCGCCGGCCAGCTGTGGTACATCCGCGCCTACGCCGCGGACCGGCAGGAGCCGGCGACGCGCGAGCAGCTGTTCCTGCGCGCGGCCTGGAGCGACGCCTTCGTGCCGCACCTGGACCTGAGCGCGCTCGCGTTCGTGAATCTGTACGACCGCTCGCTGCTCGCGCAGCTCGGCGCGAGCTACTACCTGTCCGACGCCTGGACCCTGGGCGCCTACCTGAGCGCCAACCTCGGCGGCAGGCAGACCGAGCGCGGCAGCCTGCCGCAGGCGCGCAGCGCCGTGCTGCAGGCGCTGTATTACTTCCGGTAGCGGCGCGGGAAGAGATCTTTCGTGAGCTCCGACATCCCCTCCGCCAGCCCGGCCGAGCCGTTCGCCTTGCACCAGGTCTGCAGCCAGAGCAGGACGCTGCTGATGTCGCTGCCGCCCAGGATGTCGGCCGTGTCCGGCGTCTGGGCGTTGTAGGCCGTGAGGTAGCCTGCGACCCAGGCGGCGTCCGCGTTGTAGGCCCAGCTGCGCGCCTGCTGGTCGCGCAGGAAGATCGCGCAGGACCTCGCGCCCACCGTCGCATACGATCCGGTCGCGCCGCGCGCCTGGGCGCCCGGGAGCGCGCACAGCAGCGTCGCCGCCAAGATGAGTCTCTTCATGTCCAGCCCTCCATTGACCGTAGAAGCTGATTCTCTCGCGCAACATTCTATTTCCACACGACATTCGCCTGCCTAATTTCTGATCGCGGGGGCCGCGGAAGCTCTTTCGGCCGCGTCCGCCGCGCTTATACAGAGTCTATCCACAACTTTGTCCACAGATTTTGTGGGTAAGGCTGCCCGATAATCGCCTCTTGTTTCGACCGGAGCGCGCTTGAGGAGCATGCCGGACAGCGTCGGGCGGTACGCGCTGCTGCGCGAGATTGGCCGCGGCACCACGGCGAGCGTGTACCTCGCGCGCGACCCCTTCGCCGGGCGCGAGGTCGCGCTCAAGCTGTTCGTGCACGCGCCGGGCGACCCCGGCCTGACCCGCGGCACGCACCGCGCGAGCTTCCTCAACGAGGCCGCGCTGGTGGGCAAGCTGCAGCACCCGCACATCGTCGCGCTGCTCGACGCGGCGGTCGAGACCGACTACAGCTACGTGGTGATGGAATACGTGCCGGGAGGCACCCTGGCGCGGCATGTCGCGCCGCCCGACCTGCTGCCGCTCGAGCGCGTGATCGAGCTCGCGTTCAAGCTCGGGCGCGCGCTCGATTACGCGCAGCTGCAGGGCGTGATCCACCGCGACATCAAGCCGGCGAACGTGCTGCTGGCGCAGCCGTTCGAGGTCAAGCTGTCGGACTTCGGCGTCGCGCGGATCGAGAGCGCGACCCACACCGAGATCACCGGCGTCGGCTCGCCGGCCTACATGTCGCCCGAGCAGCTCACCGAGTCGCCGCTCGACCACCGCACCGACATCTACTCGCTCGGGGTCCTGATGTACCAGCTGCTCGCCGGCCGGCTGCCGTTCCACGCGCCTTCGGCCGCCGAACTGATGCGCCGCATCGTCAAAGGCGAGGCGACGCGCCTGCGCGAGCTGCGCCCGGAGCTGCCCGAGGCGATCGAGGCGATCGTGGCGCGCGCGATGCAGAGGGACCCGCCCCTGCGCTACCAGAGCTGGCTCGAGTTCGGCAGGGACCTCGCCGGCATGGCGCGCGGCCTGGACGTGCCGGCCGGGAACCTGTCCGACGCGCGCAAGTTCCACGTCCTGCGCGAGCTGGCGTTCTTCCGCGGCTTCCGCGAGATCGAGACCTGGGAGATGCTGCGCTTCGCCACCTGGCGCCGCCTGCCCGCGGGCGCGACGGTCATCGAGGAGGGCGAGCGCGGCGACGCGCTCTACATCGTGGTCGAGGGCCGGGTCGAGGTGACGCGCGCCGGCGCGCACCTGGCGGCGCTCGGCGCGGGGGACCTGTTCGGCGAGATCCTTTACTTCAACGACGAAGTCGCCGGGCGCAACACCGCCGTGCGCGCGGCGGGCGAGGTTCAGCTGCTCGAGATCAGGGCGGCGGCGCTCAACGCGGCGAGCGACGCCTGCCAGGTGCAGTTCAACAAGGCCTGCATGCGCGTTCTGGTCGAGCGCCTGGCGCGGGTCGACGCGCGGCGCTAGGCGAAGGCCTCGGCGCGCAGCAGGAGTTCGGCTTTTGACGCAGGGCAACCGCGCGCGGATCGGGTGACCCGGGTGCGTGCCAACGCCGCTCGGGTGGCAGTATCATCTGCCGGTACTCGGGTCGTCGCTCTGCCCGAGGCCAACGGCATGCAAGCCAAGGAGGAGATCATGTGCAAGCGGAACCGGATGCAGGCGCGGGGTTGGTTCGCGGCTCTCGTCGGGGGCGCCTTGCTCGCGCTCGCCGCGAGCGGCGCGTGGGCAGCGGACAAGACGTACAACTTCGGCGTGCTGTTCCCGCTTACCGGACCGAACGCGGTGTACGGGGACGTCTTCAGCAAGGGGGTCAACCTCGCGGTGGAGATCGTGAACGACGGGCACAAGCTCGGCGGGGACATCAAGCCTGTCTACGTCGACAGCCAGGCATTGCCGCAGGCGGCGGTCGTCGGCATGAACCAGCTGATCCACGTCAACGCGGTTCCGTACATGCTGACCGCGTTCAGCGGCGTGAGCAAGGCGATCGCTCCGATCGGCAACCGGTTCCAAGTGATCATGATCAACGGCGGGGGCGTCAGCCCCGAGCTGGCGATCGGCAAGTACTTCCTGAACGACATACCGCTGGCCGACCAGGAGATCGAGGTGGTGCTGCCGTATGCCGTCAAGGCGAAGAATATACGCAAGCTCTCCGTTGTGTACGTCGACGATCCCTTCGGAAACAGCGTCAACCAGCAGATCGAGAAGCACTGCCCGAAGCTCGGTTGCCGGATAGATCCCGATCTCGCGGTCAACCCCGGCAACACGGATTTCCAGGGCGAAGTGGCCAAGATTCGCGCCGCCGGCCCCGATGCGGTGTTCATCGCTTCCTATGGCCAGCAGCAGAACGTGATCACCAAGCAGCTGCGCGACGGAGGCGTGAAGGCGCAGATCCTGAGCTACTCGGGCTACGGGGTGGGCCCCACCCTCAAGCTGCCGGAGGCCCAGGGCGCAATCTTCGACCATCAGTCCGTCAGTTTCGAGGCGAACGACTTGAGCAGGGAGTTCCACGCCAAGTACCTCAAGAAGTACGGCTCGGAGCCGAACTTCTACGTCGCCAACTACGCGAACGCGGTGTTCATCTTCGCCGATCTCGTGCGGCGCCTGGAGGCGAACAAGACCAGCGTGACGGGCGAACACCTGCTCGCCGCGCTGCATCGGCAGAAGACGTTCGAGGTCATCGGCGGCAAGGTGAAGTTTTCGAGCCGCGGTACGGTGACCGTGCCGATGCAGATCAACGAGATCAAGGATGGCAAGGCCGCGCCACTTACCGTGGTAAACCCGTGAGATCTGAATGCTCTTTTGGCAACTGCTGCTGCAGGGCATTGCAGCGGGCGCGGGCTATGCGCTGATCGCGGTCGGATTCGCGCTCATCTATTCGACGACCCGCACGTTCCACTTCGCGCACGGCGTCACGTACGCGCTGGCGGCGTACGCCTACTACGCTTCGGTCCGGACGCTGCACTGGCACCCCGCCGCGGCGATCGTCCTCGCGGCGTGCATCGCGGTGCTGTTCGGCGTGGGCGTCGACGCGCTCGTCTACCAGCCGATGAGGCGCACGGCGGCCTCCTTCCTGACGCTCTTCGCGGCCTCGTTCGGCGTGCTGGTGGTGATGGTCAATTGCCTCGTGCTGGTGTTCGGCAACAGCTTCTACAGCCTGAGCGGCACACTGAGCCACGGCGTTGAATACGGGCCTTTCGTGATGTCGCTCGCCAATATGACGGAAATCGCCCTCGCGGCCGTGCTGATCCCGCTCGTTCTGATCGTCATGCGTCGCACGCGCCTGGGGACGTTCTTTCGCGCCATGGCGGACAACAACGAACTGGTCGAGGTGTTCGGCTTCACCAGCCGGCGTTACGTTCGCTTCGCGTTCGCGATCGGTTCGCTGTGCGTGGTGCCGGCCGCCGTCCTGGCGCCCTACATCGGTGGCATCCAGCCCGGCACCGCCACGGTGGTCACGCTGATCGCGATCGCGGCGACCATCATCGGGGGCATCGACAGCATCGCCGGCGCCGCGCTCGGCGGCCTGCTGCTCGGAGTTGCCGAGAACGTGGGGATCTGGAAGCTTTCTTCGGCCTGGAAGCCCGCGATCAGCTTCGGAATCCTGCTGCTGTTCCTGATCGTGCGCCCGAGGGGGATCCTGGGCGCAAGGGGACGGCGTGCCTGAACGCCGCGAGCGCGCGCGATGCTGGCATACCTGCTGAATCTCGCGATCCTGCTGGGGATCGCCGTCATCCTCGCCTGGTCGCTGAACGTGCTGATCGGGTACGCGGGGATTTTCTCCGTGATGCACGCGGTGTTCTACGGCGTGGGCGCGTACGTCGCGGCGCAGTTCGCGCTTCACGTTTCCGCGGACTTCGTGCTGTCGACGCTCGTCGCCATGGTCGTGACGGGCACTCTCGCCTTTCTCGTGTCGGTGCCGGTGCTGCGCGTGCGCGAGGAGTACTTCGTGGTCGCCGCGATCGGCTTCCAGATGGTGGCGTCGACCATCTTCATCACCTGGGAGAGCGCGACCGGCGGCATGGGCGGGCTGACGGGTATTCCGCCCGCCAAGGTGTTCGGATTCGAGCTCATCAGCCCTGCCGCCTATCTCGTTCTGACTCTGGTGTGCACGCTGGTCTGCGTGCTGGCGCTGCTCGCCGTGGTGCGCTCGCCGTTCGGGCGCGCGCTGAAGGCACTGCGCGACGACGAGACCGCGGCCATCGCGCTCGGCAAGCACCCGGTCAAGCTGCGCCTGATCGCGACCACCATCGGCGGCGCGATGGCGGCCATCGGCGGGTCCCTCTACGCCTTCTACGTGAGCTTCGTGAATCCCGAGAGCTTCACCCTCGACTACTCGGTCCTGCTGATGGCGATGGTGATCATCGGCGGCGCGGGCTCGCTGCTGGGCCCGGTTCTCGGCGCGCTGTTCATCACCGTGTTCCCCGCGCTGCTCAATTTCCTCCAGGTCCCGAGCAGCGTCCTCGGGCCGGTGCAGCAGATCGTCTACGGCATGATGATCGTGCTGCTGATGCTGTTCATGCCCGAGGGCCTGGTGTCCGCCGGCAAGCTGCTTTCGAGGCGGCGCAAATGAGTCTCGAACTGAGCGAGCTCTACAAGTCCTTCGGCGGCAACCAGGTCATCAACGGCGTTACGCTGGAAATCGAAGACCGCAAGGTCACCTCGCTGGTCGGGCCCAACGGCGCCGGCAAGACCACGTTGTTCAACATCGTCACCGGCTTCATTGCGGCCGACCGCGGGACGATCCGATTCGCCGGCCGGAACCTGGGCGGACTCTCGCCGCAGGCGGTCAAGCGACGAGGGCTGGTACGCACCTTCCAGAACCTGCGCCTGTTCCTCGACATGACCGTGCGCGAGAACGTGCTCGTCGCGCTGGAGAGCGACATGAGCGTGAATTTCTGGTCGCGCGCCCACCTGGGGCCGGTGGAAAGGGTGCTGCGGCGGGTGGGCCTGTGGCAGCAGAGGGAGAAGATGGCGGGCGAGCTTTCGTACGCGGAAAGGAAGTTCCTCAGCCTCGCGCGCGTTCTGGCGACCGGAGCGCCGTGCCTGCTGCTGGACGAGCCCGCGGCGGGGCTGGACGGACCGTCGCTGCGGCTGTTCCACGAGTTGATCCGGGAGTTCAAGAACGGCGGCGGAACGGTGCTGCTGATCGAGCACAACCTCGACATCGTGCGTGACGTTTCGGACCGCATCGTGTTCCTCGACAAGGGCCGCATCGCGGCCGCCGGCACGCCGGACGAGATTTTCTCCAACCCGGTCCTGGGAGAGCTCTATTTCGGGATCCGGGTCGGCGCCACGGGAGCGGAGGGACCTGGGCATGCTGCGCGTTGAACGGGTCAGCGGGGGCTATGCGCACGTCCCCGTGCTCGAGGACGTCAGCTGCGAGCTGGGCGAAGGCGAGATCGTGGCGATCTTCGGCCACAACGGAGCCGGCAAGTCGACCTTGCTGAAACTCCTGTTCGGCCTTCTGCGCGGCGTCGAGGGCAGGGTGGAATTCAATGGCAGCGACCTGACGCGGGCGACGCCGCGCGAGCGCACGCGGGCCGGCATCGCCTACGTGCCCCAGGAGCAGGGCGTGTTCCCGCGCCTGACCGTCGGCGAGAACCTTCGCATGGGACTTTGGGCGCGCAGCGGTCCGGGCGACAGGAACGAAGAGACGGCGTTCGACGAGGTCTTCAGCTACCTGCCGATCCTGCGCGAGCGCTGGAGCGCGCACGCGGGCGACCTCTCGGGCGGCCAGCAGCAGATGCTGAGCATCGCGCGCGCGCTGGTGACGCGGCCCAAGCTGCTGCTGCTCGACGAGCCGTCCACGGGGCTTGCCCCGACCCTGGTCAAGGACGTGATGGAGCTGGTCAAGCGGATCAAGGACGAGGCGGGCGTTTCGGTGCTGCTGGTGGAGCAGAACGTCGCCGCCGCGCTGGCGATCGTGAACCGGGCCTACCTCATGAAGTCGGGCAGGATCATCCGCGCCGCGCGGCCGGACGAGCTGTACGACGCGGCGACTCTCTGGTCGCTGTTCTGAGACGGGCGCGCGCGGAGGCCAACCCGGCCGAAATACGCCTGCGGCGCGGCGCTAGGCGAAGGCCTCGGCGCGCAGCAGCAGCTCGGCGAGGCCCGGCTCGGCCGGGTTGCGCGGCTTGCCGGGGTGGATGATCGAGACCTGGCAGCTCTCGGCCGCTTCCACCAGCTGGGCGTAGCTGCCGGCGTCCGGGTCCGCGACGTAGGCCTGCTTGTTCTCGTTGTAGGCGAACATCTTGTCGTTGATCTGGGTGCACTCGTTGCACGTGGTGCAGCGCGGGGTCTCGATGTACGGCTCGTCGCCGGATTTCTTTTCTTCCACGACGGTTTCCGCGGCGGCAGCGGGCTGTGCCGGCGCTTCCGCCTGCGGCTGCGGCTCGGGCGCTTTCGCTTGCTTCGCCAGCAGCCGCTCGGCGTGCGAATTGTGGATGCCGCCCAGCTCCTGCAGGCTGTGCCAGGACTCGCGGCAGCGCAGCGCGGCGCGCACCAGCGCCTCGTCCACGATCGCGCGCCGCAGCGCGCCGTCGCGGTCGACCAGGCTGACGTAGGGCACCGCCTCGCCGCTGCTGCCCGCGCCGCGGCGCAGGTACTCGTCGAGCGGGACCATGCTGTCGTTCCACTGCGCGCGCGTCACGGCGGCGAAGTGGCGCGCCTGGCGCGGGTCGCAGGCGACGAAGTCGGCGAAGGTGAAGCCGAGCGTCGCTCGCACGCGCTGGTGGTTCGCGTCCTCGTAGAAGAACTCCTGCGCCGGCCAGTCGGCCTCGACCTGGGCGTTCGCCTCGAGGTCGAAGCGCGCGGCCCAGTTCGAGCCCGCGGACGGGTCGTAGCTGTAGGCCGGGAAGGCGCGCGATTCCATCGCGGCGGCGGCGACCAGGTAGGGCGGCAGGCCGCCGCCCGCGCCCGGGGCGCCGGAATAGACGCTGAACAGCGCCGGACCGGCGTAGGCCATGCCGGCGAGGACGCGCTCGCGGAACTGGAACAGGTTCGAGGCGCTCGACTGCAGCACGTAGGCGTCGTTCAGGCCCAGCGCCATGCTGGCGAGCTGGCGCGCGCGCATGCCGAGCGCGAAGTGCCCGTCGCGGGCGATGGTCGATTCCTCCAGCAGGTCGTCGCTCTGCACCAGGACCTTGACCGGCAATCCCGCCGACAGCAGCTCCATCAGGCGGTCGGTTTCGGCGCCCTGCAGCCTCTCGGCCGGGACGCAGACCAGGTAATCGGGAAACTGCGCCAGCGCCTCGCGTCCCAGGCCGCCGCCGGCGAAGTCCGCGAACAGCGCGTCGTGCGCGTCCTCGCGGTATTCGCCCTTGACCTCGAGCTCGGCCACGGCGAGCGAGCGGGCGAGCTCCATCGCCTCGGGCAGGCGCTCGCGGTAGGCCGCGAGCGCGTCGGCGCAGCTGCCGAAGGCGAACGCGTAGCAGCGGTCCTGCGCCGCGCCCGGCAGCGGCACGAAGCGCTGCGACTCGAGCACCTCGAGCAGCGACTCGATGCGGCGGCGGCGCTTGGCCGGCATGCCTTCGCCCGCGTTGCGCCCGAGCAGGCGCGACATGGCGGCGAAATCGAACACCTCGGCGTGCCCGGCGCCGATCGCCGCTTTGAGACTTTCGGGGCTGCGCCCGGCCGCGGAGCGCGCCGCGTCGGCCTGCAGGATGTTGGACAGGCCGATCGTGAGCCGCCGCAGGTCCTCGGCCAGCTTGCGCGTCTTTTGGCCGCGCACCACGCCCCAGGCGTGCTTCGCCAGCAGTCCCGGCAGCGACTCGTCGCAGTCGATGAGCTCGCCCTCGACCTTGAGCGCCTTGCGCGCGCGCGCCAGGCCCTCGCGCAGCGACTCGTCGCCGCGCGCGGCGAGCCGGCCGGCGGCATCGTCCCACAGCGCCGAGAGCTGCCCGCGCGCGCCGCCCGCGAGCAGGACGCGGATTTCGCGCTCGAGCGCGAGCAGCTGCCGGGTGAGGCGCTCGCCCGCGTCGTCCCCCGCCAGGCGGTGCAGCACGTCGTCGACGATGCCCGACAGGCATTGCGCGTAGTCGCGCCCGGAGACGCCGCGCGCCAGCACGAGCGGAAAGTCGTAGCGCAGGCTCGCGAGGTCGCGGTAGCGCGCGAGCAGGGCGGGGCGCTGCTGCGCGCCGGCGCCCGCGTCTTCGGCGGCCGGCTTCCTGCCGGCGAGGTGAAAGGCGATCTGGGTCTGCAGCTCAGCGTTCATGTGCCTGCCCTGCCGGTTTGCGGCCAGACGGTGTACTTGTCCAATTCGGTCTCGAGCGCGCCGCGCACCTGGCCGGCGGTGAGCAGCGCTCCCGCGTGGCGCGTTTCCTCGTAGCACGGGACCTCGGGATTGCGATAGAGGATCCCGACCGGGATCGGGTCGGTGCCGCTCGCGATCTCGCGCGCGCGGTGGATGTCCGACGGGTCGTGCTCGAGCTGCTTGCGGTAGGTTTTGAGCAGCCCCTCGCTCGGCTGCAGGCCGCGCTCGTGGTGCAGCAGCAGGACGCGGTTGGTGTCGTGCAGCACCGGCTCGAACATTTTCGGCAGCCATTCCGGGCAGCGCTGAACGATGCGGATGAAGGAGAAGCCCTTGTGGTGGAAGGCGGTCCTGATCACGTCGTAGAGGATCTCGGGGATCCAGTCCACGACCTGGGCGACGAAGGACACGTTCTGCACCCCGAGCGTCACGGTGAGCGGGTTGAGCGCGTCCAGCCAGGCGCCGCGCGGCGTGGTGTTGGTCTTGGTGCCCCTGGGCGAGGTGGGCGAGGCCTGCATCTTGGTCAGGCCGTAGACCTGGTTGTCGTGCAGCATCATGGTCATGTTCATGTTGTAGCGCAGGGCGTGGATCCAGTGCGCCGCGCCGATGCTGCAGCAATCGCCGTCGCCGCTGTTGACGAACACGTGCAGGTCCGGGCGCGACATCTTCACGCCTTCCGCGAGCGGCAGCGCGCGGCCGTGGATGCCGTGGAAGCCGTAGGTGCGCATGTAGTGCGGGAAGCGGCTCGAGCAGCCGATGCCCGACACGAACACCGTCTTCTCGGGGCGCAGGTTCTCGTCGCGGCACAGGCGCTGCACCGCGGCCAGGATCGCGTTGTCGCCGCAGCCGGTGCACCAGCGCGGCACGCCGCCCTGGTAGTCCTCGAGCTCGTGGTGCTCCTCCACCATGCGCAGCAGGCATTCGGTCGCGGTATTCATGACTTGGCCACCTTGAGCGTCTTGCGATTGAGTTTTTCGCGGATCACGCGGCACATGGTGCCGGGCTTGATCGGCTGTCCGCGCACCTCGGTCCAGCAGTCGACGTCCACCAGGTAGCGCGCGCGCAGCAGCATCGCGAGCGCCGAGTAGCGCCGGTTGGTCTCGTCGATGAGCTCCTCTTCCGGGCGGTCGCTCCAGTTGCTCTCGATCGTCATCACCCGCTTGAAGCGCTTCATCGCCTGCTTGATCCCCGGCGGCAGCGGCTGCAGGAAGCGCAGGTGCATGGACGACACCGCGAGGCCCTCGGCCCGCAGCGTGGTCACCGACTCCTCGATCGCGCCCTGGGTGCTGCCCCAGCCGATCACCAGCAGCTCGCCGCTGTCGCCGCCGAACACGGGCGGCGCCTTGAGCGTCTTTTGCAGCGCGGCGAGCTTGAGGCTGCGCATGCGCAGGCCTTCCTCGTTCGCGTCCGGGTCGTAGGCGACGTGGCTCAGGCGGTCGTGCGCGAGGCCGGTGATGGTGTGCATGCCGTTCGGCTGGCCCGGCACGATGCGCCGCGCGATGCCGGTGACCGGGTCCCAGTCGTAGGGCTTGCTGCCCTCGGGCACCGGCGTCTGGTCGACCGGCGGCGCGAGCCAGGTCTCGCTGAACTGGGGCCGCGGGAAGGGCTGCTGCGAGGTCGCGAGGCCGGCGTCGGTCAGCACCACCACCACCATGTTGAAGGTCTCGGCGATCTTGCGCGCGGTGACGATCGAGTAGAAGCAGTCCTCGATCGTGCTCGCCGCCATCACCACCTTGGGCGCGTCGCCGTGGCTGCCGAACATCGCCGTCAGCAGGTCGCCCTGCTCGGCCTTGGTCGGCTGCCCGGTGCTCGGGCCGCCGCGCTGCACGTTGACCACCACCAGCGGGATCTCGCACATCACCGCGAGGCCGATGCCCTCCTGCTTGAGCGAAAAGCCGGGGCCGGACGTGATCGTGAGCGCGCACTTGCCGGCGTAGGAGGCGCCGATGGCGAAGGCGCAGGCGGCGATCTCGTCCTCGGCCTGGTGCACGATGCCGCCCATCTTCTCGAACACGTCGCTCAGGTAGTGCGAGGCGGAGGTGGCGGGCGTGATCGGGTACATGGCGCAGATTTCCATCCCCGAGGCGAGCACGCCGAGCGCGAGCGCGGTGTTGCCGTTGACCACGATCTGCGGCACGGTCGAGCGCACCGCGGGAATGCGGTACTTGAAGTCCAGGTTCGCCTCGGCCCAGGCGTGGCCCGCGTCGAGCAGCTTGACGTTGGCTTCGATCACGCTCCGGTCCTTCTTGCCGAAGGTGATCGCGATCTGCTCGCGCGCGAGCGCGGGGTCGAAGCTGTAGATGCTGCACAGCATGCCGAGAGCGAACATGTTCTTGCCGCGCCGCGCGTCGTTCACCAGCGTCAGGCATTCGCGCTCCATCGGCACCTCGATCACCTTGTAGCCGGCCGCGACCAGCTTGTCGTAGGCCTCGGCGTAGGAGGCGGCGACGGCCGGGTCCTTGTGGCTGCGCCACATGTTCTCGAGCAGGATGGTGCAGTCGGGCTTGAGCTCGCGGTCGCGCACGCGCCCGAGCAGCACCTGCTCGTTGAAGGCGATCACGAGGTCGGTCTCGTCGCCGCCGTTGGTGACGCGCCCGGCGCCGATGCGGATGCGGTTGCCGCTCGCGCCCGCGACGCTGCGCGCGGGCGGCCGGATCTCGGCCGGGATGATCTCCACCGTCCACACGCCGTTGCCCATCCTGGCGGCGATCGAGCCGAGCGACTGGCCGCAGCGCTGCGCGCCTTCGCCCGAGTCGCTGATGATCTCGACGATGTGTTCCTTGAGCGTGACTGCCGGCTTTTCCACCTGGAGCATGGTTGTCGTGTCGTTCATGGTGAGGGTTCCTAGGCGGCCCGGATGCGCGCGAAATTGCGTTCCGCGGGATCGAAGCCGAACATGCGGCCCGCGCCGGCGCGGCCGTCCTGCGCATAGGGCCGGTCGGGATCGCGGATGCCGAGGTAGGCCTTCATGCTGCGCGCGGCGCGGCGCCCGGCGCCCATCGCCTCGATCACGGTCGCGGCGCCGGTGACGATGTCGCCGCCGGCGTAGACGCCCGCGACCGAGGTCGCGAGCTCCGCGTCGGTCTCGATGTAGCCGCGCTTGTTCAGGCGCAAGGTCGAGGTCTGGCCCATGATCGGGTTCGCGTTGGTGCCGATCGCGAACACCACCAGGTCGCACTCGAAGTCGTGCTCGCTGCCCGCCACCGGCACCGGCCGGCGCCGGCCGGAATCGTCCGGCGCGCCGAGCTCCATGCGGATGCAGCGCATGCCGCGCACGCCGCCCTTGCCGTCGTCCACGATCTCGACCGGGTTGGTGAGCCAGTGGAACTCGACGCCTTCTTCTTCTGCGTGGTGGACTTCCTCCGCGCGCGCCGGGCACTCGGTGCGCGAGCGGCGGTAGATGCAGTAGACCTTCTCCGCCCCGAGCCGCAGGCACACGCGCATCGCGTCCATCGCGGTGTTGCCCGCGCCCACCACCGCGACCCGCCGTCCGAGCGGCAGCGGCGTGTCGAAGTTGGGGAATTCCTTGGCGCGCATCAGGTTGCAGCGCGTGAGCAGTTCGTTGGCCGAGAGCACGCCGTTGAGCGAGTCGCCCGGGATGCCGAGCATGCTCGGGTAGCCCGCGCCGGTGCCGACGAACACGGCGTGAAAGCCGAGCTCGTCGATCATCTGCTCGATCGTGAACAGCCGGCCGACCAGCGTGTTGCACTCGAACTTGACGCCCAGCTGCTCGAGCCGGCCGATCTCGGCGTCGATCACCACGTTCGGCAGGCGGAAGTCGGGGATGCCGTAGCGCAGCACGCCGCCCGGGAGGTGGAAGGCCTCGTACACGGTGACGTCGCAGCCCGCCTTGGCCATGTCGGCCGCGCAGGCGACGCCCGCCGGGCCCGAGCCGACGATGCCGACGCGGTAGGGCGCCGGCTCGATGTAGGGCGCGCCGGCCCAGCCCTCGGCGATCGCCTTGTCGCCGACCCAGCGCTCGAGGCGCCCGATCGCGACCGGTTCGAGCGACTCGCCGACGGTGCACACGCCCTCGCACTGGTTCTCCTGCGGGCAGACGCGCCCGCACACCGCGGGCAGCAGGTTGGTGTCGGTCAGCACGTCGTAGGCGCCGCGGAAGTCCTTCTGCCCCAGCTTCTGGATGAAGCCCGGGATGTCGATCCCGACCGGGCAGCCGCTGACGCAGGGCTGGTCGGGGCACAGCAGGCAGCGCTCGGATTCGCGCAGCGCGTCCTGCTCGCTGAAGCCGCAGGCGACCTCGGCGAAATTCTTCACCCGCTCCCCGGGCGGCTGCTCGCGCATCGGGGTGCGCTCGCGCGGAATCGTGCGGATGGTTCTCTTCTTGGCCATTCAGCCCCCTTGCACTTCGTCGAACGGGTCGGGAAGCTCCGCGCCCTCGGCCGGCCGCGGCGTCGCCATGCGGCAGTTCTGCGACCAGCGCTGGGCGGCGGCCTGCTCCTGCTCGGAGAAGCGCCGCAGGCGCGTCATCAGGTCGTCGAAGTCGACCTGGTGGCCGTCGAAATCCGGCCCGTCGACGCAGGCGAACTTGACCTCGCCGCCGATCTTGACCCGGCAGCCGCCGCACATCCCGGTGCCGTCCACCATCAGCGGGTTGAGGCTGACCATGGTCTTGATCTTGTGCGCGCGCGTGACCTCGGCGCAGCCCTTCATCATCACCGGCGGGCCGATGACGACGAACTCCTCGATGTCCGGGTGCTCGCGGATCGCCTGCTCGATCCCGACCGTGATCTTGCCCCGGATGCCGGCCGAGCCGTCGTCGGTGCAGACGATGAGCTCGTCGCACACCGCGCGGAACTTGTCCTCCCAGAACATCAGCTCCTTGCTGCGGAAGCCGACGATGCCGATCACCTGCGCGCCGCTTTCCTTGAACGCGCGCGCGTGCGGGAAGATCGGCGCCACCCCCAGCCCGCCGCCGACGCAGGCCACCTTCTTCGCCTTGCCGAACGTGCTCGGGATGCCCATCGGCCCGGTCACGCCGTACAGGCTCGTGCCGACCACGCAATCGCGCTGCATCTCGCGGGTCGTCTTGCCCACCGCCTGGATCACCAGGGTGATGGTGCCGCGCGCGCGGTCGTAGTCGGCGATCGTGAGCGGGATGCGCTCGCCCTCGGGGTGCGACATGACGATCACGAACTGGCCCGCCCGGGCGGCCCGGGCCATCGCCGGGTGGCTCACTTCGAGCAGGTAGGTGACGTCCGAGAAGTCCTCGCGCGCCACGATCTCGAATTTCTGCATTTGTCCCGCCTCCCTCAGTGCTGCGCGGCTTCGCGCCGGATTGCCGTGCGCCGCCGTGCCTCGGATTCGAACTCCTCCAGCTCCGGGTCGAGCGCGTTGCGCGCCGAAACGATTCCGACCGGCACGCCGTTCTCGACCACCGGCACGTGGCGGAAGCCGTGCTCGTGCATCAGCAGCAGGGCGTAGCCGAAGGTCTCTTTCGGCGCGACGGTCACCGGCGCCGGCGTCATGACTTCCGCCAGCCGGGTGGCCAGGACGTCGCGCCCCTGCGCGACCACGCGCAACACGATGTCGCGCTCGGTGAAGATGCCGACCAGGCGCCCGTCTTCGACCACCAGCACCGCGCCCACCCCGTTTTGCGCCATCAGCCCGGCCGCCGTGCTCACGCTGGCGTCGGGCGCGGCCACGACGAGCTGCTTGCGCCCCATCACGCTCCGTACCGGTTCGTTCAGCATCGCGCCCCTTCCCAGGGTTTGGCGGATGCCAAAGGCTATCCGCTGGCGCCCGCGCCGGTTTGACCCTTATCAAGCCCCCGGCAGGCGTCCCGGCGCGATCGCGAAATCTTGACTTGCGTCAAATTTCGAATAACCCCCGGGCGCGCCGAATCCGCGCCGGGGCTAGGTCAGGGGCAGCACGAAGCCCTTGTCGCGGAACAACCGTTCGCACGCCTCGACCACGTCCGGATCGAACTTGGTGCCGCTGTCGCTCCGGATCTGCGCCAGCGCGGCGTCGATCCCGAGCCCCGGCCGGTAGGGGCGGTGCGAGGACATCGCCTCGACCACGTCGGCCACCGCGAGAACGCGTGCCTCGAGAATGATCTGATCGCCCTTCAGTCCCTGCGGGTAGCCGGAGCCGTCCAGGCGTTCGTGGTGCTGCCGGATCGAGTCCGCGACCGGCCATGGGAAGTCGACTCCCTTGACGATGTCGTAGCCGACCTGAGCGTGGCTCTTGACGAGCTCGAATTCGAGCGTACCGAGGCGCGCGGGACGCGCCAGGATCTCGGCCGGGATGTAGATCTTGCCGATGTCGTGGATGGTGCCCGCGATGCGCAGCCCTTCCAGGCGGTCGTCGTCCAGCCCGAGCTCGCGCCCGATCGCCGCCGCGAGCTCGGCCACGCGGCGCTGGTGGCCCGCGGTGTAGGGATCGCGCTGCTCGACCGTCGCCGCGAGCGCGGCGATCGCGCTTTCGAAGGTGCTGCGAAGCTTGAGCGCCTGCTGCGCGCTCTCGCGCACGCCCGCCTCGTAGGCACGACGTGTTCGGCGCGTGCTGATGCCGAAGCCGATGTCGCCCGCCAGCTCTTCGAGCAGCGCGGTCTCCTCCTTGCCGAAGGCGGCCGGCGCGCCGCTGTACACCGCCAGCACGCCGAATGTTCCGCCTTCGACCTTGATCGGCACCGTCGCCAGGCTCTTCAGCCCGTGCGCGCGCGCTCTCTCCAGCCACGGCATGAACGCCGCGCTCGCCGCCACGTCCTCGACCACCTGCATCGCGCCGCCGCGGATCGTCGCTCCCGCCGGGCCCTGGCCCGCGGCCGTGTCGTCCCACGACACCTCGAAACCGTCCATGTAGCCGATCGCTTCGCCGGCCGCCGCGGCGATCTCGACCCGACGTCCGGGCGCGTCCCTGGCGATCCCGATCCAGGCCAGCCGGTAGGTCGGCGAGCTCGCGATCGCGCTGCAGCAGGCGGCGAACATGTCCTCCTCGCTGGCGGCGTGCACCAGCGCCGAGTTGCTCTGGCTGAGCGCGCGCATCGCCCAGTTGAGCCGCTCGAGCTTTTGTTCGCTCAGCTTGCGCAGGGTAATGTCCTCGTAGACGCCCAGCAGCGCGAAAACCTGGTCTTTTTCGTCGCGCAGGGGAACCTTGGAGGTGCGCAGCCAGATCATCTTGCCGTCGGGCGTCGTTTGCGGCTCTTCAAAGCCCAGCTTGGACTTGCCCGAGCTCATCACCGCCGCGTCGTCGGCGCGGTAGGACTCGGCCTGATCCTTCCAGCCCATCTCGAAATCCGTCTTGCCGATCAGCTGCTCCGGCGCGGCGAGCCCGGCATCCCTGGCGAAAGGCATGTTGCAGCCCAGGTAGCGCAGATCGCGGTCCTTCCAGAAAATGCGCACCGGCACGTTCTCGACCACCGTCTGGAGCAGTTTCTTCGCCTTGCGCAGCACCACCAGCGCCCGCTTGCGCTCGCTCATGTCGCGGATATTGCACTGGATCACTTCGCCGCCGTTTGCCCGGTAGACGTTGCTGATGAACTCCACGTCGACGATGCGCCCGTCCGCGGCGCGAAGCGGAAGGTCCTCATAGCGCGCGTAGCGCATCGCCAGCAGTTCGCCGAACGCGAGCTTCGACTCGGCGACGTCCTTGAACGCGCCGATCTCCCACAGCTTCCTGCCCAGGTACTGCTCGCGCGAGTAGCCGAGCAGCTCGATCATGAAGGGGTTGACCTCGGTGATCTGTCCGCTTTGGACGTCGAGCAGAAGGATGCCGTCGCGCGCGGCTTCGAACAGGCGCCGGAATTTCGTTTCGGACGCCGCGACCGCGGCTTGCGCCCGCCTGCGCTCGCTGACGTCGCGCGCGTTGACGACGACCCCGCGCACGGAGGGATCGGCGAGGGCGTTGCGCGCGACCGATTCCAGCGTCAACCAGTGGCCGTCCCTGTGCCGGAAGCGGAACTCGGTGGTGTGGATCGCCGCCGGATCCTGCATGATCTGCGCGAAGCCGGCCGCCGCTTGGGCGCGGTCGTCCGGGTGCGCGAATTCCAGGTAGGCGCGGCCGAGGACCTCATCCGGCTGGTAGCCGCCCAGGCGCTCGATAGACGGGCTGATGTAGGCGATCGCGCCGCGCGCGTCGACCAGCGCGACGAGATCCGAAGCGTATTCAAGCAGCGCGCGCCCCCGGGCCTCGCTTGCGCGCAGCGCGAGAGTCTTGTCCTGCAACGCGTCCTCGTAGGCCGAGACCAGCAGGTTGAGCAGGCGCGGGCCGTGCGCGTCGACGGTGTGCGTCTGCCCCGCCACGCGGATTTCCAATTTTCTGCGCTCGACCGGCGGCGGCGGAGCGGGCGGCAGCGCGAGCAGCGCTTCGATGCGCGCGAGCAGAATCGGCGCGGCGTAGGGCTTGCTCAGGTAGCCGTCGGCCCCCGCGTTCAGACGGCGGATCACGTCCAGAGGTTCCGTCGGCCCGGTCAGCAGGATCACCGGCGTGACTGCCGTCGCCGCGTCGTTGCGCAACTCATGGCACAGCGCGTAACCGTCCATTGCGGACATGTCGGTGTCGCCCACCACCGCGACGGGGCGCTCGCTGCGCGCCATGGCGAGCGCCTCGGCGCCGTTGCGCGCCACGCGTACCGTGTAGCCGGCGCCCGCGAAGTCGCCGCGCAGCCGCTCGGCCAGCGCCGGGCTGTCCGCCGCAATCAGGATCTTCGCGCGCCGCCTCCCGCCCCGCGGCCTGGGGGTCTTCGCGGCAGCCGCCATTCGTGCCGCCTCCGAATGCGCAACGCGCGGAATACGCGTGCCAAACAGGCTATCCATCCGCCCCGGGCGGCGGCTTGACTCAGGTCAAACGGGCGAGTGATCGCGCGCGGGAGCGGTACAAAAGCTATTGATATTGATTTAGATCTTTTCCGGGTCAGGGCAGGCTGGCGATGAGATCCTCGGCCGCGCGCGCGGCGATCTTCTGGAAGGTGAGGCGGCGCTCCTCGCCGGTGTCGAAGGCCATCGTCACCTCGTCGATGCCTTCCCAGGCGATGCTGCCGTCGCGGCTGTCCCAGACCTGGAAGAACACGCGCATGTTGGCGTACTGGGTGTTGAGCAGGCTCAGGCCGAGCAGGCTCAAGCGCCCGCGCGCGCCCTGGTCCATGCTGGCCAGCTTGAGTTGCACCAGGTAGCGCGCCCCCACCGCCTTGGCCACCTGGCTCAGCGCCGCGGCGTCGAACACGCCGGTGTCGCGGTAGTCGTGGTACATGCCGCGGTAGACCTGCGCCAGCCCGGCGCGGTTGACCGCGCCGATCGTCTGCGGCAGCGCCTCGAAGCGGATCTCGGGCCGCTTCTCCTTCAGTGTGTCGGCGAACACGTAGGCGAGCGACTGCCGGTCCTCCTCCTGGCCGGTCACGGTCGAGGGCGTGAGGAAGGCGAGCCCGCCCTGGGCCAGCTCGTTTGGCTGCAGGCGCAGGGTCTGGTGTTGCGGCGAGGAGTAGATCTGCAGCTTCGAGGCGCAGCCCGCGAGCAGCAGCGCCGCGAGCAGGCAGGCGAGCGCTCCCGCGCGCCGGAAAGTGGTTTCGGTTTTCAAGGTGTTCCTCATGGATTGACGAGAAGGTTCATGCGGCGCCGGATCGCGGCCTGCGCTTCGCGGTCGCCCGCCGCGCCGGCGCGTTTATCCTCGAGCGCGAGCCAGGCCAGCAGCGGCCGGCGCCAGCCGTTGGCCGAGGCCGCGTCCAACGCGGCGGCGATGCCCGGCGGCTCGATTCTTCCGGCGCGCAGCAGCGCGCCGGCGGCCACCAGGCGCGCGAGCGGGTCCTCGATCGTGGCCAGCGCGGCGCTGCCCCCGGTGACCGCGCGGCGGTGCGGCGGCGCGAGCTGCGCGGCGTCGAGCGCCTGCCACTGCCCGGACAGGTAGGCGGCGTAGGCGCGCTCGGGCGCGTCCGCGTCGGCCGCGAGCGCGCGGTAGCCCGGGCAGTCGCCGAACTCCAGGCTCGCCACCTCGAGCGCGCAGCGCGCGAGCTCGACGCGCGCCGCCAGCCCGGGGCGGCCGGTGCGCGCGACCTCGGCGCGGGCGCGCGCGAACTCGCTCTGCGCCACGCGCGCGTCGCCGCGCAGGTAAGCGGCCTCGAAATTCGCCAGCGCGGAATGCGCGCCGGCCTGCCAGTCGGGCGCGGGCGGCCCGCCGGCGCAGGCCGCGAGCAGCAGGGCGCTCAGGGCAGCTTGAGCTCGGTATCGCGCTTGAAGGGCCATTTGCGGTTCACTTCGTCTATCAGGCTGCTGAGCTTGTGCATGCTCGCATCGACCTCCGCGCGCAGCGCCGCCAGGTCCTCGGTCGCGGCGGCGGTGTTGGCGCCCACCTTCTGCGCCTCGGCCAGCACCGCGTCGGCCTTCTTCAGGCTCTCGCGCGCCTCGGCGAGCGTCGCGTTGAGTTGCGCGATCGCCTGCTGCGTCCCGTCCATCACGCCGCCGGCGCCGAACAGCCGCGCGTCGGCCTTGTCGAGCGTGCGCCCGAGCTTCGCCGACGCGCCGCCGAGCGAGGCGAGCAGCGCGTTGCTGCGGTCGAGCGCGTCGATCACTTTCTTCGCGTTCTCGTCGCCGCCGAGCAGGCCGCCGAGCGCGCCGTAGCGCCCGGTCATGCGCGCGCTGATCGCGCGCAGGTTGGCGAGGCTCGCGTTCAGGTTCGAGTCGGACGCGGTCATGCGCTCGATGTGGTCCAGCACCTGGCGCATCGTGGCGAGCAGCACCGGCAGCTGCTCGGTCGCGTCGCCGCGCAGCACCTCGCGCTCGGCGCCCGCGCGCAGCGGCGGGTCGTCCAGGTTGCCGGTGAAGGCGCGCAGGCGCGCGCCGCCGACCAGCCCGCGCTCGAGGGTGAACACGCTGCTCGTGCGCAGCCAGTGCAGGTCCTTGAGCGGCACCTCGACTTCGATCCGCGCCTTGCCGTTCTTGTCCAGCTCGATGCGCTGCACGCGCCCGACCGGAAAGCCCGAGAAGGTGAGGTTGGCGCCCACCCCGATGCCTTCCGAATCGTCCGCGATCAGCACCAGGCGCTGCGTCTCCTGGAACGCGCCGCGCGCGTACAGCACGTAGAGCACGAAGCCCGCCACCAGCGCGACCACCAGGGCGAGCAGCAGGGCGGCCTTGAGCCCGACGTGGCGGATCGCCGGCGAGTCCTGTGGTTCGGTTTCCATGCGCTAGATGTAGGTGATGGCCAGAAACACGCCTTCGATCGCGACCAGCACCAGCGCCAGGCGCACCATGCCGCGCAGCACCGCCACCGGCGCCATGCGCGCCACGCGCGGCACCCCGAGCGCGGCGGTGATCGGGATCACCGCGACCGCGATCCCGAACAACAGGGTCTTGAGCACCAGCCCGACGCTCGCGACCGGGCTGAACACTTCTCCGGTGACGCGCAGGAACTGCCCCAGCCCCCAGGGCGAGGCGCCGTACATCTCGAAGTAGATCAGCAGCAGCGCGACCGCGCAGTTGAGGTAGGCAAGCAGCGTCACCGCCACCGCGCTGCCGATCACGCGCGGCGCCAGCTCGTGGCGCAGGAGGTCGCCGCCCTCGCCCTGCAGCGCCTCGAGCTCGCCGCGGATGTGCATCAGCGCGACCTGGGTGTTGATCGCCGAGCCCGAGCGCAACCCGACCAACAGGGCGGCGAACAGCGGGATCAGCTCGAGCACCAGCACCCGCACCGTGAGCTCGAGCGCGTAGGCCGACAGGCCGTAGTCGTTCGAGCTGCGGATCACGATCCGGATCAGGACCCAGCTCAGCGCCGCGCAGGCGAGCGTGAAGCCGGGCAGGATCTGCCAGGCCGAGAAGTAGATCTGGCGCGCGGCGACCCGGACCGCCGCGCGGTCGTAGGCCGAGGGCGAAAGCGCGGTCGCGAACGCCACCGCGGCGAAGCCCAGGCGCCGCAGGCCGTAGCTGATCGGCTGCAGGCGCTCAGTCAAACAGCTTCCAGCCGAAGCCGGCGCATTCGGCGCACTCCCGCGTGCCGACCGTGCCGGCGCCGTTGCACGACTGGCACTCGTCCCAGATCATGGAGAGGTCGCTGTGGTAGGTGCCGTAGCAGCGCCGGCCGTTGACCATCGCGTCGCAGCGGTGGTTGAGCGTCTCGTGCAGCGCGGTCGGCGCGCGGCAGACGCTGCACGCGCCCGCCGGCTTGGGTTTCTTGACTTGCCGCATGGCGCAAGTATAAGTCTTGGACACCATGGCGACCGTCCTCGCCTTCCTCGCCTGCGCGATCGCGACCGGCGTCGCCGGCAGCTACCTGTCGCGCTACGGCGACGTCATCGCGCGCCGCACCGGGATGGGCGGCAGCTGGGTCGGACTGGTGCTGATGGCGACCGTCACCTCGCTGCCAGAGCTGGCGACCGGGGTGAGCGCGGTGACCGTCAACCGCGCGCCCGACATCGCCGTCGGCGACGTGCTCGGCAGCTGCGTGTTCAACCTGCTGATCATCGTAGTGCTCGACCTGCTGCAGCGCGGCGAGTCGGTCTACACCCGCGCGCGCCAGGGCCACATCCTGTCGGCGGGCTTCGGCGTGATCCTGATCGGCTTCGCCGGCTTCAACGTGCTGCTCGCCCAGGGCGGCCCGCGCTGGGCCTGGGGCCACGTCGGCCTGTACAGCCCGGTGATCGTGCTGCTGTACGCGGTCGCGATGCGCACCGTGTTCCGCTACGAGTCGAGCCATCCCGAGCAAGGCCGCGCCGAGCCCGAGCGCGACCGCGGGCTCACGCTCGCCCAGGCGCTGCAGCGCTACGCGGCGGCGGCGCTGGTGGTGGTCGCCGCCGGCGTCTGGCTGCCCTACGTCGGCAAGGCGCTCGCGGCGCAGATGGGCTGGAGCCAGAGCTTCGTCGGCACGCTGTTCGTCGCCGCCGCGACCTCGCTGCCGGAGGTCGCGGTGAGCGTGGCGGCGCTGCGCATCGGCGCGCTCGACATGGCGATCGGCAACCTGTTTGGCAGCAACCTGTTCAACATCCTGATCCTGGCGCTCGACGACGTGCTCTACCTGAAGGGCCCGCTGCTGTCGAACGTTTCATCCGTGCACGCGGTGTCGGCGCTGTCGGCGATCATGATGACGGGGGTCGCGATCGTCGGGCTGCTGTTCCGCCCGCAGCTGCGCGTGCTCAAGACCGTGGGCTGGGCGAGCATCCTGCTGTTCGTGATTTACCTGTTGAACGTCTATATCCTCTACCTCCATGACTGAAAGACTGTTCGAAGGCGAAACGGCGCTCGTCACCGGCGCCGGCAACGGCATCGGGCGCGCGCTCGCGCTCGGCCTCGCGCGCGAGGGCGCGCGCCTGCTGCTGGCGGAGATCGATCCCGCGCGCGGCGAAGCGGCGCTCGCCGCGCTGAAGCACGCCGGCGGCGCGGCCGAGCTCGCGCAGGTCGACCTGTCGCGGCGCGGCGCGGCCGAGGCGCTGGTCGAGGAGGCGCTGCGGCGCCTCGGGCGGGTCGACCTGCTGGTGCACAGCGCGAGCCCGCCGCGGCGCGAGGGCGACACGCTGATGACGGTGAGCGACGCGACCTGGGACGCGATGCACGAGGTCAACCTGCGCTCGGGCTTCGCGCTCGCGCGCGGGCTCGCGCGCCACATGATCGAGGCGAAGATACGCGGCCGGATGCTGATGCTGACCTCGCTCCACTCGGGCACGCCGCGCAACCTGCCGCACTACGCCACCGCCAAGGCGGGCATGCTGATGCTGGTCAAGGAGCTCGCCAAGGCGCTCGGCGCGCACGGCATCCGGGTCAACGCGCTCACCCCCGGCGCGGTCGCTGCCGGCGGCTTCGTGCCGGACGCGGGCCTGGCGGCGAAGATCCCGCTCGGGCGCCTGGCCGACGCCGACGACATCGCCGCGATGGGGCTCGCGGTGCTGAGCGAGCGCTTCGGGCGCTACGTCACCGGCGCCGACATCGTGGTCGACGGCGGGCTCGCGCTGCACAACTGGTTCGAGCCCGCGGTCCCCTGAATCAATGGCCGAGCGCGGGAACTGGCACGCGCTGGAGGGCGCGCAGGCGCTCGCCGAGCTCGCGAGCGCGCGCGGCGGACTGTCGCCGGCGGAGGCGAAGGCGCGGCTCGAGCAATACGGCGCCAACCGGCTGCCGCCGCCGCGCCGGCGCGGCCCGCTCGCACGCTTCCTGTCGCAGTTCAACAACGTCCTGATCTACGTCCTGATCGTCTCGTCGGCGATCACCGCGGCGCTCGGGCACTGGGTCGACGCGGGCGTGATCGCGGGCGTGATCGTGATCAACGCCATCGTCGGCTTCATCCAGGAGGGCAAGGCCGAGCAGGCGCTCGAGGCGATCCGCAAGATGCTCTCGCTCTCGGCGCTCGTGCTGCGCGGCGGCGAGCGGCGCATGTTGCCCGCCGAGCAGCTGGTGCCGGGCGACGTGGTGCTGCTCGCCTCGGGCGACAAGGTGCCGGCCGACCTGCGCCTGCTCGAGGCGAGGAACCTGAGGATCGACGAGGCGATGCTCACCGGCGAATCCGTGCCGGCGGAGAAGTCGGTCGCGCCGGTCGGCGCCGACGCGGCGCTGGGCGACCGCGCCTGCCTCGCCTTCTCCGGCACGCTGGTGACCTACGGCCAGGCCACGGGCGTGGTGGTCGCCAGCGGCGCGCGAACCGAGATCGGGCGCATCAGCGCGCTGCTCGCGACGGTCGAAGAGATCTCGACCCCGCTCACGCGCCAGCTGGCGGTGTTCGGGCGCTGGCTCACGCTCGCGATCCTGCTGCTTGCCGGCGCCACCTTCGCCCTGGGCTACTGGCTGCGCGGCTTCAGCGCCGCCGACATGTTCCTCGCCGCGGTCGGCATCGCGGTGGCGGCGATCCCGGAGGCGCTGCCGGCGATCATGACGGTGGCGCTCGCGATCGGGGTGCGGCGCATGGCGCGCCGCAACGCGATCGTGCGCCGGCTGCCGGCGGTCGAGACGCTCGGCGCGGTGACGGTGATCTGCTCCGACAAGACGGGCACGCTCACCCGGAACGAGATGACGGCGCACGAGGTCGTCCTCGCCGAAGCGACCGAGCAGCAGTTCGCGCGCGCCGGGCTGTTGTGCAACGACGCCGCGGCGCACGAGGAGGACGGCGCCTGGAAGGTGGTCGGCGATCCGACCGAGGCCGCGCTGGTGACGCTGGCGATGAAGGCCGGCCTGCAGCCGTTTCGCGAGTACGCGGAATGGCCGCGCCTGGACGCGATCCCGTTCGAGTCGGAGCACCGTTTCATGGCGACGCTGCACCACGCGCCCGACGGCTCGCACGCGATTTTCGTCAAGGGCGCGCCCGAGCGCGTGCTCGAGATGTGCGAGGTCGACCGCGCCGCCTGGAGCGCGCGCGTCGAGGCGCTCGCGCGCGACGGCATGCGCGTGCTGGCGCTCGCCGTGCGCGCGGCGCCCGCGACGCAGGAGGCCCTCGCCATCGAGCAGGTCGACGGCGGCTTCAAGCTGCTCGGCCTGGTGGGCCTCATCGACCCGCCGCGCGCAGAGGCGATCGAGGCGGTGCGCCAGTGCCGCGAGGCCGGCATCCGGGTCGTGATGATCACCGGCGACCACGCCGTCACCGCGCGCGCGGTCGGCGCCATGCTCGGCATCGAGCCCGCCGACGTGCTCGCGCGCGCCAGCCCGGAGGACAAGCTGCGCCTGATCGAGCGGCTTCAGGCCGAGGGCGAGGTGGTGGCGATGACCGGCGACGGCGTCAACGACGCGCCGGCGCTCAAGCGCGCCGACGTCGGCGTGGCGATGGGCCAAAAGGGCACCGAGGTGGCCAAGGAGGCGGCCGACATGGTGCTCGCGGACGACAACTTCGCCTCGATCGAGCGCGCGGTCGAGGAGGGGCGCACCGTCTACGACAACCTGAAGAAGACCATCGTCTACCTGCTGCCGACCAACGGCGGCGAGGCGCTGGCGGTGATCGCCGCGGTGGTCATGGGCATGACGCTGCCGATCACGCCGGTGCAGATCCTGTGGGTCAACATGGTGACCGAGACCACGCTTTCGCTCGCGCTCGCGTTCGACCCGACCGAGCCCGCGGTGATGCGCCGCCCGCCGCGCGACCCGCGCGAGCCGCTGCTGTCGCGCTACCTGGTGTGGCGCGTGACCTTCGTCTCGCTGCTGCTGCTCGCCGGCGTGCTGGGACTGTTCCTGTGGGAGATGGGGCGCAGCGGCGAGGTCGCCGTGGCGCGCGCGGCCGCGGTCAACGCGCTGGTGATGGGCGAGATCGTGTACCTGTTCAACAGCCGGCGCCTCACCGACAGCGCGCTGAACGCCGACGCGCTGCTGGGCAACCGCATCGCGCTGGTCGCGGTCGCGGCGCTGCTCGTGCTGCAGCTCGCGTTCACCTACCTGGCGCCGATGCAGGCGCTGTTCGGCAGCGGGGCGATGGACGCCGCGTCCTGGGGCCTGGTGGCCGCGTTCGGCGTCGCCATGTTCTTCGTGGTCGAGGCCGAAAAGGCGTTCATGCGCGCGCTGCGGCGCCGTGCCGCCGCATGAGCGAAGCTTCCAGGGCGGTGCTCGTCCGGCGGGGGCTGCGCCTGGAATGGCTGAGCGCCGGCTGGCTGCTGATCGAGGCCGCGGTCGCGATCGGTGCGGCCGTCGCCGCGCACAGCCTGACGCTTCTCGCTTTCGGCGCCGACAGCGTGATCGAGCTGCTGTCGGCGTGCGTTCTGCTTTGGAGACTGAACGTCGAGCTGCGCTTGGGCGAGGCGTTCCCGGAGTCGGCCGAGCGGCTCGCCGGCCGCATCGGCGCAGCGCTGCTCGCGTCGCTCGCGCTCTACGTGCTGCTTTCCGCGGGCTGGGGGTTGTGGCACGGCAGGGGCCAGGAGTTCTCGCTCGCCGGCCTTGCGCTCGCGGCCGTCGCGATCCCCGTCATGGCCGTTCTGGGGCGGGCGAAACTGAACATCGCGCGCGCCATCGGCAGCGGCGCGCTGCGCGCCGACGCGGCCGAATCGTTTACTTGCACCTATTTGTCGGCGGCGGTGCTGCTGGGTCTCGGCGCGCAGTGGCTGCTCGGCGCGTGGTGGGTCGACAGCGCGAGCGCGCTGGTCCTGGTGCCGTTCCTGGTGCGCGAGGCGAAGGAGGCCTGGGAGGGTGAAGCTTGCGGCGGCGACGCCGACGAGGGATGAGGCGGACGGTTTAGGATAGCGCCATGAACACACCAGAGCTCCGGCAGCGCCCGTGGCGGCTTTTCGCGCCGGTCCGGGTCGTCCCCGGCCTGCGCAAGCGCAGGGGAGGGTCGAGATGAATCTGCAAGCTCTCGTCAGGAAGCCGCTCGTGTGGGGCATCGCCGCCGCGGCGCTGGCGCTGGCCGCGGCGCTCGGCGGCTGGGGCTATTCCAGGTACCGCGTCACCAGCCTGCGCCAGGCGGTCCTGCCGCAGGTGCAGGCGGCGGACGAGAAATTGCGCGCGGCGCTCGGGCAGGGGCTCGAGCCCGATGCGGCGCAGGCCGAGCAGGCCGCGGCGCAGCTCGACGCCGCGGCGCAGGACGTCGAGGCGCGGCTCGCCGCGCTGCGCGCGCTCGACGCGGCGCCCGACCCGGAGCGCGTCGCCGCGGCCGAAGAGGCGCTCGACGACGCGGCGGCGATCATGCACCGGCAGGCGGGCGTGGTGCGCGCCGGGCTCGCCTTCGCCGCGGCGCGCGCGGCGCTGCGCGCGCACATGCGCGGCGCGCGCTCGCGCTCGCGCAGCTGGGTGAGCGAGGCGATCGCGCTCAAGCACGAAATGGAACGCGCCTTCCTGGACTACAAGTACGCGCTCGACGGGCTGGACGCGCGGCTGGGCGACGTCCGCGACCGGGAGCTCGCGGCGCAAGCGCGCGAGCGCGTCGCGACGGCGCTCGAGCACGCCGAGGCCGCGCGCGCCTCCTCGCGACGGTTCTGAGCGCCGCGCTAGCGCTTCCTTCGCGCCGCGAGAAAGGCGCCGATCATCGCGCGCGGCTCGTCGCCGGCGTAGGCGCGGGCGAACTCGTCGATGCTGCGGCGCACGCACTCGTCCAGCGGCGCCTCCTCCCACAGCCGGCACAGGCGCTTCTGCGCGCGCAGCGCCGCGTCGCCCGCGGCGAGCAGGGCGTCCAGTGCCGCGTCGACCGCGGCGTCCAGGCGCGCCGCGGGCGCCACGCGCTCGACCAGGCCCCAGGCGAGCGCCTGCGCCGCGTCCACGTTCTCGCCGGTGAGCACCAGCCAGCGCGCGCGCCCGGCGCCGATCAGGCGCGGCAGCAGCGCCGCCTCGACCACCGAGGGAATGCCAAGGCGCACCTCGGGCATGCCGAACACCGCGTTCGCCGCCGCGATGCGCAGGTCGCAGGCGGCGGCGAGCTCGAGCCCGGCGCCGAGGCAGAAGCCGTTCACGCGCGCGATCACCGGCACCGGGCACTCGCGCAGCGCGGCGCAGGCCTCGTGCACGCGGGTGATGAACTCGCGCGCGGAGACCGGGTCGAGCGCGGCGAGCTCGTGCACGTTGGCGCCGCCGGCGAAGGCGCGCTCGCCCTCGCCGGTGAGCACCGCGGCGCGCACTTCGGGCGCGAGCCCGCGCAGCGCCTCGGCCAGGGCGACCAGGGTCGCGGAGTCGAGCGAGTTGAGCTTCGCCGCGCGCTCGATCGTCAGCCGCGCGACCTGCGCGCCGCCGCGGCGCTGCACGCGCAACGAGACGCCGCTCATCGCGTGGCGGCCTCGATCAGCTTGAAGCAGCGCGCGAGAAAGGCGCTGCGGTGCAGCTCCGCCCGGTGCGGCGAGTCGAACACTTCCTGCGCCGCGCCGACCAGCAGCGCCTCGTCGGCCGCGTCCTGCGCGAACCAGCGCAGGGTCTTGGGGTAGGCGCGGATCGCGATCAGGTCCGCCTCCAACCTGTCGACGAAGAAAGCGCGCGTGGCGCCGGCGTCGCGCGCCTGGGCGGCGTGGAAGATGAAGTCCGAGCCCTCGCGGCATTCCTGCACGCTCGGCACGTGGGCGGCGCAGGGGGTCGCGGCCAGGCCGATGGCGGCCGCGGCGGCCAGCCGGTGCAGCATTTGGCGCCAAGGGATCATCTTCGGAGCGGTCCGGCTCGCCGCTAGTGTTTGAAAGTTAAAGGATAAGGCTTTTCCGTGACGATTTCGAGGAGTAAACTGCCCGTTTCCCCGCGCACCCGGCCGAGCGCCGAGGAGTTGTCGTTGCACAAGACAGACATACGCAATCCCGACTACTTCCATAAAGTCGTTGATTGCCAGTGGGCCTGTCCGGCCCACACAGCGGTTCCCGAATACATCCGAATGATCGCGGCGGGGCGCTACGCCGACGCCTATCTCGTCAACTGGGAGTCGAACGTCTTCCCCGGCATCCTGGGGCGCACCTGCGACCGGCCCTGCGAGCCCGCCTGCCGGCGCGGCAGGGTCGAGGAGGAGAACCAGGCGCGGCCCGAGCCGGTCGCGATCTGCAGGCTCAAGCGCGTCGCGGCGGACTTCAAGGACGACTCCTTCAAGGCGCGCATGCCCAGGCCCGCGGCGAAGAAGAACGGCAGGAAAGTCGCCTGCATCGGCGCCGGCCCGGCATCGCTCACGGTGGCGCGCGACCTGGCGCCGCTCGGCTACGAGGTGACGCTGTTCGACCGCGACCCGCAGGCCGGCGGCATGATCCGGACCCAGATCCCGCGCTTCCGCCTGCCCGAACAGGTGATCGACGAGGAGGTCGGATACGTCCTCGATCTCGGTGTTTCTCTTGTCGACAGAAACATAGAAAGCATGAAAGCGCTGATGGCTGAAGGCTACGACGCCATCTTCGTCGGCAGCGGCGCGCCGCGCGGGCGCGACCTCGACCTCCCGGGGCGCAGCGAAGGGGCGGGCAACATCCACATCGGCATCGACTGGCTCTCGTCGGTGTCCTTCGGCCACGTCGAGCGCATCGGCAAGCGCGTGATCGTGCTCGGCGGCGGCAACACCGCGATGGACTGCTGCCGCACCTCGAGGCGCCTGGGCGGCGAGGACGTGAAGGTGATCGTGCGCTCGGGCTTCGAGGAGATGAAGGCGAGCCCGTGGGAGAAGGAGGACGCGCAGCACGAAGGCATCCCGATCCTGAATTTCCTGGTTCCGAAATCCTTTGAAATGCAAAACCAGAAGCTCGTGGCAATGACCTTCGAGAAGGTCAAGGCGGTGTACGACGCCAAGGGGCGGCGCAGCCTGATCCCGACCGGCGAGCCGGACGAGCGCTTCGAGTGCGACGACGTGCTGATCGCGGTCGGGCAGGAGAACGCCTTTCCCTGGATCGAGCGCGACGCGGGCATCGAGTTCGACAAGTGGGGCCTGCCGGCGCTCGACAAGGCGACCATGCAGTCCTCGGTGCCGAACGTGTTCTTCGGCGGCGACTCCGCGTTCGGGCCCAAGAACATCATCTGGGCCGTGGCGCACGGCCACGAAGCGGCGATCTCGATCGACAAGCTTCTGAACGGCGAAGAAGTGGGCGAAAGGCCCGCGCCGGGCGTGACGCTCGTGTCGCAGAAGATGGGCATCCACGAGTGGAGCTACGACAACCAGATCCACCCCGAGGCGCGCTTCAAGGTGCCCTGGCGCGACGTCAACCAGACGCTGCGCAACATCAAGGTCGAGGTCGAGATGGGCTTCGACGTCGCGACCGCGTGGAAGGAGGCGCAGCGCTGCCTCAACTGCGACGTGCAGACCGTGTTCACCTCGCGCCTTTGCATCGAGTGCGACGCCTGCGTCGACATCTGCCCGATGGACTGCATCAGCTTCACCACCGACGGCGAGGAGGCCGACCTGAGGCAGCGCCTGAGCGCGCCCGCGCTGAACGCGACCCAGGACCTGTACGTGCAGGACGGGCTGCGCACCGGGCGGGTGATGGTCAAGGACGAGGACGTGTGCCTGCACTGCGGGCTGTGCGCCGAGCGCTGCCCGACCGGGGCCTGGGACATGCAGAAATTCCTGCTCGAGATGACTCACGCCGGCCCGGATTGCCGCCGGCCGCAGAAAAAAGCCGCATAAGGGGGAGGGGATGAGCGTCTCATCGCTGAAGAAAAGCACCACGGCCGATTCGGCGGAGCGCCGCCTCAGGGTTCAGCTCGCCGCGGCCTACCGCATCGCCGACCACCTCGGCTGGTCGGAACTGATCTACACCCACATCAGCCTGCGCCTGCCCGGGCCCGAGCACCACTTCCTGATCAACCCCTACGGCCTGCGCTTCGACGAGGTCACCGCCTCGAACCTGGTCAAGATCGACCTCGAGGGCAACCCGGTCGGGGAGCAGCCCTACGGCGCGAACAAGGCCGGCTTCGTGATCCACGGCGCGATCCACGCCGCGCGCGCCGACGCGCAGTGCGTGTTCCACACCCATACGCTCGCGGGCATGGCGCTCTCGGCGCAGGAGGACGGCCTGCTGCCGGTGCACATGTACTCGCACAACTTCTACCGCAGGCTCGCCTACCACGACTTCGAGGGCCCGAGCATGCGCATGGACGAGCAGCGCCGGCTGGTCGCGAGCCTGGGCGCGCAGCCCGCGCTGATCCTGCGCAACCACGGCCTGCTCACGCTCGGGCGCAGCCTGCCCGAGGCCTTCATCCTGATGTGGCGCCTGGAGCGCGCGGCCCAGATCCAGCTCGCGGCGCAGGCCGCGCGCCTGCGCCTGCCATCGGCGGACGTGTGCCTGCAGTCGCAGGCGCTGGGCGAGGAGTTTCTCACCGACAGCGCGCCCCTGGGCGAGCTGGAGTTCGCCGCCCTGGAGCGGGTGATCGAGCAGAAGGACCCGTCGTACAAGAATTGAAGGAGCGCGAAGGCAGGAAATGGCAAAGCGTATCGAGGCGGTAAACGATTTCGTCGTCAAGTTCGCGAACATCAACGGCTCCGGCTCGGCATCCGCGAACGAGCTGTTCGCCAAGTCCTTCCTGCGCATGGGGATCCCGGTCTCGCCGCGCAACATCTTCCCCTCCAACATCCAGGGCCTGCCCACCTGGTACGAGGTGCGCGTCACCGAGCGCGGCTGGCTCGGGCGGCGCGGCGGGGTCGACCTGATGGTGGCGATGAACCCGCAGACCTGGGACCAGGACATCGCCGAGGTCGAGCCCGGCGGCTACGTGTTCTACGACGACACCCGGCCGCTGCCGGCGTCGAAGTTCCGCCCCGACGTGAACGTGATCGGGATGCCGCTGACCGAAATCTGCAACACCAACTACGTCGACGCGCGCGAGCGCCAGCTGTTCAAGAACATCATCTACGTCGGCGCGCTCGCCGCGCTGCACGGGATCGAGGCCGAGGTGGTCGCCGAGCTGATCGGCGAGCAGTACAAGGGCAAGGAAAAGCTGCTCATGCCGAACGTGAAGGCGTTCCACATGGGCTACGACTACGCGCGCGAGCGCCTCAAGGACGCGCTCGGGCTCAAGGCCCGGCGCAGCGAGGCGGTGGGCGACGGCATCTTCATCGACGGCAACTCGGCCGCGGCGCTGGGCTGCGTCTACGGCGGTGCGACGGTCTGCGCCTGGTACCCGATCACGCCGTCCTCGTCGCTCGCCGAGGCCTTTCAAAGATACTGTTCAAGATTAAGAGTAAGTGAAAATGGACGACAGAATTTCGCGATCGTCCAGGCCGAGGACGAGCTGGCCTCGATCGGGATGGTGATCGGCGCGGGCTGGAACGGCGCGCGCGCCTTCACCGCGACCTCGGGCCCCGGCATCTCGCTCATGAGCGAGTTCATCGGCCTGGCCTACTTCGCCGAGATCCCGGCCACCATCATCGACGTGCAGCGCGGCGGCCCCTCGACCGGGATGCCCACCCGCACCCAGCAGTCCGACGTCCTGATGTGCGCCTACGCCTCGCACGGCGACACCAAGCACGTGCTGCTGTTCCCCGAGGACCCGAAGGAGTGCTTCGAGTTCGCCGCCACCGCGCTCGACCTCGCCGATCGCCTTCAGACCCCGGTGTTCGTCATGACCGACCTCGACATCGGCATGAACCAGCGCCTGTGCAAGCCGCTCGAATGGGACGACGCGCGCCGCTACGACCGCGGCAAGGTCATGAGCCGCGAGGAGCTCGATGCGGGCAAGGACTTCGGCCGCTACCTGGACGTGGACGGCGACGGCATTCCCTTCCGCACCCTGCCCGGCACCCACTCCAAGCGCGGCGCCTACTTCACTCGCGGCACCACCAAGGACCGCTACGCGCGCTACTCCGAGGCCGGGCCGGACTACGTCGACAACATGCGCCGGCTGCAGAAGAAGTTCGACAGCGCGAAGACCATGGTGCCCAAGCCGCTGCTCGACGCCGCCAAGCTGCCGGCGCGCTTCGGCGCGATCTACTACGGCTCGACCAGCCCCGCGATGCAGGAGGCGCTCGATTCGCTCGCCGCGATGGGCATTCCGATCAACGCGCTGCGGGTGCGCGCCTTCCCGTTCCAGGACGAAATCGCCGAATTCGTCGCCTCGCACCACAAGGTGTTCGTGATCGAGCAGAACCGCGACGCGCAGCTCAAGACCCTGCTGGTCAACGACGCCGGCATCAACCCCGCGAACCTGATCTCGGTGCTGCACTACGACGGCACCCCGATCACCGCGCGCTTCATCACCAACGAGATCGCCCAGATCGTGCGCACCCTCAACGTGCGCCCGATCAAGAAGGACAAGGCCGCATGACCTACCTCGCCAAGCCCAAGCTGCATCACCCGAGCCTGCACCAGAACAAGGTCGGCTACACGCGGCGCGACTACGAGGGCGCGGTCTCGACCCTGTGCGCCGGCTGCGGCCACGACTCCATCAGCGCCGCCATCATCCAGGCCGCCTGGGAGCTCGACATCGAGCCGCACCGCGTCGCCAAGCTCTCCGGCATCGGCTGCTCGTCCAAGACCCCGACCTATTTCCTGGGCAACTCGCACGGCTTCAACACCGTGCACGGGCGCATGCCCTCGGTGCTCACCGGCGCCAACCTCGCCAACCGCGACCTCATCTACCTCGGCGTCTCGGGCGACGGCGACTCCGCCTCCATCGGCCTGGGCCAGTTCGCCCACGCCATGCGCCGCGGCGTCAACATGGCCTACATCCTGGAGAACAACGGCGTCTACGGCCTCACCAAGGGCCAGTTCTCCGCCACCGCCGACTACGGCTCCAAGTCCAAGCGCGGCGCCGTCAACACCGACACCGCGATCGACACCGTCAGCCTCGCCCTGCTCATGGGCGCCACCTTCGTCGCCAGCAGCTTCAGCGGCGACAAGAAACAGCTCGTGCCCCTCATCAAGGCCGCCATCGCCCACCAGGGCGCCGCGTTCATCGACGTCATCAGCCCCTGCGTCGCCTTCAACAACCACGCCGGCAGCACCAAGAGCTACGACTACGTGCGCGAGCACAACGAAGCCGTCAACCGGCTGGACTTCTGGCCCAACCGCGAAGCCATCACCGTCGACTACAAGGAAGGCGGCGTGATCGAAGTCCCCCAGCACGACGGCAGCATCATCAAGCTGCGCAAGCTCGACGCCGACTACGACCCCAGCAACAAGATCAACGCCATCACCCACATCGCCACCGCCGTCTCCAAAGGCGAATTCCTCACCGGCCTGCTCTACCTCGACTCCGAAGCCGAAGACCTCCACGCCCACTTCAAGACCAGCGCCGTGCCGCTCAATCAGCTCGGCGAGAAGGAGCTGTGCCCGGGGGCGGGGATGCTGGAGAAGATCAACGCGTCGTTGCGGTAGTCGTAGTCCAGCGCACGAGTACGCGGATCGTCGATTACGCTACTGACGGGTACGCTTGTTTCAGCGGCGGACTAGCGGAGCGTTTAATCGGACCGTCAGGGCAATCAATTATTTGTCACGCTACCGTAGCTCATTCGTAGCTTTCCTTGAGCAATTGCCGATTTCCTCCAGGAGCGGCGCAGCGCGCGAACTGCGTGAATGTCTGCTTCTCGGCCAGAGCCGCCGGTGGCGTTAGGTCGGTTGAACGGCCGGTGTTGCCGAGGTTGCCGACGTTGACGCAGTGGCGCTGGCTAAATGGCCGCTTTCGCTCCGTGCCGACGGACGGCACCCGACCCGATGCGGTCAGTCGCGCAAGCAGAGAGCGGACCCTTGAGGATGTGGCAGAGCATTGAGGGCGGGCAAAAGATTAGTACCAGGCTTCAGCCGTCCGCATCGTCCGCCATGGCGCCTTCGCATTGCATAAGGTAGGCCACCCGAGCTTCCCGCACTTGGTACTGAGTTCTTCATCATCGAGGGCAACGCCTTATCGCTACACTGCGGTTGGCAAGCTGAGCGAGGTCCACCGAAGACATATCCCGGTGCTGATGGTGCCGGCAGTAGCTCGCGGCCGCGGGTTGCGTACCGACATCGCTAGAGGCCACTTCATTTGCATCGAAGCTAAGGAGCCTGGAGATTGGCCTCGGTGCAACGCGCAGGAGGGGCGCGCCAGCGCGCGAGAAGGCATACTGTACCGAGAGAATGAAGGGCTCGACGCATGACGAAAATTTCTTCCGCTTTAAATCAACGAGGGTGCTACGCGCGACGGGCGAAAGCGAAGGTGAACCGCTGCTCTGCGAGCCTGCGGCCAAGAGAATACATCAATGCCTTCTCCTATCAGCGGCTTGGCAAGGGATTGGAGCCGATCGTGCGTGAGCACTTCCAGCTCGGTCCGACTGTCCTGAAAGTTCACGACGACGACCAGGAGGGGCTGGGAGCAGGAGGATCGCTGTCCGACAATGCCAAAGGTGCTAGGCCAAAATGTTGGTTTCGATTGGGACGCGCGAGTAAGGCTAATACGCCGAAAATGACTGGCCAATTGAAGGGGATATCACGAGAATCGCTATACGTGTCGCGCAAGGCAACTCCGCGGCACGCTGGACAGCCGAATGGCACTACCTTAGGGACGAACTGGCGCATCGGCGACGGTTTTTCAGCGATGGTGCGAGGGCGCTCTTCGATCGGCTACTCGAAGGCGTCGCTAACTTGAAGTTCTTCGATAAGGACACCGATCAGTGGCTGCCTGTGGTGAACGAATTGCCTCTGGGAAGAGCCTCTTCGCGCCCGCGTGTTTCGTTGGGACTCAGAACTGCGAGCGTTCGCCGAAACACCGTCGCGAGAACTTGGCGCACCGCCACCTGAGAAGGCGCCACCGGCCGCATGAACGCGGCCGGAGTCGCCGTCTTTACGGGGCCTTGACTCGGACACCTGCCTTGCCGAGATGCGCCCGGCACTTGGGGGGCGAGTGCTAGTCGGTGAATTTCGGACGACTCGGCCGCTACGCGTTCTCGACTTCAGGAGGCTCGAAGGCGCGAGGCTTGCCGAGCTCAGTTACTTCGATTCGAAGTACGGGGAGCAACGGGAGCGTGCCGTTTTTCTGCGTCGACGCATGGACTTATCGCCGCCGGTGCCGGGGCATGAGGACGAATACCTTATCATTCCGACATGAGAGTTCTATCCGTGCATCGGCTATAACCCTGACGGCGATCGTTTTTCGGTCGGGCAGCGAAGGAGACTCGAACCTGATCATTGCCAAGACTTAGATGGAGGTGCTCGACATGAGAGCAACGCGGAAAAATTGCCCCTGTTCACACGCCGCTGCCGGAAGGCGAGCCAAAGCAGATACTACTCTTTCCCGTCGAGCACGTGAGAAACAGTGCGAAGCTCTACGTCACCCTATCAATTGAGTACTCGCACCATGAGCTTCATTTCTCAGTCGACGGAAAGTACTTGTTCGTCCACGACAATGACGAGGACTTCGACAATGGCGACTGGGAGAAGGTACAAGCGAGGCCCTGGGCAAGACGACACCGCGACACACAGCGCGGGGCCCAGTAATCATGTAAGCGTCTGCAAATCGTAGGCGCCTAGACTCCACAACGCGGCTTCAAGCGCGTGAGCCAACTGGTGCTTGGCGTTGATATTCCAGACAAAGTTTGATTCTCGTTCAATTTGTTTGGTCGATGGCCATGATGAATTGTTCTTCGAGATAGAGGACACCGGAGAGGTGTCAAGTCACATCGCGATCGGAATTCCTCGAAGATCCCGTCGAGAATATGGCCCGTCTTGTCCAATAGCAGCTTGGTATCCATCAAAACGCCAAGACGTGGAAAGCGAATGTCGTGGTTGGCGTTGAGCATGCCGATCTCCGATGCGAGGGTCTCCGCAGCCATCACCTTATAGAGCAGCTGATCGGGCGGCGGCGCGTTCAGCATGCCGCGTGCGGCTCGACCAATCCCCGCGGCGGCTGCATGTATCAGACGCCGGCAACTGCTTCCGGACGGAATAGCCGCGCGGAAGCAGAATGCGCGGATGACCGCTTCTCTTGAGCGAGGAATAATGGATTTTCAGGAGATGCGCGGGCACCTCATTTGCTCGGTGAGCTTTGTCTCAAACGAAGATACGCTGTTTTTCCGTCTTGATCGGTTCGCCGGGTCGGGCGCAAATGAATCCGGTTCCTCCTCTCGCTCAGGATGCTCGCCCCGCCGCAGTGGATCGCCTCCACGATGTAGTCATCGTCCGACTCACGCGTGGTTGTGACGTCCACAACGACATCGTGCTTCTTTCCCGGAAGCGCATAGAAGCGCGCCGCGTCGGGCCAGAAGGCACTCACGATGCAATCGAAGAGCACAGAGAGCCTTCGAACAACTGGAGCGCGAACACATGGGAAAATAGGTCTTGAACGGATCGGACGCGCCAGTTGAGTCGAAAAAAATCTCGAACAGCATCCCGTCGAGAAGCGCTTGCGCTTCGTGGGTCGATGCCCTGCGTCTTTGCCATGAAGTCCTTGATGTATGCCTTCGCGCTATCGAGCCCAACGACGACGTACATGTTGACCAGTAGCGGGAATAGAACCTGGTTTCGAACGGCGCAGTTATGGGGGTGCTGCGTCGGTCAGGCTCTTCAGCTTGCCAATAAGCTCGCTGAAGCCTTGCCGTCATCCAGAACGAAAGTCTGTCGCTCAGGGCGTTGGGCGATACTCGTCAATGCGCTTTACAAGGCTGAGATTTGAAGAAGAACACTCCGGCGAGGGATGTATGCTCCCACGAGATTTGCTTCTGCAGGGTGGCCGCACTGAGGGTGTTGCGCACCGCTTGAACATGTTCTCGATGGAGCAATCCGGCGTGCGCAGGTGCTGCAATAGCGCCTGCGTGTAGGCGCCGTTTCGTCCGGTGCCGTCGGAGGCATACTGACCGGGCGAAGTGGCATATGCGATTAACGTGCCTCAGGCGTGTACACCGGCGCAAGGCCGCGCACGGAAGCGGACCGGCGCCAGGCGCGCTCAAAGGGATTGTTCCTGCACGCATCGAGGATGATGATGTTAGTCGCGGTTCCCGAGCGCTCCATCAGCTCGATTACCTTGTTGAGCGGAAGCGACGAATGTTGAACGTTCAGTTCGTCCTCGAAATTGGTGTCAATGGCGTTCAGGTAGTTTTCGCCGTCGATCTGCATGCCGTGTCCCGCGAAGAAGAACAGGCCAACGTCGCTGCCCTTGAGGTTGCTTTTGAACGTCCGAAGCGCCTTCTCCATGTCCTTGAGGCCGCTGTCGGCGACCGTCGTCACGGAGAAATCGCAGGCTTTGACGGTGGCGCTGACATCCTGCGCGTCATGGACCGGGTTCTTCAACTGGGCGGGTGCAGGATAGGCTGCGTTGCCAATAACCAAGGCGGTGAGCTTTCGGGACATCAGCCGCCTCCGGTGGCAGTTAGGCGCGCGCTGATCATGGATTGAATTCGCCAGCTTTAGATGAGCTGGTGCTTCTTCAACAATCGGTCGAAGAACGCTGCCAGGGTGGTCTGAGCCGTCGGTCCGATCACCGAGCGTTCGACATCAACGTCGGAAAACTCCGCAGCGCCGAAGCGATACACCTCATAGCCTGACAAGCGCAAACGCCGATCCTCAGCCACCATTCCAGCGTACCGAGCCGGATCGGCGATGTACGCGCCCCCAGAGCCGGGCGACGCATAGTGTCTACGCCCGTCGATCTCGATCACCACGCGCGCACCGTAGTCCAGCATCAGCAGGAAATCCATACGTTGGCGCGAGAGGAATGCTTCGTCGCCTCGCGCGCGCTTCGTATACGGGTCGTAATGAAGATATACCTGCGGCAGAAGCGCCGGCAGCTTCTCACCCAGCG
The DNA here is from genome assembly GCA_963832685.1 of uncultured beta proteobacterium. GTDB lineage: Bacteria > Pseudomonadota > Gammaproteobacteria > Burkholderiales > SG8-39 > DAHVFK01. Next base: position 64,544 of record CAWHUZ010000007.1, read on the forward strand.
TCTGGCCGTAGAGCTCGTAGTAGCCCCGGAAAAGCGCAAACTCCCCGGCGAGTTGGTCGAACGAACCGACTGCAGCAGACGACGGTAAAGCTGTCCTTGGCAGTGTCCGGATCGGAACGGCATGCGCTTCCTGCCACCAGAGACGCAGATCCTTCCAGAGCAGCATGCCGGAGGCGGGTAACGGCCGGTCGTAAACAAGGACCTTGTCGACGATGCGAAGGATACGCGAAATCTTTTTAGAACGCATCACGGAAGGCAAGCTCCGGCTTCTCACACGGTCGAGGCGAAGATAATGTTGTTAATGGAGCCAGGGACCCGGCTTGCCACGAAACGCGCCGAAAACCGGGTACGAATGCGAAGCATATGTGCTGGCCAATAGCAAACGACTCGCTGCAACGCTAGCGTTATGGCCTCGGCCAGCGTCGTCTGCTCGGCGTCGCGTCGCGCCATCGGATCGAGAATCTTTTCGAGCAGCGCGAAGAATCGCGTCTGGCTGCAAAACAGTGCGCCACAGTGCGTCAGCAACTCCTCGTTGGACCAGTCGTCGTTCCGGATGTAATGCTGCTGGATGTTCTCCGAGCCCCGTGCGACCGAAGAATTCGAACCGGACGGAGCGAATCCTGCTCACAACGAACACCGAACAGCTTTCGATGAGCGGCAGCTCGCCGAAGAGAAGCAGCTGTCTGATTCAGCGCCTGAGGAGATCGCGCCTGACGAGCGGACTAACGGGCTGCGCGGCGGGGGTCCTCATCTCGCTCAGGTTCTTGGCAAGGTCCGGCGCCCCGAATTCAGTGACAACCTTCTCGGCAATGCGCAGCAGTGCGGCCCGCTCCAGTTCCAGGATGCGCCGCTTTACGTAGCCACGTTTGCTGCGAAACGCCTCGTCTACCTCGCCGTCCTCGACCTTGGCTTGGATGCCGGTTCGCACGCACGCCGCTGGGACGTTATACGCCTTTACGTATCCGGCTACGGTGTCCGCGATCTGATCGCGCACCGCATCCAAAGGGATATTCGGTTCCATGCTGCTGGCAACCATCAGCATCAACAATCGGGCTGCGGCTGAGGGCCGAAGAACAGGCAAAGCAGCTGCGCGTCATCCCGTATAGAGCTATAGTCCGTGCCTGGTCGCAAAGCCCGCCGCGAGCAAAATCGTCCTGCATTGCCATGTTGTCGGTGCGTACGGTGGCATAAATGCCCTTTGCGCCTCGCTCGGTCATAGCTCGGCGTAGAACTTTGGCACGTACTTGTGGCCCCGATGCGCTTCTTCGACTACAGGTAGCCGAATTCCAGCGGGTGATGGCGAGCCTGCTCTGCAACGCCCGCGTACTCAAAAACGGTGCGCCTGTAGCTGTCAAAGGGGCGTTTCACCGCCGCGACGGCGATCAGGGCTCGATCGTGATGCATCGACAAGAGCGCAGCTGCCCTTTCAACGCCAATTTCGATCGCGTCGCGGCTAACCTCGTCGCCCTTCGCCGCCAAGGTGATAAACGCGTTGCGCTCGGCGCGCGTGCAAGCGCCGGGAATGCAAACGATCACTTCGTGATTCTTGCCGGGGCTTGTGATTGCCCTATCCAAAGAGTGCCTCGATTGTCCGTAAGTCCTCCGACACCAACTGGCACACGTGCTTGAAGTGATCCGTGTAGGATCCGTGCTGGCTAAGCGCGTCCTGAGACAACTGCTGCGCGTCGCGATGCCCGCATGCCCCTTGGCCTTGGAGCGGATGTTCTGCACGGTTCAGACGACGAACTGCTTCACTTCTGCAGGGTCGGGGCCCGAGTTGCGGAGCTTCTCCAGCAAAACGATGCTCTGCTCCTTCAGATCGTATGCAGCCCCGGCCGCATCGAGCTTTGCCCTGATGGGTTTCAGCTCGAAGCCCTCGTTCACGAGCTTCGCCAGATCCATGAATGCTTGGCCGACTCGTCGCGGCTGGCTGTCAGGCGTGTGCACGCGCTCCAGGAGCATGTCATCGCGCAGCGTCCACCATGGGGCACTCTTTTCATGCCAACGCCGGACGATGGACGCCACTTCCTGCAACGGCGCGGGAAATGACGCGAATTCACCCTTGAAATCGTGGGTAACGGCGCTGCGAGATTCCGGCTCTTGGGCTCCTCGTTGAAGGAGGCCCAGTGGAGTTGCTCCGAATACGGAAGATTGCGCAGATAGCAGATGTAGGCATGGACCTGCCCGGCTTCGTTGACATCGATGCCCTTCAGGTACCAAGCCGCGCGGCACTGGACGTCGCGCTCGCCTACGGTGTACTTGTCGCGGTCGGTCTTGTACTTGAGCAGAACTTCGGGCCGGAAGAATGCCGGTGACAGCTCGAAGGGTAACGCATTGTTCTTCGCCTCGAAGTAGTTGGTCGTGGCCGATGGGTCCGTCGAAATCTTAGCGAGGCGAGCGTTCCGGAAATCGTGCGCGATGAATTCGACGTAGCGCTTGTCGCCCCTGCCGAACCATTGATCCTGCATCGCCGAAAGTACGGCGCGCTTCTCTTCGCGAGGGCTGGTTATTTGCATCCGTGCGTGTAGGCGGCCGTTCCCCCGAGCACTTTGCGCCTGTAGAAAAAGGGCGTCGCTCTCTCGAACGACCTCCTCCTCGCCGTCAGGCCACCCCGAACCCGCCGCGGCGAAGCAGCGTGAGATCAAACAGACGCACCAAGGATGCATTGGACGCGGCGAGATATTCCTGCAGGGGACTGCCTTTTGAACGAAACTAGGGTCACGTCCTTGCCCCCCTGGCCTTTGGTCACCGACACCACGTGATCCAGGTTGCCATTGCCGTCGTACCGGCAATAAGCGTGGTGCTCCGGGCGCCAATGAATCCCCGTCAGATGGGTGTACTGCTGGTGAAGCTCGAAATAGGTTGGTCGGGGCCGTTCCATCCCTCGAACGTTCGCGCGAAAACGAGTGAACGCCGCCGTCGAGCGTTTGGTGGAAGTGGAATGCGCGCCGATGTCTCCACCCAGAACCTTCACGCTCGCCTCCGGAGCAATAGCTGGCAATGGACGTGTACGGGTTGCATCCCCAGGACACCAGGTCGTCTTCGTCGATGGGCAAGAGCTGTGTCGTTCGAGACTACGATGCTGTGGACGATGGTGTAATCGCCCGACGCATAGACGATGAGCCGTCAGCCGCTGCGTTATCGCGGAGGAGCTGCAGGTGTTCTCCTGCTTCGATCCATCGAGAAAAATCCCCAGGCGCGGGCGGCGGCACATCCAGCTTGGCAATGTGCTCAATCACCCTCTTGTGTTCGTAACTCGGCATCCGCCTGGCGGTGAAAAAAGTGATACCGCGATAAATCAGTAGCTTACATTAGTCTCCTTGATTATTGGAGCGGGGCCAGGTACGACCCTGGCTCGGTTTTGGAGTCCGACCGTGAGCTCCGGGTCGGGTACCATCCGTCGGCACGGGGCGAAAGCGGCCATTTAGCCAGCGGCACTGCGTCAACGTCGGCAACACCGGCAACACCGGTCATTCAAGCGACCTAACGCCACCAGCGGCTATGGCCGAAAACCGGTAGTTCAGCGGAACAATTTCTGTGTCGCATCGAGGTCGAAAATGGACGTTCGAGAACATTGGTCGGGTGGGCCCGCGTCACATGCGCCACCACCACTAGCAGCCGGCCATTGCGACGGGCACACGTTCTGGTATGTCGTCGGACGTCCAGTAGCGGTCCGCGGTGGTCTGGGTTAGACCTAGCGCGGATTCGAACAGCCGCGTCCGAGATGATTACGCGGCATAGCAGGCCGTTTGGGTTCGCGAACAGTGCAACGTGGTTTGCGATTTCCGGGCGATCCCCAGCAGAATGCACAAATCGCAACTCTCGCGCATTCGATCGAAAACTGTCGCCCAAATCCAGTCATTCAATTCGACTTGCCAGGACCCTTTGCGCGCGACTGCGGAACTTCCTTACCCAGCAAATATCCTGCGATGGTTCCCAGTAGCGCAACTGCGCCAGCAATTTGTTTGTCGTCGTAGCCCGCAACCACTAGAAAGACAGCCATCACGATGACTAGCACAGTACCGAAAATTTTCAATACTGCTTCCCACTGGTATCCTCTTCGTAGCACCATTGCGGCAAGGGCGAGAGTCAGCAATCCGAAAACCAACACCGTCGCACTCATGGTCATGGCTGAAGTCGTGGTCCACCAGGTAGTTTAAGCAGTCGGTGCGTGCGTCGACGAGATTGTCTCTTCCTGCTTCTTTATCGCAATATCCAATTGACGCAGGTCTTGCGCGACCTTCGCCGACGTTGCAGCTGAACTCGGCGCTACCTGGGTTTCCGTACCTTGCGCTTGCTGTGAGGTCGCAGAAGTTGTCACTTCGCTGGCCTCGCGGCGTTTGCGACCGGAGCTTGCAGCGTACTAATTTGCTTTTGAAGAAGCTCGATCTTCTTCTTGAGTAGAGCGACAAGCTCTGTCTCTTTAGCAAGTGCGTCTTGACAAGAGCCGGCCCGAGGTTGAGCGTAATTCGGTTCCGGTGCCCAAGTTGGATTCTGCCCGTAATCGAGTCCACCCGATTGATTCTCCTTCCCATACGCAGGGTAGTCTGCCCAGCTGCCGGGGACGGACAGCGCTCGTGTGTGCGCCGTCTGCGAATGGGCGGGCAATGCGCTAATTACGCCGAGCAGTCCAAAAAGCAGTCCCGCTGCGCATCTGCCGGAAACGGTCATATTGCGACACATGCGTGGAGATTCATTGAACACAAGCCCCTGGTCGACATATCGACTATTTCACTAGGCCGACTACGGTTTTCGCAACTTTAACTACGTCGTCGCCAAGCGATTTGAGTCTTGCCTGAAACGCCGCCACACTCTCGTTCTTGTCCGTCGACGCCTGAACTGCCTCTACAAGCTTATCGAATGCAGCCTTGTCTCCAATTTTCGGCTTCAGACTCGCTAAGTCCATCTTGGTTCGCGTGAGGAGAGCCGCTTCGTCCGCTGCCAATTCCCTGTTCGCCTCACCCGCCGCGTCGTCGCCTATTCCTGGCATTCCTCTCGTCGCCATTTCGGTCTCCCCATCCCATTCGTTAGCGCTATCCAACACCCGTATGCTTGGCTATGGTTTCTCCTTCTCCAGACCCTTTTGCAACTTGTCCAAGTCGTCGGTGGTCAGCTTGACCTTTTCAGACGCCTTCGCAAGCTGCTCATTGATCTTTTGCCTGAGATCCTTCAGGTTTAGAGCCTTGAGAACGTCATCCTGCGCGCCTTGGACTTTCCGAAGACTATTTAGATGCGCGGTGATAGTCGCGTTTCCACGAAATAGAATCGCAAACGCGTCGTCCACGGAGGTACGCAATTCCTTCTCGGCTTGGTCGACTGGCGCTACGATTTCCGCGTGTTTCTTGTCAATCTGGCTCTGAGCCTCCTCCGTCCAGGTCAGCACGGTGTCTAAGAGCTGCGCCTCCCTTTCCCGGGGGTGGGAGATACGAAGGTTCCTTTATCTCTATCGAATACCACCTTTCCGTTCGAGATATCGACCAGGCGTCCCTTCACAATAAATATCTTGAGGAACTTGGGTACCCAGACATCGTTCAGCCAGTCGAGCCTCTGGCGTCGGATGTCCTCGAAAGTGTTCCTTTATGAGCGCCAGTTCCGATTGGTGGACCGCAGCTAGGTCCTCGCCGATCGCGTTGGATAGGTCAACGACCTCTTGTGGCACGTCGGCACATCCCGCAACGATCGTGACGCTCATTGCGAGCGCGCAACCCCAAGAGCGCAAGCTGATCCCGCCTGTCAAATTTCGGGTTGACGCGGTGGCAGCATGGACGACGCGCCCCGTGAATGTGTGCAAGGCCATACGCATCTGATCAGTCCCCCGTCCACTCTGATCGGCGTACATACGAGCGCTTACGCGCTCTGCTTCGAAGATGCGAGCATCGATTGCGGCGTCGCCTCGATTGACTATACCGCCGCGGGAATTCCGAGGTTTGTCCCTAAGTCCGAATTTTTCGCGCTTCCTCGCGGAGTTAGGCCGGCGACGATTGCCGCCCGGCGGGGACCTTCGCGCTATGCCTGTACAGACGTGTGGGGCGCTGGAGACCTTGTGGTCGCGGGTAGGTGTCGCTGCTATGCTTCCGAGAAAAGGGGAGGGGTCTATGTCCGCCGTCGTCGCTGCGCCCGAGGGATGGTCGGGTTCGCTCGTTTATCCCAATGAGAAGCGGCTGTTCGGGATCGCGCTCGTGATCTCGGTGATTCTCTGGGTCGCGCTGATCGTGGGGACGTTCGGGATCGCGCTGATTTATTTGCTGTTCGCGTTTCTGTTCTATCTGTTCGTTCAGTCGGCGTTCATTTCTTATCTGCGCGGGCACGCGGCGCAGATCACGGGGGGGCAGTTTCCGGATTTGCACGACCGGATTCGCGGGGCTTGCATGAAGCTCGGGGTGGATCCGATGCCGGACGCGTATCTGCTGCACGGCAACGGGGTGTTCAACGCGTTCGCGACGCGGTTTCTGGGGCGCAATTTCATCGTGCTGCTGTCGGACGTGGTGGACGCGCTGGAGGCGGAGCCGGGGGCGATCGATTTCTATATCGGGCACGAGCTGGGGCATATCCGGCGCAAGCACCTGGTGTGGGGGCCGGTGCTGTTTCCGGCGAGCCTGCTGCCGCTGCTCGGCGCGGGGTATTCGCGCGCGCGGGAGTACACCTGCGATCTGCACGGGCTGGCGTGCAGCGGGTCGCCGGAGGCGGCGGCGAAGGGGCTCGCGGCGCTGGCGGCGGGGGCGCAGCGCTGGAAGACGCTGGACGCGCTGAAGTACGCGTGGCAGGCGGAGGCTTCGGGCGGGTTCTGGATGTCGTTCCACGAGCTGACCGGGAGTTATCCGTGGCTGACGAAGCGCATGGCGCGCATCGTCGGCGAGGGGCAGGTGGAGGTGCCGCGGCGCAATTTCTTCGCCTGGATCCTGGCGGCGTTCGTGCCGCACTTTCCCGGCGCCGCGGGCGGGGCGTCGCTGCTGGTGACGGTCGCGATCATCGGGATTCTCGCCGCGGTCGCGCTGCCGGCCTATCAGGACTACGCGGTGCGCGGGAGGATCAACACGGTGCTGATCGACGGCGACCGCGCGGCGACCTCGGTGGGGCAGTTCTTCGAGCGCAACCACGGGCTGCCGGAGAACCTCGCGGCGACGGGGTTCATGAGCAACAGCCCGCTGCTGAAGTCGATCAGCATGTCCGAGAAGGGCGCGATCAAGATGGAGCTCGCGTTCCCCCCGCTCGGGGGAAAGACGTTCTATCTGGTGCCGTCGCTCGACAGCGAGAAGCACGTGATCTGGAAGTGCTACGCGGGAGAGGTGCTGCCGCGCTACCTGCCGCCGCGCTGCCGGAACTGACGCCCGGAGTGGTCAGAAGCCGACGCTGATGCCGACCTGGCCGACGGGGTAGAGGTTGTACTTGTTCAGCGACCGCTCGAGGCTGTAGCGGTTGGTGCCCGCATCGGTCGCGTCGGGGGAATCCTGGTAGATCACGCCGAGGTCGAAGTAGAAGTTCACTCCCGCGCGGGGGAGCTTGCCGTAGCCGATGCCGAGGTAGGGCGCGAGGCGGCGGTTCGGCTCGGCCAGGCCGTTCAGGCTGCCCGTGTCGCCGGCGCGGAAGGCGCTCCGGTCGAGGGTGTAAAGGGATGTCAGGGGCGCGGCGACGAAGATCGGGGCGCGCTCGCCGGCGGGCGCGCTCAGGCCCGGCGCGATCCAGCTGCCGGCGTCGCTGCCCAGCCCGACGGTGCCGAGCCTCAGCCCGACGCCCTGGGCGCCCGCGGATGCGGACATGGCGAGGGCGGCGGCGAAGGCGAGGGCGGTGGCGGGTCTCATCGGTCACTTGTACTGCCGCACCGGATTGTAGCGAAGGAACTACTGCACGTCGGGCGCCGTCGTCAGTATCATGCGGGCAATGCCGTGCCGGCCGGGGGAGGCCACCATGCGCAAGTACGGTAGGTTCGAACGTTTTTTTACGGTCATCGCCTTTGCCCTCGCGTGTTCCGCCTGCGCGACGCAGCAGCCGACTTCGGCCGATGTGGCCGCAAGTTGGGAGCACGCGGTGGTGTACGTTCCCGGGCGCCTCCTTTCGACGTCCGTCAAAGACATCGGGGCGGAGAAGCCGCGGCCCGTCGTTCTCCTGATTCACGGCTGCGCGGGAATACAGCGCACGGAGAGCTCCTGGGCGGGGTTCCTGAAGGACGAAGGGTATGTCGTGGTCGAGCCGGACAGCTTTGCCCGCAGCCGGCCGAAAAGCTGCGACCCGCGCACGCACCGCGCCGGGCTGTTCCCCGGCGTCACGACGTACAGGCGGGACGAGGTGAGCTACGCGCTCGAACAGCTGCGCAAGGCGCCCTGGGCCGATCGGCGCAATCTGTTTCTCATGGGGCACAGCGAGGGCGCGGTGGTGGTGGCGACCGCCAACCTGTCCGGCTTTCGCGGCGTGATCATCTCGGCGTGGATCTGCCGCAACGGGCTCGTCGTCCCGCACGAGACGGCCGTGCTGGCGATCGATCACGCAAAGGACCCGTGGTTTCCCAACAGCGACTACGAGCATTGCTCGAATCTGTTCGGCACGCGCACCAATGCAAGGCAGGTCACGCTCCCGGGCTTCGATCACGACACCTTCGAAGCGCCGGCGCAACGGGCGGTGAGGGATTTCCTGAAGAGCTATTCCACGATGTAGCCTGCGCGTGGCGCCGGATCCGGCTCGAGCTGGCGGCAAAACCGCTAGCTGCTTCCCAGCGCGCTCTTCTTTGCAATTGCCCCGGTAAATCGCTCCAGCGTGCGCGACAGCTCGCCGCGCGGGATGATGATTTCGATCAGGCGGAAGGTCTTGCGGTCGGCGACGGCGTCCTCGAGCGCGGCGGCGAGGGCTTTGCGGGTGGCGACGCGCACGCCTTTGCCGCCCAGGGCGGGGGCGGCGTCGGCGAAGTTCCAGTCGTCGAGGTCGTTGTAGCCGACGTCTTTCTGGAACGCCTTGAGCATTCCCCAGGCGGAGTTGTTGAACACCAGGACGATGGGGTTCCAGCGGTAGCGGCGGCAGTTGCCGAGCTCCCAGCCGGTCATCTGGAACGCGCCGTCGCCGACCAGGATCAGGGGGCGCTTCTTGGAGGCGGCTTGCAGGCCCAGGCCGAAGGGGACGCCGGGGCCCATGGTGGCGTAGTAGCCGGGGGCGACGAGGGCGGTGGGGACGATGTCCATCGCGCTGAACAGGCAATCGCCCATGTCGGAGGCGATCGGCATCGGGCCGTGGCGCGCGAACAGGTCGTTGACGGCGGTGGCGATGTCGATCGGCAGGATGGGGTGGGCGTCGGGCTTGAGGCCGGTGGGATAGACGGCTGCGACCGGAGTGGCGTCGCCCAGGCGCTTGGCGCGCTTCAAGAGCGCGTCGACCAGGGCTTCGAGGCTGACGCGGGGATAGACGTGGTGGCCGAGGCGCACTTCGCCGTCGAAGGCGTGCACTGCGGTGCGCATGTCGATCTGCTGCTGCGAGACGCCGAAGTTGGTGTCGCACAGGATGACGCCGAGCATGAGCAGGCCGTCGGAGCGCTCGACGATATGGCGCACGCCGGCTTCGCCCGCCAGGCCCAGATAGGTGCCGGCGAGCGGGGCGTCGGTCTCGGCCAGGATGCCGCGGCCCATGAAGCTGGTGACCACGGGGATGGCGAGCTTCTTCGCGAGCTTCGCGACTTTGTCTTCGAGGCCGTAGCGGCGCACCTCGACCCCGAGCAGCAGCGCGGGGCGGCGCGCGGCGGCGAGGCGCGCGAAGACTTCGGCGGCGGCGGCGGCGGCGGCCTGGCGGTCGATCGCGGCGGGCACGTAGGCGGGCACCTTGCCGACTTCCGCCTCGACCATGTCGCGCGGCAGCTCGAGGTAGACCGGGCGCGACTGGCGGCGCGCCTCGGTCAGCACGCGCGCGATCTCGCGCGGTGCGCTGGCGGCGTCGTCGAGCACCGCCTGGGCGCAGGTCACCTCGCTCATGACGAGGAACTGGCTGTCCAGGCGTTTGACCTGGTGGTGCAGCCCGAGGCCCATGCGCCCCTCGGCGGCGCCGGGGGCGCCCGAGATCACCACCACGGCGGATTTTTCGGCGTAGGCGGTCGCGACCGCGTTGACCATGTTGAGCGCGCCCGCGCCGTAGGTGACCGCGGCGACGCCGAGCGTGCCGCGGTAGCGCGCGGCGGCGTCGGCGGCGAAGCCGACCGCGGGCTCGTGGCTCAAGGTGTGCAGCGGCAGCACGCCTGAGCGCTCGATCTCGCGGAAGAACGGCAGCGCGAAGTCGCCCGGGATGCCGAAGATCTCGCCGGCGCCGTAGTCCTTGAGCGCGGCGAGGAGGGCACGTGCGAGTTTCATCTGCGTCGTTCCGGTGGCGGCGATGGGTCCCCGGCAAGCGACTCTGCCGTATCTCGCATCGGGAAGATAGTTCTTTCTGGGAGCGGGCCGCAGGCAGCCCCGGGCCGGGATCCTTGCGCCGGGGCCATGGGTGATGGCGCACCCACGTGGGGCTGCACGCACACAGTTGCGCTCGGCCGGCGTTTCATCCGGCTTGGCCGTTCGCCGCGGCTGATTGACTGGGTCGCGCGCGTCCCACCACTTGCCGCGCGCTTTGGCGCAAACCGATTGCGATCAGGGACTTGTTGCGTTGCTCGACCGGGCATGCTTGTTGCGCAACGAACGGGGGTGGCGTAGCGCGCACGACGAGCGAGACCGTGTTCTCACGAGATGACTCCGCACAAAGAATCCGCAAGGCAGTTCTTCGCTATGTCCGCGTGCATCCGAACGCGGCGGACACCATTGCGGGGATTCTCGAGCGCTGGCTTCCGCGCGGTCAGTTCGACGTGCCCCCGGATCGCGTCGCCGCGGTCCTGCAGCAAATGGCGGCGGACGGCGAGTTGGGAATGCGGCGCCTGCCGGGCCGAAGAGTCCTGTTCTATGCCCGCGGCGAGACGACGAATCTCGAGGACGGGGAAGCGGTTTCGTCCCCCACTCGCCGGGAAACCTAGCCAGGAGTAGGACTTGGCGAAACATCAGGCCATCGCGGCAACGAGCAGCGCGCTGCTGGGCATGCTGCGCGACCGCTATCCGCGCGACGAGTTCGGCACCTCGCTCGATTTCGATCTCTATCAGAGCCGCAACTTCGAGTCGCCGATGCGCGAAGGCTTCTCGGTGTTCCTGTACCGCGTCTCGATCAACAGCACCGTGCGCAACATGGCGCCGCGCCGCGCGGCCGACGGGCGGCGCTTTCGCCCCTCGCTGCCGCTCGACCTGCACTACCTGGTCACGCCCTGGGCGGAGGACGGCGAGCTCCAGCAGCGGATGCTCGGCTGGGTGATGCGCTTCATGGAGGACATGGGCGTCCTGACCGCCGGCCACCTGAACCACTACGTCGCCGAAACCGACGTCTTCGCGCCGAGCGAAGGGCTCGAGATCATCTGCGATCCGCTGGCGCTGACGGACTACCTCTCGCTCTGGGACCGGCTCAGGCACCACCGGCTGCCGACCTCGGCGACCTACTCGGTGCGCATGCTGGCCCTCGAATCCGAGGTGCGCATCGACGACGGGCCGCCGGTGCAGACCCGGCGCTTCGACATGGGCGAGGTGAGCGCATGAGCGTCGTGGTGCTGGAAAGCGTGCAGCGCAACGCGGCGCTCGGACTGCGCTTCTGGGACACCGCGGCCGCCACCTCGTCTATCGACGGGCTCGAGGTGGACGTCTTCCCGCGCGCGCGCCCCGGCTCGCGCACCCGCGCCCTGGTGAACCGCAGCGGCGTGTACGTCGCGCTCGGCATCGCCGGCCTGCGCGAGTTCGAATTCAGCGACGCGCCGGACCCGTGGGCGGGGGCGTTGCGGCCCTACCGGGTGGAAGTGCGCGATCCGCTCGGGCGCTTCCTGCCGCTCGCGTTCGACGCCGACCTCCCGCAGCTCGGCCTGTACACCTGGCGCGAAGACTGGTTCTCGCCGCCGCGCGTCGTCTCCCTGCCGGGACAGCCCGGCTCGCCGCCGCAGTTCCTGATCGAGCGCATCCCGCTGTTTTCCGCTCCGCAGCGGCCGCTTCCGGAGCCGCTCGCGGTCGTGTACGCGCAATTGCGCGAGGCGGGCACGGAGCGCGCGGCCGCGTGGGCACTCGCGAGCGCGAGCATCGACGGCGAGGTGCGCGGGCTGGGCCTTGCGGACGGCGAGGGCCGCATCGCAGTGATGTTCCCGTACCCGGAGCCGCCGCGCGTGACGCTGAGCTCGCCGCCGACGGCGCACAACGACTTCCACTGGCAGGTGGCGCTGCAGGCGTACTACCAGGCCGGCTCGCCGCCGCAGGCCGCGGCGGCGATCCCGGATCTGGGCGCCGTGCTCGCGCAGCTCGATGCGCCGCGCGAGCTGCTGGGCTCCACCCTGTCACCGCCGGCGCCCCTGCCCGAGCTGCCGCTCGAGTACCGCGTTCCCCTGAGCGCGCGCACCGGGGCGACGCCGGCGGGGCCGTCTTCGTTCCTGTTCGTTTCGACCTGACCCAGAACCGCCACGCGCACACCGCGACGAGGAGAGATCATGCCCGAGTACCTAGCCCCAGGCGTTTACGTAGAAGAGGTTTCCTTCCGCGCCAAGTCCATCGAGGGCGTCAGCACGACGACGACCGGATTCATCGGCCCCACGCGCTACGGGCCGCTCGACCTGGCGCCGGAGATCATCACCAGCCTGGTCGAGTTCGAGCGCAGCTACGGCGGCAAGGAGCGGCTCGTGTTCGAGGACAACCCGACCGAGCCGGTCGACAACTACATGTGGCACGCGGTGCGAGCCTACTTCGAGGAGGGCGGCAAGCGCTTGTACGTCAGCCGCGTGTATTCGCCGACCGGGTCGCCTCCCGACCCGGAGGCGGGCTATGCGCGCTACGTGGTCGGCGGATCGCCCGGCATCACGGTGCGCGCCCGCTTCCCGGGCCACGCCGGCGACGCGCGCGTGACATTCACCTTCAACGTCGGGCAGAACGTGCTCGTCAACGAGGACCCCACCGCCAGCGTCGCGGTGCCCGGGGTGTCCTCGCTGCAGGACCGCGACGTGGTGCTCATCCGCGACGCTGCCGGCTCGCCCGCGTCGTTCTCGGCGCGCGGCTTCTTCCTCGCGCTGCGCGACGCGCAGACCCGGACCTGGAGCTTCTCGCCCACGGGCGCGGCGAACACGAGCCCGATGGTGGCGCTGGGCGACCTGGCGCCCGGCGCGGCCGAGATCCGCATCGTGACCGTGACGGTCAACGTCGATCCGCTGGCCGCAGGCGCCGCGTCCTTCACTCAAGCCGGCCTGCCGCTCGACCCGCAGCACCGGCGCGGGGACGCGCCGGACTCGCTGTTCGACGCCTTCGCGCCGCACACCAAGGACCCGGGCGATCCGAACGCCAAGGTGATCGCCAACCTGGGGCTGGCGCGCAGCGTGCCGATCGTCGTCGAGTTCAACCCGTCCTTCGGCGACGGCATCGAGGTGCTGAACGAAATCCTGTCGGACGCGTCCGCGCCGGCCTCCCCGCCGCTCGGCCTGCAGAGCGCGATCGAGGCGCTCAGCGACGACCCGCAGGCGCGCAGCCTGACCGTCGTGCTCGCGGGCGGCAACGACGGCGTGCGCCCGCACGCGGACCGATACGAAGGCGAGGTCGATCCGGCGACCGACGTCAAGACCGGCCTCAAGCAGTTCGAGGACCTGGAGGACATCTCGATCGTCGCCGCGCCCGGCTCGACCTTCGGCTACGAGGACCCGACCTACGGCCCGGAGTCGCGCGCCATCGTGCGCAACCTGATCGGCCACGCGCAGCGCATGCGCTACCGCATCGCGGTGCTCGACAGCGGCGACAACCAGCTGATCAGCCAGGTGCGGGCGATGCGCGCCCAGCTCGACTCGTCCTACGGCGCGCTGTATTACCCCTGGATCCGCGTGCTCGACCCGCTCTCGCAGCGCGAGATCTACATGCCGCCGTCGGGCTTCGTGGCCGGCATCTACGCGCGCAACGACAACCTGCGCGCGGTCTACAAGGCGCCCGCGAACGAGGTGGTCAACCTGGCGCTCGGCTTCGAGCGTTTCCTCAACAAGGCCCAGCAGGAAGTGCTGAACCCGGAAGGCATCAACTGCTTCCGCTTCTTCGAGGGCCGCGGCATGCGCCTGTGGGGCGCGCGCACGATCAGCTCCGATCCCGAGTGGAAGTACGTCAACCTGCGGCGCTACTTCGCCTATCTCGAGCGCTCGATCGACAAGGGCACCCAGTGGGCGGTGTTCGAGCCGAACGGCGAGCAGCTGTGGGCCAACGTCCGGCGCACGATCGAGGACTTCCTGCTCAACGAGTGGCAGAGCGGCGCGCTGCTGGGAGAAAAGCCCGACAAGGCCTACTTCGTCAAATGCGACCGCTCGACGATGTCGCAGAACGATCTCGACAACGGCCGCCTGGTGTGCCTGATCGGCGTCGCGCCGCTGCGCCCGGCCGAGTTCGTCATTTTCCGCATCGGGCAGTGGACCGCCGACCGGAAAGTCTAATCAGCGAATCAGAGGAGTCTCCACATGGCCACCCAGCGAGACAGGCCCTACGTCCAGTTCAACTTCCTCGTCGATCTCGGCGACGGCGTGACCGACGGCCCGCAGGCCGGCTTCCAGGAAGTGAGCGGCATCGGCATGGAAGTCACCGTTTCCGAGTACCGCAACGGCAACGCCAAGGAAAACAGCGTGATGAAGATCACGGGCATGAACAAGTCGACCGACGTCACCATGAAGCGCGGCGTCATCGGCTACCTCAACCTCTACCAGTGGCTGGACCAGATCCGCAACGGTGACCAGAACGCCAAGCGGACCGTGACGGTGCACCTGCAGAACGAGGATCACACCTCGGTGGTGCAGACCTGGAAGCTGCTGCGCGCGTGCATCACGAAGCACACCAGCGGCCCCATGAACGCGAAGGGCACCGACGTGGCGATGGAGGAGCTGGTCATCGCCTACGAGCGCCTGGAGATGGAGTAAGCGGCGATGCTGGCGCCGCGCCGCCTGCCCGGGCTCCGCATCGACGTCGCCGCGCAGCCGGCGGCCGAGGCGCTGCCGCGCATGGACGTCGCGGTGTTCGTGGGCTTCGCCTCGACCGGCCCGCTGCACGTGCCGGTCGCGGTGGAGACGCCTGCGCAGTACGCCAACGTGTTCGGGCCCGACGCCGAGCTGGCCTGGGACGGCGAGCGCGACGAGCCCCTGTTCGCGCAGCTGGGCGTCGCGGTGCGCGCCTTTTTCTCCAACGGCGGGCGACGCTGCTGGGTGATCCGCGTCGCGCGCACGGCAGCCACCGAGGCGCTCTGGCGCGGCGGGGCGGGGATGTCGCCGCCGCTGCCCGACCTGGCCGTGTCGAACCGCTTCGCCGTGCCCGGCGTGCTGCAGCTGGCGGCGAATGGCGCGGCGGCCGACGCGGCGATCGCCGCCGCGCGCTGCGAGGGATCGTGGTCGGACGGATTGCAGCTGTCGTGCGCGCTCGCCAAGCAAAGCGTCGCCGTGGCCGAGTTCGAGCCCGCCGCCTCGCCGATGCCGCCCGGCTCGCCGGGCGCCGAGCGCTACCGCTTCCGCACCTGGGCGCGGTTGCGCCCGGGCGACCTGCTCGAGCTCGGCGATCCCGCGGACCTGTGCGCCTACGCGGTCGTGCAGAGCGTGAGCACCGAGCGCTCCGACGCGAACGGACCCCACCTCGCCGAAGCCGCGCTCTGCGCGGCGTTCGAGCGGCTGGGGACGGCGGCCTCGCCGCCGGCGGCGCCGTCGTCCGGCGTCGCCGCCGTGGCCGGATTTGCGGACGCGGCGGCGAGCCTGGCGTCCGGTTCCGGCGCTGGCGGCGGCGTGCCGCCCCTCGTCTTCCTCGAGCCGGTGCCGCCGGCGCTCGCGCCCGGCGCCTGGGCGCGCTGGTCGGACGGCGGCGAGGTGGTGTGGCTGCGCATGGATTCGATCACGCGCAGCCCGGCCGCGGCCGGCAGCCCGGCGGCGGCGGATCCGTCCTGGGTCGACGCCTCGGCCGACGGACCGGCGTGGCGCGAGCTGGGCCCGCAGCTTCCGACGGCGCTCGATGCCATCGCCAAGCTGAGCGTGCTCACGCTCGAGATGCGCGTGGCCGATGCCGGCGAAAACGCGTTCCGGCTGAGCGGCGTGGGCCTGACGCCGGCGCATCCGGCCGCCTGGTGGCAGCAGACGACCGACGCCGAGCACTACGCGGCCGACGATCGATCCGCCCCCGGCGCGGCCGCCGCCGTGCCCTCGCAGGCGCCGCGTTTTCCCCTCGCCGCCGAAGGCGCCGCGGCCGCGCTGGCCTGGATTCCGCTCGGCGTCGAGCCGCTGTTCGGCGCGCGCGCCGGGCCTTTGCCCCAGCGGGCGAGCGCGCTGGAACGCGACGGCCTGGCGCGCTTCGATCGCGAGCTGTTCCTCGACGCGGAGCTCGCGGGCGCCGACGTCCGGTCGCTGCCCGCGTACGCCGAGAACATCCGCTACCTGCGCGATGCGCCGCGCGCGCTGTTCGGCATTCACGCCGCGCTGTCGATCGGGCGCGGCGGAATGTTCAACGAAGCGAGCCTGCTCGCAGTGCCGGATGCGGTGCACCCGGGCTGGGCGAAACGCGAGGCGCCCGATCCCGCCGCGGCCGCGCCCGCGGCGCCGGCCGAGCCCGATTTCGGCGTCTTCCTCAACTGCGCGACCCGCGAGCCGGCGGCGCCCGCGCTGTTCGGGCCCGACGCGCCGGTCGCGCCCGGCCGCTACCGGCTCAGCTGGAGCGATTGCGGGCCGGGCGCAAGCTACGTCCTGCGCCAGGCGCGGCAGGCCGATTTCGGCGACGCCCGCGAGGCCTACCGCGGCCCCGCGCTCGAGCAGGTCATCGAGGCGCGCGAGGAAGGCGTCTCCTACTTCCAGGTCACGGCGGTGGCGGGAGACGTCAGCGGCGCGGGATCGAACGCCCTGGTGCTGGTCGTGCGCGAAGACAACTGGGCCGCGCTCCCGGCCGCGCAGTTCGCCGCGGGCGGCGAAGCCGAGCTGCTCGCGCTGCACCGCGCGTGCCTGCGGCTCGCGGCCGCGGGCGGAGAGCTGTTCGTCGCGCTCGCGCTGCCGC
Organism: uncultured beta proteobacterium; assembly: GCA_963832685.1. GTDB lineage: Bacteria > Pseudomonadota > Gammaproteobacteria > Burkholderiales > SG8-39 > DAHVFK01. The sequence goes on from CAWHUZ010000007.1 coordinate 81,592, forward strand.
GCCATTACCGGGCGCCGGAAGCCCTGCGCTACGCGCAGCGCCTGCGCCTCGTGCAGCCGCCTTCGGCGGCGGACCCGGGCGTGCTGTCGCCCGCCGAGGCGCGCGCGCTGTCCTACGGCGCGCTCTACCACCCCTGGATCGTGTCGGGCGCGGGCGGCGCGCTGCGGGCGATTCCGCCCGACGGCTTCGCCGCCGGCGTGATGGCCGCGCGGGCCTCGGCGCGCGGCGCGTGGATCGCGCCGGCCAACGAGCTGATCAAGGACGCCGTGGCGCTCACGCCGGCAATCGAGCCCGGCGACTGGCAGGCGCTGCAGGACGCGCAGGTCAACATCCTGCGCCAGGACCCGCGCGGCTTCATGACGCTGTCGGCCGATACCCTGGCCGCCGAGGACGAGGTCGAGCTGCGGCCGATCAACGTGCGCCGCCTGCTGATCCTGCTGCGGCGCCTGGCGCTGCTGCGCGGCATGGCCTACGTGTTCGAGCCGAACGGGCCGCAGCTGCGGCGCGCGGTGCAGGGCGGCTTCGACCTGCTGCTCGGCGACCTGTTCCGGCGCGGCGCCTTCGCCGGCGCGACCGCGGCGCAGTCCTTCCTGGTGGTGACGGACGACACGATCAACACGCCGCGCGACGCCGACGCCGGGCGCTTCATCGTCGAGCTGCGCGTGGCGCCGTCGCTGCCGATGCGCTTCCTGTCGGTGCTGCTCGCGCAGAGCGGCGAGCGGCTGACGGTGGCGGAGGAGCTGTAGCGATGGCCGGACCCGTGTATCCGTTCACCACCTTCAACTTCACGGTCGAGATCTACCGCGGGCAGGAGGGCAAGCCTCTGGTGAACGCCGCGTTCGCGGAGTGCGACGGGCTCGAGATGAGCCTGGAGGTGAAGACCATCCGCGAAGGCGGCGCCAACGACCGCCAGATCCGCCTCAACGGCGCGGTCGCCTACGGCCAGCTGACGCTCAAGCGCGGGATGACGGACAACTTCGATCTGTGGGATTGGTTCGACGCCAGCGTGCACGATCCGCGCCTGCGCGCGCGCGCGGACGTGGTGATGCTCGCCGCCGACGGCGCAACCGAGCGCGCGAAGTTCCAGCTCTCGCGCTGCGTGCCGGTGAAGCTCAAGGCTCCGGCGCTCAACGCGAAGGACGGGCAGGTCGCGGTCGAGGAGCTGCAGATCGCGTACGAAACGCTGGCGCTGAAGCCGGCGCACAAGTGAGGACGAGGCCATGGCGGATCAGGAAAAGACGCTGCACCGGGCCAAGCTGATCGAGCTCGACCAGCAGTTCAAGAAGGAAAAGGACGGCGGCCAGCAGGTGGAGGTGCAGTTCAACCCCGAATCGCTGAAGGTGACCTTCGCCAACCAGATCGTCCAGCCCCAGGGCGGCGACCAGTCGAGCGGCAACGCCGGGCGGCAGTTCGTCGGTGCCGGGACCACGAAGCTCGCGCTGCAGTTGTGGTTCGACGCAACCGCGATGGAGCAGGACCCGGTCGACGACGTGCGGCGGCTGACGCAGAAGGTCATCTACTTCATGACGCCGCAGAAATCCGAGTCCGATCCGAGCAAGCTCGCGCCGCCGGGCCTGCGCTTCGTGTGGGGCTCGTTCAAGTTCGACGGCATGGTCGACGGCCTGGAAGAGTCGCTTGAGTTCTTCTCCCCGGAAGGCAAGCCCCTGCGCGCGAGCATCGGTCTGACGCTTTCGCAGCAGAAGATCCTCGAGACCAAGTTCGAGGGCGACGGCAAGGTCCCCACGCAGCCGGGGCAGGCCCCGCTGAAAGCGGCCAAGCAGGGCGAATCGCTGCAGAGCATCGCCGAGCGCAACGGCAAGCCCGACTGGCAGTCGATCGCTTCGGCGAACGGCATCGAAGACCCGCTGCGCATGTCTCCGGGGCAACTGGTCAATCTGAACGCGGTCGCCGGAGCGGCCGCGACCGTCGCGGTGCCGGGCGCCGCGCCCGGCGCCGGCGCGAGCGTCGCCGGCGGCGCCACCCTGAACGCGTCGCTCGGCGGTGCCGCGAGCGGATCGCTTTCCATCGGATAAAGGAGGCCACATGCCGGTCATCGTCAACGAGTTCGAAGTGATCGAGCAGCCGGCGCTGCAGCGCGCGGGCAACGAGGCGGCGCCGCCGCCCGAGGGCGAGCCGGCGCTGCGCATCGAGCCGCCCGATCTGCGGCCGGCGTTGCGCGAGCTGGAAGTGCAGGCGCTGCGGGCATGGGCGCATTGACGGCGGGCGCGGACGGCGGACGCGGCGATGCCTGAAGCCTCGATCACTCCCTTCCGCGGCGCGCGCCCCTCGATCGCGATCGAGGGCCAGCGCGACGCGACGCTGACCAGCGCGCTGCTGTCGCTGCTCGTGGTCGAGGCGAGCGACGGGCTGTACCGCTGCGAGGCGGTGTTCGGCAACTGGGGCGGCCCCGAGCGGGCCGGCTTCCAGCATTTCGACCGCAGGCAGCTGGAATTCAGCAAGGGCTTCTCGGTCAAGCTCGGCGACAGCCTGCTGTTCGACGGGCGCGTGAGCGCGATCACCGCGGACTATCCCGACGGCGGCCCGCCGCGCGTCGGCGTGTGCGCGGAAGACCGCCTGCAGGACCTGCGCATGACGCGCCGCACGCGCTCCTTCGCCGACGCCTCCGCGGCCGACGTGATCCGGCGCATCGCGAACGAGCACGGCCTGCAGCCGCAGATCGAGCTCGGCGGCGGAACCTACAAGCTGCTCGCCCAGGTCAACCTGAGCGACCTCGCGTTCGTGCGCGACCTGGCCCGGCGCGAAGACGCGCAGGTCTGGGTCGAGGGCGGCGCCCTCAAGGCCGTGCAGCGGGCACGCCGGAACGGCGCGACGCTCGAGCTCGGCTGGGCCGGCGAGCTGCGCGAGTTCCACGTCAGCGCCGACCTCGCGAATCAGCGCACCAAGCTGGTCGCGGCGGGCTGGAACGTCGGCGACAAGGAGGCCGCCAAGTACGAGGCCACCGACGCGGCGGTGCAGGGCGAGGTCAACGGCGGCGCGAGCGGCGCGCAGACGCTCAAGCGCGCGTTCGGCGAGCGCGCCGACACGCTCGCGCACGCGCTGCCGACCACGGGCGCCGAGGCCCGCGTGCTCGCCGAATCGAGCTTTCGCCACATGGCGCGGCGCTTCGTCGTCGGCCACGGCGTCGCCACGACCTCGGCCGACCTGCGCGTCGGCGCCAAGCTGAAGCTGGGCAGCCTGGGGCCGCTGTTCGAGGGCGAATACACCGTCACCGACGTGCGCCACCGCTTCGATTCGAGGGCGGGCCTGCGCACCGAGTTTCTCTGCGACCGGCCGTGGATCGGCCAGGGAGCGGCGCAATGACCATGGTCGACCTGCCGGCATTCGAGCAGCAGCTGCACGAGCGGGTGCCGGACGGCTGGGGCGGGCGCTGGTACGGCGTCTCGCCCGGGCTGGTGATCGACATCAAGGACCCGGACAACCAGGGCCGCGTGAAGGTCGCGCTGCCGTGGTCGCCCGACGCCCAGGGCGCGCGCTACGAGGCCTGGGCGAGGCTGGCGACGATGCTCGGCGGCAACAACCGCGGCAGCTGGTTCATCCCCGACGTCAACGACGAGGTGCTGCTCGCTTTCGAGCAGGGCGATCCGCGGCGCCCGTACGTCGTCGGCGGCCTCTGGAACGGCCGCGACAGCGCGCCGGAATCGATGGACGGCGCCGGCAACAACTACAAGAAGGTGCTGCGCTCGCGCAACGGCGTGAAGGTCACGCTGGACGACCAGGACGGCCAGGAGCAGCTGATTCTCGAGACCCCGGGCGGGCAGAAGCTGACGCTCAAGGACGGGCCCGGCAGCGTGGAGGTGGTCGACAGCAACGGCAACTCGGTCAAGCTCGAGGCCGCCGGCATCACGGTCGCCGCCTCGGCGAAAGTCACGGTGAACGCGAGCCAGGTCGCGATCTCGGCCGGCATGGTCACCGTCGACGCCGGCATGTCCCGCTTCTCCGGGGTCGTGCAGGCCGACACCGTGATCAGCAACAGCGTCGTCAGCGCCTCCTACACCCCCGGCGCGGGAAACATCTGGTGAGGCGCGATCCATGAGCACGCATCCGATCCAGTGGCAATCGCCGCAGCCCTTGTGGGCGCGCTTCGACGCCAGCGCCGCGGCCGGCGCGAGCGCCGCCGACCAGGCCCGGCCGGCGATCCTGCGCTTCGCGAGCGACGAGTTCATGGACCAGATGCTCGGCCTGCTCGAGCGCGATCCGTCGCAGCTCGACCGGCTGCTGGCGCGCCCCGAGACCTGGCGCAAGCCGATGGAGGACACCGCGGCGGACTCGGTCGAGCGCGTTCCCGTGCCGCGCTCGGTGCTGGACAGGCTGCGCCTGGGCGCGGCGAAGAAGCCCAAGTCCCGCGTCGCGGCGGTGGCCTCGCAGCAGGCGCTGCAGGAGCAGGCGGTCTCGCGCAGCGTGCCGCTCAAGCTCTACCAGCCGGCGCACCAGCGCTATTACCTCGCCGCCGCGAGCCTCGTGTGCGGGCTGCCGGGATATCCCGAGCGCGCGGTGGCGCGCGGGGGCTCGGAGCTGGTGAACTTCGTCGTGCGGCGCGTGCTGCGCCAGCCGGCGGCCAGCGAGGACCCCGCCGACGAGCGCGAGTTCGCCTACGTCAAGGACGCGAGCGGCGCGCGCTGGCAGCTCGCCGCCGACGGCCAGGCGCAGCTTGCGCCCGGCGAGGAGCTGCTGCCCGTGTTCCCGCTCGCCTACCGCGACGACGCGCAGCATCCGCGATCCTTGTGGGCCGGGCTGATCGCGGCGGGGCGGCGCGAGGAATACCTCGGCGCCGACGTCATCCGCAGCGCGGCCGCGGGCTTTGCCGCGGGCCAGAGGCAATCGATCGAGCCCGCGACCGGGCAGGCGCCTGCGCAGTCCAAGCAGGCGCGGCTCGCGCAGTTCAAGCTCGACGTCTCCGAGCCCTGGAAGAACCTGGTCCGTTCCGCCTACAAGACCTGGCAGTCCGTCAACGCCTCCGCGCCGGACGGGCTCTCGGGCGGCGACACCGACCAGAACAAGCGCGCGCGCGTGTTCGCATTCAACCTGGAGCAGCAGCTGCCGGCGTGGCTCATCCTGCTCGACTTCGCGGACTACCTGGCGGCCTACCTGCCCGACCTGTGGCAGGTGATTCGCAACGACGGCGCCGGCGCCGCGTCGCTTCCCTCGGTGCGCAGGGACCTGTACACCTGGCTCGCCGCGGCGGGGATGTCCACTGGCCTCGCCACCGGCCTGCTGCCGGGCGTCTCGGGTCCCGCGCTGAAGCCGACGGCTTCGTCGCTCGCGGCTGCGCTCAAGCGCATCGTGGCCGCGCGCGCCGGACTGGAAGGCGCGCGGCGCATGTACAACGCCGACTCGCACGGCGATTCCGACTGGCCGGACTTTCACTACCTGCTCGGCGGCATCGAGCGCCGCGAAACGACTGGCGGGCCGGTTTTCACGCCCTTCGATCCGTTCGCGTCCGCGAGCGCCGCCGATGCGCCCGACCCGCAGGACGTCGAGAGCGAGCAAGGGCCGCCGTCGCTGAGCCTCGCGCTGCAGCAGATCGAGCAGGCGGCCGCGAAAGTGGACGTGCTCACGGCCAAGGTCGTGCGCGCGCTCGACCCCGGCGCGGAAAGCGACGCGCCGGCGCCTCCCTTCGCGCTTCAGGTCGCGAGGAGACTGGCCAAGACCGCCGGCGACGACGGCTGGTTCGTGATCCGCTTCGCGTACACGCGGCGCGATTGCGGACCGCTGCATCCGCCGGCGCTGAGCGCGCCGACGCAGAAATTCCAGCTCGCCAGCTTCTTCGATCCCGACGCGCCGGCGCGGCCGATCCGCATCTCGCTGCCGCTCGACACCAGCCCGGCGGGCCTGCGCAAGCACAAGAAGAACACCGCCTTCGTCATTTCCGACATGCTGTGCGGCCAGATCCAGCGCGCCAAGGGCCTCGGCCTGGGCGATCTGGTGAGGTCCGTGCTGCCCTGGCCGCTGCACAAGGACCTCGACGTCGGCGCCGGCGGGCCGTGCCAGAGCGGGGGCACCAGCATCGGGATGATCTGCTCGCTCTCGATTCCGATCGTCACGATCTGCGCCCTGATCCTGCTGATGATCATCGTCAGCCTGCTCGACTTCATCTTCCGCTGGCTGCCGTGGTTCGTGATCTGTTTCCCGGTGCTCGGGTTCAAGGGCAAGAAGGGCTGACCATGGCGAGCATCTTCGGACGCGGATTCTCCTTCCCGCCGCGCGTGAACGCCGACGGCGGCTTCGTCTGGTCGGAGGGCGAAACGAACATCCGCGAATCGATCGTGGTGATCCTCAAGACCGAACCCGGCGAGCGCCTGGGCGTGCCGGACATCGGCGCCGGGCTGGCGAAGTTCCTGTTCGAGCCGAACAACGCCGCCACGCATACCCGCATTCAGGACGCGATCCAGAACGCGCTGCTGCGCTGGGAGCGGCGCATCGAGGTCGAGTCGGTCGACGTCGCCGGGGACCCGCTCGACCTGGAGTCGGCGCAGGCGACGATCACCTACCGGCTGGTCGCGACCAACGCGCGCGAGCGCATCAGCGTCAACGTTCCTCTCGCCACGGGCTGACATCCCCCGCGCCGCCATGCCGCTCACCGTCCCCTCCATAGACGATCGCCGCTTCCAACAGCTGGTCGACGAGACGCTGGCGCGCGCCCGGGTGCACACCCCGGAATGGACCAATTTCACGCAGAGCGATCCCGGGGTCACGCTGGTGCAGCTGTTCTCGTTCCTGACCGAGAACCTGCTCTACCGCGCCAACCTGATCCCGGAGCGCAACCGCATCGCGTTCCTGCAGCTGCTGCGCCAGCCGCTCGCGCCGGCTTCGGCGGCGCAGGGCCTGGTGTCGATCAGCAACGAGCGCGGCGCGCCGCTCACGCAGACCCTTCCGGCGGACCTCGAGCTGCGCGCGCAGGCGGTGCCGTTCCGCACCCAGCTCGGGCTGGACGTGCTGCCGATCGAGGCGCGCGTGTTGTTCAAGCGCCCGATCGCCTTGACGGACGCGCAGGTGGACTACTACCGCCTGCTGTACGCGTCGTATGGCACGCAGTTTCCGGCGGACGTCAATCTGTACGAGACGGTGGCGCTCGATCCCGCCGTCGTGGACGAAGTGGACCTGAACAAGGACGCGGTCGACCGTTCGCTGTGGGTCGCGCTGCTCGCGCGCAAGAACGACGGCGCCGCGGCCTCCGGCGACTCCTGGAAGTCGCTGCGCGACGAGCTCGGCGGGCGCGTCCTGACGCTCGGCATCGTTCCCGCGCTGGACGACGTGTCGGCGACGCTGACCCCGGGTGGCAGCTCGGTGCCGCGCAGCCTGCTCGTGTTCGAGCTGCCGCGGGTGCCGGCCGACGGCAGCGTACCGCGCGACGCCAACGATCGCCCGGCACCGACCTACCGCCAGCTCGAGCCACATACCGAAGTCGATCTGCTGAGCGGCCCCGGCGTGGTGCAGCTCGCCCTGCCGCAGGCTTCCGAGCTGGGCATGTGGCGCGGCGTCGATCCGCTCGAAGCCGGAGTGGGCGACATGCCGCCGATGCTGGAAGACTCGGCGCTTGCCGGCAGGGTGCTGACCTGGCTGCGCATACGCTCCAATGGCGCGGCGCAGGCGCGCATCAAGTGGGCGGGCATCAACGTCGCTCCGGTGCGCCAGAGCGAACGGGTGGCGGCCGAGCCGCTGGCGAGCGGCGACGGGACGCCGGACCAGACGCGGCGGCTCGCGCGCGCGCCGGTGCTGGCGGGCTCGGTCGAGGTCGTCACGCGCGCGGGCAGCGACACGCCGCTGACCTGGCACGAGATCGGCGATCTCGCGGCCGCTTCGCCCGAGGTCCCGGTCACCGATCCCCGCGCGCCGCCGGGCGCCGCGCCGCCGGCGGTCGAGCCGACCCTCGTCAACGTGTTCGAGCTCGATCCGGAGGCGGGCGTGCTGACCTTCGGCGACGGACTGCGCGGGCGCCGGCTACCGCTGGACGCGCGCGTGTTCGCGAGCTACGAGTTCTGCCAGGGCGCCGCCGGCAACGTCGCCGAGGCCGCCATCAACGGCGCGCCGCAGCTGCCGTCCGGGTTCAGCGTGAGCAATCCGGTGCGCACCTGGGGCGGCGCCGACGCCGAGACCGCGGGCGACGGCGAGAAGCAGATCAAGCGCTACCTGCAGCACCGTGACCGGCTGGTCAGCGCGCAGGATTTCGAATCGATCGCGTGGCGCGCGCCCGGCATCCAGATCGGCCGCATCGACGTGCTGCCCGCGTTTCATCCCGACCTGGTGCCGAACGAGCCCGGCGCGGCGCCCGGCGTGGTCACCGTGATGGCGATTCCGCGCCTCGATCCCGTGCAGCCCGAGGCGCCGCGCGCGGACCGGCTGTTCCTCAACGCGCTGTGCCGCCACCTCGATCCGCGCCGCCTGGTCACGACCGAGCTCGTGGTGCGCGGACCGGTCTACAAGGGAATCTGGATTTCCGTCGGCATAGACGTCACCGCCGGGTATTCGATCGCCCAGGTCGTCGAGAGCGTGAAGGCGAAGCTGCGCGCCTTCCTCGCGCCGGTCGGGCCGGGCGGCTATCAGGCGCAGACGGCGCCGCTGTTCACGCCGCCGGCCGACGATCCGGCGCGCGGCTGGCCGCTGCGCAAGGCGGTGGCGAGCCGGGTGCTGCTGGCGGAGGTGGCGCGCGTCGCCGGCGTGACCTCGGTCGCGGACGTGCTGCTCGCCGAAGGCGCCAGGGCGCCGGCCGATTCGGTGGACATGAGCGGGCTCGAGCTGCCGCGGGTGCTCGGCATCTCGGTGGTGGCCGGGGAACCGCTTGCGATCGACGCGGTGCGCGGCGACGCCGTCACGCCGTCGGCGCCGACGGCGTCTACCCTGCCGGTGCCCGTCTATCCGGGAGCCTGCTGATGAACGTCAACGGCTCGCGCTTCCACGCGCTGCTCGGGCGCGACGACTGGGGCCGCTGCCTCGACGGCGACGGCGCCGACGCGCGCACCCTGCACGCCCGGTGGGAGGACGCGGCCGTGAGCCCGCCCATCGCGCTAGACGAGACAGTGCCCGAGTGGGACAGGCAGCTCGGCGAACTGCGCCTGAAGAGCCTGCTCATTGCGCTGCCCGCCACGCCCGGCGAGGCCAGGCTGACGCTGGAGGCGCGCCGCTGCGCGGCGGCGGACCGGTACGGCAACGTGTACCGGATCGGCGACGACCGCCGCTCGCTGCGCGTGTTCTCGGCCGGCAGCCGGAGCGAAAGCACGTTCTGGCCGATCATCGATTCCTGCCCCGCCGGCGCGGGCGGCGCCGACTTCGCGCCGGCGCAGGCCGAGGCCGCCGCGGGCGCGGACGTCTACCTCGCGCTCGCCGTGACCGAGGACCACTACCTGGTGGTGGCCTTCGCGCGCGGCGCGGCGCGCGGCCTGCTCGCGTTCGATCTCTACGCCGGCGGGCCGCCGCTCGAGACGCGCTGGCCGCAGGCGATTCCGTTCCAGCCTTTCGACATGTCGGCGCGCTGCGGCGGCGGAGTCTGGGTGCTCGACCGCGATCCGGATCCGCAGCACCGGCGCTGCGTCGTCTGGGAGCTCGACCGCCGGCTCGCGGTGGTGTCGCGCGCGCAGCCCGAGCGCACGCTCGCGGCGGAGGAGGCGGACGACTTCCAGCCGCTCGCCGGCGCTTCGCGCGCGCGCCCCGCGCAGGTCTTTCCCGGCGGCGTCGATCTGCTCGCCAGCCCGTCGATGGTCGAGGACGCGCTCGCCATCGAAACGCTCGACGCCGGCAAGGTCCTGCTGCTCGAGCGCGACGAGACGGGCGGGCGCTCGCGCGTGGTACGGTTGAGCCGGGACGGCGACGCCTGGCGCGCGCACGGCTCGGCCTGGCTGCCCGGCCTGGCGCACGACTTCGTCCTCGCGCGGCCTTACCTGGCTTCGTCGGCGGCGGAGCCGCGGCGGCTGTTCGTCGCCATGGACGGCGGCAACCAGGCCCTGTCGTTCACGCCGGAAGACGCGGCGGACGATTTCCTACTGGCCGGCGCGACGGAGCTGTTCCCCTTGCGCCGCTTCGCGGGCCGCGCGCTGGTCGCGATCTGCGACCGCGGCGGCGTGCACGGCTACTACGACAGCGGCAACAATCCGCTGCTCTGGGCGCCGATCGCGCAGCAGCCGCGCACGAGCTGCGGAACTTCGGCCGGCCTCGTCACCCCGGTGTTCGACGGCGGCGATCCGCAGACGACCTGGGACCGCGTCCTGATCGACGCCTGCCTGCCGGCGGACACCTGGATCGAGATCGAGAGCCGCGCTTCCGACGAGTGCTTTCCCGCCGCAAGCGAGCCCCCGTCGTCGCCCGCTTCGCCCGCGCGGGTGGTGATCGCGCCGTGGCTCGCGGAGCCGAGGCCGCAGCTGCGCAGCAACGGACCCGAGCTGCCCTGGCTGCGCGCGGGCGCGGCGCGCGCGACCCGGCGCGAGGCCGGCGTGGGCACCTGGGAGCTGCTGCTGCAGCAGGCCCGCGGGCGCTACCTGCAGCTGAGAATCCGCCTCTACAGCGGCCACGGCATCACCTCGCCGCGCCTGCGCGCGCTGCGCGTGTGGTATCCGCGCTTTTCCTACCCGCAGCGGTTCCTGCCGGCGGTCTATCGCGAAGACGCGGTGTCCGGCCGGCTGCTCGAGCGCTGGCTCGCGAACATGGAGGGAACCCTGACCGGGATCGAGGACCGCATCGTCGCCGCGCAGACGCTGTTCGATCCGGCCGCGGCGCCGGCCGAGGCGCTCGCCTGGCTCGCCGACTGGTTCGACGTCGCGTTCGATCCCTCGTGGGACGAGCGCCGGCAACGGATGCTCGTGCGCCGCGCGATGGATTTCTTCCGCTGGCGCGGGACGGCGCACGGGCTGCGCCTGGCCCTCGCGCTCGCCTTGGATCCCTGCATCGACGAGACGATGTTCGACGGTCCGGCCGCCGACGAGGCGCGTCCGCAGTCGATTCGCATCGTCGAGGCCTTCCTCACGCGGCGGGTGGGCGCGCTCGCGGCCGGCGATCCGGCGGCGGCCGACGCGGGGCCCGGTCCGCGCGAGGTGGTTCGCCAGGCGCTGTGGACGCCGGAAGAGGGGAACGCCGGACTGGTGGACCGCTACTACGCGCTGCTCGGGCGCAAGCCCGCGCCGGCGGACGAGATCGCCCCGTTCGCGCTCGTGCCGCCGGCGACGGACGATGCGCCGACCTGGCGCCGGCTGTGCGAATCCGCGCTCGGCTTCGTTCCGGGCGCGGGCGCGGCGGAGCGCGCCCGCTGGCAGAGCTTCCTGCTCGCCCGCCACACGAAGGACGAGCTGAGCGGCGCCTACGGCGTCGACGACGCGGGGATCGGCTCGCTCGCGCTGCCGCGCGACTGGCCGCAGTCCGCGACGCAGCGCTCGGATTGGGAGGCGTTCTGCGGGCTGTCCGACGGCGCGTGGACGCGCGAGATCTGGCAGGACTTCCTCGCGCGGCGCTACCGCCGCATCGAGCGGCTGCAGAGCGCGCACCAGGCCGCGTGGCCGGGCTTCGGCCTGGCGGCGCTTCCGGACGCGCTGCCGGCGACGGCGGCGGCGCAGACCGACTGGCTGCAGTTCGAGCGCCAGCTGCTGGCGATGCACCGCAGCGCGCACCGCTTCTCGGTGCTGCTGCCGGTGATGAGCGTGACCGAGGATCCGTTCTCCGTCGACGAGCGACTGCGCCGCGCGCAGCGCATCGTCGACCTGGAAAAGCCGGCGCACACGGTGTTCGACGTGCGCCTGTACTGGGCGCTGAACCGCATCGGCGAGGCGCGCCTGGGCCTGGACACGCTGCTCGGCGCGGGCAGCCGCGCCCCGGAGCTGATTCCGGACGCGGTGCTCGGGCGCGCGTACGTCGGCGCGAGCTTCGTGGGCGGGCGGGACCGCCCGCGAGACGGCGATCGACTGCTTGCGGAATGCTGAGATGACCCACGACCTGCACTCACTAGATCCTGGAGCCGACCATGGGCTGCTGTAACGAACCTGCGCTTGCACTCACCAGCATGGCGCCCGATCCGGCGCGCCACGTCAATTTCGCCAAGGGGATGGTCCTCGGCGTCGACGACTTCACCCAGGAATTCGCCTACCTCGCGGGCCGCGACCAGTGGCTCGCGCGCGACGCGATCGGCTACGGCACGCTGAGCGGGCTGAAGGTCTTCGCGGAGGACGGGGGCGCGGACGGTCCGCGCCTGCACGTCGCCGCCGGCTCCGCGCTCGCGCTGAGCGGCAAGCTGATCTGCGTCCCCGCCGACCAGTGCTGCGTGCTGAACAAGTGGCTCGCCAAAGCCGAGAACGCCGCGACCGTGAACCAGCTCCTGTTCGGCGCCTCGTCTCCGTCTTCGCCCTTCGTTTCGCCGCCGCTGTCTCCGCCGGCCGTCACGTCCGGCACGGTCTCGCTCTACCTGACGCTGTGCTACGCGGACTGCCTGACCGCGCCGGTGCCGATTCCCGGCGAGCCCTGCCGCACCGACGACCAGCTCACGGCGCCGTCGCGCATCGCCGACGACTTCTGTCTCGCGCTGCGCGCCGAGGCGCCGCCGCAGGTCGAGGAGGACGCCTTGCGCGACTTCCTCAAATGGCTGAAGGACAACGTGCAGCTGGTCGACGCCAGCCCGGCGCCCGCCGGCGACGAGGCGGCGTGGCTCGCCGCGCTGCGCGCCGCCGTGCAGGCGTGGACCGACGCGCTGCACGCTTCGCCGCCGCTGTCGCCGCCGCCCTCGGTCGCGACGCTGGGCGATTACCTTTTCAACGCGTCGCCGCTCGCCCTCGGCATCGCGCGCCAGGAGCTGAGCGCCTTCCTGCGCGTGGCGTTCCGCTTCTGGGTGACCGAGCTGCGCCCGATGTGGATGGCGCGCCGCTGCCACGCGCCGGCCGATCCGAGCCAGGACTGCGTGCTGCTCGCGCGGGTCGAGGTCCCCGTGGTCTGGGTCGGCGGCTCGCCGGTCGGCGTCTGGCAGGTCGACGGCAGCCCTGCCGCGGTGGCCCTGGACGAAAGCACGCGCCCCTATCTCGTGCACACGCGCCTGCTGCAGGAGGTGATGCTCAACACGGCCGGCCACGGGGGGGATTCGTCCGGAACCGGCCTGCCGCAGCCCCTGTCGCCGGCCGATGCGCCGAGCTTCGCGGGCCTCACCCTGGACGGCGGGATGCAGCTTCCCTTCGTGCGCACCAGCAGCAACATCACGCTCGGCGCGGGCCACCGCTTCGTGGTTTGCGGCGTCGCCGGGCTGTCGCTGACCTTGCCCAAATGCACCGCGGGCATCCAGGGCCGCGTGTACAGCGTCAGGGCAGTCGGCGGCACCTCGCATCTCGCGCCGACCGGGGGCGACACGATCGTCGGCGGGACCAGCGTCACGGTAGCGAACCCGAAGACCATCGTGTCCGACGGCACCAGCACCTGGTACGTGTTCTAGACGCGCGAAGAGGCCGCCATGAGCGCAAACGACATCATGCAACTGCAGCAGCCGCTCACGGACGGCGGCATCCGCTCGGTCAACTTCTTCAACGGGCGCCTGCTCGCGAGCAAGGACCTGGGCCGCGAGCAGGACGCGCGGCGCGAGTCGGACTGGCGCCTCGGCCTCGCCGCCGGCGACGGCGTGGCCTTCGGTCTGGACGTCGCCGTCGATACGGCGAACAGCACCGCGCAGGCGCCAGTGGTCAAGCTGAGCGCCGGCCTCGCGATCAACCGCAAGGGCCAGGCGCTGCGCCTGACGACGGACAAGAGCGTCGCGCTGACGCGCCGCTTCGACGCCATCGGCACCAGTTGCCTGTTCGCGGCGTGCAAGCCGATCCCCGTCGGCACCTACGTCGCCGGCGCCGGGGTCTACGTCCTCACCATCGCGCCGGCCGAGCTGAGCGAAGGCAAGGCGCCGACCAACGGGCTCGACCCGACCAACGTGCGCTGCAACACCGACGCGACGGTGGAGGCGGTGCAGTTCCGGCTGCTGGGGGTCAACCCGCTGCGCTTCGCCGACCTGGACCCCGCGGACCCGCAATTCCGCAACCGGCTTGCCTACCGCTGCTTCGGCGTCGCCGAGCGCGACGCGAGCTACTCCGATCCCTGGCGCGACGATCCGGCCCGCTACGGCCTGGTCGACCGGCTGCGCCAGGACGGCCTGAGCGACTTCGACGTCCCGCTGGCGCTCGTGTACTGGACCAGCGACGGCGTCCAGTTCATCGACGCCTGGGCGGTGCGGCGCGCGCTGCTCACTCCGGACGCCCTGTCCGCGCTGTCCTTCGTCGCGCGGCGCCGGCGCCTGATCGAGGCGCAGGCCATGTGCGCGCAGTTCCAGGCGCAGCTCGCCGACCTGCTCGCGAGCGCGACGGCTCCGGCCACCGTCGCCGCGACCCAGTACTTCCGCTACCTGCCGCCGTTCGGCATCGTGCCGCTGCAGAGCCCGCCGCTGCGCGGCTTCTTCGAGCAGAGCTTCTTCGCGGGCATCGTCCGGCGGCCGGCACCGGGAACGAACCAGGACACGCAGTTCATCGACGAGCGCCTGCTAGGCACCCTGCGCGAGCGCGCGCTCGCGTCCACGCCGACCGACCTCACGCAGGACGAATTCGTCTGGGTCTACCGGCCGTGGCAGATCGCGAAAGCGGCCGCCGACGACGAAACAGTGCAGCCGATCGTCGCGTTCGCGAGCGGGCTGCTGCCCGATCTCGCGCTGGCGCGCTTCGACATGGCGCGATTCGATTTCAGCAACTACGCGAGCTGCTGCGGCGGCTCGTAGCTCGATTACGTGACGGAGGCGGACATGGCAATGCTTAGCGACTTCGTAAGGCCGGGGGACGTCATCACCTCGGATCTCATCAATCGCATGATCGCGCTGCTCAACACGCACGACGCGCTCATCTCGACCCAGGGGACGAGCGCCAATGCCGTCAGCATCACTCGTTTCGTGCCCGATCCGCCGTTCCAGGCCGGACAGGACATCCAGATCGTGGGCGCGAACTTCGGCTTTTCCTCCGGTGCGACCGTGTTGAAGTTCGACAACACGCAAGTCAATGCATTCAAGCTGGGCAGCAACGACACGTCTCTTTTGATCAACGTGCCGTTTCTGCCCAACCTGGGCACCGGCAAGGACGTGGTTCTTTCTCTTTCGAATGGAAGCTCGACCACGGCGCGGCTTGTCAGAGTCAACCCCATGCAGCAGCCGCAGCAGGGAAACGTGGACGTTCTCTGGAACGACGCCATCACGCCCAACCCGAATCCGAATCCCGTCGCGAACGGGCAGCCCCTGAAAATCGCCTACGTGCTCAACTCGCGAGCGCTGCTGCCCGCAACGTTCACGATCGGCGTGCAGTGCTCGGACGCGACCATGCAGGCGGCCGCGACCGTCCTGAACGATGCGCAAGTCCAGCTTCCCGCCAAGCAGATCGATCTCGCGCCCGGCGCGCAAAAGGGGTTCTACATCCAGTTTCCCAACGTACCGGTGGCGAACGGCAACGCGTTCACGCTGACCGTCAGCGCCACCGCGCCGGGAGTGGCGGGCTCCGATACGCGCGGTTTCACCGTCAACCAGACCGTTCCGCAATCGGACTCCACGATCGGGGTCGCGTTCAACGCCTTGTCCGCCGTGGACCCGGGCACGGGCGACCCGGATCCGACCGCCAGCTATTCGGCGGGAGACAACACTGTTCATTTGAAGCTCGGATCGATCGGCCGGATCAACCTCTTCGCCACGTTCACGCAGATCGGCACCTACGACGTCTCGGTCGTCGCCGTGACGCCGACCGCAAATTGGGCGGTCGCCCTTGCCGGCACGCCGAGCCAGTACATCATCGGCGCAGCTGACCTCTCCGGCGGCGTGGCGAGCAAGAATCCCGAGATCGGCATCCAGGCTCAGGCGGGCGCGAGCCTGACGGGCCAGCTGAAGTTCACTTTGCAGCGCCAGGGCTCGACGCAGAATAGTGAGCACACGTTCAACCTCGCCCTTCTGCCGTAGGGCCCCGCACAACAAGGAGGATTGACATGACGACGTGCATACCGAAGGCGCAGGGTGTTTTTGGACTTCCCACCGCACCCAACTGGTTCGATACCACTGGCGGCGCTCCGCCGCTGCGCGATGTCATCGACGATCCGCGCTGGGCCGGCGCCTACAACCGCGGTTTCGGAGACGGTACCGCCCTTGAGGCCCAGTTTCGGGGCCTGTACATGGATCCCGACTGGCGCGGCAAGAAGAGCCTGTTCCTGTCGTGGAACGTGGTCTACGACGGCTCGCTCGACAACGGTCTCGACCGCGTCTATGTCGGGTTCAACAACGGCGGCGGCGCGGACACCGACACCCTGATCTTCAAGGTCGTGGCGTACAACAGCTCCAGCGCCGACATCTCGGCCGGAGCGCCGGGCAGCGTCCAGGCCCTGAACCTGAATGCGTCGAGCGGGGCCGGTGTGGCCCTCGCAAGTTCGCCCGCGTGGATCAACGACACCAAGGCGTGGCTGACGCGCACACCGATCGGCTGGGCGATCGAGATGTACGTTCCTTACGATCCGGCCGCGACGGGGTTCTTCAGCGATAACGGCATCAAGCTGCCGGATCCGTTCAACTTCTTCTACCAGATATACGTGCTCACCCCGACTCGCGTGACGACGACCGACGCCACCGGAGGATTCGTCGTTCACAAATGGCCGCTATCCTCGGCAAACGTATTCAGCGGCCTTACCGGCGACGTCTACCCGCATCCGCCGTCGACCGCGTGGGACTCCTTCCATCCGAGCACGGGAGCCGGCGATCCCATGTGCCCGGCTACGGGCGGAGTCACCATCCTGCCGAGCGACATCGGAAACATGGTTGACGGCGGCCCGCCGAACATCATCATCAAGTACCGCAAGGCGACACCTCCGCCGCGGCCGGTCAATACGCTGTTCGCCAATCTCGACAACGGAACGGGCGCTCCGATCCCGGCCGGCGCCATCACCGCGCGCTTCAGGATCGCGGATTGGGGTTCCGTGATCGGGGATCCCTCCGCGCCGTGGGACGACGTCAGGGGCGGTGGCGCGGTCACGAACGCGGTGGATATCCCCGTCGGAAGACCCGCGGTCACCGCGGGAAACCCGCCGCCGCTCAATTTCACGTGGACCCTGAACGACGCCGAGATGGATCCGTTCATCGGCGGCAAGCCCTCGGATCAATGCATCCTGGTCGAGCTGTCCGGGGTCGGGATCGATTTCTACAGAGACAGCGCCCGGCATAACACGCTGATCCAGCCCGCCTCGGAGATCGTCAAGACGGCGCAGATCAGCGTCGAAGGACTCGCGCCGATATCCGGCGGTGGCCCGAACCGGGACGTCTACGTCGCGGTGGAAACGCGCAATATGCCTGCGCCGCCGAAGGACGGAGCGAGCACCGTCGTCTGGGACCAGAGCAAGCTCGCGCTGCTGGAGCGGCGCGATATTGATCGCGAAGCGCTGCAGACGCTCGCCGGCCAGGGCCTGCTCGCGGCCCTGGCGACCGGGAAAATACAGCTCGCGCAGCTTGCCGAACTCGCACCTACCTACCGGGTGCACGTCTATCACGACACGGGACAGAAACTCCGGGTCAACGGCGTCGACTACCCGATTCTCGCCGCGCAGACCTCGTTCGGCATGCTGCCGGATCACTCCGGGGCAATTACGGGCTGGGAGCACAGCCTCGACTTTCCGCCGGGCGCGCTGCAGGACCAGATCACGCCCTCGTTCTTCCGCGTGCACGTACCGAACAACGGAAAGATCAAGACCAAGGTGCGGATCCACGCGGTCGAGCCGGGCGAGACCAAGTTGCCGAAGCTGCCGTGGTGGGCCTGGCTGCTGCTGTTGATCCTGCTCCTGATTCTCATCGTGGTATTCGCGTAGCAAGCGTCGATGCTTTCGTTGGGCGCACACCTGGCCGACGACCTTCACGTCGGTCGCCTGCGCGTGCGTGGCGCCAGCGACGCATTGCGGTCGCGACAATGCGTCGAGTTCGCCATGGCCGATGTCGGTGCGTCCTCGCTGCGCCTGCCGCCGCGCGCGCTGCTCGTCGTGCGGCATGTCTCGGCCGGCGTGGGGTCGCGTCACGCCGGCGCGGCGCGCTCCGCCGGTCTCCGGCAGGCGGTGCTCGACGAACTGCGCGACTGTGCGCGGCGCGCGAACCGCCCGTGGACCGACGCCGACGCCTGGTCAGCCGCAGCGGTCATTTTTGCCGACGAAACCGAGCTCGTGGCTTGCCTGGTGCGCGACTGGCTGAGCGGGCGCGTCGCCGAGCGCTGGTGGTGGAAGGCCGTGCTCGGAGGGCTGAGCCCGCCGCAGTGGCTGCGGCAGCACGTGCTCGCGCGCGGGGAGCTGCTGGCGCCGGCGATCTCGGTGCTGGCGGCGGGGCCGGAGGCGGCGGCGTGGCTCGCGCGGCTGGAGGACGGCGAGGCCGAGGAGGCGTTGCGCGCAATCGCGCGCAGTCACTCGCTACCGTCGGCGGCGATGGCGCGCGGGTCCGCGCGCCCTCGTAATTCACACGAGGCGCGGGCGTCCGCCAGGGCGCTCGGGCGCCTTGTCGAGGTCGTGCCGGAGGCGCGCGCGCGGGCGCTGCGGCCGCCGCAGCGGCGGTTGACCGCGCTCGCGCTCGCGCTGGCGCGCGCGCCTGCCTGGGCGCGAACGCTCCAGCTCGCTTCGGCGCTTCAGGCCCTCGATCGCGCGCACCCGGAGAGCGAGACGGATTCGGCCGGGATTCGGGAGGCGGCACAGGAGGCGGTCGTCCGGTCCCCGAACCCGGTTCCGCAAGCGAATACGCCGCCGCCGCGCGATGTGTCCACGCGGCGCGGCGCGCCGAAGCGCTCGCCGCAGCGGGCGGGGGCAGCGTGGCGGCGCGACGCGAACGATGCGCCGGGCGCCGTGCCGGGAGGAACAAAAGCGGCATCGGCGGCGGCGCGCGAGGCGCCGCGCAGCGCGCAGTCCGGCGCCGTGCGGGGCGGCGAGGGAAGGGAGTCTGCCGGGCGGCGCGAAACGCCGCCGGCGCAACGGTCTTTGCCGCGCGCCGCGCCGCCTTCGGTCGAGCAGGCGCGGCGCGTCTCGACCGGGTTCGGCGGCATCTTCTATCTGCTCAACGCCGCGCTCGCGATGGGGCTGTACAGCGACTTCACCGCGCCGCGCGGCAAGAACCTCAGGTGCTCGCCCTGGAACTGGCTCGCCCTGGTCGGACGCGAATGGTTCGGCAGGGAGCTGGTGCGCGATCCGCTCTGGGGCGTGCTGGCCGGGCTGGCCGGGCGCAAGCGGCGCGCGCTGCGGCGGCCGCGCTGGCTCGAACCCCAGCTCGAGGGCCTGCGCGCGCGCCTCGCGCTCGCGCTCGGCGAAGATCCGTGCGCCGACGTCGCGGCGCTGGTGTGCCGCCATCGGGCCGGGCTCGCCGTCACCGCCGCGCGGGTCGACGTGCACCTGGCGCTGTCCGAGCTGCCGCTCGCGCTGCGCGTCGCCGGACTGGACCGCGACCCGGGCTGGATTCCCGCGGCCGGCCGCTCGATCGCCTTCCACTTCGAATGAACGCGCCGACGCCCGTCCCGCCGTTCGCCGACGTGCCCTACAGCGCGGCGCAGCACTGCAGGCTCGCGCTGTTCGGCGTGATCGCGCACCTGATGGAGGAGTGCACCGACGGCGATCCGCGGGCGGCGATGCAGTTGCACCCTTTCCTCGCCGAGTACCGCGACGAGATCGCCGCGCGCCTGCCGGGTGAGGAGAATCTCGCCGCCGCGTGGCGCGCGGCGATGCTCGCCTGGGAGCAGGGCGCGCCGCGGCGCCTGCCGCTGCGCGCGCTGCTCGGCGCCGGCATGAGCCGCGTCGGGCTGGAGCTGCTGCTCGCGGCCGGAATCGTCGAGGAGGATCCGCGCTTCGGGCAGATGTTCGAGCGCGCGCAGGGGCGCGAGCGGCGGCCGACGCTGGGCCTGCTGGTCGCATGGTGGCGCATCGACGCCGACGGCGTCGATCGCGCCGACGACGTGCGGCGCACGCTGCTCGAGCTGGTGCAAACGGGCCTGCTCGAGGTTCTCAACCCCGAGGCGCCGCGTCCCGACTGGGTGCTCGCGGTGCCGCACGCGGTGTGGGACTGCCTGCGCGGCGACGCGCCGTCGCTGCGCTGGCTGAAGCACGTTCCCTTCGAATCCCTGCCGGCGCTCGATTCCTACATCGCACCGGCCGCGGCGCGGGAGCGTTGCGCGGCGCTTCCCGCGTGGCTGCGCGCGCGCAAGGACCAGATCCTGGTCGTGCGCGGCCCGCTGCACAACGGCCGCAAGACGCTGCTCGGATGCCTCGCGCGCGAGCTGGGCAAGGCGGCGCTGATCGCGGACGCCGGCGTCTTCGAGGAGGAGCCGCGCTGGCGGATGTTCGGCGTCATGTGCCTGCTGCTCGACGCCCTGCCGATCCTCGATTGCGAGCTCGGGCCCGGCGAGAGCCGGGTCCTGTCGCCGCTGTCCTTCGCCGACGCGCCGCTCGCGCTCGCCACCGCGCGCCACGGCGCCTGGTCTAGCGTCGATGCGCGGCCGATGCTCGCGATCGAGTTGACGATGCCCGATGCCGGGGAGCGGCTTGTGCACTGGCTCGCCGCGGTTCCCGCGCAGGACCCCGCCTTGGCGCGCCCGCTGGCGGCGGCGATGAGGCTGACCAGCGGCAACGTGCGGCGCGCGGCCAGCTCGGCGGCCGGCATCGCCGCGCTCGCCGGGCGCGCGACGCTGGAGCTCTCGGACCTGCAGCAGGCCTGCCGCGAGCTGCAGCCGGCGCGGATCGAGACCCTGGCGACGCGCCTGCCCGCGGCGGGGGAATTGCGCGAGCTCGCGGTTGCCGAGCAGACCCGGGAGGAGCTCGAGGCGCTCGCGGCGCGCTGCAGGATGCGCGAGCAGCTGGCCGCGGCCAGCGCCGCGGTGGCGCACAGCAACCCCGGCGTGCGCGCATTGTTCGCCGGCGCGAGCGGCACCGGCAAGACCCTGGCCGCCCGGCTGCTGGCCGCCTGGCTGGGCAAGGACCTGTACCGCATCGACCTCGCGGCGACGGTCAACAAGTACCTCGGCGAAACGGAGAAGAACCTCAACCGGGCGTTCTCCGCGGCGGAGGAGCTGGACGTCGTGCTGCTGCTCGACGAAGGCGACGCGCTGATGGCCAACCGGACCGACGTCAGCTCGTCCAACGACCGCTACGCGAACCTGGAAACCAACTTCCTCCTGCAGCGCATCGAGTCCTACCACGGCATTCTGCTCGTGACGAGCAACGCCGCGGACCGCATCGACAAGGCGTTCGTGCGGCGCATGGACGTAGTGGTCAACTTCCGCTCGCCGGACGAGTGGCGGCGCTACGACATCCTCAAGACCCATCTCGGCGCGCACGACGTCGACGACGACTGGCTGCAGCAGGCGGCCTGCCGCTGCGCGCTGAGCGGCGGGCAGTGGCGCAACGTGGCTTCGCACGCGCGCCTGCTCGCGCTGCGCGCGGGCTGCGCCCTCGGCGCCGAGCACCTTTACGCGGCGCTAGTGAGGGAGTACCGCAAGACCGGCGGGCAATGCCCGCTGCGGCCGCTGCGCGAGGCCGGCGTCGAGACGGCGCTCGCGAGGCGCCACTAGAGCCGCGCGCATGATCGCGGGCGCCTGAGCCGATGCCTGCCGCCGCCCACAAGGTGATCGCGCGCGTGGAGCGCAGGCCGCCGCCGGCCGCGCTGGCGCGGGCGCCCGCGCGACGCAGCGGAGACGCCGCGGGCCGCGCGCGGGGGATCGACCGCGCGGCGCGCCCGGGGCCCGAGCGCCCGAGCATCCTGTGGCCGCAGCGCGCGCCGATGCGCGTGTCCTCGCCGGACGAGCCGGCCGAGCGCGAGGCGGAAGCGGTCGCGAAGACGGTGGTGCACAGCTCCGCCGGGCGCGTATGGCCGCCCGGCGGCGCGGCGCGCGTCGCGCACCGCGCGCCGCACGGGCGCCGCCTGCATCGCCAGGCCGCCGCGCGCCGCCCCGTCGCCGAGGACGTGTCGCGCGAGATCCAGCAGAGCGCGAACGCGGGAACTGCGCTGCCGGCGGATACGCGCGAGTTCATGGAGTCGCGCTTCCACGCCGATTTCGGCGAGGTGAGGATCCATACCGGCGCGCAGGCGGAGCGGCTGTCGGCGCGCCTGTCCGCGCGCGCCTTCACCTACGGCAGGGACATCTACTTCGCGCGCGGCGAGTACCGGCCGAACGAGCCCGAGGGCGCCGAGCTGCTCGCGCACGAGCTGACGCACACCATCCAGCAGCAAGCGGTCATCCAGCGCGACGGCGAGGCGGGCGTCGCGCAGCGTCAGTCCGAGCAGGTCCAGCGGCTCGGCCTGAGCGACATCCTCGACGGCCTCGCCGAGCTTGCCGCCAACGTGCCGGGCTTCACGCTGCTCACGCTCATCATCGGCCGCAACCCCATCAACCTGCGCGTGGTGGAGCGCAACGCGACCAACCTCCTGCGCGGGTTCCTGGGACTGGTGCCGCTCGGCGAGCTCATGTTCCAGGTGCTGAACCGCTACGGCGTCATCCAGCGCATCGGCGACTGGATCAGCCGCCAGACCGCGGCGCTGGGCCTCAACTTCACCAGCATCCGCGAGGCGTTCACGCGCTTCACCGACTCGCTCGGCTGGCGGGACATCTTCAGTCCGGGAGACGTGTGGCGGCGCGCGCGCGGCATCTTCGAGCCCTTCCTCACGCGCCTCGAGCGCCTGGGCAGGGACCTCGTCGCGCAGGCGATCACCTGGCTGAAAGACACCTTCATGCAGCCGCTGAGCGACTTCTGCCGCGAGATCCCGGGCTACGGGATCGTGAAGGTGATGCTCGGGCACGATCCCTTCACCAACGCGGCGGTGCCGCGCACGCCGCTCAACGTGGTGCGCGCCTTCGCCGAGTTCATCCCGGGCGGCACCGAGAAGGTCGACCAGCTCGTGCAGTCGCGCGGGCTGCAGCGCGCCTACCAGTGGTTCGTCCAGGAGACGCAGGCGCGCAACCTCACCTGGGCGCGTGTCACCGGCACCTTCCGGGAGGCCTGGACTTCGCTGCACGCGGAGGACGTGGTGCACCCGATCGATACCCTGCAGCGCATGATCCGCCTGTTCCGGCCGCTGCTCGGCGACCTGGTCGGCTTCGCGCGCGCCGCGCTGATGAAGATCCTCGAATTCGTCTTCGAGGCGGCGATGGGCGCCGGCGGGGCGCGCATCCTCGCCATCCTCAAGCGCGCGCGCGGCGCCTTCAACACCATCATCCACGATCCGGTGCGCTTCCTGCGCAACCTGCTCGGCGCCGTCGGGCAGGGCGTGCGCCAGTTCATGCACAACATCCTCGCGCACCTGCGCGACGGCGTCATCGCCTGGCTGACCGGCCCGGTCGCGCAGTCCGGCATCCAGATGCCCGAGCGCTGGGACTTGCGCGGGATCATCTGGTTCGTGCTCCAGATCCTCGGCCTGACCTGGGCCCGCGTGCGCCAGAAGCTGGTGCGCCTGATGGGCGAGCGCGCGGTGTCCATGCTCGAGGCGGGCTTCCGCCTCATCCAGGAGATCCGCGAGAAGGGCATCGTGCAGGCGCTGCGCGACCGCGTCACCGAGTTCTTCGGCAACCTGCGCGACGCCGCGCTCGGCGCGATCAAGAATTTCATCCAGCACCGGCTGGTGATGGCCGGCATCCAGCAGCTGCTGTCGCTGCTCAGCCCGGTCGGCGCGGTGATCCAGGCGATCATCAAGACGTACACCACGATCGAGTTCTTCATCCAGCGCATCAACCAGATCCTCGACCTGGTGGAGTCGGTCGTGAACTCGATCGCCTCCATCGCCGCGGGCGCGATCGCGGCGGCCGCGAACTTCGTCGAGCGCACCATGGCGCGCACCATCCCGGTCATCCTCGACTTCCTCGCCCGCTTCATCGGCCTGGGCGACGTCGGCGCGCAGGTCCAGGCCACCATCCGCCGCCTGCAGGCGAGCGTCGACCAGATGCTCGACCGGGCCGTGGACTGGATAAAGCGCCAGGCGTCCGCGCTCGCCAGCCGGGCGCTGGGCGGAAATCCGAATGCGCCTTCGGCCGAACGCGTCGCCAACGGTCTGCGCGAAGCCGTGCCGGTGGTCAATCGATACGCGGGCCGCCGCGTCGGTGCGCTTGTACTCCGACCTTTGCTCTTGCCGATCAAGCTCCGGCACCACCTCACCAGCCTAGATGTCGTCGCCCAGGGAGACACGTGGTGGGTCGATGCCGCCGCGAGTCCGGGCGTGAAAGCCCCGACATCGGCAAAAGTGGAGGTGGGCAATGTCACCGACTGGCCGACCGGAAGTAGCGTCGATCCGATCCCGATCAAGTGGTTCAAGCCGCGCAATGGTTTCTACCCAACGATACGGGTTCGCGGCGGACCCGAAAAGACGCCGCGCCAGGGCATCACGCTGCCGGCGATCGCGAGAACCGCGGCGCGGAGCCTCGCCGTTGCGAACGCCAACTTCATGACGGTCGGTGAAAAGGACGGGCGCCGCGGGCGGGGGTCAGCGAGAGCGTCAAGAATCAGGTGCGCCGGCATCTCGTCAGCCTCCTCGACCTGCCGCCGACCCACACAGACCGGGTCTTCTTCGACGGCTCAAACGACTTCGCTGTGGATCACGTTCGCGACCTCACTTGGAGGGGCCTGGACGCTGACGACAATCTCTGGCCGCTCGCGACCGCCAAGAACAGCGCCATCAATGCCTCGCACTACCAGCAGGTGCGCATCAGAGAGGGCACGGAACCGCGCACTGCCGCCGCGTCGGAGTTCGGCAGCAAGTGGTTCAGGATTATGAAGATCGCCACGTCGGCGCCGAGCTCCGCGGGCGACCACGGCACGGACCGCGACCACCCGATCAACAGCGGCACGGGCGGCATTCCCAAACGAGCGTCCCAGCTGATGCCATGCCGACGATGACCACTAACACGACGACGCCGGCCCGCCGTCCAGCAACGTCGTGCCCGCGCAGCCGCCGCGCCGATCAGGCCGGGTGAGCGCTAGGCGGGAGCCAGGAAGTGCCAGCCCGCCAGCGCGCGTTTCAGCACTCTCCTCGCGAAGGCGGCGCCCGGTGAAGGCAAGGCGCACTCCGGCCGAGGCCGGCGCGGAAAAGGCGCCGGCGCCCGCCGCGGGCGCGAAGCCTGAGCTGCCGGTCGGCGAGCACAAGATCGAGGCGAAGCCGCCTGCGCCGCCGAAAGAGGAGCCGCCGGCCAAGCCTGTCCTGGAGGCCGCGAAGACCGAGATCAAGAAGCTCAAGCCGCCGCCGGTGCCCGTGGCGGCGAAGAAGCTGCCGCTGGTCGTGCCCAAGCCCGCGCCGGAGGCGGCTGCACTTGCACCCAAGGAAGCGGCTGCGCCCAAGGAGAGAGCGGCGCCCAAGGAGGCGGCAGCACCCAAGCCGGAATCGGCGCCGCCGCCTTCTACCGCGGAGGCCGCGGCAGCGGCGTCCGAGGCCGCGCCGGCGGCGAGCGGGGGGGGCGAAGCGCCGAAGCCAGAGCCGGCGCCGCCGGCGGCCAGGGCGGCGCACGGGGCGCCGCGGACGGAGAAGCCGGGTGCCGGCGGCGAGGCGGGGCCGGCGCCGGCGCGCAAGCGCGCGCGCGCGGCGGGCGGCGGCGCTGCGGCCGAGGGCGGCGGGGGCGGCGGCGATTCGGTGGCGCAATACCTTCTTGCGCGCGGCGCGTCGGCGCTGCGCAGGGCCGCGGGCCTGGTCGGTAGGCTGCGCACGCACGAGAAGACGCACGACGACGCGGCGCAGAAGCGCCAGCAGGCCGAGCAAGCGGTCGTCATTCCGCCGAGCGAAGGCCAGTCGAAGAGCAACCGCGCGCAGGTCGGCGCGGTGGACGCGCGGCCCGCGCCCGCGGTCGACAAGGGCCAGGCTCTGACCGCGCTGCACGACTCGCTGAAGGCGAACATTCCGAAGACCATCGAGGACGTCGACAACTTCAAGCGCGACAAGAGGGCGGAGCACACCGGCGCCGACGTGATGCAGGTGGTGAGCGGCGACACCAATGCCGTGACCTCGACTTACGCCGACATGGAGACGACTCCGCCGCCCGCGCCGCCGGAGCGCGCGCCGGAAGCGCTTCCGCCGATGGAAGCTGCGCCGGCCACGCCGGGCATGGATCTGGGCCGCGGCGCCATCGCGCCGCTGCAGCCGGAGCACACCGACGTCAGCGGCTACGTCGATCAGGCCGACGCCAAGCTCGCCCAGGAAGGCGTGACGCAGGAGCAGCTCGACATGGTCGACAGCGGCGACCTGGCCCAAGCCAACAGGGAAAAGAAAGGCATGGAGAAGGCGGCTAAGACCGAGCCGCTCGCCGTGCAGAAATTCGCCCAGCACGAAGCCGCGCGCACCGACGGGGATCTCAAGCGGGACGAGAAGACGCAGCGCGGCGCGCTCACGGCCAAGCGCAGGAACGAGCTCGGGGCGACCGGCCGCAAGCAAAAGAGCGCGAAGAGCACGCTGGAGAAGAAGCGCGACGAGGTGGCGGCCAGGATCAACGGGATCTTCAAGGCCGCGCAGGACAAGGTGAAGAACAAGCTCGCCGAGCTGGAAACGCAGTCGATGAAGCGCTTCGACGACGGCAACGCCAAGGCGACCAGGGACTTCGAGGACAACGTCAAGCGCGAGTTCGACGCCTACAAGAAGGACCGCTACTCGGGCTGGACCGGCTGGGCGAAGCGGGGCAAGGACTGGCTGCTGGGCATGGACGATCTGCCCGGCGTGAAGGCGATCTTCGAGCGCAACCGCGCCGCCTTCGTGACGAGCATCGACAAGCTGGTGGCGGACATCGGCGCCGACAACAAGCGCGTGATCAAGGAGTGCAAGGACGAGCTGGAAAAGGCGAAGACGGACATCAAGGACTACGTCGACAAGCTGGGCCCCGCGCTGAAGGACATCGGCAAGCGGGCCGCCGAGGAGATGAACGGCAAGCTGGCGGAGCTGGACAAGTACGTCGACCGCAAGGCGCAGGAGCTGCGCCAGCAGCTCGCCGACAAGCAGCGCGGCGCGATCAAGGCCATCGACGAAAAGATCGCGAAGATGAAGGAGGCCATGTCGGGCGCGCTGGCAAAGCTCGGCAAGCTGCTGCTGCTGGCGGCGAAGAAGTTCTTCGCCTGGGCGCTGGAGAAATTCGGCTACTCGCTGGGGACGATCGAGGGAATCATCAACAAGGGCGTCGCGGTCCTCAAGGCGATTTTCACCAGGCCGCTCGCTTTCGTGAAGAACCTGATGAGGGCCGCGATCACCGGCTTCGAGAATTTCGGCAAGCACTTCCTCACGCACCTGAAGGACGCGCTGTTCGAGTGGCTCACGGGCTCGCTGCAGGGGATCACGCTGCCCAAGACCTGGGACTTCAAGGGCGTCGTCGGGGTCGTGCTGCAGATGATCGGCATTTCCTACCAGAACATCCGCAGGCACATGGTCGCGGTCATGGGCGAGCCGGTCGTAGTCGGCCTGGAGAAGAGCTTCGCGCTGGTCAAGACGCTGGTCACCGAGGGTCCCATGGCGGCCTGGGAGCAGCTCAAGGAAATGGCCGGCGAGATGCGCGACGCCTTCATCGACGCGGTCAAGGACTTCATCAAGCAGAAG
This sequence comes from uncultured beta proteobacterium, assembly GCA_963832685.1. Taxonomy (GTDB): domain Bacteria; phylum Pseudomonadota; class Gammaproteobacteria; order Burkholderiales; family SG8-39; genus DAHVFK01. The sequence goes on from CAWHUZ010000007.1 coordinate 109,118, forward strand.
ATCGTCGAGCAGGCCATTCAGTGGGTGATCAGCACCTTCGTGCCGGGCGCCGGCATCGTCAAGGCGATCATCGGCATCTACGACACCGTCGTGTTCTTCATTCAGAAGGCCAAGCAGATCGCGAAGATGGTCGGCAGCTTCCTCGGCTCGATCGCCGAGATCGCGGCCGGCAACATCGGCGCGGCCGCGGAAGCGCTGGAAAGCGGCCTGGCGCGCGCGCTGTCGCTGGTCATCAACTTCCTCGCGCAACTGCTGCACCTCGGGGGTATCACGGACAAGATCCGCAACGCGATCCAGAAGATCCGCGGCAAGGTCGACAACGTCATATCCAAGGTGGCGAACTGGATCGCCGACAAGGCGAAGAAGCTGTTCGGCGCCGTGAAGGCCGGGGCGAAGGCGGGCGTCAAGGGCCTGCTCCAATGGTGGCACAAGAAAATCCCGTTCCAGGCCGGCGGGGAATCGCACGTGCTGCAATTCCAGGGCGAGCGCGACGCGGCCGTGCTGGTGGTCAGGAGCACGCCCAAGAGCCCGGAGGATTTCATCCACGACTTCGTCGCGACAGGCGCCTCGACCAAGGAGACGAAGCAGGTCGCCGCGCTGACGAAGGAGATCAACGATCTCAAGAAGAAGGTCGCCGCGGCGCAGAAGAAGGATCCTCCCAACGAGGCCGCGATCCAGTCTCTCGACGCGGACCTGAGCAAGAAGTTCAACGCGCTCGGCGAGGTGCTCGCCACGCTGGTGAACAAGGCGGAGGACGAGGGCAGCGAGCAGCATCCGCTGCCGATCGCGTACCCGAAGCGGCGCGCCGCGGCCTATCCGAACATCTACGTCGGCTCGCGGACCGAGCAAACCGTCGAGCAGGACTGGCTCAGGGCGGCCGCCCAGCTTTCGGGCGCGAAGGCGAAGGCGCAGCTTTCCGCGCAAGAGCCGAAGCTGAAGAAGGAAGCGGACTTCGTCGGCTGGTCCGGCGGCATCAAGGTGTATCGCGCCGCCGGCGGGACCGGCCAAAAGCTGCCCGACGATGACACGGTCGGACTGGATCCCGCGTTCGCCAATCTCGCTCCGGGCAAGGTCCTCGTATACGAAGACAAGGGCAGGACCGGCGGCGGGGGCAAGATCAACAAGCTGTTCCGGCCCTACGGCTTCCGCCCGAGTGTCGAGCACATGGACGGCGACCACGTGATGGAGCGCCAGCTCGGCGGACCCGACATCATCAGCAACCTCTGGCCGCTGCCGGCCGGCGAAAACCGCAGCAGCGGCTCGACCGTGAACAGCATGCAGGTCACGTTCCAGGGCAAACAGATGACGGTCCACGAGGCGCGCCAGAAACGCAAGAAGCGGTCCCTTTACCTCCTGATCAAGTCGGTCAGGACATCATGAAAAAGGAGTCGATCATGAAAATTCTCGGCAATGCATTTGCGATGTTGGTCGTCCTCGCCCTGCTCGGCGCGCTGGGCGCGGGCGGGTATTTCGCGTTCGACTACGTCGCCGCGCTGTTCTCGAGCCTGGATCCGCAGACCGCGAAGATCGCCGGATTCGCCGCGCTCGTCGCGCTGCTCGCGGCGGCGATCGTCGCCGGCGGTCTGCGGCGGGCGAGCGGCCTGATCGCGAACAGGCCCAGCGCGGAGACCCACGCGACCTACCGCCTCTTCGTCGATCTCTGGCAGGGCCTCCTCGGCCCGGCGGGCGCGGCCGAGACTCGCGAGCCGGCCGAAACGTCCGCGGACCTGCGCACGCTGGAGCTGATGCTGTCGCTCTACGGCAGTCCAGAGGTGCTGAGGGCCCACGCCTCCCTGCGGGCATTGCGGCGCGAAGGCAGGACGCGGGACGACGAGTCGCGGCGCGAGTTCGCCAAGACGCTGCTGGAGATGCGCAAGGAGCTGCGTTCGGACACGCGCGGCCTGGCGACGGAAGAGCTGCGGCAGCTGCTGCTGCCCGCCGCGCGCGCATCCGACCCCGCGCCGGCGACGCGCGATTCCCGCTTCGGGGCGGCGCCCGCCGCCCGCGCCTGAAAAGGCCGCGGGGATCGGAGGTCATGGGCGGCGCCATGACGAACGCTCCGGCGGCGGCGCGCGCCGCGGCGTCGGGTATTCGGAATTTCCGGAATGCCCACGCGGGGCGCACGATCGTGGTGTGCGGCTGCGGCGAGTCGCTCAAGGAGCTGTCGAGCCCGCAGCGTCACATCACGATCGGGGTCAACGACGTCGGGCGCCTGTTCGATACCACCTATCTCGTGGTGGTCAACCCGCGCAGCCAGTTCAAGGGCGACCGATTCGGCTACGTCGAGCGCTCTGGCGCCCAGGCCCTGTTTACCCAGCTCGAGCTCGGTCGCGTGCGCCCGCCGGTGGTGCGGTTCAAGCTCGGACAGTACGGCGGCACCGATTTCGGCGCCGCGGACACGCTGCACTACACGCAGAACTCGCCCTACGTGGCGGTCTGTCTCGCTGCGTACATGGGCGCGTGCCGCATCGGCCTCATCGGCGTGGATTTCACCGAGCACCATTTCTTCGCGCGCACCGGCCGGCATTCGCTCGCGGGCCGCGTGGCGGAGATCGACGCACAGTACGGGCGACTCGGCGCGGCGCTGGCCCGGCGCGGCATCGAGCTGGTCAACCTCAGCCCGGTGAGCCGGCTCGCGTCGCTCGAGCGCGCGCGAGTGGACGAGGACGGCGTCTGGTCGAAGTGCGTCGCGCGGCGCCCGGCGAGCGCCGTGCGCGACGAGCGTGCGCTGCCGTTGCGGAGTTCAGCCATGAAAGTGTGCGTCGAAAAGCGTTCCGGGGTCATCATTGGCCAGTTGCTGGATGCGTTCGCCGGAACGATCGCCGAGCTGGGCCATGCGGTGGTGCGTGATCCGCGGGCGCACATACATGACCGACGCGCGCTGTCGGTCGTGTGGAACGGCCGCGGTTTTCGCGGCATGGGGCCAACTCTGTACTGCGAGCACGGCTGGCTGCCGCGCTCGAGCTACCAGATCAGCCCGCGCGGCATCAATGCCGGCTCGCACATCGCACCGTTCACCTGGGATGGCGCGGTGCTCGACGCCGAGGCCGACGCCGCGCTCGAGGTGCACTTGGGCGCAATCAAGTCCGCGACGTATTCCGGATACAACCAATACATGGATGCGGGCAAGAACGCCGCCGTGCGGCTGCCCCCGGCGTTTCTGCTAGTGCCCTTGCAGATGGAATACGACACGAATCTGGTGCACCACGCGCCTGCGCACCTGCGCACCATGCAGGCGCTCGTCGATCACGTCTCGGCATTGAACCCGCCTTGGCCCGTGATCTTCAAGCAACACCCGATGGACGTCATTCGCGGCAATCGGCACCTGCGGCTGCGACTGCGTCGACGCCAGGACATGCTCTGGCCGCAGGCGCGCGGCAACATCCACCAGATGCTCAAGAGCGGCGCGTGCAGGGGGATCGTGACCGTCAACAGCAACGTGGCACACGACGGCCTGCTGTGGAATGTGCCGGGCGTCGTGTTGGGCCGCAACGTCTGGCCGACGAAAGGCGAGGTCACGCCCTTCCTCACGGAAATCCCGCGCGACTGGTCGGCCCTCGGCGCGAGCGTCGCGGAGCCGCGGGCGCTGGCTTGCCGGCGTGCCTACATGCACTTCCTCATGCGCCACCAGTGGACGCTCGCGGACGCCCGGCAGCCGCAGAAGGTGGCGGCACTGCTCGAGTCTGCGCTCGGCGACCGTAACGGGTCGGCGGCGGGCGTGCGGGTGCCCGCCCCGGCGCTGCGACCGCGCGTCGTCCGGCCGATCGTGAATGTGGTCGCCGAGAACCGCGGTTGGCTGTTCGAAGCCTGGAAGAGGCGCATTGCGAGCCTGCGGCGCGCCGCGATCGAAGTGGCAGCGAGCGACCGGCCGCTGCGCCACGCCGACGCCTGGATCTTCATTCGCGCCCGGGAGGCCGGTGCGAGCCCGGATCCGTCGCGCACTGTCGTCCAGCTGCATGACCTGTTCGACGGCGGCTTGTACCGGCGCGGAGGCGCGCGGTTCGCGGTGCGCGCCTGCGGTGCGATTTCGATGACGCACCCGAGCCAGCGGGACATCCTGGCCGCCAGCGGCATCGATACGGCCCGCGTGCCCCACATCGTGCAACCGGTCGGCTGGGGATCGCTCGACGAAGCGCGGCACGAGCCCGGGGCTGCGCCGACAGTCGCCTGGGTCGGGCGACCCGCCTGGCATGACGGGGACGACACCGCCGGGCTGGCCCTGTTCGTCGAGGCGGCGCGCGGCCTGCGGCGCGGTGCGCGCGTCATGCTCATAGGTGAACGGCTTGGCGAGGCGGCGCGGATGCTGCAGCGGGCCGGCGTCGACTGCGCCGTGCACGGATTGGCGCGGTTCCCGCTCGCGTACGCCTGCCGCTGGATCGGCGCTTTCGACTGCCTCGCGATTACCGCCAGCGCGGACACCGGCCCGTGGCCCCTCTTCGACGCGCTGCGCGCGTGTGTGCCGGTGGTTTCGGTACGCACAGGCTGGGCCGCCGAGTTGCTCGCCGACGGCAGTGGCGGCCGGCTGGTCGACGGGGCCGAATCGATGCGCGCCGCCATCGAGGAATCCTGGAATGTACGCGGTCGGCGCCGCGCGCCGCCGGCCGAGTTCGACTCGCGCCTGTCCCCATTCAGCACGGACGCCTGGGTCGAAGCCAATCTGGATCTAGCCACGAGCCTCGTTCGGCAGGCCCCGCGGCAAGCCACGTGAGTGCCTCGGTAGCGCGCCGCGCGCGCGACGCTTACGGCCGGGCGGAGGGATTCCTGGAGATGTGGTGCTTCTTGAGCAGGCGCCCGAGGTGCCTGCGCTCGGTGCCGCCCAGCCGCGCCGCTGCCGATACGTTGCCTTTCGCCTGCTCGATGAGGCGCGCGAGATATCGGCGCTCGAACTCGGTGATCGCCTGGATCTTCGCGCGCCGGAAGTTGAGCGTCCACTCGCCCGCCGCCGCCGCTACGAGGTCCGCGGACGGAGGCGGGATCGAGATCCGCTCGCCCCCCGCCAGCAGGAACTCGCGGTGCAGGACGTTCTCGAGCTCGCGGATATTTCCCGGCCAATGGTAGGCCTCGAACCAGGCGAGCGTGGCGGGATCGATCGGCAGCGCCGGCTTGCCGAAACGCGAGCTCGCGACATCAATGAAGTGCTCGGCGAGCACGGTGATATCGCCGTGCCGATCCCGCAGCGGCGGCAGGCGCAGGTACATCAGCTTGAGGCGGTAGAGGAGATCCTGGCGGAACTCGCCGCTCTCCACCTGCCGCTCGAGGTTGCGGTTGCTCGCCGCGATGATATGCACATCCGACTTTCGCTCGCGCGCTTCGCCGAGCGGCCGGAACTGATGGTCCTGCAGGAAGCGCAGCAGCGTGACCTGGCCCTTGGGCGTGAGCGTGTCGACCTCGTCGAGGAACAGGGTCCCGCTCTGCGCGAGCTCGACGAGCCCGCGCTGGTCTTCGCGCGCGTCGGTGAATGCGCCCCTGCGGTGGCCGAACAGCTCGTTTTCGACAAGCTGGTCTGGAATCGCGCCGCAGTTGACCGGAACGAACGGTCCGTCGCGCCGGGCGCCCAGGTAATGAACGGCCCGGGCCGCGAGCTCCTTGCCCGTGCCGGTCTCGCCCTCGATCAGCAACGGCGCGTCGAATGCCGCGATCTTATCGATCTGGATCTGCACCGTTCGAAACGCTTCCGACCGACCAATCACCGCAACCTCCCGTTGCGCCGCGATGAGTCCAATTGGGTGAAATGACCGAGGTGGTTTTGTGCGAGTTCAGATTGCCGCGCGTACCAAATTTCTACCGCATTAGCGCGAGATAATGCAAGAGCGCGCGCGCAAATGATAGCCGCGACGCGATCGAGCGTCGTTCGCGCCCGACGTGCGCGCCGTCGCAGCGACGACTTTCACGTTGCAACGAAAGAGCTTGGCGTGGCAAAGCGGACGCCGAGATAAATCTGCCGGTTGCACTCCGACATTCGACCCGATGGTGATGCCGCTCAAGCCTCCGACATCGCTCGCCTCAAGTCGCTCGTCCGTCCGAAGAGTTGCGCGGGGCGGCGCTTTACGCATAGCATCCTGACGCGAAAAGAAGACTTGAGCGCTTCGCCTCTTCCGCGACACACCATGGCCATGCCGGCGGTCGACATAGGAGACGTGGGACACGCGATCCAGCTCGCGCTGGCGCCGGTGTTCCTGCTGACCGGGATCGGCGCCCTCTCGCGAGCCACGCCATCACGGCCTGCACCTTCTCCGCGCTCATGGTCTGCACCGTGATCGTGTCGCTGTTCCTGGAAGTCCTGGCGCAGGCGAAGTTGGGCTGGCTCGTCGGGGCGCTGTTCACGGGCGCGACGGTCGCGCTGGTGATCGGGCTGGGGTACTTCCTGCGCGAGGTCCGTCTCGCCACGCAGACGGTGCGCATCCCGGCGGCGGCCCGCGCGCCATGAAGGACAAGATCGCACGCTACCGGGCGAACCTGCAGGGCGAAATCGACGGCTCGGCCCTGTACCGCGCCATCGCGGAGCTCGACGCGCAGCCCGAGCGGGCGGAGATTTTCCGGCGCCTCGCGGCGGTGGAGGAAAGCCACGCCGACTTCTGGCGCAAGCAGCTCTCGGAGGCCGGCGCGAGCGCGCCGGCGCCGCGCCCGGGCTGGCGCACGAAACTGCTCGCCTGGGTCGCGCGGCGCTTCGGGCCCGAAATCGTGATCCCGACGCTGCGCACCCTCGAGCAAGTCGACCGCGACGTCTACGACGACCAGCCGGAGTCGCGCGATACGCTGCTTCCGGCCCAGGAGCGCTCGCACGCGCGCGTGCTCAGCCGCCTGACGGGCGCCGCGCGCACGGCCTGGGACGGCAGCGCGTATTCGAGCCTCGAGGGCCGCCACGGCGCGGGCGGGGGCAACGCCTTGCGCGCGGCGGTGCTCGGCGTGAACGACGGCCTGGTGTCGAACATGAGCCTGGTGATGGGCGTGGCGGGCGCCGAGTTCTCGCGCGAGACGGTTCTCGTCACCGGGCTCGCGGGCCTGATCGCGGGCGCCTGCTCGATGGCGATGGGAGAGTGGCTGTCGGTGCAGAGCTCGCGCGAGCTGTACCAGAAGCAGATCGCGACCGAAAAGGACGAGCTCGCCCAGGTGCCCGACGAGGAGCAGGAAGAGCTGGTGCTGATCTACCAGTCGAAAGGCATGGACCGCGCGACGGCCGAGCAGACCGCCGCGCGCGTGATGGCGAACAAGGACGCGGCGCTCGACACCCTGGTGCGCGAGGAGATCGGCATCAATCCGCAGGACCTCGGCGGCTCCGCCTGGTCCGCGGCCTCGGCCTCGTTCGCCGTGTTCGTGCTGGGCGCGATCTTCCCCGTCGCGCCGTTCTTCTTCGCCGGCGGCGGCGCCGGCGTGGCCGCGAGCATGGCGCTGAGCGGCGCCGCGCTGTTCGGCAGCGGCGCGCTGACGAGCGTCTTCACCGGCCGCGGCGCCCTGTTCTCGGGACTGCGCCAGGCCGCCATCGGCCTGGCCGCCGCGTGCGTGACCTACGGGCTGGGCAGGCTGCTGGGCGTTTCGCTCGGCTAGCGAGCGCGCCGGTCGCCGATGATGGCCGGGTCCGGGAAGTGTGCATTAGTTGGCAAATCCTCCCGCACTTCCGCCGAATTCATGATTGATTTCTCTTCGCCTGGCGAACTGGGTATAGGCTGTAACCCGGTCGCGCGTCACCTCGCGGCGACGGAGGATGATGAAGCCTTCCACGATCTATCCGCGGTTGCTTGGATCAGTCAATTCCCTGTCCGTAGCCCTTCAGGTGCGCGATTCGTATACGCGCTCCCACTGCGATCGATCGGCGCGTCTGGCGACGGAGCTGGGACATGCCTGCGACGTTGCGGATGCAGATCTCGATCGCCTGCAAGTCAGCGCGCGGTTCCACGACATCGGAAAGATCGGCGTCGCCGACGCGGTCCTGCTCAAGCCCGGGCGCCTGACGCGCGACGAATGGGACCTGATGAAGACCCACTCGGCGCTCGGGGAACAGATCTTCAGGGCGACGGATATTCCCGATCAGGCCGAAATCGCGACCGCGATCCGGCACCACCACGAATCCTTCGACGGGACCGGTTATCCCGACGGGCTCGCGGGCGAAGCGATCCCGCTCCTGAGCCGCATCCTGCTGATCGTCGACGCCTACGACGCGATGACGACCCCGCGCCCCTACCACGCGGTGCGCACGCACGCGCAGGTCATGGACGTCATGGAGTCGGAAAGCGGCACCAAGCTCGATCCCGAGCTGTTCCGCAAATTCTCCGCTCTGATCGAGCATAGCCCGGCGCGCGTGCATTGAGCGGCGCGGGCCGGCCGGCGCAACTCAGGCGCGGCCCGGCGGCGGGACGAAGGCGTACACCTCGCGCTCGATGAGCTGCGCGACGCGGATCGTGGTCAGGTCGCCGTGCTGCGGGCCGACGATCTGCACCCCGATCGGCAGGCCCTCGGGCGACAGGCCGATCGGCGCCGCGGTGCCGGGCAGGTAGCACATGCCGGCGATGCCGGCCCACCACATTTGCGTCGTCGCGGGCTGGGGCTTGCCGTTGACCATGACCATGCGCTCCCAGCGCTCGCCCGGCATCGAGTGCGGGAACGCGGCGCTCGCGGCGTTGGGGCACAGCAGCACGTCCCAGTTTTCGAAGAACTCGGCCCAGGCGAGGCGCATCTGGTGGCGGCGGTTGGAGGCGGCGAGCCAGTCCTTGTGCGGCTGGGTGTTGGCACGCACCATTTGCGCGTAATAGGAGTCGTCGTCGCGCGCGAGGTCGGCCCTCGCGGCAAGCATCGCGGCGAACTGCTCCGGCGTCTGGCGGCCCGAGGTCGCGCCGCGCAGGAGCTGGATGAAGACGCGGTGCGCCTCGCCGAAGTCGAACGCCGGCAGCGCGCGCTCGGAAACCTTCGCGCCCCTCTTCGCCAACGCGCGCGCGAGCCCGTGGATCAGGTCCTGCACGCTCTGGTCGGTCTCCGCGGTCGGGTGGGTCGCGACCACCGCCACGCGCAGGCCGCGCAGCGTCTTTCTGCGCGGCGCGGGCAGCTCGAGCTTCCAGCCCGCGCCGTCGATCGCGTCCGCGCCCGCCATGATCGAGAGCGCGAGCTCGAGGTCGGCCGCGCCGCGCGCAAGCGGGCCGATGGCCGAGATGTCGGCCGGGTGCGCCATGCCCGGCAGAGCGTGGCCCTCGAGCGAGCAGATGCCGAAAGTCGGCTTGTGGCCGTAGACGCCGCAGTAGTGCGCCGGGTTGCGGATCGAGCCGCCGATGTCGCTGCCGATCTCCAGCCCGGTGAGCCCGGCGGCGAGCGCGGCGGCCGCGCCGCCCGAGGAGCCGCCCGGGGTGCGCGCCGCGTCCCAGGGATTCACGGTGCGGCCGTAGATCGGGTTGTTCGTCTCCCAGTCGGCGAGCATGACCGGGACGTTGGACTTGCCGAACACGTTCGCGCCGGCGGCAAAGAAACGTTCGACCGCCAGCGCGTTGCGCGCGGGGCGGTTGTCCCTGTACTGCGCGACGCCCCAGGTGGTGGGTTGGCCGGCGAGGTCGAAGGACTCCTTGACCGTCATCGGCAGGCCGGCGAGGGGCGCGTGGCGCGCACCCTTTCGCGCCGAGGCGCGGTCGTAGGCCCGGGCGCGCTTGCGCGCCGCGTCGAGCTCGAGCACGCAGAGCGCGTTGAGCGCGCGGTCGTGTTTCTCGATGCGGGCGGCGTAGAGCTCGAGCAGCTCGAGCGCGCCGATCTTGCGCGCGCGCAGCGCGCGGATGAGCTTCAGCGCCGGCCAGAATGCGACGTCCGTCATGATTGCGCGACCCGACAAATGAGCGCCAAGGATGACATACTTCAGCGCAAGGAGGCTTGCCTGATGAAGTCTTTCGGTGCCCGCGCCCAGGGCGAGCGCCTCGAGCGCATGCGCGCCTCGCCGCGCTGGGTCGGCGGCGGGTTCCGCAACCTGCATCCGATCCCGCCCGGCCTGCGCGATCTCGCGGCGCCGCGGCCGACGCTGGGCGATTTCCTGCGCGGCGGCTCGCGCCGCGTCCCGGGCGCGCGGCTGCCCTCGATCGATCCGCGCGCGGCCTGGCGCCGCGCGCCCGCGAGCGGGCTGCGCGCGACCTGGCTCGCGCACTCGACGCTGCTGCTCGAGATCGACGGCGTGCGGGTGCTGACCGATCCGGTCTGGGGCACGCGCGCCTCGCCCTTCCGGCTGCTCGGCCCGGCGCGCTTCCAGCCCATGCCGCTGCGCCTGCGCGAGATGCCGCCGGTGGACGTGATCGCGATCTCGCACGACCACTACGACCACCTCGACTATCCGACCCTCCGCGCGCTCGCGCGCCACAGCGCGGCGCCGATCGTCACCTCGCTCGGCGTCGGCGCGCATCTCGAGGCCTGGGGCGTGGCGCCGGAGCGCATCACCGAGCTCGACTGGTGGGAATCGCACCGCGTGCCCGGCACCGGCCTGACGATCACCGCCGCGCCGGCGCAGCACTTTTCGGGGCGCGGGCTGAAGGACCGCAACGCGACGCTGTGGTCCTCGCTCGTCTTGCGCGGCGAACGGCACGCGGTGTTCTTCAGCGGCGATACCGGCCTCACTTCCGAGTACAGCGCGATCCGCGAGCGCCTGGGGCCGTTCGACCTCGTGCTGCTCGAGATTGGCGCCTACCATCCGGCCTGGGGCGACATCCACCTCGGCGCGGCGAACGCGCTGCGCGCCTATGAGCTGCTCGGCGGCGGCGCGCTGCTGCCGGTGCACTGGGCGACGTTCAGCCTGTCGACGCACGACTGGGACGAGCCGGCGGAAACACTGCTCGGCCTGGCCGAGCGGCGCGGCGTTCCGCTGCTGATGCCGCGCTTCGGCGAGGCGCTCGAGCCGGCGCAACTCATGGCCGTGCGCCCGTGGTGGCGCGGCCTGGGGGAAGCCGCGCCCGAGCCGTCGCTCGCGCCGTCCAAGCTGACGCGCGAGCTGCCCTGGCCGCTCGACTGAGGGGACCATCGTGCAGACCATCGTCGATCTCATCTCCGGCCACGCCGCCGCCAGGGGTTCGCAGCCGGTGTACTGGACGCCGGCGCGGAGCTGGACCTTCGCCGAGCTGTGGCAGGTCTCGGGCCGCGCCGCCACGGGGCTCGCGCGCCAGGGCGTGGGGCGCGGCGATCGCGTCGCCTGCCTCACCAAGCACAGCGCCGAATGCGTGGCGCTGGTGCTCGCCGCCTGCCGCCTGGGCGCGGTGTGCATGCCGGTCAACTGGCGCCTCGCGCCGCCGGAGATCGAGTACATCGTGCAGGACGGGCGCGCGCGCTTCTTGATGGCCGACAAGGCGTTCGCGGCGGCGGCCTCCGCCACGGTGGCGAGCGAGGACTTCGCGGCCTGGGCGGGCGGCTTCGCGCCGCTCGGCGCGGACGCCCCGGCCGCGCTCGAGGACACGGCGCTGCAGCTCTATTCGTCGGGCACCACCGGCCTGCCCAAGGGGGTCGAGCTGACCCACCGCAACCTCGCCATCGCGCTCACGCAGGCCGTGCCCGAGGCGATCGGGTACCGCGGCGCGCCGGACGTGATGCTGAACCTGCTGCCGACCTACCACATCGCGGGCGTGGGCGTCGCATTGCTGACCTCCACGCGCGGCGGCATGAGCGTGCTCTACCCCGATTTCGATCCGGCCAAGGCCGTCGCCGCGATCGCCGAGCACCGCATCACGCACGCCTTCCTGGTGCCGGCGATGATCCAGTTCATGCTGCAGGCGCCGGGCGCGGCCGGGGCCGACTACTCCTCGCTCAGGGGAATCTCCTACGGCGCCTCGCCGATCTCGGACAAGGTGCTGGTCGAGGCGCTGCGCACCTTCAAGTGCGACTTCATGCAGGTCTACGGCCTGACCGAGACCACCGGCGCGATCACGCTCCTGCCGCCGCAGGACCACGACCCGGACGGCCCCAGGAAGGAGCTGCTGCGCTCGGCCGGCAAGCCGATCGCGGGCGTGCAGCTGCGCGCGGTCGATCCCGCCAGCGGCGAGGACTGCGCCGAGGGCGAGGTGGGCGAGATCTGGATCAAGAGCGGCCAGAACATGAAGGGCTACTGGGGCAACGACAGGGCGACGCGGGCGGCGCTCTCCGGCGAGTGGTTCCGCTCGGGCGACGCGGGCTACCTCAAGGGCGGCTATCTGTTCCTGCACGACCGCATCAAGGACATGATCGTCTCGGGCGGCGAGAACATCTACCCGACCGAGGTCGAGAACGCGCTCATGCAGCACCCCGCGCTCGCCGACGGCGCGGTGATCGGCGTGCCGGACGACAAGTGGGGCGAGGCGGTGAAGGCTTGCGTGGTGCTCAAGCCGGGCGCCAGCGCGAGCGCGGCCGAGATCATCGAGTTCGTGCGCGGGCGAATCGCGCACTTCAAGTGCCCGAGGTCGGTCGACTTCATGCAGGCGATCCCGCGCAACCCGACCGGCAAGATCCTCAAGCGCGTGCTGCGCGAGCCCTACTGGAAGGGTCGCGAGCGCAAGATCAACTGAAAAGGAGCCGCATGGCCTACGCCGAGATCCGCTACGAAGTGGCCGAGCGCGTCGCCACCGTGACGCTCGATCGTCCCGACAGGATGAACGCCTTCACCCGCGTCATGCGCGACGAGCTGATCGACGCCTTCTCGCGCGCCGACGCCGACGACGAGGTGCGCGCGCTGATCGTCACCGGCGCGGGGCGCGCCTTCTGCGCCGGGGCCGACCTTTCCGCCGGCAGCGCGACCTTCGACTACGCCAAGCGCGACGGCCTCAGCGCCGAGACCCACCGCGACGGCGGCGGGCAGGTGACGCTGCGCATCTTCGAGATGAAGAAGCCGGTCATCGCCGCGGTCAACGGGCCGGCGGTGGGCATCGGCGCCACCATGCAGCTGCCGATGGACGTGCGGCTCTGCTCGAGCGAGGCGCGCTTCGGCTTCGTCTTCACCCGCCGCGGCATCGTGCCCGAAGCCTGCTCGAGCTGGTTCCTGCCGCGCCTGGTGGGCATCGGCCGGGCCCTGGAGTGGACGCTCTCGGGGCGCGTGTTCGGCGCCGACGAGGCGCTCGCCGGCGGGCTGGTGCAGCGCGTGCTCGCGCCCGACGCGCTGATGCCCGCGGCGCGCGCGCTCGCGCGCGAGATCGCCGAGCACACCGCGCCGGTCGCGGTCGCGCTCGCGCGCCAGATGATGTGGCGCATGCTCGGCGCCGACCATCCCATGGAAGCGCACAAGATCGACTCGCGCGGCGTGTTCCACCTCGGCCGCTCGCCCGACGTGGCCGAAGGCATCGCCGCGTTCAAGGAAAAGCGCGCCCCGCGCTTCGCCATGCGCGTCTCGCGCGACATGCCGCCCTTCTACCCGTGGTGGGAGGAAAGAAAATACGAGTAGGGCGGGTCCGCGCCTAGCGCCCGGCGGCGGGCGTGCCCTGCTGGAAGCGCATGCGCCACTTCGCGAGCCACATCCCGCACAGCGTCAGGTTCGCGGCGCCGTAGACCAGCGGCGCGGCGTTGTAGAGCTCGACCGGCCCGAACTCGCCGAAGATCTCGGCCACGAGCAGCAGGCTGAGCGCCGACAGGAGCGGCAGCGGCCAGTGGCGCCACAGCATGGCCGAGAGCACGATCCCGGCCAGCATCGCCGCGATCGCCGCGAGCGCCATCGGAACCGCGAGCAGCAGGCCCAGCGTTCCCGCCACGCCCGAGTCCATCGGCAGCCAGCTCATGACGCCGATCGCGATCGCCGCCAGGCCGCAGTAGGCGAAGCATCCATATGCCAGGTCGAGCTTCGAACGCCCTCTATGCACGCCGTCTCCTCGATGTCTCGCGAGTTTAACTGGTTGAATTTACCGCCGATTGCCCGGCTCGAGTGGACGAAAAGAATCGCCCGCAGGACCGCCCCCTTCTCGCGACGGCGCGATAACGCTACGATTTGTCATATCAGAGGAGGTTGATCATGCGAACGTCCATTCTTTCACTTGCGTCGCTGTCCCTGTTGCTTGCCGCCGGCCCTGCCTTTTCCGGGGGCCAAAACACGCACGCGGGCCAGGCAGTCGACGAATCGGTGCAGGCAAGCGGCCATGCCAGCGCCAGCGCGGCGCACTCGATGGCCGCGTCCGGGCAGGTCACCTCGGCGGCCTCCGCGGTGCCGCTCGCGATCGGCGGCGCCGTCATGCAGTCGGGAGGCGCGGCCAGCACGAGCGCCGCAAGGGAATTGATGAACGCCGCCTCGGCGCCGATCGGCACGCCGCTGCAGGTCACCGACGATGCGATCGTCACCATGCCGCCGAACATGGCGCTGCAAAAAACCGACGACAAGAGATAGTACGAAGAACGCCCGCGAAGGGCGTCCAATAGGGGGGAGATCATGCGCTACCTGTCCGGCATCCTGTTCGCGTTGCTGTTCGTATCCGGCGCCGGCGCGCCCGCGCACGCCGCGGGCTTCAGCTCGGCCAGCTCGAGCCAGACCGAAGCGATCCACTTCACGCCGGAGCAGATCGTGAAGTTCGCCAAGAAGGTGGAAAAGACCCTGGCCGCGAAGGGCGCGCGCGTCGCCATCGTCGCGCGCATGGGGCGACCGCCGTCGGAAATGCCGGAAGGAATGCACTTCACGCACGTCGCGTTCGCGGTCTATTCGGTGATCACCACCAGCGACGGGCGCAAGGTGCCGGGCTACGCGATGCACAACCTGTATCAGCTCGACGACCATCCGGACGTGAGCAAGCTGGTGCAGGACTTCCCGGTCGATTTCTTCGCCGGCGTGGCGGTGCTGGAAGCCGGCGTCATCATCCCCTCGCCGGAGCTGCAGCGGCGCCTGCTGAAGGTCATTTCCTCGCCGGTCTACGAGTCGCTGCACGAATCGCACTACTCGGTCATCGCCAATCCCTATACTCTCGGCAGGCAGAACTGCACCGAGTTCGTGCTCGACGTGACCAACGCCGCCATCTACGAAACCGGCGACGTCCACAAGATCAAGGCCAACGAGAAGGCCTACTTCACGGCGCAGAAGGTCAGCGTCAACCCGTTCAAGCTGATGCTGGGGTCGGTGTTCAGCGCGGAGGTTTCCACCGCCGACCAGGAAACCGGAGAGCCCGTCACCGCCACCTTCGAGCGGATCGGCGACTACCTGCGCAAGTACGACGCCGGCATGCAGATGCTGGACGTCAAGCCCGACATCTGACCCTTCGCCCGGGCCGTCCCCTACGCCACGGCGTAGCGCTCGCGCCGGTACACCATCCAGGCGAAGACGAGCATGGCCCCGAGCAGGATGAACGAGCCGGTCGCGGCGAACGCCTCGCCGCTCGGGTGTCCGGTGAAGACCCTGGCCACGCCGAAGGCCTGGATCACGACGCCGGCCATCCAGATCCACACCTGCGCGCGCGCGGCCCGGCTGCGGTCGATCTCCGGGTGCAGGTGGTAGAAGATCCCGAACAGGAACAGCGACACCCAGCCGAGAAGGTTGACGTGGGCGTGCGCCGGGAACGTGGCGTGGTTCTGCGATATCGCCATCTGCAGGCCCCACACCATGCCCGCGATCACGAACAGCACGGCGGCGCGGAAGCTTAGTGAAGACGCTTTCATCGTTGTAGCCTTCCCTTAGAATGGATTGTTGGATTTGTTGGAGCGCGGAATCTACCACTAATGAGCCACGACCTCATCATCAGGCACGGCACCGTCATCGACGGCACGGGCGCGCCGGCGCGGCGCGCGGATGTGGCGATCGCCGGAGGCAGGATCGTCGCGCTGGGCGAGGACCTCGGCCCGGCGAAGCGCAGGATCGACGCCGAGGGGCTCGCGGTCGCGCCCGGGTTCATCGACCCGCACACGCACTACGACGCGCAGATCTGCTGGGACGGCGCGACCACGCCTTCGTCCTGGCACGGGGTGACCAGCGTGGTGATGGGCAACTGCGGGGTGGGGATCGCGCCCTGCCGGCCGGAGGCGCGCGAGGTGGCGATGCGCGACCTGGTGAACGTCGAGGCGATTCCGTTCGAGGTGTTGCAGGCCGGGATCACCTGGGACTGGGAGACCTTCCCGCAGTACCTGGACGCGGCGGCGAAAAGGAAACCCGCGCTCAACCTCGCGTTCCTGGCGCCTTTGACGCCCCTGCGCCACTACGTGATGGGCGAGGCGTCGATGGAGCGCGCCGCGACGCAAGATGAAACCGGGAAGATCAAGTCCCTGCTCGGCGAGGCGCTCGACGCGGGCGCGTTCGGCTTCTCCAGCACGCTGCTCAACCAGCACATGGGCTACGGCGGACGGCCGCTCGCCTGCCGCAACGCGAGCCGCGAGGAGATCGGGGCCTGCTGCAACGCGCTGCGCGAGCGCGGCAAGGGCGCGATCGAAGTCGCGATGACGCGCCAGATCGGGGTGCTCGAGGACCCGGAGCTCGAGCTGCTGGGTTTCATGCTCGAGCAGAGCGGCCGGCCGGTGACTTTCATCGCGCTGTTCGACCGCGACGACATCCCCGAGGCGGTGCGCGAGACGCTGAGGAAGGCGCGGCCGATGATCGCCAGGGGCGCGCGGCCGCAGACCTCGCCCCTTCCGCTCACGCGCGAGTTCAGCATGCGCAGCCCGTTCTCGTTCGGCGCCTTCCCGTCGTTCAAGCGCGTGTTCGAGGACAAGTCGAAGGC
This sequence comes from uncultured beta proteobacterium, assembly GCA_963832685.1. GTDB lineage: Bacteria > Pseudomonadota > Gammaproteobacteria > Burkholderiales > SG8-39 > DAHVFK01. The sequence goes on from CAWHUZ010000007.1 coordinate 125,710, forward strand.
GGCGCAGGCGGCGGTGTACCGCGACCCGGCGTTCCGCGCGCAGTTCCGCAAGGACCTCGAGCGGCCGATGACCTCGAGCAATTGGGCCCGCATCACGCTGCACGAGGTGAAGAACCCGGCGCTGAAGCACCTCGAAGGCCGCACCGTGGCAGAGCTCGCGGCGGAGCAGGGCAAGGACCCGGTGGACGCGTTCCTGGACGTCACGCTGGAGGACGATCTCGAGAACGAGTTCACCATGCAGTCGTTCAACACCCGCGCCGACCGGATGGCCGAGCTGCTCAACGATCCGTCGATCCTGCTCGGGCTGGGCGACGGCGGAGCGCACCTCGACATGCTGTGCGACGCGGGCTACCCGACCTACGTGCTCGGCACCTGGGTGAGGGAGCGCAAGGTGCTGACGCTGGAAGAGGCGGTGCGGCGCATGACTTCCGACCCGGCGGACTTCTTCGGCATCCGCGACCGCGGTCGCATCGCGCCCGGGCTCGCGGCGGACCTCGTGCTGTTCGACCCGGCGACGGTCGGTTCGGCGGGCCGCCCGGAGCGGCGCTACGACCTGCCGGGCGGCGCGAAGCGCATGGTGATGCGCTCGGCCGGCGTCGAGCTGACGCTGGTCAACGGCGTGCCGACCTGGGAGCGCGGCGCGCTGACCGGCGCCGCGGCCGGGCGGGTGCTGCGTTCCTGAGCGGATCATGACTTGCGCCTCGGAAACGAACGACAGCGACGCCAAGGCCGGCGAAAAGAAACTGGCCGAACAGGGCGCGGTGCTCAAGGCGCAGCTCGACGGCTATATCGCACAGTACGGCGAATTGATCGACGCGTGGAAGCTGCTCGATACCAAGGCGCAGATCGCGACCGCGACCGCGGGCATCTTCCTGGCGGGCGCGTTCGCCGTCCTGCGCGGGCCGGGGTCGGAGCGCGGAGCCTTGGAGACGACATTGCTCGTCTTGGCGCTCGGGGCGCTGGTGGCCTGCGTCCTTTGCGGCATTCGAGCGCTCGAGCTGAGGAAGGTCAGCAATCCGCCGCGCGGAAGCGCGTTCAAGGGGCCCTTCGACGATTTCTACGGTACCGCGGAGTTCGCAAGCGGCGGCGCGGCCCTCATGCAGAGGAACGCGCTGTTCATGCGCGATCAGATGAATGTCTGGGACGACGCGATTCGGGTACAGACCGAGGCGCTGGCTTCGAAGGCGACGTGGACCAAGAGCGCGCAACGGCTGCTGGCGGCGGGCGCCCTTATCTTTGCGATTCTGTCGTTGATCCAGCTATGCGGCTGACTTTGCACGAGGAGGCGACATGAAGTGCCAGAACAAAGAGTGCAAGAACGAAGCGTCGAGCGGAAGCTCCTACTGCATCCTTCATCGCCCATCCAGCAGCGGAGGCGGGGAGCGGGAGATGGAAATCAACAACTCCGGTGGCGGGCTGGATGACGAGCGCAGCATGCCGCGAGTCGGTGATCGACAAGCTGAAGGGCGGCCTCGACAAGCTCGTAGGCGCCGGGCCGGTCGGGCCTCAGTCGCCGCCGCCCTCGCGCATGAGCGGGATGATGACCTGCTCGAAGGCCTCGTCCCAGGCCTGCGCCGCCGCGGGCGACCAGGACGCGCCGAGGCGCGCGCCGAGCATCTCGACGAACACGGTTTTGAAGTTCGCGAGGTCCTTCGGCCCGAGCGCGTAGGGCTTGTGCGAGGCGCCGAGCTTGTGCACGTGCGGCGCGATCGTGCCGCGGTCCTCCGACAGGCGCGCCACCAGCGCCATGGTCTGCACCATCTTGTCGAGGTGCTTGCGCTCGAGCTGCTGCGGGAACAGCCGCCGGTAGGCGGGAAAGCGCTCGAAGAATCGGGCGTAGAAGGCTTCGACGAAGGCCAACGGGTCGTCGATGGCCTCCCAGGTCTGCGCGATGAGCTCGGTGTTCATTGCTCTCTCCCTGACGGAATTCTAGCGTTCGCTCCCGCCGCCCGATATTGACGCAACGCAAGCTATGATGCGGTATGCGGCCCGCATCCGAAGCGCCCGACGGCCTGCCGCCGCCGCAGCGGCGCTGGGCGATGCTCGCGATCGGGCTCGCGATCATGATGGCGGTGCTCGACGGCTCGATCGCCAACGTGGCGCTGCCGACCATCGCGCGCGACCTGCACGCGACCCCGGTCGATTCGGTCTGGGTGGTGAACGCCTTCCAGCTCGTGATCACGGTGCTGCTGCTGCCGCTCGCTTCGCTGGGCGAGATCGTCGGCTACCGCCGCATCTACCGCATCGGGCTGGCGGTGTTCACCCTCTCTTCGCTCGCCTGCGCGCTGTCGGACTCGCTCGCCGCGCTGACCCTGGCGCGGGTGGCGCAGGGAGTGGGCGCGGCCGGGATCATGAGCGTCAACGCGGCGCTGGTGCGCTTCATCTACCCGCGCGAGCAGCTCGGGCGCGGCATCGGCGTCATCGCCATGGTGGTGGCGGTCTCGGCCGCGGTCGGGCCGACCGTCGCTGCCGCGATCCTGTCGGTCGCCTCCTGGCCGTGGCTGTTCGCGGTCAACGTGCCGATCGGCATCGCGACCCTGATTGCGGGGCGCGGGCTGCCGCGCACGCCGCACGCGGCGCGCCGCTTCGATTTTCTCTCCGCGCTGCTCAACGCGCTATTTTTCGGCCTGCTGATCGTCGCCATCGACAGCGTCGGCCACGGCGAGCGCGCGCTGCTGGTGGCGCTCGCCTTCGCGGCGTCCGCGCTCGCGGGCGTGGCGCTGGTCGCGCGCCAGCTGCCGCAGGCCTCGCCGCTGCTGCCGGTCGATCTGCTGCGGATTCCGATGTTCGCGCTTTCGATCGGCACTTCCGTCTGCTCGTTCACCGCGCAGATGCTGGCCTACGTCTCGATCCCGTTCTACTTCCAGGACGTGCTCGGGCGCGACGCGGTGGCCACGGGCCTGCTGATGACGCCCTGGCCGGTCGCGGCGGCGGTGATGGCGCCGATCGCGGGAAGGCTCGCCGACCGCTATCCCGCCGGGATCCTCGGCGCGCTCGGCATGGCGCTGTTCGCCGCGGGGCTTGCCCTGCTCGCGCTGATGCCGGCCTCGCCTGGCGAGGCGAACGTCGCGTGGCGCATGGCATTGGCCGGCGCGGGCTTCGGCCTGTTCCAGTCGCCCAACAACCGCGCCATCGTCACCTCGGCGCCGCCGGCGCGCAGCGGCGGCGCGAGCGGAATGCTCGGCACCGCGCGCCTGCTCGGCCAGTCCACCGGCGCCGCGCTGGTGGCGCTGATATTCGGCCTGGCGCGGCCGCACGCGACCTACTGGGCGCTCGGCGCGGCGGCCGGCATCGCGCTGCTCGCCGCGGCGGTGAGCGGCACGAGGCTGATCGGGTCCGGCGCGGCCGGTCGTCAGCGGCCGTAGCGCTCGGCGTTCTGCTGCGCGGCGCGCGCGCCGTCGCTGTCGCCGCGCGCGTCGCGCGCCTGCGCGATCAGGCTCCAGTTCTCGGCCCGCAGCGCGTTGTCGCTGCCGGCCCAGGTGTTGGAGCGCGCGGCGAGGCTCTCGGCCTGCCGGTACTGGCCCTGCTGCAGGCGGATGCGCGCGAGCTGCTGCCACAGGCGCGCGTCGTGCGGGGCGATGCGCAGGGCGCGCTCGATCGTGGCCTCGGCGCTTCCGAGGCGGCTCGCGTCGAGGTCGGCCTGCGCGCTCGCCATCAGGCGCTCGACCGCGGGGTTGCCGGCGCGCGCGGGCGGCGCGGCGGGGACGCCGAGCGTCGCGGGCGGCGCGGTCTCGATCGGCGCGGGCGCCTGCGGCGGCGGCGTTTGCGGCGGAGCGGCCGCGCAGCCGGCGAGCAGCGCGGCGACCAGGAAGAGAAGTCTCATTGTCCGAACAGGCGCTGGATGAAGCCCTTCACATTATCCACCACCGGGTTGCCGGCGCAGGGCGCGCGCTGCTGCGGCGCGGAGCCCTTGACGAACGGCAGCTCGAGCGCGCCCGGGCAGGCCGCGTCCGCGACCAGGCCCGACTGCGGGTCGATCGTGACCTGCTCGATGTCCTCGGGCTGGGGGAAGGCGACCGGATCGGGCAGCAGCGCGGCCATCATCTCGCCCCACACCGGCAGCGCCGCGGTGGCGCCGAGCAGGCGCGCGGGGCGGTTGTCGTCGTAGCCGACCCAGACCACGGCGACGCGGCCGCCGGTGAAGCCGGCGAACCAGGCGTCGCGCTGCTCGTTGGTGGTGCCGGTTTTGCCCGCCACGCCCAGCGGCGGCAGCCAGTTGGAAAGCGAGCGCGCGGTGCCCTCGCGCACCACGTCCTGCAGCGCGGCGGTGAGCAGGTACATCGGCTCGGGCGGGAAGGCCTGCGCCACCGCGAGCGGGTAGCGCTTGAGCGGACGGCCGTCCATGGTGGTGACGTCGCGGATCGCGTGCAGCGGCGAGCGAAAGCCGCCGCCGGCGATGGTCTGGTACATCTGGGCCACCTCGAACGGGCTCAGGTTCGCCGCGCCGAGCAGGGTCGAGGGGTAGGACGACAGCTCGCGCTCGATGCCGAGCTTGCGCGCGGTGGCGAGCACGCGCTCCAGGCCGAGCGTGGTTCCCAGGCGCGCCGCGGCGACGTTGTACGAGTGCGCGAGCGCGAGGTAGAGCGGCACCTCGCCGTGGAACTGCTTGTCGTAGTTCTCCGGCCGCCACGGCTCGGAGTTCGGCGGGTGCCACACGAACTTGCTGTCGTCGAGCATCGTGGCGAGGGTGTAGCGCGACGGGTCCTCGAGCGCGGTGAGGTAGATCGCGGGCTTGAACAGCGAGCCGACCTGGCGCTCGGCGTCGAGCGCGCGGTTGAAGCCCTGGTAGCGCGGGTCGCGCCCGCCGACCAGCGCCTGCACCTCGCCGGTCTGCGGATCCGCCATCACCACCGCGCCCTCGAGCCCGGGCTTGCCGAAGCGGCCCTGGCGGTCGAACGCGGCGAGGCGGTCGGCGAGCGCGCGCTCGGCGGCGGCCTGCGCGCGCGGGTCGAGCGTGGTGAAGATGCGCAGCCCCTCGGAGCGCAGGTCGTCCTCGTCGTAGTCGCGCCGCAGCTGGCGGTGCACCAGGTCGACGAAGGCCGGGTAGGGCGTCGTGCCGGTCGAGGGCCTGGGGTTGAGCCCGAGGCCGGTCGCGCGCGCGGCCTGGTACTGCGCTGCGCTGATGAAGCCTTCGTCGCGCGTTTCGCGCAGCACCAGGTTGCGCCGCTCGAGCGCGCGCTTCGGGTGGCGGTAGGGGTCGTAGTAGGCCGGGCCGCGCACCAGGCCGACCAGCAGCGCGCTCTCGGCGGGCGTGAGCCTGCCCACCGGCTTGTCGAAATAGAACTGCGCCGCGAGGCCGACGCCGTGGATCGCGCGGTCGCGGTCCTGCCCGAGGTAGATCTCGTTCAGGTAGGTCTCCAGGATCTCCTGCTTGGTGTAGTGCAGCTCGAGCAGCACCGCCATCACCAGCTCGGTGGCCTTGCGCCGGATCGTGCGCTCGGGGGTGAGGAAGAAGTTCTTCACCAGCTGCTGCGTCAGGGTGCTGCCGCCCTGCACGTGGCCGGTGGGGAGGCTGAGCAGCGCGCGCGCGATTCCGCGCGGATCGAAGCCCCAGTGCGAAGTGAAGTTGCGGTCCTCGACCGCGATCAGCTCCTTCACCAGGACCTGCGGCACGTCGCTCAGGCGCACCAGCACGCGGTCTTCGTTGTTGGTGGGGTAAATGCCGCCGATCGGCACCGGTTCCAGGCGCGCGAGCGCGAGCTCGCCGCCCTGCGCGTCGGCGAGCGCGCTGACCGCGCCGGAATCGAACGCGATGCGCAGGCGCCTCGCGGGCTGCGGTCCGTCCCAGTACACGAACGGGCGCACCGCGATCTCGAGCTCTGCGCCGTTGCGCACGTACCAACCGGAGCCGTCCTCGCGCGCCGCCGCGCGGTAGCCCAGCTCGCGCAGCTCGCGCAGCACGTCGTCCTCGGGCACTTTCAGCCCGACGTGCAGCTCGAGCGGCCGGGCGTAGAGCCGCGCGGGCAGGGCGAAGCGCCGGCCCTCGAACTCGTGCCGCACGCGGAAGTCGAGATAGAGGGTGTAGCCCGCCGCGGCCAGCGCGAGTGCGAGCATTCCGATCCGGAGGATCGGCCAGAGCCTTCTGCGGCGAGCCATCGGCGCGATTCTACTTCGCCAATGAGGCGAAAATCTGGCGCGAATCCGGCACATGCGGGCGCATAAGCTGGGTTGACCCGCTCATACAAAAGTCATGCCCCGCGTCTCGGGGCGCGACGCTATATTTGATCGTCGTCAACTACTTAAATACTTAACTTCAGCGACGAACACGGAGGAGTGTCCGATGAAAGGCAAGAACGATTTCGCCCGCCTGTCCAGGCGCCAGTTCGGCAAGCTCGCCGGCGCCGCCGCGGCCGGCACCATGCTGCCGGGCTACGCCCTGCGCGCCCTCGCGGCCGAGACCGCCGACCAGATCATTCCCGGCAAGTCGGCCGAGATGATCATCCACAACGCCAAGCTCGGCGTGATGGAAACCCCGCTCACGCTGCTGCGCCAGTACGCGCACACGCCGAAGGAAATCCTGTTCTGCCGCTTCCACTACCCGCACGAGGGCGACGCGGGCTGGTACGCGAGCCTGCAGCCCCCGCGGCGCGAGGACTGGACGCTCGAGATCGACGGCCTGGTCGCGCGGCCGCGCAGCGTCAAGCTGACCGACATCGAGAAGATGGGCCAGGTCAAGCGCGTCTCGGTCATCCAGTGCGCCGGCAACGGGCGCTCGTACTACGCCGCCAAGCAGAAGGTCGGCGGCGGGCAATGGAAGAACGGCGGCATGGGCAACGTGGAATGGGAAGGCGTGCCGCTGCGCCAGTTCCTCGCCGATCAGAAGGTGCTGCCCGCGGCTTCGGTGAAATGGCTTACCGCCGAGGGCTGGGACCAGCCGGCCACCCCCGAGGGCTCCGACTTCTCCAAGAGCTACCACATCGACGACGGCGCGCTCGACAACGCCATCCTCGCGCTCAAGATGAACGGCGAGCCGATCCCCGCCGCGCACGGCGGGCCGCTGCGCCTGATCATCCCGGGCTACTACGGCAACATGAACGTGAAGCTGCTGACCAAGCTGCTGTTCATGGACCAGCAGTCGCCGAGCGTGTTCCAGTCGGTCGGTTACCGTTTCCCCAACCGCCCGGTCGAGCCGGGCCAGTTCAAGCCCAACGACTACACGCTGGAGAACAGCCGCCCGACCTACGCGCACCAGATCAAGAGCGTGATCTTCTCGCCCCTGCCGGAAGACAAGCCCGGCAGCGGCGCGGTCGAGATCACCGGCGTGGCGTTCAACGACGGCACGGCGTCGATCACCAGCGTGCAGGTGTCGGCCGACGGCGGCCAGAGCTGGCAGGCAGCCGAGGTCAAGCCGGCCGAGAGCCCCTGGGCCTGGTACCACTGGTCGGTCAGGGCGAGCCTCAAGCCCGGGCAGAACGCGCTCATGTCGCTCGCGACCGACGCGCTGGGCCGCTCGCAGCCGCTGGACGGCCTGACGCGCTGGAACCCGCGCGGCTACGAGTGGAACGGCGCCGACCGCGTCGTCATCAACGTATAGTGCTGCGCCGCTTCGCCGCCGCCGTCGCGATCGCGCTCGCGTTCGCGCCGGCGGCGCTTCTCGCTTCCGACCGCATCGAGCTGCCCGCGGGCCCGGACCGCGACCTGGTGTACGCCAAGTGCCGCACCTGCCACGACCTGCAGTACCTGGTCGAGTCGGCGGGGGTCACCGGCGACGACTGGTCCGCGATGATCGACAGCATGGCGCAGTACGGCCTGCGCATCCCGGGCGCGGAGCGGGACAAGATCGTCAAGTACCTCGTCACCTATCTCGGGCCGAACGCGCCCAAGGCGGCTGCGGCCGCCGCCGCGCCCGCGCCCGCGATCGACGGCGCGGCGATGTACGCGCGCCAGTGCTCGGCCTGCCACCAGGCCGAAGGCGCCGGCCTGGCGCAGACGTTCCCGCCGCTGGCGGGCAACCGGGACCTCTACCGCGATCGCATGTTTCCGGTCTATGTGGTGTTGAACGGGCTCGAAGGCCGGATCACGGTCAAGGGCGGCGAGTACAACGGCGTCATGCCGCCGTTCGACCACCTGTCCGACGCCGAGCTGGCGGCGATCATCGGCTACGTGCGCGCGTCCTGGGGCAACGCGCAGCTGCGCCCGCGCGGCTTCGCCGACGTCGACGCAAAGGCGGTGGCAAAGGCGCGCGGCAAGCCGATGCAGCCCGCCGAAGTGCACGCCTACCGCGCCGCGCACTAGCGCGCCGCATCCTCCGCGGCCGCCGCGCTATAGTGGTGGCCGCTCATGCTGCGAATCAGCGCGATCGACCACGTCGTCCTGCGCGTCGGGGACATCGACGCCATGCGCCGCTTCTACTGCGAGGTTCTGGGCGCGGAGCACGTCGCGTGGCGCCCTGAGCTCGGCATGTCGCACCTGCGCGCCGGCGGCGCGATGATCGACCTCGTGATCGCAGACGCCGGTTCCGGCCGCAACATGGATCACTTCTGCCTGCGCGTCGAGCCCTTCGACCAGGACGCGATCGTGGCCCACCTCGCGGCGCACGGCGTGGCGGTGGGCGAGATCGCGCGCCGCTTCGGCGCCGAGGGCAACGGCGTCTCGATCTACCTCACCGATCCCGAGGGCAACACGGTCGAGCTCAAGGGCCCCTCGGACGGCGCCCGCCAGCCCCCCACTTGACAGGCCGGGATCGCGGCCGGATACTGAACCTTATGGTTAAGTATTCGGACGACGAGCTCGACGCGGTGTTCGGCGCGCTCGCCGACCGCACGCGGCGCGGCATCCTCGAGTCGCTGAGCGGCGGCGAGATCGCCGTGTCGCAGCTCGCCGCGCCGCACGACATGTCGCTGCCGGGGTTCATGAAGCACCTGCGGGTGCTCGAGGACGCCGGGCTGATCGCCCGCAGCAAGGAGGGGCGGGTGGTGAGCTGCGAGCTGTCGGCGGCGCCGATGCAGGACGCCGCGACCTGGATCTCGCGCTACGAGAAGTTCTGGACCGAGAAGCTCGATTCGCTCGCGCGTTACCTTTACCAGCAGGAGGAATTGAAGACATGGACCAAGCCAAGCTCGCGGAAAAGCCCTTCCTCGTCATCGAGCGCCGTTTCGGCGTCGCGCCGGAAAAAGTCTGGCGCGCGTGGACCGACCCGCAAGCGCTGAAGCGCTGGTTCGGTCCGGGCGGGCCCCAGCCCGTCTCGGCCGCCGAGCTCGACCTGCGCGTGGGCGGGCGCTTCCGCATCGCCTTCGGCGGGTCGGACGGCAACGAGCACGAGGCGCAGGGCGTCTATCGCGAGATCGTGCCGAACCGCAAGCTGGTCTTCACCTGGACCTGGCCCAGGACCACGCCCGAGCGCGAGTCGCTGGTGACGATCACGCTGACGCAGGTCGGAAGCGGAACCGAGATGGTGTTCCGCCACGAGCGCTTCTTCGACCAGGCGGCGCGCGACGGCCACCAGCGCGGCTGGAGCGAGACCTTCGAGAAACTCGAGCAGTTCCTGCAGCAACCATGAACGCGGCAACGAGGGAGGCGTGATGAGCTACGTCGACGGATTCGTCGTACCGGTGCCCAAGAGCAAGCTGCAGGCCTATCGCCGCATGGCGCGCAAGGCCGGCAAGGTGTGGCGCGAGCACGGCGCGCTCGCCTACACGGAGTGCGTCGCGGACGACGGCAAGCGCCTGATCTACGGCGGCTTCAAAGTCGCCGTCGCTCTTTGAGGAAGGCCGCATGGCAGCGAAACCTTTCGAGCCGTTCGTCGCCTCGCGCGTGTTCGATGCGCCGCGCGAGCGCGTGTGGAAGGCCTGGACCGACGCCGCGCAGCTCAAGGATTGGTGGGGGCCGGCGGGCTTCAAGGTGCACAGCTGCAAGGTCGACCTCAGGCCCGGCGGGATCTTCCACTACGGCATGACCGCGCCCGACGGCGGCGACATCTGGGGCCGATTCGTCTACCGCGTGATCGACGCGCCTTCGCGGCTGGTGTTCATCGTCTCGTTCTCGGACCCGCAGGGCGGCGTGACGCGCCACCCGTGGAGCGAGAACTGGCCGCTGGAGACGCTCTCGAGCGTCATCTTCGAGGACCTCGGCGCGAAGACGCGCGTCACCGTGCAGTGGGTGCCGCACGACTCTGCCAGCGAGATCGAGCGCAATACTTTCGACCAAGGGCGCGAAAGCATGAAGCAGGGCTGGGGCGGCACCATGGACCAGCACGCGGCATACCTGGCCCGGTCATGAGGGAGGACGCCATGCTGCAGAAATTTCCGATGTATGCCTACATCCCGGTGAAAGACCTCGAGCGCGCGAAGCGCTTCTACGAGCAGAAGCTCGGTCTCGTGCCCAAGGAGGAGAAGCTCGGCGGCGTCGTGTACGAGTTCGCCGCCAACACGGCGTGCTTCATGTACCCGACGCCGAACGCCGGCAGCTCGCGCGCGAGCCAGGCCTACTGGCAGGTCGAGGACGTGGAGCGCGAGGTGGCCGAGCTGCGGCGGCGCGGCGTCGAGTTCGAGGAGTACGACTCGCCGGGCATGAAGACCGAGAACGGGATCCTCAGCGCGGGCGGCGCGCGCGTGGCGTGGTTCCGGGACAGCGAGGGCAACACCCTCGCGCTGGTGCAGGACGCGCGTGCGCGCGAAGCGTGAACACCGAAAGGAGATTGCAATGCAGATCCAACCCTACCTGTTTTTCGAAGGCCGCTGCGAGGAGGCGATCGAGCTCTACAAGAAGGCGCTCGGCGCCGAGGTCGAGATGCTGATGCGCATCAAGGACAGCCCCGAGCCGCCGCCGCCCGGCATGCACCCGCCGGGCTCGGAGAACAAGGTCATGCACGCGAGCCTGCGCATCGGCGGCGCGCTGCTGATGGCCTCGGACGGCATGTGCAAGGGTCATCCGAGCTTCCAGGGCTTCTCGCTCTCGCTCGACGCGAAGGACGAGGCCGAGGCGAAGCGCATGTTCGGTGCGCTGGCGCAAGGCGGCGAAGTTCGCATGCCCCTGGGCAAGACCTTCTTCTCGCCCTGCTTCGGCATGCTCGCCGACCGCTTCGGCGTGGGCTGGATGATCATCGTCCCGCAATGAAGGAGCCGGCGATGGCGCGCACGCAGAGGATCACCCCGTTCCTGTGGTTCGACCACCAGGCCGAGGAGGCGGCGAAGTTCTACACCGGCATCTTTCCCAACTCGAAGATCACCCACGTCGCGCGCTACGGCGAAGCCGGGCGCGAGGTGCACGGCGGCAAGCCGGGATCGGTGATGGTGGTGGCGTTCGAGCTCGACGGGCAGGGGTTCACGGCGCTCAACGGCGGCCCGGTGTTCAGGCTGAGCGAGGCGGTCTCGTTCGTGGTGAACTGCGAGACACAGGCCGAGGTGGACTACTACTGGGACAGCTTGCGCGAAGGCGGCGACGAGAAGGCGCAGCAGTGCGGCTGGCTGAAGGACAAGTTCGGCTGCTCGTGGCAGATCGTTCCGACCGTGGTTCCGAAGCTGATGACCGATCCGTCAAAGGCGGACAAGGTGATGACAGCCGTGCTCAGGATGAAGAAGCTCGACATCGCAGCGCTCGAGCGCGCCGCGGCTAGCGCCCCTTCCAGCAGGCTTGCGCTTGGCGAGGAAGGCGTCCATGCCTTCGCGGAAGTCCTCGCTCATGTAGCACATCAGCACCAGGTCGTTGCCTTCGCCGTGCGGGATCGCCGGCCGCAGCCGCCGCACGGCTTCCTTGGTCGCCTGCAGGGTGAGCGGCGCGAGGCTGGCGATCTGGCGCGCGAGTTCCTCGGCGCGCGCGGCGAGCGCCGCGCCGTCCTCGAGCAGCTCGCCCACGAGTCCGATCGCGAGCGCTTCGTCGGCCTCGATCAGGCGCGCCTTGAAGATCATGTCCTTGACCCGCGCCGGCCCGAGCAGCGCGACCAGGCGCGCGTAGTTGTTCATCGACAGGCAGTTGCCCAGCGTGCGCGCGACCGGGAAGCCGAAGCGCGCGCCCCTGGCGGCGATGCGCAGGTCGCAGCACACCGCGATGCCCGCGCCGCCGCCGGTGCAGGCGCCCTGGATCGCGGCGATGGTCGGCACGCGGCAGGCCTCGAGCGCGCCCAGCACGCGGTCGATGCGCGCCTCGTAGTCGAGCGCGTCCTGCTCCTTGTCGAAGGCGCGGAACTGCGAGATGTCGGTGCCGGCGGCGAAGGCCTTGTCGCCCGCGCCGGTCAGCACCATGGCGCGGATCGAGCGGTCGCGGTTCGCCTCCTCGCAGATCTCGGCCAGGCGGTCGTACATCGCGAAAGTGAGGGCGTTCCTCGCCTGCGGGCGGTTGAAGGTCAGGGTCACGATGCCGTCGCGCACCTGGTGCAGGAGTTCGGTCATGGTTTTCGGCTCGGCAGGTCGGTCTCGAAGGGATTCGATTATCATGCAACGCATGGGCGCACAGGATGCCATTTCGCTGACGCGGTCTTTGCTCCGCTTCGACACCGTCAACCCGCCCGGGCGCGAGCAGGATTGCGCGCGCCACGCGGGCGGTCTGCTCGAGGGCTGGGGCTACGCGGTCGAGTACCAGGAGTTCGAGCCGGGGCGCACCAGCGTCATCGCGCGCGCCGGCGGCTCGGAGGCGAAGGCGCCGCTGTGCCTCACCGGCCACCTGGACGTGGTGCCGCTCGGCACGCGCAAGTGGGCCAAGGATCCCTTCGCCGGCGAGACCGACGGCGACCGGCTCTACGGCCGCGGCGCGTCCGACATGAAGGCGGGCGTGGCGGCGATGCTGCTCGCGGCGAAGGCCTTCGCCGGCAAGCTCGCCGGCACGCCGGGCGTGGTGCTGGTGCTGACCGCGTCGGAGGAGAACGGTTGCATCGGCTCGCGCCACCTCGCGGCGCTGCCCGCGCTGATGGGCAGGGCGGGCGCGATCGTGGTCGGCGAGCCGAGCGCGAACCAGCCCTACGTCGGGCACAAGGGCTCGCTCAAGTTTCACGCCGCGTTCCGCGGCGTCTCGGCGCACGGCTCGATGCCGGAGCTGGGCGAGAACGCGATCTACAAGGCGGCGCGCGCGGTCGCGGCGCTGGAGGCGTTCGATTTCCACGCCCATGCGCACCCGGTGATGGGCGCGCCGAGCATGAACGTCGGCACGATCGAGGGCGGCGCGGGCGTGAACCTGGTGCCCGACTCGGCGCGCATCGGGGTCGACATTCGCACCGTGCCGGGAATGGACCACGCCGCGCTGATCGCGCGCCTGAAGCAGGCGCTGGGCGACGCCGAGCTGGACGTATTCTCCGATCTGCAGCCGGTGTGGACCGAGCCGGGCCAGGCCTGGATGCGGCGCGTGTTCGAGATCTGCCGCGCGCAGCTCGGCGCCGCGCCGCAGGTTAAGACCGCGACCTACATGACCGACGCCGCGAACCTGCTCAAGGTCTACCGCGGCGCACCGGCGGTGGTGCTCGGGCCGGGCGAGCCGCAGCAGGCGCACCAGACCGACGAGTACTGCAGCATGGAGAGAATCCGCCAGTCGGTCGCGCTGTACGAGGCGCTGATCCGCGACTGGACGCTTACTGCCTGACGAGCTCGAGCAGCCGGTCCATCGTCTCGTCGGCCCAGCGCTCGGGATCCTTTTCGATCTCGGCCTCGCCCTTGGCCAGCAAGTCGGCGCCGATCTTCCGCCGCAGGCACCAGCCGCGCCAGAATTCCTTTATTTCTTCCGCTGAAATGTCCATCGCAGGGGCGATCGTACACCAGGAGCGAGGTTAGAATCAGCGCGGTTTTCGCCAGGAGAACGTGTTGCGCATCTGCGTTTTCGGCGCCGGCGCGATCGGCAGCCATTTCGCCGCCCGGCTCGCGGCCGCGGGCCACGACGTCTCGGTGCTCGCACGCGGCGCGCAGCTCGAGGCGCTGCGCGCGCGCGGCGTCACGCTGGTCTCGGGCGCCGAGCGGGTGAGCGCGCGCGTGCGCGCGAGCGAGCGCCCGGCCGAGCTCGGGCCACAGGACGCGGTGCTGGTCGCGCTCAAGGCGACCGCGCTCGGCGCGGCGGCCGAGGGCCTCGCGCCGCTGCTCGGCGCCGACACGGCGGTGGTGTTCTGCCAGAACGGGATTCCGTGGTGGTACGCGCTCGGCCTCGCGCCGGGCCGGCCGCGCCCGCCCGACCTCTCGCGTCTCGACCCCGGCGCGAAGCTCGCGCGCGCGGTCGCGCCCGAGCGGGTGGTGGGCGGCGTGGTGTACTCGGCCAACGAGGTGACCGCGCCGGGCGAAGTCGAGAACCACACCCCCGGGCGCAACATGCTGGTGATCGGCGCGGCCGACGACCGCGCCACGGCGCCGGTGGCGGCGCTGCGCGCCGCGCTCGACGCGGCGCAGTTGCATTCGCCCCCGACCGGCGACATCCGCCAGGCGCTGTGGAACAAGCTGGTGCTCAATCTCGCCAGCTCGACGCTCTGCCTGCTGGCCGAGGACAGCGTGGCCGGCGTGGGCGCCGACCCGGCGCTCGCGGCGCTGCTCGAGCGCATCCGCGCCGAGGGGCGCGCGATCGCGGCGGCGCACGGCATCGCGGTCGAGAACGCGCCGCGCCGGCCGGGCGGCGCGCCGAGCGGCGCCGCGCACAAGCCCTCGATGCTGCAGGACTACGAGCGCGGCCGGCCGATGGAGATCGAGGCGCAGGTGATCGCGCCGCTCGCCTTCGCCCGCGCCGCCGGCGTTCCGGTGCCGGCGTTCGAGATGGCCGCCGTGCTCGCCGCGCACAAGGCCGCGGCGAAGGGCCTGTACGGCGCCTAGCGCAGCCGCGCTCAGCCTGGCCGGGGTCGAGAACGGCCGGTCCGCGTCGACCACGAACATCACCAGCGAATGCAGGTCGGTCTCGCCGCTGCTCGAGACGCGCATCGGCGTATCGGCGACGTTGCCCGCGCTGGCGTGGCCGGCCGCGACGCGCATCACGCCGCGCGGCGTATGGCTGCTCGTCTCGCCGGCGAGGACGTAGAACGCTTCCGAGCCCGGATGCGAATGCGCGCCGGTGATGCTGCCCGGAGCGCCGCTCGCCTCGTTGATGCGCAGCAGGTACCGCTTCGCGGCGACGCGCGGAATCGGCCCGATCTCGGCGACCTTGGTGCCGCCCTCGGACGATCCGCCCGCGGCGCCGAGCGTGAACAGCCAGGCCCGTCCGTCCGCCTCGGCGGCGAGCGACCAGGGGCCGGCGACCGCCTGCGCCTGCTCGAGCGAGCTGGTGACGGGTTTGCCGTTGACGTCGACGCCGGTGCCGAAAGTGAAAGTCTCGATGCGCCAGTAGAGCGGCCCCGGCGGCAGGCTCGAGACCCTGCGCTCGGCGAGCGGCCGGATCTTGAGCCTTTGCTGCGCCTGCGCCGGCGGCGACAGCCATCCCCCAAGCGCGACGAGTGCGCACGTTGCGACGAGCAGCTTTTTCACGTTTGCCTCCTTGTGTGTGCGGGCAATTGCCCAATCGCCGCCCCGCGCATACCATGACGTCCCCTTGAGCGAGGGACGGCGCAGGCGGCACGCCCGGAGGTTCGCCCGGCGAGGGCGGAAATATCCCGACGGAACGGCTACGCTTTTCCTATGGAAATGCGAATTCAGGTCGGCGAGTGGCGCGTGGACCGGTCGACCAACGAGCTCGCTCGCGGCGGCGACACGCTGCGCATCGAGCCAAGGCGATCGAAGTCCTGATGGCGCTCGCCGGCCGCGCCGGCGAGGTCGTCAGCCGCGAAGAGCTCATGTCCGCGGTCTGGCCGGGGTGATCGTCGGCGACGAGGCGCTCACGCAGAGCGTGATCAAGCTGCGCCGCGCGCTGGGCGACGACCCGCGCGCGCCGTCCTACATCGAGACCATTTCCAAGCGCGGCTACCGCCTGATCGCGCCGGTGCGCCGGGGCGAGGCCGCCGGATCGCCGGCCGCGCCCCCACCCGCGCGCACGCGCAGGCGCCTGGCGCTGTCCGCGCTCGGCGCGGCCGCGCTGCTCGCGCTGGCCGCGGCGGCCGCGGTGGCGATCCACCGCGCCGCGGCCCCGGCCGCCGGCGCCGGCATGCCTGGCGCGGCCGAAGCGCGCGAGGCGGCGCTGCGGCCGTGAGCGTGTTGCCGTTCGAGTCGGTCGGCGACGGCGGCGCGCAGAGCTACCTCGCGCGCGGCATCAGCAACGACCTGATGACCGACCTGTCGCGCCTGCCCGGGCTGCGGCTGATCAGCGCGTCCGTCGCGACGCCGGGCACGGCGCCCGGCGCGCGCTACCTCGTGTCGGGCAGCGTGCAGCGCGAGTCCGGCATGCTGCGCATCAACGTGCGCCTGGTCGACGGCGTGTCGAAGCAGCAGCTCTGGTCGGAGCGCTTCGAGCGGCCGTCCGGGGACCTGTTCGCGGTGCAGGACGAGATCGCGCGCAGCCTGACCGCGCAGCTGCCGGCCAGGGTGAGCGACGACGCGCGGCGGCGGCGCGCGAAGCGCTACACGCGCAGCCTGGCGGCCTACGACGATTTCCTGCGCGCGCAGGCGCTGTTCCTGCTGCGCCAGGCCGACGAGAACGCGCAGGCGCGCGGCTACTACGAGAAGGCGCTCGAGCTCGACCCGAGCTTCGCGCGCGCCTACGCGGGCCTCGCGATGACCTACGCCATGGACTTTCGCCTGCGGCCCTCGGGTGGCGATTCGCCCGAGCTGGCGCGCGCGTATTCGCTCGCCGAGACCGCGCGCCAGATCGATCCCGACATCCCGGAGGTCTACTGGGCGATCGGCTTCGTCGACGCGCAGAGCCGGCGCCATGAGCAGGCGATCGAGGCCTTGCGCAAGGCGATCGAGCTCAACCGGTCCTACGCCGACGCCTACGCGCTGATGGGCGGGATCTACACCTACATCGGGCAGCCGCAGAAATCGATCGCGCTGCTGCGCACCGCGATGCACCTCAAGCCCGACGGCGGATACCTGTACTTCCTGGTGCTGGGCCGCGCCTACCTGTTCGAGAACGACACCGAGCAGGCGTTGATCAACCTGCGCGAAGCCGCGGCGCGCAACCCGGTCGACCTCGAGACGCGCGTGTATCTGGCCGCGGCGCTGGCCGCCTCGGGAGACCGTTTCGGCGCCGGCTGGGAGGGGGAGGAAATCCGCGCGCTCGAGCCGGCCTTCTCGACGCGCGGCTGGCTCGAGACCTACCCGCTGACCAGCGCGCCGGAGCGCGCAAGACTGCGCGAGCTGCTCGCGCAGGCCGGGCTTTGACCCCCTGGGCTGAAGCCGGTGCAGCGCGGCGGGGAACAAGAACCCGACCACGCATAGACTGCGCCGGCCGCGCCGGGCATCCCGGACAACGCGAGCATCGGAGCGAGGACCGAGATCAGCAGCGCGATGCCCTTGTGGCGCGGCTGCCCGCCTGTCGGCCGGCACGACAGACCGGCGATACGAACGGTCTTGCCGCCGGCCTTGTCCAGTGCTATATGCCGAGTGCGTGGAATGAACAGGGGCATGCCGCGTAACGCATTCGGATCCGAACCTACGCCGCGCCAGCGGTCGGTGACGCGCGCGTCCGCAATGGGAGGATGAACATGAAGCTGCTGGCGAGCGTCAGAGAGCTCTTTTCCCGCCAAGACGGGCGAATCGAGAAGCGCGTGGGAGGACGAAGCCGAAGCGCGCGCGCGGCGGCGCGCCGCGTCCCGGTGTTCGAGTCGCTTGAGCACCGGATACTCCTGTCGGTGGACCTGATCGGCGTTCCCGACTGGGTCGAGCAGGGACCGGGGCCGATGCAGAGCGCCCAGGTAAACGTTCCGCCCGCCGACTTCGCGACCGGCGCCGTAGAGAGCATCGCCGTCAACCCGAACAACACTGCCCAGATCTACGTCGGCACTGTCAACGGCGGGGTCTGGCGCACCGACAACGCGGACCCGGCCAACCCCGATGCCACGGTCTGGACGCCGCTGACCGATCTGCAGGCATCGCTGGCCATGGGAGACATCGCGTTCTGTCCGCTCGACGCGACGGGAGACACGCTGTTCGCGGGCACGGGCTCATTGAGCAGTCTCGGCCAGTCCGGCGGGCCGCCGATCGGGATCCTGCGGACCACCGATGGCGGCGCGACTTGGGAGACCTTCGCGCTCAATCCCGGGGGCGGCCAGAGCCAGGTGAAGACCGTCCTCCCGACGGAGATCGATCTGGATCCCGGGACCGGGGTGCAAGAGGTCGTGCTGGCCGGGACGGTCGGCGGCGGGGGCTTGTACCGCAGCGACGACAACGGCGAGACCTACACGCTTCTCAGCGGCGCGAACGGGCTGCCGTTCGGCGACATTTCGCAGCTGATCGTCGATCCCAACAACGCGCAGCGGTTCTACGCCGGCGTTCCCGACCAGGGTGTGTTCCGCGGGGACTTCGATTCCGGCACCGGCGTCATTAGCTGGGCCGCGGTGAACACTGGGCTCACGGGCGTCGGCAGCGCCGGCAACGTCCAGATCGCGGCGCGCGACTCTGGCGGCACGACGGTTCTGTTCGCCTTGCTCTCCGGTCCCAGCCAGGGCGCCTTCCGTTCCGCCACCGGCGGCGATTCGTGGACTGCGCTCGCCACGCCGCCGACGCTCTTCCAGCGCGACGTCACGGTGCGCGCCGGCAACACCATCGTCGTGGATCCGACCGACGACCAGGTGGCCTATATCGCGACCTACGGCGGAGGAGACGACATCTTCCGCTACAACCCCTCGGGCAGCGGGAGCTGGGATGTGATCGACAATTCCGGGGCGCAGGGCGGGACGGCGCCGCACGCGGATGCCCGCGACCTCGCCTTCCAGGGCAGCAACGTCCTGGTCGAATCCTGCGACGGGGGCATCTACTTCATCCAGAACCCGCTCGACTCGAGCAACAACGCCTGGCACGCGTACATCGGTGGCGGCGGAACCGGTCTGCGGGACGTGGAGTTTCACAACGTCGCGTGGGACAGCGCCTTCGACGTCGTCGTCGGCGGCGCGCAGGACAACGGCACCGAAGTGCAGCTCGGGACCGGGAACCTGGTGTGGGATCATTTCTACGGCGGAGACGGCGGCGACGTTCAGGTCGACGCGGTCAGCTTGAGCGGCATGAGCCAGACGATCCGCTACGTCAGCTCGCAGAACATGGACGGCTTGAGCCGCGTGGTGTTCGACTCGGCGACCCACATCGTGCAGTCGGTCGGCATCCTGCCGGCCGGCGGGCTCGCCAGCTTCTCCGGGCCGTTCGTCCCGCACTACGAGCTGAACGCGCTCGATCCCGCGGCGATGCAGTCGCGCTCGCTCGTCGTCGGCGGCGGCGGCGCGAACCCCGTCTATGTCGCAACCATGCCTCAGACGGTGAACAGCGACTCGGACGTGACCTGGACCGCCGTTCCGGTGGCCGCCGGGTTCGGCACCGTCAATTCGCTCGCCTTCGGCGGACGCAGCGGCGGCGTGGACAATCCGGACGTGCTCTACGCCGGGACGGAAAACGGGCTATTCCTGCGGACCACTGCAGGCGGGACCTTGAATCCGACGTCGAGCCCCTTCCCGGGCGGCGGCGTGACCGACATCGCGCTCGACCCGAACGACTGGCGGCACGCGGTCGTCACGAGCTCGAGCGGCGTGTGGGAGACGCCCGATGCCGGGGCCAGCTGGACCAATCGCACGGGGAATCTGAGCAACAACAATATCCAGACGGTCGTGTACGCGGAACAGGGCGCGGTCGACGCGATCCTGGTGGGCGGCCTGGGCGGCGTGTTCCGCATGATCACCGACGATCCGGGCAACTGGCACGAATACGGCCAGTTCCTTCCCAACACGGTTGTCTACGATCTCGATTTCAACCTCGGCGACGATGTGCTCATCGCCGGCACGCTGGGCCGCGGCGCCTGGGAGGTCGCGAACGCGAGCAATACGCTCACCACACACGGCATGGTGCAGGTCAACGGCGATCCGGACGCCAACGTGATCGAGCTGCTCAGGCGGGCGACGGACCCGTGGCTGCTCGATGTCTACTTCGACGGCTCGCTCGCGTCCACCGTGCTGTGGGACGCGATCGAGAAGATCGACGTCAACGGCGCGGCTGGCAACGATCAATTGATCGCGAACTTCCTGAACGGCGACGTGATCCCCGAAGACGGCATCAACTACGACGGCGGCGCCGGCACGGACAGCCTGCAGTTCGATCACGGAACGTTCAATACCGTCACCTACAACGCCACCGGGCCGGGCGCGGGCAATGTCGACTTCGGCGGCGGCAACGTCGTCACGTTCGACAACCTGGCGCCGGTGATCGACAACAGCTCCGCCACGCACCGGGTGTTCAACGACGCCACCGGCCTCGGCCAGACGATCGAGGTGGTCGACGGGGGCGGCGGGCTGACCACGATCGACGACGGCGGAACGAACGGATTCGAGAGCGTGAGCTTCGCTCCGCCCTCGAGCGACCTGGCGCTCAACGCCGGGGACGGCAACGACAGCATCTTCGTGGACTTCGGCTCGGGAACGGACCGGATCAACGTGAACGGCGGTGCGGGCGACGATACGCTGCAGGTGAACGGCACGGCTTCGTCCGACAGCATCGTCGTGTCTTCGATCCAGGTGACGCGCGGAAGCGAGACCGTCGGCTACACGGCGATCGAGGACCTCGGCGGTCGCGGGCGGCGCGGGCGACGACGACCTGACGGTGCTCTCGACGAGCGCTGCGGGCGTGCGCCTGGACGGAGAGGACGGCTCGGACGCCTACACCGTCGACTTCGGCAGTCTCGCCGGCCCGGTGGAGGTGAACGACTCGGGGCCCGGGGGCGACACCGACACGCTGCTCGTGAACGGCACGCCCGCCGACGACGATCTGGTGCTCGCGGCGAGCTCGATCACGCACGGCGCGGAAACGGTGAATTACTTCGGCATCGAGGAGCTCACGCTCGACGCGGGCGGGGGCAACGACACGATCACCGTGAACGGCACCGGCGCGACCACCACCGTGCTCGGCGGCGACGGCGACGACGCGTTCATCGTCAACGCCAACGGCGCCTTCACCCTGACGCTGGATGGCCAGGAGGGCTCGGACAGCTACGAGCTCAACATCGGCGCGCTCGTCGGGCCGGTGGTGATCGACGACACGGGCACCACGGGCACCGACACGCTGCTGGTGAACGGCACGCCCTTCGACGACGTGATCACTCTCACCGACACCACGATCACGGGGCTGGGCGGGGGCATGCCCTTCAACCTGAGCTTCAGCGGCATCGAGGTGCTGGCGGTGGACGCCAAGGCTGGCGACGATCTGGTCGACGGCTCGGCGCTCACGATCAGCGTCACCATCTACGGCGGCGACGGCGACGACACGCTGATCGGAGGCTCGAACGACGATCACCTGTACGGGCAGGACGGCGACGACGACCTGATCGGCAACCTCGGCGCGGACTACCTGGACGGCGGCGCGGGCAGCGACGGGCTGCTCGGCGACATGGGCACGATCGAACGCGAGCTGATCTCGGGCGGCGGCATGGCGACTCTGCTCACGACCCAGAACCGCAAGCTCGAAGCCTACATCGACCGCCCCGGCACGATCCGGCGCAAGGTCACGCTCAGCAACCCCGACCAGGGCGGCGACGACACGCTGATCGGCGGCACCGGCGACGACTACCTGCACGGCGGCGCGGGCGACGACTCGCTCGATGGGGGCGACGGCCTCGACGCGCTGTTCGGCGACGACGGCAACGATTCGCTCTCGGGCGGCGCCGGCGACGACCACCTGTACGGCGGGGCGGGCGACGACGTGCTCGACGGCGGCGCGGGCGCGGACATCGCCTACGGCGGCGCGGGCGAGGATACGCTGATCGCGGATTCCTCGGGCGACCGGCTGATCGACTGGTTCGGCAATTTCAACGATTTCGTCGTGCCGGGACCCGGATTCGGCGCTCCCGTGATCGTGCGCGCACCCGCGCCCTGGGCGCGCGACTTCCTCTCCGCGCTCGCGGCCGACGACGGCGCCAGTGACTTCGACGCCGAGCTGGGACTCGTCGTGCCGGGCGGTTCCGCGCAAAAGGCCAACAGCGGCAAAGGCGCCTAGTCCCGTTCCGGCCCCCGGCCGCGCTAGTCGGTGCGGTAGAGCAGGCCCGGCTCGAGGAACAGCTCGCGCGAGCCGGTGCGGGAGGCCTCAGCGCCGCGAGACCGCCGCCAGCAGGCCGACGAGCGCGACGGCGGTGAACGCGGCGCCGGCGTAGAAGGTCGCCGCCGGGCCGTGGGTCTGCCACAGCCAGCCCGCGAGCAGGCTGGCGCCGATCAGGACCACGCCGGTGACCAGGTTGAAGACGCCGAACGCGGTGCCGCGCGCCTCGGCCGGCGCGGCGGCCGCGACCAGCGCCGAGAGCAGGCCCTGCGTGAGCCCCATGTGCACGCCCCACAGCGCGACGCCGGCGAACAGCGCGCCGAGCGAGTGCGCGGCGGCGAGCGCGAGGTCGGCGGCGATCAGCGCCGCGAGGCCCCAGCCGATCAGCGCGCGCTGCGCGCCGCGGTCGGCGGCGATCCCCGCCGGGTAGGCGACCGCGGCGTAGACCAGGCTCATCGCCGCGATCACCAGCGGAACGTAAGTGAGCGCGAGGCCCACGTCGGCCGCGCGCAGGACGAGGAAGGCCTCCGAAAAGCGCGCCAGCGTCAGCACCGAGCCCACGCCGATCACCGTCCAGTAGCGCGCGCCGAGCCGGCCGAGCATTGCCTTCGACAGCGGGTTGGCCGGCTTCGCGGCTCCCGCCGGGCGCGCGGGTTCGTGCACCGCGAACACGATCAGCAGCACGCAGGCGATCGCCGGCAGCACCGCGACCCACAGCACCGCGCGCAGGCTCCCGGCGAGCAGCAGCATGAGCGCCACCGCGGCGAGCGGCCCGATCACCGCGCCCACCGCGTCGAGCGCCTGGCGCAGGCCGTAGGCGGCGCCCTGCGCTTCGCGCGGGGTCACGTCGGCGATCAGCGCGTCGCGCGGCGCGCCGCGAATGCCTTTGCCGATGCGGTCCATGAAGCGCGCCGCAGCCACCAGCGCGATGCCGTTGGCGAGCGGGAACAGCGGCTTGGACAGCGCGGCGAGCCCGTAGCCGAGCCCGACCAGCAGCTTCCTGCGCCCGAGCCAGTCCGACAGCGTGCCCGAGAACACCTTGGTGATCGCGGCGATGCCTTCGGCGACGCCTTCGATCAGCCCGACCTCGAGCATGCTCGCGCCGAGCACGCCGGTCATGTACAGCGGCAGCAGCGCGTGCACCAGCTCGGAGGAGCTGTCCATCAGCAGCGACACCAGGCCGAGCACGAGCACGGTGCGCGGCAGCGAGCGGCGCGAGGCGGCGGGGCTCACGGGGTGTCGGCCTGCGCCGTCTCGCGCGGCGGCGGGCGCCCGCCGCCGAACTGCGCCCAGGCCACGCCCGCCATGGTGGTCGCGGCGCCGGCGAGCTTGAGCGCGGTGAACGTCTCGCCCAGCGAGAGCCAGGCCACCAGCCCCGCGATCGGCGGGATCAGGTACAGCAGCGCCGCGCTCTTCGCCACGCCGCGCACCGCGTTGACCCAGGCCCACACCAGCCAGCCGAGGAAAGCCGAGATCACGACCGCCCACAGCACGCCGAGCCAGACCAGCGGCGGCAGGTCAGCGAGCGGCGCGGCGATGAACGCCGGCGCCGAGGCGAGCACCAGCAGCGGCGCGCCGAACACGAGCGAGTAGGTGAGCACCGGCAGCGGCCCGTAGCGCCGGGTGATCGGCCGCGCGATCACGGTATAGAGCGAAAAGAGCGACGCCGCGAACAACAGCACCATGTCGCCCGCGCCCGCCAGCGCGACGCCGCGCACGAACTTGTCGGACAGGAAGATGACGATGCCCGCGAAGGCGAGCGAGGTGCCGGCGATCTGGCGCGCACGCAGCTTCTCGGCGCCCGCAAAGGCGAGGATCAGGAGCGTGAACAGCGGCCCGCTGGTGAGCACCAGCGCGCTCGAGAACGGCGTCGACAGGCTGATGCCCCAGGTGACGAGGCCGACGTGGGCGGTGTGGCCGACCAGGCCGCAGGCGACGAAGCGCGGCAGGTCCTCGCGCCGCGGCCACGATTTCGGCAGATGTCGCCGGTACACGACCGCGAGCAGCGCGAGGCCGAGCAACGGCATCACCAGA
The DNA here is from genome assembly GCA_963832685.1 of uncultured beta proteobacterium. GTDB lineage: Bacteria > Pseudomonadota > Gammaproteobacteria > Burkholderiales > SG8-39 > DAHVFK01. The sequence goes on from CAWHUZ010000007.1 coordinate 149,733, forward strand.
TAGCGGACGAACAGGAACGGGCCGACGCCCATCCGTTCGAGCACGTACTTGATGATCGTGAAGTTGACGCCCCACACGACCATGGTGGCGAGCGCCGCGATGAGCGACCAGCGCTCGACGGACGGGCCGGCGACGAGGGAGGCGGCGCGAAGATTCATCTGCGCCGCGCAGCTTACATGACGCGCTTAGCTCTGTCCGCCTCCCGTTCGCGGTGACGCAGCAGGCCCGGCTAGGCCCCCAGCGGGCGCGCGGCGCGCAGCGGCGCGGCGCCGGACTCGAGCATGCTGATCTCTCCCGTGAGCTCGGCGCCTTCCTCGACCTTGATCTTGGCGTAGCGGATCTTGCCCGAGACCTTGCCGGTGGCGTGGATCACGAGCTGCTTGCGCACCGTGAGATCGCCTTCGAGGCGGCCGTGGATCTCGGCGTTGTCGACCGCCACGGTGCCGCTGAAGGTGCCCTGCGGCGCGATCTGCAGCACGCGCGCGTCCAGCGTCGCCTCGATCCGCCCTTCCACCGCGAGCGTGTCGCAATCGGTGATCTCGACGCCTTTCATCTTGATGTCGGGCCCGACGATCAGCTTCGCTTCGCCCTTGCCCGCGGGCTTGCCTGCGTCCGCGTGGGGCGCGGGCACAGGAGGAACGACGCGTTCCGGCGCCGCGGCCTGGGGCGCCGGAGCGGCGGGCGGGCGCGCGGCAGGAAACGGTTCTTCGCGGCGGCGGAACAGTCCTTCTTTTTGTAGCATGGGAGATCCCTTGGTGAGTGGTTGGACGGCGCCCTGCCCATGCACTTTGCGTGCCGATAAAGAAAGACAGCAAAATCAACGAGTTGAAATTCCGGGACCGCGCGCAAGCGTCGTCCCAGGCCGACGCCTGCGGCGGCGGGCGGCGCTAGGCGGCGCGTCCGGCGAGCGCGGGGCGGGCGCGGGCTTCGCGCGCCACCGAGCGCTGCGAGGCGAGCGCGAGCGCGGTGAGCTCGCTCGCCAGCATGCGCAGCACGTCGTCCAGCGACACGATGCCGATCAGCCGGCCGTCGGCGTCCACCACCGGCAGGCGGCGCGTGCCGCTGTCCTGCATCCGGTCGACCGCCTCGAACACGCCGTCGGTTTCCTGCGCGAGCGCGAGCTCGCCGGACATCACGTCGCGCAGCGTGAGCGACTCCGGATCGACGCCCTCGTCGGCGACCACCGCGACCACGATGTCGCGGTCGGTCACGATCCCGACCGGGCGCGTCGCGCCGTCGCGCTTCTCGATCACGACCAGCGCGCCGACGTGGTGGTCGCGCATCAGGCGCGCCGCCGCGCGCAGATCGGTCTCGGGCGTGGCCACGACGACCACGCGGCTGCAGATTTCCTTGATCTTCATGGCGCCTCCGGATGGCAACGCGCTCAGGCTAGCGCGCGCGCCTCGCTCCGGTTTGACGAGGATCAAGCGCAGGCGCGCCTCATAACCGTGCGCCGCGTGCGCCGCGCGCACCGAAACCATGCGCCGGCGCGCATCGGCGCCGCCCGGAGCGGCGGCGAAGCGGGATGGCACGGTCGTTGCGAGGGCTTCCCCGAGGCAGCTGCGAGGCCGCCGGGATCCCGATCATCAAATTCTCAGAGAGGACGAGCATGAAACGACGCACATTCGTCAAAGGGCTGACGCTGGGGGCTGCAACCGTCGCGACCGGGATGGGCGCGCCGGCCATTCTTGCCGCGAAGAAGACCGTCAAGGTAGGCGTGCTGCACTCGCTGTCGGGCACGATGGCGATCAGCGAGACAGTGCTCAAGGACGTCGACCTGATGACCTTCGAGGAAATCAACCGCAAGGGCGGGGTCATGGGCCACATGATCGAGCCGGTGGTGGTCGACCCGGCCTCCAACTGGCCGCTGTTCGCCGAGAAGGCGCGCCAGCTGCTCACGGTGGACAAGGTGGCGGCGGTGTTCGGCTGCTGGACCTCGGTCTCGCGCAAGTCCGTGCTGCCGGTGTTCGAGGAGCTCAACGGGCTGCTGTTCTACCCGGTGCAGTACGAGGGCGAGGAGCTCTCGTACAACGTGTTCTATACCGGCGCCGCGCCCAACCAGCAGGCAATTCCGGCGGTCGAGTACCTGATGAGCGAGGACGGCGGCGGCGCCAAGCGCTTCTTCCTGCTCGGCACCGACTACGTGTATCCGCGCACGACCAACAAGATCCTGCGCTACTTCCTGCACGCCAAGGGCATCGAAGACAAGGACATCGAGGAGGTTTACACGCCGTTCGGCCACAGCGACTACCAGACGATCGTCGCCAACATCAAGAAGTTCGCCGCCGGCGGCAAGACCGCGGTGGTGTCGACCATCAACGGCGACTCGAACGTGCCGTTCTACAAGGAGCTGGGCAACCAGGGCCTCAAGGCGACCGACATCCCGGTGGTCGCGTTCTCGGTCGGCGAGGAAGAGCTGCGCGGCGTCGACACCAAGCCGCTCGTGGGTCAGCTCGCGGCCTGGAACTACTTCATGTCGATCAAGAACCCGGCGAACGACGCCTGGAAGAAGGAATGGGCGGCCTACGCCAAGAAGAAGAATCTGCCCTCGGCCTCCAGGCCGCTCACCAACGACCCGATGGAAGCCAGCTACATCGGCATCCACATGTGGAAGCAGGCGGTCGAGAAGGCCAGGAGCTTCGACGTCGACAAGGTGATCGCCGCGATGGGCGGGCAGAAATTCAAGGCGCCGGACGGCTTCACGATCGAGATGGATCCGCACAACCACCACCTGCACAAGCCGGTGTTCATCGGCCAGGTGCGCGCCGACGGCCAGTTCGACGTGGTGTGGAAGACCAAGGGGCCAATCAAGGCGCAGCCCTGGAGCCCGTACCTGCCCGAGGACAAGGGCAAGGAGGAAATCGCGGTAAAGATGACCAAGAAGAGCTCGAGTGCGCAGACTGATCCTGGCTCGTGCTGCTCGCGCTGGCGGCGTTCGTCCCGCCGCCGGCGCTGGCGCTCGACGCGGCGCTGGTGCATAAGCTCGCTTTCGGCGACACGAGCGAACGAGAAGATCGACGCGATCAACGCGCTGCTCGAGTCGGGAGACGAGCGGGCCGTGCCGCTGCTCAAGGCGCTGCTCGCCGGCGCGGTGCAGACCTCCGGCGAGCGGGTGCTGGTCGTCAACGGCGACACGGCGCTCGACGCCGTCAGCGGCGAGAAGCTATCGCCCGTGCCCGAGGACGCGAGCGCGGTGGTGCTGAACAACCGGGTGCGCGGCGTGCTCGACGCCGCGATCTCCGCGCTGCGCCTGGTGTCGAGCGACGCGGGCGCCCGCCTCAAGGCGGCGCGCGAGCTGGCTGACGATCCGCGCGCGGCGGCGCTGCCGCTGGTGCGCAAGGCGCTCGCGCGCGAGAGCGACCCGCAGGTCAAGGGCGTGCTCGAGATCGTCGCCGCGTCGATCGAGCTGCACGCGGGCGCCAAGGGCGAGCGCCTGGCGGCGATCCGCACCCTTGCCGGCTCGGGCAACCCGAAGACCGAAACGCTGCTCCTGCCGCTGGTGGCGAAGAAGGCCGGCGGCGGCTGGGCCGAGCCCGACGCGGAGATCCGCGCCGCGGCGCAGGCGAGCCTGGTCGACGTGCGCAGCCGGCTCGCCTGGGGCGAGCGCCTCGGGCTGCTGTTCGCCGGCGTGAGCCTGGGCAGTATCCTGATGATCGCCGCGCTGGGGCTGGCGATCACCTACGGCCTGATGGGCGTGATCAATATGGCGCACGGCGAGCTGATGATGCTCGGCGCCTACGCGACCTACGTGGTGCAGAACCTGTTCCATGCCTACCTGCCGGGCGCGTTCGACTGGTACCTGGTGGCGGCGGTGCCCGCGGCCTTCATCGTCTCCGGCGTCACCGGCATGATCCTGGAGCGCACCGTGATCCGCTGGCTCTACGGCCGGCCGCTCGAGACGCTGCTCGCGACCTGGGGCATCAGCCTGATGCTGATCCAGTGCGTGAGGTCCCTGTTCGGGGCGCAGAACGTGCAGGTCGACAACCCGAGCTGGATGTCGGGCGGCGTGCAGGCGCTGCCCAACCTGGTGCTGCCGTACAGCCGGATCGTGATCATCCTGTTCGCGGCCGCCGTAGTGGCCGGGATCTGGCTGCTGCTCACGCGCACGCGCCTGGGACTGTACGTACGCGGCGTGACCCAGAACCGCGCGATGGCGGCCTGCGTCGGCGTGCCGACCGCGCGCGTCGACACCCTGGCCTTCGGCCTGGGCTGCGCGATCGCGGGGCTGGCCGGCTGCGCGCTGTCGCAGATCGGCAACGTCGGGCCCGCGCTCGGCCAGGCCTATATCGTCGACTCGTTCATGGTGGTGGTGCTGGGCGGCGTCGGCCAGCTCGCCGGCACCGTCTACGCCGGGCATGGGTCTGGGGCTGGTCAACAAGCTGCTCGAGTCGTGGTCGGGCGCGGTGCTGGCCAAGATCGCGGTGCTGGTGTTCATCATCATCTTCATCCAGAAGCGCCCGCAGGGCCTGTTCGCGCTCAAGGGCCGGGCGGTCGAGACGTGACGCGGCTGTTCGGCACCCGCGGCTGGATTGCGCTCGCGGCGTTCGCGCTCGCGCTGCTGCTGGTGGTGCCGGTGCTGGCGCTGGTCGTACCGGAGGGCAGCGCGCTGCACCTGTCCGAATACTGGGTCGGCCTGTTCGGCAAGTTCCTGTGCTACGCGATCGTGGCGCTGGCGATGGACCTGGTGTGGGGCTACGCCGGCATCCTGTCGCTCGGGCACGGCCTGTTCTTCGCCCTCGGCGGCTACGCGATGGGCATGTACCTGATGCGCCAGATCGGGCTCGACGGCGTCTACCACAGCCACCTGCCGGACTTCATGGTGTTCCTCGACTGGAAGGCCTATCCCTGGTACTGGAGCTTCACCGAGCACTTCTGGTACTGCGCGGCGCTGGTGGTGCTCGTGCCGGGGCTGCTGGCCTACGTGTTCGGCTGGTTCGCCTTCCGCTCGCGCATCAGGGGCGTGTATTTCGCGATCATCACCCAGGCGCTCACCTACGCCGCGCTGCTGCTGTTCTTCAGGAACGACACCGGCTTCGGCGGCAACAACGGCTTCACCGACTTCAAGCGCATCCTCGGCATCGCGATCGCGACGCCCCAGATGAGGGTCGCCCTGTTCATGCTCAGCGCCGCCGTGCTGCTCGGTGCGCTGCTGCTCGCGCGCTGGCTGGTGAGCTCGAAGTTCGGCCGCGTGCTGGCCGCGATCCGCGACGCCGAGCAGCGCGTGATGTTCTGCGGCTACAACACCGAGCACTACAAGCTGTTCGTGTGGACGCTGTCGGCGGTGCTGTGCGGCATCGCCGGCGCGCTCTACGTGCCGCAGGTCGGGATCATCAACCCGAGCGAGATGTCGCCCGCGAACTCGATCGAGATCGCGATCTGGGTCGCGGTCGGCGGCCGCGGCACGCTGGTCGGCGCGCTGCTCGGCGCGGTGGCGGTGAACGGCGCCAAGAGCTTCTTCACCCAGGTCTTTCCCGAGATCTGGCTCTACTTCCTCGGGCTGCTGTTCATCCTGGTGACCCTGTTCCTGCCGCGCGGGGTGATGGGGCTGCTGCAGCGGGAGCGGGCCGCGTGAGCGACGCCTCGCTCGGCCACCTGGCGGCGCAGGACCTCGACACCACGCACGGCGTGGTGCTCTACCTGCAGGACATCAGCGTGAGCTTCGACGGCTTCAAGGCGCTGGACAAGCTCTCGCTCGCGATCGACGTGGGCGAGCTGCGCTGCGTGATCGGCCCCAACGGCGCCGGCAAGACCACCATGATGGACGTGATCACCGGCAAGACGCGGCCCGACGAGGGCAGCGCGTTCTTCGGCCAGGCGATCGACCTGGCGCGCCTGAGCGAGGCCCAGATCGCGCACGCCGGCATCGGGCGCAAGTTCCAGAAGCCGACCATCTTCGAGCGGCACACGGTGTTCGAGAACCTCGAGCTCGCGATGAAGGCCGACAAGCGCGTGCGCCGCACCCTGTTCGCGCGCCTGTCCTCCGAGGAGCGCGACCGCATCGCGTCGATGATCGCGCGCATCGGCCTGGCCGCCGCGGCGGACCGCGTCGCGGGGCTTCTTTCGCACGGGCAGAAGCAGTGGCTCGAGATCGGCATGCTGCTGATGCAGGAGCCCAGGCTGCTGCTGCTCGACGAGCCCGTGGCCGGCATGAGCGACGAGGAGACCGAGCGCACCGCGGAGCTGTTCCTGTCGCTCGCCGGCAAGCATTCGCTGATGGTGGTCGAGCACGACATGGCCTTCATCGCCAGCATCGCGCGCAAGGTCACCGTGCTGCACGAGGGCAGCGTGCTGGCCGAGGGGCCGCACGAGCAGGTGCAGAACGACCCGCGCGTGATCGAAGTCTACCTGGGGCGCTGACATGCTCGCGGTCGAAGGCCTGAACCAGTACTACGGCGGCAGCCACATCCTGCGCGACCTGTCGTTCGAGGTGCCCGCGGGCAAGGTGACCACGCTGCTCGGGCGCAACGGCGTGGGCAAGACCACGCTGCTCAAGACATTGATGGGGCTGATTCCGGCTGCGACGGGTGTAGTGAACTTCTACAGTAAAGATGTAACGCATGCCAAGCCCTATCAACGCGCGCGCGCCGGCATGGGCTACGTGCCGCAGGGGCGCGAGATCTTTCCGCGCCTCACGGTCGGCGAGAACCTGCTGATGGGCGCGCGCAGCGTGCCGGCGCGCATCTTCGAGATGTTCCCGGTGCTCAGGAGCATGCTCGGGCGGCGCGGCGGCGACCTCTCGGGCGGGCAGCAGCAGCAGCTCGCGATCGGCCGCGCGCTGGCGATGGCGCCGCGCCTGCTGATCCTGGACGAGCCGACCGAGGGCATCCAGCCCTCGATCATCAAGGACATCGAGCGCGTGATCCGCGCGCTCGCCGCGAGCGGCGAGATGTCGATCCTGCTGGTCGAGCAGTACTACGACTTCGCCCAGTCGCTCGCCGACCAGTACCTCGTGATGGAGCGCGGCGAGATCATCGCGCGCGGCGCCGGCGCCGACATGGAGAAGGACGGCGTCAAGAAGCTGCTGGCGGTATGATCGCCGCATGCGGATCGCCGAGCCCGTCGCTGCGCCCTGGAAGGCCGAGCTCGCGCTGCGCTTCGAGCGCGCCGGCGCGCGCACCGTGCTCGCCGCGCGCCGCCACGACGGGCCGCTGGTGGTGCAGAAGCCGCTCTATCCCGAAGGCGGCGACGTCTGCCATGCGATCGTGGTCCATCCGCCGGCCGGCATCGCCGGGCGGCGACGAGCTCGAACTCTCGCTGCGCGCCGGCGCGGGCGCGCACGCGCTGCTCACCACCCCCGGGGCGGGCAAGTGGTACCGCTCGGCGGGCCCCTGGGCGCGCCAGCGCCTGGCGTTCGAGGTCGCGCCCGGCGCGGTGCTCGAGTGGCTGCCGCAGGAGACGATCGTGTTCGACGGCGCGCTCGCTTCGCTCGAGTCCGAAGTGCGCCTCGAGGGCGACGCGCGCTACATCGGCTGGGAGATCCTCTGCCTGGGCCGCACCGGCTCGGGCGAGCGCTTCGCTCGAGGCGAAATCCGCCTCGACAACAGGCTCTACCTGGATCGCAAGCTCGCGTGGCTCGAGCGCGGCCGCATCGAGGGCGGCGGCGC
>CAWHUZ010000008.1:0-194889 GCA_963832685.1 uncultured beta proteobacterium
GCCGCGTCGAGCGGCTTGAGCTCGGCTTCGAGCGGCGGGGGCAGCGCCTCGCTGCGGCGCGCGGCGGGCGCGCCCATCATGTCGGCGACTTCCTCCAGCGCGGCGACCAGCGCGGCCTGGCGCGCGGTATCCACTTTCGCAAAGCCGGACACGAAGCGCTCGTGCAGGAAGGGCGGCGCGCCGTCGAGCATGTGCGCGCCCTGTTCGGTCAGGCGCGAGTGCACTACGCGCCGGTCCTCGGCGTTGCGGTAGCGCACCACCAGGGCGCGCGCTTCGAGCTTGTCGAGGATGGTGGTGACGGTGGCGGGGCTCAGGCTCGCTGCGGCCGAGAGCTTGCTGGTGGTGACTTCGCCCAGCAGGCGGATCGCGCGCAGCACCACCAGCTGCGGCAGCGTGATGCCGAGCGCGCGCTCGAGCTCCTTGGAGTGGCTGTCGACCGCGTGCACGATGCGCCGGATCGCCGACAGCACCCGTGTTTCGGATTCGTTCATGCAATTAGTTTGACATCAAATGATATGTACTGTAAAGTTATGGCTCGAAACTATAATATAAGCCTTTGAAATCATGTGCGGAATATCTGGTGCAGTGACTTTCGACGGCTCGCCAGCTTCGGTTTCGGCGCTGCAGAGCATGAACGCCTCAATGGCGCCGCGCGGCCCCGACGGCGAAGGAGTGATCGCACGCGGCCGGGTCGCGCTCGGGCACCGGCGGCTGAAGATCATCGACCTGTCGGAGCGCGCGGCGCAGCCGATGAGCGACCCGGTGCTCGGCCTGACGCTGGTGTTCAACGGCTGCATCTACAACTACCGCGAGCTGCGGCGCGAGCTCGAGGCGATGGGCTACCGGTTCTTTTCCGACGGCGACACCGAGGTGGTGCTCAAGGCCTGGCACGCCTGGGGCGCGGGCGCGCCGGAGCGCCTGCAGGGCATGTTCGCCTTCGCGCTGCACGAGCGCGACAGCGGGCGCGTGGTCCTGGCGCGCGACCGGCTCGGCATCAAGCCGCTGTACTACGCCGAGTCGCCGCGCGAGCTGCGCTTCGCCTCGAGCCTGCCGGCGCTGCTTGCCGCGGGCGGGGTGGATACGTCGATCGACCCGGTGGCGCTCAACTACTACCTTTCGTTCCACGCCGTGGTGCCGGCGCCGTTCACCATTCTCAAGGGCGTGAGGAAGCTGCCGCCGGCGACGCTGCGCGTGATCGAGCCCGACGGGCGCACCGAGGATCGCGAATACTGGTCGCTGTCGTTCGCGCGCAGCGCCGAGGACCCGCTGCGCAGCAACGCCGAGTGGCGCGAGCTGCTCGGCGCAGCGCTGCGGCGCGCGGTGGAGCGGCGCATGGTGGCCGACGTGCCGGTCGGGGTGCTGCTCTCGGGCGGGGTCGACTCGAGCCTGATCGTCGGGCTGCTGACCGAGGCCGGCCAGGTCGGTCTGAACACCTTCTCGATCGGCTTCGAGGCCGCCAACAACGAGTCGGGCGACGAATTCCGCTACTCGGACCTGATCGCCGAGCGCTTCGAGACCGAGCACCACAAGATCTTCATCGAGTCGGCGCGTCTGCTCGACGCGCTGCCGGGCACGATCGCGGCGATGTCCGAGCCGATGGTGTCCTACGACAACGTGGGCTTCTATCTCCTTTCCAAGGAGGTCGCGCGCCACGTCAAGGTGGTGCAGAGCGGGCAGGGCGCGGACGAGGTGTTCGGCGGCTACCACTGGTACCCGAAGCTGGTCGGCTCGGGGGATCCGGCGGGCGACTACGCGCGCGCATTCATGGACCGCGACTACGCGCGCTACCGCGAACAGGTGTCGGCCGAGTACGTCGGCAACGACCACGCGCGCGAGCTGGTCGAGGAGCGCATGTCCCAGGACGGCGCGAGCGACCCGGTGGACCGCGCGCTGCGGCTGGACACCACGGTGATGCTGGTCGACGATCCGGTCAAGAGAGTCGACAACATGACAATGGCTGCAGGGCTGGAAGCGCGCGTGCCGTTCCTGGATCACGAGTTGGTCGAGCTCGCGGCGCGCATCCCGCCCGACCAGAAGCTGCGCGACGGCGGCAAGGGCATCCTGAAGGACGTCGCGCGCCAGGTGATCCCGAGCCAGGTCATCGACCGGCCCAAGGGATACTTCCCGGTGCCGGCGCTGAAGTACCTCGAGGGGCCGTTTCTCGAGCTGGCGCGCGACGCGCTCGGTTCGCGCGCGGCGAAGGAGCGCGGCATCTTCCGCCGCGGCTACCTCGACGCGCTGTTCGCCGACCCGAAGGGGCACATCACGCCGCTGCGCGGCTCCGAGCTGTGGCAGGCGGCGTTGCTCGAACTTTGGCTGCAAGCGCAAGGAGCGTGACATGGCCACCCGGACCCAATCCGCGAACCGCAGCCGCAAGAGCCGCGGCAAGGGCGCCTACGCCCACCGCATCCAGCGCCTGCACCGGGAGGCGCCCGGCCAGCTGCCGCAGCGCAACGCGACGCTCGATTGCGGCTGGGGCCGGCTGTTGTTCGGCCAGACCTTCGACGAGCCGGCGCAGCTCGCCGCGGCGCTGCTGGAGGAGGATCTCGAGCGGCGCGACATCGCGGCCTACGTGCGCGACCCGCACGTGGTGCTGGCAAGCGCGCCGCAGGAGCTGTTCCTCGACCCCTCGCACACCTTCCGCCTGGACCTGTCGACCTACCGCGTTTCCTCGCGCCGGCCGCGCGGTTTCGTCGTGCGCTGGCTGACCAGCGCGGCGGACGCCGACGCGGTGAACCGCATCTATCTTTCGCGCAAAATGGTCCCGGTGCGCCCGGACCTGCTGCTCGACAAGCGCGACAGCCGCACCCTTGTCTACCTGGTGGCGGAGGACGAGAAGACCGGCGAGGTGATCGGGACCGTCACCGGAGTCGACCACCGGCGCGCTTTCGGCGACCCGGAGGGCGGCGCCTCCCTCTGGTGCCTGGCGGTGCACCCGCAGGCGGTGCACCCGGCGGTGGGCGAGACGCTGGTGCGGCGCCTGGCGGAGTATTTCCAGGCGCGCGGCGCGGCGCACATGGACCTCTCGGTCATGCACGACAACCGGCAGGCGATCGAGCTGTACGAAAAGCTCGGCTTCGTGCGCGTGCCGGAGTTCGCCGTCAAGCACAAGAACCCGATCAACGAAAAGCTGTTCGTCGGCGCGCCGCCGGAATCGCAGCTCAATCCCTACGCCCGCATCATCGTCGACGAGGCGCGCCGGCGCGGCATCGCGGTGGAGGTGATCGACGCCGAGGGCGGGTTCTTCCGCCTCACCTCGGGCGGACGCACGGTGCGCTGCCGCGAGAGCCTGTCCGAGCTCACCAGCGGCGTCGCGGTCAGCATCTGCGACGACAAGGCAGTGACGCGCCGCATCGTCGAGCGCGCCGGGGTGAGCGTGCCGGAGCAGATCGAGTTCAGTTCGCGCGAGCAACTGGCGGAGTTCCTCGCGCGCCACCGCCAGGTGGTGGTCAAGCCGGCGCGCGGCGAGCAGGGCCGTGGCGTATCGGTCGGGCTGGAGGACTTCGAGCAGGCGCTGGCGGCGGTCGGGCAGGCGCGGCAGAGCTCGACGCGCGTGCTGGTCGAGCAGTACGTCCAGGGCGAGGACCTGCGCCTGGTGGTGATCGATTTCAGGGTCGTCGCCGCGGCGCTGCGCCGGCCGGCGCGCGTCATCGGCGACGGCCGCAGCAGCGTGCGCGAGCTGATCGCCTCGCAGAGCCGGCGGCGCGCGGCGGCCACCGGCGGCGAATCGAAAATCCCGCTCGACGCCGAGACCACGCGCTGCGTGGCGGGCGCCGGATACTCGCTCGACGGCGTGCCGCCGCAGGGCGCCGAGTTCGCGGTGCGCCGCACCGCCAACCTGCACACCGGCGGCACGATCCACGACGTCACCGATGAGGTGCATCCCGCGCTGATCGAGGCCGCGGTCAAGGCCGCGCGCGCGATCGATATCCCGGTCACCGGGATTGACTTCATCGTGCGCTCGCCGCGCGCGGCGCACTACGCCTTCATCGAGGCGAACGAAAGGCCGGGGCTCGCCAACCACGAGCCGCAGCCGACCGCCGAACGCTTCATCGACCTGCTGTTCCCGCTCTCGCTGCCGGCCGCCGCGCGCCAGGCGAGCGCCTGAAAGGAGCCCTGCGCATGGCACGCCTCAGCATCGACGTCGATTACCTGGCCCAGATCCTGCGCCGCTTTCTCGATACGCCGAGCCCCTCCGGCTATACCGACGCGATCGCGCGCACGGCTTGCGAAGAGCTCACCAGGCTCGGCGTCGAGTACGAGATGACGCGCCGCGGCGCGATCCGCGCGCGACTTCCCGGGCGCGAGTCGAAGCCGGCGCGCGCGCTGATCGCGCACCTCGATACCCTCGGCGCGCAGGTCAAGAGCCTCAAGCCGGACGGCCGCCTCGAGCTGGCCCCGATCGGGCACTGGTCGTCGCGCTTCGCCGAGGGCGCGCGCTGCACGCTGTTCACCGACGCGGGCGCCTATCGCGGCACGATCCTGCCGCTCAAGGCCTCCGGTCACGTCTACAACGAGCAGATCGACACCCAGCCGACGGACTGGGAGCACGTCGAGCTGCGCATCGACGCGCTCGGGCGCCACGTCGGCGACCTGATGCGGCTCGGCATCGCGGTCGGCGACATCGTCTCGATCGACCCGCAGCCCGAGTTCCTCGAAAACGGCTTCATCGTCAGCCGCCACCTGGACGACAAGGCGGGCTGCGCGGTGATGTTCGCCGCGCTCAAGGCGCTCAAGGCCTCGGGCAGGAAGCCGGCAGTGGACACGTTCTTCCTGTTTTCGATCTCGGAGGAGGTCGGCGTCGGCGCCTCGTCGCTGCTGACGCGCGACGTCGCCTCCATGGTCACGATCGACAACGGCACTTCCGCGCCCGGGCAGAACAGCTCCGAGTTCGGCGTCACGATCGCGATGGCGGACATGACCGGGCCGTTCGACTACCACCTGACGCGCAAGCTGATCCGCCTGTGCCGCGAGAACGACATCACCTACCAGCGCGACTTGTTCCGCTACTACCGCTCGGACTGCGCATCGGCGATCGAGGCGGGCGACGACGTGCGCACCGCGCTCATCACCTTCGGCCTGGACGCTTCGCACGGCTACGAGCGCATCCACATGCACGCGCTGCGCTCGCTCGCCGAGCTGGTGAGCGCCTACGCCACCAGCGCGATCGAGATTCCGCGCGACAAGGAAGACACCGGCTCGCTGCAGGGCTTCACCGAGCAGCCGCTGGAGGAGGCCTCCGAGACGATGGTCACGCCGGCCGGCCCGCGCCCGCGCCCGCGCGACGCCTGACCCGCGCGCGATGGGGGGAGAGCGCGAGCTCACGCCGCGCGCGCTGCTGAGCGGGGTGCTGCTTGGCGCGCTGCTGACGCCGTGCAACGTGTATTCCGGGCTCAAGATCGGCTGGTCGTTCAACATGTCGATCGTCGCGCTGCTGCTCGGCCTGGGCGGCTGGCGCCTGGCCGAGCGCGCCGCGGGCGCGCCGCGCTGGTCGCAGAAGGAAGGCAACATCTCCCAGACTGCGGCCTCCTCGGCCGCGTCGATCATTTCCGGCGGGCTGGTGGCGCCGATCCCGGCCTACACCCTGATCACCGGCGAGCGCCTCGACGCGGCGCCGATGATGGCGTGGGTCTTCGCGGTCAGCTTCCTCGGCATCTGGGTCGCGTGGGCGCTGCGGCCGTCGATGATCGAGGACTCGCCGCTGCGCTTTCCCGCCGGCGTCGCGACGCTCGAAACCATGCGCGACATTTTCGGCCACGGCCGCGAGGCGCTCGCGCGCGTCGCGGTGCTGCTCGGCGCCGCGCTGCTGGCCGGGCTATTGAAATGGGCCCAGACCTTCGCCCGCGTGCTCGGCGAGTGGTCGCCCTCGGCGCTGGCGGCGAAGTTCAGCTTCGCGCTCTCGCCCTCGCCGCTGCTGATCGGCTTCGGCGCCATCGTCGGCCTGCGCGTGGGCGCATCGCTCCTGGCCGGCGCGCTGCTCGCCTGGGGCGGCCTCGGCCCGTGGCTGATCGCGAGCGGGCGGGTGAGCGCCGCGGGCGCGGGCGGCACGCTGTTCGAGCCGCTGGTGGCGTGGCTGCTGTGGCCGGGCGTGAGCCTGATGGTGTGCGCGACGCTCACCGGACTGGCGCTTCGCCTCGCGCCCGGCGCGGCGCGGCGCGAAGGCCGCCGCCGCATGCGGCTGCCCAGGGCGTCGGCGCCGGCGCTGCTCGGTTTCGCGCTCGCGTGCGCGCTGACCGTGGCGCTGCAGGTCGAGCTGTTCGGCATCTCCCTTGTCCTGGCGCTGCTCGCGATCCCGCTCGCGCTGCTGCTCGCGGTGGTCGCGGCGCGCGTGGTGGGCGAGACCGGGATTCCCCCCATCGGCGCGATCGGAAAGGTTTCGCAGCTCGGCATCGGAATCGTCGCGCCGGGCCAGGCGGTGACCAACCTGATGGCGGCCAACGTCGCGGGCGGCGCCGCCGGCCAGTGCGCCGACCTGCTGAACGATTTCAAGGCCGGCCACGGCATCGGCGCCTCGCCCGCGAGACAGTCGATCGCGCAGTGCTGCGGCGTGCTCACCGGCAGCGCGGTCGGGGTCGCGGTTTACCTCGCGCTGATCCCCGACCCGTCCGCGATGCTGCTCACCGAGCAGTGGCCGGCACCCGCGGTCGCGGTATGGAAGGCGGTCGCCGAGGCGCTGGCGCAGGGCCTGGGCTCGGTCCCCGCGAGCGCGCGCGCGGCGATGGCCATCGCCGCCGCGGCCGGGATCGTCTTCGGCGCGCTCGAGCACCGCCCGCGCGCCGCGCGCTGGCTGCCGAGCGCGGCCGCGTTCGGCCTCGCGTTCGTCATCCCCGCCTCGGTCTCGCTCATGATCTTCGCCGGCGCGCTCGTCGCCTGGCTGTTCGCCGCGCTGCGGCCCGCGCTCGCCGAGCGCTTCACGCTCGCCGCCGCCGCCGGCATGATCACCGGCGAGAGCCTGGTCGGCGTCGCCGCGGCGATCATGGGCCTCGCCGGAGCATAGGCGGGGGCTGCGAATTTCAGCGGTAGTGGGCGTAGAACCGGTTCATGAAGAGCTCGTCCGGGTCGTATTGCTTCTTCTTCGCCAGGAACAGATCGAACTTCGGGTACGCGCGCACCAGCTGCTCGCGGGTCGGGTAAAGCTGGTAAGGCAGGTAGTAGGTTCCGCCCTCGGCCAGCGCGGCGTCGACGAGCTCGCGGGTCCAGTCGCGGGCGCGCCCGCGGCCCTCGGCCGAGAGCTTCTGGTTGAGGTAGAGCACGACCGCGAACGAATCCCGCCGCGCGTAGGAGAGGAAGGCCTCGGTGTTCTTCGGCACGTAGCGGATCGTCGCGCTCAGAAGGTTCACGCCGTAGGACCGCAACACTGCGCGCAGGTGGTCCAGGTATCGCTCGATGCGGTCGGCGGGGACGAAGTACTCCTGCAGGATGTCGGTGTCGGCGGGCGAATCGTATTTCAGGAACAGCACCGCGGGACGCATGGCGTTGTTGCGGCAAACGATTTTGCTCGAGCCGGGCCGGGCGACGATCTTGCGCTGCAGCCACCAGCGCAGGTCCTTGCCCCACTCGCTTTCGCGCGAAAGCGCGAGGAATAAGCGCGTGACCGGAACGAAGTGCTCGCTCTCGAGCTCGAATACGTCCCACGGGCGCTGGTCGGTCCTCGTGTAGGTGACCACCAGCAGCGACTTCAGGTATCCGTCCGACGCGATGGAAGGCCAGGCGTAGTGCAGCCCCACCTTCGAGTTGCCCAGAATATTCTTGCGGAAGAACGCGGGATAGTCGGCGTAATCCATCTCGACCACGCTCCGTTGGTAGACATCGTTGTCCGTGAGCGACAGGTCGACGTCCAGGATCACGCCGAACAGGCCGAAACCGCCGACCGCGAGCGAGAACAGCTCGGGGTTCTTCGCCCGGCTCGCCTCGACCACGCTGCCGTCGGCGAGCATGATCCGCAACGCGCGCACGGTCTGGACGATGGGGCCGAAATTTGGGTCGCGCCCGTGGGCGTTGACGCTCAGGCTTCCGCCGATCGTGAAGATGTTCGACGACTGCTGGACCTCGACCGCCAGGCCGTAGCGGTTGGCGAAATTCTGCACGTCCCCCCATGTCGCGCCGCTCTGGACAGTGACGATCTTGCTGACCTTGTCGAGCCGCAGGATCCTGTCGAAGCCGGACATGTCGAGCACGACCGCGTTCTCGTAGGAGGTGTGCCCTCCCTGGCTGTGCTTCTTGCCGGCGATCGCGACCTTGCGCCCGCTCGCTCTGGCGCGTTGAATCGCGGCCCGGACATCGGCCACGCCGCGCACCTGGACCACTTCGCCGACCCGCGTCGGATAGAGCCGGCCGACGTCGTTGACGACCAGAGGCGCGTGCCCGCAGCCGGTCGCGGCGAACGCGAATCCGAGCGCGGGCGCCGCGCGCAGAAGAAATCGCTTCCAGTCCACGGCCCGAGCATATCGCAGCCGGGCGGAGAATCGCTTAGGATGGTCGCAACCGGATTCGCAACGGCCTGCGCATAGGAGACAGCGACTTGGAAAAGATCAACATCCAGTTCACCTTGTTCTCGGCGTTCTACTCGCCGCTCATCTCGACCATGTCGGGCGGCTTCCTCAAGGCCGAGGGACTCGACCCGCAGTGGTCGGTGTCGAAGCCGGGCGTGTCGGCAATCGAGGCGCTGAAGGACGGCTCGGCGCACGTGGCGCAGTCGGCGCTGAGCCAGGGCTTCGGCCCGCTCGATAGGGGCGAGACGCCGCCCGCGCTGCATTTCGCGCAGGTCAACGAGATGGACGGCTTCTTCCTCACCGGTCGCGAGGCGGACCCGGACTTCGGCTGGAACAAGCTCGAGGGCGCCGAGGTGGTGATGTTCAAGGCCGGCCAGCCGCGCGCGATGTTCAGGTACGCCTGCCACAAGGCGGGGATCGATTTCGACAAGATCAAGCCGATCTGCCCCGGCGGCGCGGCCGACATCGACGCGGCGTTCCGCGCCGGGCAGGGGCGCTACGTGCAGCAGCAGGGCCCGTTCCCGCAGCAGCTTCAGGCCGACGGCGTCGGGCGCATCGTGGCCCAGGTCGGAACGCAGATCGGGCCCTGCGGCTTTTCCAGCCTCGCGGCGACGCGCGAATGGCTCGCGAGCGACATGGCGAAGGCGTTCATGCGCGCCTACAGGAAGACGCGGCGCTACATGAACGAGACCTCGGCGGCCGAGATCGCGAAAGCGGAGAAGCCGTTCTTCCCGAAGATAGACGAATCCGTGCTCGCCGAGTGCATCGGCGCCTACCAGCAGCTCGGCTGCTGGACGCCGCACGTCGAGATCACGCGCGCGGCCTACGAGAAGACGCTCGACATCTTCGAGTACAACGGCCTCGTGAAGCGGCGCCACGCCTACGAGCAGGTCTGCGCCGCGCCGCCGGCCTAGCGCGTTCCGCGCACGCGGCGCAATTTGGGGCCATACTTCGGGCGCCGCTCCGGTTTCTCCTTCATCTTGTATCGCTGCCGATGGCATCAAAGGGCGATCATGCACAGGAAGAAAAGTGCAACACCCGAGCTTCTGCCCAAGATCGCCACGGGCATCGAAGGATTCGACCGGCTGAGCCGCGGCGGCTTGCCGCGCGGCCGCACGAGCCTGCTGATCGGCGGCCCGGGCGCCGGCAAGACCGTCTTCGCGCTGCAATGCCTCGTCAACTCCGTGCGCCGGGAGCGAGCACCCGGCATCTTTGTCGCGTTCGAGGAAAGTCCGCGCCAGATTTTCGCCAACAGCGCCGCCTTCGATTGGGGGCTGGCGAGCATAGCGGAGAAGAAGCTCTTCTTCTTCGATGCCCATTTATCTCCCACGCTGGTCAAGGCCGGCGACTTCGACCTGGGCGGCATGCTGGTCATGCTTGCAGCGAAGAAGAAGGAGATCGGCGCGCAGTGGATCGTATTTGACGGCATCGACGTGCTGCTTACGCTGCTTCAGGATCCTGTTGCGGAAATGCGGGAAATCTACTCGATCCGCGACTGGCTCGCGGACAACGCATTGAGTGCCATCGTCACGGCCAAACTCGAGAGTCGCACTTCCGACGCTTTGCATTACGGCTTCCTGCAGTTCATGGCCGATTGCGTGGTGCAATTCGAGCGGCGCCAGGAGCAACGCGTCTCCACGCAAAGCATCCAGATCACAAAATATCGCGGCTCGGGCCACGCGACGGCGCAGTTCCCGGTCAACTTCGGACCGTCGGGCATCGAGGTGGGCGCCGCCGACCCCGTGGAGATCAGGCACAAGGCTTCGGGCGAGCGGATTACAGTGGGCTTCAAGCATCTCGACACGATGCTGGGCGGCGGAGTGTTTCGCGGCAGCAGCACGCTGGTTACCGGCGCGCCGGGCACTTCCAAGACCACCTTGGCAGGCAAGTTCGCCGAAGCAGCCTGCGAGCGCGGCGAACGCACGCTATACGTGAGTTTCGACGAAGGCGCCGAACAAATAGAGCGCAATCTGTCTTCGGTCGGAATTCAGCTCGGCAAGCATGTCAAGTCCGGCCGGTTGCGGATGTATTCGACCCGCACCGAGGGTATCGGCGCGGAAGAGCATGTGATCAAGCTCGGATTGCTGATCCGCGAGCACCAACCGCGTTGCATGGTGATCGACCCGCTCACGGCAATCTCCAAGGCAGGCGGCCTCGGCGCCGCGCGCGCCGCGGCAAACCGGCTCATCTACACGGCCAAGGACCAGGGGATCACCTTGTTCATTACCGCGCTGAGCGAGGGCAACGATCCGGAGGCGGAAGCGACCGAGCTGCAGATTTCGACGGTTGCGGACACTTGGATCCATCTCTCTTACCTGGTGCTGAGCGGCGAACGCAATCGCGCCCTGACTATCATCAAATCACGCGGGACATCGCACTCCAACCAGGTGCGCGAGCTCGTCTTGAGCAAGTCCGGCCCGGTGCTTACCGACGTCTATAGCGCCGGGGGCGAGGTGCTGATGGGCACACTGCGCTGGGAGAAGGAGGCCGAAGTGAGCGCCAGAAAGGTCCGCCACCACGCGGAATTCGAGCACAAGCGGCGCGAGCTGCAGCTTGCCGAAGCCAAGACCGGCGCCGAGATCAAAGCCCTGCAGATGAACCTGCAGAGGCAACGCGCCGATTTGACCTTGCTCTCGAGTGACTATGAAGTGCGCAATGCTTCCTCGAGCGATCGCGAAAAGGAGCTGCGCAGAAGGCGCAGAGCGGACCCGGCAGACGGATCCTCGAGAAGAAGCAGAAACAGGGCCGTAAAATGAGCCGGCGGCAGCCCAAGCGCAGGATCCGCGGCGCGGAGGCTGCGACGATCGTTGATTTGCGTCTGTATATCGTAGGCGGCGCGCCCAATTCGGTGCAGGCGATAGCCAATCTTGGCGCGATCTGCGAGCAGTACCTGAAGGACGGCTACAGGCTGGAAGTCGTCGACATCCTCGAGCATCCGCGGCGCGCGATGGCGGACGGCGTACTCGTCACACCCAGCCTCAAAAAGCTGGCGCCGCTTCCGAGCGCGAACGTCGTCGGCAACCTCAGCGACAAGGTCAAAGTGCTGCTGGCGCTCGGTCTGGAGCGCAAAGTACAATGACGCTCCCCGCACGAGTGAGGGCCGGCGACCGTGATGCTGCAAAACGCGCTGCTGCGGCTGAATAAGGACGGTCCCGAACGCGCCGCCATCCAGGCGGGCGAAATTGACGCCATTGTCGACTACGCGAGCAGCAACGTCATCCTGCTGCCCGCGGCGCGGCGTGCGCTGCGTGAGATGGCAAACCGGGCGGCTGCCGAAGACCGGGCAGCTGCCAATCAGGCGATTATCAACAGCGTGCTGGCTGCGCTGCCTCGCGCGGAGTTTCAACGCCTGCGCGCCGGCCTCGAGCCGGTCACGTTGAAGTTTGGCGAGGTGCTTCACGAGCCGGAGGTGCCGATTCGGTATGTCTACTTCCCGATCGACTGCGTCATTTCATTGCTGATGACGGTGGAGGCTCGCCATGCCCTTTCTGTCGCGCTGGTCGGCCGTGAGGGCATGGTCGGCGTTCCGCTGGCGCTGGGGATCGATGTTTCATTCCGTCGCGCCCTGGTCCAGGCAACCGGGGCCGCCATGCGGATGCGAGCGGACCTGTTTCACAAGGAGCTCCTGCAAAGCCAGACCTTGCGGCACAGTCTCTATCGATTCAAGCATGCGTTGGTGGGGCAGATTTCGCGCACTGTCGTGTGCTGCGCGTTTCACTCGGTGGAAGCGCGTCTCGCGCGATACCTGCTGATGACGGCCGACCGTGCAGGGCCGGGGGAAATACGCCTCATGCAAAAATTCCTGGCCGACATGCTGGGGGTGCGGCGGGTCGGCGTCACCCGTGCTGCGGGTGACCTGCAGAAACGAAAGCTGATCGATTGCGGCCGCGGAAAGATCACGATCCTTGATCGAAAGCGCCTCGCTGAAGCCTCCTGCGAGTGTTACCAGCTCATCAAGCGCATGTACGACGGCGCGTACGCGGAGCGCTGATTCGGCGCGGCAACGCCTATCGCCGATCCGGTTGGATCGCTGCCCGGTTGACAGCCGGCCGCGGAGATCAACCGGATTGCGGCGTCCTGAACGCGCGTCGCACGGCCAGCAGCAGCGCGCTCCAGCCGAACGAGGTCGCGAGGCCGAGCGCGAGCGCCCACCACACCCCGAGCGGCACCGCGAGGTGCACCACCGTGAAGGCGAGCCCCAGGCCGAGCAGCGGCGCCTGGGCGTTGGCGAGCACGCTCGCGGTCGCGGGCCCGCCGATGCGCGGCTGCAGGATGACGACGAAGCTTCCCATCGCCACCGGCAGCAGCGCGAACACGCCGGTCAGCGTCGGACCGATGCGCGTGCTCGCGGCGGTGACCAGCGTCACCACCAGCCCCACCGTCGCGGCGCGCGCGAGCAGGTCGTAGCGCCCGTGCCGCGCGCGCCCGCCCAGGACGGCCGGCCGGCGGTAGCGCCGGCTGGCGGGGATCGTCAGCGCGTACACGGCGAGATTGAGCAGCAGCGCGCCGCCGAGGGTCCAGCTCGCGGCGCGGATCGCGGCCACGGCGAGCGCCCAGACCGCGAGCGCGCCGCCGAGGCTCGCGCCGAGCCCGCGCCGCTGGGCGAGCGCCGCGTAGGCGAGCGCGAACAGCGCCACCGCGGCGTTGGAGGCGACGCTGCCCACCGCGCTCGCGGCGATGAAGTCCGGCGGATGCTCGAGGGCGAGAATCACGTAGGCGGCGCCCGCCGCGGTCGGCAGCGCCGCGACCAGCGCGCCGAGAAAAGGGCCGCTGCGCTCGACCACGTAGGACGCGGCGATCACCACCACCGCGGTCGCGCTCAGCTTGAGCGCGAACGCGCCCCAGAAAAAGAGCGGCGTCGCGGCCACCTCAGACCAGGCCGTCGAACAGCTGCACCTGCACCAGCTCGCCGGCCTCGACCCTGCCACGCTCGTGCTCGAGCACGATGAAGCAGTTCGCCTCCGACATCGAGCGCAGCACGCCCGAGCCCTGCTGGCCGGTGGTCCTGACCTTCCACTCGCCGCCGTCGCGATGGAGCACGCCGCGCTGGTATTCGGTCCTCCCGGCGACTTTTCTGATGGGATGCGAGGCGAGCACCTTCAGCAGCGGGATCGCGAAATCGTCGCTTCGCCCGGCAAGGTGGAGCAGCGCGTCGCGCACGAACTGGTAGAAGGTGACCATCACCGCGACCGGGTTGCCCGGCAGGCCGAACAGGGCCGCGTCGCCGATGCGGCCGAAGGCCATCGGGCGCCCCGGGCGCATCGCGATCCTCCAGAACAGCACTTCGCCCAGCTTGGCCATCATTTGCTTGGTGTAGTCGGCCTCGCCCACCGAGACGCCGCCCGAGGTGACGATCGCGTCGGCGTTCGCCGCGGCGCTCGCGAACGCGGCCTCGAGCAGCGCGGGGTCGTCGCGCACCACTCCCATGTCGATCAGCTCGACCCCGAGCCGCGCCAGCATGCCGTAGAGCGTGTAGCGGTTGGAGTCGTAGACCTGCCCTTGCGCGAGCGGCGCGCCGATCGAGGCCAGCTCGTCTCCGGTGGAGAAGAACGCGACGCGCGGGCGCCGCCGCACGCTCACCTCGCCGACGCCGAGCGAAGCGATCAGCCCCAGGTCCGCGGGGCGCAGCGCGCGCCCCGGACCGAGCACCGCGACGCCGCGCTTGAGGTCCTCGCCCGCCGCGCGCGTGTTCTGGCCGCGCTTCTGCCCCGGCGGAACCACGATCGCGTCGCCCTCGATGCGCGCCACCTCCTGGATCACCACCGTGTCGGTTGCCGCGGGCATCACCGCGCCGGTCATCACGCGCACGCACTCGCCGCGCCCGACCTTGCCCTTGAACGGCCGGCCGGCGAGCGCGGCGCCGATCTCCTGCAGCCGAGTCTCGCCCTCGGCGCCCAGGTCCGCGGCGCGCACCGCGTAGCCGTCCATGGCCGAGTTGTCGTGCGCGGGAACATCGAATGCGGGGACGATCTCCTGGTCGAGCACGCGCCCCAGCGCGCTGCGCGTGGCGACGCGCTCGACGCCCGCGACCGGCGCCAGGCAGGCGCGGATCGCCTCGCGCGCCTTGTCGACGCGCAGCGCGTTCGGGTCGTAGCCGTCGAGGCAGCTCACGACCTCGGCGATGCTGTTCATGCGTTCTTCAGCTCTTGCAGGGTGTTGATGTTGCGGAATGCCTCGGGCTGGTCGTCGAAGGATACCTCGACCGCCGCGAGCGTCGCGTACCAGGCGTCGATCTTGCGCCCGCCGCCGGCGAGGAAGGCCTCCAGGTGCGGCAGCACGCTCCGCCGCACCAGCGCGAACACCGGATGCGGCTGGTCGCCCGTCTTCGCGACGGCGACCTGGTTGTTTGAAAGTGTCTCCTTCAACCGCAGCACGAGATCGAGCGGAAGAAAGGGCGAGTCGCACGGCACGGTGACGGCGAGCGGGTGCGCCGCCGCGTGCAGCCCGGCGTGCAATCCGGCCAGCGGACCGGCGAAGCCGCCGAGCGAGTCGGGCACGACGCGGTAACCGAGCGCGGCGTAGGCCTCGGGGTTCTGGTTCGCGTTGAGCAGGATCTCGTCCACCTGCGGCGCGAGGCGCTCGATCGCCCAGGCGACCATCGGCCTGCCGCGCAGCGGCTGCAGCCCCTTGTCCACGCCGCCCATGCGCCGGCCCTGGCCGCCGGCGAGGACGATTCCGGTCACCCCATGCATGGGACGATTCTACGTGGCCGCGCTAGGCCGCGGCGCGCTCGAGCGCGCTCCAGTCTCCGCGCCGCAGCGCATCGAGCGCCGGGCCGACGTCCTGGCCGCTCTTCACCGCGCGCGTCACCAGCGCGGCCTCGAGCGGCAGACCGATCATGATCGCGCCGGCGATGCGGCCCTGCGTCACGATCAGCTTGGCGTAGCGCCTCGCCCCGGTTTCTTCGCGCACCAGCACCTGGTCGCCGTCCTTCGGCTCGATGCGCCCGACCGAGGCGAGATCCGCGCCGACCACCTTGAGCATGGTGGCGGGCACGGTTCCGCCGTAACGGCGCTCCTGGCCGACCGCGTTTGCCGCGGCGACGCTTCCCTGCTCGACCGACGCCGGCCAGAGGCCGTAGACCTCGCCGCGGAACTCGGCCGCGTCGCCGACGCAGAATACGTCCGCCGAACTGGTGCGCAGGTGCTCGTCTACCACGATGCCGCGGTTCACCTTCAGGCCGGCCGCCTGGGCCAGCGCGGTGTTGGGCCGGATGCCCGCGCATAGCAGCAGCATGTCGCAAGCCAGCTCGCGCCCGTCCTTGAGGGTGACCGAGGCCACCGCCCCGTCGCGCGCGGTAAGCCGCACGGCCTCGGTCTCGGCCAGCACGTCCAGACCCAGTCCGGTCAGGTAGTCGCGCAGCATCTCGCCGCCGCGCTCGTCCACCTGTCGCCTCAGGGGCCAGCGCCCGCGCTCCAGCACGCTGACGCGCAGCCCGAGCTTGCGCAGCGCGTAGGCGGCTTCGATTCCGAGCAGCCCGCCGCCGGCCACCACGGCGCTGCGCGCGTGGCGTTCCTGGGCGAAGGTGCGGATGCGCATCGCGTCCTCGGCCTCGCGCAACACGAAGCAGCCCGCGGTGCCGAAGCCCTCCACCTGCGGCACGTGGCTCGAGCTGCCGGTGGCGATGATGAGCCGGTCGTATGCGAGCTCCTCGCCGGTGGCGAGCAGCACCTTGTGCGCGCCGAGGTCGATGCGCTCGGCGCGGGTGTTGAGCCAGGCGTCGATGCGCTGGTCTTCGTACCAGGACTCGGGCAGCAGGTACAGGCCGTGCATCGCCGAGCGACCGTAGATCAGGCGCGTGATTCCCATCCGGTTGTAGAGCGGGAATTTCTCTCTGCCGACGATCGAGATCTCGCAGCTTGGATGGAGCTTGCGCACCTGTTCGGCGGCGGTGACCCCGGCGATGCCGTTGCCGAGCACTACCACGCGCGCGACCGACGGGTCGCCGCGCGGCGTCTCGTCCGCGCCGGTCGCGGCCGCGCCGCGCTTCCGGGGCTGCAGGCCGATCGTCACCGCGCCCCGGACCCGCGCGCTGCAGGCGAGCCGCGTGTTCTCGGCCAACCCGAGGCGCTCGAGCGTCGTCTTCTCGTCGCCCTCGCAGGGCGACAGGCATTGCGCGCCCGCGAGCACGGCGACCGGATCGGCGCCGCAGATACCCAAGCGGCAGCCGGCCTCGATCTTGAGCCCGCTCTGCTCGGCCACCGCGAGCAGGGTCTCGCCCGGCCTCACCGCGACACGCCGCTGGCCGGGCTCGAATGTGACCTCCACCGTGTCCTTGGCGGCGGCGCGGTCGATCGCAACCGCCGCGCCGGCACCCAGACGCGCGGCCGGTCCGCCGGCGCTCGCCACGGCGTGCGCCAAGAAGCGCCGCTCGAGCGCGAAGCTGCGCGCCAACCAGCCCAGCGTGATCGCCAGCACCGCGGTTCGGATCGCCCACGCCCACGGCGCGGATCCCTCGGCGAGCGCGAGCGCCGCGAACCAGTAGTAGATGTTCAACGCGGCCGCGCCGAACAGCACCGCGAGCGTGTTGCGCGCGCTCTTGAGGAAGGTGTCGAGCACGGTGAACAGCGCCAGGCTCGCACCCATGTACAGGGCGAAGCCGAGGTACATCTGCCCGAGGCTGGTCAGCGGCGGCGCCGGCAGCACGTAAAAGGCGAGCACGAAGCCCGGAAACACGGCGGCGAAGAAGCGCCGGTAGCCGACGTAATGGCGATCGGCGTCGTACTGGTCGGCGAGATAGGCGACCGACGGATTGAAGTCGTAGCAGTTCTTGGTGCAGCCTACGCAGGGCCGGCAGTGCGCATTGGCGATGGTGACGAACGGCGTCTGACCGTAGAGGCGCTGCACAGGCAGAAGCGGGCACAGGCTGCTGCACCAGCCGCTCTTGCCCTTGAACACCAGCCCGCCCGCGAACGCGAGCGCGAGCGCGCCCAGGATCAGCGCGGCGGCGGCGCCGGCCTCGTGGTTGAACAGGTATTTGCGCGCCGACGCGAGCGCGAACAGCAGCAGCATGCCGATGACGTAGCTGTATTCCCTGATGAGCGGCGTGTGCGTGAGCCCGCGCGTGAAGCCGCCCAGGCGCGGCAGCTGGTTCATCGCCGCGAGGGGACAGACGTTGCGCCAAAGACCTGGTGCGACCAGGAAGACCAGCGGCAGGACTGGAATCGCGACTTTCCACAGCAGGAAGAGGCCTAGCGCGGGCCGCGTCAGCAGCAGCGCCGCGATGCCGAGCGCCGCGGCCACGGCCAGCGCGCGCAGCGCGCCCCAGGCCGCGAGCGGCAGGTAGGTCGGCAGCTGCAGGTAATTCGGGAAGACCGGCCGCGCGGCGCCGTTGCTCACGCCAGTCCCCGCAGGCTTTGCACCCTGGCGGTGGTCTGGCGCAGCCGCAGTGAAAGGATGCGCGCCAGGTCGAACACCACTGCGCGCGTGAGTGTGGCGTCCTTGGCCGCCAGCACCTCGAACGAATCCAGGCTGAGGGCGCGAATCTCGCCCTCGCTCAGCGCGCGCACGCTCGCCGAGCGGGGCTTGCCGTCGACGAACGACTGCTCGCCGAACACCGAGCCCGGCTCGATGAGCGCGACGCGCTTCCAGTCGCGCTCGCTGCCGACCAGGACCTCGAGCCGGCCGCGCGTCACGATATAGAGCTCCTGCTCGGCGCCGCCCTGGCGCACCACGATGTCGCCGGCGGAAAAGCGGCGCGCCTCGGTGTGCTCGAGCAGGCGCGCCCAGTCCTCGGGGTTTGCCTGCTGCAGGAAGACCAGCTCGTCGCTGGTCGGGGCCTGCGCGGTGCCGTCGTAGTCGAACAGGGAGTCGAAGCTCATCTCTCCACTCGGGCCGGCTTGGACGGTCTATCGTACCCGAGTCAGGCCGCGCTCCGGTGGCGGGTCGGCGAAACGCCGAACTCGCGCTTGAACATGGCGCTGAAGGCGCTCGGGCTGGCGTAGCCGAGGTCGAGCGCGACCTCGAGGATCGGCTTGCCGTCGGCGATCCAGGCCAGCGCGCGCAGCAGGCGCGCGCGGCGGCGCCACTCGGAGAAGCTCATTGCGGTCTCGGCGCGGAAGCGCCGCGCGAGCGTGCGGGTGGTGGTGCCGTGGCGCGCCGCGAGCGCATCCAGCCGCAGCTCCTCGCCCGGCGCCTCGAGCAGCGCGCCGCAGATGCGCGTCAGCAGGGGCGAGCGCGGCATCGGCAGGTTGTACGGCAGCCGAGCCAGCGCGCACAGCTCGTCCAGCAGCAGCGCGACGACTCGGCCGTCGGGGCCGTTCTCGTCGTACTCGAGCGGCAGCCCGGTGGCGCGCAGGATCAGCTCGCGCAGCAGCGGGGAGACTTCGAACACCTCGCACTGCTGCGCCATGCGCGCGGCGGCGTCGGGACGCACGTAGAGCGTGCGCATTTGCACGCTGCCGGAGGTGGTCAGGCGGTGGCGCGTGCGCGGCGGCAGCCACACCGCGCGCTGCGGCGGCACCACCCAGGTGCCGTGCGGCGTCTCCACCGTCATGACGCCGCGCACCGCGTACAGCAACTGGAAGCGCGGGTGCTCGTGCCAGGCGATCTCGAAGTCCGGCGGCAGGTCGCGCGCCATTGCCGCCAGCGGCCGCGGCACGTCCTGGTAGTCGCGCGCGTTCGTGCTGCGGGAAGGGGATGTCCGGTTCACGACAGAAATTGTCCTGAAGTCGCGTGCGGGACGCAAGCGCCTGCGCTAGATTGGCGCCATGAAGAATCCCAAGTATCTAGTTCCTTTCCTCAATCTCGGCCATTTCATCGACCACCTGTCGATGCTGGTGTTCCCGACCGTGGTGGTGGCGCTCGCGCGCGCCTGGGGCGAGTCGTACTCCGAGCTGCTGCCGCTCGCGCTGGGCGGCTTCATCGCCTTCGGCGCCTTCGCGCTGCCTGCGGGCTGGCTCGCCGACCACTGGAGCCGGCACAGGATGATGGCGGTGTTCTTCTTCGGCGTCGGCGGCTCGCTGATCCTGACCGGCTTCTCCCGCGCGCCGTGGCAGATCGGCGCCGGGCTCACGCTGACCGGGATGTTCGCCGCGATCTACCACCCGGTGGGGATCGCGATGCTGGTCTCGGCGCCGGCGAAGATGGGCAAGGCGCTCGGCTGGAACGGCCTGTTCGGCAACCTGGGGCTGGCGGCGGCGGCGCTGATCGCCGGCGCGCTGATGGACTTCGCCGGCTGGCGCGCGGCGTTCTTCGTGCCCGGGATGGCGGCGATCGCCGCGGGCGCCGCGTTCATCGCGCTGGTGCCCGACCCCGGGCGCGTGCCGCGCACCGCGAAGTCGCTCGGCCTGCACGTCGACCGCCGCACCATGACGCGCATTTTCACCATCCTGCTGATCGCCACCGCCTGCGGCGGCATCATCTTCAACTCGACCACGGTGTCGATGCCGAAGGTGTTCGACGAGCGCCTGCACGCGCTGACGCAGACCAACTTCGGCATCGGCGCGCTGGTGGCGCTGGTGTACACCATGGCGGCCTTCGCCCAGGTGCTGATGGGAACGTTGATCGACCGCACCGAGCTCAAGCGGCTGATGATCGGGGTCGCGCTGGTGCAGATCCCGCTGCTGTTCCTCGCCGCCAACCTCGACGGCTGGCCGATGCTGGTCGCGGCGCTGCTGATGATGCTCGCGGTGTTCGGCCAGATCCCGCTCAACGACGCGATCGTCGGGCGCTACGTCGCGGACGAGTACCGCGCGCGCGTGCTCGCGGTGCGCTACGTCGTCTCCCTCGGCGTGGCCGCATTGGGGGTGCCGCTGGTCGCCGGCCTGCACGCCACCAGCGGCGGCTTCAGGTACGTGTTCTACGTCCTCGCCGCGCTCGCCGGCGGCATGCTCGCGACCTCGCTCTTCTTCCCCTCGCGCGGCGAGCTCGCCGCTCAGGCCGCGAACTCGCGCGCGGTGATGGTGTAGCGGAAGTCCGCCGGGTCGAGCGGGTCGAGGCGGCCGTTCGCGGTCTCGGCCTGCGGGTACATGAAGAAAGGGATGGCCGGGCCGCTCGAGCCGGGCAGGCGCACGTCGTGCGCCGTGTTGTACGCCATCCAGTTCATCTCCCAGTGGCCGAACAGCGTCTTGCGCGCGGCGGCGACCTTGGGGTCGTCGAGCGCGAGCTTGCCCGGCGGCTCCTCGAGCGCGACCTTGCGCACGTCGGCCGGATCGACCGGCACCCAGCCGTAGCCGGCGAGGAAGACGTCGGCGCGGCAGTGCTGCGCCTTGGTGATGTCGGGGCTGCCCGCGCCCAGGCTCTTGTAGCCGAAGGCGCTTTTCGCCACCCGCACGCCGTAGACGTCGCGCGCGGCGAGCCCCGCGGCGCGCGCGAGGCCGACGTAGAGTGCGTTCAAGTCGGCGCACTTGCCGCCCAGGTCGCCCGACTCGAGCATGAACTTGATGTCGCCGGTGCCGCAGCCGCGCACTTTCGGGTCGCGGAAGGTGTTGTCGACGATCCACTCGTAGATCGCGCGCGCCTTGCCGAGGTCTGTCTTTTCGCCGTGGACGATCCCGAGCGCGGTCTTGCGCACGATGCCGTCGGTCGGTATCAGCGCGGTCGGGGCGGTGTTGAGGCGCGCGTCCGCCGGGCGCAGCCGGATCGCGGGGTCGGGCTTGGCGAAATCGACCGCGCGATTGCGCGTCGCCACCCGGCTGGTGACGGCGAACTGCGGCTGGCTCTTCCCGGCGGGCCACTCGGCGTAGACCATCTGCGCCCCGTATTTCGGATCGCTCGCGGCCTTGACCCCGGGCGCGTCGCCCGACCAGGAGTTGCCGATCACGCGCTGGAAGTCGCTGTTGAGCGACGGCAGCGGCACCCAGACGCGCGTGCTGCCGGCGGGCTTGAGCACGTCGACCCGGGTCGTGACGTCGAAGTAGCGCCAGGGGCCGGGGCGCGGGTCGAAGCCCGCGGCGCGGGCGAAGCGGGGGAGGGTGCCGAGCAGCGAGGCTGCGGCGCCGGCATGCAGAAAAGTGCGTCGTTTCATGCGAGCTCCGTGGGTTGCGGGAGGGTGCGGCGCAGGCGCTTCGCGCCGCTGAAAAGGAGATAGTGCCGGCCGCTGGCGCGCCCGAGCATGGTGAGCCCGACCTTGTGCGCGACCTGGTGGCCCATGTGGGTCAGGCCCGAGCGCGAGACGAGGAAGGGGATGCGCATCTGCGCGCACTTGATCACCATCTCGCTGGTGAGCCGACCGGTGGTGTAGAAGATCTTGTCCGAGCCGTCGATCCCTTGCAGCCACATGAACCCGGCGATCGCGTCGACCGCGTTGTGGCGCCCGACGTCCTCGACGAACATCATGATTTCGGCCGCGGCGGGCCCGGCGGCGCGTGCGAGCGCGCAGCCGTGCACCGCGCCGGACTGCTTGTAGATGGTCTCGTGCCTGCGCACCTGCTCGATCAGGTCGAACAGCTGCGCGTCCGCGAGCGTCACGTCGTCTCGCAGGCGGATCGAGTCGATCTCCTCCATCAGGTCGCCGAACACGGTGCCCTGGCCGCAGCCGGTGGTGACCGTGCGCTTCTTCATCTTGTTGTCGATCTTCTTCTTCCGATGTGTCGTCACCGCGACCGAGTCGGTTTCCCAGTCGACCTGCACCGCCTCGACCTCTTCGATCGAGCCGACCAGGCGCTGGTTGCGCAGGTAGCCGAGCGCGAGCGCCTCGGGCGCGTGGCCGAGCGTCATCAGGGTCACGATCTCGCGTTTGTCGAGGTAGAGCGTGAGCGGGTGCTCGCCCGCGATCGAGGTCGGCACCATCTCGCCGCGCTCGTTGTAGGCTTCGACCTCGAAGGTCGCGGGCCGGGCCGCGTGGGTGAGCTTGACCACGTGAGTTCAACCGCCGATGTAGGACATCTCGACTTTGGGCAGATTCGCCGTCTCGGCGGTGCGGATTTCCGAGTAGCGGTCGGCGCGCGCGCGCCAGACCGCGGCGATCTCGTTGCGCAGCTCGTCGTCGCCCGCGCCGGCGCGCAGCAGCGCCTTCAGGTCGTGGCCCGACTGCGCGAACAGGCAGGTGTAGAGCGCGCCCTCGGTCGACAGCCGCATGCGGTTGCAGTCGCGGCAGAACGCCTGCGTCACCGACGAGATGACCCCGATCTCGCCCGCGCCGTCGCGATAGCGCCAGCGCTCGGCGACCTCTCCCGGGTGGTTCGCCTGCGCCGGCTCGAGCGGGTAGTGCTCGCCGATGCGGCGCACGACCTCGGCCGAGGGCAGCACGTCGTCCATGCGCCAGCCGTTGGTGCTGCCGACGTCCATGAACTCGATGAAGCGCACGATGTGGCCGGAGCCGCGGAAGCGGCGCGCGAGCGGCACGATTTCGCCGTCGTTGACGCCGCGCTTGACCACCACGTTGATCTTGATCGGCCCCAGGCCCGCCGCGGCCGCGGCGTCTATGCCCTCCAGCACCTTCGCCACCGGGAAGTCGGCGTCGTTCATGGCCTTGAACACCGCGTCGTCGAGCGAGTCGAGGCTGACGGTGATGCGCCCCAGCCCGGCGTCCTTCAGCCGCCGCGCCTGCTTCGCGAGCAGCGAGCCGTTGGTGGTGAGCGTGAGATCGACCTCCAGCTCGGCCAGCATCGCGATCAGCCGGTGCAGGTCGCGCCGCACCAGCGGCTCGCCGCCGGTAAGCCGGATCTTCTTCACTCCCATGCCGACGAACACGCGCGCCAGGCGCGCGATCTCCTCGAACGTCAGGATCGCGCCGTGCGGCAGGAACTTGTGCTCCGAATCGAACACTTCGCGCGGCATGCAGTACACGCAGCGGAAATTGCAGCGGTCGGTGACCGAGATGCGCAGGTCGCGCATCCCGCGCCCGAGCGCGTCGGCCAGCGGCGCGCCGTCGTAGGGCGGGGCGGGGCGACGCTCGGATCCGGCTGCGCGGATCGGGATAACCTTTTCCTGCATGGTGTCTTTGACGACCGTGGCGAAGGAAAAATCTTAACAGAGCCGGCGTGCGTTATAGTCCATTCATGCAACGGCCCGAGTTGAGCGTCGCAGTGGTGATGCAGCGTCGCAGGCTGGACAATCCCTGGCAATCGGAGCTTTGGGAGGTCGCAGCGGTGCTGGCGCCGTACGACGGCGCGGCCGAGCCGGGCCTCGTGGTCGACCATGCGGACGCCGCGCAATGGCTGCACCCCGGCCTCAAGCTGCAACTCTATCGCGACGAGGGCGAGGGCTACTACATGAACATCTCCACCGCCGTGCCGCGCGTCTTCGTCATGTGGCGCATGGAGGGCAGCCAGGCGGTGCCGAAATTCGTCAGCGCGAGCCACAACGAAGCGAGCGGCTGGATGGACAGCGGCGAGGAGGTAGGGTCGGTGCCGATGGCGCCCGAGTTGGCGCAGTGGGTGGCGGCGTTCGTGCGCGACAACTATCGCCCCGAGCCGAAGAAGAAGCGCCGCCGGCCGCAATCGTTCATGGACCCGGCGGACCGCGCGAAAAGCTGATGGCGCAGGACAAGGAAAATCCGCTCGCGCGCTGGTCGCGGCTGAAGCGCGAGTCGGCGCGCGCGGCCGAGGCGCCGAAACCGGCGCCGCAGGCTCCCGAGGCGCCGCCGCCCGAGCTGCCGCCGCTGGATCAGATGGGTCCGGACTCGGACTTCAGCGCATTCATGGACCGGCGCGTGGATGACGGCCTGCGCCGGCTCGCGCTGAAGAAGCTGTTCGGTGATCCGCGCCTGAACGCCGCCGACGGGCTGGACGTGTTCTCCGAGGACTACTCGCTGCTCGAGGACCTGCCGCAGGAAATGGTCGCCAGGCTCGAGCACCTGCGGCGCACGCTGCGCCGCCCCGAGCCCGAGCCCGAGCCCGAGCGGGAAGCGGCCGAGGAACCGAAACTGGAACAAGCCGAAGCGCAACCCAAGCAAGACGACGCAGAAGACGCGCAAGATGCCGATCGAAGGCAAGACACTTAAGCTCTGCAACTGCAACGGCACCATACCGCTCGACGCCAAGGCGCTCGCGGCGGCGCTCAAGCTGGGAGCGCCGCTCACCGTGCACGGCGAGCTGTGCCGCAAGCAGGCTGCCGCCTTCCAGGACGCGCTGGGCGAGCCGCAGGTGGTGGTCGCGTGCACGCAGGAGGCGGCGCTGTTCGGCGAGCTGGCGCAGGCGTCCGAATCGAAGGCCGAGCTGCGCTTCGTCAACGTGCGCGAGGCCGCGGGCTGGTCGGCGGAGGGCCGCCGTGCGACGCCCAAGATCGCGGCGCTGCTCGCCGCCGCCGCGCTGCCCGAGCCGGAGCCGGTGCCCGCGGTCGAGTACGAGTCCGGCGGCCAGCTGCTGGTGATCGGCCCGTCCGCCGCGGCGCTCGACTGGGCGCAGCGCCTCTCGGCGCATCTGGACGTGAGCGTGCTCGTCACGCGCGCGGAAGGCGGCGAGCTGCCGCTCGAGCGCCGCTACCCGGTCTGGTCGGGCAAGCCGGTGCGGGTCGCGGGCTGGCTCGGCGCGTTCGAGGTCGAATGGACCCAGGACAACCCGATCGACCTCGAGCTGTGCACGCGCTGCAACGCCTGCGTCGAGGCGTGCCCCGAGAACGCGATCGACTTCACCTACCAGGTGGATCTCGGCAAGTGCAAGTCGCACCGCGCCTGCGTCAAGGCCTGCGGCGCGATCGGCGCGGTCGATTTCGCGCGCGAGGACCGGCTGCGCAAGGAGCGCTTCGACATGGTGCTCGACCTGTGCGCCGAGCCGCTGGTGCGCAGGCACGAGCTGCCGCAGGGCTACGCCGCGCCCGGCGCCGACCCGCTCGAGCAGTCGCTCGCGGCGGCGCAGCTCGCGCAGATGGTGGGCGAGTTCGAGAAACCGAAATTCTTCGTCTACAAGGAGCGCATCTGCGCCCACAGCCGCTCGGGGCGCACCGGATGCAACCGCTGCATCGACGTGTGCTCGACCGGCGCGATCAGCGCCGACGGCGACCACGTCAAGGTCGAATCGCACCTGTGCGCGGGCTGCGGCGGCTGCGCGACCGTATGCCCTTCGGGCGCGATGGGCTACGCCTACCCGCGCGTGCCCGACATGGGGCGGCGCCTGAAAACGCTGCTCGGCACCTATCGCGAGGCGGGCGGCGCGGACGCCTGCCTGCTGTTCCACGACATGGAGGACGGCCGCGCGCTGGTGCAGGGCGCCGGGCGCCGCGCGGCGCGCGGCGGCAAGGGGTTGCCCGCGCGTGCGATCCCGGTCGAGACCTTCCACATCGCCTCGATCGGCATCGACTTGCTGCTCGGTGCGGTCTGCTACGGCGCGAGCCAGGTCGCGGTCGTGTCCACCGGGCGCGAAGCCGAGGCCTACACCGCCGCGCTCGCCGAGCAGATGGGTCACGCCGAGACGATCCTGAACGCGCTCGGCTACGGCGGCAGGCACTTCGAGCTGATTCGCGCCGACGACCCGCAGAGCCTGGAGCGCGTGCTGTGGGCGATGGAGCCGGCCAAGAGCGTCCCGGCGCCGGCGACTTTCAACCTCGCGGGCGAAAAGCGCGGCGCGCTCGACTTCGAGCTCGATCACCTCGCCCGGCACGCGCCAGCGCCGCAGGAGCAGATCGCGCTGGCGAAGGGCGCGCCGTTCGGCGCGCTCGCGATCGACAAGCAGACCTGCACCCTGTGCAAGGCCTGCCTCGGCGCCTGTCCGGAATCCGCGCTGCTCGATGCGCCGGAAACGCCGGCGCTGCGCTTCATCGAGCGCAATTGTGTTCAGTGCGGGCTTTGCGCCGATACCTGCCCCGAGGACGCGATCACGCTCGTGCCGCGCCTGCTGCTGACGGCCGAGGCGAAGCAGCCGGTCACGCTGAACGAAGCCGAGCCGTTCAACTGCGTGCGCTGCGGCAAGCCGTTCAGCACGCGCCAGATGATGGACAACATGCTCGGCAAGCTGACCACGCACTCGATGTTCGCCGGCGGCGGCGCAATCAGACGCCTTCAGATGTGCGCCGACTGCCGCGTGGTCGACATGATGGAATCGAAGGACGAGCCCACGGTGTTCGACTACCCGGGGCGCAAATGAGCGGCGACGCCGTGCCGCTGCAGTTCGCGCCCACGCCGCCGCCCGAGGAAGCGGCGCGCGCCAACTTCTACGCCGTGCTCTCAAGTCTGTTCTACGACGCGCCGGATGCCGCGCTGCTCGCGGCGCTCGCGGGCGCGGACGAGATCGTCGCCGAGGACGGGGCGGCCGAAGGGGCGGGGTTCGCGCTCGCCTGGCGCGACCTGACGCTGGCCGCCGCGGCGGCCGACGTGGCGGCGGTCGAAGAGGAATATCAATCGCTGTTCGTCGGCGCCGGCAAGGCGCAGGTGACGCCTTATGCCGGTGCCTACATCGCGACCAGCACCGCCGACGCGCCGCTGGTCGGCTTGCGCGACTTTCTCGCGCGGCGCGGGATTTCGCGCCGCGCCTCGGTGCACGAACCGGAGGATCACATCGCCGCGCTGTTCGAGCTTATGCGCTTTCTTATTGCGGAGCAGCACGCGTCATTGGAGGACCAGAAGGCACTCTTCGACCGGTTCGTCTGGCCCACGGCGAAACCGTTGTGCGATGCGGTAGTCAAGTGCGAGCAAGCTGCGTTTTATCGATCCGTCGCGCGTTTCACAGAGCAATTTCTCGAGGTTGAATATGCGGCCTTTCGCATGTAAGAATGTGCAATACACTGCAGATCGGTAGCGCGCCCGCGGTCGTCTCGCCGCGGACGGCATAACAACATGATGGAGGGGACCATGAGCAAACCTAGCCCACGTCTTTCACGCCGCAATTTCCTTCTCTCGGTCGGCGCCGGCGGCGCGGCCACCGCGGCGGCGATCGTCGCCAAGACCGCGCCGAGCTCCCCGGCCGCCGCGCCGGAGACGGGCAAGACCGCGTCCCGCGGCTACCAGGTCACCGAGCACGTAAACAACTACTACCGCACCACCAAGGTCTGAGGAGGTCGCCATGCTGCTGACCAGAAAATCCGGCACCAACGCGGTTCCGCAGGCGCGCCTGGCGCGCGGACTGACGGGCACGCTGGCGAAGACCATCGACCGGCGCGCGTTCCTCAAGCGCTCGGGCGTGTCGCTCGGCGCAGGCGCGGTCGCCACCCAGCTGCCGTTCAACATGATCGGCAGGGCCGAGGCCGCCATGGAGCCGGGCGAGAGCGGCGGGATCGAGATCAAGCGCACGGTCTGCACCCATTGCTCGGTCGGCTGCGCAATCGACGCCGTGGTGCAGAACGGCGTGTGGGTGCGGCAGGAATCGGTGTTCGACTCGCCGCTCAACCTCGGCGCGCACTGCGCCAAGGGCGCCTCGGTGCGCCACCACACCATGACCGCGGACTCGCACCGCCTGAAGTACCCGGTGAAGCTCGAAGGCGGCAAGTGGAAGAAGATTTCCTGGGACCAGGCCTACGAGGAGATCTCCGCCAAGCTGCTCAAGATTCGGCAGGAAAGCGGTCCCGACGCGCTGTTCATCCTCGGCTCGTCGAAGCACAACAACGAGCAGTCCTACCTGCTGCGCAAGTGGCTCGCGATGTGGGGCTCGAACAACGTCGACCACCAGGCCCGCATCTGCCACTCGACCACGGTCGCCGGCATCGCCAACACCTGGGGCTACGGCGCGATGACCAACTCGTACAACGACGAGCAGAACTCGAAGTGCCTGCTCTTCCTCGGCTCGAACGCCGCCGAGGCGCACCCGGTGTCGATGCTGCACACCCTGCACGCGAAGGAGAACGGCGCCAAGCTGATCGTCGCCGATCCGCGCTACACGCGCACCGCGGCGCACGCCGACAAATACGTGCGCATCCGCTCGGGCTCCGACGTCGCGTTCCAGTTCGGCCTGCTGTACCACATCTTCAAGAACGGCTGGGAGGACAAGAAGTACATCCACGACCGTGTCTACGGCATGGACCAGGTCAAGGCCGAGGTCATGGCCAAGTACACGCCGCAGGCGGTGGAAGAGGCCACCGGCGTGTCCGAGAAAGACATGTACGAAGTGGCCAAGTTGCTCTCGG
The DNA here is from genome assembly GCA_963832685.1 of uncultured beta proteobacterium. Taxonomy (GTDB): domain Bacteria; phylum Pseudomonadota; class Gammaproteobacteria; order Burkholderiales; family SG8-39; genus DAHVFK01. The sequence continues at coordinate 28,428 of CAWHUZ010000008.1, forward strand.
ACAACCGGCCGGGATTCATCATCTGGGCCATGGGGCAGACGCAGCACACCAACGGCAACAACGTGACCCGCGCGAGCGCGGTGCTGATGCTCGCGCTCGGCAACGCCGGCGTCACCGGCGGCGGGGCGAACATCTACCGCGGCCACGACAACGTGCAGGGCGCGACCGACATCGGGCCCAACGCGCAGTCGCTGCCGGGCTACTACGGCCTCGCGCCCGGGTCCTGGAAGCACTGGGCGCGGGTGTGGAACGTCGACCTCGACTGGCTCAAGAAGCGCTTCAAGTCCGAGGCCATGATGGGCAAGTTCGGCTTCACCGTCTCGCGCTGGGCGGACGCGGTGATCGAGAAGCCGGAGAACATCGACCAGGACACGAACGTGCGCGCGGTGATTTTCTGGGGCCACGCGCCGAACTCGCAGACCCGCGGTCCGGACCAGCTCGAAGCGATGAAGAAGCTCGACATGATGGTCGTGATCGATCCGTATCCCTCGGCCAGCGCGTCGATGTTCGCGATGGTGCGCCAGGACGGCGCCTACCTTCTGCCGGCCGCGACGCAGTTCGAGACCTACGGCAGCGTCACCGCTTCCAACCGCTCGCTGCAGTGGCGCGAGAAGGTGGTCGATCCGGTGTTCGAGTGCCGCACCGACCACATGATCATGTACCAGCTGGCGCAGAAGCTCGGCTTCGCCGACCAGTTCGTGGGCAAGAAGGACGGCAAGCAGAACATCAAGCTGGTCAAGGGCAAGGGCGGGATGGACGAGCCCGAGATGGAGGCCACGCTGCTCGAGGTCAATAGCGGCACCTGGACCATCGGCTACACCGGCCAGTCGCCCGATCGCCTCAAGGCGCACATGCGCAACATGCACGTGTTCGACGTCAAGACGCTGCGCGCGCGCGGCGGCAAGGACAAGGAGACGGGCTACGACCTGACGGGAGACTACTTCGGGTTGCCGTGGCCGTGCTGGGGCACCGCTGCGGTCAAGCACCCGGGCACGCCCAACCTGTACGACACCTCCAAGGCCGTGATGGACGGCGGCGGCACCTTCCGCGCCCGTTTCGGCGTGGTGCACGAAGGCGTCAACCTGCTCGCCGAGGACGGCTCGCACTCGGTGGGCAGCGAAATCACCACCGGCTACCCAGAGTTCACCGCCGACATGCTGAAGAAGCTCGGCTGGTGGGACGACCTGAGCGACGCCGAGAAGGCCGAGGCCGAGGGAAAGAACTGGAAAACCGACCTCTCGGGCGGCATTCAGCGCGTCGCGCTCAAGCACGGCTGCGTGCCTTTCGGCAACGCCAAGGCGCGCGCGGTGGTGTGGAACTTCCCCGACGCCGTGCCGCTGCACCGCGAGCCGCTGTTCAGCCCGAGCCCGGCGCTGGTCGCGAAATGGCCGACGTACCCGGACAAGAAGACGCTCTACCGGCTGCCGGCGCTGTTCAAGACCATCCAGGACAAGTCGGTCGCGGACAAGGACTACGAGAAGTTCCCGCTGATCCTGACCAGCGGCAGGCTGGTCGAGTACGAGGGCGGGGGCGAGGAGACGCGCTCCAACCCGTGGCTCGCCGAGCTGCAGCAGGACAACTTCGTCGAGATCAATCCGAAGGCGGCCGCCGACCGCGGCATCCGCGACGGCGAGTACGTCTGGCTCCACACGCCGAGCGGCGCCAAGATCAAGGTCAAGGCGCTGGTGACCGAGCGCGTGGCCGCGAGCCACGTATTCGTGCCGTTCCACTTCTCCGGCTGGTGGGAGGGCAAGGACATGCTGCCCCACTACCCGGAGGGCGCGCACCCGATCGTGCGCGGCGAGGCGGTGAACACGGCCTGGACCTACGGCTACGACATCGTCACCGACATGCAGGAAACCAAGGCGACGCTTTGCCAGGTCGCGAAGGCATAAGGAGAACGCCATGGCCAGAATGAAATTCCTGTGCGACGCGGAGCGCTGCATCGAGTGCAACGGCTGCGTCACGGCATGCAAGAACGAGAACGAGGTGCCATGGGGGGTCAACCGTCGCCGCGTCGTCACGGTCAACGACGGCGTGATGGGGGCGGAGAAGTCGGTGTCGGTCGCCTGCATGCACTGCTCGGACGCGCCGTGCATGGCGGTGTGCCCGGTCGACTGCTTCTACAAGACCTCCGACGGCGTGGTACTGCACGACAAGGACCTGTGCATCGGCTGCGGCTACTGCTTCTACGCCTGTCCCTTCGGCGCGCCGCAGTTCCCGCAGGCGGGCGCCTTCGGCCTGCGCGGCAAGATGGACAAGTGCACCTTCTGCGCCGGCGGGCCCGAGCCCGACCGCAGCGAGGCAGAGTTCAAGAAGTACGGCAGGAACCGGCTCTCGGAAGGCAAGCTTCCGGCCTGCGCCGAGATGTGCTCGACCAAGGCGCTGCTCGGCGGCGACGGCGACACGATTGCCGATATCTACCGCCATCGCGTCACGGTGCGCGGCAAGGGCGCGGAAGTCTGGGGCTGGGGCACTGCCTACGGCCCGGGCAAAGGCGGCGGTCAGGGCGCGTCCGGGAGCAAGTCGTGAGCGCGCGCGCGGTAGTAGCGATCGTCGCCGCGCTCGGGCTCGTGGCGCTCGCCGGCTGCGGCGAAAAGCCGCAGGCCTCGTCCTTCAAGCAGGGCAAGTACCAGGGCAAGCCCGACACGCAGCCCTGGGACAACGCGCCGCTCGCCTATACGGACGCCAACAAGTGGAGCAAGGGCGACGAGAAGAGCTGGACCGACGAGATCAAGACCCGCAACAAGAACCAGAACGAGTACGTGCGCATCGGCGACTAGCGCCCGGCCCGCGGCGAGGAGGATGAAATGAGCAAGCTAAGCAAGCTGTTGGGCGCGCTGCTGGTATTTTCGCTCGCCGTGCCGGGACCGGCGCAGGCGCAGCAGGCGGGCGCCCAGGCGCAGACCGAGCGCAGCGCCGAGCAGCCGGGCAACAACGCGCCGGTATGGCGCGACGTCAAGTCGGGCGGCAAGAACTACAGCAGCCTGCCGGGACGCGAGATGGGGGTGCTGATCCAGGGGCCGCTGCGCTTTCCCGGCCAGAGCTCGTTCGCCACGGCGGGCGAGGCGTGGCGCAACTTCCACAATGGCCCGCTGATCTTCTACGGCGGCTGGCTGCTGATCCTCGCCGCGGCGGCGATCATGGTCTACTACGCGGTGAAGGGCTCGATGAAGCTCAAGCACGCGCGCACCGGCCGCCTGGTCGAGCGCTTCAATAGCCTGGAGAGGATCGCGCACTGGAGCACCGCGATCAGCTTCGTGATCCTCGCCTTGTCGGGGCTCACCATCCTGTTCGGCAAGTTCGTGCTGCTGCCGGTCATCGGCTACCAGCTGTTCGCCTGGCTCGGGATTCTGGCCAAGAACCTGCACAACTTCGTCGGCCCATACTTCATCCTCAGCCTGTTGCTGACGATCGTCCTGTTCGTGAAGGACAACTTCTGGCACTCGAGCGATGCGCAGTGGATCGCCAAGGGCGGCGGCTTTCTGAGCGGAACCGAGGTTCCTTCCGGGCGATTCAACTTCGGCGAGAAGGGCTGGTTCTGGATCGGCGTCGTGCTGCTCGGGCTGGTGATGAGCGTCACCGGGCTGATCATGCTGTTCCCGAACTTCGACCAGCTGCGCGAGACGATGCAGCAGTCGAACGTGATCCACGTCATCGGCGCGGTCATCTTCGTCGCGCTGTCGTTCGCCCACATCTACCTCGGCACCATCGGGATGGAGGGTGCCTACCAGTCGATGCGCTCCGGCTATGTCGACGAGGAGTGGGCCAAGGAGCACCACCAGCTCTGGTACGACGACGTCAAGTCGGGCAAGGTCGCGGCGAAGTCGACCGGCGCGGCGGCGGGCGCGACGCAGGCCCAGCACTGAGGGCCCGGGCAGGCGGAGCGAGAAGGGCGCCCGAGGGCGCCCTTTTCATTTGCTACAGGCCTTCGGCCAGGATCAGCTTCGAGCTCGACGCCTTCTTGCGGATCGCCAGCGCGGGCGCGTATTCGGGCGATTCGTACCACTTGCGCGCCTGCTCCAGGCTCGGGAACTCGAGGATGACGAAGCGCGGCGGCGCCCAGCCGCCTTCCTTGGTTTCGGTCTTTCCGCCGCGGGTCAGGAACTTGCCGCCGTACTTCTGCACCGTCGCGGGCACCAGCTTGCGGTAATCCTCGTAGGCCGCGGGGTCGGTGACTTCGACTTCGGCGACGACGTATCCGGGCATGGCGCTCCTCCTTTGAGAATGATGCAGTCTAGCGCAGGCGGTGTCACGCCCAGCCGACGCTGTGGCGGTCGATCGCCACCGCCTTGACCAGCGCGTACACGGAGCGTCCCGGCGCAAGCCCGAGCTCCGCGACCGACTTGCGCGTGATGCGCGCGAGCAGGATCGTGCCGGCGACGTCGATCTGCACGTCGATGCTCGCGCCCGCGCCCTGGCCGAGCGCGGAAACAGTTCCGGGAAGCACGTTCAGCATGCTTATCGCCTCGGGCCGCACCGTGGCGAGCGACACGTCGCGCGCGCGAACGCGCACCCGCACGCGCTCGCCGACCAGCGCGTCGACGTCCGGCGCGTAGAGCGCGCCACCCGGGAAGTCGAGGCGCGCCAGGCCCATCTCGAGGTCCTGCTCGCCGACGCGCGCCTCGATCACCGCGCCGCCCTCGAAGCGGCCGAGGTAAGGGCGCAGCTCCATGCGGGCCATGGTCTCGTTCACCGGCCCGGAGTCGAGCGCGCGGCCCTCGGACATGACTACGATCGTGTCGGCGATACGCACCACTTCGTCCAGCGAATGGCTGACGTAGACGATCGGCACGCGCACTTCGTCGCGCAGCCGTTCGATGTAGTAGAGAATCTCGCTCTTGCGCGGCGCATCGAGCGCGGCGAGGGGTTCGTCCATCAGCAGCAGGCGCGGGTCGGCGAGCAGCGCGCGGCCGATCGCGACGCGCTGCTTCTCGCCGCCCGAAAGGTCGTGCGGGCGGCGCGCGAGCAGTGCCGCCAGCCCGAGCAGCTCGGCCACCTTCGCCAGCGGCACCGCGTCCGGGCCGCGCGCGAAACGGCGTCCATAGAGCAGGTTCTGGCGCACGGTGAGGTGCGGCAGCAGGCGGCCTTCCTGGAACACGTAGCCGATGCGGCGCCGGTGCACTGCGACGTCCACCCCCGCCGCGGCATCGAACAGCGCCTCGCCGTCGAGCGCGATGCGGCCGCGCTCGGGGCGCAGCAAGCCGGCGATCGCGTTCAGCACGCTCGTCTTGCCCGAGCCCGAGCGGCCGAACAACGCAGTGACGCCGCCGTCGCTTTCGAAAGCGGCATCGAGCGCGAACGCGCCCAGGCGCCTGGCGACGGAAACCTCGAGCGTCATGCTCCGTGCGCGCGCCGCCGCGCGCGCCGCAGGAGCGCCTCCGACACCACCAGCGCGCTGAGCGAAATCGCGACCGACAGTACGCACAGGCGCAGCGCCTGCGCGTCTCCGCCCGGCACCTGGGTCAGGCTGTAGATCGCGAGCGGCAGGGTCTGGGTTTCGCCCGGGATGTTGGAGACGAAGGTGATCGTGGCGCCGAACTCGCCCAGGCTGCGGGCGAACGAGAGCAACATGCCGTTCAGCACGCCGGGCAGGATCAGGGGCAGGGTCACCGACGCGAACACCGCGAGCGGCGGTGCGCCCAGCGTGGACGCGGCGGCCTCGAGCTTGCGGTCGACCGCCTCGATCGCCTGGCGCATCGCACGCACCGCGAGCGGCAGCCCCATCACCGAGGCGGCGAGGGCGGCGCCGGTCCAGCGGAAGGCGAACACGATTCCGAGATGCCCCGCCAGCCAGGCGCCGATCGGGCCGTTGCGCCCGAGCGCGATCAGGAGCAGGTAGCCGATCACCACCGGCGGCAGCACCAGCGGCAGGTTCACCACGCCGTCGAGCAGGACCTTGCCCGGGAACTCCGCGCGCGCGAGCAGGTAGGCCAGCCCGAGCGCGACCGGGAGGCTGCAAAGCACGCCCCAGAAGGCGACCTTGAGGCTGAGGCCGAGGACCTCGATTTCCGCGGGTGACAGGAGCACGCCGTCAGTTTAACGGGCTAAAGCCGTGCCTTCTGAATATGGCGCGCGCCTTGGCGCCGCGCAGGTAGGCGGCGAAGGCGCGCGCGGCGGGCGGCGCGCCCTTGAGCAGCGCCATCGGGTACACGATCGGCGGGTGCAGCGAGGCGTCGAAGCGCCCGATCACGCGCACGCCGGGCTCCTCGCGCGCGTCGGTCTCGTACACCACGCCGAGCGGGGCCTCGCCGCGCGCCACCAGCGCGAGGGCAATGCGGACGTTCTCGGTCGCGGCGACGTGCGTCTTCACCGATTCCCACACGCCGAGCGATTCGAGCGCCGCCCTGGCGTACATGCCGGCCGGGACGTAGTAGGGGTCGCCCAGCGCGAGACGCCCGCCGCCCAGCGCGCGCGCGAGCGGCATGCCGGGCGCGATCTCGAGCTTGAGCGCGCTGGCGCGCGGCGCGACCAGCACCAGCCGGTTGCCGAGCAGGTCCTGGCGCGTTCCCGGCTCGAGCAACCCGCGCTGCTCGAGATAGTCCATCCAGTCGCGGTCGGCCGAAATGAATATGGAGGCTGGCGCGCCGCGCTCGATCTGCTTCGCGAGCGAGGAACTGCCGGCATAGGAGATCGCGGGACGCGGGCCGGGGAAGCCGAGCGCCGCCTCGTCCAGCGCGTTGCGCAGGCTCGCCGCGGCGAACACCAGCAGGCGGTCCTGCGCGTGGGCCGGGGCGCCCCAAAGAGAGAATGCGACGAAGACCGCCGCGAGCCTGCCGATCATGCCCCGCCTCGCGCCTTGATCGCGCACACTTCGCCGGCGCCGCTCACGTCGTAGCCGACGAAGCCGCGCGCGATGCGCTTGAAGGCGCGCCCCGCCAGCCCCGCGCGGAAGCGCTCGAGCGGAGCATCGCCCACGTTGCGCGCCCTGACCGCGAACCAGTAGCGCTCGCGCTGCAGGGGCAGGAAGTCGAGCCCGAAGCGCGCCGCGGCCGCGCGCACGCCGAATCCGGCGTCGGCGCGTCCGGCTGCGACGCTTACCGCGACCGCAAGATGAGTGAACTCCTCGTCGCGATAGCCGCCGATGGCCGCCGCGTCGACGCCTTGCTGGGCCAGCAACTGGTCGAACAGCAGCCGCGTGCCGGAGCCGCGCTGGCGGTTGACGAAATGCAGCCCCTTGCGCGCAAGGTCGGCGAGCGCGCGAATTCGCTTGGGATTGCCCGGCGCCAGCATCAGCCCCTGCTCCCGCTCGGCGAAGCGGATCAGGCGGTCGCGCCGCGGGCTCAGCCGCGCCAGCAGAGGATCCTCGCCGGCGACGGCGGGGTCGCGCAGCGGGACGTGAAAACCCGCCAGGTCGGCGCGTCCCGCGGCGTACTCCGCCAGGCTGTCGGCGCTGCCCTTGAACTGAAGCTCGAGCGCGAGCCCGGCGCGCGTCGCGGGCTCGTCGACGAAGGCGGCGAGCAGAGGGTCGTGGCTGGCGGCGACGCGCAAGGCGCGCCCCCTGGCGCCGCGCTCGCCCGCCGCGAGCACGACCGCCAGCCCCGGCTCCAGACGCAACAGCTGGCTGCGAGCCGCCTCGTCCGCCGCAAGCAGGCGCTCGGCGAGCGGGGTGAGCCGCGCGCCGCGGCCCTGCTCGAGCGTCACCAGGGTCCCGCCCGCGGCACCGGTCTGCGCCAGGAGCATGTCCCAGGCCGATCGATACGAGATGCCCAGGTGCGCGGCGGCCGCGCGCAGCGTCGCGCGCCGGCCGATCTCGCGCAGCAGCGGAATCAGGCGCGGGTCGAGCCGGACCCCGTCCTGCCCCGCGCGCCGCCAGCCGATCTCGGGCACCAGGCGCATCTTTATGCAGAGTGCTGCATATTTGGCCAGATTCGTTCCGCCCCTATGATAACGCGCATCTAGATGTATTTCTCCGCATATGGGAATAGGAGGAGTCGGAAATGAAGCCAGGTCTCGCCGTGCGTCTTGCCGCCGTCGCGCTCGCGTTCTGCGCCGCGTCCGCATTCGCCAAGGACATCAAGATGGCGACCACCACCAGCACCGACAACTCCGGCCTGCTGCAGGTCCTGCTGCCGAAGTTCGAGGCCGACTGCGGCTGCAAGATCCACTACACCGCGGTCGGCACCGGCGCCGCGCTCAAACTGGGGCAGAACGGCGACGTCGACGTGGTGCTGGTGCACGCGCGCGCGGCCGAGGACAAATTTGTCGCCGCGGGCTACGGCGTCGACCGGCGCGACGTGATGTACAACGACTTCGTGATCGTGGGACCGGCTTCCGACCCGGCGGGGGTCAAGGGCATGCACGATCCGCTCGCTGCGCTGAAGAAAATCCACGCCTCGGGCGCGACCTTCGTTTCGCGCGGCGACGATTCGGGCACCAACAAGAAGGAGCTCGCGTACTGGAAGGCGATCGGTGTCAAGCCCGGAGGCGCGCACTATCTCGCGGTCGGCCAGGGCATGGGGGCGACCCTGACGGTGGCAGGGGAGAAGCAGGCCTACACGCTGTCCGATCGCGCCACCTACACGACCTACGCCGCCAAGACGGGGCTCGAGATCGCGGTCGAGGGCGACAAGAAGCTGCTCAACCCCTACGGCGTCATCGCGGTCAATCCCAAGCGCTACCCGAAAATCAATTACGAGGGCGCGATGACCTTCATCAAGTGGATGACCTCGCCCACGGGACAGAAGGCGATCGGCGACTACCGCTTCAAGGGGGCACAGCTGTTCCACCCCGACTACGGGCATCCGCCGCAGTAGGCTGCGTTCATTGGATCTCCTGGAGCCGACGCGGCAAGCTTTCGGCCTGCTGTTCAGCGGCGACCCGGAGCTGTGGCGCGTCATCTGGCTGTCGCTCTGGGTCTCGCTCGCCGCGATCGCGCTGATCTCGCCACCGTCGATCGCGCTCGGCTTCCTGCTCGCGAAGCGCCGCTTCCCGGGCCAGCGCGCGGCCGTGGTGCTGGTGCAGGCGCTGCTGTCCTTCCCGACCGTGGTCATCGGGCTGGTGATCTACCTGCTGCTTTCGCGCAACGGGCCGCTGGGGTCTTTCGAGCTGCTGTTCACGCCCTGGGCGATCATGTTCGGCTACATGGCGATCGCCTTCCCGATCCTGGTGGTGTTCACGATCTCGTCGGTGCAGGGCGCGGACCCGCGCGTGTACGAGACCGCGCGCTGCCTGGGTGCGGGCAGGGCGCGCGCCTCGCTCACGACGCTGTGGGAGGTGCGCTTCGGCATCCTCGCGGCGGTGGTCAACGGCTTCGGACGCGCCATTTCCGAGGTGGGCTGCGCGATCATGGTCGGCGGCAACATCGCCGGCCTGACGCGCAACATGCCGACCGCGATCGCGCTCGAGACCACCAAGGGAGAGTTTGCGCAGGGCATCGCGCTCGGCTTCGTGCTGATGGCGGTCGCGCTCGGGGTGAACGTCGCGCTCGCCGCGCTGCAGGGCCGCGGAGGACTCCGGTGAGCGCGCCGCTGCTCGAGCTGATGCGCGTGCGCAAGACCTTCGGCGCGCGCCTGCTGTTCGAGATCGAGCGCCTGTCGATCGGAGCGGGCGGAGCCTACGTGCTGGTCGGGCCGAACGGTTCGGGCAAGACGACGCTGATGCGTATCCTCTGCGGGCTCGACCGGGACGCAGGCGGCAGCCTGAGCTTCGGCGGCGAGGCGGTGGCATTCGCGTCCTATCCCGAGCGCCTGCGGCGCTCGATCGTCTACGTGCATCAGCATCCCTACCTGTTCCACACCAGCCTGCGCCACAACCTCGAGTACGGGCTCAGGTGCCGCGGCGTGGCGGCCGGCGAGCGCGCGCGGCGGGCCGACGCGGCAATCGCCTGGGCCGGGCTCGACGCGCGGCGCGCAACGCCGCCGGCGAAGCTCTCCGACGGCGAGAAGCAGCGCGCGGCGCTCGCGCGCGCGCGGGCGCTCGAGCCCGAGCTGCTGCTGCTGGACGAGCCGACCAGCAACCTCGACCGCGACGGGCGCGCGCAGACGCTCGCGCTGCTCGAGCAGCTGCGCGCCGAACGCCGCACCGTGATCGTCGCCTGCCACGACCAGGAGATCATCGACCTGCCCGGATTCGCCCGCTTGCGCCTGGAGGACGGAAGGATCGCGCTTCAATCCGGCTAGAATGTGCGCTCGGCCTGAGAGGGCAAAGGGCGGTCATGAAGGTTTTCGGCTTTGCGGGCTATTCGGGGAGCGGCAAGACCACGCTCATCGAGCAGCTCATTCCGCGCCTGACCAAGCGCGGGCTGCGCGTTTCGCTCATCAAGCACGCGCACCACACGTTCGACGTCGACCAGCCGGGCAAGGACTCCTACCGCCATCGGCACGCCGGCGCGAGCGAAGTGCTGGTGACCTCCTCGCGGCGCTGGGTGCTGATGCACGAGCTGCGCGGTGGCGCCGAACCCTCGTTCGAGGAGCAGCTCAAACACCTGTCGCCTTGCGACCTGCTGCTGGTGGAGGGCTTCAAGTTCGCGCCCATCCCGAAGCTCGAAGTCTGGCGCGCCGAGACCGGCGAGGCGCTGCTGCACCCGAACGACCCGCACATCGTGGCGGTGGCGAGCGACGCGCGCGTGGACACGCGGCTGCCGCTGCTGGATCTGAACGACGCCGACGCGATCGCGGCATTCGTACTCAAGGAGATGAAGCTGGGATGAACGGCAAGGGACTGCTGTCGGTGGACGAGGCGCTCGAGGTGCTGCTTGCGGGCGCGCGTCCGGTGGCCGAGATCGAGGAGGTGCCGACGCTCGAGGCGACCGGACGCGTGCTCGCGCGCGCCCAGGTCTCGACCATGGACGTGCCGCCGATGGACAACAGCGCGATGGACGGCTACGCGCTGCGCCTGGCCGACGTGGCCGCGCCCGACGCGCGCCTGCGGGTCGCGCAGCGCATACCCGCCGGCGCGGTGGGCAAACCGCTCGAACCGGGCACCGCGGCGCGGATCTTCACCGGCGCGCCGATTCCGCCGGGCGCGGACGCGATCGTGATGCAGGAATTCTGCGCCGCGGACGGCGAGCACGTGATCGTGAAGAAGGTTCCCCAGCCCGAGGAATGGATCAGGCGCCGCGGCAGCGACATCGCCGCCGGCGGCGCGGTGCTGGCGGCGGGCATCAAGCTGCGGCCGCAGGACACCGGCCTCGCGGCCTCGGTCGGCATCAAGTCGCTTCCGGTGCGCCGGCGGGTGCGCATGGCGCTGTTCTTCACCGGCGACGAGCTGGTGATGCCGGGCGACCCGCTGCCGCCGGGGCGCATCTACAACTCCAACCGCTTCACGCTCAACGGCCTGGCGCGCGTCTTGGACTGCGAAGTGCGCGACTTCGGCATCGTTCCCGACAGCCTGGAGGCGACGCGCGACGTGCTGCGCCGCGCGGCGGCCGGCAGCGACATCATCGTCACCTCGGGCGGCGTATCGGTGGGCGAGGAAGACCACGTCAAGCCCGCGGTCGAAGCGGAAGGGTCGTTGCTGATGTGGAAGATCGCGATGAAACCGGGAAGGCCGCTCGCGTTCGGCAAGGTGGGCGAAGCCGCCTTCATCGGCCTGCCCGGCAATCCGGTGTCGAGCTTCGTGACCTTCCTCCTGTTCGTGCGGCCGTTCCTGCGCAAGACGCAGGGCATCGCCCAGGTCGCGCCGCGCGTGATCGCGGCGCGCGCCGACTTCGACTGGGCCAAACCCGATTCGCGGCGCGAGTTCCTGCGCGTAAAATGGAACCCGCAGGGCGGTCTCGACCTGTACCCGACGCAGGATTCGGCGGTGCTCACTTCGACGGCCTGGGCCGACGGCCTGGTCGACAACCCTCCGAACCGCGCGATCGCGAAAGGCGACGAAGTCCGCTTCCTGCCGTATTCGGAGCTCTACGGGTGAAAGTCAGACTCATGTTCTTCGCCGGGCTGCGCGAGCAGCTCGGGACCGCGGGCGAGGAGATCGAGTTGCCCGCGGGCGTGACCACGCTCGCGGGCCTGCGCGCGCATTTGCGCACGCGCGGCGGCAATTTCGAAAGAGCGTTTTCGGACAAGGCGCTGGTGCGCATGGCGCTCAACCAGGAAATGGCGCAACCCGCCGCGCCGGTCAAGGCCGGCGACGAGGTCGCGTTCTTTCCGCCGGTGACCGGGGGCTGAGGATGAAGGTCTCGGTGCAGCGCGAGGACTTCGACGCCGGCGCCGAGCTGCGCGCCTTGTCGCGCGACCCAAGGGTCGGGGCGGTGGCGAGCTTCGTCGGCGTGGTGCGCGAGGTGCCGATGACGCTCGAGCACTACGCCGGCATGACCGAGCGCGAGATCGGCAAGATCGTGGACGAAGCGAAATCCCGCTGGCGCGTGATGGACTGCACGGTGATCCACCGCCACGGCGCGCTCGAGCCCACCGACCAGATCGTGCTGGTGGCGGTGGCGAGCGCGCACCGGGCCGACGCCTTCGCCGCTTGCGAATTCGTCATGGACTACCTCAAGACGCGGGCGCCGTTCTGGAAGAAGGAGCAGACCGCCGAAGGCACGCACTGGGTAGAAGCGCGCGCGAGCGACGACCAGGCCGCCGAGCGCTGGAGCGAAGGTTGAACCTGGTCGGCTTCCTGGCCGTCGGCGCGGGTGCGGCGGCCGGCGCCTGGATTCGCTGGTGGCTCGGCAGCGTGCTGAATCCCGTGTTTCCGACCCTGCCCCTCGGAACGCTGGGCGCGAACCTTCTGGGCGGACTGCTGATGGGCGTCGCGATGGGCCTGATCGCGCAATTCGACGCGCTGCCGCCCGCGGCGCGCCTGCTCTTCATGACGGGCTTCCTCGGCGCGCTCACCACGTTCTCGACGTTTTCGGCCGAAACCGTCACTTTGATCCTGCGCGAGCAGTACGGCTGGTGCGCGGCGATCATCGGCGTGCACGTTGCCGGCTCCGTCGGCGCGACGCTGCTCGGCATCGGCGCGGTTCGGCTGCTGGGGAGGGGATTCGCATGAAGACGAACGGCGCGTATCTGCATTTCTACATGCACGAGAACCGCAAGCACCACCATATCCTGCTCTACGAGTGGCTGCTCGAGCAGGCCAAGAAGATGGGGATCCACGGCGGCTCGGCGTTTCGCGCGATCGCGGGCTATGGCCGCCACGGCGTGCTGCACGAGCAGCATTTCTTCGAGCTGGCCGGAGATCTCACGATCAAGGTCGAGTTCATCGTCACGCTCGATGAAGCGCAGCAGCTGCTCGATCTGGTCAAGCGCGAGAAGCTGCACATCTTCTACTCCATGGCACTGGGGGAATTCGGCGCCCTGAACGGGGACGGTTGACGAAAGCGCATTTCTGCCCGACCATAGCGGCGCAACAGGGAGATGGCATTCCTCCCCAACAAGAACCGCCGAAAGGCTGATGATGCCTACGCGATGCGCCCCGGGAGGGCGGTCCCGTAGGCATTTTTTATGCCCTCCTCCGGCTGACTCGCGCGCAAGGCAACTGTCGGAGGAAGACGGACGTGAGCGAGCGGATCTTCTATAACCTGTTGCAGGTCGTCGTCGTCATGGCCTGTGCGCCGCTCGTGATGGGGGTGCTCTCGCGGCTGAAGGAGATGGTCCAGTCCAAGCGCGGCCCGAGCGTGTTCCAGCCCTACCGCGACCTGTGGAAGCTGTTCCACAAGGACGAAGTCGTATCCGACGACAGCTCCTGGATTTTCCGCTTCACGCCCTACGTCGTGTTCGTCACGCCGATCTTCGTCGCGCTGCTGATCCCGGTGCTGACCAGCTATCCGCTTTTCTTCGCTTTCATGGGCGACATGCTCGGCGCCGGCTTCGTGCTGGCGCTGGGAGGCTTCTTCGCCGCGCTTGCGGCGGTCGATACCGCCAATCCCTACGGCGCCGTCGGCGCGAGCCGGACTCGCATGGTCGGCTTCCTCGCCGAGCCGGTGTTCATGATCGTGTTCTTCACCGTCTCGTTCGTGGCCGGGTCCACGATTCCGTACATCGTGCAGCAGAAGTGGGTGACGCCGATCGCCAATTTCTTCGCGCCGTCGCACGTGCTTCTCGTGCTGGCGTTTCTCATGCTGATCCTGGCGGAGGGCGGCCGTATCCCGGTCGACAATCCGACCGGCCACTTCGAACTGGCGATGATCGACGAGTCCAAGTCGCTCGAGTATTCCGGCCGCGGCTTCGCGCTGATCAAGTGGGGAGGCCAGATGAAGTTCTTCGTGCTTCTGTGCGTGTTCCTGAACGTCCTGGTGACGCCCTGGGGACTTGCGGGCGAGCAGAGTCTCGGCGCCGTGCTGCTGGCCGTGCCGCTGGTGCTGTTCAAGATCCTCTGCCTCGTGCTGGTGCTGGTCGTCATCGAGTCCTCGCTGTCGAAGCTGCGCCTGTTTCGCATCGCGGAATTCCTGGGCGCCGCGTTCATCACCTCGGTCGCGGCGATGATCGCCCAGGTGTTCCTGGCCTGAGCCGGACATGGGCGATGCGACGCGCCAATTGCTGGAAAACCTGAACGCGCTGGCGGCGGGGCTGTTCCTGCTCACCGCGTTCGGCATCGTGGCCACGCGGCAGGCGAGGGGATGCCTGCACCTGTTCGTCGCCCAGTCGCTGCTGCTCGCGGCCTCGGCCGCCCTGCTCGGAATGCGCTTCGGCTCGGGCCACCTCTACGGCGTGGCGCTGGTGAACCTGGTCAGCAAGCCGATCATCGTTCCGTGGCTGTTGCGCAAGGTCGCGCCGGCGGAGCTCTACACGCGGCGCGAGATCGACCAGGCGCTCAACATCCCGATCACGCTGCTGATCGCGCTCGCCCTGACCATCGGGGCGTATTTCCTGGGCGTTCCGCTGACGGAAGCGGTCGGTCCCGGCTATCACGGCCCGAACGTGCCGATCGGCATCGCCGGGCTCCTGCTGGGGGCGCTTACCCTCACGGTGCGGCGCGAGGCGATGCCGCTGCTCATCGGCCTGCTGGCGATGGAGAACGGCGCGTTCCTGGCAGGGGTGTCGATCGCCCGCGACCTGCCGATGCTGGTCGAGCTCGCGATCGCCACCGACGGCCTCGATCATCGTGTTCATCGTCGGCGTGCTGGTGCGCGCGGTGGACAAGCAGGTCGGCACCACCGCCGTCGGCGAGCTGGCGAGCCTGCGCGAGGGGCCCATGGAAGGCGGGGCACCGGGAGCAGGGTCATGAGCGCGATCTGGATCCTCGTTGCGCCGCTCGTCGCCGCCGCCCTCGCCGGCATCCCGTTCAGGCGCTCGCTGGCGCCGGGCGTGACGGTGGCGTCCTGCCTGATCGTGCTCGCGCTGGCCGCGCGCCTCGCGTGGCGCGTCGCGACCGGAGAGCCGGGCGCGGTCGACTTCGGCCCCGGCTGGTCGAACTGGGTCGCCGTGGACGGTCTGAGCGCGCTGATCCTGCTTCTGATCGCGCTCGTGGCGACCACCGCCGCCGTCTTCTCGCTGGGCTACATGGCGCACGGCGATCCCGCGCCGCGGCGGCTGCGCCTGTACCACGCGAACTACAACCTGTTCATCTTTTCGATGCTGGCCATTCCGGTCGCGGCCGAGCCGACGCTGGTGTGGATCGTCGTGGAGCTGACGACGCTGTGCTCGGCGTTGCTGGTTTCGTTCGAGAACACGCGTGAAGCGCTCGAAGCCGCCTGGAAGTACGTCGTGCTGTCGCTCATGGGGGCGGGCTTCGCGCTGTTCGGGTTCCTGGTGCTGTTCGCCGCCATGCGCGCCGGGGGCGGCGGCGACTATACCTGGGCCGGACTGGTCGAGGCGGCCCCGAGGATGCCGCGCGATCCTGATGCAGACCGCGTTCGTGCTGATCCTGATCGGTCTCGGGACCAAAGTCGGCCTGGTGCCGATGCACACCTGGCTGCCCGATGCCCACAGCCAGGCGCCGTCCCCCGTTTGCGCGCTGCTTTCGGGCGTCGAGACAACCACCATCCTGTACGTGATCCTGCGGCTGTTCCCGGTCATGCAGGGCGTGCCCGGCGCGCATGCCGGCACCTGGGCGCTCGTGCTGGGGCTGGTTTCGGTCGGCACCGCGGCTTTCCTGCTGCTGCAGGTGCACGACTACAAGCGCCTGTTCGCATTTTCCACCGTGGAGCACATGGGCATCGTCCTGACCGCCGTCGGGCTCGGCGCGTCCGCGGCCGACTACGGCGCCATGCTGCAGATCGTGAGCCACGCCGTCACCAAATCGTTTTGCTTCTTCGCCGCAGGTGCCACGCTGCTGGCCGTGGGCACGCGCGAGATCGCCGCCGTGCGCGGGCTGATCCGGCGCGCCCCGGCGGCGGGCGCCGCGCTCATCCTGGGCGGTCTCGCGATCGCGGGCGCGCCGCCGTTCGCGGTCTTCCTGAGCGAATTCGCGATTCTCAAGGCGGGGCTGGCGCAGGGGCGCTACGTCGCGACGGGGCTGCTGGCGGTGTTCATCGTGATCGCTTTCTTCGGCGTGATGTTCCACGTGAATCGAATGGTTTTCGGCATGCCCGAGACCGCGGCGCCCGGGCGAGCGGAGGGATCCCGATTGCCGTTCAGTTGCCGGCTGACGCTGGTTCTGGCTGCCGTGCCCGTGCTCGTGCTCGGGGTCTACGTTCCGAA
Source organism: uncultured beta proteobacterium (assembly GCA_963832685.1). GTDB lineage: Bacteria > Pseudomonadota > Gammaproteobacteria > Burkholderiales > SG8-39 > DAHVFK01. The sequence goes on from CAWHUZ010000008.1 coordinate 44,954, forward strand.
GCCCTTGCACGACCTTCTCGTGCTGGCCGCGTCCTCCCTGACCCGCCCATGAACCGGACCGAGCTGAGAGACAGGATCGAGCGCGCATGGCCGGACCGGCTGCGATGCCGATTCGACGACGCGAGCGGCACGACCGAGGTGACGTGCGAGCGCGCAGTGCTTGCCGACGCGTGCCGTCGGCTGTTTCACGAGTGGGACTTCGCCTTCGCCGGCCTGATCGTCGAGGAGCGCGCCGACGCCTGGAGCCTGCGCTACCTGTTCTACGGCGATCCCGATGCCGGCAGGGTCGAAGTGCTGGTGAGCGCTCCGATCGCCGAGCGGATCTTTCCCAGCATCGCGGTCGAAGCGAAGATACCCGCGGCGGACTGGCACGAGCGCGAGGCGGAAGACCTGTTCGGCGTGCGCTTCGAAGCCCATCCTCGGCTGGGCGATTTCGTGCTCCACGACGACGCGTGGCAGGAGGGCGTCGAGCCCATGCGGCGCGGCTTCGACGCGCAAGCGGCGCTGCACAACCGACTTCCCCAGACCGACTGGCGGCCGCGCCGGGTCGTGCACGAGTCCGGCGCGTTCGTGATGCCCGTCGGTCCGAAATTCTCCGGCGTGACCGAATCGGTTCATTTTCAGCTCGAAACGGTCGGCGAGGACGTCATACGCTCCTGGACGCGGCTGTTCTACAAGTGGCGCGCGGTCGAAAAGATCGCCGAGGGCAAGACGATAGACGAGGCCTTGCTGCTGGCGGAGCGTTTCGCTGCAACGACCGCGTTCGCGCACGGGCTCGCGTTCTGCCTGGCGGTCGAGTCGATCGCGGGCGCCCGCGTCCCGCCGCGAGCGCGCGCGCTGAGGGTCTTCCTGGCCGAGCTGGAGCGCCTGCGGCAGCACGCCGGTGCGATCCAGGAAATCTGCGAATCCACGGCGCTCGTCGTCGCCAGCAGCCAGGCCGGACTGCTGGAGGAAGACCTGCTGCGCCTCGCGGGCGAGCTGACGGGTCACCGCTATCTGTTCGGCATGCTCGCGCCCGGCGGCATGCTGGTCGACCTGCCCACCGAAGGCTGCCGCAGGGCGCTTCGCGGCGCGATGGACGCGTTGGCGCGGCTGAATGAGCTCGAGCGCCGGCTCACCATCTCCAGCAGCTTTCTCGATCGCATCGAGCAAGTCGGGATCATCTGGCCGAAGACGGCGACGGCGTACAGCCTGGTGGGCCCGGTCGCGCGCGCGTCGGGCCTGGCGCGCGACCTGCGCCGCGCGCAGCCGTATTCGGGCTACGAGTCGCTCGAGTTCGACGTGCCGAGAGAGGAGGAAGGCGACGGCTACGCCCGGCTGCGCGTGCTGTTCGCGGAAGCGCGCCAATCGGTGCGCATCATGCAGCAGGCCGCCGCCGCGCTCGAAAACGAAGGCGCGATATGCGCGCCCGCGGCTGCGCGGCCCGGCGGCGCGCTCGGCTGGGCGGAGGCGCCGCGCGGCGCGACCTTCCACTGGGTGAGGCTCGACGAAGACGGGCGCGTTGCGCGCTACCGTATCGTGACGCCGTCCTTCGCCAACTGGCACAGCTTCCACCTCGCCGCCGAGAAATTCGCGTTTCAGGACTTTCCCATCATTCTTTCGACCTTCGACCTGTCGGTGGCCGAGAACGACCGATGACGACGGAGCAGACGACATGAGCCAGTGGGTCATCAAGGGCATGCGCACCGGCATCAAGACCACGGCCTACCCCGGCGCCGCCGAGCACGCCGCGGGCGTCACGCCGGGACTGCCCGCCGGCGGCGAGGTCGTCGCGCAGGCTGCGGCGCTCGCGCAGCGCTGTCCGACCCACGCGCTCGAGCAGGTCGGCGGCGGGATCGCGTTCGACGCCCGCCGCTGCGTGCATTGCTTTCGTTGCGCGCGCGGCACGTCCGCCCCGCTCGCCTGGCAGACGGGCTACGAATGGGCGGCGCTGGGCGCGGGCGCGCGTGAACGCGGCGCATTCGACAGGCCTTTCCGGCGCTCGATCCACGTCCTGGTCGTGGACGCGGGCGACTGCGGCGCGTGCCTGAACGAGGTCAAGCAGCTGAACAACCCGTACTACAACATGCACCGGCTGGGCATCTTCATCACCCCCACGCCGCGCCACGCCGACGTGCTGCTGGTCGTCGGCCCCGTGACCGATCACATGCGAGCCGCGCTGCAGAAGATCCACGACGGCGATGCCGACGCCCAAGCGCGTGGTCGCCGTGGGCGCGTGCGCCCTGTCGGGCGGCGTGTTCGCCGACAGCTTCGTTTGCGCCAGGGGCGTGGCGGAGGTGCTGCCGGTGGACGTCGAGGTGCCCGGCAACCCTCCGCCGCCGCTCGCGATCCTGCACGGACTGCTCGTGGCGGCCGGGCGCAAGCAGGCGGTGAAACTCGGGCAGGGGCGGTGATGGCCGCGCTCGCACTGACGCTCCTGTCGCTCGCCGCCTGCGGCGCCGGCGTGGCGCTTTGCCTCGCGCTCGGACCGCGGCGCCAGGGCGCCGTCCTGCGCTGGACGGGCTGCGCCGCCGCGCTCGCCGCCGCGGCCGCGGGTGCGGTGGCGCTGTTCTCGGGCGAGGGGTTCAGCCGGCCGCTCTGGTCGCTTGCGGGGCTCGCGACGCTCACGCTGCGGCTCGACCCGCTGGCCGCGGGATTCGTGCTCGCGACGGGCCTGGTGCTGTTCCCCGCGACGATCTACGCCGCCGGGGAGTTGCGCGGCGAATCGCTGCGCGGCCGCGAACGCGCGTTCGCGGCGATGCTGCTCGCGCTTTACGCTTCGATCGTGCTGGTGCTGATCGCGGGGGACGCGCTGCTGCTCCTGCTGGCGTGGGAAGTCATGTCCGTCCTGTGCTACCTGCTGGTGCTGACCGGGCGGGAAGGCGAGAGCGGCCAGCGGGCCACATCGGCATATCTGCTGCTGGCGATGGGCGAGGCCGGAACGCTCGCGGCCGCGCTCGGCCTGCTGCTGCTGGCGCGCAACGCCGTGTCGCTGGAGTTCGACGCCCTGAGGTCGGCGGCATCCGGGCTGGGCGCCGACCTGCGCTGGGGCGTGTTCCTGCTTACGTTCTTCGGCTTCGGCGTCAAGGCGGGGCTGGTGCCGGTGAATTCGTGGCTGCAACGCGCCTATGCCGCCGCGCCGCGCGCGTTCGCACCCGTGCTCGCCGGCGCGACGCTCAACCTCGGCCTGTACGGCATCCTGCGCGTGAACTGCGAGCTGATGCCGGCGGCGTTCGCGTCCACCGGCCTGGTCGCGCTCGTCGTCGGCACCGCCTCGGCGCTGATCGGGATCCTTTACGCGACCGCGGACAACGACCTGAAGGAAATGCTCGCGCACAGCTCGATAGAGAACGTCGGCATCGTGGTCGCCGGCGCCGGGGCCGGGATGGTCTTCTACGCCACGCATCATCCCGCCCTGGCGTCGATCGCCTTCGTTGCCGCGCTCTATCACATGATCAACCATTCGCTCTACAAGACACTGCTCTTCGTCGGCGTAGGCGCGGTGGAGACGCAGTGCGGCACGCGCGACATGGACCGGCTCGGCGGCCTGATCAAGGCCATGCCGCTCACGGCCGTCGCGTTCCTGGCGGGAGCGCTCTCGATCGCCGGCCTGCCGCCGTTCAACGGCTTCGTCAGCGAATGGCTCACGCTGCAGACCATGCTGCGCGCGGCCGAGCTGTCCTCGACCGGCGCGAAGATCGTGTTCGCCTTATGCGGAGCGGGGCTCGCGCTGACCGCCGCACTGGCCGTGACCTGCTTCGTGAAGGTGTTCGCGATGAGCTTCCTGGGCATGCGCCGCCTGGACGAGCGGCGGCGTGTCACCGAATCGAGCCGCGCCGCGCTCGCGTCGATGGCCATTCTCGCGCTGCTGTGCCTCGCGTTCGGCGTTCTCCCGACCTACGTCATCCCGATGCTCGACCCTGCGACGAAGCAGCTGGCGGGGGCGAGCGCGACCGACGCCCTGGTGCCGCCGTTCTTCGCCTCGAGCCCGGCGCACGCGAGCCTGCCGCGAGGGTTCGCAGCCGAATTCCACGACCTGGGCGCGCAGGTCGGGCAGAGCGTCGCGCCCGGACGCGGACTGGTGGTGCTGCATCGGGGCGGCGAGGCGAATCCCGTCGTGTTCGCCATGTCCACCACGTACATGCTGGCGGTGCTGGCGGGATTGCTGCTCCTGACCTGGGTCGTGGTACGGCTGTGGCTGACGCGCCGCAGGAGGCTCACGCGCGTCGAGCGCTGGGACGGCGGAGTGCGGCGCCTGCTGCCCGAGATGACCTACACCGCGACGGGATTCTCGAACCCGGTGAGGGTGATTTTCGACGCGATCTTCCGTCCCACGACGGTCGAGGACACGCGCGAGACGGTGGCGGAGCATTTCCGCAACGCCATCCGGCGCGAGCGCCTGTCGGTGCACATCGTGGGCCGCCTGGCGGTGCAACCCACCCGCATCGCCGCGCTGGGGATCGCGCGCGGCCTGGCGACCATGCACCACGGGCGCCTGAACGCCTATGCCGCCTACGTTCTGCTGGCTCTGGCGCTTGCACTCGCATTCGGCCTCGTTTGATCACGCAAACCATCCCGGGATTCGGCGCGCTGCGCGGCGGCTTGACCCCGGTCAATACGCCACGCTGGCCCTGCCATAGCATGGCCACTGGTCAAGCGGGATCAGGGCGGCGTGATGAGTCTGGTGCGGGCGGAAAAGCTGGTCAAGACCTACCGGAGCGGGGAAGTCGAGGTGCAGGCGCTGCGCGGCATCGATTTCGCGATCGAGGCGAAATCCTTCGTCGCCTTCGTCGGCCCCTCGGGCAGCGGCAAGAGCACGCTGCTCAACATGATCGGCTGCCTCGACCATCCGACGAGCGGAAAGCTGACCGTGCTCGGCACGGACGTTGGGACGCTGGACCGGCGCGGCGCGGCGGATTTCCGCGGCCAGAACATCGGATTCGTGTTCCAGGACTTCAACCTGATCCCGGTGCTCACGGTGTACGAGAACATCGAGTATCCGCTCATCATGGTGCAGAACTGGCCGGAGCGGAAGCGGCGCGCGCAGATCACGCGGCTGCTGGAGGCAGTCGGCATGGCCGGCCAGGCGGGCAAACGGCCCGACCAGATCTCCGGTGGGCAGAAGCAGCGCGTCGCGGTGGCGCGCGCGCTGGCGACGGACGCAAAGCTGGTGCTGGCCGACGAACCGACCGCCAATCTCGACCACGACACCGCCTACCGAGTGATCGAGCTGATGAAGAAGATGCGCGACGAGCTCGGGACGACTTTCGTGTTCTCGACCCACGACCCGAAGATCATGGGCGAGGCCGAGGTCGTGTTCACGCTCGAAGACGGGCGCGTCCGCCCGCCGGCCGCGAATGAAACAATCGGTCCGGCCTCGATTCAGGCGGAGGCCGCCCATGCTTAACGTCCTTAAGATCGCGGCGAGGAACCTCGCGCGCTTCGGCCGGCGCACGCTGCTGACCTCCTCGCTCATCACCCTGGGCATCGTCGGCGTGCTGCTGTTTATCGCCGTGTCCGGGTCGTTCAAGTCGATCATGGTCGGCCAGTTCACCGACGCCATGCTCGGGCACCTCGAAGTGCACCGCAAGGGCTACGTCGCGTCGATCGACAGTTTGCCGCTGAATCTCAACATGCAGCCGCAGATGGTCGGCAAGGTCGAGCAAGTGCTCGGCAAGATGGACGCGGTCGAAGCCTATTCGGAGCGCATCAAGCTCGGCGCGATGTTCAGCAATTTCACCGAGACCACCAATATCCGCATCAGCGGCGTGGACCCGGCGAAGGAAATCGCCACCACGCCCTTGCTTCCCGGCCGGCTGGTTGGCGAGAAGAGGGCCGGCCCGCTGCTGAAGCCGGGCGAAGTGCTCATCCCCGAGCTGATCGCGCGCGGGCTCAAGGTCAAGCAGGGCGATACCGTGGTCCTGGTCACGACCAACCGCGACGGCTCGGTCAACGGCAAGACTTTCACGGTCGCGGGCGTGCTGCAAAGCATCTCCGGGCCGAGCGGCAAGGACGGCTACATCACCATCGACGACGCGCGGGCCCTGCTGCGAATGAAGCAGCCGGAAGTGAGCGAGATCGCCATCCGGCTCAAGAACCCGGCGCAACTTGAGAAGGCGTTCGCGCAACTGAAGCAGGCGCTGTCGGCCGTTGTCAACAAGGACGGCAAACCGGTGCTGGAAGCGCATACCTGGGCGGACCTGTCGCCCTTCTCGAGCATCGTGCGCATGATCGACCTGCTCGCGGTGTTCATCAAGGTCATGATGGTGTCGATCGTTCTGATCAGCGTCATGAACGTGATGGTGATGGCGGTCTACGAGCGCATCCGCGAGATCGGAACCATTTCGGCCATCGGCACGCCGCCGCGAAGAATTCTTTCCCTGTTCCTTACCGAAGGTCTTCTGCTCGGCGTGGGCGGCGCGGCCCTCGGCACGGCGATCAGCCTTGGCGTGATCTACGCCTTGAACGTGTGGAAGGTCAGCTTCCACTTCGGCATGCAGCGCGACCCGATCCTGCTCTCGCCCGTGGTTTCCGTCGGGGACATCGTGACCATCGCGGCGATGGTGGTGGTGATGGCGCTGCTCGCGAGCCTGCAGCCGGCGTGGAAGGCCTCGCGCATGGATCCCGTGCGCGCGCTGGGCCACGTGTAAAGGCGGGCGCGCCATGCGGAAGCTTTTGGTTCTGATGCTGTGCCTCGTTGCGCTGCCGGCGGCGGCGCTCGAGGGAACGGAAATCCTGAAGAAGGTCGACCGGAACCTCGAGCCCGAGTCCTACGAGTCGTACCGGCAGCTGACCGACGTTCAGCCCGACGGCAGCAAGAAGGTATCGGTGCTCTACACCATGAAGAAGGGCCGCGACAAGGTGGTGGCGCTGTTCCTCGCGCCCGCCAGCGACAAGGGCCGGGTGACGCTGCGCCTGGGCGAAAACATGTGGCTCTACATTCCGGACGTGGGGCGCGCGATCCGGATCACGAGCCTGCAGTCGGTGACCGGGAGCGTGTTCAACAACGCCGACATCCTGCGCATCGACTACACCGCGGAATACGACGTCCAAACGGCGCAGGAGGAGAAGGACGCATACCTGCTTTCGCTCAAGGCGAAGACAGGCGACGTCGCCTACGACCGGCTCAAGATGTGGGTCGACAAGAAGAATCTGTTGCCGACCACGATCGAGTGTTACGCCGAGAGCGGCCTGCTGCTCAAGACGCTGCACTTCAGCAACATCAAGGATTTCGGCGGCGGCATCAAGCGTCCCGCAACGCTCGAGACCGACAGCCCGCTCTACAAGGGCTATAAGTCGTTGATGCAGTGGTCCGGGCTCAAGAAGCGGGACTTCCCCGACCAGATCTTCACGCTCAACTATCTGCCGAGGGTCGAAGAGCTGCGCAAATGAGGCCCGGGCGGGGACTGCGGCGAATCTGGCCGCTCGCTCTGCTCGCGGTGGCGGCGAGCGCCGGGGCGGCGGAAGAAGCCGGCTTCGACTCTTCCGCGTTCGAGAAGAAGCCGTTCGAACTCGGCGGCTACGTCCAGCTCAAGCAGGAGGATTTCACGCTCAACCGCGGCGGGGCCTTCTATCGGCTCAACAACTTCGGCCGGCCCCAGAGAGCCGACCTCGGGCGCAGCAGCGCGACCCTGCAGCTGGTCGGCAAGCTGCGGCAGGGCATCGGCACCTTCGACTTTCGCACCAACTCGGACCTGCAGCGCGACCAGCTCGCGCACGGCCACGACAACAGCGTCTACGAGGCCGCCTACTCGATTCGTCCCAACCCCGGCTTCACGCTGGAAGCGGGCAAGCGAGCGCTCAAATGGGGCAAGGGATACGCCTGGAACCCGATCGGGTTCGTCGAGCGGCCCAAGGACGCGAACGACCCCCAGCTCGCGCGCGAGGGTTTCGTCATGGCGGACGCCGACTGGATCTCGAGCCCGGGTGGAGATCTGCAGACGGCCGCCTTCACGCCGGTTCTCCTGCCCGTCGGCGACGACGTCAACGGCGACTTCGGTGCGAGCGGCCATTTGAACCCGGCCGCCAAGCTCTACCTGCTCTACCGCAACACCGACATCGATTTCGCCTGGCAGGGCAAGGGCAGCCGGCCCGCCCGCTTCGGCATGGATTTTTCCCGCAATCTGGCGTCGAATTTCGAGATCCACGGAGAGTGGGCGCGCATCCAGCAGTTCTCCCGTCCGGTCACCGACGACGCGGGTCGCGTGACGACCGAGATCGCGAACGCCAGCAGCTACCTGCTGGGCCTGCGCTACCTCACCGCGGGCGACACGACCTACATCGCCGAGGTCTACCACAACGGCACTGGCTACTCGGAGTCGGAGGCCGGCCAGTTCTACCGCTTCGTCGATGCGGCGTTCACGCGGCTGGAGCAGACCGGCAGCAGCCCGCTGCTGCCCAAGGCGCTCGCGCTCGGGCAAGGCAGTTATGCCCGTCCTTTCGCAGGCGAGAACTACCTCTACGTCCGTGCGCAGACCAAGGACGCGCTCGGGATCGTCTATTTCACGCCCGCGATCACCTGGATGATGAATCTGCAGGACCGCAGCTACCAGGTCACTCCCGAGCTGCAGTACTCCGGCATCACCAATCTCGAGCTTCGACTGCGGCTGTTCCTCCTGCGGGGCGCCAGCTCGACCGACTTCGGCGAAAAGCAGAATTCACGCAAGCTCGAGTTCTATGCCCGCTACTACTTCTGACGCATCAGCCGCTCTGACAGGCCTGACTAGCGCGGAAGCCCGCAGTCGACTCGCGCGAGTGCGAATCTTGCGTGGCCCGAAGGCGGGATCGGGTTCCGCTATGCCGATGCGCCCGGGAGGCGGGATCATCGGGCTCGTATCGGGTCTGTTCGGCATGAAGCGCGAAGGCCGCGAGTGACGGAGTGGATCGACTTTCGTTCCCGTCGAGCGCGGCGGATCGCTCTTGCGGTATCCGTCGTGGCGGCGCTGTCGAGCGTCCTGTTCGGGCTTCGCAGCGTCGGCTCGTTCCGGCTGTTGCGCTCCGCGTACGAAGCGGGCGCGCCGATGACGAGCAGCGTCCGCCCGTGGATGACGCTCGCCTACGTGTCGACCACCTACCGCGCGCCCGAAGCGGAGTTGCTCGAGCGCCTTGCGCTTCCCGCGAAAACCGATCCGGACACGAGCCTCAGGACGCTCGCGGAGCGCGAGGGCGTGTCGCTGCTCGAATACGTTCAGCGCGTCCAGCGAGCCGTCGCCCGCGCCGCGCCGGCGGCGCCTGCGGAGCGCGCAAGCAGCGGATCGAGCTGGCTCGGTCCGATCGGCGACGAGTTTCTCTCGGCGGTGCTGATTTACGGCTATCCCGCCCTTGGATTGACGATCCTGCTGGGCTCCATCGGCCTGCCGGTACCCGACGGATTCGCGGCGACGTTTGCGGGCTCGCTGGCCGCCGAAGGCCGTATGGATTGGCTCTGGGCCGGCGCGATCACGCTGGTCGCCTCGGTGCTCGGCGACGCGGCGGCTTATTGGTTTGGTCGCGCCTTCGGCCGCAGAATTCTCGAGCGCCACGGGCGATGGTTCGGCTACACGCCCGAGCGTTCGGTGCGCGTCAAGCTGCTATTCGAGCGCTGGGGCTCCTGGACGGTGCTGGTCACGCGCACCTTCGTGTCCTATCTCAGCGCCGTCGTGAGCGTGTTGGCCGGGGCCGGCCGCTATCGGCTGTCCGGATTTCTTGCGTGGACGGTCCTCGGGCGCCTGGTCTGGACTTCGGCCTATCTGGGCCTTGGGTACGGCATCGGCGCCAATCTGCAAGCCGCGACCGATTTCCTCAAGAACCTGAGCGGCCTGCTGCTATCGCTGACAATTCTCGTCGCGTCAGGATTGATCGCCGCGGGGCACGCGCGGACACTCAGGGCCTGACCCTGTCGAGTGAAGCCGATTCTGGATTGCCCCGTCAACGCACCGCCGTCACGGCCTCGGCCATCGGCTTCGGTTGCGTCCCGGCGAGGCCCCAGACGCCGAAGTACGCCGCGTTCTCGGCCCGCACGGCGAAGTACGTGAGTCGGGACTCCACGCGCGCCGCCTTCTGCGCGATGTGGGTCGGCAGCCGGTAGGACAGCGAGCGCGTCTCGTTGGGCATGAGGTTCAGACGATCGAGCCGCGACGCGCCCATCGGCGGGACCTCGCCGCCTTTGGCATTGAAGCCGAAGAGCCCGAACGCCGCCTGGCGATCCTCGCGGTAAGGATCGTCGCGCCAGTTCTGCCAGACGACATTGCCCGCGCCGTCCTTCGCCTCGACCTTGAGCGTGATCAGCCGGTCGGGCAGGCCGGTGGGCAGGTCGTGCCCGGCGCCCGAGTTGGTCACGCTCACCCGGATTTCGAGGCCGCCGTCTTCCGTCTTCGCCACCTTCTGCGTGAGCTTTGCCGCCTCGCGCAGGATCGTCGGATCGCTGTGCGGGCCGCGGAAGATATGACGGCGCAGCGACCTATTCTTGGGCGTATCGGGCGGCACCGCGGGGCCGCTCGCCGCGGCGCCGGTCGCGGCGGGCATGTGGCAGGACTGGCAGGTCTTGCCTTCGCTTGCGTACCGGCTTTCGCTCCACGTGCGTACCGTGTCGCAGACGTTCAGGCCGTTCAGGTTGTTCAACTGGCCGTGGCAGGCGACGCAGAAGTCGGACTTCTGAACGAGCGGCGCGTACGCGGTCTTGTGGTATGGCGACTTCGCATTTCGGTACGGTCCGCGCTTGGTGTCTTTCGGTCCGAACGCGAACTGGCCGGTGCCCTTCACTTCGGTGATGCGGTGGCAGACGTCGCAGGAGACACCCTCGGTCGCAGCCATGGCGGGCGGGACTTTTTGCAGCACTGCGCCCAACGGATACACGCCGGCGGGCTCGTGGCAGGTCTGGCAGGCGACCGCGACCTTCTGCTCGTTGTAGCAGGTCATGCCCATGCGCTCGGAGCCGACTTTGTGGGCGAAATACCAAGCCTCGCGCGCATGCGCGTGCATCGAGCTCGACCAGTCGCGATAGATCTCCGCGTGGCACTTCTTGCACACCGTAGCCGGTTCGAATACTGGGCCTTTCGGTGCCATGCCACCCATTTTTTGTCCCATGGCAGCCGGCGCATGCATCACGCCTTGCGCCTGCGCGCCGACCCAGGGAGCGACTCCGGCGAGCGCCGCGAAGACGGCGAACGTCGCCGTCCGCGTCGAGAACGTAGCGAATTCCGACATGATCCTCCTCCCTCTTCGACGAATTGCCAGATTCGAGTCCGGGGTTCGTCGCTCCCTCTTCTGTTCCCTGTGCGCCGGTGCGCCTATCTGAGGCGGTAAGCGGCGTGGCAGGCGACGCAGGCCTGGGTCACCTCATTTAGCGCGCCAAGCGCGCGCGCGACGTCGTTGTCGACCGCGGCCCGCTGGGTCGCAATCGCGAAGCGGCTGGCGGCGTGGTGCATGGCGGTGCCGGCGTCCTGCATCCCCTTGGGCATGTAGGGCGCGACCTCGTGCGCGCCGTGCAGGCCGAACGACGACATGCCGAGGCGCTTCTCGGCCAGCTCGCCCGCCTTGTCGAACTCGTGCTTGGACAGGTACTCCTGGATGCGCGACAGCGTCATCAGGTGGTCGCGCATGTTGGCCATTTCATGCTCGAGCAGCTGCGGGGGGAAATGCACCAGCTCGCGCGTGTCCGGGATCGCCGCAGGGCGCATCGCCTCGTGGCTCATCGGCATCGAGTGCTGCTCGTCGGCTGGTGCCGCCGCCGCGCCGGCCGCGAGAAAGAAGGCGCCGACGGCCGCCGCATAGATCCGAATCTTCATTGTGCTCCTCGATAGCGACTACGCAGAGTTGGAAGCTTAGCCGCGATGATCCCGCGCGGGTATGACCATGATCATATGCAGGGCGAGGCAGGCGACGTACGCTTGACGGCGTCCGAGACGACTCGATTCGCCCGTCCTTCCGATGAAAACTCCCCTGGCCGGAATTTCCGGCGCACATCCGCGCGACGCCGACTGCGGCGCCGAACCGGCGCGCGTCGGGGGCGGCCGCCTTGCCTCGATTGCCGCGCTGGCGCTCGCCTTTCTCGCCAGCCAGCATCACAACCTCCATATGCTCCTGCTGGCGTTCGGGCTGGGGGACGCGGCGATGCGTTTCATGACGGCGGTGCCGGCGGTTCGCGACGCGATGCTGGGGATGTCGCTGGCGATGGTCGCCGTGATCGCCTACCAGATTCGCGATTCCCGGCGTCCCGCATCGACGCGCGTCATGGGCGCGATCTCGATCGTCGCGACGCTCGGGCTGTTGGCGTGGTCGATCGCGCGGTTTGGTCTTTAGCGCGACGCGGGTCCGGCATGGAGCAGATCTTTCAGAAGGATCTGAGCCATCTCACCTGGGACGAGGTGTATGAGAGGCAAACGCGGCGGGCCGGGCTCATCGCCGGCTGGATGGACGCACTTCACCTCAAGGCGGGTGACCGGGTGCTGGAGGTCGGGGCGGGACCCGGTCACGTGAGCCTCGCGCTCGCCGAGCGGGTCGGGCCCAAGGGCGTCGTTTTTGCGGTCGACCGCTCGGCCGAGGCGCTCGGCTACCTGGAACGGCTGCAGAGGGAACGCGGCTTGCGGCAGATCCGGCGGCTGGTGGCCGACGCCGCTACACTGGAGGCGGCGGACCTGGACGCGGACGTGGCCCTTGTCTCCATGGTCTTGCACCACGCAGACGATCCGGTCGGCATTCTGCGCAACCTGCACAGGCTTCTGCCTGCGCACGCGCTCGTCGTCGTCGCCGAATTTGATCCGGCCGGCCCGTGCGAGCAGGGAGCGCCGCGTGCGTCCCGGCTCGCGCCCGAGCAGGTCGAAGCGTGGTGCGAAAGCGCGGGCTTCACGCTGCTGCGCTTCCGGCGGCAGGGCTCGGAGCACTACTTCGTCGTCGCTCAACGGGCGCCCTAGGGGCTGCCGCGCTCAGGGCAGCAGGCGCAGGCGGGGCCCGGCGCGCGCCAGGCGGCCGGCGCGCGCCATGCGCGCAAGCGCCCGGTATAGCGCTTCGTGGGTGATACCGAGCTCGAGCGCCCAGGACTTGATCGGCTGGTCGAGCTCGACTGCCCCGTCGACGCCCTCGGATTCGAGGTAGTGGACGATGCGCGCCTCGGCTCCGTTCAGCTGCAGGCGCTCGGCGCGCGCGCGCAGCCGGCGGATTTCGCCAGCCAGGCGGCGCGCCCAGGCGGCTGTGAAGGTGGCGTCTTCGGCGAGCGCTCGGCGCAGCGCCCCCAATGGCAGCGTGCATACACAGGTCGGCGCCCGCGCTATCCCATCGCAGTGATAGCGGCGCGATTCGACGCTCGCCTCCGCCAGGAAGCCGTGCCGGGCGCGCTGCAGTACGATCGCCTGACCTCGCGCCGTGTGGCGCAGCAGCGCAATCTCGCCCTCGAGCACGTAATACAGCACTTCGGGTCGCTCGCCCAAGCGAAAGAGCACCGTGCCCGCCTCGACCTCGAGGCAGTGCGCCCGCGCGAGCAGGTCGCGGGGCAAGAAGCCCAGCTCGGCGCGCGCGCTGGGGGGAAGCGAACGCAATACGGGTCGCCCGGGGCGGCTCACTCCAGGTCGCGCTTCTTCTGCTCGTACTCCTGCTTGTCGACCTCGCCCCGTGCATAGCGCTCCTTGAGGACTTCGAGCGCGTGGCCGGTCGGCGCGTGTCCGCCGCGGCCCGGCGAGCCGCTCAGCAGCCACCTCGCGAGCAGCACGATGCCGAGAATGATCAATATCCACCACAGCACCATACCGATCGCGCCGAAGCCCCAGCCCCCGCCATAGCCGCCCATCATCCCGGGCCCGTAGCCCTGCGCGTACGCGAGCGTCGTGCCCGCCGCGGCGAGTGCAGCGGCAGCCAGCGAACGCACCACAATTCGATTCATAGCCATACTGGCGTTCCTCCTGTAATGAACATCGTTCGCCATAACTCACCTCTCCATGGCGGAACCGGGGACCGCGTCGCGCGTCGCGGCCGCTCTTGCTCCGCGCATCATCGCCACCATGCCGTCCCGCGCCAGGTCGCTCACTTCGACGGCATGCGCCCGGAGCGCCGCGACGACTTCCGCGTTGCCGGAAGTCTGCGTGACGACGACCCCTTTGTCGGTCGTCTCGACCGAGGTCTTGATCTCGTCCTTGTGCTCGAACAGCACCGGTAGCGTCGGGCTGAACAGGTTGAAGATCTTGCCGTCCTCGAGCCGCTTCTGCATGCTCGCCACGTGCGCCTTGATCAGCCCGGCGGTCCGCGGGTCGTCGGATTCGGTCACGGTGCGGATGCCCTCCGGGAGGTTGGTCACAGTGCGCCTGATCCTAGCGTGATCCAGAAGCATTTCGTGGACGAGCTGCATGTCGGCGCCGAACGCGGCGTCGCCCTGCTGCATGCCGACCATGGGGCCGCCCATGCCCCGCATCATCATCCCCGGTCCCATGCCCTGCATCATCATTCCGGGACCCATGCCCATCATTGGCATCATGCGCGGCCCGACGCCTGGTTGAGCCGCCGCGGCGACCGCGAGACCGAGGCCGACCGCCGCAGCGACGCCGAGCGCAATCTTGCTTGAGCGTTTCATTCGGCTCATCCCCGATTCGGGCCGAAGCGCCCGGGCCCGAAGTGACCCGGACCGAATCCGCCTCCCGGCCCGAAGCCCGCCCCCGGACCGGTCTGATCGAAGGTCGCTTTCTGCTCTGGCGTGAGAACGGCGTAGAGCTGCTTCAAGGCGCCGTCGAAAGCTTCCATGGCGGCGAGGCGCTGCTTCATGAAGGCGGTGCGTTGATCCATGCGCTCGGGTGCGGTACCGGCCGCGGACTGCATGGAGGCGCGCAGGACGACCATGCCCTGTGCCTGCTGCTTGACGGCGCCGGCGAAGGTCTGCCACTGACTTTCCTGCGCGTCGGTGATGTTCAGCTGCTTCTTCAGGTCCGCCAGATGGGCGTCGGCAAGCGCCGAAGGGTCGCCGAACATCGGCCCGCCGTGCATGGCGCCCATCGCGCCGCGGAACCCCGGTCCCGCGAACGGGGCTTGGGCATAGACGGTGGCCGCGAGTCCCGCCGCGACGGCGGCGGCGAGTCCGAGGCCGATCTTGATTGAACGTTTCATTGTCTTCTCCTGGTTGAAGGGTTGTCACTGATGCGCTTTGCAACTGACTGCATTCAAGTACCCGCGCGTAACTGGGTGATGGCAGAAACCCGGTTTATTGTGGCAAAGCGTGGCAGCGATCCAGCCGGCAACATTTCGTGACGATTTTTCCGCCTGCTGCGGGTATAACGCGTCCATGGCTGCCGAAGATCGAATCCTCATCGTCGACGACGAGCTGGAGATGCGCCGCCTGCTCTCGGACTACCTGCAGAAGAACGGCTACCGGGTGAGCACCGCCGGCGACGGCAGGGCGATGCGCGCAGCGCTCGAGCGGGCGCGCGTCGATCTCATCGTGCTCGACCTGATGCTGCCCGGCGAGGACGGCCTCGCTCTATGCCGCGACCTGCGGGCGAAATCCGGAATTCCGGTCATTATGCTCACTGCGCGCGGCGAGCAGACCGATCGCATCGTGGGCCTCGAGATGGGCGCCGACGATTACGTCGCCAAGCCGTTCAGCCCGCGCGAGCTGCTGGCGAGGATCAAGGCGGTCCTGCGGCGATCGCGTGCGCTGCCGGAGAACCTCGAGCCAGAGGAGGTCGGGCGCTTCCGGTTCGGCGGCTGGCGGCTCGACACGACCACGCGCTACCTCACCGCGCCCGACGGCGTCGTGATCCCGCTGAGCGGCGCGGAATATGGTCTGCTCAGGGTGTTTCTCGAGCATCCCAATCGCGTGCTCACGCGCGACCAGCTGATCGATTTCGCATTCGGACGCGACGCCGAACGCACCGACCGCAGCGTTGATTCGCAGGTGAGTCGCCTGCGCCAGCGTCTGCGCGATGACGCCAGGGATCCGACGATCATCAAGACGGTGCGCGCGCAGGGCTACGTACTGGCGGTCCCGGTCGAGACGGGGAAATGATGCGCCTGTTGCCGAGATCTCTGTTCGGCCGTGTGGTCGCGGTGCTGATCGCCGGCCTGGCGCTCGTGCTTTCGATAGGCATCGCGCTTCACCTGCGCGAGCGCAGCGATCTGCTGCAGCAGGCGGGCGCCGCCGGCATGGCGCGGCAAGTCGCCGACGCGATACGCGTGCTCGACGCGCAGAGCCCGGAGGTTCGCGCGCGCACCGCCGCGAGCCTGGCGACGCAGTCGCTGGAGGTGAGGCTCGTGCCGGCGCCGACCCCGCCCGGCGTTGCGTTGCGCGGGCCGCGCGCCGCCCGCCTCGAGGCGCTCCTCGACGACTACCTCGGCGGCCGCCGCGAGATCCGGCTCGGGCCCGGCATGGCCATGCCGCCGATGCCGATGGGCCCTGGATCGATGCCGCACGCGATGCCGCGCGTGCCGCCGCCGACCATCCAGGTGCAGTTGCGCGACGGGACCTGGGCGAGCTTTTCTTACCTGGCGCCGGACCTGCGCATCGCCTGGCCGGTCCACCTTCTTTTCGAGGCGATCGCCCTGATGCTGCTCGTGATCGCAGTCTCGGTCATCGCAGTGCGCGGCGCGACGCGGCCGCTCGCCGTGCTCGCGGGCGCGGCCGACGAGCTCGGGGCGAACATCAACCGCGCGCCGCTCCCGGAGGAGGGCCCGGACGAGGTGCGGCGCGCGGCGCGCGCGTTCAACAGCATGCAGGCGCGGCTCAAGGGCTACATCGAGGACCGCGGCCGGATCCTGGCCGCCATCGCGCACGACCTGAGGACGCCGCTCGCCCTGCTGCGCCTGCGCACCGAATCCCTTGCCGATGCGGAGCTGAAAGCGAAGTTCGAGGGCGACTTGCAGCGGATGGAGCGGCTCGTCGCCGAGACCCTGGACTTCGTGCGCACACTCGACAGTCCGGAGGCGATGCAGCGGGTCGACATGCCGGCGCTGCTCGAGGCGCTAAAGGCGGACACGGCGGACCTCGGCTGGCAGCTCGACATCGGCGGCAGCGCAAGGCCGTATCCGGGCAGGGCGCAGGCGCTGCAGCGCTGCCTGACCAATCTGATCGAAAATGCGGTGCGCTACGGCAAGCGCGCCCGCGTCGCGCTGGAGGACTCGGCCGGCGAGCTGCGCATCCGCATCCGCGACGAAGGACCGGGAATCCCCGCAGCCGAGCTCGAACGCGTGTTCGAGCCCTTCTACCGGGTCGAAGCCTCGCGCGGCCGGGCGACGGGCGGCACCGGCCTGGGGCTCGCCATTGCGCGCGCCATCGCGCGCGCGCACGGCGGCGACGTGACGCTGCGCAACGCGGACGGCGGTGGGCTCGAGGCCGTGCTTACGCTGCGGCGGCCGGCTTGAGCGCGGATTTAAGCTCCGCCAGCTCGGGCTCGGCCAGCGTTTCCTTCTCCAGCAGCAGCTTGGCGCCGCGCTCGAGGACGCCGCGCTCGCGGGTCAGGATCTCTACCGCCCGGTCGAACGCGGCATGAACGATGTCGCGCACCGCGATGTCGATCTCGCGCGCGGTGTCCTCGCTGTACTCGCGCGGCTGCGCCACGGGAACGCCGAGGAGGTTCGGCCGCTCGTCATCGAACGACACGTAGCCGAGCTTCTCGACCATGCCGTAACGCAGCGCCATGCTGCGCGCGATGCCGGTTACTTTCGCGAGGTCGTCGGCGGCCCCGGTCGACAGGTGACCGAACACGACTGTCTCGGCCGCGCGGCCGCCGAGCAGCACGGTCATCTTGTTTTCGAGCTCGTCGCGGGTCATCAGGAAGCGGTCCTCGGTCGGGCGCTGGATGGTGTAGCCGAGCGCGCCGATGCCGCGCGGGATGATCGAGATCTTGTGCACCGGGTCGCTGCCCGGCAGCGACATCGCGACCAGCGCGTGTCCCATCTCATGGTAGGCGACGGTGCGCCGCTCGGCCTCGTTCAATACGCGGCTCCTCTTCTCCAGGCCGGCGACGATGCGCTCGACCGCCTGGGTGAAATCTTCCAGCGTCACCGAGTCGCCGCCGCGGCGGGTGGCAACCAGCGCCGCCTCGTTGATCAGATTGGCGAGGTCGGCGCCGGAGAACCCGGGGGTGAGCGCGGCGACCTGCTCCAGGTCGACGCCCTCGGCGAGATGGATCTTCTTCGCGTGCACCTGCAGGATCTGCAGCCGGCCGACCTTCTCGGGCCGGTCGACCAGCACCTGGCGGTCGAAGCGTCCGGCGCGCAGCAGCGCCGGGTCGAGGATCTCGGGCCGGTTGGTGGCCGCGAGCAGCACCAGCCCGATGCTCGGGTCGAAGCCGTCGAGCTCCGACAGCAGCTGGTTCAGGGTCTGCTCCTTCTCGTCGTGCCCGCCCATCATCCCCGAGCCGCGCGCGCGCCCGAGCGCGTCCAGCTCGTCGATAAAGATGATCGCGGGCGCCTTCTGCCGCGCCTGCTCGAACAGGTCGCGCACGCGTGCCGCGCCCACGCCGACGAACATTTCGACGAACTCCGAACCCGAGATCGAGAAGAACGAAACTCCCGCCTCGCCCGCGACCGCGCGCGCGAGCAGCGTCTTGCCGGTGCCGGGCGGGCCGATCAGCAGGATGCCTTTCGGGATGCGCGCCCCTAGCCTGCCGTAGCGCTCCGGGTTCTTGAGGAATTCGACCACCTCCTGCAGCTCGGCCTTTGCCTCGTCGACGCCTGCGACGTCGGCGAAGGTCACTCCGGTCTTGCTCTCGACGTAGACCTTGGCGCGGCTCTTGCCGATGTTCATGAAGCCGCCCATGCCCTGCTGGCTTGCGAAGCGCCGCACCAGGAAGAACCAGACCCCGAAGAACACCAGCGCCGGCACGATCCACGACAGCAGGTCGCGCAGGACGGTGCTCTCGTAGACGCGGGTGAACTTGACGTCGTACTTCGACAGCCGGTCGGCGAGCTCGGGCTGGACGATGTTCGCCACCACCGTGCTTTTGTTGCCCTGGGGCGACTTCAGCTTGCCGGTGATGGTCTGGTCCGACACCGTCACTTCGGCAATCTTGTTGTCCGAAAGCAGCTTCTCGAACTGGCTGTAGGGCACGACTTCGACGGTCTGCGCCTGGTGCCACCACTGCTGGACGAGCATGATGGCGAAGAACGCGAAGATCAGGTAAGCGACGTTGACCTGGGTTCTTTTTTCCATCGGCAGGACTCCCCGCGCTTGGCTGCAAGGTCTATACATAGGGGTGGGGTGGCCGATCCGCAACCCCGTTGCCGGTGCGGCGCTTGAATTCACGCTCAAAGGCCCCACCTCCGTTACAGGTTTTCCATAGAGATCAACGCGATGCGCTTCGACAAATTCACCACCAAGCTGCAGGAAGCCCTGGCGGACGCCCAGAGCCGGGCGGTCGGCCAGGACCACCAGTACATCGAGCCCCAGCACCTGCTGCTCGCGCTGCTCGAGCAGGACGACGGCGGCGCTTCGGCGCTGGTCGCCAAGGCGGGGGGCAACCCGAACGGCCTCAAGCAGGCGCTGGCGCAGGCGGTCGCGCGGCTGCCGAAGGTCGAGGGCACCCCGGGCGAAGTGCACGTTTCGCGCGAGCTGACGGCGCTGCTGAACGTCGCCGACAAGGAAGCGCAGAAACGCGGCGACCAGTTCATCGCCTCCGAGATGTTCCTCATCGCGGCGGTCGGCGACAAGGGCGAGACCGGCCGCATGCTCAAGCAGGCGGGCGTCACCAAGGCCGCGCTGGAAAAGGCGATCGAGCAGGTTCGGGGCGGCGCGAGCGTCACCGGACAGGCGGACGAGTCGCAGCGCCAGGCGCTGGCCAAGTACACCCTCGACCTCACCGAGCGCGCGCGCCAGGGCAAGCTCGACCCGGTGATCGGGCGCGACGACGAGATCCGGCGCTCGATCCAGATCCTGCAGCGGCGCACCAAGAACAACCCGGTGCTGATCGGCGAGCCGGGCGTGGGCAAGACCGCGATCGTCGAGGGCCTGGCGCAGCGCATCGTCAACGGCGAGGTTCCGGAAACGCTCAAGAACAAGCGCGTGCTGGTGCTCGACATGGCCTCCCTGCTCGCGGGCGCCAAGTACCGCGGCGAGTTCGAGGAGCGCCTCAAGTCGGTGCTCAAGGAGCTGGCGCAGGACGAGGGCAACACCATCGTCTTCATCGACGAGCTGCACACCATGGTCGGCGCCGGCAAGGCCGAGGGCGCGATCGACGCCGGCAACATGCTCAAGCCCGCACTCGCGCGCGGCGAGCTGCACTGCATCGGCGCGACCACGCTCAACGAATACCGCAAGTACATCGAGAAGGACGCCGCGCTCGAGCGCCGCTTCCAGAAAGTTCTGGTGGGCGAGCCGAGTGTCGAGGCGACGATCGCGATCCTGCGCGGCCTGCAGGAGAAGTACGAGCTGCACCACGGCGTCGAGATCACCGACCCGGCGATCGTCGCCGCGGCCGAGCTGTCGCAGCGCTACATCACCGACCGCTTCCTGCCGGACAAGGCGATCGACCTGATCGACGAGGCGGCGGCGCGGATCAAGATGGAGATCGACTCCAAGCCCGAGTCGATGGACCGGCTCGACCGGCGCCTGATCCAGCTGCGCATCGAGCGCGAGGCGGTGAAGAAGGAAAAGGACGAGTCCTCGCGCAAGCGCTTCGCTCTGATCGAGGCCGAGATCGCGAAGCTGGAGAAGGAATACTCGGATCTCGAGGAGATCTGGAACGCCGAGAAGGCGCAGGTCGCCGGCAGCCAGCACATCAAGGAAGAGATCGAGAAGCTGCGCCAGCAGATGGTCGAGCTCCAGAGAAAGGGCCAGTACGACAAGCTCGCCGAGCTGCAATACGGCAGGCTGCCGGAGCTCGAGGCGCAGCTCAAGAAGGCGGAGAAGGGCGAGCAGGGCGCGAAGACCAGGCTGGTGCGGACCCAGGTCGGCGCGGAAGAGATCGCCGAGGTGGTGTCGCGCGCCACCGGCATCCCGGTGTCGAAGATGATGCAGGGCGAGCGCGACAAGCTGCTCAAGATGGAAGACAAGCTGCACGAGCGAGTGGTCGGCCAGGACGAGGCGGTGCGACTGGTGTCGGACGCGATCCGGCGCTCGCGCTCCGGCCTTTCGGATCCGAACCGGCCCTACGGCTCGTTCCTCTTCCTGGGGCCGACCGGGGTCGGCAAGACGGAGTTGTGCAAGGCGCTCGCCGCGTTCCTGTTCGACACCGAGGAGCACCTGATCCGCGTCGACATGTCGGAGTACATGGAGAAGCACTCGGTCGCGCGCCTGATCGGCGCGCCGCCGGGATACGTCGGCTACGAGGAGGGCGGCGCGCTCACCGAGGCGGTGCGTCGCAAGCCCTACGCCGTGATCCTGTTCGACGAGATCGAGAAGGCGCACCCGGACGTGTTCAACGTCCTGCTGCAGGTGCTCGACGACGGCCGCCTGACCGACGGCCAGGGCCGCACGGTCGACTTCAAGAACACCGTGATCGTGATGACCTCGAACCTGGGCTCGCACATGATCCAGCAGATGGCCGACAGCGACTACGGCGTGGTGAAGCTCGCGGTGATGGGCGAGGTGAAGTCGCACTTCCGGCCGGAGTTCATCAACCGCATCGACGAGGTGGTGGTGTTCCACGGCCTGGCCGAGGCGCAGATCGGCGCGATCGCCCGCATCCAGCTCGGCGTGCTGCGCCAGCGTCTGGCGAAGATGGACTACGGCCTCGAGGTCTCGGAGTCGGCGGTGGCGGAGCTGGCGAAAGTCGGCTTCGATCCGATCTATGGCGCGCGGCCGCTCAAGCGCGCGATCCAGTCCGAGATCGAGAATCCGCTTGCGCGCGCAATCCTGCAGGGCGGCTTCGCGCCCAAGGACACGATCCTGGTCGACTACCGCGGCGGCAAGATGACTTTCGACAAGGCGCAGTCCAAGGCCGCGGCCTGACAGGGCAGGCCGGCGCGGATGCGGTGCGAACGCAGCCGCAGCTCCTGCCACAGCCCGCCGGTGTCCTCGCGGAATACGGTGTCGACGTCGGCGTCGAGCACCGTCCACAGGCCTTCGTCGATCTCGCGCTGCAGCGCGCCGGCGCCCCAGCCGACGTAGCCGACGTAGTAGCGCGCGTCGTTCGGGGTCGTCTCGATGACGTGGTCGATCGTCTTGGCGCGAAACGTAAGATAGAGATTCTTCAGCAGCGCCAGCGACCCGCCTCCCGGGTTGGACGCGCTGCGCACCAGAGCCAGCAGCGCGTCGCGCTCGGTCGGGCCGCCGTAGAACACCGGGTCGCGCACCTTCTTCGAAGGCTCGTGCTCGGGGAACAGGCTGCCGAGCGAGCGCCGCGTCGGTCGGTTGATGATCACGCCCACGTGCCCGCCGTCGGGCGCCGGCGCCGCGATCACGACCGTCTGGCGGTAGTCGATCTGGCGCAGGCCCGGCTCGGCGACCAGGAACACGGCGCCACTGGCCTGTGCCAGCGCGGGCCCGCAGGGCGCGGCGAGAGCGAGCAATAGCGGAGCGATGAAGCGCAGCATGCGAGCAGGTAGCGAACTTGTCGTGAAAGTATAAGGCCGCTGCTAGCGTGAAGGCGCAGCCCGCGCATGCGGGCTGCTCGCCCGAAGCAGCAATTCCTGCCATAAGCCCGAAGTATCCGGCCTGAACAGCAGGTCTTCCTCCGCGGGCAGAACGTACCATCCGTCCCCGGCCATTTCCGCCTCGAGCTGGCGCGGCGCCCAGCCGGCGAAGCCGAGGTAAAGCCGATAGCGCCGGTGCCCGCTTTCGAGCAGCATCTTGATGTTGTCCGGATGCATCGTGAGGTAGACGTCCTTCAGCACGTGGAACGCGGGAGCGGCGGGCGGGCGCTCGGCGTGGAAAAGCGCGACGACCACCTGCCGCAGCACCGGCCCGCCGATGTACACGGAATCCTTGTAACTGCCGCTCGGGAGCTCGGGCGGCAGCACCTCGCTCGCGGGCAACGGCGTAGGGCGGTTGAGGACCACGCCGACCGTCTCTGCGCCGGGCGTCTGCGTGACCAGCACGACCGTGCGGTTGAAGTTCGGGTCGACGATCGCCGGCCTCGCGACCAGCAGCACCCCGTTTGCCGGCTGAGCCGGCGCCGCGGACGCGGCCGCGAGCAACGCGGCGGCGACGAGGGCGCGCACGCTCAGTTGAAAGCCTGGATCCCGGTCTGCGCCCGGCCGAGGATCAGGGCGTGGATGTCGTGCGTCCCCTCGTAGGTGTTGACCACCTCGAGGTTGACCAGGTGGCGCGCGACGCCGAACTCGTCCGAGATGCCGTTGCCGCCCATCATGTCGCGCGCCATGCGCGCCACGTCGAGCGCCTTGCCGCAGGAGTTGCGCTTCAGGATCGAGGTGATCTCGGGCGAGGCGGTGCCGTCGTCCTTCATCCGGCCGAGCCGCAGGCAGCCCTGCAGCCCGAGCGTGATCTCGGTCTGCATGTCGGCGAGCTTCTTCTGGACCAGCTGGTTGGCGGCGAGCGGCCGGCCGAACTGCTTGCGATCCAGCACATACTGCCGCGCGCGGTGCCAGCAGTCCTCGGCCGCGCCGAGCGCGCCCCAGGCGATGCCGTAGCGCGCCGAGTTGAGGCAGGTGAACGGGCCCTTGAGGCCGCGCACGTCGGGGAAGGCGTTCTCCTCGGGGCAGAACACGCCGTCCATGACGACCTCGCCGGTGATCGACGCGCGCAGGCCGACCTTGCCGTGGATCGCGGGCGCCGACAGGCCTTTGAAGCCCTTCTCCAGGATGAAGCCTCTGATCGCGCCTTCGTCGTCCTTCGCCCAGACCACGAACACGTCCGCGATGGGAGAGTTCGAGATCCACATTTTGGAGCCGCTCAGGCTGTAGCCGCCTTTCGCCGCCTTGGCGCGGGTCACCATCGAGCCGGGGTCGGAACCGTGGTTCGGCTCGGTGAGGCCGAAGCAGCCGATCCATTCGCCGCTCGCGAGTTTCGGCAGGTATTTCTGCTTCTGCGCCTCGGTGCCGAATTCGTTGATCGGGACCATCACGAGCGAGCTTTGCACGCTCATCATCGAGCGGTAGCCGGAATCCACCCGCTCGACTTCGCGCGCGATCACGCCGTAGCAGACGTAGCTCAGCTCGGGCCCGCCGTAGCGCGCCGCGATGGTCGGACCGAGCAGCCCGACTTCGCCCATCTCGCGGAAGATCGACGCATCGGTCTTCTCGTGGCGGAAAGCCTCGAGCACGCGCGGTGCGAGCTTGTCCTGGCAGTAGGCGCGCGCGGCGTCGCGCACCATGCGTTCGTCCTCGCTGAGCTGGTCGCTGAGCAGCAGCGGGTCGTCCCAGACGAAGCTCGCCTTGGGCTTGGATTTGAGCGGGGCGTTCATGTCGACCTCCTGGCAGCCTAGTTTACGCGCTCCAGGATCACGGCGAGCCCCTGGCCCACGCCGATGCACAGCGACACTGCCGCGTGCTTCGCGCCGCTGGCTTGCATCTCGCGTGCCACGGTCAGCGCGAGGCGCGCGCCGGAGCAGCCGAGCGGGTGGCCGATGGCGATCGCGCCGCCGTTCGGGTTGACGCGCGCGTCCTTGGCGTCGAGACCCATCAGCTTGAGGCAGCCGAGAACCTGGCTCGCGAAGGCCTCGTTGATCTCGATCAAGTCGAGATCCTTGAGCGCGAGCCCCGCGCGCTCGAGCGCGAGCGGAATCGCGTACGCCGGGCCCACGCCCATGATGCGCGGCTCGACTCCCGCCGAGGCGGCCGAGAGGATCTTGGCCATCGGCTTCTTGCCGCGCTTCTCGCCCCAGGCCTTGCTCGCGACCACCAGCGCCGCGGCGCCGTCGTTCACGCCGGAGGCGTTGCCCGCGGTCACCACGCCGCCCTCGAACAGCGGCTTCAGCCTGGCGAGCGATTCCATGCTCGAGTCGCGGCGCGGATGCTCGTCGAGCTCGACTGTCGCGGGCGGCGCGTCCTTCTTCCTCGACGGCAGCGCGATCGGCAGGATCTCGCCTTTGTAAAAACCCTCGGCCTCGGCCTTGGCGTACTTCTGCTGCGAGGCGAGCGCGAACGCGTCCGCCTGCTCGCGCGTGATGCCGAATTCCTTCGCCACGTTGTCGCCGGTCTGCGGCATCGATGGGTCGCCGTACTGCTTGGCGAAGCGCGGGTTGGGAAAGCGCGAGCCGATGGTGGTGTCGTACAGCTTGACGTCGCGGCCATAGGGCGTCTCGGACTTGGCCATGACGTAGGGCGCGCGCGTCATGCTCTCGACGCCGCCGGCGATGTAAAGCTCGCCTTCGCCGCAGGTGATCGCACGCGCGGCGTCGGTGACGGCTTGCAGGCCGCTCGCGCACAGCCGGTTCACCGTCACCCCCGGCGTGGTCGGCGGCAGGCCGGCCAGCAGCGCGGCGAAGCGCGCCACGTTGCGGCAATCCTCGCCCGACTGCGTCACGCAGCCGAGCACGACGTCGGAGATCTCCTTCGGGTCGATCGCGTTGCGCGCCACCACCTGCTTGATGACCTCGCCCGCGAGGTCGTCCGGGCGCACGCCGGAGAGCTTGCCGGCGTGGCGCCCGATCGGGGAGCGCAGTCCGTCGTAGATGTATGCGTCTAGCATGTTGGTTACTCCGGGGTGAGGAGGGAGACGCCGAGCCTGGCGCGGCGGGTGAGCCACGGGCTGGGCCGGTAGCGCGGTTCCTTGTAGAACTCGTGCATCGCCTCGAGGATGGCGAGGATGCGCGCCGCGCCGAGCGCGTCGCCCATGGCGAGCGGGCCGCGCGGGTAGCCCAGGCCGAGCATCACCGCGCGATCGAGGTCCTCGGGCGAGGCGATTCTCTGCTGCACGATGTCGCAGCCGACGTTCACCACGTGCGCGACCACGCGCTGGGCGACGAAGCCGGCGGAATCGCGGATCACCGAGACCGGCGTGCCGTCGGCTGCGAGCAGCGCGTGCGCGGCGTCGCGCGCGGCGGCAGTGGTCAGCGGCGTGGTCATGAGCGTGCGCCGCTTGGCGAAGCCGAACAGCGGGTCGACGGCGACGGTGCGCCCGGGGTCGAGCCCGAGCTCGAGCGCGCTCGCGGTCGCGTCGCGGCCGAGCGGCGCGACCAGGCATGCCGTGGCGCCCGAGGGGTCGCCGGCGAACTTGGCGCCAAGCTTCGCCAGCAGGTCCTTCAGCTCCGGCACGCACCAGACCGGACCGGGCGCGACCGCGGGAGCGGCCGGTTCGGGCGGTTTCTCGGCCGCGCCGTCCTTGCCGTAAACGTACCAGCCGCGTCCGGTCTTGCGCCCGTGCAGGCCAGCGGCGACGCGCGGCTCGTTCAGGTAGGAGGGCTTGTACTTCGGCTCCTCGTAGTACTGCTGGTACATCGAGCGCATCACCGCGTGCGTGACGTCCAGGCCGACCAGGTCCATCAGGCCGAAGGGCCCGAGGCGAAAGCCCGCAGCATCGACCAGGATCCGGTCTATGGTGGCGTAGTCGGCGACGCCCTCGGCGAGCACGCGCAGGGATTCGGGCACGTAGGCGCGGCCGGCGTGGTTGACGATGAAGCCGGGGGTGTCGTTGCAGCGCACCGCCGTGTGTCCGTAGCGCCGCGCGAGGGTGCACAGCGCCTGGCCCACCCACGCCTCGGTGAGCACTCCGTCCACCACCTCGACGATCTTCATCACCGGCACCGGGTTGAAGAAATGGTATCCGGCGACGCGCCCGGGCAGGCGGCAGGCCGCGGCCATCGCGGTGATCGAAAGCGACGAAGTGTTGGAAGCGAGGATGCACGACTCGCCTACGATGCCCTCGAGCGCGCGGAACAGCTCCTGCTTCGCCTCGAGCTTTTCCACGATCGCCTCGATCACCACGTGACAGGGGGCAAGCGCCGCAAGCGAATCGACGATCTCGACGCGCCCCATCGCGGCTTCGGCGTCGGACTGCTCGAGGCGGCCCTTCTCGGTCAGCCTGGCGAGGGCCTGGGCGATCGCCGCGCGCGCCTTCTCGGCGGCGCCGGGCTGCGCGTCGAACACCAGCGTGCGCACTCCGCACTGCGCAAGCACCTGGACGATGCCGCGTCCCATGGTGCCGCTGCCGGCGACGCCGGCGACCAGGTCGCTGCGGGAAACGTCTAGCATGGGGGCGTCCGGTAAAACCCGGATTCTAGCGGCTGGCTGCGCGGCGCCGGGCTGAGGCTATAATCGTTTCGCTGCCCCAGCCACCCCGCAAGGAGCCCGCACATGAAGTATCGCAAGATCCTTCTCGCCTACAACGGGTCCCAGGACGGCAAGCGCGCGCTGGTCGAATGCGCGGAATTGGCGAATTTCCTGGGCTCCGAGACGCACCTGCTGGCGGTCGCGAGCATGCCTCCGAGCCTGTTCCTGACCGAAGGCTTCGTACCGGAAGAGCTGCTGGAGGAGGAGAAGAAACGCACCCAGGCGGTGCTCGACGAAGGCATCGCGTCGCTGACGCAGCAGGGTTTCGAGGCCTCGGGGCACCTCGCGGTGGGCGAGCCGGTGGAGGAGATCTGCCGCCTGGCAAAGGAGCTCAACGCCGACCTGATCGTGATCGGCCACAACCAGAAGACCTCGTTCGCCGCACGCTGGTGGAAGGGATCGGTGGGGGCCTCGCTGATCGACTACGCGCCCTGCACCATCCTGATCGCGCTGTCGCACAGCTGAATGCAGAGCTTCGGCGCCAAGGGCAGACTCGAAGACGAGCGCATGCTGAGAGGCCGGGGACGCTACGTCTCCGACTGGGACCTTCCGCGGCAGGCTTACGCGCATTTCCTGCGCTCGGACCGGCCGCACGCGAGGATCGTCTCGATCGACGCCGCCGCAGCGCTGGCGATGCCCGGCGTCGTCGCGGTGCTCACCGGGGACGACGTGGCGGCGGCGGGCGCCCAGGGCCTGCCGGCGGCCGCACCGGTCAAGGGACGCGATGGATCCGAGCAGCCCAAGGTGCACCACCCCGCGCTGGCACAGGGCCGGGTACGCCACGTCGGCGAGCCGGTGGCGCTGGTGATCGCCGAGTCGCGGCCGCAGGCACAGGACGCGGCCGAGGCGGTGCTGGTCGAGTACGAGGATCTGCCCGCGGTGATCGGCGCGCAGGAGGCCATCGCGCCGGGCGCGCCGCAGCTGCACGACAACATCGCCGGCAATCTCCTGCTCGATTTCGCCGGCGGCGACGAGGCGGCGACCGATGCCGCATTCGCCCGTGCGGCGCGCGTGGTCTCGCTCAGCGCCTATCACACGCGGGTGGTCGGCAATCCGATGGAGCCGCGCGCCTGCACCGGAGTCTACGACGCGGCCGGCGACATGTATCAGCTCTACGCCTGCACCCAGGGCGCCTCGGCGATGCGCGGCCAGCTCGCCGCCGTGCTTGGCGTGGCGCCGGAAAGGATGCGCGTCATCGCGGAGGAGGTCGGCGGCGGGTTCGGCGTGCGCTTCAACGCCTATCCGGAATATTGCGCCGTATTGATCGCGGCGAAGAAGCTCGGCCGGCCGGTGAAGTGGGTCGGCACGCGCTCCGAAGTGTTCCTCTCCGACGAGCAGGCACGCGACGTGGTGCACCGCGGCGAGATGGCGCTCGACGCCTCGGGGCGCATCCTCGGCATGCGCTTCGATTTCGTCTGCAATCTTGGCGCCTACGTGGCGTTCACCGGCACCTTCGTCAACACCGTCAACCTGGTCAACGTGGCGAGCGGGGTGTACGACGTGCAGGCGATCCACGTGCGCGCCCGTCTGGCGTTTACCAACACGGTGCCGACCGCCGCCTACCGCGGCGCCGGACGGCCGGTGAGTTCCTACGCGATCGAGCGTCTGGTCGATCAGGCGGCCTGGGAGCTGAAGATGGACCCGGCCGAGTTCAGGCGCCGCAACCTGGTGCCGAAGAGCGCCTTTCCCTACAAGATCGCGACCGGCTTCGAATACGACTGCGGTGACTTCGAGGGCGTGCTCACCGATGCGCTGGAGGCGGCGGACTGGAAGGGCTTCGAGGCGCGCCGCGCGGCCTCGGCCAAGCGCGGCAGATTGCGCGGGCGCGGCATCGCGAACTACATCGAGGCCACCGGCTCGGGCGGATTCGCGCCCTACGACCAGGTGCAGGTGGCGTGGGACGACGAGGCGCGCATCACCTTGCGCGCCACCTCGCACAGCCACGGCCAGGGTCACGAAACCGTGTTCGCGCAGATCGTCGCCGGCGCGCTCGGCGTGCCGATGGAATCGATCCGGCTGCGCACCGCCGACCCCGACATGAACCTGACCGGCAACCCGACCGGCGGCTCGCGCTCGCTGCACGGCGTGGGCAGCGTGATGCTGCTGGCATCGGAGGAGGTGGTGAAGAAGGGCATGGCGCTCGCCGCCGACGATCTGGAGGTGGCCCAGGCCGACGTCGAGTTCGTCGATGGCCGCTACCGCGTCAAGGGCACCGACCGCGAGGTCGCGATCACGGCGCTGGCGAAGAAGCACCGCGGCGCGCTGGATGTCGATCTGAAGGACAAGAAGGTGGGCTCGACGTTTCCGAACGGCTGCCACGTGGCGGAGGTGGAGATCGAGCCGGAGACGGGGACGGTGGAGGTGGTGTCCTACCTCGCCTGCGACGATGCGGGCAACATCATCAATGACCAGTTGGTCGAGGGCCAGATGCAGGGCGGCATCACGCAGGGCGCCGGCCACATCCTGGGCGAGCAGGCGCTCTACGACCGCGACACCGGACAGCTGCTCAGCGGCAGCTTCATGGATTACCCCATGCCGCGCGCGATTCTGGTCGACGGCCTGAGGGTGACGCACCACCCGGTGCCAACCAAGACCAATCCGCTCGGCGCCAAGGGCGTCGGCGAGGCCGGCGTCACCGGCTCGATGCCCTGCATCATGAACGCGATCCTCGACGCGCTGCGCAGCGCGGGGGTGACGCACTTCGACATGCCGGCGAGCCCGCATCGGGTGTGGCAGGCGCTGGAGGCCGCGCGCAGGGGCGAGCCGCGCGCCATGGCGGTCGAGCAGTGACGAGGAGAACCGCATGAAACCGTCAATGAAGCCGATCCGGAACGAGTTTCCCTGGGGAACGATCGAGTGGCTGGCCAACGACGAGGTGGGCAACAGCCGGGAGCTTTCGCTTGCGCGCATGACGCTGCCGCCGGGCAACGGCACCGAGACGCATATCCACGCCAACTGCGAAGAATCGATCTACGTGGTGCGCGGGGAGGTGGAGTGTCGCATCGGCGAGGCCCGCGTGCAGATGAAGGCGGGCGGCCAGTCGGTGGTGCCCAAGGGCGCGGTGCACGGCATCCGCAACGTCGGCGATACGCCGGCCGAAATCATCCTGTCCTACTCGTCCGCCGCGCGCGCCTTCGAGCTGGTCTGAAGCCCGAGCCGGCGCATCACCCTGACCACGGTCAGGCCCTGCACCAGGATCGAGAACACCACCACCGCGTAGGTGACCGTGACGAGCGCGCCGCGCCACGGCACGTCGGGCAGCGAAAGGGCCAGCGCGATGGAGATCCCGCCGCGCAGCCCGCCCCAGGTCAGCGCTGCAATGATGTTGGGAGGGAATTCGGCCCGTAATCCTGGCACCAGCGCCGGCAGCGACACCGAGACTAGGCGCGCCAGCAGTACGACCGGAATCGCCAGCAAGGCGGCCCAGGCGAACGCCGTCTCGAAGTGCAGCAGCAGCGCCTCGAGTCCGATCAGGACGAAAAGGATGGCATTCAGGATGCCGTCGATCAGTTGCCAGAAAGTGTCCAGGTGCTCGCGCGTCTCTTTCGACATGGCGAAGCGCCGGCCGTGGTTGCCGATCAGCAGTCCGGCCACCACGGTGGCGATCGGACCGGAAAGATGCAGGGCGGTGGCGAGCGCGTAACCGCCCATCACGAGTGCGAGGGTGATCAGGATCTCCACTTCGTAGTCGTCGACCCGGCACAGCATCCTGTAGGCGAGATAACCGGTCAGTAGACCGAACAGCCCGCCGCCGACCGCTTCTTCGAAAAACAGCGTTACCGCCGAGGCGACGGTGGCGGCATGCTCCCCGGTGGCGATATTGAGCAGCACCACGAACACCACCACGCCGACGCCGTCGTTGAACAGCGATTCGCCGGCCATCTTGTTCTCCAGCGGACGGTCGGCGCCCATCGACTTGAGGATGCTCAGCACCGCGATTGGATCGGTGGGCGAGATCAGTGCGCCGAATGCGAGGCAGTAGATGAGCGGAATTTCATGGCCGAGCAGTGCGAACAGCCAATAGACGGCGTAGCCGATGAGCGCCGTCGAGACGACGACCCCCAGGCTGGCGAGGAAGCCGACCGACCATTTTTGCTCGGCCAGGTCGTTGAGGTTGATGTGCAGCGCGCCCGCGAACAGCAGGAAGCTCAGCATGCCTCGCATCAGCGTCTGGTTGAAATCGATGTTCTCCAGCGCGTGGCGGGCGAGGTTCTCCAGCGCGTGGCTGCCGAATTCGCCCAAGGCCACGACGGCCATGGAGGTGACGAGAGCGCTCAGCATGAGCCCGATGCTCGACGGGAGCCGCAGGAAGCGATAGTTCACGTAGCTGAACAGCGCCGCGAGCGTGATCAGCACCGAGGCCGTGCCAAGTATCGTCATGGCTCCCAACCATACACCCTGCGAGCCGGGTGGCGCGTCGTCTAAACTTGGCGCCTATGTCATTGATCGATCGGCTGCGTGATCCGACGCGCTACCCGCATCCTGCGGCGCGAGTCGAAGTAGTGGAGACGCACATCTCCTGGGTCCTGCTGGCCGGCGACTACGCATACAAGGTGAAGAAGCCGGTCAATCTGGGGTTTCTCGATTTCAGCACCCTGGAGGCGAGGCGCTTCTATTGCGAGGAAGAGCTGCGGCTGAACCTGCGCACCGCGCCGCAGCTCTATCTCGCGGTGGTGCCGATCACGGGCGACGAGTCCGATCCGCGCATTGGCGGCGGGGGCCGACCGATCGAATACGCGGTCGAAATGCGCCGCTTCCCGCAGGAGGCGCTCCTCAGCCACATGGCGGCGCAAGGCGCGCTCGGCGATGCGCACATCGATTCGCTGGCGCAGGGAATTGCTGCCTTTCATTCGCGCATCGCGAGCGCGGACTCGACGCGCCCATTCGGCTCCGCCACGCAGACGCTGGCGCCGGCGATGCAGAACTTCGATCAGATCGAAGCCTTGATCGGTGGCGGCCGCGAGGTGCCGGGGCTGGAGCGGCTGCGCGCGTGGACCCGAGAAGAGCACGCGCGCCTGAGTGCGACCATCGACTCGCGCAAGACGGGAGGCTTCGTGCGCGAGTGCCACGGCGACCTGCATCTCGGCAATATCGCGCTGCTCGACGGCGCGCCGACCCCGTTCGACGGCATCGAGTTCAATGAGGCGCTGCGCTGGATAGACGTCGTGAGCGAGGTCGCCTTCCTCGTCATGGACCTGATCGACCGCAAGCTGCCGCGGTTTGCATGGCGCTTCCTGAACCGCTATCTCGAGATCACCGGAGACTACGGCGGGCTGTCGGTGATGCGCTTTTACCTCGTCTACCGCGCGCTGGTGCGCGCCAAGGTCGCGTGCATCCGCGCCCACCAGCCCGGCCTCGAGCCCCGCGCGCGCGGCGGGGCCGGGCGCGAGTACCTGGAGTACCTGCGGCTCGCGCAAGAGTTGGCGACGCAGGCGCCGCGCGCGCTCGTGGTGATGCACGGGTTGGCGGGGTCGGGCAAGACCACCGTCGCCCAACAGCTGCTCGAAGCGTACGGCGCCGTGCGCTTGCGCTCGGACGTGGAGCGCAAGCGCCTGCAGGGCCTGGACGCACGGGCCCGCACCAGCTCGGCGATCGGCGCAGGAATCTACGCCGCAGACGTTACGGGCCAGACCTACGCGCGGCTGTCGGCGCTGTCCGGCATGGTTCTCGCAGCGGGCTATCCGGTGATCGTCGACGCCACTTTCCTGGCGCGCGCGCAGCGCGTTGCATTCGCCGCGCTTGCGCGTGAGTCCGGAGTTCCGTTCGGGATCGCGACGTGCGAGGCGCCGGAAGACGTGCTGCGCGAAAGAGTGGCGGCAAGAGAGCGGGACGCGCGCGATGCCTCCGAGGCGGGCCCGGAAGTGCTTGCGCATCAGCTCGAATCGCGCGAACCGCTGACCGGGTCCGAGCAGGCCGACTCCGTTCGCTTTGACGCCGGCCGCGAACTTCAGGCCGCGGCGACGGCGCTGGCCCGCCGACTTGGACTGCCGCTATCCTAGCGATCATGCGCTACATTGACGTCTTCAACGGCGACGCCGACGGAATCTGCGCGTTGCACCAGTTGCGGCTTGCCGAGCCGCAGGCCGCCGAGCTGGTGACGGGAGTAAAGCGCGACATAGACTTGCTTCAGCGTGTCGACGCCGGCGAGGGCGACCGTGTGACGGTGCTCGACGTCTCACTCGAGCGCAACCGGGGCGCGCTGCTTGCGTTGCTGGGGCGCGGCGTAAAAGTTCGATACTTCGACCACCATGCCGCCGGCGAAATCCCGACGCACCCTGGATTCGAGTCGCATATCGACGACGCGGCCGGTACCTGTACGAGCATCCTGGTGGATCGATACCTCGCGGGGCGATACCGGGCCTGGGCGGTCGTCGGCGCATTCGGCGATGGCATGTCGGACGCCGCGTTGCGCCTGGCGACGGACTTGCGGCTTGCCGGGGAGCCGCTGGCGGCGCTGCGCGAGCTGGGCGAGAACCTGAACTACAATGCATATGGCGAGCGCGAAGCCGATCTGCTGATACCTCCCGCGGATCTCTATCGCAGAGTGCGCGGTTTCACCGATCCGTTCCGGCTGCTGGAATCGGAGCCTCTGCTGAAGCGATTGGGTGAGGCGCGCCGGGAGGACTTGGCGCGGGCCGGCGGCGTCGCGCCGCGCCGGACGTCGGATCATGTTGACGCGTACGTGCTGCCGGACGCTCCTTGGGCGCGACGCGTGAGCGGGAGCTTCGCCAACCAGTTGGCGACGACGGATCCGGCACGCGCGCACGCGGTTCTGACTCCGAATGCGCGCGGCGGATATGGCGTCAGCTTGCGCGCGCCGAAGGACGCCTCGTACTCGGCCGCAGTGGTCTGTCGTGCGTTCGGCGGCGGAGGGCGTCGCGAGGCGGGCGGGATCGACAATCTCGACCCTGCGCAGCTGGACTCGTTGCTCGAAGCGCTCGAGCTTGCCGCGCAGCCGAACGCGGTATAGTCGAAAAAGGGGGAAGGGTAAATTGCGCGAGGACAAAGGGTGACGGAAAGTCCATTCGACCGTGAGGCCGCGGCGGCCTATCTCACCAGCGCGCTGACGCGCGATCGCTTTCTTCTGTACTGCCAGCCGATCGTCCAGGTGGACGAGCCGCAATCCGAGCAGCGATTCTTCGAAGTGCTGGTGAGATTTCGCGACGAAGAGGAGGGCTTGCTTCCGCCTGGCTCCTTCATTCCGGTGCTACAGGAAGCGCGCTTGATGGCGCTCCTAGATCGATGGGTCGTGGCGACGGTCATTCGAAAGCTGAGGGGCGGCGGCCGGGGCGGCGGCGCGGCGACGCGATTCAGCATCAACCTGTCCGCGGAAGCGCTGGTCGATACCGGTTTCCCGGAGTTCGTCGCCGCGGAGCTCGCCGGTGCGGTCGACTTGGCGCGAAGACTGATGCTCGAAATACCGCTCCACGAGATGTCCGAGCGACCCGCTGAGTTCAACGCCGCGGTATCCGCATTGACGTCGCTCGGCTGCGTAGTCGCCGTATCGGGGGTGACCGGGGATGGCGACGAGATCGCCCGGCTGCATGAAATCGGCGTGCGCTACGTGAAGTTCAACGGGACCAGCGCGTTGCGCGCGGAGCCGAACGCCGACGCGCTGGAGAGCTTGCGCAGCCTGAGCGAAAGCTGCGCGCGTCTCGGAATGAAGATGATCGCGGAGTCGGTGGAGCGAATCGAGGCTCTTGGGCTGCTTAGCCTGCTGAACGTCGAGTTTGCCCAGGGGTTCGCGCTGGGCGAGCCTAAACCCCTTTAGAATTCATGTAGATAATGTTGTCGAGTTTGACTCTTGAATAAGAATGATTCTCGTTTATAATCCGCCTGATATGCGAAAGGTCCTTATCGCCGTTCTCCTGCTGCCTGGTCTGTGCCGAGCTGCCGACGCCGATTTTCGCCTTTCCATCCGCGATCACCGCTTCGAGCCCGCGGAACTCCATGTCCCGGCCGGCAAGCGCATCAAGCTGACCATCGTCAACCAGGACCCGGCCGCCGAAGAGTTCGAGAGCTACGCGCTTCACCGCGAAAAGATCATCCCCGGCAACTCGAGCGGCATCGTCTACATCGGACCGCTGGACCCCGGGCGATATCCTTTCTTCGGCGATTTCCATCCCAAGACCACGACCGGCGCGATCGTCGCCGAGTGACACTTCGACCGGAAACCTGAATGCATCGACGCATCGCATACGCCGTCGGCGCCGCCGCGCTGTCGTTTTCCACGCTGTGCGCCGCTGGCCCTTCGGACTATGTCTATATGCCCAGTGTGGAGTACGGTGAGCGCGAAATCGATTTCAAGGCCGGACGCGCCAATACGCACGACGCCGATCAAGAAAGCGCAGCCTCGCTAGGTTTCGGCTACGGCGCGACGCAGCGCTGGTTCACCGAGTTCTACGCCAAGTACGAAAGCGCCGGATCCGGCGCCACGCATTTCGATGCCTGGGAATGGGAGAACAAGTTCCAGCTCACCGAGACCGGGCAATATCCGGTCGATGTCGGGTTCGTCGTCGAACTCGAGCGGCCGCAGGACCACGACGAAGGATACGAAGTCAGGTTCGGACCGCTGTTTCAAACCGACATCGGCAAAGTCCAGCTGAACGGCAACCTCCTGTTCGGGAGGAACTACCGTGCAAGCGTCAGCGGACCGATGCAATTCGGCTACCAGTGGCAGGCAAAGTACCGTTGGATGGAGGCGCTGGAGTTCGGTCTGCAGGGTTTCGGCGACGTCGGCGCCTGGGACGATTGGGATCCGGCCGACCAACAGTCGCACCGCTTCGGGCCCGCCGTGTTCGGCAAGATTCCGGTGGGAGTCCACAAGGCGATCCGCTACAACGCCGCGTTGCTCCTCAAGGCGTCGTCGGGAGCGCCGAACAACACCTTCAGGATGCAGGTCGAGTACGAATTCTAGGTGCGGTTCTGGCGGTGGTCTAACGGCGAGCTGACGCTGGCAGGCGTGAGCACCGAGGAATGCAATGACGAGATTTGCAGGCCGACATCCATGAAGTAATAGAACAGGAACATCAGCGCCAGAACCCCCATGCCGGCGGTGACGCGGACGCTCTGATCGCGCAGGATCGCTGCCGAGCCGCTCGGCGTCGGCGCGATCGCACCGACATAGTCGTCAATGGCGCGACGCGACCTGAGGCTCCGCCCGGTCCGCTGCTCGAGATAGCTCAGCAGCTGGTCGCTTGCTTCGATCGAATTCTCGCTCGGTTCCATGGCGCTGCAAACGTCCCCCTAGGATCAAAAGTTGCCACGTCTTGCGAGCGTTCGCAATGAAGAAATACCGAGGCGCCCGCAATATTTATCCCTGCGTCCGCGACGCGCTCTGAAGCCGTGCGCGGAGGTCGGCCCGGCCGCTTGTGAAATTGTGTGAGCCGCCCATCTGAACGGGCGGTGAAGTGGTGGAGGCGGCGGGAATCGAACCCGCGTCCGCAAGCCCTACACAGTCAGGACTACATGCTTAGCCTGGTCATTTGGATCTCGCCTCGCGCCCGCCGACCGGCAGGCTGGCGCTCGGCCAGTCGCTTCGACGGATCCGCGTGGCTAAGCGACCAAACCGCGCAGAGAGGCTGATGTGAATGACGCTGCACCCCTTTCGGGGCCTAGCCCATCAGCAAGCTAGTGCAGCGTCTAGCCGGTGTTAGGCGGCTAGAGCGAAACGCTCGTCGTTGGCGTTTGTAGATTTCCAGACTGGATTTGCGAGGTGATCTGGTCCTCGGCATGCCCTGCGCTGCTTCGCGACCCACGTCGAGACCAAGTCGCCCCCGGTGATCGTCAATGCGCGCTTCATTGTCTCATATCGGGGCGCGAAACGGGCTTTCAAGCCGATCGCGGCCTTCAAAGCTGAGCGATGAGGTCCAGTGGGCGGGCGATGACGGCGTCGGCATCCCAGTCGTGCGGGCCGCCATTGTCGATTCCGTGGTAGCCGTATTCCACGGCGATCGCGCGCATGCCGGCGGCATGTGCGGCTTGCATGTCGCGCAGATCGTCGCCCACGTAGCAGCATTGCCGCGGTGCCAGCGCCAGCGCGCCGGCCGCGTGCAACAGCGGCGCGGGGTGCGGCTTGGCGTGCGGCGTGGTGTCGCCGCACACCACGCAATCGGGCGAGATCCCGAGCGCGGACACGATCGGCGCGGTGAAGCGGGTGGCTTTGTTGGTGACGATTCCCCAGGCGACGCCGCGTGCGCCGAGTTGCCGGAGCAGCTCGGCGATCCCCGGAAACAGCTTGGTCTCGACGCATACGTGCGCGCCGTAGTGCCTCAGGAACGCCTCGCGCATGCTCTCGTAGGCCTGGTCCCCCGGCATGAGCCCGAGGCCCACGCGCAGCAGGCCGCGCGCCCCGCTCGACGCGTGGGGCCGCACCTCGCTCACCGACAGGGCAGGCAGCCCGCGATCGGCTCGCAGGCGGTTGACCGCCGCTCCCAGGTCCGCGGCAGTATCGGCGAGTGTGCCGTCGAAATCGAACAACACGGCGCGCGTCCCGCGCTGCGCCTCTGACTCAGTCATCCCGCACGCAGTGAACGAGATAGTTGACGCTGCAGTCGGACCCGAGCGCGTATCGCCGCTGCAACGGGTTGTAGGTCATTCCGATCAACTCCTCGGTGCGCAGTCCGGCGTCGCGGCACCACTTCGCGAGCTCGTGCGGCTTGATGAAGCGCGAGTAGTCGTGCGTCCCCTTCGGCAGCAGATTCAGTAGATACTCCGCGCCGACGACCGCAAACAAGTAGGCCTTGGGATTGCGGTTGATGGTCGAGAAGAACGCGTGGCCGCCGGGCGCAATCGTACGAGCGCAGGCCGCCACGGTGCTTGCCGGATCGGGAACATGCTCCAGCATTTCCATGCAGGCAACGGCATCGAAGGCGCCGCCGTGGGTCGCGGCGAAGTCCTCTGCCGAAGTCATCTCGTAGTGCACCGGGAGCATGCTCTCGCGCAGGTGAAGCTGGGCGACCTTGAGCGCCTTTTCGGCGAGATCGATCCCGGTGACCCGCGCGCCGCGGGCGGCCATCGCCTCGGCGAGAATGCCGCCGCCGCAGCCGACGTCGAGCACAGACTTGCCGGAAAGGCGCACGTGGCGGTCGATCCACTCAAGGCGCAACGGGTTGATCTCGTGCAGCGGCCGGAATTCGCTCTCCGGATCCCACCAGCGATGCGCGAGCTCGCTGAACTTCTCAAGCTCGGCCGGGTCGACGTTTGGTGTCGCGCTCGTCATTGGGTGTAGTTTCGCATCTTGCACGCGTTCGTGAGCATGCCACGCTCCGCCCGCAAAAAAACCTGCCTGAGCAGGGCGTTCCGGGGTCTCACGGAGTCAGTTCGCCTGCGTTCCGACGACTTCGAGCTCGAGTCCACGGGCGCGGCTGCGTTTCAGGACAATTCGGTTTGCCACATTTCACATAGAGCGTCCAAAGCGGCGAAGGCGCGTTCCTGCAACATTCCTTCGCGCAGCACGTGGCGACCGGCCACCCAAACGTCGCTCACGTGCTCCCGTCCGGCAGCGTAAACGAGATGCGACGCGACGTCGTAGCATGGCCGCAGCTCCGGCCCGTCGATGCGCACCGCGACGAGGTCGGCTTCCTTGCCCTGCGCTATCGATCCGATGCGTGATTCCAGCGCGAGCGCGATCGCGCCACCGAGAGTTGCGGCGCGCAACGCTGCATGCGCAGGCATCGCTTCGGCGTCCCGCGCGACGGCTTTCGCGAGCAACGCGGCCGTACGCATCTCCTGGAACATGTCCATCCGGTTGTTGCTCGCAGCACCGTCGGTGCCCAGCGCGACGTTCACGCCGGCCTTCAGCAGGGCGGCGACCGGGGCGAAGCCGCTCGCGAGCTTCAAGTTCGATGAAGGACAGTGCACCACAGAGCAGCGATGACGCGCGAGCAGGGCGATCTCAGCATCGGTGAGATGAACGGCGTGCACCGCGATGAGATTCGGGCCGAGCAGTCCAAGGCGCCGCAGACGTTCGATCGGCCGGGCTCCGTGCTCGAGCTCGGAGCGCGAGGTCTCCTCGACGGTCTCGTGCAGGTGCAGGTGCACTGGCAGGTCGAGCTCCGCCGCAAGTTTTGCGACCTTGCCGAAGCTTTCATCTGAAACCGTGTACGGCGCGTGCGGTGCCAGGCAGAAGGTCAGGAGCGGCTGGTCCGAGTAGCGGTCGCGCAGCGCGAGACCCTTGCGCAGATAGTCGTCGGGATCCGCCGCGTAGGCCGACGGATAGTCTATAACGATCGCGCCCAGGGCCGCGCGCATGCCCGCCTCGAGCGTCGCTTCTAGGGCAGCCTCCGGGAAAAAGTACATGTCGTTGAAGCAGGTGATACCGCCGCGCAGCATTTCTGCGCACGCGAGAAGCGTGCCGTCCCTCACGAAGCGCGGCGAAACGTGCTTGGCTTCGGCCGGCCAGATGTGCTCCTGCAGCCAGCGCATCAGCGGCATGTCGTCCGCTATGCCGCGCATGAGCGACATCGCCGCGTGGGTGTGCGCGTTCACCAGACCTGGAATGAGCACGTGATCCGGGAGGACGATGAATCGATACTGCGAAAAGCGCTGCTGCGCGGATTCTGCCGGCAACAGAGCCTCGATGCGCCCGTCGCGCACCGCCACCGCGTGGCGCTCGAGTACCGCGCCTTCCGGCTCGATCGGCACGACCCAGCGCGGAAGGATCAGCGTATTCGTAGTGTCTGGCACAGAAAGGCCCGCCGCACAGGCCTCCCTCCGTATTGTTCTGGCTGACCCGCTCGACGCAAGCACGCGGACTTCGCCGACGATTCGCCGCATTTTAGACATGGCGCGAGTGCGGCGACAAGGCGCCGCAAGCCGGGAGACCGCCCCGGCGGCGGAAAACTGAATCCCGGCGCGCGATTGGCAAGCCGCCGCGTGTTAAAATTTCCTGTTCTTCTCGTCCCGCCCCCATGGATCAATTCGCCAAGGAAACGCTTCCGGTCAGCCTCGAAGAGGAGATGCGCCGGTCGTATCTCGACTACGCAATGAGCGTCATTGTTGGGCGGGCCCTTCCCGACGTCCGGGACGGGCTCAAGCCCGTGCATCGGCGAATCCTGTACGGCATGAACGAACTCGGCAACCATTGGAACCGCCCGTACAAGAAATCCGCGCGCGTCTCGGGGGACGTGATGGGCAAGTATCACCCGCACGGCGACGCCGCGATCTACGACACGATGGTGCGCATGGCGCAGCCCTTCAGCCTGCGCTACTTGCTGATCGACGGCCAGGGGAACTTCGGTTCGATCGACGGCGACAATGCGGCGGCGCCGCGCTACACCGAGGTGCGGCTGACCAAGTTCGCACATGAAATGCTGGCCGATATCGACCGCGAGACGGTCGATTTCGTACCCAACTACGACGGTCAGGAACAGGAACCGGCGGTGTTGCCGACACGCGTGCCGAACCTGCTGGTCAACGGATCTTCCGGCATCGCTGTAGGCATGGCGACAAATATTCCGCCGCACAACCTGTCAGAAGTGGTCGACGCGTGCTTGCACGTGCTGCACCATCCTCAGTGCGCAATCGAGGAGCTGATCAAGCTGATGCCGGCGCCGGACTTTCCGACGGCAGGCATCATCTACGGCGTTTCCGGCGTGCTCGAGGGCTATCGCACCGGCCGTGGCCGGGTCGTCATGCGCGCACGAACCCATTTTGAGGACTTCGGCAAGGGCGACAGGCAGGCGATCATCGTCGACGAGCTTCCATATCAGGTAAACAAGAAGTCGCTGCTGGAGAAGATCGCGGAGCTGGTGACCGACAAGCGGATTGACGGCATATCCGACATCCGCGACGAGTCAGACAAGGACGGGATGCGCGTCGTAATCGAGCTGAAGCGCAACGAGATCGCCGAGGTCGTGCTGAACAATCTGTACAAGCTGACCCAGCTTCAGGACACCTTTGGCATGAACATGGTCGCGCTCGTGGACGGACAGCCGAAAGTGCTCGACCTGAAGTCGATACTCGAGGCATTCATCGCCCACCGGCGCGAAGTCGTGACGCGGCGCACGGTATTCGAGCTGCGCAAGGCGCGCGAGCGGGGCCACATCCTCGAGGGTCTGGCCGTGGCGCTGTCGAACGTGGACGAGGTGATCGAGCTGATCAAGAAGGCACCGACGCCGGCGGACGCAAAGCGCGGCCTGATGGCGAGGGCTTGGCAGTCGCAGCTGGTGCGCGAGATGCTGACGCGCGCAGCGGCGGATCAGTTCCGTCCCGAAAAGCTGGCGCTGGAGTTCGGCCTCAACGACGAGGGCTATAGGCTCTCGGACGAACAGGCGCAGGCGATTCTGCAAATGCGACTGCAAGGGCTGACCGGGCTCGAGCAGGACAAGATCCGCGACGAGTATCGGGAGGTCATGGAAACGATCGCCGACCTGCTCGACATCCTCGACAAGCCCGCGCGCGTGGTCGCCATCATCGCCGACGAGCTGGCGAAGGTGCGCCAGGAATTCGGCGACGCGCGCAAGAGCGAGATCGTGACCGTGGCCGAGGATATCTCGCTCGAAGACCTGATTGCGCCCCAGGACATGGTGGTCACGTTCTCGCACGGCGGATACGCGAAGTCGCAGCCGCTCGCCGACTACCGTGCGCAGCGGCGCGGCGGGCGCGGCAGGATGGCGGCGACGACCAAGGAAGACGACTTCATCGAGCGGCTGTTCGTTGCCCACTCGCACGACCACTTGCTGTGCTTCTCGAGCCGCGGCCGCCTCTACTGGCTCAAGGTATACGAAGTGCCGCAGGGCGGCCGCGCCAGTCGCGGCAAGCCGGTTGTGAATATGTTCCCCCTCGAGGAGGGGGAGAAGATCACCGCGGTGGTACCGGTTCGCGAATTCGACGAGCAGCACTATGTGTTCATGGCGACGGCGAAGGGTACGGTGAAGAAGACCGCGCTGGCCGACTTCTCCCGACCCCGGCCCTCGGGCATCATCGCCGTCAATCTGGACCACGGTGATTACCTGGTGGGTGCGGCGCTCACCGACGGTAGCTGCGACGTGATGCTCTTCTCGTCGGAAGGCAAGGCGATTCGCTTCTCCGAAGACGAGGTGCGGCCGATGGGACGCCAGGCGACCGGGGTGCGCGGCATGCGCCTCGGCAAAGACGCGCGGGTGGTGTGCATGCTGGTGGCGAGAAACGAAGAGCAGACTGTGCTTACTGCTACCGAGAACGGCTTCGGCAAGCGCACCGCGGTGAAGGAGTACACCCGCCACGGTCGCGGGGGGCAGGGCATGATCGCGATCCAGGCTTCGGATCGCAACGGTCAGCTCGTGGGCGCGGTGATGGTGGACGACCGGGACGAGGTGATGCTCATCTCCACCGGCGGCGTTCTGATCCGCACCGCGGTGGCACAGATCCGCGAGCAGGGCCGCAGCACGCAGGGCGTGACCCTGATCGCGCTCGACGAAGGTGAGAAGCTTGCGGGTCTGGAGCGCATTGACGAGCACGACGATCAGGTGAACGGCAACGGGAATGGGCACGGAGGCGACGAGGGCGGCGAGGAGGCAGGCGCCGTCCCGCCCGGCGAGACCCTGCACTGATGTCGCGGCTGTTCAATTTCAGCGCCGGACCGGCAATGTTGCCGGAAGAAGTCCTCGCTCGCGCCGGCGACGAGATGCTCGATTGGCACGGCTCGGGAATGTGCGTCATGGAGATGAGCCATCGCGGCAGGGAGTTTGTCGCGATTGCCGACGAGGCCGAGCAGGATCTGCGCGAGCTGCTGGCGATCCCGGAGCACTACAAGGTGCTCTTCCTTCAGGGTGGAGCGACGTTGCAGTTCGCGCAAGTGCCGATGAACCTGCTGCGCGGCAAGGGCAAGGCGGACTACGTGCTGACCGGGGAATGGTCGAAGAAAGCGGCCAAGGAAGCGAAGACCTATTGTGACGTGCATATCGCGGCAAGCTCGGAGGACCGAAATTTCACCTATGCGCCGGGTCAGGAAGCCTGGAAGCTGAGCGCTGACGCGGCCTACGTGCACTACTGTTCGAACGAAACCATCGGCGGCGTGGAATTCGACTGGATTCCGAAATGCGGCGATATTCCGCTGGTTGCGGACGCGTCTTCGCATATCCTTTCGCGGCAGATCGATGTGTCGAAATTCGGCCTGATCTACGCCGGCGCGCAGAAGAACATAGGGCCGGCGGGGCTCACCATCGTGATCGTTCGCGAGGATCTGTTGGGGCACGCGCAGAAGGGCACGCCGAGCGTGATGAACTACAAGCAGCAGGCGGATTCGAAGTCGATGCTCAACACGCCTGCGACCTACTCCATCTATATCGCGGGCCTCGTATTCAAGTGGGCCAAGCGTGCCGGAGGGCTCGCGGAAATCGAGCGGCGCAATCTGGCCAAGGCGACGCTGCTTTACGACTTTATCGATCAAAGCGCCTTGTTCAGCAATCCGGTGGCGAAGCGCGATCGATCGCGCATGAACGTTCCATTCACGCTGGCGGATCCTAAGCTGGACGCCGAATTTCTCGCGGGTGCGGAGAAGCGCGGCATGGTCCAGTTGAAGGGCCATCGGTCGGTGGGCGGCATGCGTGCGTCGATCTACAATGCGATGCCGATCGAAGGTGTGCAGCACCTGGTGGCGTACATGAAGGAATTCGAAGCGCGACATGGCTAAGCCGGCCGCGCGCAAAGTCGAGATACTGGTCCTGAACCAGATCTCGCCGCTGGGACTGAAGCAGTTCCCGGCCGAACGCTACGTTACCGTCAAGGAATCGAGGTCCCCGGACGCAATTCTGGTCCGCTCCCACGATCTGCACGGTTACGAGTTCGACGCGAACCTGAAAGCGGTCGGTCGTGCGGGCGCGGGCGTGAACAACATTCCTGTGAGCGAGCTCTCGGCGCGCGGCGTGCCGGTGTTCAACGCGCCAGGCGCGAACGCGAACGCGGTGAAAGAACTCGTGCTTGCGGGCATGCTACTGGCCGCGCGCAACCTGGCGCCGGCATTGGAGTTCGTGCGCGGCCTGGACGCGAGCGCTGGAGATCTGGAGCGCAAGGTCGAGGACGGCAAGAAGCAGTTCGCCGGAGTGGAACTTCCCGGACACACTCTCGGCGTCATCGGCCTGGGAAGAGTGGGCAGCATGGTCGCGGACGCGGCGATCCGGCTCGGAATGCACGTGCTCGGTTACGATCCCGAGATTACGGTCGATGCC
This sequence comes from uncultured beta proteobacterium, assembly GCA_963832685.1. Lineage (GTDB taxonomy): Bacteria > Pseudomonadota > Gammaproteobacteria > Burkholderiales > SG8-39 > DAHVFK01. The sequence goes on from CAWHUZ010000008.1 coordinate 89,143, forward strand.
GCGTGGGGCCTGCCGTCCAGCGTGCGCCGCGCGGCCTCGATCGACGAGGTGCTGAGGGCAAGCCATTACGTCACGCTGCACGTGCCGCTGCTGAAATCGACCCGCAACCTCATCGGCACGCACAATATCGATCATCTCCGCGCGGGTGCCGTACTGCTCAACTTCTCGCGCGAGGGGGTGGTCGAGAATGCCGCGGTACTCAAGGCCCTGGACGGACATCGACTGAAGTACTACGTGAGCGACTTCCCGGCGCCCGACCTGCTCGGAAGGCCCGGCGTCATGGCGCTGCCGCACCTGGGAGCCTCGACGCACGAGGCCGAGGAGAACAGCGCGGTGATGGTCGTGAATCAGGTGCTGGATTTCCTGGAGGATGGGAACCTGCGCAACGCGGTCAATTTCCCGGAAGCGATGATGGCGCGCGAATCCCCGTATCGACTTGCGATCGCGAACGCGAACGTTCCCGACATGCTTGCGCGGATCTCGCACGTTCTGGGCAGGAGCGGAATCAACATCCACAATATGCTGAACAAGTCGCGCGCGGACATGGCGTACACGCTGCTCGACGTCGATAGCGAAGTGCTGCAGCAGACGCTCGACGAACTGCGGCAGATCGACGGCGTGCTCGGGGTGCGCTATCTTCCCAAATAGAAGACGGAACAACGGGGCGTTCGGCCATCTTTCGGACGGGGCGGGCAGCAAGTGGCAGAAATCGAGAAACTTCGCGGCGAAATCGATGCAATCGATGACGAGCTGTTGTCGCTCGTCAATCGGCGCGCGGACTTGGCGCGCCGAATCGGGGATCTGAAGGCGGGCGGCAGCGCCTACCGGCCCGAGAGGGAAGTGGAGATCCTGCGCCGAGTGATACGTGCGAACCCGGGTCCGCTGGCGGGAGAGCGCGTCGCGGCGGTATTCCGCGAGGTCATATCCAGCTGCAGGGGCATGGAGACGGCGATCCGCGTGGCCTACCTCGGTCCCGAAGGTACCTTCAGCGAACAGGCAGTCAGAAAGCACTTCGGGCAGGCGGCGGAGACGCTGACTGGCGCGTCGGTAGACGAAGTATTCCGCCATTGCGAGTCCGGGGCGGTCCAGTTCGCCGTCGTGCCGGTCGAGAATTCCACGGAGGGCGCGGTGGGCCGCACGCTAGACCTGCTGCTGGTGACCCCGCTCAGAATCTGCGGCGAGATCGAGCTGCGCGTGCATCAGAACCTGATGGCGCGCGCAGCCGACTTGAAGTCGATCCGGCGGGTGTATTCGCACGCGCAGTCGCTTGCCCAGTGCAATGCGTGGCTCAACCGGAACCTGCCGAACGCGGAACGCGTGTCGGTGGCTTCCAACGCCGAGGCCGCGCGGGTCGCGGCGGGAGAGGAGGATTCTGCCGCGATAGCCGGATCGGCGGCGTCCGAACGCTACGGCTTGCGCCTGTTGGCGCGCTCCATCGAGGATGACCCGACCAACACCACACGCTTCCTGGCGCTCGGCAACCTCGATTGCGCGCCGAGCGGCGACGACCGTACCTCGATGGTAATGTCGGCCGAAAACAAGCCCGGCGCCGTGCACGCGCTGCTTTCGCCGCTCGCGGCAAACGGCGTCAGCATGACGCGGATCGAATCGCGACCGTCGCGAGCAATGCGCGATGCGCTCTGGGAATACGTCTTCTTCGTCGATGTGCAAGGTCACCAGAAGGAGGAGCGCGTCGCGGCCGCGCTCGCCGCCTTGCGGCAACAGGCGCCATTTCTGAAGGTGCTCGGCTCCTACCCCGCGGCGGTAGCGTAACGCGAGATCGATATGGCAGCCTTGCCGACGAACTTGGATCTTTGCGAACTGTCGCCTTCCTACGTGCGCTCGATCGCGCCGTACCAGCCCGGCAAGCCGATCTCCGAGCTTGCGCGCGAGATGGGGTTGGACGAGGCGAGCATCGTCAAGCTGGCCTCGAATGAGAATCCGCGCGGCATCGGGCCGCGTACCCGCGCGGCGATCGACGCCGCCCTGGGCGAAGTTGCGCGCTATCCGGACGGAAACGGTTACGAGCTGAAGGTCGCGCTGTCCAAGCGCTACGGCGTCGAGATGTCCTCGATCGTGCTGGGAAACGGCTCGAACGACGTGCTCGAACTTGTCGCGCTGGCGTTTCTCGGCGGCGGGCGCTCGGCGGTGTACTCGCAGCACTGCTTCGCGGTCTATCCGCTCGCGACGCAGGCGCGCGGCGCCCGCTCGATCGCGGTTGCGGCGAGGGAATTTGCGCATGACCTGGACGCGATGGCCGCCGCGATCGCGAACGACAGCTACGTGGTGTGGATCGCCAATCCGAACAATCCGACCGGAACCTACGCGTTCCCGGAGCAGCTCGAATCGTTCGTAAAGCGCGTTCCGGAACGCGTAATCGTGGTGCTGGACGAGGCCTATAACGAATATCTCCCGGCCGACGCCAAGACCGACACCGTGAAGTGGCTCAAGCGCTATCCCAACCTGGTCATCACCAGGACGTTCTCCAAGGCCTACGGCCTGGCGGGCCTGCGCGTGGGATACGCGCTTGCGCACCCTTCGGTCGCCGACGTGATGAATCGCGTGCGACAGCCGTTCAACGTCAACAGCATCGCGCTGGCGGCCGCGACGGCGGCGCTGGGCGACATGGAGTTCGTGGCGAAGAGCTACGCGGAAAACCTGCAGGGGCTGCGCCAACTCGAAGAGGGCGCCAAGAGCCTCGGGGTCGAGTACATCCCGTCCTTCGGCAACTTCCTCAGCATTCGAGTCGGCAGGGCCGGCGAGATCTACAAGCGCCTGCTGCGGCGCGGCGTGATCGTGCGACCCGTTGCCGGCTACGAGCTGCCCGAATACCTGCGCGTGACCGTCGGCACGCCGGCCGAGAACGACAAGCTCCTGGCTGCGCTCGGCGCCAGCCTGAAGGAATGAGCCTGGGCGGGAAGGCGCAGGAAGCGCGCTTGGGCCGAGTCGCCGTCATCGGGGTCGGGCTCATCGGCGGCTCGTTCGCGCTTGCGCTCAAGGCGGCCGGTGCATGCACGCAAGTCGTGGGGGCGGGACGCAACAGAGCGAATCTGGACGCCGCGCTTGCGCGAGGCGCGATCGACCTCGCTGCGCAAGATGTGGCACATGCGGCGCGCGGCGCGGATCTGGTGCTGATCGCCACGCCCGTGGCGCAATTCGCGGATGTGTTCGCGGCGCTGGCGCCAGAGCTTGCGCCGCATGCTCTGGTGACCGACGCGGGAAGCACCAAACGTGACGTGATTGCCGCAGCGCGCGCGTGTCTTGGCGCCAAGATCGCGCAATTCGTTCCGGCGCACCCTGTTGCAGGCGCGGAGCGCAGCGGCGTCGCCGCGGCGAAAGCCGACCTGTTCCGCGACAAGCGCGTGGTCCTCGCGCCGCTGCCTGAAAATGCGCCAGGATCGCTCGCCCGCGTGGAAGCGGCGTGGCGGGCGTGCGGCGCGAGAGTGACGCAGATGGCGCCGGAAGAACACGATGCGGTATTCGCGGCCGTCAGTCATCTTCCCCACCTGCTCGCCTTCGCCCTCGTGCACGACCTGGCGGCGCGGCCAAACTCGGCACAATTGTTCGGTTTTGCTGCGGGGGGGTTTCGCGATTTCACGCGCATCGCATCCAGCCACCCGGAGATGTGGCGCGACATCTGCGTCGCCAACCGCGACGCGCTGCAGGCCGAGCTGGACCGATATCGCGCTCAGCTGGATTCGATTCGCGCGCTGCTCGCAGCTGGCGACGCCGCCGGCCTGGAGACGGTATTCGCCAAGGCCCGCGACGCACGCGGTCGCTGGCTCGACGGCGAGTACGATCTCTGAGGCGCGGCCCGTGGACTTCCTGAGACTGGAGCCGATCCGGCACGTGTCGGGGCGCGTGCGTCTGCCCGGCTCCAAGAGCATCTCGAACAGGGTGTTGCTGCTGTGTGCGCTCGCAAACGGCGATACGCGCGTGGGCGGATTGCTGGATGCGGACGACACCAAGGTCATGCTCGACGCGCTGCAGCGTCTGGGCGTCATTTGGCGGCGCGAGGAAGGCGCGGTATGCGTCTCGGGCGTCGGCGGCGCGTTTCCGGTTCGAAGCGCCGAGCTCTGGCTCGGCAACGCGGGAACGGCATTTCGGCCGCTTGCCGCCGCCCTGGCGATCTCGGGCGGGGAGTACCGGCTGTCCGGTGTGGCGCGCATGCACGAGCGGCCGATCGGGGACCTGGTGGACGCCTTGCGCCGCCTCGGGGCACGCATAGACTACCTGGGTAACGAAGGCTACCCGCCGCTCGCGGTGCACCCCGGGCGATTGCATATCGATGCGCCAGTGCGCGTCCGGGGCGATGTGTCATCCCAATTTCTGACTGCCTTGCTGATGGCCTTGCCGCTCGCCGGGGTCGCCGCAACGATCGAGGTCGAAGGCGAGCTGATTTCGAAGCCCTACGTCGAAATCACCATCAACCTCATGCGCCGATTCGGGGTCGAGGTCGCGCGCACGGATTGGCGCAGCTTCCGTCTGCCGCGGTCGCGCTACGCGAGTCCCGGCGAAATATTGGTCGAAGGCGACGCATCATCCGCATCGTACTTTCTCGCCGCGGCCGCGATCGGCGGCGGCCCGGTTCGGGTCGAGGGCGTCGGGCGCGACAGCATTCAGGGCGACTTGCGCTTCGCCGAGGTGCTGCAGCGCATGGGCGCGCGCGTGAGCATGGGCGAAGACTGGGTGGAGGCGTCGCGCGACGGCGGGCTGCGCCCCGTAGACATGGATTTCAACCACATCCCCGATGCCGCGATGACCGTCGCCGTGATGGCGCTGTTCGCCACTGGGCCGAGCGTGCTGCGCAATATTGGCAGCTGGCGGGTCAAAGAGACCGACCGACTTGCTGCAATGGCGACCGAGCTGCGCAAGCTTGGGGCGGAGGTGGAGGAGGGCCCAGACTACCTGCGCATTTCGCCGCCATTGCGCCTCGCTTCCGATGTCGAGATCGATACCTACGACGATCACAGGATTGCGATGTCATTCGCGCTCGCCGCGCTGGGTGGCGTGCCGGTGCGAATCAACAACCCGGCCTGCGTGGCCAAGACCTATCCGGATTTCTTCGCGTCGCTGGCGCAGATCTCGGAGTCCGCGTGAGGTTGCCCGTGATCACGGTGGACGGGCCGTCCGCGTCCGGCAAAGGCACCGTGGCAAGGCGCGTTGCCGAAACGCTGGGTTTCCATTGCCTGGATAGCGGCGCGCTGTACCGCTTGGTCGCCCTGGCATCGTTGCGTGCGCAGGTCCCCGCGGACGACGAAGCGTGCCTTGCGGCGCTTGCGCGCGACTTGTCGCTGCGCTTTGTCGGCGACAGGATCCTCCTTGACGATCAAGATGTTACATCTGACTTGGCGACCGAGCAGTGCGGCAGCCGCGCCTCCGAAGTCGCCAAGCTCGGGCCGGTGCGCGAAGCGCTGCTTGCACGACAGCGCGCGTTTCGTCGCGCGCCCGGGCTCGTCGCGGACGGGCGCGACATGGGCTCGGTCGTATTCCCGGATGCGCAGCTGAAGGTGTTCCTGACGGCGAGTGCCGCGGTGCGGGCCGAGCGCAGATATAACCAGTTGAAACAAAAAGGAATCCATGCTACTCTCCCTACCCTTTTCCGCGAGCTGGAAGCGCGTGATGCGCGCGACGCGGCCCGAGCGGTTTCGCCGCTCGTACCCGCGCCGGACGCCGTGCAACTCGATTCATCCGATCTGACGATCGATGAGGTCGTGGGCCGGATCCTCGGTTGGTGGCGGGAGCGAGTTGACGGCGCGCGCGCCTGAGCTTGTTTGTTATCGGTGGGTTCCGGCGGTTGCCGGACCCGTGTGTGCAACGTGACCCGCGCGCCTCCGCGAGAGGCGGCGGCTTAAGAGGTTTTTTCCTTACATGCCCAGCATTTCCCCTGCAACTTCAAAACCCTCCAACCACGAATCCTTCGCAGCGCTGTTCGAAGAAAGCCTATCGCGCAAGGAAATGCGGATCGGCGAAGTGATTACCGCCGAAGTGGTGCGCGTCGACCAACACTACGTCGTCGTAAACGCAGGTCTCAAGTCCGAAAGCGTCATTCCCCTCGAGGAGTTCAAAGACGACGGCGGCGAAATCGAAGTCAAGGCGGGAGATTTCGTCAGCGTTTCGATCGAAGCGCTCGAAGACGGGCACGGCGAGACCCGTCTGTCGCGCGAGAAGGCCAAGCGCCTCGCGGCGTGGCTGGAGTTGGAGCAGGCGCTCGAAAAGGGCGAGAAGATCGAAGGCGTCATTACCGGAAAAGTGAAAGGCGGCCTGACGGTGATGGCCAAGGGCATCCGTGCCTTCCTTCCCGGCTCGCTGGTGGACCTGCGTCCGGTCAAGGACACGACGCCCTACGAGGGCAAGCAGATGGAGTTCAAGGTCATCAAGCTCGATCGCAAGCGCAACAACGTAGTAGTTTCCCGACGTGCGGTGCTGGAAGAGACCGTCGGCGCCGAGCGTGAACAGTTGCTTTCGACGTTGCAGGAAGGCGCGGAGGTCAAGGGCATCGTCAAGAACATCACCGATTACGGTGCGTTCGTTGATCTTGGCGGGATCGACGGCCTGCTGCATATCACCGACCTCGCGTGGCGCCGCGTCAAGCACCCTTCCGAGGTGCTGAACGTGGGCGACGAGGTCACCGCCAAGGTGCTGAAGTTCGACGCGGAAAAGAATCGCGTATCGCTCGGCCTGAAACAGCTGGGCGAGGATCCTTGGGTCGGCATATCGCGCCGCTATCCGCAGGGGACGAGGCTGTTCGGGAAGGTCACGAACCTCACCGACTACGGCGCGTTCGTGGAAGTCGAGTCGGGCATCGAAGGTCTGGTGCACGTTTCGGAGATGGACTGGACCAACAAGAACGTGCATCCCTCGAAAGTGGTGCAGGTCGGCGACGAGGTCGAAGTCATGATTCTCGAGATCGACGAGGACCGGCGCCGCATCTCTCTCGGCATGAAGCAGTGCATGCCGAATCCGTGGGAAGACTTTGCGCGCGAGTTCAAGAAGGGCGATCGCGTGAAAGGGCAGGTCAAGTCGATCACCGATTTCGGCGTCTTCGTCGGCCTCACGGGCGGCATCGATGGCCTGGTCCACTTGTCCGACCTGTCGTGGAGCGACAGCGGCGAGGAGGCGGTCAAGCGATTCAAGAAGGGCGAGGAAGTCGAGGCCGTGGTCCTCTCGATCGACGTCGAACGCGAGCGCATCTCGCTCGGCATCAAGCAGCTCGAGGGTGATCCGTTCACCAACTTCCTGGCCGGCCACGACAAAAACAGCCTTGTTACCGGCACCGTGAAATCAGTCGACGCAAAAGGTGCCGTCGTGGCGATTTCGCCGGAAGTCGAAGGTTACCTGCGAGCTTCGGAATTCTCGCGCGATCGCGTCGAAGACCTGCGCAGCCACCTGAAGGAAGGCGACACGGTAAACGCGATGATCATCAATCTCGATCGCAAGAACCGTTCGATCAATCTATCGATCAAAGCCAGGGATCTGGTGGACGAGACCGAGGCAATGAAGCAGCTGCGCACCGAGAACGCGGCGGCAAGTGCTGGGGCCACGAACCTCGGCGCGCTGCTGCGTGCGAAGCTCGACAACCGCAATCAGCAGTAGGCAATAACGGCGATAGCTCTGGTTGCAGGAACTGAACGCTCAGGGAGATGGGCTGTCCATGACCAAGTCGGAACTGATCGCTCGCCTTGCGCAGCGCTATCCGCAGCTGGTGGCGAAAGACGCGGAGTACGCGGTAAAGATGATTCTCGACGCGATGACTCAAGCTCTGCTCGCGGGGGATCGCATCGAGATTCGCGGCTTCGGCAGCTTCGGGTTGAACTATCGCCCGCCGAGGGTTGGACGCAACCCGAAGTCGGGCGAGAAGGTGCACGTGCCGGAGAAGTACGTGCCGCACTTCAAGGCTGGCAAGGAACTGCGCGAACGGGTGGATTCGGCGCAAGCCGAGCAGGCAAATTCGCCGCAGGAGCAGCCCACGCACACCAGCTAGTGAGGCGTTGTCCCGGGCGGCGCTAACCGCCCGCGGCACCGGGTCCCGGCATTAGGAATCGAGTATGCGCATCGTCACCTGGACGCTCCGGCTGATCATCTTCCTGTTCTTGCTCGCATTTGCGGCCAAGAACGTCGCGCCGGTCACCCTCTATTTCTACTTCGACCGCAGTTGGCAGGCTCCGTTGGTGGTGGTGCTATTGGGGTTCTTCGCCGCGGGTGCCCTATTCGGCCTGATCGCGATGGTCTCCGTGCTTCTGCGACAGCGACGCCAAATCCTGCGTCTGAAGCGCGAACTGCGCGGCCACGCGAAAGCGGCGGAGGCCGTTCGTGGCACCGATCCCGGGCAATCGCCCGCGGTCGACGCCTGAGGTTCGCCGGGCATGGAGTTCGAGTACTGGTGGCTGCTCGGATTTCCCCTGTTCTTCGGCCTTGGCTGGCTTGCCGCCCGGATCGACATCAAGCACCTGGTGTCCGAATCTCGGGCCTTGCCCCGCTCCTATTTCAAGGGTCTCAATTTTCTCCTCAACGAGCAGCCGGACAAGGCGATCGAGGCCTTCATCGAGGTCGTTCGGGTCGATCGTGAGACGATCGAGCTGCACTTTGCGCTGGGCAGCCTCTTTCGCCGCCGCGGCGAGCACGATCGCGCGATCCGCATGCACCAGAACCTTCTCGAGCGCGCAGACCTGGCGGCCGAGCAGCGGGTGAACGCGCTGTTCGAGCTCGGTCAGGACTATCTGAAGGCAGGAATTCTCGATCGCGCGGAAGAGGCGTTCGCGCGCTTGGTCGATGGCCCGCATGCAGTAGAGGCGCGGCGCCATCTGCTCGAGATCTTCGAGCAGGAGAAGGACTGGACCCGCGCGATCGACATGGCGCGCAGGCTGGCGACCGATTCGGGCGAGTCGCACGCGAAGGAAATATCGCAGTACTTTTGCGAGCTGGCCGCGACTGAAACCACGCACTCGCGTCCGGACGCAGCCCGCGCGCATCTGGAGGCCGCCCTGGAGGAGAACCGCAAATCGGTGCGCGCCAGTCTGCAGCTCGGGGACCTTGCGCGCGCCTCCGGCGACCTCGATGCGGCGATCGAGCACTGGAAGCGCATCGAGCCGCAGAATCCCGCCTATCTGGCGGTTGCCGCACAACGCCTGCTGGATGCCTACCGCGACGCGGGTCGCGCGGAGGAGGGCCTGAAACTCTTGGCAGGCTACCTGGAACAGTATCCCTCGCTCGACTTGCTGGATACCGTGTTCCAGCTGACACTGGAGGAGAAGGGGGCCGAGGCCGCATACAAGCTGGTGCGCGACGAGTTGCGACGCAATCCGACCCTGCTTGGGCTGGACCGGCTGCTGGAGGCACAAATCGTCGCCGCCGGCTCGCCCGAGCGGCGGCGCGACCTCGAGCTGGTGCGCAATCTGGTTCACAGCCATACCCGACGCCTCGCACGCTATCGCTGCGAGAATTGCGGCTTCAAGGCACGCCAGTTCCACTGGCACTGTCCGGCCTGCGGCGGGTGGGAGACATACCCGCCCAGACGCTCCGAGGAGTTCGACCTCGCACCATGAAAGTCACCGTCATCGGCACCGGCTACGTCGGATTGGTCAGCGGCGCTTGCCTCGCGGACATGGGCAACAACGTATGCTGCCTCGATCTGGACGCGGACAAGATTGCGACTCTCAACGCGGGCGGCATCCCCATCTTCGAGCCGGGTCTCGAACCGATTGTCGCGCGCAACCGTGAAGCCGGACGGCTGACCTTTACCACGGACGTTGCGGCGAGCGTCGCGCATGGCGAACTGCAACTCATAGCCGTCGGAACGCCGCCGAACGAAGACGGCGCGGCGGATCTGAAACACGTGGTCGCAGCCGCGCGCGCGATCGGGCGCCACATGGAAGGGTATCGCGTCATCGTGGACAAATCGACGGTGCCGGTCGGCACGGCCGATTCGGTGCGCAACGCCGTGGCAGAGGAACTCGCCAGACGCGGCAAGTCGGTGGAGTTCGCAGTGGTAGCGAATCCCGAGTTCCTGAAGGAAGGTGCCGCGGTCGACGATTTCATGCGACCGGATCGCATCATCGTCGGTTCCGACGACGAACGCGCGACTGCGATCCTGCGCCGTCTGTACGGACCGTTCCAGCGCAATCACGAGCGTTTCCTCGCGATGAGCGTGCGGTCGGCGGAATTGACGAAATACGCGGCCAATGCGATGTTGGCGACGCGAATCTCATTCATGAACGATCTGGCGAACTTGGCCGAACGGCTCGGCGCGGACATCGAGGAAGTTCGCCGCGGCATCGGCTCCGATCCGCGAATCGGGTTTCATTTCCTCTATCCGGGAGCGGGCTACGGCGGATCGTGCTTCCCGAAGGACGTCAAGGCGCTGCAGCGTACCGCGCAGGAGGCGGGAAGCCCATTGCAGCTGCTTGCCGCGGTCGAGCAAGTCAACGAGGCGCAAAAGCATGTCCTGGGGAACAAGATCATCGCGCGATTCGGCCCCTCGCTCGCCGGGCGCAGTTTTGCGCTCTGGGGGCTTGCTTTCAAACCGAACACCGACGACATGCGCGAGGCGCCGAGCCTCACGCTCATTGCCGATTTGCTTTCGGCCGGCGCAACGGTTCGCGCCTACGATCCGGTCGCGGGGAGGGCGGCGGCCCTGCTGTTCGCCGGCAACGCGCGTGTCACGATCGCCGAATCGGCGCACGACGCGCTCGATGGGGCCGAGGCCCTGGCCATCGTTACCGAGTGGCAGGAGTTCCGCAGCCCGGATTTTGACGCCCTCAAGCGCGCGCTCAAGACGCCAGCGATCTTCGACGGCCGTAATCTCTACGAGCCGGCGACGATAGAGGCGCTGGGGATCGAGTACCACGGGATGGGACGGCGCACATGAAGCGTCTTGATACTGCTTCGGCGCGCGTGCTGGTGGTTGGCGACGTGATGCTCGACCGCTACTGGATCGGCGACGTGTCGCGTATTTCGCCGGAAGCGCCGGTTCCGGTGGTGCTTGTCGGCGGCGAGGAGCAGAGGCTAGGGGGCGCCGCCAACGTTGCCTGGAACTGCGCCGCGCTCGGCGCTCGCACACGCCTGCTATCCGTCGTGGGCGCCGATGCAGAAGGCAAGCTGCTCGAGAATCTGCTCAAGAAGGAAGGAATCGAGCCGCGACTGCATCGCGACCGGTCGATCAAGACGACACAAAAGCTGCGCGTGATCGCGCGGCAGCAGCGCCAACAGCTGCTGCGGGTCGACTTCGAGGTGCCTCCCTCGCGCGAAGTCCTCGCATCCATACTGGCGGACTTCAAACCGGCGCTCAAGGATTGCGACATCGTTATCCTTTCGGATTATGGAAAGGGCGGACTGACGCACGTCGCGAAGATGATTGGGATGGCGCGCCGGGCGGGCAAAGCCGTGCTGGTCGATCCCAAGGGAGATGACTATTCGCGCTACCAGGGAGCGACGATCGTCACGCCGAACCAGAAGGAGCTTCGCGAAGTCGTCGGGACCTGGAAGGACGAGCGCGACCTCGAACGGCGCGCGCAGGCGCTGCGCAGGCGCCTCAAGCTCCAGGCGCTGCTTCTCACGCGCGGCGAAAAAGGAATGACCCTGTTCCGGGATGGGAAACGCATGAACTTCAAGACCCATGCGCGCGAGGTGTACGATGTCAGCGGCGCCGGCGATACCGTGATCGCCGCGCTCGGCGTCGTGCTCGCGGCCGGGGCGCCCCTGACCGACGCAGTGCGCACCGCAAACCGGGCCGCCGGCATCGTGGTCGCGAAATTCGGCACCGCCGTCGCCACGCGCAAAGAACTCTTCGGATAGGTCAAAGATGCTTTACGTCGTCACGGGTGCCGCGGGATTCATCGGCTCCAAGCTCGTCGAAGCGCTCAACCGCGCCGGCGTCAGCGAGATCATCGCGGTCGACAACCTGGAAAACGCTGCCAAGATCGGGAATCTTGCCGGGTGCGAAATCGAAGACTACATGGACAAGCGCGAATTTCTCGAGCGGCTCGTCGCGAGCCAGTTCGACGAGGAAATCGAAGCGGTCCTGCACCAGGGCGCCTGCTCGGACACGATGGAGACAAACGGCCGCTATGTGATGGAGAACAACTATCGCTATTCGCGGCTCCTGCTCGACTGGTGTCAGGACGAGGCGGTTCCTTTTCTGTATGCATCGTCGGCGGCGGTGTACGGTTCGGGGCGCGACTTCCGCGAGGAGCGTGCCTGCGAGCGGCCGCTGAATGCCTATGCCTATTCCAAGTTTCTGTTCGATCAGCACGTGCGTCGTCGGCTGCCGACGCGAAGCGCACAAATTGCGGGGTTCAGGTACTTCAACGTCTATGGCCCGAACGAAGCGCACAAGGGTCGCATGGCTTCGGTCTCGTTCCACGCCTTCAACCAGTTCACGAGTGAAGGCAGAATCAAGCTGTTCGAAGGCTCTGACGGTTACGCAGACGGCGAGCAGCAGCGCGATTTCATTCACGTCGACGACGTGGTGAACGTGAACCTGCACTTCCTTGAGCATCGCGAACTCTCTGGAATCTACAATTGCGGTACCGGCCGCGCGCAAAGCTTCAACGAAGTCGCGCGCGCCGTGGTGAACGGCGTGCGCTCGGGGCGCGGCGAGGCCGAGCTTTCACTTCGGGAGATGGTGACCGAAGGACTCCTCGAGTACATTCCCTTTCCGCCACAGCTGGTGGGCAAGTACCAGAGTTTTACCGAAGCCGACTTGAGTCTGCTGCGCGACGCGGGTTACGACGAGGAATTCATGCCGGTCGAACGAGGTGTGGGATCCTACGTCGCGCACCTGCTCGGCGAGCGGCGCTGAGGGGCGCCCGTGCACCGCACGATCGAGGACTTCATCGGCAACACGCCCCTGGTGCGGTTGCAGCGGATTCCAGGCGAAGAGGCTGCGCGCAACGGCAATGTGATCCTCGCCAAGCTAGAGGGAAACAATCCCGCCGGCTCGGTCAAGGATCGTCCCGCAATCTCCATGATCCGGCGCGCCGAAGAGCGCGGGCAGATCGCGCCCGGCGACACGCTCCTCGAACCGACCAGCGGCAACACCGGGATCGGCCTGGCGATGGCGGCTGCGATCCGCGGTTACCGGATGCTTCTGATCATGCCGGAGAATCAGACCGCCGAGCGCAAGCGAACGATGCGGGCCTATGGCGCAGAGCTCATTCTCACGCCGAAGGGCGGCGGCATGGAAGGCGCGCGGGATCTGGCGCAAAAGATGGTGCGCGAGGGCAAGGGCATCATGCTCGATCAGTTTGCCAACCCCGACAATCCGCTATCGCATTACGAGACCACGGGTCCCGAGATCTGGCGCGAAACGCAGGGCAAGATTACGCACTTCGTTTCGAGCATGGGGACGACGGGCACCATCATGGGCTGCTCGCGCTTCTTCAAGCAGAAGAATCCGAAAATCGAGATCGTCGGATGCCAGCCGGAAGACGGCGCGCAAATCCCTGGCATCCGCAAGTGGCCGGAGGCCTACCTGCCCAAGATCTACGACAAGCTGCGCGTCGACCGGCTGGAATATGTCGGGCAGGGCGAGGCGGAACAGATGGCGCGCCGCATGGCGCGCGAGGAGGGTATCTTCGCAGGCATCTCGTCCGGCGGCGCGCTGCACGTCGCGCTTCGTATTTCGCGCCAACTGAAGAACGCGACGATCGTCTGCATTGTTTGCGACCGAGGCGACCGCTACCTTTCCACGGGCGTGTTTCCCGACTGACGTGACGCCGGTTCTCGCTTTCGACATCGAGACGGTACCGGACGTCGCGGGAATCAGGCGGCTCTACGAGTTGCCGCAGAATCTGCCGGACGATGAGGTGGCGGAGATTGCGTTTCAGAAGCGGCGCACGCAGACCGGGAGCGATTTCCTTGCGCCGCAATTGCATCGCGTGCTGGTCATTTCCTGCGTGCTGCGGGACGCCGACCACGTGAAGATCTGGTCGATCGGCGAGCCGGACCAGGATGAGCACGCCGCGATACAGCGCTTCTGGGACGGCATCGAACGATACGTGCCGCAGCTGGTGTCGTGGAACGGGGGCGGGTTCGACCTGCCGGTATTGAACTATCGCGGCCTGATAAACGGCGTCAGCGCGCCGCGCTTCTGGGATCAGGGCGAAGACAACCGCGACTTCAAGTGGAACAACTACGTCAGCCGATATCACTCGAGGCATCTCGACCTGATGGACGTCCTGGCGATGTATCAGCCGCGCAACAACGCGCCGCTAGACGACGTCGCTCAGCTGGCGGGCCTGCCGGGCAAGATCGGGATGTCGGGCGGAGCCGTTTGGGAGCAATACCGCGACGGCGGAATCGAGCGCATCCGCAACTACTGCGAGGTCGACAGCGCCAATACCTATCTGCTCTATCTGCGCTTCCAGCTGCTGCGCGGCGCGTTCGATGCGGCGCAATACAAGCGCGAGTGCGCGCTGCTGCGCGCCGCCCTGGAGAAGCAGCAGGAGCCGCACTGGCGCGAGTTCCTCGAGCGCTGGACCGACCCCCTGGCCCGGTGACGCTGCAGATCGAGTCGCTCGACGCGGAAGGGCGCGGTGTCGCGCGCAACGCCGAGGGCAAGGTGGTATTCGTCGAGGGCGCCCTGCCCGGCGAGCGGGTCGAGGCGCAGTTGCTGCAGCGCAAGCCGAAATTCGACCTGGCGAGGACCATCGCGGTCTTGCGTGAATCGAGCTCACGCCGCGCGCCACGCTGCCGTTATTTCGGCGTCTGCGGCGGCTGCGCGACGCAGCACATCGATGCCCGGACCCAGCTCGCGGCCAAGCAGCGCGGGCTGGAGGACTGCCTGCAGCGCATCGGCAAAGTGAAGCCCGAGACGGTACTGCCGATGGTGTACGGTGAGGAATGGGGCTATCGTCAGCGGGCGCGGCTCACGGTGCGCCGCGTGGCCAAAAAGGGCGGCGTGCTGGTCGGCTTCCACGAGCGGCACTCCAGCTACGTGGTAGACATGCTGAGCTGCGAGGTGCTGCCAGCGCACATCTCGCGGCTGATCCCGCGCTTGCGCGCGCTGGTCGAGTCTCTTTCGATCCGGCAGCGGCTGCCGCAAATCGAGCTCGCCATGGGCGATGCGGCCGACGCGCTGGTGTTCCGTAACCTCGATCCGCTCGAGGCGGGCGACGAGCAAAAGCTGCGGCAGTTGGCGCAGCAGGAAGGGGTGTCGGTATGGCTGCAGCCCTCCGGCCCGGATTCGGCGTATCCATTTCATCCCCTTCCCGCGCCGCCGCTGGACTACGTCCTATCCGAGTACGGCCTGCGGATCGCCTTCCGGCCGACCGATTTCACGCAGGTGAACCACGGGGTGAACCGGGTGCTCGTCTCGCGCGCGGTGCGCCTGCTCGACCCGCAGCCGGGCGAGCGCATCGGTGACCTGTTCTGCGGCCTGGGCAACTTCTCCCTGCCGCTCGCGCGCATGGGAGCCCGGGTACTCGGGCTGGAAGGCAGCGCGACCCTGATCGAGCGGGCGCGGGAGAATGCGGCGGCGAATGGCTTGCGCGACCTCGCAAGCTTTGACTGCGCCGATCTTTATGGCGCGGGCGCGGGCGGATTGGCTGCGCTCGGCCCTTTCGACAAATTGCTCATCGATCCGCCGCGCTCTGGCGCGGTGGAAGCGCTAAAGGCGCTGCCGGACGCCTGGCCGCGCCGTATCGTGTACGTGTCCTGCGATCCCGCGACGCTCGCGCGCGATGCTGGCGCGCTGGTGCACGTCAAGGGTTTCCGATTGGTGGCGGCGGGTGTGGTGAACATGTTCCCCCACACCGTGCATGTCGAGAGCATCGCTCTGTTCGAGCGGCCCTAGAAACGAAAAAGGGCGCCGAAGCGCCCTTTTCGTGCTGCCCGGAAGACCGCGCTAGCGGCGGTTGCCGCTAAGTAGCATCAGGATCGAGAGCAGGTTGACGAAGATGTTGAACAGGCTCATGTACACGCCAGTGGTCGCGACGATGTAATTCGTCTCGCCGCCGCGGATGATGCGCGACAGGTCGTGCAGCAAAAAGAGCGAAAAGACCACGATCACCAGGGTCGAGATCGTCAGTGCCAGCGCCGGGATCTGCAGGAACATGTTCGCAAACATGGCGAGCAGCAGCGCGATCATGCCGACGAAGAGGAATTTCCCCATGAAGCTGAAGTCGCGCTTGGTGGTGGTGGCGATCGCGCCCATGCCGAA
Organism: uncultured beta proteobacterium; assembly: GCA_963832685.1. Lineage (GTDB taxonomy): Bacteria > Pseudomonadota > Gammaproteobacteria > Burkholderiales > SG8-39 > DAHVFK01. The sequence continues at coordinate 105,302 of CAWHUZ010000008.1, forward strand.
GAAGATGACGCCGGTGCCGGCGGCGGCGTACGCGATCAGCTGTCCGCCGTTGGCCAGAGTCAGCGCCATCGACAGCAGGGGGCCCATCCACCAGCCCAGGATGCCGGTCATCAGAAGCAGCAGCACCACGCCGAGCGAGCTGTTGCGGTTCTTGATGACCGCGAATTGCAGGCCGATCACCGCACCGAGCATGAGCAAGGTGGCTGCCATCGGGTGCTGCACGATGACCGCACCGGTCGCCATGCCGACGTAGGCGCCGATCACGGTCGGCACCATGGTCAGGGCGAGCAGCAGGTAGGTGTTGCGCAGCACGCGCTGGCTGTCGACGCCCGGCAGTTCCATGCCCGGGGCGTAGCGGGGACCGCCACGGCCGATCGTCTGCTCGTTGCTGCGAATAGGTTGCAGGTCAGGTTGCATCTAGACTCCTCAGGTTATATCTCCAACTGCAGTACCTAAGACTACCAGACGGCGATGAAGTTTCAACCGCAAGCCCATTAAGGTTCCGGGACTTGCGGCGACAACGGCTAAAATGGGGGCGAAAGGCGCGAAATCCAGGGAGAGTTGGCAGAGCGGTCGAATGCACCGGTCTTGAAAACCGGCAGGACCTCGCGGTCCTCGGGGGTTCGAATCCCTCACTCTCCGCCACCACGGCTGCCCCAAGGGGGATAGTCCTGTAAAATCCGCGCTTTTTCGGCCCCAGGCATGGCCCTCATCGTCCAGAAATTCGGCGGCACGTCGGTTGGCTCGGTCGAGCGCATCCGAAATGTCGCGCGCCGCGTCGCGAAGTGGCGCGCGGCGGGGCACAGCGTGGTGGTCGTGCCCTCCGCAATGGCGGGGGAAACGAACCGCCTGATCGCGCTCGCGCGCGAAATCCAGGCGCAACCCGACCAGCGGGAGCTCGACGTGGTCGCTTCCACCGGCGAGCAGGTCACGATCGGCCTGTTGTCGATGGCACTGCTGGACCTCGGGCTGAAGGCGCGAAGCTATACCGGCTGGCAAGTCAAGGTGAACACGGACTCGGCCTATGCCAAGGCGCGTATCGTCTCGATCCAAGAGGAACGCCTGCGGCATGATCTGGCCGATGGATACGTTGCGGTGGTCGCCGGTTTCCAGGGTGTCGACGCGCAGGACAACATCACCACGCTGGGGCGGGGAGGCTCGGACACATCCGCCGTGGCGCTCGCGGCCGCGCTCAAGGCCGACGAATGCCAGATCTATACCGACGTCGACGGGGTTTACACGACCGATCCGCGCATCGTGCCCAAGGCGCGGCGCCTGAAGACGATCACGTTCGAGGAAATGCTCGAGATGGCGAGCCTGGGCTCGAAGGTGCTGCAGATCCGCGCGGTCGAGTTCGCCGGCAAATACCGTGTGCGTCTGCGCGTGCTGTCCAGCCTGACCGACCCTTTGCTGCCGGTGGCCGAGGAGGCCGAGGCCGGCACGCTGATTACATTCGAGGACGACCCGACCATGGCGATGGAAAAGGCAGTCATCTCAGGCGTCGCGTTCAATCGCGACGAGGCCAAGATCACAGTGCACGACGTACCCGACCGACCGGGGGTCGCTTACGCAATTCTGGGTCCGATCGCGGAGGCGAACATCGACGTCGACGTGATTGTCCAGAACGTCGGGCACGACGGCATGACCGACTTGTCGTTTACCGTGAATCGCGCGGACTGCGCGCGCGCGATGAAAATTCTGAAAGAGCAGGTGCAGCCGCACATCAAGTGCAGGGAGATTTCGGGCGACGAGCGGATTGCGAAGCTGTCGCTGGTGGGGGTGGGCATGCGTTCGCACGTCGGAATTGCTTCCAAGATGTTCCGCACGCTCGCCGAAGAGGGGATCAACATACAGATGATCACCACCTCCGAGATCAAGATTTCGGTGGTGATCGACGAGAAATACCTCGAGCTCGCCGTGCGCGTGCTCCACAATGCTTTTGAGCTGGAGCGGGAATAGGCGATAATCCGGCTACAGGAGAGATGCCCGAGAGGCCGAAGGGGGCGCCCTGCTAAGGCGTTATACGGGCAAAACCCGTATCGAGGGTTCGAATCCCTCTCTCTCCGCCAACCAGTCCAGTGCGAACCGGCTCATTCTCCGAAGTGTGGAGAATGGGCCGAGTTTTCAGAGCGATACTCCCGGAAATCTCGGGATATCTGCCCGAGATCCCCGGCTGCGCGAGAAATGACCCGATCTGAAGATCAGTCCGCCTCAGTGCGGCAAACCTTAGAGAGCGGCTTGGCACACCACCGGGCAGGTCGGCTGTCGGAGGCCGAAGGCATCTACCAACGAGTTCTGCAACTTGATCCGAACCATCCAGATGCTCTGCATCTACTCGGGATTATCGCCTTTCAGGCCGGAAAGTATGAGGTTTCTGTGCAATTGATCCAAAAGTCGCTCGGGATCAAGCCCAGCAATCCGGACGCACTAGTCAACTTCGGCAACGCCCTGCAGGAACTCGGGCGTTACGATGAAGCACTTGCCAGTTACGACGAGGCGCTCGCAATCAAGCCCGACTACGCGACGGCGTTAAGCAACCGTGGCACTGTCCTGCAAGCACTCAAGCATTACGACAAAGCACTTGCCAGTTACGACGAGGCGCTCGCGATCAAGCCCGACTACGCCGAGGCGCTACGCAATCGTGGCATCACCCTGCATGGCCTCAGGCGCTATGACGAAGCACTTGCCAGCTACGACAAGGCCCTCGCGATCAAGCCCGATTATGCCGAGGCGTTAAGCAACCGCGGTCTTACCCTGCAAGCACTTAAGCGCTATGACGAAGCACTTGCGAGTTACAGCAAGGCGCTTGCGATCAACCCCGACTATGCTGAAGCGCACGCGAACGAAGGTTTGTTGCGACTCACACTGGGGGATTTTGAACGCGGTTGGGAAGAATATGAGTGGAGATGGAAGGGCCCTTCCTTCGCCGCCTCAAGGCGCAATTTTTCCCGACCCCTTTGGCTCGGCAAGGACGACATCAGAGGCAAAACGCTTCTTATCCATGCTGAACAGGGCATGGGCGATACCATCCAGTTTGCTCGCTACGCCCACATGGTTGCGGAGAAAGGTGCAACGGCAATCCTGGAGGTGCAGCCGGCTCTTAAGGCGCTTCTCGCGAACGGTCCTGGTGCGTACCAGGTTCTGAGTGAAGGTGAGGCATTGCCGAAGTTCGATTTGCATTGCCCGTTTCTAAGTCTGCCGCTTGCGTTCAACACGCGGCTGGACACCATTCCAGCGCACGTTCCTTACCTGGCTGCTCCAGCCGCTGCGATCAAGAAATGGAGGGCCAAGCTTGAACAGAGTAGTGCCCCGAGAATCGGCATCGTTTGGTCGGGTAGGTCTACCCATGCGAATGACGCCAACCGTTCGATTGCGTTGATCAAGTTGATGCCGTTGCAGAGCCCTGAGGTGCAGCTAGTAAGCCTGCAGAATGAAGTACGCCCCCAAGACGAGAGAGTTCTGGCAGCGAACAAGCAGATTCTTCACTTTGGTTCGGAGCTCAAGGACTTCTCGGAAACTGCCTCTCTTGTTTCGGCACTGGATCTGGTCATATCGGTGGATACTTCGGTAGCCCATCTCGCAGGGGCGCTTGGAAAGCCTGTGTGGATACTGTTACCGTTCGCCCCTGATTGGCGCTGGCTCCTAGACCGCGAAGATAGTCCCTGGTATCCGACCGCGCGGCTCTTCAGACAGCCAAAAATTGGAGATTGGGACAGCGTTATCGACAGGGTCAAGCAAGAGCTGGCCGAACGCTTCGGTGCGAATCCACCATCCATCCCGACCGCGCGGGCCTAGTCGACAAAATGGACGTCCAGAGGCCCTAGGCCAACACGCTTCCACCGCCAATTCGCAGGGTCAGCGCGTCTTCGCTGGATTTGCGGCGAACAGGCGCCGACACTCGGCAATATGCCGCGCGGTTGCACCGTGATGCGCGGCGCTGAGCTTCAACCCGGCAAGCGCCATTCGCTCTCGCCACTCCCGGATATCGAGCAGATTGCGCGCGACGCGAATGGCTTCGCCGGCGTCGACGACTCTTATCGCGGCGTTCGCCAGTAGCGCGGCGCGAGTTGCTTCGGCGTATTCCGACATGTGCGGTCCGATCACCGCCGGGACGCCCGCGGCGCAGGCTTCGATCGGGTTCTGGCCTCCGAGGGACGTGAACGAGCCGCCGATGATGGCGACGGTGCTGACAGCGTAGTAAAAGGGCATTTCGCCCAGAGTGTCCCCGAGAAATACGCGCCGACCGACGTGGGGCGCCTCCCCTTGGCTTCGACGCGCGACGTTCATCCCGCGCGCGGCGGCGAGCGCGGCCACCGCTTCGAAGCGTTCCGGGTGCCGTGGCACGATGATGATGAGTGTGCCGTCGTCCTGGCCGAGCGCGTCGAGCAGCATCTGCTCCTCGCCCTCGCAGGTGCCTGCGAGAAGGAGGGCTTTGCGTCCCCGCAGCGCGGCCATGAGTGCCCGTCCTTCCTCCACTTTGACCGGGTCCGACGAAGCGTCGAAATTGACGTTGCCCGTAACGGAAACGGGATCGGCGCCCAGCCAGCGCAGGCGTCGCGAAGTTGCGCGATCCTGTGCGCATGACGCGGCAATACTGCCGAAGGCGGGCTGGGACAGGGAACCGAAGCGGGCGTAGCTGCGCGCCAGGCCGCGTGACAGGCGCGCGTTCGCCAGCATCATGGGCACACCTTGGCGCAAGCAGGCCACGAGCATTACGGGCCATACGTCGATGCCCACGATGAGGCCGAGCCTTGGGCGGAAATGTGCCAGGAAGCGTCTGGCACAGCTTGGAAGGTCGTATGGCAGATAGGCGGTCAACACCTCGTTGCCGCAGGCGTCGCGCAGGGCGTCGCGCCCGGCGATCGTGCTCGACGTGACAAGGATTTCGTGGTCCGGATACCTTGCGCGCAGCGCCTGCGCCAATATTCCGGCGGCGCGCGCGGCGCCCGGCGACGCGGCGTGCAGCCAGACTACGCTGCGAATCGGGTGATCCGCGTAGTAGCCGAGGAATTCCCTCCAGTCCAAGCGCCGGCCCGGCTCGCCGCGGTGACGCCACCATTGCCGCAGCACGACGAAAGGAAACCCCAGCCGCAGCAAGAGGCGGTACAGCGCTAACCCCATGGTCGCAATGTCTCGCTCACTCTTCCGTCATCAGTATCACCCGGTAAGCCGCGTATTGGCGAGCGTCAGGCGCTCTACGAGGTTGCGGGCGAGGCTGCGAGTCAACTGAAGTTGGGCGCCGAGACTTATTCGCGCCAGCGCATCCGGCTTGAATTCCGCGAGCAACAATTCCTTCGTTGCCACCACGGTCGCATGTCGCTTCCGTTGCTGGCCGAGAACGTAGGCCATTTCGCCGAAGAATTCACCTTCATGGATGAGATTGAGCAGGCGCTCGCGCCGAACGACCTTTGCCGACCCGGCGGCGAGCAGGAAGAAGCTTGACCCCGAATCGTCTTCTCGCACGACGACCTCGGCCGCATTGAGGCGCGACCAACGCGCGGCCTTTGCGATCTCCTTGAGCTCCGATTCGGACAGTGCCGCGAGGCATTCCACCCGCTTCAGGGCCTGAAGCTTGTCGTCGTCGTACACGATTTCGGGCGATACGACCTTGCGCGAAATCTCGGACAGCTCGAGCGCGAACTCCGCCCAGTTCTTGTGACGCTGTTGGGGTTTCTTTTTAAGTGCGCGCATCACGACTTGATCGATCTGGGGCGACAGCTCGGATCGCAGGCGGCTTGGCGGCTCTGGATCAAGGGTGAGTATCTTTTGCACGAGGTCTTCGAGCCGGTCGGGCACGAACGGTAGGCGCCCGGTGAGCAATTCGTATAGCACAACGCCGAGCGAATACATGTCGCTGTGCAGCGTCAGCTCCTCGCCGGCAATCTGCTCGGGCGACATGTAGTGCGGCGATCCCATCGCGGCTGTCCGCACGACCTGGCTCTTGCGCAGAAATGCGGCACCGAAATCCGTAATCCGCACGTCGGTACCCTCCGCGATCATGATGTTTGCCGGTTTGATATCGCAGTGAATGATGCCGACGCGCGAGGTGTACTCGAGCGCGCTGCAGCAGTTGAAGGCGATTTCTATCACATCCCGCACGGGGAGCAGTCCGCCGGACTCGATGTGCTGTGAAAGATCGCCGCCGGTAACCAGCTCCATTGCAATGTATCCGGTGTCGTTCTGCGTCGCGGCGTCGAGTATCGACACGATATGGGGATGGATCAGCATGCCGGCGAGAGACGCCTCGGCCAGGAACTGGGCATGTCGCTCGGCGCCGAATTCTGGGTCCTGGAATACCCTGGGATCGATGATCTTCAATGCGACTTCCTTGCCCGACATGGTGTCCAGCCCTTGATAGACCGTGCCCGATGTGCCCTGGCCCAGCAGCTCGGAGAGCTTGTACTTTCCGACCTGCCGGTCGGTGGTAACCGGCGCCGCTTGTTGCGTCATGCAGGAGGGAGTGGGTTGTTGGGTCAAGTTCGTCAACACGTGCGTCGCAGACTCGATTAGCATTTTAGGATGGATTCCGACCTCGCCGCCGCGGCCCTCGCGGGACTTGCCGAGCGTCGCGTGCTGGCGGTGGCGGTGTTGCGCCAGGGTCGGCTCGCGTGGGCGAGCCCTGCGCTGCTGGGGATGTTCGGTCTGGAGCCTGCCGGGGCGGAGCAGGGGCAGCGGCTGCTGGATCTGGTGGCGCCGGCGGACCGCGAGGGGCTGGCGACGGCGCTGGAGGAAAGGCCCGGCACGGAGCTGGGGCCGCGCTCGTTCACGGGCTTGAGGGCCGATGGCAGCCAGTTCGATGCCGAGCTGGTGGGGTGCACGCTGGAGCTGCCCGGGGGGGCTGGGGTGGCGATCGCGCTGAGCGACGTGACGGTGCAGCGCCGGGCGCAGGCGCAGCTGTCGTACCTGGCGCTGCGCGACCCGTTGACCGAGCTGCCGAACCGGGCGTTGTTTTTCGACCGGCTGCGCCAGGCGCTGGTGGCCGCGCGGCGCCACGGCAGCTCCTTTGCGGTGCTGGTGAGCGACCTGGACGGGTTCAAGCTGATCAACGACCGCTACGGGCACGAGACGGGCGATGCGCTGCTGCAGGTGGCGGCCAAGCGCCTGCGCGCGGCCACGCGCGAGGGCGACACGGTGGCGCGCATCGGGGGGGACGAATTCTCCGCGCTGCTGGCGCGCGCCTCGACGCTCGAGGACGCGGCGATCGTGGCCAAGCGCATGGTGCAGGCGCTGGACCAGCCGATCGTGATCGCGGGCCAGCCCTGCCAGGTGGGCATCAGCATCGGCATCGCGCTGTACCCCGCGGGGGGCAAGGACATGGACGTGCTGGTGGCGCACGCGGACGGGGCGATGTACGCGGCCAAGCGCGCGGGCGGGCGCTGCTACAAGTTCGCCGGGGAGCGCGATGCGGACATCTCCGGGCCGCTGCGGCTGCCGTTTTTCGAGTGGAGCGAGGCCCACAGCGTGGGCGTGCCGCTGATGGACGAGCAGCACAAGGAGCTCGCGGGGCTGATCAACCGCATCGGCGAGGACTTGAAGGCCGGGCAGGAGGCCGACCGGCTGCGCGAGTCCTTCGCCAAGCTGGTGGCGGCGGCGCGCGCGCACTTCGCCGACGAGGAGCAGCTCATGGCCCAGGCGGGCCTGGGCGCGGCCGCCGAGCGCCACAAGCAGGAGCACCGGCGCCTGCTCGAGGAGCTCGAGGGCCAGGCCAACGCGCCCGAAGGCCGCAGCATGTCGCTCACCATGCGCTACCTGAACTTCTGGCTGCTGCACCACATCGAAACGACCGACATCTCCCAGGCTGTTAAGTTGATTGACGCGCGGCCGGGCAGCGAAGCCGGCAAGGTCTACGCCTTGCGCCGCGATCCTGAAGCGCAGACTGCGGAACCGCAATCCACTAAAGCGCCGGATGAACTCGAGCGCTGGCACCAGGCGGTGAGGCGCGGGCTTTGGACGGCGCCCCAACCCCGGCATGTGGGGGAGGTGCGCGCTGGGGGCTGGACCGGACGGCGCCCCTAAGCGCGTCGAACGAGTTGCACTCATATCACAAATATTTACATGCGCAGCAATGAGTCGGCTTGATCGATCGGTGCAAATCGACGAACCTCGTGTCTTTCGCTCGAGAGCGTCAAGCGTGCGTCTAGGCGGCCTAAGATCAGGTCTCCTTGGGGGAGTCGTGTCCGGTCGCCCGACCGGGACGCGCTTCGCCACTGCGGGCCCAGCCGCGGCCGCGGTGGCCCCGTGAGCGCCTCGCCACTATCGCCTGGCGCCCCGGCGCCTGGGGACAACGCCAGAGGCGGGCAAGCCGCCACCTCGTCCAGGGAGTTGGAGCGCAAGCTGATCGACTCGGTCGTCGCCAAGCTCGAGGTCGCGCGGCTACCCGGCATGCCGATCATCATCGACCGTGCGCTCAGAGCGACCCGACAGGGCCGCGACGCGTCGCAGCTTTGCGAATGGCTTGCGCTGGATCCCGGCCTGACCTATCGAACGCTGGAAGCGACAAATCGGCCGAACGAGGCGCGCGCCGGAACCGATGCGCTGTCGCTCGAGCGTCGTGCCGGCGCGATGCGGCCGGAACTAATGAGATTGTTGCTGATGAGCGCCGTGCGCTGCTCATTGGGACCTGACCCCGGTCCGCTGTCGGCGCGCGAGCTCGGCGAGTTCTGGATTCACGCGCTGCGCGTCGCATTTCTGAGCCGAGCCCTCGCCGAGGCCTGCTCATACAAGGATTCCGAGGAGGCGTATCTGGCGGGGCTCCTGCACGACTTCGGGTCGTTCGCGCTGCTCGCTACAGTGCCGAACACCCTTCGCTCGCTGGTGGCGACGCAGGCCAATGCGCCGTGGGGCGCGGTGCCGGAGCACGCGGGCCGCCTGGGAACGATCCACGCGCAGATCGGCGCTGCACTGCTGGAGCGACTTGGGGTGCCCTTCTACGTTTCTGACGCGATTTTGCTCCATCACGCGACGACCGCGGAGCTCGAGGGTACCCATCCAGTGGTTCGAATTCTGTGCTGTGCCGAGGCGCTGACGCATTCGCGCAGTCCGGCCGTCCCGCACGGAGCGATGGCGGATCTGCTTGGCGCTTCGGCTTCGGACGTGTCCAGCGCCGAGAGATCCGCGGCCGAGAAGATAAGCGCAGTCTTGCGAGGCCTGGGGCGCCTGGGACTCGCCAAGCCCCATGCGGGTCGTGTGGCGTCAGTAGAACCGGCATCGGCGCCATCGGCTGCCGGACAGCGATTGACGGAGACGCTGGTGATGCGTTTCGTCAAGGAGGCGGAACAACCCCAATCGGGCGACGCCTCTCTTGGAGAGCAGATCGGTCGAGAGTCGGGACACGACGAGACTATCGCGGACGCCGCCGCCGAGGAGCAAGGGTGGTCCGAGGCATTGGCGCTGCACGGAACCAACGCTACGGCCGGTTCTATTCTCGACCAGGTGGTAAGCGAGGCGGTTCAGCTGGAGGCAAAGTCGCTGCTTCGTTCGGCGACGGATCTGCCTCTGGCGGTTGCGGCGGTGCTTCCGCTCGCGCGGGTGTTCGCGGGAGTGAAGTGCGCCGTGCTCTTCGCCGAGAGCTTAGGAACTGACGACTGGCCAGGCTGGTTGGTCGAGGGCGACGGGTCGGTCCGGGTGGATCTGGCGCTTTCGACGTCCGGGTCGTCCCGCGTCGCGCGCGCTGCGCGCGACGCCGAAGCCGTTGTTTCCCTCGACGAAGGGAAGGGAACCCCGCTCACCGGGCTCGACCTCCAGATCGCCCGCATTCTTGGGGCGGACGAGATTGCGGCGATTCCGCTCACGGGCACTGATGCCGCTGCCCGCGGCGTGCTGGTATTCGGCACCACCGCCATGAAGACGCAGCGCTTTGCGCAAATCGTGCCATTCCTATGCGATCTGGCGACTCTTATCCGGCAATCCCTGTCGGAACACCGTGCAAGTCAGGTGGGGGGTCGCGCCGGCGACCCGGCGGAGCAGATCCGAGCCTCCGCGCGAAGGCTTGTGCACGAAGCGAGAAACCCGCTGTCGGTGCTGAAGACATATCTCCAGATCGCGAGATCGAAGACCGAGGGCGGCGGAAACCTGGAAAAGGAGCTCGAAATCGCGAACCAGGAAGTCGAGCGCGTTTCCAGATTGCTGGATGAAATCGGCAAGCCGGATGAAGCGCTGGCGCCTCGCATGCGATCCGTCGACGTCAACCGATTGATCGAGGACCTCCTCCGCATTTACGGTGAGGCACTGTTCGCGCAGAAGAAGATCGCCTTGTCCCCCATGCTGGATGCAAGCATACTGCACGTTACCTGCGACGATGGAACACTGAAACAAGTGCTGTTGAATCTGCTGATCAACGCATCCGAGGCGCTTTCCGGTGGCGATCAAGTCATGGTTTGCACCTCGGACCATGTCAACTACGAAGGGCAAGTAATGGTGGAGATTTCCGTCGCCGACAACGGTCCCGGCATGCCGCCCGAAAGGGTCGCTGGGCTCTTTGCCCCTGGCACCGCCGGCAGTGTTGAAACCCCGCGCGGCATTGGACTTCCGACTTCCCTTGCGGGCGTGAAGGCAATGGGCGGCCATTTGCTTTGCCGAAGTCGCCTCGGGGAAGGCACCACGTTCGCAATTCTCCTTCCTCGTACGGTCGAGGCAAATCCGGGATCCTCCGGCAACGCTGTCGTCTAAGGGGCGACAGCGAATCATGCAAATTTCCGACAGCCTGCTGCAGGCAAGTCAAAGCTTGCCCACGCCCGGCAATCTAATCCATGTCCTGGTAGTCGACGACGATCCGATGGTTCGTCGCGCGCTCGCCGACTTGGTGGGCAGCAGCGAGCGGCGTGTCACGCAGTGCGGATCGGGTGGTCAGGCCATCGATGCGATGAGCAGGGAAGCGGTCGATCTGGTCCTGCTTGACCTCAACCTTCCGGATATGACCGGCCTGGACATCATGCGCAGGATTGGCGAATACAGTCCGCAGCCAACGGTCATCGTGGTCAGCGGAGACGACCGAATCGATTCCGCGATCGCCACGCTCAAGTCGGGAGCTTACGAATACGTCCGCAAGCCTTTCGAGCCGGTGGCGCTGATCCGGAGCGTGGAGAACGCAATCGAATCCCGAAAGCTCGCGTGGGACAACACGGCCATGCGCATGCGCCTCGAGCATTCCGAGCGGCTGCATCGCTATTTCGTCGACAATTCCCCCGACTTCATCTTTGCGCTCGATCCGCAGGGACGCTTTCGGTTCGTGAATGACCGCGTCGTTTCGATGCTGGGTTACTCCAGAGACGAGCTCTGCGGGATGCACTATTCCTCAGTGATCGACGAGGAGCATCTGCTGCACGTGAAATGGGCGCTCGGCGAGCGCCGCGCTGGAGAGCGCGCGTCCCGGGACATCGAGGTGCGACTGATACCCAAGGCGACGGACGGGGCATCCCCGCCGGATGACGCGGTCACCACGGTTTCATTGAGCACGGTCGGCATCTACGAGGACATTCCCGGAGATGCCCGGTCTGCCAGGCGGTTCCTCGGTACTTACGGCGTCGCGCGCGACATCTCGGCGCGGCTGAGGGCCGAGCAGATCGTCCAATTTCACGCCTTTCACGATGCATTGACCGGCCTGCCCAACCGGACCTTGTTCCGCGATCGGCTGAATCATGCGATCGCCGAGATGCGCCGGCGCCGACGGTCGCTCGCTGTCCTCTTCATAGATCTGGACCGCTTCAAGCTCGTAAACGATACCTATGGACATCTCAAAGGCGATCACCTGCTCCAGCAGACCGCCTCGCGGCTCCGTAAGTGCGTGCGCGAGACGGATACCCTGTCGCGCATAGGTGGAGACGAGTTCGTCGCGCTGATCACCGATTTGGACGGGCGCCAGGAGGCGGAGGCGATTGCGAGAAAGATACTGTACGAGCTCGCCGAGCCGTTTTCGCTGGGCTCCGAGCCGTTTCGCACCAGTGTCAGCATCGGGGTCGCGGTCTATCCCGGGGACGGCGCGAACGAAGAAGAACTGATCCGAAACGCGGATCTCGCGATGTTCCAGGCGAAAAGAAAAGGCAGGAACGGGATAGTCCTGTTTTCCGCGGAGTTGAGCACCCACTATGCCGACCGGTTGCAGTTTGAGCATGACCTGCGGGGCGCGGTGAAGCGTCGCGAATTCGAGACCTACTTTCAGCCCATTCACAACGTAAGGACCGGCGACGTGGAACGGCTGGAGGCGCTTCTACGCTGGCGGCATCCCTCCCATGGCCTGCTTCTGCCTGGACGGTTCATCGGCATCGCGGAAGACTCGGGGCAGATCCGCGATCTCGGAGAAGTGGTGCTCGAATCCGCATGCGCGCATCTGGCGAGGTGGCGTTCAAACGGCGCTGGCAACCTTGGCGTTTCGGTGAATCTCTCTGCGAGGGACTTCGATCACGATGATCTCGTCGAGCGTGTCATGGGCGCGACGCGGAGACACGGCCTGCCTCCGAACGCACTCGAGCTGGAGATAACGGAGAGCCTGCTGATCGAGGACATGGATGCCGTGTCCAAGCGGGCATCACGATTGCGTGCCGAGGGCGTGCGCATAGCGATAGACGACTTCGGAACGCGATATTCGTCCTTGGGCTATCTGCAGACCCTGCCGATCAGCGCGATCAAAATCGACCAGTCTTTTGTGCGAGACCTGGGGTTGCGCAACACCAACAGCTCGATCGTGGCGGCAATGATCGGGATCGCGCGCGGCTTGCGCCTTGACCTGGTAGCGGAAGGGGTGGAGCGGACGGAACACCTCGAATCGCTGCAGGGAATGGGCTGCGACGTGATGCAAGGCTATTACTTCAGCCGTCCCATGCCTGCCGCCGAGGTCAGTGACTATCTCGCCTCGTCCATCGCGACGAGACAGTAAGGGTCGAAGGGGCGAAGGCTAGACCGGACCCCGACTTGGTCCCGTACCCCTCACTCACCGACGAGCAGGCGGCAACGTGCGCCGCCTTTACCTGCCGGCGCAAGCACGCGCTTGAGCCAGTCGAGCAGCGGTGCGGCCTCAGAGGCGAAGCCGTAGGGCGGGTTGAAGACGACCATGCCGCAGCCGCCGAGCTTGCCGGCCTCGTAGCCCGCGCCCAGCCTGAGATCCAGCCACAGGACGCGGTGAATTCCGCTGGCGACGATCCGGTGCTCGAACGACTGCATCGCGGCGGGCTCCATGAGGGGAAACCAAAGCGCGTAGATGCCGGTGGCCCAACGCTGGTGCGCGCTCTGCATCGCTTCGGCGAGCCGCGCGAACTCGTTTGCGCGGTCGAACGACGAGTCGATCAGCACCAGACCGCGGCGCTCCTTGGGCGGGAGGTGTGCCTTGAGCGACTGGTAACCGTCCATCTGGCGCACTGTCACCAACCGGTCGCGCTTGAACAGCTTCTCAAGCTCCGTACAGTCTTTCTTGTTCAGCTCCGACAGCACCCCGCGGTCCCCGGGGCGCAGGAACCTGCGCGCGATGCTCGGCGATCCCGGGTAATAGCGTAGCAGACCATCGGCATTCTCGGCGCGCACCGCCTTTATGTAGGGGATCGCGAGTTGCGGAATGTCGTTTCGTTCGAAAATTCGCGCGATGCCATCGCGGAACTCGGCGTTCTTCTGCGCCCACGGGTGCTCGAGGTCGTACCGGCCGGCGCCGGCGTGCGTGTCGATGTAGACGAAGGGCTTGTCCTTGCGCCGCAGCGCCAGCAAAAGGCGCACCAGAAGCGCGTGCTTGAAGACGTCGGCGAACGCGCCCGCGTGAAATTGGTGGCGATACGCGAGCATCGACTACAACTTGTTGTACTTGGTGGCTCTTCCGCGCGCCTTCTCCACCGGGTACTTCTTCGCATTCAGCGCAAGCTTTCTCTCGGCCGCCCCATGCAAGTCGATTCCCAGCCGGTCGGCCAACTCGACCAGGAAGATGAAAACGTCCGCCAACTCGAGCTCGACTTCTGCCAGCGCCTGTGGTGAAAGCCGCTCAGCCTGCTCCGGCGTAAGCCATTGAAAATGCTCGACCAGCTCGCCCGCTTCGGCTATGAGCGCCATGGCGAGATTCTTCGGGTTGTGGAACTGGGCCCAGTCGCGCTCCGCGATGAATTCGCGCAGCTTCGCGCGCAGGGCGTCCAGTTCCCCGCCGTTGGGGGCGTCGCTCAAGGCAGTCGTCCTCCGTGCTTTCCGTCCACGGAGGGTACCTCAACCCCGGCGCTTACGCCGCCTTCTTGGCCCAGCGCTCGAGCTCTTCCCAGCCGCCAATACGCTCGCCGTTGACGAACACTTGGGGCACCGTCTGAGCACCCGCGATCGCGCCGACGGCGCGGCTGCGCAGCTTGTGCTCGAGCGTCAACTCGACGAAATCGTAGCCAAGCTCCTTCAACAGCGCCTTGGCGCGTGCGCAATACTGGCAGCCATCGCGGGTCAGGATTGCGACCTGGTCCGGCTTCTTCGCGCCCGGACTGATGTAGGCCAGCATGGTATCCGCGTCGGATACTTCGAACGGGTCGCCGGGCTTCTGCGGCTCGATGAACATCTTTTCCACCACGCCGTCCCGGACCAGCATCGAATATCGCCAGGATCGCTTGCCGAACCCGAGCTCGGTCTTGGCGACCAGCATTTCCATGCCGTCCGTGAATTCGCCGTTTCCGTCCGGAATCAGGGTGACGTTCTGGCATTCCTGGTCCTTGGCCCATTCGTTCATGACGAATGCATCGTTTACCGATATGCACACGATTTCGTCGACGCCGCTCGCGAAGAACGCCGGCGCGAGCTCGTTGTAACGGGGAAGATGAGTGGACGAGCATGTCGGGGTGAATGCGCCGGGGAGGGAGAACACCACAACAGTCTTGCCCTTGAACAGCTGATCGGTGGTAACGCTCGCCCAGTCGTCGCCGCTGCGGGTGCGAAACACGACCTGAGGTACCTGTTTGCCTTCGTGATTGGGAAGCATCGTGCAACTCCTATGATTGACTATGCCTATCAATCTACGGGCAGAAGCGCGGAAAATCCAATGGCTTGTTCCGATGAGGCGCATAGCTCGCCCCTATGGTCGCTGCTAGACTGCGCCGCATTCCATGCCAGACCAACGTCACGCGCTCGACGCCACCGCACTTTCCGTGATGTTGTTGCTCACGGCGTCGTGGGGCTTCCAGCAGGTCATGATCAAGCTGGCGGCGGCCGATGTGTCGCTGGTGATGCAGGCGGCGATCCGGTCGATCAGCGCGACCGTCCTGCTATTGGCTTGGTCGCGGATCAGAGGCGTCGCGCTTTTTGCGCGTGACGGCACCCTCTGGCCGGGCGTTGTCGCTGGACTGCTGTTCGGCGCGGAGTTCGTCTTCATCTATGCCGGGCTGGGATACACGACGGCCTCTCGCATGATTGTGTTCATCTATCTCACGCCGCCGCTGACGGCGCTCGGATTGCACTGGCTTGTGCCAGGCGAGCGAATGTACCTGCGCCAGTGGCTCGGCGTCTTCGTTTCGTTCGCGGGCTTGGTGCTTGCCTTCGGCGAGGGTTTTGCGGCTTCCGGCGGAGCGACGATGGTCGGCGACCTTTGCGGCGTGATTGCGGCCGTGCTGTGGGCCGCCACGACAGTTCTGATCCGCGCCAGCACACTTGCGCGCGTAACCGCGAGCAAGACGCTCTTCTATCAACTCGCGGTGTCTTCCGTCCTGCTGCTGCTGGCCTCGCGCCTGCTCGGGGAGCCGGGTGTCACGCGACTTACTCCTATTGCCGTGGCGTCGCTCGCGTATCAGGGCTTGGTGGTCGCGTTCGCGAGCTATTTGGCCTGGTTCTGGCTGCTCAGGCGCTATCTGGCGGGACGCCTGGCGGTGTTCTCGTTTCTGGCGCCGATGTTCGGCGTGGTATTCGGCGTGCTGGTGCTCTCCGAGCCGCTCAGGCCGGCCTTCGTCGCCGCCGCACTGCTGGTCGGCGCCGGCATCGTGCTGGTCAATTACAGCCCGGTGCGCAGCAGGTAAACTTCCAGGCGTGGACAAGGACGCTCAGGCCTCGCAACGCGTAGACGCCGTGCAGTACAAGCTTGGCATGCGTACGTTGGCGGCCGCGGTCAACGTCATTACCAGCAGCCATTCCGGCCACCGATACGGCATGACCGCTACCGCGGTGTGCTCGGTGACCGCCGATCCGCCCACGCTGCTGGTATGCATCAACAAGGCGACGACGACGCACAATGCGATCGTAAAGTCGGGCGTGTTCTGCGTAAACACGTTGCGCGCGGAAGACTCGGAGCTGTCTACCACCTTCAGCGGCGTGCAAAGCGGAGAGGGGCGCTTTCGCGCGCGCGCCTGGACTCACCTCGCGACCGGTTCACCGGCCTTGATCGACGCGCTGGTGTCGTTCGACTGCCAGTTGGTGAAGAAGATCGCGCACGGCTCGCACACCATCTTCCTCGGCCAGGTAGAGCAGGTGCTGTTCGGCAAGAAGGGCAAGCCCTTGCTGTATGCCGATGGCCAGTACGCCAAGCTCGCCGTGCTCTCGCACGGTGAACCGTTGCCCGAGGGACTCGACTACTGGGGCTTCTAGTCCGGCAATCTGCCTGGCAGGGTGAAGCGCTGCCGCGTGGTGCAATACCGGTTCGCGTACAGTCTGCCCACGGGCCGGTATTGCGAGTCCGAAACGCGCTTCGTGCTCGGGTCGATGACGCCCTCGCGCGCGTGCACGAGCAGGATCTCTCCGATGATGAAATCCCGTCCGGGTACGATCTCGAGTCGCTTGAAGAGTCGGCATTCGAAGCAGGCGACCGCCTCCGCGATTCGCGGCTGCGATATCAGCAACGCAGGCGCCTGCGTGAGGCCGGTCTTGTCGAACTCGCTCTCATTTTCCGGCACCTCCTCGCTCGAGATGTGCATCGCGTTGGCGGTCGACTCGTCGACGAGGTTCACCACGAATTCTCCGCTGCGCAGGATGTTTTTGAGCGAATGCTTCATCGCCCCGTCGAGCCGCGGCCCGAAGCTGACCATGACGAGCGGCGGATCCTCGGAAAACGCATTGAAGAAAGAGAACGGCGCGCAGTTGGCAACCCCATCCTCGTTCACCGTGGATATCCACGCAATGGGCCGCGGGACGACCAGGCCGACCAGGAGTTTATAGCGCTCGATCGGCGCCAAGTCGGCCAGCTTGAGGTCCATCAAGGTGCCGCGCGGCGGTAGAACTGCCGCTCGCGCGAATCGAGCCACTGTAGCGCGGTGTCGAGGTACTTCTTGAAGTGAACCGTCTTCTGATGCGCTTCGAACGCGGCCTCGTCGTCGTAGACCTCGTACAGCATCGCCGAGGCCGGATCATTCGGGTCAACCAGGATGTCGAAGGTCCTGCAGCCGGGCTCGGTCTCTCGCGCTGCCTTGCCGTTTTCCTGAACTGCCGTCATGAATCTATCGACGCTGTCCGCTTTGATGCGTAGCTTCACCATTAGCGCAAATCCGCTCATCACCGCCTCCGTCGTGGGGGTCACTGGATTATCGACGCAAGGGCGCGTACGTCAACACGTGCCAGCGAACCGACGTTCGAGGATTTGCTATAATTTGCGCCCTCGCGCCCGTAGCTCAGCTGGATAGAGTACCTGGCTACGAACCAGGGGGTCGTGGGTTCAAATCCTGCCGGGCGCGCCAGTCACTTAAAGGGCTTGCAGAAATGCAGGCCCTTTCCTTTTCCTGGCTGCGCGGCGCACCGCAGTCGCGCTTCCGACGCGGCTGGCCGAGGCGTCGCGAAGCGGTCGCGTCTCGGCGAATCGATATCAATCGCGACAGCCGACGATCTGCGAGCCTGCGCGCAATCGAAATGGGCAGCGTCGAAAATCTTGCGCATTTGGTTCCCGTATGTCGAATTGGTCCCGTTGCAGTTGTGCGCAACGCTCGAGATGGGCGAGCACTCGCCGCTTGATTGATTGTCCGTGCGGCTTCGCTTTCCGCGCGCTGACGATTCGCGCACATTCGCATCTTCGTTTGCACGTGAAGCGCGCTCGCCATCGAATGGGATTGCCGCGACTTGCGTCGAAAAGATGTCGGCGCTTCCGTGCTCTTCTTGGCCGGCATCTTTGCGCGACATATTTGTCTTGCAGCTTTCACGCACGCAAACGCTGCGTCAGTAACTGTCCATTTTTCTATATGCGTGTCAGCTAACTGTCGCTCGCATGGTGCGGCAAGTCAGTTAGCTGTCGTTCTTGGCAGCTTCTTGTTGCGAATCTACGACGCACTAGAGATTCTTATTGCTTATCAAATTCTGTGGGTGCTAGCTTGCGCTGCCATTTGTAAGTGAAAGAAGAGACGGAGCAAACACAACCAGTTGTTTCCGAGTGTTGTCAACAAATGAAGCGGCCGGCCGCAGAGCCTAGGCCTAGAACAGAGAGGGGAGGAATTTGAAATCTGAACATTCGCGATTGCGCGTCGTGGCGATGGCGTGCGCGGTGTCGTTGTTCGCGCTGGGGGCTTGTTCCGATCTTGGCACGCTCGGCGGACGGCCGTTCGTGTACAAGCAGGGCCCGGGCGATGCGGCCTCGAGCGTCGAGGAGAAGGCCGGCGTCGTGTACAAGCGCGAGGACGAGCCCGAGCGCGCATCCGGCGGCGCGCAGCCCACGCAGGCCGCGCGCGTTCAAGCGCCCGTTGCGGCGCATGAAGCTGCGGTGATGCCCGCGCGCGAAGCGGCGCCCGTGGTGGCGACGGCTCCGAGCGAAGCGCCCAGGACCGCGATGGCGCAGGCTGCGCCGCGCGCAGCTTCTTCAAGCGGCGCGATGGCTTCGGCGGACGCCTCGAGCGATCTGTTCAACCGCTATACCCAGGCCACGCGCTACGGCGACTTGCTGTTCGTGTCCGGGCAGATCGCCATCGATCAGGCCAGCGGCGCTTTCGATCCGACCCAGAGCATCGAGGCGCAGACGCACCTGGCGCTGCAGAACATCCGCCTCATCCTCGAGAGCAATCACCTGACGATGGCCAACGTGGTCTACGCCACGGTGTACCTCTCGAGCATCAGCCAATTCAGGAGCATGGACGCGGTCTATCACGGTTTCTTCAAGGGCACGCCGCCGGCACGCGCCGTGGTGGAGGTCGGGCACTTGCCGCGCGGCGCCCTGGTGGAGATCACGGTGATTGCGGGCAGATGACGAAGCATCGCTTCAGGCAGCGTGCAGGTGAAGGTGAAGTACCCGGGTACTTGGTGGCTTTCAACCAAAGGAGAGATGACGTGAAGGCGAAACTGAGATTGATAACTCTAGGAGTCTTCGTTGGCGCCATGGCAAGTAGTACATACGCCTTGGCCGAGCCGGTCTTCCCGACCCATCCGGTGGTCGGCGAGCACGAGAACTTCCGCAACCTGTTCCGGTTGCGCTGCAGCTCGTGCCACGGCGCCGATGGAGAGGGCACAGACCACGAATGGCCGCACACCGCGCCGGCGCTGAAGGGCAATCCCTTCGTGCAGCACGCACCGGCGGCCGCGATCATCAGGGTCATCCGGCTGGGTCGTAACGGCAGGGAGCGGCTCTACCACGAGTCGTATCCGAACATGCCCGCGTTTGGCGCCGAGGCAGTGTTCGACGTGGACGGGCTGGTCAATTTCCTGAAGACCGATCTGCAGCACTAGCCGTGCTCAGCGCTAACCCAATCCTTTTGAACCAGCTGGGAGGAGCATCATGAAGTGGCTTAACAGTACAAGAAGTGCAACCAAACTGGCCGCGGGGGCGCTGGTGTGCGCGTTGCCGTTCCTGGCCAGCAACTCGCAGGCGATGCCGAGCTTTGCACGCCAGACCGGCATGGTCTGCAATTCCTGCCACATCGGCACCGACAGCGTTCCGAACTTCACCCATACCGGGCGTCTGTTCGCGATGCGCGGCTACACCCGGCCGATCGTGCGCGAGAAGCTGCGCGGAGACGGCCAGACGGTGGACGGGGAGCCGCAGTACGGCGGGGACTACATCTCGCTCAACTGGACGGACTTCTTCGCCGCGCGGATGATCTCTTCGATATGCCTCGCAGTCCGAGAGCACGAACACGGCAGGGGTCAAGACCAAGAGCGACGTCAAATCCACGCCGCTGTCGCGCATGGCGTTGTTCTACACCGGGCCGGTGACCGACTGGATGGGCCTGTGGACGGAGATCGGCTACCTGGGCAACAACAACCTGAGTTCCGTCAACAAGATAGACGGGGTTTCGGGCACGCCCACCGGTCTTAACCTGTTCGCCTACGACGAGTACCGTCTGTCGACCTCGCGCACCATCGGCGAGAACAGCTTCATCGGCATGTCGATAGGCAACGAGCCGGGCGACGTGGTGAGCCAGTTCGTGTTCCCGACCGGGATCCCGCGCTTCTTCAGCCTGGGACAGGGCGGCACGGGCAAGTCGCTGGACATGATGACGATCAGCTTCCACGCCTTCATCGACGATCACTGGTGGGTCCAGTTCGCGCCCAACACCGGGGTGACGAACAACAGCTGGTCCAACGGCTCGCAGCAGTACTACGCGCTGGCCTACAACATGTTCGGCAAGACGGACAACGACCTGTGGCTGGGCCTGGAGTACGAGACCGGCAACGACACCGCGCCGATCATGACCCCGACCAAAGTCAGCTTCATCTGCACGGGAACCTGTCCGGCGGGGGTGAGCGATGCGGGCGGTCTGTCGTTCAGCAACACGCTCGGCGGGTATTCGATCAGCGGCGCCCCGGTGGAGTCGATCGATACGTTCAACACCTACAGCATGCGGGCCGAGTGGGACGTGGCCGACCGTGGGGTGAACTCCTGGGTTGCAATGATCCAGGCGAACGGCACCAAGCAGAACTACAAGAGCGGCGCGAGCGCCCAGCGCAACGACGTCGGTGCCTACATCCGCTACTTCTACAAGCGGACCTACGGTATCCAGGCGTCGTACGCCCGTGACTTGAACTACAAGTACACGGACATCACCGGTCTGGTGCACGACTTCGGGCACAAGTCGAGCACGAACATCGCGCTGTTGTGGAATCCCGCGATGAACGTGAGCTTTCACCTGAGCATCAACCCGGAATCGACCAGCCGCACCTACGCCGGCTTGGAGTCCAAGTCGTCGAGCTGGGACCTCGGCGTGGAGTACAGCTTCTAATTTGGCAACTCAACGTTGCATCGCTTCTCCGGACCGGATCGCCTTCGCGAATCCGGTCCGGAGAAGGTCTTTCCCGATTCAGTCGGAGTCATTACCTGCTTGGCCTTGAGACGAGAATCCATGAGCAGGTCGCCATTCGCCGATTGCGTCGCTGGTGCAATTTAGTTCGACGCGCGGTTCCACACTCCTATTTTCCGATGTCGTCATGGGCGAGCTCACGCATCGCGTGCGCATCTGGGATGCGCCGACGCGGGTATTTCACTGGACGCTGGCTGGGTGCGTGGCGGGCGATTGGCTCACGCGCGACGCAGGCCAGCTCGATGTTCACGAATTCCTGGGCTACGCGATCGGCGCGCTGGTCGCGTTTCGCCTGGTGTGGGGGTTCGCCGGCACGCACTGGGCGCGCTTCGCGAGCTTCGCTTACTCCCCCCTTTCTGCCTGGCGCTATCTCGCTGCGCTCTTGCGAGGCCGCCAGGGGCACTACCTCGGGCACAACCCCGCGGGCAGCTGGTCGATCTACGTGCTTCTCACGCTCGCGGGGCTGGAAGTCGTTACGGGCCTTGTCACGCTCGGGGCCGAGAAGCGCCAAGGCATGCTCGCGGGCTGGTTCGGCTACCGGGTGGGCGACATCGCCCACGCCGCTCACCAGTGGCTCGCCTACGCGATGCTCGCGGTGGTGGGGGTTCATATCCTCGGAGTGCTGGTGGGCTGCCTGGCCGACCGGCAGAACCTGGTGGCCTCGATGCTCACCGGCTCCAAGCGCGCCGAGGGCGCGATCGCGCCGGTGCAGCCAAGGCGCGGCGTGGCCCTTGCGCTCGCGCTTGCCCTGGGCCTTGGAGCGCTCGCGTACTTCCGCGCCTACCCCCTGGCGGGGCGAGCGCAGCGCGATCGGCTCGCCGGCGCTGGCGTTGGACGCTGCTATGGAAGAAGCGAGTGCGGCGATTGCCACCTCCCCTACCACCCCTCGCTGCTGCCGGAGCGCTCATGGTCGAAGATGTTCGCCGAGCAACAGTCGCACTTTGGCGAGGACCTGGGCTTGAGCGGGCAGACCTTGCGCCATCTGCAGGCCTACGCGGCTCGCAACGCCGCCGAGGCGCTGGCCTCGCCGCTGGCCTGGAAGATGGCAACGACGATTGCCGCGGCGGGGGCGCCCTTGCGCATCAGCGATACGCCCTACTGGGTGCAGCGCCACGCCCGGCTCGATGAGGCGATCTGGAAGCGCGTGCACCGCTCGGATTGCGGCAAGTGTCACCGCGACGCCGAGGCGGGGCGCTTCGCGCCCGGGGCGATCGATATCGACCTGGGCCGATCCCAGGGGCAAAAGGGAAACTGACCCCATGCCAGGCTTACGCAGTATCGCGCTGGCGGCAGGGCTGGCGCTGCTGGGGATGCACGCCAGGGCCTTTGCCGGTCCGGTGGACGAGCTGCTGCAGCAGTTCCAGGGGCAGGGCGCGGGCGGGTTCACGGTCGCCGCCGGCGAGCAGCTCTGGGAGCGCGAGGTCATCAATCCCAAGACCGGCCAGGTGCGCCGCTGTGCGCTGTGCCACACGACCGATCTGAGCAAGATGGGCAAGCACGCGACCACCGGCAAGATCATCAAACCGATGGCGCCCTCGGTCAATCCGGAGCGCCTGTCGGACAAGAAGAAGATCGAGAAGTGGCTTGCGCGCAATTGCAAGTGGACGCTGGGCCGGGAATGCACGGCGCAGGAAAAGGGCGACGTGCTGACGATGATCAGGAGTCGATAAAACAACGAAAGGGGAGATGATGAGAACGATGAAACATGGGGTTGGCGCGCTCGCGCTCGCTGCGGCGAGCGTGTGCGGCGGCTGGGCCGCGCTTGGCGCGCCGGTGTTCGCGGCATCCGGACGCGTGCTGGTGCCGACCGACGCCACCTATATCAAGGAGTGCGGGGCCTGCCACATGGCGTTCTCGCCCGAGCTGCTGCCGGCGGCGTCCTGGCGCAAGGTGATGGCGCGGCTGGAGGATCATTTCGGCGAATCGGCCAAGCTCGATGCGCCCACCCAGCACAACATCGCCCAGTACCTGGTCGCGCACGCGGCCGATCGGGCCACAAATGATCAGTCCCACGCCATCATGCGATCGCTGCACCCGAACGAGGCGCCGCTTCGCATCACCCAGGTGCCCTATATCGCGGGGCTGCACGCCGCAGTGCTCGATCCGGTCTGGAACGGCACCCCACGGCCCAAAACCCTCACCGAGTGCGGCGTGTGCCACTCCGACATCAAGATCGGCGACTATAAATCCAAAACCTTCCACGTCAATGACGAAATGTTCAGAGGTGACTGAGCAATCGAGGCCGTCCAGAATCCGGAAAGCATGGATTATCGATGTTTGCTAGACCACTACAGGAGGAGGCAACAATGATGAATGTCGAATCAAAACTGACACGACGCGTTTTCTTTCGGGGTGCCGCCACGCTGGCGGGCGCCGCGCTGGTGAGCGCGGTGATCCCCGTGCGCGAGGCGCGCGCGCAACAAAAGCTCGCCAAGAATGTCATGCAATACCAGGACACTCCCAAGAACGGCCAGCGCTGCGACGAATGCGTGTACTTCAAGCCACCAAACGCCTGCGGGCTGGTGGAGGGCACGATTTCGCCGCAAGGCTGGTGTACTGCTTTCAACAAGAAGAGCTGATCCTGAACTCCCTCGGGGCGCGCGGCGTGGCCACGCGCCCTGATGGGCGCTCTGGCTGATGCGTCACGGAATCAGCGAACGGATGACCCGGATGGATTGGTGGGGCACGCGACAAACGTGCCGAGCAGCGAGCGATCGCGCTCGCATCGTTGACTACGATCTTCATGAGGTTCGCGTCACTGGCCAAGAGCGTAAGCCGGGCGCAGGTCTGAATTCGCGCCGCGGCAACCGCGCCGGCCACTGCTACAGGTTCGACAATGGACCAGCGCCGGCGCACGCCTCGACCGGCTCTCCTGAAAGTGACAGGGCGCGCGGCGTGGCCGCGCGCCCCGAGCGAGATCTGGACTAGCTCTTCTTGTTGAAGGCGGTGCACCAACCTTGCGGCGAAATCGTGCCTTCGACCAAGCCGCAGGCGTTCGGCGCCTTGAAGTACACGCATTCGTCGCAGCGCTGGCCGTTCTTGGGAGTGTCCTGGTATTGCATGACATTCTTGGCGAGCTTTTGTTGCGCGCGCGCCTCGCGCACGGGGATCACCGCGCCCACCAGCGCGGCACCCGCCAGCGTAGCGGCGCCACGAAAGAAAACGCGTCGGGTCAGTTGCGATTCGTCTTTCATCGTTATTACCTCCTTCAATGGTGTTTAGAAAACAACGCTTCGAGTCCTGGACGGCTTCCTTCGCGTCATGCAGACGCGCGACGTCAGAACTGACCTCCGGGCTTTATGACTTTGGTGATGCCCGGCACCACAATCTCCCCGTAGGCGAACGACCCCGTCGAGGCCTTTTCATGGCAGTCATTGCAGTTCATGAGCACCTTGACCGCTTCCGGGGGAAAGGGCCGCGAAGTATTGACCCGCGGAGCTGCCTTCTTGACGTACGCAGCCATGAAATGCTTTGCACGGAAGGTCGGCAGGTTCGTGATTCGTAGCGGTGCGACATCTGTCCGCAGCCGGTACAGGATTGCCTGGGCGCCAAGGTATTCTGACTTGTCCGCCGCGTTCGATACGAGGTACTGCTCGATCTCCCGCGCGACGTCTGGCGCCAGCAAGAGCGATTCTCCGAAGTGATCGCCGTTCGCCTTGGTCATCACGGCTTGCCACGAGCGCGCCGGCAGCATGCCGGGGAGGTAAGTGAAATGGCAGGCGCCGCATTCGCTGAGATAGGTCGGATTGCTTGCCGGCGCAAATCCGCCCTTCTCGTACATGTGGGGATTGAAACGATCGTCGACGGCAGCGGCAGGCCCAGCGCCTAGCACGGCCCAAATTGCAGAAGACAGCACCGCTATTTTCACCAAGTTCGGCATTGCATGGCTCCAGACAAAAGATTGGGGCACAACTTGGATGTAATGATAACCAAATCCTATCTCCCTGTTGCACCTTGGTACCCTATGCGGGATCGGAGCGTTTCACATACGCCGGAATCTTTCGTCGTTGACGTGGAACGACTTGGTACGGTAGTCGCCGACCTTGATGTCTGGGTGGCACACGCCGCACTCGGTGAGGGTTTTGGGCCGTGGGGTGCCGTTCCAGACCGGATCGAGCACTGCGGCGTGCAGCCCCGCGATATAGGGCACCTGGGTGATGCGAAGCGGCGCCTCGTTCGGGTGCAGCGATCGCATGATGGCGTGGGACTGATCATTTGTGGCCCGATCGGCCGCGTGCGCGACCAGGTACTGGGCGATGTTGTGCTGGGTGGGCGCATCGAGCTTGGCCGATTCGCCGAAATGATCCTCCAGCCGCGCCATCACCTTGCGCCAGGACGCCGCCGGCAGCAGCTCGGGCGAGAACGCCATGTGGCAGGCCCCGCACTCCTTGATATAGGTGGCGTCGGTCGGCACCAGCACGCGTCCGGATGCCGCGAACACCGGCGCGCCAAGCGCGGCCCAGCCGCCGCACACGCTCGCCGCAGCGAGCGCGAGCGCGCCAACCCCATGTTTCATCGTTCTCATCATCTCCCCTTTCGTTGTTTTATCGACTCCTGATCATCGTCAGCACGTCGCCCTTTTCCTGCGCCGTGCATTCCCGGCCCAGCGTCCACTTGCAATTGCGCGCAAGCCACTTCTCGATCTTCTTCTTGTCCGACAGGCGCTCCGGATTGACCGAGGGCGCCATCGGTTTGATGATCTTGCCGGTGGTCGCGTGCTTGCCCATCTTGCTCAGATCGGTCGTGTGGCACAGCGCACAGCGGCGCACCTGGCCGGTCTTGGGATTGATGACCTCGCGCTCCCAGAGCTGCTCGCCGGCGGCGACCGTGAACCCGCCCGCGCCCTGCCCCTGGAACTGCTGCAGCAGCTCGTCCACCGGACCGGCAAAGGCCCTGGCGTGCATCCCCAGCAGCGCCAGCCCTGCCGCCAGCGCGATACTGCGTAAGCCTGGCATGGGGTCAGTTTCCCTTTTGCCCCTGGGATCGGCCCAGGTCGATATCGATCGCCCCGGGCGCGAAGCGCCCCGCCTCGGCGTCGCGGTGACACTTGCCGCAATCCGAGCGGTGCACGCGCTTCCAGATCGCCTCATCGAGCCGGGCGTGGCGCTGCACCCAGTAGGGCGTATCGCTGATGCGCAAGGGCGCCCCCGCCGCGGCAATCGTCGTTGCCATCTTCCAGGCCAGCGGCGAGGCCAGCGCCTCGGCGGCGTTGCGAGCCGCGTAGGCCTGCAGATGGCGCAAGGTCTGCCCGCTCAAGCCCAGGTCCTCGCCAAAGTGCGACTGTTGCTCGGCGAACATCTTCGACCATGAGCGCTCCGGCAGCAGCGAGGGGTGGTAGGCGAGGTGACAAGGGCCGCACTCGCTCTTCCATAGCGCGTCCAGCGCCAGGGCCGGGAGCCGATCGCGCTGCGCTCGCCCCGCCAGGGGGTAGGCGCGGAAGTACGCGAGCGCTCCAAGGCCCAGGGCAAGCGCGAGCGCAAGGGCCACGCCGCGCCTTGGCTGCACCGGCGCGATCGCGCCCTCGGCGCGCTTGGAGCCGGTGAGCATCGAGGCCACCAGGTTCTGCCGGTCGGCCAGGCAGCCCACCAGCACTCCGAGGATATGAACCCCCACCACCGCGAGCATCGCGTAGGCGAGCCACTGGTGAGCGGCGTGGGCGATGTCGCCCACCCGGTAGCCGAACCAGCCCGCGAGCATGCCTTGGCGCTTCTCGGCCCCGAGCGTGACAAGGCCCGTAACGACTTCCAGCCCCGCGAGCGTGAGAAGCACGTAGATCGACCAGCTGCCCGCGGGGTTGTGCCCGAGGTAGTGCCCCTGGCGGCCTCGCAAGAGCGCAGCGAGATAGCGCCAGGCAGAAAGGGGGGAGTAAGCGAAGCTCGCGAAGCGCGCCCAGTGCGTGCCGGCGAACCCCCACACCAGGCGAAACGCGACCAGCGCGCCGATCGCGTAGCCCAGGAATTCGTGAACATCGAGCTGGCCTGCGTCGCGCGTGAGCCAATCGCCCGCCACGCACCCAGCCAGCGTCCAGTGAAATACCCGCGTCGGCGCATCCCAGATGCGCACGCGGTGAGTAGCGTCGGCCATGGCGACATCGGTCAATTCAGCTTGAAAAAGGTTACGCAGACTCAACAGCACAAAAAATCTCCCCGGACAGAAGCCGCTCGCGCGGCCCCTGCGCGGGGAGATGGACTTTACGTCGATTGAACCGTCGTCTAGAAGCTGTACTCCATGCCGAGGTCCCAGCTCTTCGATTTCCTTTCCACGCCTGCGAAATTGCGCGTCGTCTGCTCCAGCGGCAAGACCAAGTGCATGCTGAAGTTCATCGCAGGGTTCCACAACAGCGTGATACCAGTGCCAGTGCGATTGCCGAAATCGGTCGTCACCCCCGCCGGACTCGTGTACTGGTACTTCGAGTCACGGTAGTAGAACGCCTCGATGCCGTAAGTGCGCTTGTAGAAATAGCGCCCTATGACGCCCATGACGTCGCGCTTCGCACTCGCTCCACTCTTGTAGTCCTGCTTGGTGCCGTCGAGTTTTCCCATCAGGACCCAGGAATGCGGTCCGCGATCGGCCACATCCCACTCGGCGCGGATGCTGTAGGTGTTGAACTTGTCCACCTCTTCCACCGGAGCGCCGCTGATCGAATACCCGCCGAGCGTGTTGCTGAACGACAGGCCGCCAGAGTCGCTTATCCCCGCAGGACAGGTTCCCGTGCAGATGAAGCTGACCTTGGTCGGGGTCAGGATCGAGGCATTGTCGTTGCCGTTCGCGCCTTCGAACGCCACCCACAAGTCGTTGTCGGTCTTGCGGAAGAAGTCGTAGGCGACGTTGTAGTACACCTGCGAGCCGTCCGACCAGCTGTTGTTCGTCACCCCGGTGTTGGGTGCGATCTGCAGCCACAAGCGATCGTCGATCAGGGCGTGGAAGCTGATCGTCATCATGTCCAGCGACTTGCCCGAACCGCCCTGCCCCAGGCTGAAGAAGCGCGGGATCCCGAGCGGGAACACGAACTGGCTCACCACGTCGCCCGGCTCGTTGCCTATCGACATGCCGATGAAGCTGTTCTCGCCGACGTTGCGCGAGGTCGACAGACGGTACTCGTCGTAGGCGAACAGGTTAAGCCCCGTGGGCGTGCCCGCAACCGAGCCGTTGACCGCGCTCAGGTTGTTGTTGCCCAGGTAGCCGATCTCCGTCCACAGGCCCATCCAGTCGGTCACCGGCCCGGTGTAGAACAACGCCATGCGCGACAGCGGCTTGGAAGTCACATCGCCTTTCACTCCGTTTACCTCGGACTGCGAGGCGATCGAGGACACCAAGCGCGCGGCGAAGAAGTCCGTCCAGTTGAGCGAGATGTAGTCCCCGCCGTACTGCGGCTCTCCGTCCACCGTCTGGCCGTCTCCGCGCAGCTTCTCGCGCACGATCGGCCGGGTGTAGCCGCGCATCGCGAACAGACGCCCGGTACGGGTGAAGTTCGGAACGTTGTCGGTGCCGATGTGGCAGGAATTGCAGACCATGCCGGTCTGGCGTGCAAAGCTCGGCATCGCCTGCGAGTTGCTGGCCAGGAACGGCAACGCGCACACCAGCGCTCCCGCGGCCAGTTTGGTTGCACTTCTTGTACTGTTAAGCCACTTCATGATGCTCCTCCCAGCTGGTTCAAAAGGATTGGGTTAGCGCTGAGCACGGCTAGTGCTGCAGATCGGTCTTCAGGAAATTGACCAGCCCGTCCACGTCGAACACTGCCTCGGCGCCAAACGCGGGCATGTTCGGATACGACTCGTGGTAGAGCCGCTCCCTGCCGTTACGACCCAGCCGGATGACCCTGATGATCGCGGCCGCCGGTGCGTGCTGCACGAAGGGATTGCCCTTCAGCGCCGGCGCCATATGCGGCCACTCGTGGTCGGTACCTTCGCCGTTTGCGCCGTGACAAGAACCGCAGCGCAACCGGAACAGGTTGCGGAAGTTCTCGTGCTCGCCGACCACCGGATGGGTCGGGAAGACCGGCTCGGCCAAGGCGTATGTACTACTTGCCATGGCGCCAACGAAGACTCCTAGAGTTATCAATCTCAGTTTCGCCTTCACGTCATCTCTCCTTTGGTTGAAAGCCACCAAGTACCCGGGTACTTCACCTTCACCTGCACGCTGCCTGAAGCGATGCTTCGTCATCTGCCCGCAATCACCGTGATCTCCACCAGGGCGCCGCGCGGCAAGTGCCCGACCTCCACCACGGCGCGTGCCGGCGGCGTGCCCTTGAAGAAACCGTGATAGACCGCGTCCATGCTCCTGAATTGGCTGATGCTCGAGAGGTACACCGTGGCGTAGACCACGTTGGCCATCGTCAGGTGATTGCTCTCGAGGATGAGGCGGATGTTCTGCAGCGCCAGGTGCGTCTGCGCCTCGATGCTCTGGGTCGGATCGAAAGCGCCGCTGGCCTGATCGATGGCGATCTGCCCGGACACGAACAGCAAGTCGCCGTAGCGCGTGGCCTGGGTATAGCGGTTGAACAGATCGCTCGAGGCGTCCGCCGAAGCCATCGCGCCGCTTGAAGAAGCTGCGCGCGGCGCAGCCTGCGCCATCGCGGTCCTGGGCGCTTCGCTCGGAGCCGTCGCCACCACGGGCGCCGCTTCGCGCGCGGGCATCACCGCAGCTTCATGCGCCGCAACGGGCGCTTGAACGCGCGCGGCCTGCGTGGGCTGCGCGCCGCCGGATGCGCGCTCGGGCTCGTCCTCGCGCTTGTACACGACGCCGCCCTTCTCTTCGATGCTCGAGGGCGCATCGCCCGGGCCCTGCTTGTACACCAGCGGCCGTCCGCCGAGCGTCGTAACCCCCATCCCAGAGCAACCCACGAGCACGGCACACAGCGCCGCACACGCGAGTCCCATCCAACGGAATGGAAGACATTCCGACATCAACTTTCTCCTCCCTCTTCTTTGCCCGGCTGTCGGCTGCACTTGCGCGTGCATTGCCACCCAGCCGAGCCGCACCCTCATTTTTCTTGCAAAAAGTTGACGCTGAACATGACGTCAGCTTGACGTCAAGATGACAGCTAGACGTCAAGTTGGCAACAGCTATGCCAAATCCAATGCGAAACTGGGCTCTGAAGCGGCGGCAGTAGTTTTCGAATTCAGCGCTTCACAGCCTCAGAGCCGCACGCGCTTGAGCGTCATAAGTTTGGCCATTCCGACCAATCTATGCTCAATCAAAACAGTTCATTAAGAATCATATGCGTCTGGGGCGAACGACGAATTAGCGGTATTCCACAGCTGCCTTGGACGCTGTTGTATATGCGCAACAATTGCCTATCAGCCGCGCGTCCCTTCAAGCGCGAAGCCGTGGGTTCGCAATGAAGCGTTTACGGGACGCAGGGCCCGCGCGAAACGTCTTCCGCATTACATTCAGAGCGCATGCGCCGTCGTCGCCGTTTCCGAACCCTCCGTCGCGCCCTGCGGGTGTTGCTGACCGCGCCTCGGGGAATTCGGGCCGTCATCGTCCTGGTCGCGCTTGTTGCGCTATCGCTCGCGGTGAACTGGACTTATCAGGTCATGCGCAAGCCGACCGAGTTGTTCTTTCCGGTGAGCGGTGCCCTCACCAAAACTCCGGCCGAGACGTGGGAGCAATATGAGCCGATTTTCCACGAGCATTCCACGGCCACGATCACGCCGGAATTTCTCGCGGCGCTCGCCCAAGTCGAGGGCGCGGGCAATCCGGTTGCCCGAACCTATTGGCGCTGGCGCCTCACCCCGGAACCCTTCGATCTGTATCGTCCTGCATCAACCGCCGTCGGCATGTACCAGACGACCAATGCGACGTTCCGCGAAGCCAGGCGCTACTGCGTTCACGATCACAAAGTGGCACAGGAGGGCGCCTGGTACGACTTCAATTCATGCTGGTTCAACTTCCTGTACATGCGCATCGTTCCGAGCCATGCCGTCGAGATGACGGCGGCCTTGCTCGATCGCCGGGTCGCCCAAATCCTGTCAGGCCGGGCAGCCGCCACGCTGCAACAGAAGCAGAATCTCGCCGCAGTGATCCATCTGTGCGGCGCCGCGGCTGGGGAATCCTACGCAAGGCGTGAGTTCCAGCTGACGCCGGGCCAGCGCTGCGGCGACCACGACGTCAGTCGATACCTGGTCCGACTCAACGCAACGAAGAGTATGTTTTTCCGATTGGCGAACGGTCGCTAAGCTGATTCCGCGCGTCCCGCGGCGTGGGACGTGCCGATTGCGCCACCGGGGCGGCTGCGCAGTGGAGGGCCGGTGGATGCCCGGCCGACTTGCTGCGCGGACGGGATTGCGCCAAGCTTACAATCGGTCAATTCGCCACACGGCCGCACGCCCGGAACCCAGCTAGCGATGCCCCCCGAAACACTCGGCCGCTACCGCATTGTCGGTGAGCTCGGGCGCGGCGCCACAGGAACCGTGTACCGCGCGGTCGACCCGCTAATCGAGCGTACTGTGGCAATCAAGACGCTCAACCCCAGCCTGCCGGAAGACGTTCTGAACGACGTACGGGAGCGCTTCCTGCGTGAGGCGAAATCGGCAGGCCGCCTCAGCCATCCCAATCTGGTGACCATATACGACGTCGGCGTGGAGGGCGAGATTGCGTTTATCGCGATGGAGCTGCTGGAAGGGCAGTCGCTGCAGCATATGCTGCGCCGCCAAGGAAGGCTCGATTTCGCGACCGCGGCGGACTTTGCGGCCCAAATCGCGGAAGGACTCGAGCACGCGCATCGTCACGCGATCGTGCATCGCGACGTGAAGCCGGCAAACGTCATCGTTTCGTCGACCGGGCACGCCAAGCTCACGGATTTCGGCGTCGCCTATGTGCCGTCTTCGTCGATGACGCAGACTGGCGTTGCCCTTGGATCCCCGAAGTACATGTCGCCCGAGCAGGTGCTCGGCCAGCCCGCAGATCCTCGGTCGGACATCTTCTCGCTCGGCGTGATGCTGTACGAGATGCTGGTGCATCGCACGCCATTCGAGAGCGGCGGCGAGATCGCGATGTTCGAGCTGATGCGGAGGATCATGGTCGAGCCGCATCGCAACGTGTCCGAGCTCGACCGCACGCTTCCGGCTGAGTTCGATCGCATTCTCGCGCGCGCGCTGGCCAAGAAGCCCGAGGAGCGCTACCAGCGCGCCGGTGAGATGGCGGAGGCCCTGCGCAAGGTTCGCGGCGTTCCCGGCCCCCCCGGACGCATCGCGCAGCTTGACGAGTCCGTTGTCATGCGCACGGCGTCGATAGACCAGACGAGCGAGCTTCTGCTCGCCGAGTTCGATGAGTTCGCGCGCGGCCTCGAAGACCGCCAGCAGGCCGAATTGCACGCCGAGATCGAGGCGCGCAGGCGCAAGAAAGTCGAATTGCAACGCTGGGCCGAGACGCAGGCGCGCCTGCGCGAGGAATACGAGCGCCAGCGCCAGGGCGAGAGCGCGGACTCGCCGTTGGCCGCTACCGCGCGACACAATGCCGCGATCGAGATGCTCAGGAAACAGGCGGCTGACCGCGTCGCGGTGCCCAAGCCGGCGCCCAGGACGGAGGACGTCGAGCGTCTCGACCGCAGCCTTCGCGCCGCGTTCCGCTATCTGGCCGAATTCGCGCAGGAGGTCAATGCGGCGAGCCCGATCCTGGGATTCCGCTACCGGATGATCTACATGGGCGAACTGCCGCTGCTTAAGTTGACCGACGCGTTCGCGGATTTCCGCATGCGCAAGATCGGAGACCGGGAATATCATGACTTCGTGACCCTGTCATGCCGCTTGCGGCCGACGCGCGATGCGACGGTGGATCTGTCGACGCTGGACATCACCCGCTTCCAGCAGGAGCTCGACACGCTTCAGATAGAGAGTACGCGAAGGGACTTGAAGAACGATTTCAAGCAGATTGCGCGAGCCACTTTCGCCCTTGGCGCGATCCCGTGCCACGTGCGCCTCCGGGCGGACTACGACGCGTTCAGCGTTTCGGTCGAGCTGCTGAACGTCGGCAATCTGGGCCGCTCGCGCCGAATGTTCCCCCTCGAGGCATTCAGCGAGGATTTGGTCGACGAGCTTGCGCAGTACGTGCTCGGCCTCGATCGAAGCTTCGAAAACCGCCTAGAGCGATCTTGACAGGCGCAGTCCGCGCGATTGCGGCACTGTTTGTCGCTTCTGCGATCGGCGTGCTCGGATGGTGGCTCTGGCCGCAGATGCCGGGCGCCCAGTCGGCAGTTCGCGAGGTCGAGAATCTGATCAGGTCCTGGGGCGCATGGGGCGTGCTCGGGTCCGTCGGCTTGATGGTCGCGCACTCGTTCCTGCCCTTTCCCTCGGAAATCATCGCGCTGGCGAACGGCATGCTGTACGGCCCGCTGTGGGGATCGGTGATCACTTGGGTCGGTGCAATGCTCGGCGCATCGGCGGCGTTCGGCGTCGTGCGCTCGCTCGGCCGCCCGGTGCTTCGCGGTCTGCTTTCCGCGCCAATGCATGCCCACCTGTCACGCTGGTCGCGCGAGCGCGGCGGGCTCGCACTGCTGGTTGCGCGCCTGATTCCGGTGATTGCGTTCAATCTCATCAACTACGCGGCGGCACTTACCGAGATCACTTGGTGGACCTTTCTGTGGGCTACCGGGCTGGGCATCCTGCCGTTGACGATTGTTCTCGCGGTGCTGGGCGATAACGTGCTCGATATGCCGGCGTGGGGCTGGGCGTTGCTGCTTGCAGGGGTAGTGGCCGCTTGGTTGCTGTTGCATCGTAGAGGTCGCGGCGGATCTGCGCCTGTTTATTGATTTGTCTCAATACCGCGCGCAGGAACGTTCCAGCATGATGTAAGGTTCGAAGCCTGGCCGCCGGGATTCGGTGGCGCGAATGGGGCCATTAACGAACTTGTTGGCGGGGACCGGCAGGTACTTCCATAATCGGTCGGCATCTTGCGGCGGGCGGGTCGCATCGGCAGTAAGAGGATGACATGTCGAATCGAATTAGTGTCATGGTGATTTCGGGCAGCCGTGAGAGGCTGCAGATGGCGGCAATGGTCGCGTCGGTGGGCGCGGTAAGCGGCAACGACGTCCATGTCTTCCTGTCGATGAATGCGCTGTCATATTTCATCAAAGGTGCCGCAAAGCAGCCCGATGCCGAGGGAGAAATCGGGACGCTGATGGCGGAAAAGAAGGTGCCCCCCTTCCGCGAACTGTTCGAGAACGCGGTCGACCTCGGTGAGGCGAAGATCTATCCTTGCTCCATGGCGATGGACGTGCTCGCGTTGGAGCAGAAGGATTTGGTGGATTTTCTCGGCGAGCCGATGGGACTTACGAAATTCCTAGACGAAGCCGCTTCAGGCCAGGTCTGGTCGTTCTGACAACAGTGCGAGAGACACGCCGATGATCACGAGAAAGCTGGTGGATGCGCGGGGCAGTTTCTGCCCGGGACCGCTCATGGAGCTGATCGCAGCAATGAAGGCGGCACAGGTTGGCGAGGAGCTGGAAGTGCTCTCCACCGACAAAGGGTCGGCGCACGACATTCCTGAGTGGATCAACAAGGTGAAGCACGTGCACGTCGAAACCCGCGAAGAGGAGGGGGTGTGGCACGTGATAGTTCGTAAGGCGAAGTAGGGAAGTTTCGTCCGATTACACGAGCGACATGAGGAGGCGGCGATGAGAATTCTAGTCGTAGGCGGGGGAATGGGCGGCACGATCCTGGCGAACAATCTGGCGAGACGTCTCGTCGGCGAGTTGCGTGCGGGGAAGGCGCGGATAACGATGCTTTCCGCGTCCGACAAGCACATGTATCAGCCGGGGCTGCTATATCTGGCGATCGGGAGGATGACGCCCGACGAGCTCTACCGCGACCAGCGTAGCCTGCTCGAGCCGGGCATCGAATTTCACGCCGATCCGGTCGAAGAATTTCAGTTGGACAAGAACCAGGTCAAGACCAAGAGCGGCAAGATCCACAGCTACGACCTGATCGTGATCGCAACCGGGTCGCGACCGGTGGCGGAGGAAATCCCGGGCCTGGCCGAGAACGCCGAGCAGTTCTACACCGAAGAGTCGGCGCTCAAGATGTTCAAGCGCCTGCAGGCGTTCCAGGGCGGCAGGGTGGTGATCACGGTCGGGGTGCCGCACAAGTGCCCGATGGCGCCGCTCGAGATCACGTTCATGCTGTACGACTACTTCAAGGACCGCGGGATCCTGGACAAGACCAAGCTTCACTACACCTACCCGATCGGGCGCACGCATTCGCTGGAGAACGTTGCCAAGTGGGCGACCCCCGAGATGGATCGACTCGGCATCACCTACGAGACGCTGTTCAACATGAAGGAGGTCGACGGCGCGAAGAAGGTGGTGCGCAGCGAGGAAGGTACGGAAGCGCCGTTCGACCTGCTGATCACTATTCCGGCCCACAGGGGCATGGAGGTGATCGAGAAGAACGGTCTTGGACAGCGTGGCTTCATTCCCACGCACCGGCATCGCTTGAATATGGAGGGGCGCGAAAACGTCTTCGTGGTCGGCGACACCACCAACTTGCCCATAAGCAAGGCGGGTTCGACGGCTCACTTTGAGGCCGAGGCACTGGCCGAGAACATCGCGGCGATGGTCAAGATGGGTACGCCGGTGCGCGACTACGACGGCAAGGTGTTCTGCTTCATCGAGGCGGGCAAGGACCGGGCGACATATGCCATGTTCAACTATCAGAATCCGCCCGATCCGAAGGCGCCCACGCGCGCGGTCCACTGGTTCAAGGTCGCGTACAACAAGCTCTATTGGGCGTCCGCCCGCGGTCTGCTCTGAGGAGACGACGATGAGCACCTCAAACGAGGCGATTTCGACCGAGCTCGAGGTCCAGCGCGTAGTCGAGGCCGCGCGCGACGCGCTAACCGACGAAATGGTGGGACGCCTGACCGAAGCGGTGGGCGAGGGCCTGAGTCTGCTCGACCAGGTCAACCGTTCCGGGCTGGAAAAGGCGCTACCTTCGATTGCCAGGATGGTTCGTGACGGCGACCTGGAGCGGCTGGTTCAACTGGCGCGCGTCTATGGATCCGCAGAAGATGCGCTGAGCGACGAGATGATCGGGCGCCTGGCGGAAACGATGGCGGAGGGGCTTTCCTTGATGGACCGCCTGAGCCGCGGCGGCGCACTGCATCTTGTCTTGATGCTCGAGAAGATGCAGGCGTCCGGCGCGCTGGAGCGCATCGCAGTGACGCTGCCGAAGGTCATGGAACGGCTCGAGCACATCGAGCACGTGCTCGGAAGCCTGGAGTCGGCGGTCGTGGAGACCGAAAAGATGTCTGCGCCGCAAGGCGGGCTTGGCGGACTGTGGCAAATCGCGCGCGACCCGGAGACGCAGCGCGGCATGCAGTTGCTGCAGAGCTTCAACAGGAATCTGCGAAGCCAGGCAAAGTGACCGTCTGCTGACCGGAACGGCCGGACCTACCGGCCGCGATCGGGCTCCTTGCGCAATCTAATGAGAATGGTTATCATCGGAGAACCTATCTCACATTGAACCGGTTTCCATTCTGTCCCTATTCTCTATCCGTTTGAATAGAAATGTGAAAAATGACAGAGAGGTCCACTTTGCCTGAGGCTCGCTTGTTCAGCCGAATCTCCGGGGGGTAGGGCGGGACGCCGTAGGAGTTCGAGAATGCTCGGGTCTGCAGTCGTCGTATTTCGCGAGACGCTGGAAGCTGCGTTGATCGTCGCGATCGTGATGGGCGCGAGTCGTGGCGTGGCGTCGCGCGGGCGCTGGATCGCGGGCGGGGTTGTGCTCGGAATCGTCGGCGCGCTGGTCGTCGCCGCGTTCGCTGGCGCGATTTCGGACGCCGTGCAGGGGCGCGGCCAGGAATTGTTCAATGCCGGCGTGCTGCTGGTCGCGGTGGCGATGCTCGCCTGGCACAACGTCTGGATGAGCTCGCATGCGCGCAAGCACGTCGAGGAGATGCGACATCTCGGCCACGACGTGAGCGTCGGCGCGAAACCGCTTTCCGCAATGCTTGCCGTCACCGCGCTGGCGGTGCTGCGCGAAGGCGCCGAGACGGTGCTGTTTCTGTACGGCCTGATGGCGTCCGGCGGAAGCGCCGGACTGGCGCTTGGTGCAATCCTGGGGCTGGTGGGCGGAACGGGGATCGGCGTGCTGCTCTATTTCGGCCTGCTGCGCGTGCCGCTGCGGCACTTCTTTACTGTCACGGGCGTGATCGTCCTGCTGCTCGCGGCGGGACTCGCGGCGAGCGCTGCCGGCTTCCTGGTCCAGGCGGGACTGCTGCCTGCCATCGTCAACCAGGTCTGGGACACGTCAGGCATTCTGAGCGTCGGAAGCATCGCGGGCCGCATGTTGCACGTGCTGGTCGGCTACAACGACCGTCCCACGGGCGTAGAACTGCTGTTCTACATTGTGACGCTGGGGACGATCCTCGCCCTGATGCGCATTGTCGGCGTCCGCACGACTCGCGCCGCGCGCGCCCAGGCCGCGAAGGAAGGCGCACCCGCGTAGACGGCCGATCGCGCGCTACACTGCGCGCGTGCCTATCCGCAAGCTTCGGTCGCGCATTACGGTCGAGGGCCTCGACCGTGCGCCGCATCGCGCCTTCCTGCGCGCGCTTGGGCTTTCCGACCTCGATCTGGACAAGCCTTTTGTAGGCGTGGCCTCGACCGACGGTCGCGTCACGCCCTGCAACGCGCTGTTGGGTGGATTCGCCAGCGCGGCCTGCGCCGCGATACGCGAGGCCGGGGGAATCCCGTTCGATTTCGCGTCCATATCGGTCGCGGATTCGATGTCCATGGGCCATGGCGGGATGCGCTATTCCCTGGTCTCGCGCGAAATCATCGCCGACGGCGTCGAGGCGGTCGTCCGCGGGCATGCTTACGATGCATTGGTGACATTTGCAGGTTGCGACAAGACATTGCCGGGGATGATGATGGCGATGGTGCGCCTCAACCTGCCGTCGACATTCGTCTACGGCGGTGCGGCCCTGCCCGGGGTCTGGCGCGGGCACGACGTCACCGTGCTCGACACCTACGAAGCGGTTGGTGCGGTGATGGCTGGCGATATGGAGCGCGCAGATCTCGATCAGCTAGAGCACGTGTGCCTGCCGACGCTGGGTTCTTGCCCCGGGCAGTTCACCGCCAACACCATGGCGATGGTCTCGGAGACGCTCGGTCTGGCGCTACCAGGATCCGCCACGATGCCGGCGGTGGCGCCTGAGAGGCAGGGCCAGGCCCGGGAAGCGGGGCGCATCGCGTTGGACCTGCTGCGCAGCGGCGGACCGCTGCCCCTCGACCTCGTGACGCGCAAGAGCCTGGAGAACGCCTGCGCCGCGGTCGCCGCGACCGGCGGTTCGACCAACGCGGGGCTGCACATTCCCGCAATCGCGCACGAAGCCGGCATTCGATTCTCGCTCGATGATTTCGCGCGCGTATCCAAGCGCACGCCGCTGATTGCCGACATGAAGCCGGGCGGGCGCTTTCTTGCCAAGGATCTGCACGCGGTGGGCGGAGTCTATGCGGTGCTGAAGGAGCTGTTGCGGCGCGGCGTGCTGCACGGCGACTGTCTTACGATCTTCGGCACGACGCTCGAGCAGGAGCTCAAAGGTCACCCCGGCGCCGACGGTGAGGTGGTGCGTCGCAAACCGCTTGGCGGGAGCGGCGGCATCGTGGTCCTGAAAGGCAACCTGTGTCCCGACGGGGCGCTGATCAAGATAGCCGGACTGAGCTCGCTCACGTTCGAGGGCGTTGCGCGCGTGTTCGATTCCGAGGAGGCGTGCGCGGACGTAGTGCGCAGGCGCGGCTACAAGGCCGGTGACGTGCTCGTTATTCGCTACGAAGGCCCAAGGGGCGGGCCGGGAATGCGCGAGATGCTCGGCGTCACGGCGTTGATCTACGGTCAGGGGATGGGCGAGAAGGTGGCGCTCGTTACCGACGGGAGATTTTCCGGTGCGACGCGCGGGATGATGATCGGCTACCTGTCGCCGGAGGCCGCCGTGGGCGGCCCGCTCGCGCTCGTCAATGACGGCGATCGCGTAAAGATCGACGCGGGAAAGGGCGAGCTCTCGTTGCTCGTGTCGGCGGCTGAGCTGGTGCGCCGACGTCGATCGTGGAAGCCGCCGCATCGTGCGCCGCCCGCGGGTGCGCTGGAGAAGTATGCGGCGCAGGTGGGATCGGCATTCCGGGGCGCGGTCACCCACAGCGGGGGCGCCAGCAAGAGACGGAGGAAGTAGACGGCCGACGTCAAGCCGGCAGCATGGACTCGGCCAGCGCGCGAAGTCTGCCCTTCTGGATTTTAGTGGCGTTCGCACCCGGCGTGACCGGGAATTCTTCCACCGCGAAGGCGCGCACTGGAACCTTGTAGGCTGCGAGCCTGCCCGCCACGAACGCCAGCAGCGCCGCTTCATCCAGCGCAGCCTGCGGCTCGAGCACGACGAAAGCGACCGGCTGCAGGCGGTCGCGGCGCGGCACGCCGACCACCTGGCAGGCGGAAACACCCGGGAACGCTTGAACCACTACCTCGATTTCCGGCGGGCTCACTAGAAATCCGCCCAGACGCAGGGCGTCGCCGATGCGGGCAAGAAAGGCGAAGCGTCCGTCGGCATGCGTGCAGCCAAGGTCGCCGGAGCGGTAGTACCCGTCGTCGGTGAGCGCACGTGCGCTTGCCTCCGGGTCGCCGAAATAGCCGACCATGCGGCTGTCCGGCGCGTAGAACTCGAGCTCACCCGCGGCGCCATGCGCAAGAATTTCGCCGCTCTCCGGGTCGCGCGCCCGCACTTTGGCGGCCGCGCTTACCGGCCTGCCGCCGGCTGGCGCGCGCTCCTCCAGTGGCGCGTTCTCGTCCTGGCGCGCGAACAGCGCCTGGATCTCGCTCATGCCGTATAGACCAACTAGCCTGAGGCCGCGCGCTTGCGCCCGAGCGGCGATGTCGCCGTGCGCGGGGCTGAACGCCGCATAGCCGAAGAATCGAACGCCCGGAAACGGTTGTCGCGCCGCACTCTGCTCTAGAAGCTGGGCGACGGCCTCGTCGGTGCCGTTCGCGTGCGTCACGCGATGTATCGCGATGTCATTCGCCGCCTGCGCCGCGTTCCACGCCGGGCGCATGACGAGGGGCCGCCCGGCAGCGACGGCGGCCATCGCGCTGCAAAAGCCGTACACCCCGCAGAGCGGGGGAGCGAGCAGCATTACCGAATCTTCGTCCAACCCGAATACGTGCGCGACGTTGGTCGCGTGCGCGATCACTCCGTGCTGGTCATGCAGGACGAATTTCGGGGTGCTCGTCGTGCCCGACGTGGTGAAAATGACACAACCCGCCTCGGGCGTTGCCGCGCTTTCAACCAAGGCGGCGCCCGACGCAAGTGTCTCGTAACCGACGGCAGATTTGCCGACAACGGCTCGGGGCGGTCGAGCGCCATCTTCCGAATAGACGACAATGGACTCGAGACGCTCCAGCGCGGCCGGGTCGCATTGCGCGAGAATCGACGCGAAATCAATACCTTTGAACCCCGGCCAAAGCACGAGCACGCGCGCGCCGGAGCGCTCCACGATGTCGGCGACTTCATGGCTCCGGAAGCGCGTATTGACCGAGACCGCGATCGCGCCGAGCTGCGCGCAGGCAAAAAATGTCGCAAGCCATGCGGGGACGTTGGGCAGCCACAGCGCGACCCGGTCGCCGGGTCCGACGCCGAGCCGCTCGAGACCGTGCGCGACCCGGCGGCTCTCTTCCGCCAGCTCGCGAAAGCCCACCGGCCGCCCGCGATCGATCAACATCGGACCGGCAAGCGCCGCGCGTCGGGCCAGAAGCTGCTCAAGCGTATGTGGAGGGAAATTCATTTACGATCGCATCGCGCAACGTGCGCGCGACTCAATGCAATCATAAATGTTTGCGAATCGTCGTGTGCAAAGTCACGCTTGCGCGTTGTATTCCGCGAATGGATTCGCTACGATGCACGCTCGCTAGCGCCGCTCGCGGCGCGACTGCGGCTTGGGAGATGTCCGGGACGACATCGGACAGACAAGGAGAACCTATGCCATCTGTGGTCACCAAGTCGGACCTCGTGCAGGCGGCAGCCAAGGCCGGCAACCTAAGCAGGACAGCCGCGGGCGACGCCGTGAACGCGGTTTTCGAGGCAATCGTGACGAGTGTCGCAAAGGGCAATCGAGTCACGGTCGTGGGTTTTGGTACCTTTCTGCCGCGCAAGCGCAAGGCGCGCGCCGGGCGCAGCCCGGCAAACGGCAAGGAAATAAAGATTCCGTCCAAGACCATCCCGGCCTTCGCCGCCGGTCAGGGCTTCAAGGACGCGGTCGGCAGGCGCTAGAGCTGATTCGCGATTCTTGCGGCGCGGTGAAGCTGACACCTTGCCGCAACAAGAGCACCTAAGGGTGCGGAAAGACGTGGCATTGCAAAGCACAAGAAGGCTTGGCAGAATTCTTGCGGAAACAAGCTTCGTGCCATGAACAATCCGCTCATCCTCTCGCTGGACAGCCACGGCGTGCCGCATCGCTGGATCAGCTGGCAGCAGGCGTGCTTTTATTACGCCAAGAACCTGGTCGCGTGGACCATGGGCGAGCGCACATTCACGTTTTATGGCGGGATCAGCCGCCTGACGGGGGAGCGCTCCAGCATCACGGCGCATTCGATCATTGCCATCCGCGGACGCGCGCTGGCGGCGCGCGGGTTCAATCAGGTTCCGCCACTCAATAACCGCGAGCTTTTCCGCCGCGACCGCCACGTCTGCGCTTACTGTGGAGGCGAGTACAACTACTTCAAACTGACGCGTGATCACATTACTCCGTTGTCGCGCGGCGGGCGGGACACCTGGATGAACGTGGTCACCGCGTGCAGGCAGTGCAATGGCCACAAGCGCAATCGTCAGCCCCAGGAAGCGGGGATGGAACTGCTCTATGCGCCGTACATTCCGAACAAAGCGGAATACCTGATCCTGACCAACCGCCGGATCTTCGCCGACCAGATGGAGTTCCTGCGGCAGCACGTGTCGGCACATTCGCGTCTGGGACTCGCGCCGGCCTAGCCGGTGCCGCCGCCGCGGAACCGCTGTGTCCGACTTCTGGCGCAGTAGCGGCTTTCATCTGCTGCGACGCGACGCCGAAGGCCGCCTGC
Organism: uncultured beta proteobacterium; assembly: GCA_963832685.1. GTDB lineage: Bacteria > Pseudomonadota > Gammaproteobacteria > Burkholderiales > SG8-39 > DAHVFK01. The sequence goes on from CAWHUZ010000008.1 coordinate 147,492, forward strand.
GGGTGACCGACGATTTTCTGCGCGCGTATTTCCTGAGGCCGGAAATCCTTCCGGTCGAGGAGTCTACTGACGCGGAGCTTCGGCTCCACGCCGCCCTGATGGACAATCCGCGGCGCATCGTCATGCCGCAGGAAATAGACGATATTGCGGACGAGGACGCGCGCGACAACTACCGCGTTCTGCTTCGCTTCCGCCAGCGTCTGCTCGAAGCCGGAACGGTCGAAGGTTGTTACATGAATCTGTTCAAGGGCAGCGTCGATATACCGCCGCTGTTCGTCGAGCAGCTCGCGCATGTCATCTTGCGCAATCTCCTGGACGGTTGCGAAGATCCGCTTCAATTGCGCGCGGCGGAACTGATGTTTCGCGAGCAGAAGGCGACGCTTCGCGATGGGCACGTGCTGGTCGCAGACCTGGAGATGATCGAGATGCATGCCGCCGGGACACAATATGGCGGGATCGGCAGGCTCATCGTGGAAGCCCAGGGAGCGCTCGGCAAAGTCGATCTGGATGTGCTCGACCGGCGCAATGGCGCGATCTATTGGGAGCGCGAATCGCGCTTCGACACCGTGCTCAGCCTCGACCACGGACAGGCGGGCCTGGACGCACTGTGCCACGTGATCGAGGCTTGGGTGACGCACTTCTTCGGCGTACGCACGGAGGTCAGGTCGATCAGGAGCATAGAGGAGCAGAGGTGGGCCTGGCACGTCGGGCTCGACGCCGAATCCAGCGCCATATTGAACGAGCTGTGGAACGGCGGCGAAGTCGAGCAAGGGCGAATGCGCCGTATCCTCGCGCTCATGCGCATGGATATCCGCGGACCGGGAGGGCTGCGGCCGGAGTTGGCTGGACGGCCGGTGTATCTCGCCTTGTCGTGCGACGAGAACGAAGTCGTTCGCATGAAGCCGCAGAACCTGCTTATCAACCTGCCGCTCGCTCAGACGTGAAGCCCGAATATTGGGACAGGGCCAAGCGCGAGCTGGCACGCGCGGATCCGGTGCTGGGCGCGATCATCCGGCGCCATCCGAGAATTCATCTTGTGGCGCGGGGGGATCCGTTCCACACGCTCGCGCGATCCATCGTGGGGCAGCAGATTTCGGTGAAGGCGGCTCAGGCCGTCTGGACCAGACTGCTCCAGGCGCTTCCGGCGGTGACCCCGCAGCATGTGCTCGCGGCTGGCACCGAGACGCTGCTCCACTGCGGACTGTCGCGGCGGAAAGTCGAATACTTGGTCGATCTCGCGGGACACTTCGCTTCCGGGCGCATGGTGCCGACGAGATGGAAATCGATGGACGACGAGGAGGTCATCGCCGAGCTGGTGGAGGTAAGAGGGATCGGACGCTGGACCGCCGAGATGCTGCTGATCTTCAACCTGCTGCGGCCGGACGTGTTGCCGCTCGACGATCTAGGATTACAGCGCGGGGTGAGCCTCGGCTATCGCAATGGGCGCAAGGTAAGCGAGACGGGCATCCGCCGAATCGCCAAGGCTTGGGCGCCGTGGCGATCGGTCGCGACCTGGTATCTGTGGCGCTCGCTCGATCCCGTGCCGGTGGAGTACTAGCCCGTTGGCTTGGGCGTAGAATGCCGCACGGATGAAGACTACTTTCCTCGATTTCGAGCAGCCGATTGCCGAGCTGGAGCAGCGCATCGAAGAGCTGCGTTTCGTCCAGGACGACTCCGCGGTCGACATTTCCGAGGAGATCGGGCGACTGACAAAAAAGAGTCAGTCGCTCACCAAGGAAATCTACGCCAAGCTCAATCCATGGCAGGTCGCGCAGGTGGCACGCCACCCCCAGCGCCCCTATACGCTTGACTACGTCGGGATGCTGTTCACCCATTTCGAGGAGTTGCACGGCGATCGGGCGTTCGCGGACGACGCGTCGATCGTCGGAGGACTGGCTCGCTTCAACGGCGAGCCATGCATGGTGATCGGGCACCAGAAGGGACGCGACACCAAGGAGAAGATTCTGCGCAACTTCGGTATGCCCAAGCCGGAGGGCTACCGCAAGGCGCTGCGTCTGATGCAGCTCGCCGAAAAATTCCGCCTGCCGGTGTTCACCTTCGTCGACACTCCGGGCGCGTATCCGGGAATCGACGCTGAAGAGCGCGGCCAGTCCGAGGCGATCGGCCGCAACTTATACGTCATGGCGGGGCTCAAGACCCCCATCATCGTCACGGTGATCGGCGAGGGTGGTTCCGGCGGCGCGCTCGCCATCGCCGTCGGCGACGTGGTGTTCATGCTGCAATATGCGACCTACTCGGTGATCTCGCCGGAGGGTTGTGCCTCCATTTTGTGGCGCAGCGCGGAGCGCGCGCCGGACGCGGCCGAGGCGCTTGGCATCACGGCCAATCGCCTCAAGACTCTGGGCTTGATCGACAAGATCGTCAGCGAACCCCTCGGCGGCGCGCATCGGGACCCCACGGCTACCGCACAAGCCCTGAAGAAGGCGCTCACCGAGGCCGTGAAGCAGGTCCAAGGGAAGAAGCCGAAAGAGCTCGTCGAGGAGCGCCTCGAGCGTCTCATGGGCCATGGCAAGTTCAAGGAAGTCGTCGAGCGCTGATCGCGCCTCAAGTCCGCTTGTCGCTGCGCAGCGTCTGTTGCGCACGCTAGACTTGAGCGGCAGGAAGATCGCGGTCGGTCTTTCGGGCGGCGTCGACTCGACAGTGCTGCTGCACGTGCTGCGCTCGCTCGCTCCTTGCCACGGTTATGCGCTGCGCGCCGTGCACGTGCATCACGGCATCAGTCCCAATGCCGACCGCTGGGCGCGCTACTGCCGCAGGGTATGCCGCGAGTGGGGGGTGCCGTTGAGCATCCGGCGGGTGAACGTCGGATCGCGACGGGGCAAGGGGCTGGAAGAAGCCGCGAGGGTGGCTCGCCGCGCCGCCCTGACTCGAGTGCGGGCCGACGCGATTGCCTTTGCACACCAGCTCGATGACCAGGCCGAGACGGTCTTGCTGAGCTTGCTGCGCGGCGCGGGGGTACGGGGCGCGAGCGGGATGCCGGCGGTCGGAACGCTTGGCGCAAAGCTGTTGATCCGCCCGCTGCTCGAGGTGCCGCGCGCCGACCTTCTGGGGTACGCGCGGGCCGAGGGACTTCAGTGGGTCGAGGACGAATCGAACCGAGACCCGGCGTACGCGCGCGGCTTCCTGCGCTTGCGGGTCACTCCGCTGCTCGAGGAACGCTATCCGCGCTGGCGACAGGCGCTCGCGCGCGCCGCGGGTCATTTCGCCGAAGCGGACGCGCTGATTCGGGAATTGGCGGGCACGTCCGAGGCGACGCACCTTCGGCTGGAGGATCTTCGAAACAGACGTGCGCCGGCGGCCAGGGTGCTGCTGCGCGAGCATCTGGCCGCACACGGCCTGCGTCCGCCGCCAACGCGACGATTGGACGAAATGCTTCGTCAGCTGACGAGCCCGGCTCCCGGCGCGCGAATGGAGATCTCGCACGACGGATTCGTACTACGCGCCTATCGTGGCGAACTGCGCCTGGAATGCCCGCGTGCCGCGCCGGTCGCGCTAGAGCCGGTGCGATGGAACGGCGAGCGACGGATCGCGCTGCCGTCGCTCGGCGGTGAAATGCGTTTCAGGCGCGTGCGCGGCGCGGGTCTCGCGCTGTCAAAGCTTCTGGGCCACCCCGTCCAACTGCGCCTGCGCCGTGGGGGCGAGCGTCTGCAACCGGATTCTCACCGGCCCCGCCGCACATTGAAGAATCTGTTCCAGGAGGCGGGGGTGCCGTCGTGGCGGCGCGATCGCCTGCCGCTGCTGTTCTGCGGCGATGACCTCATTTGGGTGCCGGGACTGGGCGTTGACGTGCGTTACCGCGCCGCCGCCGGAGCTGCGGGTCTGCTACCGCAATGGCACGACAGCGCTGACGCAACTCATTGAATTTACGCGGTTCAGAACCGCTCCGTGATAGAATTTGCGCTTCACTTTTTCAAGTTTGCCAGGGAGAACGTGGAATGGCGGTCGAAAGGACCCTGTCCATCATCAAGCCGGACGCCGTGAAGAAGAATGTGATCGGCCGGATTTGCGCGCGTTTCGAGGCTGCGGGTCTTAAGATCATCGCTGCGCGCATGATGCATTTGTCGCGTGCGGAGGCCGAGGGATTCTACGCGGTGCACCGCGAACGTCCGTTCTTTCGCGACCTGGTCGCGTTCATGATCTCGGGTCCGGTACTGGTGCAGGTGCTGGAAGGCGACGACGCGATCGCTAAGAACCGCGAACTGATGGGCGCGACCGATCCCAAGAACGCCGCCAAGGGAACAATTCGCGCCGATTTCGCGGAATCGATCGATGCAAACGCGGTGCATGGATCGGACGGACCGGATACTGCGCGGACCGAAATCGCATATTTCTTCCCCGCGTGCGAGATCTTTTCCGGCTGAGGCGAGTCATGGTGGCGAAATGACAGACAACCTGCTCGATTTCGACGCGCAAGCGATGGAGCGCCGCTTCGCTGAACTTGGCGAGAAGGCGTTTCGCTCGCGCCAGGTGCTGCGCTGGATACACCAGTACGGGGAGTCGGACTTCGCGCGAATGAGCGACCTCGCCAAGGATCTACGCGCCAAGCTCTCGCTTTCGGCGCGAATCGAGGCGCCCGCGGTCGTCGCCGACAACGTGGCACCGGACGGCACGCGCAAGTGGCTGCTCAAGGTCGATGCAACGAACGCGATCGAGTCGGTATACATACCGGAAGCCGGTCGCGGCACGCTGTGCGTGTCGAGCCAGGCAGGTTGCGTGCTCGACTGTGCCTTCTGCTCCACAGGGAAGCAGGGATTCAACCGCAACTTGACGACCGCGGAGATCGTGGCTCAACTCTGGATTGCGAACCGGCTGCTCGGGCGCGACCCGAAGGGCCAGCGCGTCATCACCAACGTCGTTCTGATGGGCATGGGCGAACCGCTGCTCAATCTCGACGCCGTCATTCCCGCGCTGCGCCTGATGCTCGACGACAACGCCTACGGGCTTTCGCGGCGGCGAGTGACGGTGTCGACCTCGGGGGTCGTTCCCGGCATGGACCGGCTGCGCGACGAATGTCCGGTCGCGCTGGCGGTATCGCTGCATGCGCCGAACGACGCCTTGCGCGATCGCCTGGTTCCGGTAAATCGCAAGTATCCCCTGCGCGAGCTGATCAAGGCCTGCAATCGCTACCTTGACAAGGCGCCCCGCGATTTCGTCACGTTCGAGTACGTGATGCTCGACGGCGTGAACGACACGGATGGACATGCGCGCGAGCTTGCGACCATCGCCGGACGCGTGCGCTGCAAGTTCAATCTCATTCCGTTCAATCCGTTTCCAGACACGGAATTTCGGCGCTCCAGTCCCGACAGGATCAGGCGCTTCGCCGAAATCGTCCGGCGCGACGGAATGACCGTGACGATACGCAAGACGCGCGGAGACGGCATCGAAGCCGCGTGTGGCCAGCTCGCGGGCGATGTTGCCGACCGCACGCGCCGCCGCGGGCGCAAAGTTCACAGGATCACGGAGCTGCGCGCATGAAGGCATACATGTTCGGCCTCGTTGCCGGTGCGTTCTTGGTGCTGGCCGCGGGTTGCGCAACTCGGCCCCCGGAATCGACATCCGGCGTCGACACGGGGGTCATCGTGGGGGAAATCGGCGACCCGCGAAACAGGGCCCGGATCCACACGGAGCTGGCGGCGGCCTATTACAGCCGCGGCAGCATGGCGGTCGCGCTGGAGGAATTGCGCACCGCGGCTTCGGCCGATCCCAACTACGCTGCTACCTACAGCATGTTCGGCCTGGTATACATGGAGCTCCGCGAAACCAAGCTCGCGCAGCAGAATTTCGAGCATGGACTCCAGCTCTCGCCGAACGATCCGGACATCAATCACAACTATGGCTGGTTCCTTTGCCAGACCGGCCACGAATCCGAATCGATCCGGTATTTCCTGCGCGCGATCGGCAACCCCCTCTATCCGACCCCGTGGCGCTCCTACAACGCGGCCGGGTTGTGCTCCCTGCGCAAGGACAAGGTCAAGGATGCCGAGCAGTTCTTCCAGCGCGCGCTCCGACTGCAGCCAGACGATCAGATGGCGTTGCTGCAGATGGGCGAAATTCGCTACCGCGAAGGAAACTTGAGCGAGGCACGCAAGTACGTGTCGCGCTGTAACCGCGTCGGCCCTCCCAATGCGGAATCTCTGTGGCTCGCCCTGCGCGTCGAGCGAAAACTCGGCGAGCGGCTCGCCGAGGTCAAGCTTGCCAACCAGTTGCGGCGGCGTTTTCCCGGCTCGCGCGAGAGCCAGGCACTGCAACGCGGGGACTATGAGTGAGTAGCGAAACGGTCCATGGACCGGTGTTCGACGATAGGTCGGCGGAGGTCGCCGTCGAGTCGCCGCGGCAGGAGCACGTAGGTGAGATTCTCGCGCGGGCGCGCGCCGCGCAGGGGCTCACGCTGGACGACGTTGCGCAACAACTCAAGTTCGGCTCGCGACAGATCGCCGCGCTCGAGCAGGGGCACTTCGAGAGCTTGCCAGGAAGCACATTTGCGCGCGGCATGGTCCGCAGCTACGCGCGGCTGCTGAAGCTCGACGCGGAAGCGCTGCTCGGGCAGGTGGAGGGCAAGTTCGAAGTCCCGGACGCAGACCGCCTCGCCACGCGCTACCGGGAACCGGTGCCGTTCTCCGATGGTTCGCGGCGCTCGAACATAACCTACGCCGTGCTTTCGGTGGCGATCCTGCTGGTCGTTGCTGGCGTGCTATACGGCTGGCAGCAGGAGCGTTCCGGCGCCGCGCGATTGAGCTTCGTGCCGGCGGCGCGGGCGCCGCTCGAGGCGCCGCGCGCGACGCCGGTCAATCCTCCTCGGACGCCTGCGGTGCAGCAGGCCGGTGCCGCAAGCGCAAGCGCAAGCGTCGCGAGCGTCGCCGGCCCGACGTCCCCCGTGGAATCCGTGAACGCAACGCCACCCGCGCCTGCGTCGGCGCCCGGCGCGGGGCGCATCGCACTGAGTTTCGACGCCGAATCGTGGGTCGAGATTCGGGACGGATCGGGCAAGGTTCTAATGTCGCAACTCAATCCCGCCGGCAGCGAAAAACTGATCCGCGGCAGTCCGCCATTCTCGGTCGTGATCGGCAATGCGCAACACGTTCGGGTAAGCTACGACGACGAGCCATTCGACCTCACCCCCCACATCAGGGTCGAGGTCGCGCGCTTCACGCTCAAATGAGTGCCGATCTGCCTGCGGCGAGGCGCCGCGACGCGACACAGGTGCTGGTCGGCGGCGTGGCGATCGGCGGCGGCGCGCCGATCGTCGTGCAATCGATGACGAATACCGACACCGCGGATGTCGACGCCACGGTCAGGCAGGTATCCGAGCTCGCGCAGGCGGGTTCCGAACTGGTAAGAATCACGGTAAACAGCCCCGAAGCGGCGGCCCAAGTGGCCTTGATCCGTGAGCGCCTAGACGCCTTGGGCTGCGCCGTACCGCTCGTGGGCGATTTCCATTTCAACGGACACAAGCTGTTGACGCAATACCCGGAATGCGCGCGGGCGCTGGCGAAGTTCCGCATCAATCCCGGCAACGTCGGCAAGGGCGTGAAACGCGACGAGCAATTCGCCATCATGATCGAGTGCGCGATCCGGTTCGGCAAGCCGGTGCGCATCGGGGTCAACTGGGGCAGCCTGGATCAGGACTTGCTGGCGAAGCTGATGGACGAGAACGCCGCGCGCACCGAGCCGCTGGACGCCACGGCTGTGATGCACGAAGCCGTCGTGCGTTCCGCTCTCGATTCCGCGCACCAAGCTGAAACCTGGGGATTGCCCGCGGACCGCATCGTCATTTCCTGCAAGATGAGCCAGGTTCAGGACTTGGTGGCGGTCTACCGAAATCTCGCCCGCCGCTGCGACTACGCGCTGCACCTCGGCCTCACGGAGGCCGGGATGGGTTCGAAAGGGATCGTCGCGTCCGCCGCCGCGCTCGCAGTTCTGCTGCAGGAGGGAATCGGCGACACGATCCGGGTTTCGCTCACGCCAGAGCCCGGGGGTGATCGAACGCGCGAAGTGCGGGTAGCGCAGGAAATCCTGCAGACGATGGGCCTGCGCAGCTTTGCTCCGATGGTGAGCGCGTGTCCGGGCTGCGGCCGCACGACCAGCACCTACTTCCAGGAGCTGGCTGGGCGAATCGAGTCATATCTGCGGGCGCAGATGCCGGTTTGGCGCGAACGCTATCCTGGCGTCGAGGAAATGCGGGTCGCGGTGATGGGATGCGTAGTGAATGGGCCGGGCGAGTCCAAGCACGCCGACATCGGCATCAGCTTGCCCGGGACCAACGAATTTCCGGTCGCTCCGGTGTACGTGGACGGCGAAAAGACGGTGACGCTCAAGGGCGAGCGCATTGCGGAGGAATTCCAGCAATTGGTCGAGGAATACGTGCGCGCGAACTTCAGCTCCGACGGCAGGCGCCGCCGGCCGCGCGCGGCGCGACCCAAAGCGATTCCTGTCAAGGCAGTTTCCTGACCGCCGCCGCGAGTATGAGCGCCAATATTCAAGCCGTCCGAGGCATGAACGACGTGTTGCCCGACGAGGCCGCATGGTGGCGCCAGTTCGAGGCTACGGTCGAAGCGTGGCTGGAGCGCTACGGTTACCGCAACATCCGCATGCCGCTGGTCGAGCATACGCAGTTGTTCCGCCGCGCGATCGGAGAGGTGACGGATATCGTCGAGAAGGAGATGTATTCCTGGCGCGATGAGCTCAACGGCGAGGACTTGACGCTGCGCCCGGAAGGCACGGCGTCATGCGTTCGCGCCGCCATCGAGCATAACCTGCTCTACGACGGACCCAAGCGCCTCTGGTACGAAGGGCCGATGTACCGCCACGAACGACCACAGAAGGGGCGCTACCGGCAATTCCACCAGTTCGGGGTGGAGGCGCTCGGACTCCAAGGCCCGGACATCGACGCCGAGCACATCGTCATGTGCGCGGCGTTGTGGCGAGAACTCGGTCTGGACGGTATCCGCCTCGAGCTCAATACCATCGGCACGTCGGAGGAGCGTGCGCGCTATCGGTCGGATCTAGTACGGCACCTAGAGGCAAACATCGACCGGCTCGATGCGGACGCCAGGCGACGCATGCATACGAATCCGCTTCGGGTGCTCGATTCGAAGAACCCGATGGTGCAGGAAGTGATAGCCGCGGCGCCCGCCATGATGGGCTACCTGGGCGCGGAGTCGATTTCGCACTTCGACGGATTGCGCCGTTTGCTCGCGGCCGCTGGCGTGCAGTACACGATCAACCCGCGCCTGGTGCGAGGACTCGATTACTACAATTTGACCGTGTTCGAGTGGATCTCGGACGCGCTCGGCGCGCAAGGCACGGTGTGCGGCGGCGGCCGCTACGACGGATTGTTCGCGCAGCTCGGCGGTAAGCCCGCGCCGGGGACGGGCTTCGCAATGGGCAACGAACGATTGATCGAGTTGCTGCGAGACTCGGGCGGTACGCCGGTCAGACGGCTGCCCGATGCTTACCTCCTGTCGCAAGGCGAGGGAACGCAGGAATATGCCTTCACCCTGGCCGAGGCGCTGCGCGGGGCGGGCTTTTCAATCGTGCAGCACGCGGGGGGCGGAAGCTTCAAATCCCAGATGAAAAAGGCGGACGCCAGCGGCGCGTGGACCGCGCTTATCGTCGGCGCCGATGAGGTGCGCGACGGGGAGGTTTCGGTCAAGTTCTTGCGCAAGACCGAACTTCAATATCGAATTCGCAGAGCGGGCGTCGTCGCGGCGTTCGCGGATGCTTTGCAGAGGGCAAGGACATAGCATGGCACTGGATCACGAAGAGCAGGAGCAGCTGGCGGCGCTGAAGGGCTGGTGGCAAGAGCACGGTAACCTGGTGGTAACGGTGCTGGTGGCCGTCGCGCTAGCGGCCGCAGGTTGGCGGGGCTGGAATTGGTACCAGACCAAGAAATCGCTTGAGGCGAGCACTCTTTACGAAATGCTCACCAGAGCGGTTCAGGCTGGCGACCCCAAAACGATGCGCGACGCGAGCGGAGCGCTCGCCGAGGATTATCCTCGCACGCTCTACGCGTCGATGGGAGCGCTGGTCTCCGCCCGCTACTACTTCGACCATCGCGAACTGAAGGATGCAAAGGCGCAGCTCGAGTGGGTGATCGAGCGCTCGCGGTCCGACGACTTGAAGGATCTTGCGCGGCTGCGGCTTGCCGCGATCCTGCTGGACGAAAAGGCGTATGACGAAGCGCTGAAGCAGCTCGACGCGGAGCACGGAGACGCGTATGCAGCGCAGTACGCGGCGATGCGGGGCGACGTGCTGGTGGCCAAACGGCAGGCGAAGGAAGCGAAGGCGGCTTACCAGGTGGCGCTCGATAAAGCAGGAAAGGGCGACAGCGCGTTTCGCGAAAGCGTTCGGATCCGCCTCGAGGCGCTCGGCGGGTGACGAAGATGCGGCGACTCCTCGCAGTGCTCGTTGCGGCCACCGCGCTGGGCGGCTGCGCGAGCTGGTTCAGCAGTCCGGCAGGCCCGAGGCCCGCGCCGCTGACGGCGATCAACAACGCGCGCACCGTGCGGGTGCTCTGGTCGACGAGCGTGTCGCCCGCGGAAAATTTTGTCTTCAGCCCCGCGCTCGCGGGGGATAGCGTATACGTTGCGGGGCGCGACGGCGCGGTCGAGCGGCTGAACGTGCGCGACGGCCGGTCGCGCTGGCGCGTCACGCTGGATTCGCGGCTTTCCGGCGGTGTAGGGAGCGACGGGCGGCTGGTCGTTGTCGCAACCGACGAAGGCGTCGTTTTCGCGCTGAATGCGAGCAATGGCAGTGTTCTCTGGCGCGCGCGCGTGTCGAGCGAGGTGCTGGCGGCACCGGTCGTCGGCGATGGGCTCGTACTGGTACGGAGCGGCGACAGCCGCGTGTTCGCGTTCGGCGTCGACGATGGAAAGCGCCGCTGGGTCTACCAGCGCGCCGCGGCGTCGCTCATCGTTCGGTCTCCGGCCGGGCTTAGCATCGACGGAGACACGGCGTACGCGGGCTTTTCCGGCGGCAAGCTGGTCGCGATCTCGATGGAGAGCGGCGGATTGCGATGGGAAGCGACGGTGGCCCTACCGCACGGCGCGACCGAGCTCGAACGGGTCACGGATGTCGAAGGCGAACCGGTCGTGCAAGGCCGCGAAGTGTGCGCCGCGGCTTACCAGGGGCGGGTGGCGTGCTTCGATGCGCGCAACGGCAATCCGATCTGGACACACGAGATTTCATCTCTCACTGGCGTTAGTCTGGACGCGCGCTACGCGTACGTGAGCGACGAAAGGGGAGCAGTCTATGCGTTCGATCGCACTGATGGTCGCAGCGTATGGAAGCAGAGCAAGCTTGCGAATCGCCGGACCTCGCTGCCGTTGCCGCTCGGCAATGAGATCGCCGTCGGTGACCTGGAAGGTTACGTCCATTTCCTCTCGCGCGAGTCTGGCGCCTTCGTCGCGCGATTCGCCACTGACGGCGGACCGATCCGCGCCGCGCCGATCAAGTTGCCGTCCGGGTTCCTGGTACAGACCTTGAGCGGCAGACTCTTCGCGCTTTCGCTTTGAAATCGGTTATCGCGCTTGTCGGGCGCCCGAACGTCGGCAAGTCGACGCTGTTCAATCGCATCACGCAGAGCCGCGATGCGATCGTGGTCGACGTCCCGGGGGTCACCCGCGACCGGCACTATGGCGAAGCGCGGTTCGGTGAGCGCTCGTTCATCGTTATCGACACCGGAGGGCTGGAGCCCGGAACGAGCGACGGGATTTTCGTTGAGATGGCGCGCCAGGCCGAGCAGGCCCTGGCCGAGGCGGACGCCGTGGTGTTCGTGGTCGACGGCCGGAGCGGTCTCTTGCCGGCGGATCGCGAGATCGCTGCGCGCCTGCGAAAGCTGAAGAAGCGCATCTGGATCGCGGTCAACAAGTGCGAAGGTCTGGCCGCGGACTCGGCAACGGCGGAGTTCCATGAGCTGGGACTCGGTGCGCCGGCCGCGATTTCCGCGGCGCACGGGGAAGGAGTGCGGGACCTGGTCGAGGCGGTGGTCGAGAGTCTGCCCGCTGACGCCGAAGCCGAGGTGGCAGATGAGGGACACCCGCGGGTCGCGATCGTGGGACGCCCGAACGTGGGAAAGTCCACCCTCGTCAACGCCTTGGTGGGCGAGCAGCGGGTCATCGAGTTCGATCAGCCCGGAACCACGCGCGACCCGATCGAAGTGCCGTTCGAGCGCGCCGGCCGGCGCTATACATTGATCGACACTGCCGGGCTGCGGCGGCGCGGCAAGGCAGGGGAGGCGGTGGAGCGGTTCTCGATCATCAAGACGCTGCAGGCGATCGAAGCGGCTAACGTCTCGGTGCTCATGCTGGACGCGGCTCAGGGGGTGACCGAGCAGGACGCCCACGTCGCCAGCTACATCCTGGAGCGCGGCCGTGCGGTCGTGGTGGCGGTAAACAAGTGGGACGCAGTGGGCAAGGAGGGACGCGATAGAGTCAAGCAGGACCTTGCCTGGAAAGCGGGCTTTCTCAGTTTTGCCGAAACCCACTTCATTTCGGCGCGCAACGGCAAGGGGCTCGGTGAGCTCATGCGCTCGGTGGACGCGGCGTACGCCGCGGCGATGGCCAAGCTTTCGACGCCGAAGCTGACGCGGGCGTTGATCGCGGCAGTGGAGCAGCAGGCGCCGCCGCGCAAGGGCTTGGTGCGGCCGAAGCTGCGGTATGCCCATCAGGGCGGAATGAATCCCCCCCGCATCATTATTCACGGCAACGCGCTCGATTACGTGCCGGACACCTACCGGCGCTACCTCGAAGGCAGATTCCGCAGCGCGTTTGGTCTGCGGGGGACACCCCTGGCGGTCGAGTTCCGCACGCGCGGCAATCCCTACGCCCGCCGCCTGGCTTCGAAGAAACGCTGAACCGCCCTCAGTTGCCCAAAGTGATCGGGAGTGATATGTTGTCACTGAAAACATAACTCCGAGAGGATATGTAGTCGGTGGAAACATCTAGCGGGCGAAGCTACCATCACGGTGACCTGCGCGCCGAGCTGGTGCGCGTGGCCGGCGAAATGCTGGATCAGGTCGGACCGGCCGCTCTCAGCTTGCGCGCGGCGGCGCGGCGCGCGGGCGTCTCCCATGGCGCCCCGTACCGGCACTTTGCGGACCGCGAAGCCCTTCTTGCCGAGGTGGTCGCAAAAGGCTTTGCGCAGCTAGGCGCCGCGCTGCAGGCAGCATCCGCCGCGGGCGGGGCCGAAGTGGCTCGCGCCTACCTGCGCTTTGCGCTCGAGCATCCGCGGCGCTACGAGCTCATGTACCGGGGCGATCCGACATCGCTCACCCGCCGCGTGGCGCTAAGCGACCAGGCGCAGGTCGTATTGCACGTGCTGACCGAATCCATTCCTGGCGTGGGGGACGCGGAGCACGCGCGCCGCGCGGGGATTGCCGCATGGTCGCTGCTGCACGGTCTGGCCGCGTTGCAGCTGAACGGGTACCTGGGGCCGGTCGGTGCGGGTGGCGACGACGCAGACCGACTCGCGCGCGAAGTCGTGAGCATGATGCGCTTCGCGGCCAAGCCTGCCGCTGCCGCCTGAATCCGCGGCGCATGCCCGTCGCGCTGCGTCTCGCCGCCTTCTACCTGGCCTACTTCGCCTACATCGGGGCTTTCACGCCCTACTTTCCGGTCTATCTGGCCGGCCGCGGCCTGGGCTCGACCGAGATCGCGGCGGTTCTCTCGATGCCTCAGCTGGCCCGTATCTTCGCTCCCGCATTCTGGGGCTGGCTGGCGGACCGTACCGGTGCCCGGCGCGCGGTGGTGGTCACGTCGTGCTTCGCGCTGGCGGCGGGGTTCGCGGCGATGCCGTACGTGCCGGGGTTCGCGGGCATCACCGCGCTGGTGGCGGCGACGAGCATCATCGCCGCCGGAGGCCTGCCCCTGGTCGAGGCGATCACGCTGTCGACGCTCGCCGGGCGCAGCGGGCACTACGGCCCGATTCGCCTCTGGGGATCGGTCGGTTTCATCGTTACCGTGCTGCTCGTCGGCGTCTGGCTGGACCACCATGGATCCAGCAGCCTGCCCGCGATATTTCTCGCGCTCGCGGTCGCGGCGCTGGTGGCCTCCGTAGCGTTGCCGGAGGGCGGCGCTGCGCCGCGTCCGAACGCGGACACGGTCTCCTCACCGGACCGCACGACAGCAGCGGTCCGGGCCTTGATCGGGGCGGGATTCTGCATGGCCGTCGCGCATGGCGCCTTGTACGCCTTCTTCACCTTGCACCTTCAGCGGCTGGGATATAGCGGCAAGGCGATCGGCGCGCTGTGGACCCTCGGAGTATTCGCCGAAATCGGCGTCTTCTTCTGGCTTCCCGCCTTGTTCCGGCGGTTTTCGCTCTCGGCCATCCTCGTCGCCAGCCTCCTCGCCGCGGTCCTGCGCTTTGCCGCGATCGGCTGGGCCGCCGGCTATCTCGGAGTGCTGCTGGTCGCGCAACTGCTGCACGGCGCGACGTTTGGCGCCTTTCACGCCGCGTCCGTCGCTGCGGTGCACCGCCTCTATCCCGCGGCGGCGCAGGCGCGCGGTCAGGCTTTGTTCTCGAGTCTCGCCTACGGTGGCGGCGGCGCCGCCGGAACGTTGCTGGCGGGCTGGGCATGGGGGGTGGGCGGCCCGGCGCTGACGTTTTCGCTCGCTGCCGTCAGCGCGGCCGTCGGCGCATCGCTGACCGCATGGTTGCGCCCGCTGAAGCTCAACGAGCCTTCTCGTATGCGATAATTTCAAGCTTCGACGGGAAACGGTCGCGCGCTCAAACGCATGGCACAAACGCTCTACGACAAGCTCTGGAACAGTCACGTGGTGCATGTCGACGCCGACGGCACCGCATTGCTGTACATTGACCGTCATCTGGTGCACGAGGTGACGAGCCCGCAGGCCTACGAAGGCCTCAAATTGGCGGGACGCAAGCCGTGGCGCGTCAGCTCGGTGGTGGCGACCGCCGACCACAACACGCCCACGACCGGCTGGGAGCAGGGCATAGAAGGAATTCGCGACCCGATTGCGCGGCTGCAGGTCGAAACGCTCGACAAGAACATGCGCGAGTTCGGCGCCAAAGTCTATTTTCCTTTTCTCGACCGACGCCAGGGCATCGTCCACGTCATCGGGCCGGAGAACGGCGCAACCCTTCCCGGCATGACCGTGGTCTGCGGTGATTCGCACACCAGCACTCATGGCGCTTTCGGCTGCCTTGCGCACGGCATCGGAACCTCCGAAGTCGAGCACGTGCTGGCGACGCAATGCCTGATCACCAAGAAGATGAAGAACATGCGTGTGCGGGTCGACGGCGAGCTGGCACGCGGCGTCACGGCGAAGGATGTTGCGCTTGCAGTGATCGGGCGCATCGGAACCGCGGGCGGGACGGGTTGCGCGATCGAGTTCGCCGGAAGCGCTATCCGCTCGCTGTCGATGGAAGGAAGGATGACTCTTTGCAACATGGCGATCGAAGCGGGCGCCCGCGCCGGCATGGTCGCGGTCGACGACACGACCATCCAGTACCTCAAGGGGAGACCGTTTTCTCCTTCCGGACCGGAGTGGGACCAGGCGGTCGCTTGCTGGAGCATGCTGCACAGCGACCCGGACGCCAAGTTCGATCGCGAGGTCTCGCTCGAAGCGCGAGCGATCAGCCCGCAAGTCACTTGGGGCACGTCGCCTGAAATGGTGGTGCCGGTGGACGAGTCGGTGCCCGATCCGGACAAGGAGAAGGACCCGGTAAGGCGCGAGGGCTTTGAGCGCGCGCTCGTCTACATGGGACTGAAGCCCCGCACCCGAATAAGCGACATCAGGCTGGACAAGGTGTTCATCGGGTCGTGCACGAACTCGCGCATCGAAGATCTGCGCAGCGCGGCGGCGGTCGTGAAGGGGCGCCGGGTCGCGCAAAGCGTGCGCTTGGCGCTGGTCGTGCCGGGCTCCGGCCAGGTGAAGGCCCAGGCGGAACGCGAGGGACTGCACCGCATTTTCCTCGACGCCGGGTTCGAATGGCGCGAGCCGGGCTGCTCGATGTGCCTGGCGATGAACGCCGACCGCCTGGAGCCTGGAGAACGCTGCGCTTCGACATCGAACCGGAATTTCGAGGGTCGGCAGGGCGACGGAGGCCGTACGCATCTGGTGAGCCCCGCGATGGCCGCGGCCGCCGCGATTGCCGGCCATTTCGTAGATGTGCGCTCTGGATTCTAAAGAGAAAGCGGACGGGAAAAGGTGAGTGCGATGCAGAAATTCATCCGCCTCGATGGCCTCGTCGCGCCGCTGGACCGGGCGAACGTCGACACGGACGCCATGATCCCGAAGCAATTCCTCAAGTCGATCAAGCGCACCGGTTTCGGGCCCAACCTGTTCGACGCCTGGCGCTATCTCGACCACGGCGAGCCGGGAATGGACTCCTCGCAGCGCCCGATCAACCCGGATTTCGTCCTCAATCAGGCGCGCTACAAGGGGGCGGAGATACTTCTTGCGCGCGAGAACTTCGGCTGCGGATCGTCGCGCGAGCACGCGCCCTGGGCGCTGATCGATTACGGCTTTCGCTGCGTGATCGCGCCGTCGTTCGCCGACATCTTCTTCGGCAACTGCTACAAGAACGGGCTGCTCCCGGTGGTGCTGACTGACGCCGAAGTCGATGCGCTGTTCTACGAGTGCGCGTCGTTTCCGGGCTTTCGCCTCGTGGTCGACCTCGAGCGGCAAATGGTGTCGAGCACCGATGGTTCGCGCCAGTACCGGTTCGAGGTCGATCCGTTCCGCAAGCATTCGCTTCTGAACGGACTCGACGAGATCGGGCTGACTCTGCAGCATGCGGACGAGATCCGCGCGTTCGAAGCCGCGCGACGCGAGCAGTTTCCCTGGCTCTTCAGGTAGGTCGCGATGAAGATCGCGGTTTTGCCGGGCGATGGGA
The DNA here is from genome assembly GCA_963832685.1 of uncultured beta proteobacterium. Lineage (GTDB taxonomy): Bacteria > Pseudomonadota > Gammaproteobacteria > Burkholderiales > SG8-39 > DAHVFK01. The sequence continues at coordinate 164,370 of CAWHUZ010000008.1, forward strand.
TTGGCAGCGAGATCATTGCGCAGGCCCTGAAGGTGCTCCACCGGCTGGGCGAGGACGGTCTGCGCCTCGAACTCGAGCAGGCGCCGGTTGGCGGCGCCGGCTATGAGGCGGCGGGCGATCCCTTGCCCGAGGCGACGCTCGAGCTCGCGAGGCAAGCGGACGCAATCCTGTTCGGCGCGATCGGCGGGCCCAAATACGATGCGCTGCCCCGCGAAAAGCGCCCGGAGCGCGGGTTGCTGCGCCTGCGCAAGCAACTCGGGTTGTTCGCAAATCTTCGCCCCGCGATCGTCTACCCGGAGCTCGCCGAGGCTTCCTCCCTCAAGGCGGAGATTGTCGCGGGTCTGGACGTGCTGATCGTGCGTGAGCTGACGGGTGACATCTATTTCGGCGAGCCGCGCGGGATCTCCACTTTGTCCGGGGGCGAGCGCGAGGGCGTCAATACCATGCGCTATGGGGAGAGCGAGATCCGGCGCATCGCCCAGGTCGCATTCCAGGCGGCGCGCAGGCGTGGCAAGCGGCTATGCTCGGTCGACAAGGCGAACGTACTGGAAACGACCGAATTGTGGAAGCAAGTCGTCACGGAGACGGGCAAGTCCTATCCGGATGTCGACTTGTCCCACATGTATGTGGACAATTGCGCAATGCAACTGGTGCGCAATCCGAAGCAGTTCGACGTCATCGTCACCGGCAACCTGTTCGGCGACATCCTGTCCGACGAGGCCTCGATGCTCACCGGTTCGATCGGTATGCTGCCTTCGGCGTCGCTCGACGCGAACAACAAGGGGCTGTACGAGCCGATTCACGGATCCGCGCCGGACATCGCCGGTAAGGACTTGGCCAATCCGCTTGCGACGATCCTGTCGACGGCGATGATGCTGCGCTACTCGCTGAGCAACGAGGAGTCGGCAAGCCGTATCGAGCGCGCCGTTCAGCGGGTGCTGCGCGAGGGCTGCCGCACTGCCGATATCCATACCGCGGGAACCCGAAAGCTGGGCACGCAGGAAATGGGTGACGCCGTGGTCGCCGCCCTATAGGAAAGAAAGCATGCCGAGGATCGGTATCGTCGGTTGGCGGGGTATGGTGGGCTCGGTGCTCGTTGAGCGAATGCGCGAAGAGCGCGACTTCGACCACTTCGAGCCGGCATTCTTTTCGACTTCGCAGGCGGGCGGCGTCGGCCCGAAGATCGGCCGCGACACGGGCCCGGTGCTGGACGCGAACGACGTCGAGGCGCTCAAGTCGCTTCCCGTGATCGTATCCTGCCAGGGGGGCGACTACACCAACGACATCTACCCGAGGCTGCGCGGAGCGGGCTGGAATGGCTACTGGATCGATGCCGCGAGCGCGTTGCGGATGAACGACGATTCGGTGATCGTGCTCGATCCCGTCAACATGCCGCTGGTCAAGGATGCCCTCGCCAAAGGCGGGAGGAACTTCATCGGCGGAAACTGCACCGTGAGCCTGATGCTGATGGGCATCGCCGGACTGTTTCAGCACGATCTGGTGGAGTGGATGACGAGCATGACCTATCAGGCTGCATCCGGCGCCGGCGCCGCGAACATGCGCGAGCTCGCACAACAGATGGTCCGCGTCGGCGACAGCGCGAAGGCGCTTCTCGCCGACCCCGCATCGAGTGCGCTCGATGTCGACCGGCAAGTCACCGAGGCGATACGCTCGCCGGGACTGCCGAAGTCGAGCTTCGGCTACCCGCTCGCGGCAAGCCTGCTGCCGTGGATCGACAAGGACCTCGGCAACGGACAGAGCCGCGAGGAGTGGAAAGGGCAGGCCGAGACAAACAAGATCCTCGGCCGCAGCGACAGGCCGGTTCCGGTCGACGGCATCTGCGTGCGTATCAGCGCGATGCGTTGCCACAGCCAGGCCCTCACGATCAAGTTGCGCAAGAACGTGCCGCTGGACGAGGTGGAAGGCATGCTCGCCGAGGCGAACGAATGGGTGAAAGTGGTTCCCAACCGGCGCGACGAATCGCTCGCGGAGCTGACGCCCGCAGCGGTGACCGGCAAGCTTTCGGTGCCGGTCGGCCGCCTGCGCAAGCTGCCGATGGGCGGCGACTACTTGGCGGCCTTTACGGTGGGGGACCAGCTCCTGTGGGGCGCGGCCGAGCCCCTGCGGCGTATGCTGCGCATCGCGCTGGAATCGGGCGCAGGGCGCTAAGGCCGGCAGCTTTGATCAATGGGCCGAAGCGGCAAAATTTGATAGCAAGTTCCGGCGCAAAGGTGAAACAATCGAGAAAATCTCTCAGCTTGCAAGCCTAACACCATGATGTTATTTTACTTGGGGACCGCAAATTGAGTCAGGGTGGGACCGTGGGCAAATCCATCGCAATGAGAATTTTCGCCGCGGCACTACTGGCCATGCCGTTGCTCGCGCATGCCGTGGGACTTGGGAGTATGCGTGTGCTGTCGGCGCTCGGACAGCCCTTGAACGCGGAGATCCAGATCGTCTCGGAGCAGGCCGGCGAGATGGCCTCGGTGAACGCGCGACTGGCGTCTCGAGACGCCTTCAATCAAGCCGGCATCCAATTCAATCCGGTTCTGCTTGGTCTGCAGTTCAACGTCGAGCAGCGCAACGGCAAGCCGGTGCTCAGGCTGACCACCACGCAGCCGGTCAACGAGCCGTTCCTCGACGTTCTGGTCGAACTGCAATGGTCGAGTGGGCGGCTCGTGCGCGAGTACACCTTCCTGCTCGATCCGCCGAACTACAACGTTTCCCAGGCCGTGACCCCTGCGCCCTCGGCCATGCCGATGGAAAAGCCGGCGCAAGCCCCGGCTGTAACCGCGCCCGAACCCGTGCAAGAGCGTCCGCTCGAGGCTGCTCCCGCGCCGGAAGTGACCACCCCGGCCCCGCCGCCCCCGGCCCCAATGCCGATGCACGCGGGCGCGTACGAGGTCAAGAAAGGCGACACGCTGGGCGCGATCGCGCGCGAGAACTTGCCGAGTGGGGTCACGTATAACCAGATGCTCATCGCGCTCTATCGCGCGAATCGGAAGGCGTTCATCCACGACAACATCAATCTGGTGCGCGCCGGGCGAATCCTCGATATACCGGATCACGAAGCAGTGGCGGCCATCGATCCGGACGACGCCAGGCGACTCGTCCGCTCGCAAATGGCGGACTTCGCGGCGTACCGCCGCAAGCTCGCCGCGGCCGCTCCCGCCACGAGCACTGCCACGGGCGAGCGGGCGGTGAGCGGACGTATCGGCGCGACAGCGCAGGAATCAGCGCCCGCGGAGCAGAAAGACCAACTCAAGCTGTCGAAGGCCGAACCTGCCAGTCCGTCCGGGCCGGTTTCGAGCGCGGCGAAAGGGGACGACCTGGCTGCGCGCGAACGCGCGCTGCAGGAGGCGCAATCTCGCGTTGCCGAGCTCGAGAGGAACGTCAGCGATCTGCAAAAGCTAGTCGAACTGAAGGACAAGGCGAACAAGGCGCTTGAACTGAAGAACAAGGAGCTGGCGGAAATGCAGCAGAGGGCCACCGCCGCGCCTTCAAACGCGCCGGCGATGCCCGCCGTCCCCGCAGCTCAAAAGCCTGCGACGGAGCCTGCAAAGATGGCGGAAGCGCCCAAACCGCCGGCGCCGAAGCCCGCCGCGGCACCGGCAGCCAAGCCCGAGGCGCCCAAAGCGGCGCCCAAGCCCGCGGCTAAACCCAAGCCCAGGCCGAAGGCGCCTCCTCCCCCGCCGCCGAGCATGCTCGACGACCTGCTCGACAATCCCGTCGCGCTGGGCGGCTTGGCCGCGGTGCTGGTCCTGCTCGTCGGCTATGGTGCGTGGGCGTGGCGGCGAAAGAAGAAAACGGCGGCCTCGCTTCAGAACGGTTCCTTCGGGGCGACGGCCGGCGCTAGCGGAGCCTCCTCGGTATTGAGCGCTGCCGGAGCGCTCTCCGTCGGTGCAGATATCGGCAGCCAGGCGTCGGTGAGTCAGTCTAGCGTCGGCGGCATGGAAGCGGATGAGGTCGATCCGATCGCCGAGGCTGATGTCTATATGGCTTACGGACGCGACGCGCAGGCTGAGGAAATTCTCAAGGAGGCGCTGCAGAAGGACGCGAAGCGTCCTGCGATCCACGCCAAGCTGCTGGAGATCTATGCCACGCGGCACGACGCGAAATCGTTCGAGGAGGCCGCGCGAAAGCTGCAGACGCTCACCGGTGGCGCCGGGCCGGAGTGGGAAAAGGCCGCCGCGCTCGGGCGCTCCGTCGACCCGCACAACGCAATGTACGGCGGCACTGCGGAGGCGGCAGCAGGGGGCACGGACTTCTCCGTCCGGGAGGCCGCCACGGCAGAGCCTGCGCACGCGCCTGCGCCCAACCTGGATTTTGATCTCGACGCAGCATCTGCGCCCGCAGCGAGTGCGGACATCCCCCTGGACATGGGCGAGGACGCGGCCAAGGAGCCGGCCGGTGCCGGGCTCGACTTCGACATAGGCGCCAGCACGAACACCATGCAGGCGAGCGATTTCGCCAAGGGCGGCACCCTGATCATGGATAAGAAGGCCGAGGCTCAGCCGGAGCCGGCGGGTCTTGATTTCGACCTGGGAATGGGTGGCGGGGCGGCGCAAAAGCCGGCCGAGTCCGGCACGGTGAATTTCGATGTGCCCGCCGCGACGACGGAGCCGGCGACGGCCCCTGCGGACACGCTGGGCTCGATGGATTTCAACATCGATCTCGACATGGGTGATAGCAAGACCACTCCGACGCCAAGTCCGTCCGCCGAGCCGACGCCGCTTGACCTGTCGTCGATCAGTTTGGATCTCGGAACCCCTGGCGAAAGCGCCGGACCGAGCACGAGTACCGATCCGAAGTGGCAAGAAGTTGCCACCAAGCTGGACTTGGCCAAGGCCTACGAGGAAATGGGCGACAAGGACGGCGCGCGCGAGTTGCTGAACGAGGTTGTAAAGGAGGGTGACAGCGCGCAGCAGAGCCAAGCCAGAGAGATGCTTTCCAGCCTAGGCTGAGCGCGGACCCCTCTCCCACGAATTGCCACGGACTGCGCCCCGCGCGGCACCGTGGCCAGGCCTTTTCCGCCATGCGACTCGCGCTCGGCATTGAATACGACGGCAGCCGCTTCCTCGGCTGGCAAACGCAGCCCGGCGGAGGGACGGTGCAGGACGTCCTGCAGGCGGCGCTAGTCGCAATTGCGGGGGAGGAGGTCAGGGTCACCTGTGCGGGCCGAACCGACCGGGGAGTGCATGCGTGCGAGCAGGTCGTTCACTTCGACCCGCCGGCGGCGCGCCCGCTTGGCGCGTGGGTGCGGGGCGTCAACGCCATGCTGCCGGATTCGGTCGCCGTTCTTTGGGCGCAGCCGGTCGACGATGCATTCCATGCACGTTTCAGCGCCGTCGCCCGCAGCTACCGATACGTACTCCTCAATCGGGACGTGCGTCCCGCACTGGCCGCGCGCCATGCGGGCTGGTTCCATCGAACGCTCGACGTGCAGGCAATGCGTAGCGCGGCGCAGTTCCTCGTCGGAGAACACGACTTCTCCGCCTTTCGCTCAGCCGAATGTCAGGCAAAAACTCCGGTGCGAAACGTGAATCGACTCGAGATTGCGCGCGACGGCGACCGAATCGATCTTGGAATCACGGCGAATGCGTTCCTGCACCACATGGTGCGCAACATCGTCGGCACGCTGGTGTACGTGGGGATGGGGAAACACCCTCCCGCTTGGGTGCGCGAAGTCCTGTCGTCGCGCGAACGTGCGCGCGCCGCGCCGACCTTCGGTCCCGAAGGCCTCTATCTCGAGGCGGTCGACTACGCTGCGCACTGGGGCCTGCGCACCGGGCAGCGTGGACCGGTTGCATTGCCGCTCGAGCTCTGATCCATGCGTACCAGGGTAAAGATCTGCGGCGTGACGCGCATCCAGGACGCCCAGGCCGCCTGTGAGGCGGGCGCGGACGCAATAGGGTTGGTGTTCTATCCCGCCAGTCCGCGATACCTGTCCTGCGAGCGGGCCAGGTCGTTGCGCGACTCGCTCCCGCCGTTCGTCACGCCGGTAGCATTGTTCGTCGACCCCAGCCTGGACGAGGTGGAGCGCGTGCTCGACCAGGTGCGCCCGGGCGCGCTGCAGTTCCACGGCGACGAGCCCCCCGAATTCTGCGAGCGTTTCGGCCTGCCCTATCTCAAGGCCTGTCGCGTGAGGGAAGGAGTTGATTTGCTAGAATACCTGCAGCCTTACATGCGCGCGAGCGGCTGGTTGGCGGACGCCTACGTGGAAGCGTACGGCGGTGTCGGAAAGAGCTTCGACTGGACCGTCGTTCCGCGCCAGCGACCCCGCCCACTGATCCTTTCGGGTGGCTTGACGATCGAGAACGTGCGTGACGCGATCCGTCGCGTGCGCCCTTGGGGGGTTGATGTTTCGAGCGGCGTCGAGTCCGGCAAGGGCATCAAGGACCCGGCCAAGATTGCGGCCTTCATTGCAGAGGTCAGAAATGCAGATGGATGAGCTCCCCGACGCGCGCGGACACTTCGGTCCGTATGGCGGCGTGTTCGTGGCGGAAACCCTGATTCACGCGCTCGACGAGCTGCGGGAGGCCTACGAGCGCTGCCGCAAAGATCCGGCGTTCATGGCGGAATTTCGCTACGAATTGAAGCACTACGTGGGACGCCCGAGCCCGGTCTATCACGCGAAGCGTCTTTCACAGAAATACGGCGGGGCTCAGATCTATCTGAAGCGCGAGGACCTCAATCACACCGGCGCGCACAAGATCAACAACACGATCGGACAGGCGATGCTTGCGCGCCACATGCGAAAGCCTCGCGTGATCGCGGAAACCGGCGCCGGGCAGCACGGCGTCGCGAGCGCCACGGTCGCAGCGCGCTACGGCATGGAGTGCGTTGTTTACATGGGGTCCGAGGACATCAAGCGCCAGGCGGCGAACGTGTATCGCATGAAGCTGCTTGGGGCCACCGTGGTACCGGTTGAATCGGGCTCCAAGACGCTCAAGGACGCTCTGAACGAAGCGATGCGCGATTGGGTCACAAACGTCGAAAACACTTTCTACATCATCGGCACGGTCGCGGGACCGCATCCGTATCCGACGATGGTGCGCGATTTCCAGGCGGTGATCGGAGAAGAGTGCCTGCAGCAGATGCCCGAGCTTGCGGGGCGCCAGCCGGACGCGGTGATCGCGTGCGTGGGCGGCGGCTCGAACGCGATGGGCATCTTCCACGCCTACCTGCCGGACGAATCGGTGCGCCTGATCGGAGTCGAGGCCGCGGGCGAAGGACTCGCCACAGGCAGGCACGCGGCATCGCTGTGCGCGGGCAGGCCTGGCGTGCTTCACGGCAATCGCACCTACCTGCTGCAGGACGCCAACGGTCAGATCATCGAAACGCACTCGATTTCCGCGGGACTCGATTACCCCGGGGTGGGGCCCGAGCACGCATGGTTGAAGGATACGGGACGGGCGGAGTACGTCGCGGTGACGGATGATGAGGCGCTGCAGGCGTTCCACGAGCTGTGCCGTCTGGAAGGCATCATTCCCGCGCTCGAGTCGAGCCACGCCGTCGCGCATGCGACCAAGATCGCGCCGACGCTCGGTCGCGACGCGATTCTGCTGGTCAACCTGTCCGGACGCGGCGACAAGGACATGCACACCGTGGCGCAGCGCTCGGGGATAGTGTTCTAGCGATGTCGCGCATTTCATCGCGCTTCGCCTCGCTTCGCAAGCAGGCTCGCAAAGCGCTGATTCCCTACATCATGGCCGGCGACCCGTCCGCGGCGTCGACCGTGCCGCTGATGCGAGCTCTGGTCGATGCCGGGGCCGACATTATCGAGCTCGGGGTGCCCTTTTCCGACCCCATGGCCGACGGCCCGGTGATCCAGCGCTCGGCCGAGCGCGCGCTGGCGAACGGCGTCGGACTATCCGATGTCATCGGCATGGTAGGCGCGTTCCGCGAGCAGGACCCCGACACGCCGATCGTGCTGATGGGGTATGCCAATCCGATCGAGGCGATGGGCGGCGAAGGGTTTCTCGACGCGGCGGCGAAGGCGGGCGTAGACGGCGTGATCGTCGTGGACTATCCGCCGGAGGAGGCGGCGCCGTTTGCGGCGCTTGCCAAGCGCAACGGCATAGACCCGATCTTCCTGCTTGCGCCGACCTCTACCGAGAGCCGCATAAAAGAGGTGGCGCGGATGGGCGCCGGATACCTGTACTACGTTTCGCTCAAGGGCGTAACCGGTGCGGCGAGCCTCGATCTCACGGACGTCGCAAGCCGCATTCCCTTGCTTCGGGCGGCAACTCAGTTGCCCATCGGCGTCGGCTTCGGCATACGCGATGCGCAGTCCGCGCGTCGCGTCGCCGAGATCGCTGACGCCGTGGTAATCGGCAGCCGGATCGTCCAGGAAATCGAGGCCGCCGGCCCCGATCGGGCGGCCGCTCGCCTTCGGGAACTGGTCGGGCCGATCAGAGCCGCGTTGGATGCCTGAAAGGGATCGACGGGACTAGGCACGCATGAGCTGGCTACAAAAACTCCTTCCGCCGAAGATCCAGCGCACCGAACGCGGAGCGCGCAAGACCGTGCCCGAAGGCCTGTGGACAAAGTGCCCGTCGTGCGATGCGGTCCTCTACAGCACGGATCTCGAGAAGAATCTGAACGTGTGCCCGAAATGCGGTCACCATGAACGGCTCGACGCCAGGGCGCGGCTCGACGCCCTGCTCGACGCGGACGGACGGTACGAGATCGGCGCCGAGGTGCTGCCGGTCGACAGCCTGAAGTTCAAGGATTCTCGGAAGTATCCCGAGCGCCTGTCCGAGGCGCAGGAGCAGACGGGGGAGACCGACGCGCTCGTCGTGATGCAGGGGTCGATCAAGGAAATCGGCGTGATCTGCGCCGCTTTCGAATTTGAGTTCATGGGCGGATCGATGGGCTCGGTGGTGGGCGAACGCTTCGTGCGCGGCGTGCGCGTCGCGATCGAGCAGAAGCTGCCGTTCATTTGCGTTTCGTCCTCCGGCGGTGCCCGGATGCAGGAGGGTTTGCTGTCGCTGATGCAGATGGCCAAGACGACTGCCGCGCTGACCGACCTTGCGGAACGCAGACTGCCGTTCATATCCATACTGTCCGATCCGACCATGGGTGGCGTGTCGGCGAGCTTCGCCATGATCGGAGACATCGTCATCGCCGAGCCCAAGGCGCTGATCGGTTTTGCCGGGCCGCGCGTCATCGAGCAGACAGTGCGGCAAAAGCTTCCGGAAGGGTTCCAGCGCGCGGAGTTCCTGCTCGAGAAGGGCGCAATCGACATGATCGTGGACCGGCGGCAACTGCGCGACAAGCTCGCCTCGCTACTGGGGATGTTGCAGGGCCTGCAGGCCGAGCAGGCGTCCTGATCTCCAACTCCGCCTTGAGCTCCGTCGTGGCGTCCCGTACGCTCGCCGAGTGGTTGCGCTACGTCGAGCGGCAGCATCCGCAGGCCATTGCATTGGGGCTCGACCGCGTCACGCGGGTACTCGCGCGCCTGGATGTCAGACTCGAGTGCCCCGTCTTCACCGTGGGCGGAACGAACGGCAAAGGGTCGACTTGCGCGATGCTCGAGGCGATGCTGCAAGCTTCGGGATTCAGAACGGGCCTCTACACGTCGCCGCACCTCGTGCGCTACAACGAGCGAGTGCGCGTCGACGGGCGCGAGGCGCGAGATGAGGAATTGTGCGAAGCATTTGGCGCGGTCGAATCGGCGCGAGGCGACGTTCCTCTGACGTATTTCGAGTTCGGGACCCTGGCGGCGCTGTGGCTGTTCGGGCGGGCGGACCTGGAAGCGGTCGTCCTCGAGGTGGGCTTGGGCGGCCGCCTGGATGCCGTCAACGCAATCGATGCCGACTGTGCCGTGCTGACGAGCATCGGCATCGACCACGTCGATTTTCTCGGCGCCACGCGGGAATCGATCGGATTCGAGAAAGCCGGCATATTCCGCCGCGACCGGACGGCGGTCGTTGCCGAGCCCTCGCCGCCGCGCTCGGTTCTGAATGCCGCGCAGGCCGTCGGCGCCCGCATGCTTCTGCTCGGGCGAGACTTCGGCTACGCGCGGGAACAAGCGCAGTGGCGCTACTGGGGACCCGCCGGAACGCGCGCAGGCCTCGCCTATCCCGCGCTGCGAGGCGGCATGCAACTGCGCAACGCTGCAGCCGCGATGTGCGCGCTCGATAGCCTGCGCGAGCGTCTGCCGGTCGGCATGCAGCACGTGCGCCAAGGGCTGGCGCGAGTCACCCTTCCGGGCAGGTTCCAGGTGCTTCCGGGGCGGCCGCAGGTGATCCTCGACGTGGCCCACAACCCCCAGGCGGCGCAGGGCTTGGCGCGGGACTTGGCGGGGAGCGGCTATGCGCGGGAGACCATCGCCATTCTCGGCATGCTCCGGGACAAGGACATCGCAGGGGTTGTGCGCGAGCTTGCGCCACGTGTCACGCGCTGGCACCTGGCCACGCTCGGCGGCGAGCGCGGCGCAAGCGCGGTCGAGCTGGCGGCAATCCTCGCGTCCGTGAAACCGTCTGCCCCTGCCGTGCAGCACGCCTCGGTGGCGCAGGCATTCGCTGCGGCGCGGAAAGAGGCGACCGAGAATGATAAAATTCTCGCCTTTGGATCCTTTCTCACGGTCGGCGAAGTGATTTCGTATCTCGAAGCGGGCCGAAACGGCGTACGCGCCCATGGCTGAGGCGCAGGACGTCAATACGCTGAAGCGTCGCGGGCGCCGGCGCCTGGTCGGGGCTATCGCGCTGGTATTGCTCGCCGTCATCCTGTTGCCGATGGTGTTCGATTCCGAACCCCGACAATCCGCTACGTCGGTCGACGTGCGCATCCCGAGCGAGGATACGAAGTTCGCGCCCAAGCTTCCGCCTCAGCCCGCGGCCGAAACGCCGCGCAGCGCGCCGGCTGCGCCCAAGAGCGACAAGCCCTCTGCGACGCAAGCTCCGGCGACGCCGCACAAGGCGGTCACGGGCAGTCACAAGGCGGCACCCGATCCCAGTGCGGCCGAACGCGCGCGGGCCGAAGCGGCGTTGGCAGGTATCGAGTACGTCGTACCGGTCGCGGCGCTCGCCGACCCCGAGGGGGTGAAGGAACTCACTTCCCGCCTGGCAGCCGCAAAGCTCCCCTATTACACCGAGCGAATTGCCACTGATAAGGGTCGGGTGACCCGAGTGCGCGCAGGGCCATTCGCCAGTCGCGAGGCCGCCGAGAAGGCGCACGCAAAGCTCAAGGGCCTTGGACTCAAGCCCGGAAACGTCACCACCAAGTCCTGATGACTTGGCTGGACTACGCCGTGCTCGGCGTGATCGGGATCTCGGTGATCTGGGGCCTGTGGCGCGGGCTGGTGCGCGAAGTCATCTCGATCGGCGGATGGGTGCTCGCGTTTGTCGCCGCAAATCTGTTCGCGGCACCGCTTGCGGGCGTCTTGCCGCACGCGATTCCCACGCTGGAGCTGCGCCTGCTGACGGCTTTCATGGGCGTCTTCATTGCCGCGCTCGTCGTTGCGACTCTGTGCGGGGCGTTGCTGTCAAAATTGGTCAAGGCAGCGGGCCTGGGCGGGCTCGACCGCCTGCTCGGCGCGTTCTTCGGGTTGGCGCGCGGACTGCTTATCGCGCTTGCTTTCGCGCTCGTGGCGGGTCTGACGACCGCCCCGAGGCAACCATACTGGCGCGACTCCTTCAGCGGGGCGCCGCTCGCCCGCGCCGCCCTGGCGCTTCGGCCGTGGCTGCCGCAATCGTTCGCCTCGCGCCTGCGCTATCATTAGGGTCCGGTCACCGGTAGGCGGTCCCCATGTGTGGCATTCTCGGAATCGTCGCGCGTTCGCCCGTCAATCAGCTGCTCTATGACGGGCTGCTGCTGCTGCAGCACCGCGGCCAGGACGCCGCTGGCATCGTTACCAGCGAAGGCAAGACGTTTCACATGCAGAAGGGCAATGGCATGGTGCGCGACGTGTTCCGCACCCGCAACATGCGCTCGTTGCCGGGAAACCTGGGAATTGCGCATTGCCGTTACCCGACCGCAGGTTCGGCCCACAACTCGGCCGAAGCGCAGCCGCTCTACGTCAACTCGCCGTTCGGGATCGTTCTCGGGCACAACGGCAACCTGACCAATGCCGATCAGCTCAAGGAAGAGATGTTCCGACAGGACCTTCGGCACATCAATACGAACTCGGACTCGGAGGTACTGCTCAACGTGCTCGCCCACGAGCTGGAGAAGACCTCGGTCAAGTTGCGGCTGGATCCCCAGACCATTTTCGCCGCCGTGTCCAATGTCCACCGGCGCTGCCGCGGCGCGTACGCCGTCATCGCGATGATCTCGGGCTACGGGGTGCTCGCGTTCAGGGATCCCTACGGAATCCGCCCTGCAGTGATCGGATACAGGGAAACGGAACGCGGCACGGAATACATGATCGCCTCGGAGTCGGTCGCGATCGATTCGCTCGGCTTCAGGGTATTGCGCGACGTCGCGCCCGGCGAGGCCGTTCTGATAGACGAAGACGGAAACTTCTTCAGCCAGCAGTGTGCGCCGCGGACCAGCCTCAATCCATGCATCTTCGAGTACGTCTATCTCGCGCGACCCGATTCGCTGATCGACGGTGCTTCCGTGTATGAAACGCGGCTCGCCATGGGCGAGAAGCTGGCCGAGAAGATCCGGCGCGAATTTCACCACCTCGACGTCGACGTCGTGATTCCGATTCCGGATTCCAGCCGTCCCTCCGCGCTGCAGCTGGCGCTCGGTTTGGGTGTTCCCTATCGCGAAGGCTTCGTCAAGAATCGCTACATAGGCCGCACCTTCATCATGCCAGGGCACTCGGTTCGCCGCAGGTCCGTGCGGCAGAAGCTGAATGCAATATCGATGGAATTCAAGGGCAAGAATGTGCTGCTGGTGGACGATTCCATTGTCCGCGGCACGACGAGCCGGGAAATCGTGCAGATGGCGCGCGAAGCGGGAGCCCGAAAAGTCTTCTTTGCTTCGGCGGCGCCGCCAGTACGGTTTCCGAACGTGTACGGCATCGACATGCCTACTCGTGCGGAGCTTATCGCCGCACACCGCAGCGAGGAGGAGGTTGCCGCCGAGCTCGGCGCGGATGCGTTGATTTACCAGGATCTCGAAGCACTGAAAGGCGCAGTGCAGCAGATCAACCCCAAGCTCGCGCGTTTCGAGACTTCCTGCTTCGACGGTATATACATCACGGGCGACGTCACGAGCGACTACCTGCGTGCAATCGAGACCCGGCGTGACGCGGCGCGCGATTCGGGAGAGGACGCCGAAGGCGCGCAGCTGGACCTGAATCTGGTCACGACGGACTAGCCGGGGCGGAGCGCACACCGTCTTTACGGCGGGTTTCGTTCGCGGTACCATGGCACCTGCGCCGATTTGAAACGACAGCTTGCGGGCGCGTTAAAAATGCTGCTAAAGCGTGCCGCCAAACCCGGTTCGCGCAGCCGGGTTTTTTTGTGCCCGCAAGCGAAGGATGTGAGGTCATGAAAGACACATTCGAGCTTGCCACACTGGGTGTGCGCGCCGGGCAGGCGCGCACGGAGTTCAAGGAGCACTCGGAGGCGCTGTTCCTGACCTCCAGCTTCGTGTTCGACAACGCGCAGCAGGCGGCTGCGAGGTTTAGCGGCGGCGAGGAGGGCTTCATCTACTCGCGCTTCACCAATCCCACCGTAAGCATGATGCAGGATCGGCTCGCCGCGATGGAAGGCGGCGAGTCGTGCGTCGCGACCGCATCCGGAATGTCGGCCATCCTGGCCATGTCGATGGCTTTGTTGAGGGCCGGAGATCACGTCATATGCTCCAAGGCGGTGTTCGGCGCCACGGTGCAACTGTACGCAGGGATACTCGCGCGCTTCGGCGTCGAAACGAGCTTCGTTTCGCCTCTGGACGCAGGGGAGTGGGAGCGCGCGCTGCGGCCGCGCACCAAGCTATTCTTCCTCGAGACGCCGTCAAACCCGCTAACCGAGATCTCCGACATCGCCGCGATCGCCGCTGTGGCCAAGCGCGCCGGCGCGCTGCTTGCGGTCGACAACTGCTTCTGCTCGCCTGCCCTGCAACGCCCGCTCGCGCTCGGCGCCGATCTGGTCATTCATTCCGCGACCAAGTACCTGGACGGCCAGGGCAGGGTGCTCGGAGGGGCGATCGTCGGTCCCCGCAAGCTGGTCATGGAGGGAATCTTCGGTTTCTTGCGCACCGCCGGCCCGTCTTTATCGCCTTTCAACGCCTGGGTCATTCTGAAGGGCCTCGAGACCCTCGAGCTGAGGATGATCGCGCAGTCCGCTTCAGCGCTCGAGCTCGCGCGCTGGCTGGAGGAGCAACCGGGTGTTGCGCGCGTGCACTATCCGTGGCTGGCGTCCCATCCTCAGCATGCGCTGGCCAAGAGGCAGCAGCGCGCGGGCGGCGCAGTCGTCTCCTTCGAGCTCGCGGGCGGGCGCGCCGCCGCCTGGAAGCTGATCGACGCCACGCGAATGATCTCGATCACCGCCAACCTCGGCGATACGAAGTCCACCATCACGCATCCCGCCACCACCACGCATGGGCGCATTTCGCCCGAAGCGCGCGCCGCGGCGGGGATCACGGACGGACTGGTGCGCGTCGCAGTGGGCCTCGAAAGCCAGGCCGACCTGCGCGAGGACCTTGCGCGAGGCCTCTAGCCCGACGGAGGAGAGAAGTCCAACAAGCGAATCGCGCCGTCCTCCGCGCGGAGGTAGCCGCCGGCCTGGTACCAGTCCGGCAGCACCCAGCGTTCGCAAGGCCTGCCGTCCAGCTCGATATCGTGATGTCCGGGACGATGGGTATGGCCATGGATCAGGCGCGTGACGCCGTGACTGCGCAACGCCTCGCGCACTGCGCGGGGATTGACGTCCATGACGGCCGCGCTCTTGCTTCGCTTGCGGGCCTCGCTCTCGGTTCGAAGCGCACGGGAACGGGCGCGCCGTTCCGAGATCGGCGCCGCGAGAAAGTCCGCCTGCCAGGATGCCGAGCGCGCGGTGCCGCGCCAGGCCAGGTAGTCAGCGTCGTCGGTGCACAACGTGTCGCCGTGCATGAGCAGGGTCTTCACGCCGCCGATATCCGCGACCGTCGGATCGGCAAGCGCTAGCGCATCGCAGGCAGCAAGGAATTCGTGGCCGAGCAGGAAGTCGCGGTTGCCCTGCATCACGTACACCGCTGTCCCGGCGCGCGCAAGCGTGCGCAGCGCGGCGGTGACATCCCGTGCGAGGGAGTCGTCGTCCGGCGCGGTCAGCGTGTCGTCGCCGACCCAGTAGTCGAACAGGTCTCCCAGGACATACAGCGTCCGCGACCGCGTTGCCTCGCCTTTCAGGAATTCGAAGAACAGGCTCGTGATGGACGGTCGCTCGTCCGACAGATGCAGGTCGGAAATGAGCAGGTCGCGTCCCACGCCGCGGGCTAGTTGCCGTCGACCATTGTCATCGACTCGATCACAATCGCGTCGCGCGGCACGTCGCTGGCGAAGGGTCCGCCGCGCCCCGTGGGCGTCTTGGCGATCTTGGTCACGACGTCCAAGCCCGAAACGACCTTGCCAAACGCCGCGTAGCCGTTTCCATCGCCGTGCGGGTCGCCCCAGTTCAGGAACGCGTTGTCCGCGAGGTTGACAAAGAACTGCGCGGTCGCGGAGTTCGGGTTTGCGGTACGTGCCATGGCGATCGTTCCCGCGACGTTCTTGAGGCCGGCCTCGACCCCCGCTCGCGCCTCATTCGGGATGGGCGCGCGCGTCGGCTTCTGCTCGTAGCTTCGATCAAATCCGCCTCCCTGAATCATGAAACCGTCGATAACCCGGTGGAAGATCGTGCCATCGTAATGGTGTTCGCGAACGTACTGCAGGAAGTTGGCGACCGTCTTCGGCGCTTTCGACGGATACAGTTCGAGGCGGAACGTGCCGAGGCTGGTCTTCACGTCGATTTGCGGAGCGGCGGCGGCGGCAGACGAGGCGGCGGCGGAAAGAACGAGGAGGGATTTCCAGAGCTTGAGAAGTTTCATGGGTGGTTTCGCTGAATGACGCCATCTCGGGCGCCGGTGGGACTCAGCCGGCGCCCTCGTAGAGGATCTTCCAGCTGCCGTTTTCCTTCGACCAGTACTGCACCTTTCGCATCGCATTCGAAAGGTTGTTCGAGCGGTAGTTCTGCGCGAAGCTCACCACAGCGAAGTCGCGCTCGCGCGGATATCGAAACATGGCGAAGTCCGAAATTCCGACCTTGATCCATGTCTTGTTCGAATTGATCTTGCGCTTGCGCGCAGCCCACACCGCGAAGTCTTGCCGGTCGGAGCGGAAGCGCGCTGAATAGTGGCTCAGGTAACGCGCCGTGTCGCGGCTTTCCCAGTCGGAGCGCCAGCCTTCGATCGCCTGGGCGAGGGACTTTCTGTCCGCATCGATGGCGGCGGGGCTGCTCCATTGGATCTCGTCGGCGATGATGACCGGCGTCAGCCCGATCTGCACGTAGCGCCCCACCGACTCGAGGTCCGGATTTGCGAGCACGATGCAACCATCGCTTGCGCGCGGCGGACGGCTGTAGGTATTGGACGGAGTGCCGTGCAGCCATATGCCGTGGCCATTGCGGCCCATCAACTTGTCCCACGCATTCGGATAGTCGATGGGGAAAGCGCCCGCGCCGTAGAAGTCGGTCAGCTTCTTGCGCGGCAGGTTCGCAATGACATGGTAGACACCGATGGGGGTCTTCTGGTCGCCTTCGCGCGTCTTTTCCATGCCGCGCTTGCCGAGCGTTACGTAGTAATCCCCGACGTATTTCGGTCGACCGTCGACGTTCCTGAAAAGATAGAGCCGCGACATGCGCGAGTCGACCACGATCGCGTACTTCTGCTCGGAATTGAGTTGCAGGACGTCGCGTGGGAGCCGGTCCATGGAGTGACGCGTGCGGAGGGCGCGCAGGCGCGCGAGCGCTTCTTCGCGCAGTCCCTCGACCTTCGCGCGCGGAACCGTCTTTGCAACGTCGCCGAACGTTTGCAAAGGTCGCGTACGCGCGAGAAGCAAGTCACCGCGGATCAGGTGAGCGAGACGAAACGTCGGGTGAGCCGCGATCAGTGCCTCGACGCGTCGCAGCGCCACGTCGGGCCGGTCGCCTTCGATTGCCTGAATGACGCCGGACAGTCCGTGCTCGAGCTCCGCGTCCCGAGAGCCCGCTTGGCTGGCGCTGGGAAGGAATGACGCGCAGATGATTGACAGCGCGAGAACGAGCCGCGATGCGGGCCTCGTCATTAGCCGCCTACCTGCTCCCGCCGGATCAGCCAATGCCCGCCGATTTTCACCATGTCGAGCGTCTTGTCGCCCGTGCCGTTGAAGCGGTCGGATCGGTATATCTGGCGGAAGGTGACGTGAGCCTTCGAGTCACCTTCCAGGGCTACCTTGGGATGCGTGACCTCGACTGAGATCCGCTCGGGGCCGCCAACACGGCGACGGCGGAGGTCCTCCCATGCGTTGCGCGGCTCGCCATTCGGTGTCTTGAAATCCGGCGCGTAGTGCGAAAGGTAGGCGTTGACGTTTCGGCTTGACCACGCGCTCGCCCACGCGGCGACCGCCGCCAGCACTTCGCCGCGGGGATCCGTCGACCGCGTTGAGGCGGAAACCGGCGCGGCCGGCTGCTCGGCCGCGACCTCGACCGGAGGTTTGACGGCCGCCACGGGCTTGGCCGGCGCCGGCGCTGGCGCCGCTGCCATTGCCGGAGGCGGAGGAGGGGCGGGGGACGCGGAGGCCGCCGCGACCGCGACGGGCTTCGCGCCGCCTCCTTGCGCTGCGGGGCGCGGTTCGGGGGCAGCGCCGACGAGGCTGCGCACCAGCATCAGCTTGTTTTGCGCCGTAGAGTTGGACGAGTCCAGTTGCAACGCCTTGTCGTAGGCCTGGCTCGCGAGACGCGCGTAGACATCGCCCAAGTTCTCGTAGGCCGTTGCATAGCTGGAATGAGTCCGGATCGACTTCTCGAGCGCGGCGCGTGCTTTCTCGTACTCTCCTTGCCCGGCGTAGATCACGGCGAGATTGTTATAGGGCTCCGGCAGGTCCGGATAGTCCTTCGTAAGCCTCTGGAACACTTCGATCGCTTCCTTGGTATTGCCCTGCTCGGTCAGTATGAGCCCCTTGAGGAAGCGCGCCTGCGGATCCTGAGGCTTGGCGGCGATCGCCTTGTCGACGTGCTCGAGCGCTTGCGGGTAGCGGCCGGTCTTGAGCAGCGCGTTTGCTTCCTGCATGTCGTCGGCATGCGCGCAAGACGCGCCCACCACCGCGCCGAGCAGGAGCGCCTGGAAGAACCGGCGAAACATCGTGCCGCGGCGAACGAAATAGACCATTGTGTTATACTTTTCAAGGCCCTACGAAACAGCGCATTCTAGACCAACCCCCGCCTCGCGACAACTTCAAACGACTCTTTTTTTGCACCGCACCGTGCGGTTCCCGAGGTTTTGAATGGCCGCGCTGCGCGTAGTTCCCTCGGCCGGCGGCGAAACGCGGCGAGCACAGTGGCGCCCGATGCTCACGATCTACAACACGCTCGGTAGAAAGAAGCAGGTTTTCGCGCCGATCCGCGAGGGCGAAGTGCGCATGTACGTTTGCGGCATGACGGTCTACGACTACTGTCATCTGGGACATGCGCGGGTGATGGTGGCGTTCGACGTCGTTCGCAGGTGGCTGCGCGAAAGCGACTATCGCGTGACCTACGCGCGCAACATCACCGACATCGACGACAAGATCATCCGGCGCGCGGTAGAGAACGGCGAGACCATCGGCGAGCTCACGGCACGTTTCGTCCGCTATATGGAGGAAGACGCGACGGCACTTGGCGTCGAGGCGCCGGACCACGAGCCGCGGGCGACCCGCTACGTGCCGCAGATGCTCGACATGATCGCCACGCTCGAGCGCCGCGGTTTGGCGTATCGGGCGACCGGCGGCGACGTCAATTTCGCGGTCCGCAAGTTCGCGGGCTACGGAAAGCTGTCTGGCAAGTCCCTCGATGAGCTACGGGCCGGCGAACGCGTCTCGGTCGATGCGTCGAAGCAGGACCCTCTCGACTTCGTGCTCTGGAAGCGCTCCAAGCCGGACGAGCCGAAGTGGCTGTCGATCTGGGGGGAAGGCCGCCCGGGATGGCATATCGAGTGTTCGGCCATGAGCTGCGCGCTGCTCGGCGAGCACTTCGACATCCACGGCGGCGGCGAGGACTTGCAGTTTCCCCACCACGAGAACGAAATCGCCCAATCCGAAGGCGCGAGCGGCAAGACTTTCGTGAATTTCTGGATGCACAACGGTTTCGTGCGCGTGGACGAAGAGAAGATGTCGAAGTCGCTCGGCAATTTTCGCACCGTGCGCGACATCCTGGCCTCGTTCGACGCCGAAGTGGTGCGGTTCTTCATCGTGCGCGCGCACTACCGCAGTCCGCTGAACTACTCGGACGCGCACATGCAGGACGCGAAGGCGGCGTTGACGCGCCTTTATACCGCGCTGAGAGGAAGTGCGGTTGCGCCGGCACCGGTGGACTGGAACGAGTCCCACGCCAGGCGTTTCAAGGCGGCAATGGATGACGATTTCGGCACGCCCGAGGCGATTGCCGTGCTGTTCGATCTGGCGAACGAAGTGAACCGAGGCGCCACGGGCCTTGCACCGCAGCTGCGCGCTCTGGGGGGGCTGCTCGGAATTCTTCAGCGCGATGCGCAGGATTATCTGCGCGCCGGACCCGGCACGAGGCTCGACGACGCGGAGATAGAGCGTCGAATCGCGCGCCGCACCGAGTTCAAGAAGGCGCGCAACTACGCCGCGGCGGACGCCGAGCGCGAGGCGCTGGCGCAAGCCGGCATCATTCTCGAGGACGGACCCGAAGGCACGACCTGGCGCCGCGGCTGAGCGGGCCGCTCAGTCCTTGAATCCGCCATCCCGGCCGATGATCGTCAGGTCGACGTACATCGAGCCATTGTGATTCTTCGGCGAGTAGTTCACCGCGAATCCGCCGAAGTCGACGTCGTTCATCGAATTCAGCGCGTCGGTGAATCTTTCCCGCGTCAGCGTCTTGCCCGCGCGCCGCAGCCCTTCTACCGTGACCTTGGCCACCAGGAAGCCTTCGAGGCTGGAGAAGTTGACGTCAACCTTCGCCTTCTTGGCCAGCTCGTTGAACTCCTCTACGACCGGCACTTTGAGGCTCCAGGGGAAAGGCACCACCTGCGAGATGGCGACGCCGACGCCGTCCTTCCCGAGCTCGTTGGCGAGCGCCGTCGAGCCTACGAACGAGACGTTGTAGAACTGGCCGTCGTACCCCTCCTTCTTCGCCTGCTTGATGAACGCGGCGATCGACTTGTACGCGCTGATCATGATCACGGCGTCGGGTCGCTTCGGCAGGATTTCCTTGATGGCCTTGGCCACGTCGACGGTATTGCGCTCGACCGTTCCGGTCGCGACGATCTCGCCGCCGCGCTTCTGGATCGCGAGCTGGACGCCGGTCAGGCCGGCCTGGCCGTAGCTGTCGTTCTGGTAGAACACCGCAAAGCGCTTGTTTCCCGTCGTGAGAAGCTGCTCGACGATCTGATCGGTCTCGTTGTAGTAGCTCGCGCGCACGTTGAACACGTACGGATTGACGGGCGTACGAAGCAACTCGGCGCCGGTGAACGGGCCGACGAACGGAACCCTGGCCTTGGTGAAGACCGGCAACGCCGCCTTGCTGGTCGGCGTGCCGACGTATCCCACCAGCGCGAACACCCTGTCGTCTTCGATCAGTTTGCGCGTGTCTTCCGCCGCGCGGTCGGATTCGTAGCCGTCGTCGCGAGTCGTGAGGCGAATGGTGCGCCCATGGACGCCACCTTGCGCGTTGATGTGATTGAACCAGAGCAACATGCCGTCGCGCATCTGGATTCCGAGCTGTTGCGCGGGGCCCGTGAAGGCCGCGGATTGGCCCAGAAGGATCGTGGTCGGCGTCACGCCCGGAACCTGCTGGGCGCAGGCGGCATTCATCGCCAGGCCAAGAACCCCGGCGCAGGCAAGTCGAGTCAGCAATGTTTTCATGGTGCGACCGTCATATTGCAGAAGTTTTCATCTAAGCACAACGGACGAGACGCTGCGCGGAACTATTCCCTTACAGATCGAACGACGAGGGCGGCAGCCCTGCTTTGTGGCGGCGCCACATTTGAACGAACCCGGCTTCGAGCTCGCGAACGCGGCCGGCCGTGTCAAACAGGGGCGCGCTCGACCGGTTTGCGCTCAGCCTGGCCTTCAGTGCGCCGAGTGCAGCGCGGTTGGCGCCGAGGTCCGTGGCTGCTCGTACGAAGGCCTCGGAATCGGCGGCAACGAGATCCGGTAGTCCCGCGGCGCGCAACAGGCTCTCGCCGGCGCGTGAGGCGAAGGTCTCGCCCCTGAGGGTCAATACCGGCAGGCCGGCACCGAGGGCGTCGCATGCGGTGGATATGGCGTCGTGATGGACGGCATCGAGCAGCAGGTCGCCGAGCCGCTGACGGGCGAGGTAGCGTTCGCGCGGATCGAGGGGCGCGCAAATGAGGCGCCGGGCGTCGACGCCGCGCGCAGCCGCCTCGCGTCGCAGATTTTCGATACCCGCGGGCGGCAAGGCGTTCAGCCACAGAACGGATCCCGGAACGCGCGTGAGCGCGCGCATCCACAGGTCGAACGCGTCGGGGGTGATCTTCTCGGGCTTGTGGCTGGCGCAAAACACGACGGCGTTCACTGGCAGGCCGTAGTCGGCTCTGGCGATGGAGCGCGGCGGTGCCGACTCCCGAAAGTCGTAGAGAAAGTAGGTATTGGGCAGACGCACGAGCGCTTCCGACCAGCGCGTTTGAGATTCCGGGGGGGCGACGACGCTGTCGACGATCGCGTAGTCCACCCGCTCCGACCCGAGCGTCGCGGGGAACACCAAGTAGAGCACCTGCAGGACGGCCGGGCGGTACGCGACAATCTCGAATCGGCCGCCCGCGGCGTGGCCTGCCGCATCGACGAGAATGTCGACCTCGTCGCGCCGGATTGCTTCGGCGGCGGCGCGGTCGCCGAATCCGGCGAGGTCGCGGAACCGGTCCGCGGCCTGGCGCAGCCTGGTGCGGACCGGACTTCCATCGTCCGCAGTCAGCGAATAGGCGAAAACCTCGAAGCGCGCGCGGTCGATCAGCTCGAACAGGGGCAGCAACAGGTAGGCATGCAAGTGCGCGCGAAAGTCCGGCGACACGATCCCGATGCGGATGCGGTCGTGCGTGCGTTCCGCACACTGCGGCATGGGAACGACCTTACGTTCGATGCGGGCAGCGATCGCGCGAGCGAGGTGGAACCGCTCGCCCTCGTCGAGCGGCAGATGCAGCGCGGTGAACGCAAGCGCACGGTCGAGCTGCAACGCCGGGTCGCGGATCGCCCGCCGGAACTCGGCCAGGTAGTCCTCCCATCCGCTCCAGTCGCACGCGCCCTGCGCGACGTAACGCCGCCAGAGAAAGATGTTCTCGGGCGCCAGCATCGCTTCCGGCTCGGAATGCGGCGCCACAGACTGAATGAAGCGCATGACCGCGGGGCGGTCGGCGGAGAGCGCCGCGGCGATCGCCGCGCGCGACTCCTCGAAACGCCGCAGCGAGGCGAGCGCGATCCCGCGTTTGAGCAACGCGAGTGAATCGCGCGGCACCCGCGCAATGATCCAATCGAACTCAGTAAGTGCTTCCTCGTACCTGCCGAGCGCGAGCAGGACCTCGGCGAGGTCGCCGCGCGCGCGCGGCGAATCCGGATGCAGGCCGGCATAGCCGCGGTGGCTGCGTTCCGCCTCGCCCAGCCGTCCCATCCGGGCCAGAAGCAGACCGCGATTGTGCAGGGCGTCTTCGTGCGCGGGAGCCCGCTGCAGCGCGGTTTCGTAGCGCGCGAGCGCGTCGTCCGGCCGACCGAGGTCCTCGAGCGCGACGGCGCTGGCGTAGATTGCGTTGGCATTGGGCGAAAGCGTGAGCGAGCGCTCGAACGCCTCGAGCGCGCCCGCCGCGTCGCTCAACTGATGCCGGCAGGCGCCGAGCAGAAACCAGCCTCTCGCATCAGACGCGTCGGCAGCGACTTGCGCTTCGAGAAGCGGCAACGCCGCGCGCGGGTCGCCCGCGCGCAGCCGCTCGAGTGCCGCGTCCAGCGACAACCGCGGTTATGGCACCGGCACGCCGGTGTTCTTGAACGCCGCAGCGCCGACGATGTCTGCGGAGTAGCTGTCGTTGATGTGGTATGCCACGCCGGCGCGCGCGGCGTTTGCGCCCGAGAAGAATCCCTGGACGTCTGAAAAGCAGCCCGACCCGGCGCACGCATTTCCGCCGGCTCCGGTGACGCTCAAGCTCGAGGACGAGAACAGCGCTCCGGAATAGTTGTCCGCCATTCCGTTCAACAGGTATTTGTTGCCGTCCGGCATCGCGACGCTGAATGCCATTGTGACGGTGGGATTACTCGGGCCGAACAGGACTTCGAGTGAACCGGCGAAGCTGCCCGGCGCCGAGCGTCCATCGACATAGGTCGGGCTGGTGGCACCGAGCAGGGTAAATATCGCGCTTCCGGTGGTCGGCATCACCGGGGTTGGCATGCCGATCACGTAATGCAGGCCCCGTTTCGCATCGTAGGTCACGAGCGAGGAGCAATCGCATCCCTGATTCGTGACATCGCCGATCCAGCGTCCCCAGGCGAGAATGCCGTCAGTACCGAAATCGACGTTCGATCCGCCAGGTTGGAGCGTGAATTGTCCGTCCGATGCCGACACGTCGGTCAGCTGGCCGGACGCGTCGAACACGGCATCGACGGGTGTGGAAGCGAACACGTACGGTGGTCCGTAACCCGAGCTGTCGAATACGACCGCTGTCGCGTACCCGCTGCCGCTCTTCAGCGGAACGATCGGAACGATCGGAACGATCGTCGGCACGATGGGATCGCCGCTGTCGGTGCGCTCGTCGCCGTAGATGAAGGTGGGGGGCGGCGCGGGCGGGACTTGGGGGATGCCGTTGGTTTCCTGCGGCGGCTGGCTCGGATCGGCGGGGGCAAGGCCGCTGGAGCCCGCCGGGACGTCGATCGATCCCGCGGCGTTGCTGAGCGACCAGATGCCGCTGCTGCCGCGGATGAGCGTCGACCCGTCAGGAAGTACCGCGATCAGGCCGCCGGTGCCGCGGATGCCGACGGTCGCGGTCGGGGTCGTGATCTGGAAGGTGTTGCGGTTGACGCGGCCGATGAGGCCGGTCACCGCGCGCATGGCGCCCTTGAGGAGCGAGAAGAAGCCGCGCTCGCTGCCGTCGGGTTTGCCGTCGTACTTGTACTCGTTGACTCCGAACACGGTGTTCGGCTGCAGCGAAACGTAGGCGCCATCGGGGAACCGGATCTGTGCCCGGCCGTCATTGGTGCGGATGGTGTCGCCGCTTTCGAGCTCGGCGCCCTTGAGCAGAGGTCGCTGCTGGCCGTTTGGCCGGGTCGCGACGACGCCGCCTGTGCTGAAGTCGATGCGGCCGGCACTGCCCTCGGCGTTGCCGGCGAATGCCGCGGAAATGAGTGCGAGCGTCAGCGCGCTCCTGTTCATCCGAAACGGTGCTGTCCTGTTCATTTCGTCCCCCAAATTCCGAGCCGGCCCTCGGGACGTTGAGGCGCCCCCAGGGGCCGCGGTACCAGCAAATATGTCACGTTACTGGCCCCGAGACTGTCAAAAATCGAAACGGATCGAGACCGTGCCCACCGTGCGGCGGAAGCGGTAAAGGTCGATATTCGACTCGTTGTCCGTATGCGTGGCTTGCAAGATGAGCGTCGTTCCCGCGCGCATCAGATAGCTGGCCCCGAGGCGCACGTCGGTCTGCTTGTCTTTGCGCGTGACGAGGAAGATCGGCTCGGGACCGCCGTAACGGCGCTCCTCGTAGTTGACCCCCCCGAACACGGTCCAGCCTTGCGCCGGTTTGATCTGCCCGCCAATGCGCAGGCCGGCCGGCTTGTGCCCCAGGTGCGGCACTCCATCGGCGAGCTCGGACTCCTCGCCGCCGTAGACGCTGAGAAAGAGCACTGGCGAGAGCCCGCCCGAGAACGCCTGCGCCCAGGCAGCGCCGACGATGCCGCGGTTGGCGTCGCGGATCTGCTGAGTGGGATAGCGCAGCTGGGCGTACTGCACATAGCCGGTAAGCTGGCGCCGCTCGTCGAGGTTGTGCTGCCATTGCGCGATCAGGCCGCGCGAATCGCGGTAGCGGGAATTGTCCAGTTCGAAACTCTGCATCTGAGCCGCGAGGGTCAGCGCGTCGGTGTCCACTGCCCAGCGCGCGCCGAGGTTGCCTTCGATCGTGTCGGTATCGAACTGGTCCTCGTTGCGGTTGAATTTTCCGTTGCCCGCGACGCTTCCGACCACGGCCCAGCGATCGCCCAGCTTGCGGGTGAAGTTGATTCCGCCCGCCACGCTGGCGAAGCTGTCGCTCTTGCTCGTCGCCGCAGAGTTCAAGGTCGCAATCAGCCCGCCGAAAGCGGGCAGGGCGATCTGCGAATTGGCGGTCGCGCTGTTCACGTTGCTGTCCGAGCCCAACCCCAGCTCGACGTAACCCTGAACCTGGGTCGTTTCCGCTGCCGTGATCGCCGACAGGTAGCGGTCGATCGTGGCCCTTGCCTCGGCCGGAATCGGCTGGCGCTTGACGTTCTCGAACTCGCGCCGCGCGGTGTCCTTCTCGCCGACGAACAAGTAGGCGCGCGCGATCTCCGCGCGCGCAAGCGCATTATCGGGCTGCACCGCGAGCACCCTCTCGAGCGCGAACACCGCCCGCTCTCCGTGGCCGGAATCGAGCGCCGCGATCCCCAGCAGGTAGTCGAATTCTGGATCGCCGGCGCGCTGGGCCTCGAGCGGCAGCAGCAGCTCGTAGGCCTGCGACGGCTGCTTTTGGGCGAGCAATTGCTTGGCTCGATCGAGCGCCTGGTCGGCGAGCGCAGTCAGGCTCAGGGCGGCCATCGCCAGCCCGAGGATTAAAGAAATCCGAGCGGCGGCGCGCGGTATCCCTATCATCTTCCCACCCCCCTTTGCGAGACGGGAACGAGTCTAACACCAGAGGAAATACGGGGCGGCCGAGTCAGCCCGCGAGCTCGGCGATGCGCGCCGCGATGCGCGCACTGACGGCCTCCGGGTCGTCGCCGGCGTAGCGGTCCGCAAATGCCTGCGCACGGCGCCGCGGGGCCGGGTCCTTTATCGCTGCGTCCAGCGCGGCGCGCAGGCGCACGGAATCCGGCGGGCCGTCGCCGGGCGTGACCGCGACGCCGAGGTCGAACGCGTTGCGCGCCGTCACCGCCTGCTCGGCGTGGGCGGGCAGCAGGACCATGGGTTTGCCCGCGCGCAACACCATGGCGACAGAGCCGTGGCCCGCCGCGAGCAGCGCCGCGTCGCATTGCGCCGCCGCGGTCGCGATGTCGAGCGGCGCTGCGGCGAAGGAAAAGCGCGCCGCGGGGCGGCGGTCGCGCTCGAGTTGTGAAATACCGGGCGCGTAGACAAGCGCGCGCAGCCCGAGCGCGTCGATCGCGTCGAGGGCGGCGGGCAGCCATGCGTGCATCCCATCGAGGTAAACCAGTACGCGCGCCGCGTCGCCGGCCGGCCAGTCGGCGCGCGAATCCCGCCGCAGGGAATCGGCGAGCACGCCCCAGTAGCGCGCCTCGGGGCGTGCGCGGTAGTGGTCAAGCTCCGGCACGGTGGTCAGGAACTGCTCGTTCACCCGGAACAGGTCTGCAAGGCGTTGCAACGGAGCGTCCCCCAGCGCGCCGAGCACCGCATTCGCGTTCGCCAGCACGCGTGCTTCGGCGTCGGCCAGACGCGCCTCGAGGCCGGCCGCGCGAGGGAAGAAACTGGGCATGGGCGAGAGCGCCGGCGGGATGAAGAATCCGGTCCCGATGGTCGCAACACGCACGTCCCTGCCGCGCGCCGCTAGCATCGCGCCGGGCGCGTAATCCGCCACCAAGACGCGCGGCGTCAACTGCTCGATCAGGCTGCGCCATCCGCGCACGATGCCCTCGAGATATCCGGGCTCCAGGTAGCCGTTGCGCAGCAGCAGATCGGGGTAGCTGACCGGCGGTTCCGGCAGGCCGCGCGTCTGGTGCAGCCAGGTCGGTGCCTGCCAGAGGGTGAACTCGGCGGGAGAAAAGGCCTCGTGGACACGCGCCAGGTCGCGCACCGCCCACGCCACGTCGATGCCCTGCGCCGCGAGCTTGCGCGCGACCGGGAGAAAGCGCGCGAGATGCCCGAGTCCGCCGCCGTATTCCCAGCAAAAGAGAATCATCTGGCAGCGGTCGGCATTTTTAGCCTTCGAAGAACTCCTTCACCTTCTCCAGCCAGGACTTGCTGCGGGGATTGTGGCGCGCCGAATCTTCCAGGCTGATCGACTCGAACTCGCGCAAGAGCTCTTTTTGACGCTCGGTGAGCTTGACCGGCGTCTCCACCACGACGTGGCAGAACAGGTCTCCGGCCGTGCGGCTGCGCACGCCGACGATGCCTTTGCCGCGCAGGCGAAACACCTTGCCGCTCTGCGTTTCCGAGGGGACCTTAATCCGGGCGGACCCGTCGAGCGTGGGAATCTCGATCTCGCCCCCGAGTGCCGCGGCGGCGAACGAGACCGGCATCTCGCAGTGCAGGTCGTCGTGATCGCGCTGGAACACCGGGTGCTGCTTGATCTGGACCTGGACGTAAAGGTCGCCCGCCGGACCGCCGTTCACGCCGGGCTCGCCTTCGCCCGACAGGCGCACGCGGTCGCCTTCGTCGACGCCTGCCGGGATCTTCACCGACAGGGTTTTCTGCAGCTTGACGCGGCCCGAACCGCCGCAGGTGCCGCAGGGATGCGGAATGATCTTGCCGCTGCCGTGGCAGCGCGGGCAGGTCTGCGCGATCGAGAACGGGCCCTGCGAGATGCGAACCTGGCCCGCGCCGTGGCAGGTGGGGCAGGTCTGGGCCTGGGTGCCCTTGCGCGCGCCGCTGCCGCCGCAGGTTTCGCACTCGGCAACGCCGGGAATGCGGATCTTGGTCTCGAACCCGTGCGCCGCCTGCTCGAGCGTGATCTGCAGGTTGTAGCGCAGGTCCGCGCCGCGGTACACGGTGGAGCGCCCGCCGCGCTGGCCGCCGAAGATCTCGCCGAAGATATCGCTGAAGATGTCGCCGAATCCGGCTGGGCCGCCCGCGCCGCCCTGCGGATGAACGCCCGCGTGCCCGAACTGGTCGTAGGCGGCGCGCTTCTCGGCGCTGGTCAGGATCTCGTAGGCCTCGTTGGCTTCCTTGAAGTGTTCCTCGGCCTTCGGATTGTCCGGATTTCTGTCCGGGTGCCACTTCATGGCGAGCCTGCGGTAGGCCTTCTTGATCTCTTCTTCGCTTGCGTCGCGGTTGACGCCGAGGACTTCGTAGTAGTCGCGTTTCGCCATTTCCCTTCCCAGACGCCGAACGGGCGGCAGGCTTGCGCCGCCGCCCGTCTGCGCTTAACCGCGGCCGATGCTCAGCCGGCCTTCTTGTCCTTGACTTCGGTGAACTCCGCGTCGACGACGTTGCTGTCGTCCTTCTTCTCGCCTTGCGCCTGCTCGCCGCCCGCTTCCGCTGCGCCCTGCGCCGCCTGCGCGTCGGCATACATCTTCTCGCCGAGCTTCTGCGACGCCTGTGCCAGCGCCTGCGACTTGGCCTCGATCTGCGTCTTGTCGCCTGACTTGACCGCTTCCTCGGCTTCCTTCAGCGCGGCTTCGATCTTTTCCTTCTCGCCGCCGTCGAGCTTGTCGCCGTAGTCGGCGAGCGATTTCTTGACCGAGTGTACCAGCGCCTCGCACTGGTTGCGCGCGTTGACGAGCTCGAGCGCCTTCTTGTCTTCCTCGGCGTGCACTTCGGCGTCCTTCACCATGCGCTGGATCTCGTCTTCGTTCAGCCCGGAGCTGGCCTGGATCTTGATCTTGGCTTCCTTACCGGTCGCCTTGTCCTTGGCCGAGACGTGCAGGATGCCGTTGGCGTCGATGTCGAAGGTGACCTCGATCTGCGGCAAGCCGCGCGGCGCGGGCGCAATGTCGGTCAGGTTGAACTGGCCCAGGCTCTTGTTGCCCGAAGCGACGTCGCGTTCGCCCTGAAGCACGTGGATCGTGACCGCGGTCTGATTGTCGTCCGCAGTCGAGAACACCTGGTTCGCCTTGGTCGGAACCGTGGTGTTCTTGTTGATCAGCTTGGTCATCACGCCACCGAGCGTCTCGATGCCGAGCGACAGCGGAGTGACGTCGAGCAGCAAAACATCCTTGACGTCGCCCTTGAGCACGCCGGCCTGGATCGCGGCGCCGACCGCGACCGCCTCGTCGGGGTTGACGTCCTTCCTCGGCTCCTTGCCGAAGAATTCGCGTACCTTGTCCTGCACCTTCGGCATGCGCGTCATACCGCCGACCAGGATCACGTCGTCGATCTCGGAAACCTTCACCCCCGCGTCCTTGACCGCGATGCGGCAGGGCTCGATGGTGCGCTGGATCAGCTCGTCCACCAGCGACTCGAACTTGGCGCGGGTGATCTTCATCGTCAGGTGCTT
Organism: uncultured beta proteobacterium; assembly: GCA_963832685.1. Taxonomy (GTDB): domain Bacteria; phylum Pseudomonadota; class Gammaproteobacteria; order Burkholderiales; family SG8-39; genus DAHVFK01. The sequence continues at coordinate 193,809 of CAWHUZ010000008.1, forward strand.
GGGACCCGAGGCGTCGGCCGTGATGTACGGCAGGTTGATCTCGGTCTGCTGCGACGAGGAAAGCTCGATCTTCGCCTTCTCGGCGGTTTCCTTGAGCCGCTGCAGCGCGAGCACGTCCTTCGACAGGTCGACGCCCTGGTCCTTCTTGAACTCGGTCACGATGTAATCGATCAGGCGCTGGTCGAAGTCCTCGCCGCCGAGGAAGGTGTCGCCGTTGGTCGAAAGCACCTCGAACTGCTTCTCGCCGTCGACGTCCGCGATCTCGATGATCGAGATGTCGAAGGTGCCGCCGCCGAGGTCGAACACCGCGATCTTGCTGTCTTTCTTGCCCTGCTTGTCGAGGCCGTAGGCGAGCGCCGCGGCGGTGGGCTCGTTGATGATGCGCTTGACGTCGAGGCCGGCGATGCGGCCGGCGTCCTTGGTCGCCTGGCGCTGCGAGTCGTTGAAGTAGGCCGGCACGGTGATGACCGCTTCGGTCACCGCCTCGCCGAGATAGTCCTCGGCGGTGCGCTTCATCTTGCGCAGCACCTCGGCCGAAACCTGCTGCGAGGCGATTTTCTTGCCCCGCACCTCGACCCAGGCGTCGCCGTTGTCGGCCTTGACGATCTTGAAGGGCATCAGGCCGATGTCCTTCTGCACTTCCTTTTCCTCGAAGCGGCGGCCGATCAGGCGCTTGACCGCGTACAGCGTGTTCTTGGCGTTCGTCACCGCCTGGCGCTTGGCCGGCGCACCGGTCAGGATCTCGTTCTCTTCCGTGTACGCGACGATGGACGGCGTGGTGCGCGCGCCTTCCGAGTTCTCGATCACCTTGGGCTTGCCGCCCTCCATGATCGCGACGCACGAGTTGGTGGTGCCGAGGTCGATGCCGATGATCTTTGCCATATCAGTATCCCTGTCTGGGTGCGGTCCGAATGATTGCTAAGCCGATGTTGTAGATGGGGTTTATACGGCGGCTTTTCAAGCGTCGTTTGCGGGGCGCGGCTTGGCCACGCTGACCAGGGCCGGACGCACAACCCGCTCGTGCAGGCGCCAGCCGCGCTGCAGCAAGGCGACCACGCTGTTGGGCTCGACGTCGGATTCG